>CAVQHL010000024.1:0-143141 GCA_963712255.1 uncultured Actinomycetes bacterium
GACGTGGACATGTTCCTCGACCAGCAGCGCGCGGTAGGCTCGCACACCGCGGCCACGGCCAATCTCTTCGTCCACCGGCGATTCTTTGATGCCGTCGGCGGCTTCGACGATTCCCTCCCCAACCAGGGCGACCACGATTTCGTCGGGCGGTGTGTCACCGCGGGGGCAACACTCACCTTCTCGCGCGGCGCCGTGGTTCGCCATCCACCGCGCCGGCGAGCGACCGAGCTGCTCGGAAAGGTGTGGCGCGTCAACTACATGTATGCCCTTCGTGCGAGTCGAGCCGGTCGGACACCCAGCCGGCTGCGCCTGCGCTCCTGGGTGCCGGTCGTCCAGACACTGCGAATACGACGCTCCTCGCTTCGTTCGCTGGGTCTCGACCGCCGTCGGCTTGCAGAGCACGGCATCCGGCCGTCCTTCCGCGACAACCTTCGCGCAGTGCCCGTCATCTACCTCGTCGTTCCCTACCTCGCGAACGCCGCCCAGTTGGCCGGCTTCCTCGCGTCTCGCCGACGATGAGTGCTCGCGACGAGCGCGCGGACATCATGCTCGTCTGCTCCTCGGGGGGGCACCTGCTACAGCTATTGGCGCTGCGTGTGGCATGGGAGGGGCGCACGCATGCGTGGGTTACATTCGACAAGAGCGATGCGCGCTCGCTCCTGTCCGGCGAGCGCACGTACTTCGCCTACGGTCCAACGAACCGCAACGCCAAGAACCTGTTTCGCAACCTTCTCTTCGCGCGACGGACGCTCGCCAAGGTACGGCCACGAGTGATGATCACAACCGGCGCCGGGGTCGCCGTGCCGTTCGCCTGGCTTGCACGCCTCCGCGGCGTGCGCGTGGTGTATGTCGAGAGCCTCTCGCGAATCGACGCGCCGTCGCTCAGTTGCCGGTTGATCCGCCCCGTTGCTGACCGCGTGTACGTGCAGTGGCCCGAGCTGGCGCGTGCGCTGCCAGGCGCCCGCTATGCCGGGAATGTCTTCTCGTCCTCATGATCTTCGCGACCGTCGGCACCAACGAGGCGCCGTTCGACCGGTTGCTGCGCGCCCTGGATCCCGTCGGTCGCAACGAGGAGCTCGTCGTGCAATGCGGCTCTTCGGCCGTGCGGCCCCGGAACGCCCGGTGCATCGAGTTCCTGTCCTTCGACGACGTCACGGACTACGTGCGTCGGAGCCGCGTCGTGATCATGCACGCCGGGGTCGGTTCGATGCGGTGGCCCTGGCAGAGGGCACTCGGCCGGTCGTCGTCCCGCGCCTCCGGCGCTTTCGCGAGGCGGTCGACGATCACCAGCTGCACCTCGCGAGGCGCCTGGCGGAGGCGGGGTCGGTGCGCCTGGTGGAGAACCCTGTCCTGTTGCGCGAGGCGCTCGACGACACCGACGAGCCCGCCCCTGCGCCCTTGGAGCGTCCGGGCCTGATCGTCGAGGACCTCCGCGGCTATCTCGATGCTGCTCTGCGGCGGCGCTCGATGACCGTCTCCGAGGCGGCGCTTCCCGGACTGCGTGGACGCGTCCTCAGCGGGTCTGGGGTGGAAGGCGGCATCGCAGGTCGTCCGGCAGCTCTCGCGCGTGGTCGTCGTCGTCATCCTCGCGCGCCTGCTCGAACCGGCCGACTACGGGCTCGCGGCGATGGTGCTGGTCTTCTCGAGCCTCATCCTGATCTTCGCCGATCTCGGGCTCGGCGCCGCCCTTGTGCAACGAGCCTCGCTCACGGAATCGGACCGATCGACGATCTTCTGGACCAACGTCGCCACGGGCACGACGCTGACGGCGATCGGCGTGGCCGCCTCCTGGCCGATTGCGGACTTCTACGGGGAGCCGATGGTGCAGCCGCTGATGGCCGCGCTCTCGTTGAGCTTCCTGATCACGGCTCTCGGCGCAACCCAGTCGGCGCTCCTATCCAGGGAGAATGGCGTTCCGCGCGCTCGAGGTACGGCAGATGGCGGGCACGGCTGCCGGCGCCGTCGTCGGGATTGCGGTGGCACTGCGCGGACACGGCGCCTGGGCGATCATCGCGCAGCAGATCGCCATCTCGACGGTCTCGACGGCGCTCCTCTGGCGATATTCCTCGTGGCGGCCGCGGATGACGTTCTCCGTCGCGAGCCTCCGCGGCGTCGCCGGCTTCGGCGCGAACGTCTTCGTCGCGCGGCTGCTCTTCTACGTCGGCCGGAACGCCGACAACCTGCTGATCGGACGCATGCTCGGCCCCGCCGCCCTCGGTGCGTACTCGCTCGCCTACAACATCATGCTGCTCCCGCTCGAGCGGATCGCCGCGCCCATGAACGAGGTTCTCTTCCCTGCGTTCTCCCGGCTCGGGGACGACACCCGACGGATGGCCCGTGCACTGGCTTCGCGCCAACCGGGTGATCGCTGCGATCTCGCTGCCCGCGATGGCGGGTCTGATCGTCGTCGCGCCCGACTTCGTCCAGGTCGTGCTCGGGAGCCAGTGGCACGAGGCGACCCCGGTGATTCGCATCCTCGCATGGGTCGGGCTCGTCCAGTCGCTCATGCGCCTCAACTCGAGCGTCCTTCAGGCGCGTGACCGGACCGACCTCCTGCTCCGGTGGTCGGGGCTGATCACCGTCGTCAACGTCGTCTCATTCGTGGTCGGGCTGCAATGGGGCATCGTCGGCGTCGCGGCGTGCTACGCGGTCGCGAACACCTCCTGCCAGCCGCTCTAACGTCTGGCTGACGGGCCGCTCCGTCGGCGTCGGCTTGGTCGAGTTCGCGAGGTCGCTCGGGGGCGTCGCCGCTGGCAACGGCGACGATGACGGCCTGCGTGGTCGCGGTCCGTCTTCGTGCTCTTGGAGCTCGGCGTCGGCCCGGCCCTCGCCTCGCGATCGCCACCGTCACCGGCATCGCCGTATTCGTGCTCGTGTGCGCCCGCAGCGCTCCCGAGCTCCGCGGGCGACCTCGCGCTGCTGCGACGTCGCCCGGCCGGATCACCCGACGTCGCGCGCGACACCTCGCATGCGGCGTTCGTCGGGCGCGAGCGATGATCCACGAGTACGCGAGACCCAGGGTCCGGCAGCGGCTGCTCGGAGGTCGCGGAGGCGCGCTAGTGGCCCGGGCGCCGGCGCAAAGCGCTCAGAGAGCGGACCGGCCTTGTGCGAGGTGGCTTGGCTCGGGCAATCACGCACCGTCGATCCTCATAACCTCCGGGCGTCATGGCTCACGGTCAGAGCGATCGCTCCAGCGCCCGACGCCGAGCGGCGGAGGCAGAGGAGGACGACGTGCGCCACGTCGTAGCACCCACGGTCGGTGCGCGCTCGACCCCGTCACGTCTGAGGGACTCTGGCACTCGCGTCGAGCCTGAGGCGCCTGATCGGCGAGGTATTGCGTCGGCCGGATCGCGCCACATGCCCCCCGAAAGGTCAGTACCCCTCCGACCGAAGGGTCTTTGGCTTCTGGCCTACACCCGGGGCGGTGGGCTTTCTAGGCTCCACTCGGGAAGGGGATTGGCGCGTGCGGAGGACGAGGGAAGGCGTGCCCTTGGGTGAGGGGAGAGGCGGGTCATGAGCTCTGCGGTAGAGGACGTTGCGGTCGATTCAGTCGTTCCTGCGCGGGTGTCGCAGGGCATCGGTCGCGGGCGCCCGCTCATACTCGCGGTTGCCGACGTCGGTGCTCTGGCGAGCGCGTACGCGTTGACCTATGTGGCAGCGAACGCAATCGCCCCACCGGCCGTCGATGCGCCCGGGCGACTGCTGGCGCTCCTCGCGATCTCCGCGGTCCCGATCTGGCTTGCGATCTTCACCGCCTACGACCTCTACGATCGCGACACCAAGCGGATCCCATTCGAACCTGGACGAGGTGCCGCGCGTCTTCCACGCGCTGCTTGCCGGGTCGTCGCATTCTGGCTCGTGACCGGGCCTCTCGGCGGAATCGACTTCGGGCTCGGCGCGATCGTGTCCTACGGCCGCTTCGTTTGCGGCCGTGCTCTTGATGCGGCCGCTTGCACGTTAGCTGTTAGTCGCCTGCTCCGCCGGCACGTCCGCGGCATGGCACTTCCCGCGCCGGTGCAGATGCGGCATCGAAGTTCGGAACGGCAAAGCAGTGGGCCTGATCGCGGTCGTGCATCTCGAAGCGGGCAGCAACCCCGGTGCGCCAGCGATACCCGGCGTGCCGCCGTGGCGGACACCGAGAACAGGCGGCATCACGGGATGCCCTCGGCAACAGCCGGCTGGTGATCGATCGGCCGGGTCGTTCGCGCTCCGGCCGGTCCAGCAGATGATCGACGCCGACTGTCCGGCGCCTAGGGGTCAAGATCGCGTCCTTCCCGCGCAGTTGAGCACTTGGCCAGGCGACCGTCGTCGACGTCGAAGGGATCGGTGCTCGGACTGCCTCCCGCCCGCCTCGGAAGGACGTCCCGTTGGCCTGAAGCGGGGTTCGACTTGATGGTCGGGGTCCGCGCTCGCCGTGTTCGCTCCGCTGCTGGGGCTCCTGGCCGTGGCGATCGAGCTCGACAGCCCCGGGCCGGCGATCTTCGGCAGCCCCGGCGCGGGCGCGTGGGCCGACCTTCGAGATCGCGAAGTTCCGCTCGATGGAGGTAGGCGCGGAGAGCTGCGGCCGGAGCTGCTGCCAAAGCCGCGATGTCGACTGGCCCTGTTCAAGGTGAAGGCCGGCGACCCCCGCGTCACGCGGGTTGGGCCGTTCCTCGGCCGCACGAGCCTCGACGAGCTTCCGCAGCTGTGGAACGTGCTCCCGGGAGATGAGCCTCGTCGGTCCCCGCCCCCTCCCGTCGACGAGGACGCCGCATCCGCGGGTGGGAACGAACGCGGCTCGACTCACGCCGGGGATCACGGGGCTGTGGCAGGTTCTCGGACGGACCGCATCCCGTTCGCGGAGATGGTCAAGCTCGACTACGTGTACGTGACGAACTGGTCACTGTGGTGGACCTGAAGATTCTCTGCGAGACGATCCCGGTCGTGATCGGTCGGCGGGGGGCGTACTGATGGCGAGCGTCGCCCTTCCGTTCGACGCGGACACGGTCGAGGCCGTCCGCGAGGACACCGGACACGTCCCGTTCGTGACGTCGCTGCCCGTGGTCTTCGTCGTCCCTGCGTACAACGAGGCGGCGAATCTCCCGCGGCTGTTCGCCGACCTCGAGAGCCGGCCGACGCTGTTCAACGACGGCAGCCGGCTGATCGTGGTCGACGACGGCTCGGAGGACGCCACTGCAGAGGTCGTCCTGCTCGTACCGCGGGGTGCTCCCGGTCGAGCTCGTGATGCTCGAGGTGAACCAGGGGCCGGGCGCCGCGTTCCGTGCCGGCTTCGAGCGCGCGCTCGCGGGCTGCCCGGACGCCGCGTTCGTCGTCACGCTCGAGGCAGACACGACGAGCGATCTCGACGCGCTGCCACGAGATGCTTGGCACGTGCGCGTCGGGCGCCGAACTCGTCCTCGCTTCGGTCCACGGCGGCGGTGGCCGGATGCTGAACGTGAGCCCGTCGCGACGCGTGCTCAGCATCGGCGCCGGAGTCGTCGTGCGCCTTGCGCCCGGGCTGGACGCACGTACCGTCTCGTCGTTCTTCCGGGTTACCGGGCTTCGACTCCTGCGACGCGCGTGCGGGCGAGTACGGGGACGATCTGATCCGGAGCCCGGCTTTCGCATGCATGGCCGAGGTGCTCGCAAGATGGCCGGGCTCGGCGCGCGGATCGAGGAGGTGCCGGTGGACCTCGACGCGCGCGAAGCGCGTCGGCGAGAGCAGGATCAAGCTGATCCCGACCCTGCGGCGGTACACGCGGCTGATGGCGGCGCGGCCGCCGAGCGGCTAAAGGCGGCGGCATGACGGAGATCTCGCCGCATGCCGCAACGGCGCCGACTCGGTCGGGATCGTCGGCGCCGGCATCCTCGGCCTGACCGTCGCGCTAGCGGCTGGCGTCCAGGGGGCGTGCGACGTCATCGCTCTACGAACGCTCGCGCGACCTCGGCGGGCTGATGGGCGCCTTCGACTTCGACGGCCACTCCGTCGACCGCTACTACCACGTCGTCCTTCCCACTGACGACCGCGTGCGCGGCCTCGCCGCCGAGCTCGGCATCGGTGACGATCGGTTCCGGTTCCGGCCGACCGCGGCCGGCTTCTTCGACGACGGCCGACTGTTCTCGATGAGCTCACCGAAGGAGCTGCTGACGCTTCCCTCTCTTGCGCTTCCACGATCGGGTTCGCCTCGGCGCGTTCGTGGCGCGCTGCGGGCTGATCAGGGATCAGGAGTCACTCGACGAGACGCAGCTGGGGCGTGGCTGCGGCGACTCTGCGGGCGCTCGGTGACCGAGCGGCTCTGGATGCCGCTGCTCGACTCGAAGTTCGACGGCCGCTACGACGATCTCCCCGCGACGTACATCTGGGCGCGGACTCGGAGGATGGCTGCGACCCGGGACAAGGCCGGCCGCGAGATCATGGGCTGGCTCGACGGCGGCTACAGGACACTGGTCGGCGCGCTCGAGAGGCGCATCCGTGACTCGGTGGCTCGATCTGGCGGCGGCCGAGGTCGAGCGCGTCATCGGCGACACTCGCGGGCGTCACCGGCCTCGTCGTCGACGGCACGCCGCGAGCCTTCGACATGTGGTCTGCACGCTCGCGCCGCCCCTGGCGCGGCGGCTGCTCCCGACGAACCTCGAACACGCCGCCGGCGCCGAGCGTTCCGGTATCTCGGCGTCATCTGCGTGTGCTCCGCACGTCCCGCAGCGTCAGCCCGTACTACACGCTGAACATCACCGATCGGCGGATCCCGCTGACGACGGTCATCGAGACGACGCACGTCGTCGATCCGGAGCACGTCGGGCGGCCACCTGCTCTACGCCGCGAAGTACGTCGACCTGCGATCCCCGACCTCGACCGGACCACGCCGACCTCGACGCCGAGTACCGCCGGCATGTCAGACGATCTTCCCCGAGCTGCGGCCCGACGAGATCGTCGGTGCCGTCGTCCAGGCCGCGCGCATCGTCGAGCCGGTTCACGTGCTCGGCGGCCAGAAGCGCGCTGCCCGAAGTGTTCCCGGTTCCCGGCCTGGCGCTCGCCTCGACCGCGCACGTCTACCCGGAGATCGTGAACGGGCAATCCGTCATCGGCGTCGCCGACCGGCTCGTCGCGGGGCTCGTCGAGCGGCTTCCAGCGGCCAGGAAGGAGGCAGCGTGACGAGCGTCTGCTCTCGACTGTCCGGACCCTGCCCGCACGCCGCGCGCTGCTCGCTTCACGCGGACGTCGTCGCGCTCGCCGGCCTCCTTGCCCTCGCGGCCGTGCTCGTGGCCGTCGGATGGGGGACGTGGGGAGACCTCGGTCGAGACACCGGCTACGACTTCAGCGCCGCGGAACGCGTGGCGGCGGGCGAGATCCCGTATGCCGATTTCGACTACTACTACGGCCCGCTCGCGCCCGGCCTCCTCGGGGCCTTTGCCTGGCTGTTCGGCTCCGTCACGAGCCCGGCGCTTGCCTTCGGGCTCATCGCTCAGCATCGCGATCGGGATCTCGACGTACGCGCTCGCGCGCACTCAGACGGCCCGCTCGGCGGGTTCCTCGCCGCATCGATCACCACGTCCGTCGCCCTCGCACCGACGAATCTCAGCTTCGTCGTCCCGCATTCCGTACTCCGCACCGCTGGCGATTCTGCTCACGCTCTGGCTCCTTCTGGCTCTCGCGAGTCACGCGCGCGCTCCAGGAGCGCCTTCGCTCTGTGCAGCGGGCGCCGCCCTCGGCTTCCTGACGCTCACGCGGCCCGAGTTCCTCCTCGCAGCGGGGCGGCCACTGCCGCATGGCTCGCAGTGCGCGCCTGGACACGGCAGGCTCGCTGGACGGACGTCCTGCTGGTTGCAGGCCCGGCGGCCGCGGTGCCCGCGATCGTCTACGGCGCGTTCCTCACCGTGGTCGGGGCACGCGAGCTCGTCTTCGAGAACCTCTATCCGGCTGACGAGCTCGAGGCGGCGGGCAACACGCTCCTGCGGCTGCGCGCGCCCCTGACACCGTCGAGCTTCGCCGAGCTCGCGGGGCGCACGGCGATGTACGCCGCCGGTGCCGCGCTTCTGGTCGTGGTGGCTCTGGCTCTCGGTCGTCGGCTGGGCGTTCGACTGCTTCCAGTCGCGCTCGCCGGCGGCACGGCGGCCGCTGCGGCGGTCGCGATCCTCCGACCCGAGACCCTCCGCTACTGGCTTCAGTTCGCCTACGGCTGGATCCCGCTGGGAGCCGCCGTGTTCGTCGTGTACCTGCTCTGGCGCAACCGAGGACGTGCGACCGGTGGACGGCGCGACCAGCAGATCGCCCTCGCCGTCACCGTCGTTCTCGCCGTGCTCGCTGCGAAGGTCTACGCCGCGTTCTTCATCCATTCGGCGCGCGCCACAGCACGCCGTCTACGCCGTGCCGTTCGCCGCCGTCTTCCTTGCGCGGCTGCACCTGGTCGAGCTGTCCCGATGGCGGAACGCGGCGGCGCTCGGCGCGGGTGGGTGGCGTTCTGGCCACCGCCGGCATTCGGCCTCACGGTCAACGACGGCGGGCGCGAGTCGGTCAGCGTGCGCGGCTCGGGTGGGCGCTGTCCCGAGCCCCGCCGAGGCAATGGCGTACTCAGGAGCTGCTGACGTGGATCGAGCGCAAACGCGCCCGGCGAGCCGGTCCTCGTGGCGCCGCAGCTGACGTGGCTCTACACGTTCGCGACAGCGCCCCCGGCGCTGCCCCAGCTGTCGCTGCTCCCGGCGTGCTCGCCGACGCCGGCGGATCAGCGGGCGCATCGACCGACCTCGAGAGCGGCTGGCGTCAGGCTCGCGGTGGTCGATCGGCGCCGCTACCGCGAGTACGGGCACACGTCGTTCGGCGAGTCGTTCGGCGGCGAGGTCGATCGGTGGTTGCGCAGCGGGTTCAGACGCGTACTGACTTTCAGCCCCGGCAGCGACGAGGGCCGGCACATCGAAATCTGGCGGAGGAGGGCGGCATGATGAAAGTCGGCGTCACAGGGGCAGCCGGATTCATCGGCTCGCACCTCTGCGATCGTCTGCTCGCGGAGGGCGACGAGGTCGTGGGCGTCGACGACCTGTCACAGGCACGCTCGTCAACCTCGAGCGGTCGCTCGAGCAACCCGAGGTTCGCGCTCGAGGTGATGGACTGCCGCGAAGACGCCCGCTGACTGCCGCCTTCAAGGGCTGCGACGTGATCGTCCATCTCGCGGCGCAGAAGATCCCGCGCTACGGGGGCACGCTGATGACGCTGCAGGCGAACGTTGCGGGCGTGAATGCGGCTTCGCACGCCGCGCTCGTGAACGACGCCGACCTCGTCATCGCGTCGACCTCCGACGTCTACGGGAACGCGACGCCCCCCTTCAGCGAGGACGACCCGCTCGTCCTCGGACCGCCCACCACCCGCCGCTGGGCGTACGCGGTGTCGAAGCTGTACGACGAGCACGTCGTGCTGGCACTCGCCGAGGAGCGTGGCCTGCGCGTCACCATCCTGCGGTTCTTCGGCTCGTACGGCCCGCGCAACCACCCGAGCTGGTGGGGGGGGCCGCAGGCGGCCTTCTTCGAGACGCTGCTCGACGGTGAGATCATGGAGATCCACGGCGACGGGCAGCAGACGCGGACGTTCACGTACGTCGACGACACGGTGGACGGCGTCGTGCGCGCGATCGCACGCGTCCGAAGCCCGCGGCGAGGTCATCAACATCGGGGCCAACAAGGCAACGACGATCCTCGAGCTCGCCGAGCTCGCTCAATCGACGCTCGGCATCCCAAAGCCGCTCCGGGCGCGACTCGTCCCGTACGAGACGCTCCCGGGGCGGTACCAGGACGTCCGTCACCGTGTCCCGGATACATCCAAGGCACAGCGACTACTCGGGCATCGGGCCGAGATCGCTCTCGAGGACGGACTCGCCCGAACTGCCGCCTGGCATCGGGCACGACGCGCGATCGCGCAGCAGATGGAGGCCTGAAGCTTGAAGCGCTCACTGATCATGTTGGCTGCCCTGGGCAGCATGCTCCTCGTCGTGGGCGCTGCGCCCACCGCGGTCGTTTCGGAAGCCCCGACGGGTGCGACCGGGATCTCTCTCGACGGGAGCGTGGCGCTCGCGTGGCAATCAGTGAGCGGAGCAGAGGGGTACCGGGTCTACCGGGGGACCAGTCCGAACGCCATCACCCAGGATCTGACGTCCGGCGCCGGCGTGACGACCACGACATTCGTCGATTCGACCGCCGTCAACGGGACGTCGTACTACTACGCCGTCCGGGCAGTCACCGCCGGCGCGGAGTCCCGCCTCGCTCGTCGTGCAGGCCACGCCGGGGCACCGTCGTGCTGCGACGGGCAACGCCGTGGTCGTGGAGAACTGCCGTCCCGGCTCGACAGGGTGGCGAGTCGTCAACGCCGGCAGCGTCGCCGGAGGCGGAATCGAGGGGTACGCCACGGCCACGAGCATCAACAAGGGCGAGTCGGTCGACCTCAAGGTCGACCGCGGCGCGGCCGACGTTCCGCGTCGAGATCTATCGCAGCGGGTACTACGGCGGAGCCGGAGCGCGTCTGTTCTCGGCGGTCCGCGGTCTGCCCGCCGTGTGCTGCAGCCGAGCATGCATCAAGTTCGCGGGACCACGGGTCTCATCGACTGCTCCAACTGGTCGGTCTCCGCGACGCATCTCGACGACCGCAGCATGGCCGTCAGGCGTCTACCTCCTTCGCCTCGTCCGCGAGCAGACCGGCGCCGACAACCACATCCTGCTCGTTGTACGAGACGACGCCCGCGACGCGGACGTGCTCTACGGCGCGTCGGATTCACGACCTATCAGGCCTACAACAACTACGGCGGCAAGTCGCTGTACGACTGTACTCTCGAGCGGACCTGTGACCGTGTCGGGCACGACGCGGGCGGTCAAGGTCTCGTTCGACCGACCGTTCGACCAGCCCCGATCGGGCCGGCCGCGACTGGTACACGAAGATCGACTAGCCGCTCGTCTAGTGGCTCGAGCGTTCCGGGCTACGACGTCTCCTACGCCGCCAACACCGACTTCGAGCGCAACGGCGCCTTGCTGGTCGGCCGTCGCGCGTTCTATCCTCCGGCCCACGACGAGTACTACTCGGCCAACATGCGCGCCGCGCTCGAGCAAGCGCGCGCCGCCGGACACGAGCCTGTTCCCGACCGGATCGAACGCCGTCTACTGGAAGGTGCAGGTTCGCGGCCGGGCCCGTTCAGGCGCCCAGGATCGCGTCATGGTCAACTACAAGTCGACGCAGAGCGGCGGGCCGGATCCCAGCGGGATCCCGACGGGAACCTGGCGCGACCCCAACGGGGCGAACAATCCCGAGAACGCGCTGCTCGGCTCGATGTACGTCGGCGATGCCGACAACACATTCTTCCCGCTCCGCGTGAGCGCAGCTGAAGGCCAGGATCCCGTCTGGCGTCACACGAGCCTCGCGACGCTCGCGCCGGGCACGTTCGCAAACATCGGCACGAGCATCGTCGGCTGGGAGTGGGACGCTCGCGTGGCCAACGGTCGAGAGCCCGCCAACGTGACGACGGTCGCGAGCTCTCCGGTGACCGGGAACCTCCTCCAGTTCGATGGGACGTACAACTTCTCCACCCCGGGCTCGACCACGGTGCATGCGGTGAAGTACACGGTCGCGAGTGGGGCGCTGGTCTTCTCGACCGGGACGAACTTCTGGGCGCGCGGGCTCGCTGTCAACGCGGACGGTGCCGGGAACGTGCAGCCGACGATTCAGCAGGCGACCACCAACGTCCTCGCCGATATGGAGGCGCTGCCGCAGACGCCTGCGCCCGGGATCGTCGTCGACGACCCCAACGCGCCGCCGACGGTGTCGTCGGTGTCGCCGGTGGATGGGGCGACGGGTGTTGGTCGGTTGCCGTCGGTGCGGGCGACGTTCTCTGGGCCGATGGATGCGGGTTCGATCTCGGGTTCGAGTTTCACGTTGTCGGGTCCGGGTGGGGTGGTTGCGGCGTCGGTGTCGTATGACGCGGCGACCCGGTCGGCGACGTTGGTGCCGAGCGCGCCGTTGGAGTACTCGACGAGCTACACGGCACAGCTGGCGAACAGCATCACCTCGGAAAACGGGATCGCGTTGACGAATCCCGTGACCTGGGGCTTCACCACGACCGGAGCCTGTCCGTGTTCGTTGTTCTCGAGTGCGTTGGTTCCGGTGGTGACGGGGATTCCGGTTCGTGATGGGCGTTCGGGGAGTGGGCCGTGGAGTTACGAGTTGGGTGTGCGGGTGACGGTTGACGAGCCGACCTCGTTGGCTGCGATCCGGTTCTTCAAGGATGCGTTGGAGACGGGGACGCATACGGGGAAGGTGTGGAGTAGCGCGGGGACGGTGCTTGCGAGTGTGGTGTTCGCGGGTGAGTCGGCGTCTGGCTGGCAGCAGCAGAGCCTTGTCTCGCCGTTGCAGTTGCAGCCGGGGACGACGTACGTCGTCTCGGTCAATCTGAACGCGTTCTTCGTGCTGACCAACCAGGCGCTGGCGAGTCAGGTGAGCTCGGGGCCGCTTCGCTCGCTGACCGACAAGAACGGTGTCTACGGCGCCACCGCCGGAACCTTCCCCAACACCGGCTCGAAGAAGAACGCGAACTACTTCGTCGACCTGGTGATCGGCGACCTCAACGCTCCTCCGACAGTGACCTCGACGTCGCCTGCACATGCGGCGACGGATGTGAGTCGGTCGGTGTCGGTGCGGGCGACGTTTTCTCGGGCGATGGATGCGGGTTCGATCTCGGGTTCGAGTTTCACGTTGTCGGGTCCGGGTGGGGTGGTTGCGGCGTCGGTGTCGTATGACGCGGCGACCCGGTCGGCGACGTTGGTGCCGAGCGCGCCGTTGGAGTACTCGACCAGTTATACGGCCCGGTTGGAGACGTCGATCACCGCGGGGGACGGGGTGCCGCTAGCGAGTGCGAGCACTTGGTCGTTCACGACTGCTGCGCCTGTTGCTCCGTCGGTGTCGTCGGTGTCGCCGCTCGATGAGGCGGTGGGGGTGGGGCGGTTGCCGTCGGTGCGGGCGACGTTTTCTGGGCCGATGGATGCGGGTTCGATCTCGGGTTCGAGTTTCACGTTGTCGGGTCCGGGTGGGGTGGTTGCGGCGTCGGTGTCGTATGACGCGGCGACCCGGTCGGCGACGTTGGTGCCGAGCGCGCCGTTGGAGTACTCGACCAGTTATACGGCACGGTTGGAGACGTCGATCACCGCCGATGACGGGCTGCCCCTGGCAGCGCCAGTCGCCTGGGACTTCACCACGTACTCCGCTTGTCCGTGTTCGTTGTTCTCGAGTGCGTTGGTTCCGGTGGTGACGGGGATTCCGGTTCGTGATGGGCGTTCGGGGAGTGGGCCGTGGAGTTACGAGTTGGGTGTGCGGGTGACGGTTGACGAGCCGACCTCGTTGGCCGCGATCCGGTTCTTCAAGGATGCGTTGGAGACGGGGACGCATACGGGGAAGGTGTGGAGTAGCGCGGGGACGGTGCTTGCGAGTGTGGTGTTCGCGGGTGAGTCGGCGTCTGGCTGGCAGCAGCAGAGCCTTGTCTCGCCGTTGCAGTTGCAGCCGGGGACGACGTACGTCGTCTCGGTCAATCTGAACGCGTTCTTCGTGCTGACCAACCAGGCGCTGGCGAGTCAGGTGAGCTCGGGGCCGCTTCGCTCGCTGACCGACAAGAACGGTGTCTACGGCGCCACCGCCGGAACCTTCCCCAACACCGGCTCGCCCGCAAAAGCGAACTACTTCGTCGACCTGGTGGTCGGCGACCAGGCGCCACCGCCCACGATCACGTCCACTGCGCCAGCGGCGGGCGCGACGGGTGTGAGTCGCGCGCCGCAGGTGCGGGCGACGTTTTCTCGGGCGATGGATGCGGGTTCGATCTCGGGTTCGAGTTTCACGTTGTCGGGTCCGGGTGGGGTGGTTGCGGCGTCGGTGTCGTATGACGCGGCGACCCGGTCGGCGACGTTGGTGCCGAGCGCGCCGTTGGAGTACTCGACCAGTTATACGGCACGGTTGGAGACGTCGATCACCGCCGATGACGGGCTGCCCCTGGCAGCGCCAGTCGCCTGGGACTTCACCACGTACTCCGCTTGTCCGTGTTCGTTGTTCTCGAGTGCGTTGGTTCCGGTGGTGACGGGGATTCCGGTTCGTGATGGGCGTTCGGGGAGTGGGCCGTGGAGTTACGAGTTGGGTGTGCGGGTGACGGTTGACGAGCCGACCTCGTTGGCCGCGATCCGGTTCTTCAAGGATGCGTTGGAGACGGGGACGCATACGGGGAAGGTGTGGAGTAGCGCGGGGACGGTGCTTGCGAGTGTGGTGTTCGCGGGTGAGTCGGCGTCTGGCTGGCAGCAGCAGAGCCTTGTCTCGCCGTTGCAGTTGCAGCCGGGGACGACGTACGTCGTCTCGGTCAATCTGAACGCGTTCTTCGTGCTGACCAACCAGGCGCTGGCGAGTCAGGTGAGCTCGGGGCCGCTTCGCTCGTTGACCGACAAGAACGGTGTCTACGGCGCCACCGCCGGAACCTTCCCTGACACCGGCTCCGCGTCCCGATCGAACTACTTCGTCGACCTGGTGACCTCATGAGCACGCAGGCCGCCGTCATCGAGGCCGTCCCGACCCGCCGGACCCAGCGGTGGGATGTGCTTGGCGGGAGTGGCATCCTTTCGGTTGCCGTCCTCGCGTCCGGACTGCTGGCGTATGCATTCCAGGTCCTCTGCGCCCGCACGCTCGGTGCCGATGCCTTCGGCCAGCTCGCGGTGCTCTGGGCCGCCGTGTTTCTCGCCACGGTGATCCTGTTCCGCCCGATCGAGCAGACCCTCTCCCGCGCACTGGCGGATCGAATGGCCCGGGCGAGGAGGTCCGCACCGTCGCTCGGGCCGTTGGCGGGCTCGCAGCCGTCGTCTCGGTCGTCCTCATCGGGGCTCTCGCGGTGGCGTGGGGACCCCTGACCGACCGCCTCTTCCTCGGCAACGAGACGCTGACGATCATGCTCGCGCTCGGCGTGGTCACCTTCGGGGCGTCGTACGTCTTACGTGGGACATTCGGCGGAGCACGCTGGTTCGGCGGATACGGCCTCATCCTCGTGTCTGACGGGGTCGCCCGGCTGCTGATCGCTGTTCCTTTGGTCGTGATCGCGTCGATCGATCTCGCCGCTGCGGCTCTGGCGTGTGGCGCGGTGGTGGGAACGCTGCTCCCGCTCTACTTCGGGCGTCACGTCGTCGCGCGCACGTTTCGGCAACGAGAGAATGGGGCGCGGTTCGAGCTCGGCTCGGCCCTGAGCTTCGCGGCCCCTGCAAGCGCGATCGCAGCAGCCGATCAGCTTTTGGTCAACGGCGCCCCGATCCTGGTCATGCTCGAGGGCGGGGACGACGCCTCGCGTGCCGCAGGCGTCGTATTCGCCGCGACGATGCTCGTGCGCGTGCCCGTCTATCTCTTTCAGGGGCTCGCGGCGTCGCTGCTCCCCAACCTCACTCGCATGCAGGCGACAGTCAGCAATGTCGATCTTCGCCGTGCCGTCTCACGTACGGTTGTCCTGCTGCTCTCGGTAGGGGTCGTGACCGTGCTCGCCGGCGCCACGATCGGCCCCGCCGTAATGCAGCTGCTCTTCGGGGCCGACTTCCAGGCAGACCACGGGGAGCTCGCTCTGCTCGGAGCTGGCGTGGGCTGCTACCTCGCTGCGGCAACGATCTCCCAGGCCCTGCTCGCGTTGGACTGCGGCGCGCGCGCCGCAGTAGTGTGGGTCTCCTCGGCCGCGCTCTTCGTGGCGTTGTTTCTCGGCCTACCCGGCACCGAGCTGGGGCGTGTCGCGGGAGCGTTCGCCGTCGCAACGCTCGTCGCCCTCATCGGGTTGGGGGCCGTACTCTGGCGACTGTTGGCGACTCGATGAGGGGTCCGATCACCATCGGTGTCGTCGGCCTCGGCTATTGGGGGCCGAACCTGGCTCGCGCGTTCGACCAGATCCCTCAGGCTCAGGTCAAATGGCTGTGCGACTCCAATCCCGAGGTGCGGTTGTCGATGCGCGCGCGCTTCCCAGGAGCACAGATCACGGCGGAGTACGACGATCTTCTCGATGACGACGACCTGTCGGCCGTCGTGATCGCGACGCCATCCGCGACCCACGCGGATCTCGTCGAGCGTGCGATCGATGCCGACAAGCACGTGTTCGTCGAGAAGCCCCTGGCACTGAGTGCCGAGCGAGCCCATCGGCTCGTCAGGCGCGCGGAGCAACGTGGACGAAGTCTCATGGTCGGGCATGTCCTCCTGTTCCATCCCGCCGTCCGGAAGCTCAAGGAGCTCATCACGCTCGGCGCGCTGGGAGAGCTGTTCTACCTCTACGGGAACAGGCAGAACCTCGGCAAGGTCCGCCACGACGAGAACGCCCTGTGGAGTCTCGGCGCTCACGACCTCTCGGTCCTCCTTTACCTCCTCGACGACCAACCGATCGAGGTGAGCGCCCGAGGCGAGTCGTACGTTCAGGATGGCATCCAGGACGTCGTTTTCTGCTACCTCCGCTTCGCGACCGGCATCAGCGCGCACCTCCACCTCTCGTGGCTTGACCCGCACAAGATGCGTCGCCTCACGGCAGTCGGCTCCGAGAAGATGGCCGTAATCGACGACATGGAGACCGAGCGGAAGCTCACCATCTACGAGAAGAGCGCCACGCCTCGCCGGACGGAGAACTTCGGCGAATACGTCGCCGTCAGCTTTGGGGACATTGTCTCGCCACGGTTGCCGAACGACGAGCCCCTTCGTCTCGAGTGTGAGCACTTCGTCTCGGTTGTGGCCAGCGGCAAGGCGAGCGGCGCGCGGGAAGCTGCGACGGTCGTCGGCGTGCTCGACGCGCTACAGCGATCGCTCGACTTGGGGGGCGTTCCCCTACCGCTCGAGTACACAACTCTGCCCGCTTCCGAGCGCGAGCCGCTAACGCTTCGTCGGGTCTAATCAGCCAATGACCCCCGATCGAGGGGTCTTATCCGCCTACGGGCAACCGATGTTGTTGCTCAACGCATGGGAGCCGCCCACCCCTTCATCGCCGCTATTCGTCTACTCGGAGTCGTCGCCGTGCTCCTGTTCGTGCTGCAAGGTGCTGCGGCGGACGAGAGCTCGGTCGAACGGATCGTCGGCAATGAGGCCGTCGAGCCGACGTCGGACTACACGCCCGAGGGCAAGGCCGAAGCGTTCCAGACGCTCGCGTCGAAGAGCGGCTCCGTCCGCGAGCTTCGTCTCTATGTCGACGAGGCGAACGAGGCGTCGCGCATCGTCATCGGGCTCTACACGAACTCGAGCGGGCATCCGCTCGGGCTGCTGGCAAAGGGCGAGCTCTCGAGTCCGTCGGCGGGATGGAACACCGTCGAGGTACCTCCAACGGACGTCACGGCTGGGGAGACCTACTGGATCGCCGTTCTCGGCCCCGTTGGCGCCGGGAAGCCGTACGTGCGCAACCGTTGCTGCGAGAGCGGGACGTCACGCGTCCGAGGCTCGTCCGACGCAGCGCTGACCGATTTGCCCGGCGAGTGGGTCGAGCGGGGGCTGGAGCATGATGAACGGCCCGTTCTCCGCGTACGGCGTCGCTGAGCTCGCGACTCCGACTCCGACTCCGGCTCCGACTCCGACTCCGCCGGCGCCCGCCGCCCCTCACGGGCTCGGCAGCCGACACCTCACCTCCGACGACGCCCGGGAACCTGCGAGTCAAACGGACGACAAGGACGGAGATCGTCATCTCCTGGAAGTCGGCGACGGACAACGTCGGCGTCACGCTCTATCGAATCTTCCGGGACGGCGTCTTCGTCGGCGAGGAGACGGCCGGTACCTGGCGGGGGTCGCAGAACCAGTGGACCGACGGCCGGCCCGTCTGTGGCACGACTCACGCCTATGGCATCGAGGCGCAGGACGCTGCGGGGAACCTCGGTCCCCGGGCGCTGCTGTCAGCTTCGACTGCCCCATGCAACGATCCACCTCCTCCAACGCTCCCCCAGTGCTCGGACACGAAGGACAACGACGCCGATGGCAAGGTCGACCTGGCGGATCCAGGCTGCGCCAACGCGTCCGATAATGACGAGAGCGACCCGCCACCGTCCCCCCAGTGTTCGGACACGAAGGACAACGACGCCGATGGCAAGGTCGACCTGGCGGATCCAGGCTGCGCCAACGCGTCCGACAATGACGAGAGCGACCCGCCACCGTCCCCCCAGTGTTCGGACACGAAGGACAACGACGCCGATGGCAAGGTCGACCTGGCGGATCCAGGCTGCGCCAACGCGTCCGATAATGACGAGAGCGACCCGTCACCGTCCCCCCAGTGTTCGGACACGAAGGACAACGACGCCGATGGCAAGGTCGACCTGGCGGATCCAGGCTGCGCCAACGCGTCCGACGATGACGAGAGCGACCCGCCACCGCCCGTAGACACGCAGGCGCCCACGACACCAAGGAACCTACGGACGACAGCAGCCACGACGGCGACGCTGACGATGGCATGGGACGCTTCAACCGACAACGTCCGTGTCGCCGGCTACGCCGTGTATCGCACCCCGCGGAGCTCGCGCAGGGCGTGACGACCGCCCTGAGCTACACCATCGGCGGCCTTCAGTGCGGCAGGGCGTACACGATTTCCGTGGACGCGTTCGATGCCGCGGACAATCGCTCCGGGCTTGCCACGGTCACGACCTCCACCAGCCCGTGCCCGATACCGGTTGGAACCGTCCTCCCAGGCCAGTCGTGGGACGCGGCGTGCAACGCGGCGAGCCCCGGCGATGTCATCTTCGTTGCCCCCGGATCACATCCGTCGCAGACGTTCACGTGTAACAAGGCGGCGCCCGGAGTGGTCTTCCGCGCAACGCCCGGCGCGGCGAACGACTCGGTCCGCGTCGGTTACATCGATACCGCGACGACGAACGACGCCGACGGCATCTCGATCGAGGGTGACGCGTTCTACCTCGGCGGCTTCCACGTCCGCAACAACTCCGAGCGGTGGACGTTCCGGGACGTCCACGTCCACGGCAACGTCCACATCTCGTCCGCGTCGTCGATCTCCATCCTGGGTGGCGAGATCGAGCGCGCGGGCGACGTCCTCAGCTCCGACCCGCAGATCAAGAAGGCGAGCGGCGGCGTCCAGCCCTCCAACATCCTGATCGACGGCGTCAACTGGCACGACTTCGCGGTGCGCGAGGCCGGTGCGCACATCGAGTGCCTCCAGATCATGGCCGGCAACGGCATCACGATCCGCAACTCCCGCTTCTTCGGCTGCTCCACGCAGGGCGTCTTCATCAACCAGGCGCTCGAGGGCGTGATCTCGAACCTCCTGGTCGAGAACAACTGGTTCGGGCCGACCGTGGAGGGCTACAACTCCCTGATCGTCGGCGGCGTCAGCGGCTCCGCCGTCGTCCGTCAGAACAGCTTCGCGGGCCAGGCGCCGCGAGGGTCGCCGTCGCCCGTTACCTGGATCGGCAACACGGGCGTGCTCGGCGAGCTGCCAGGCCGCCGGGACGTACTCCTACAACGTGCTGGACGGGCGTCGCGTGCGGTTCGTCCGACCGGCGTGCGCGGTCGCCTGGGTGAACGAGTCGGGGCGGAACCTGCATCTAAGCCGGGCCGCCGCGATCGACTTCGTAAGACGACGACCGTCGGCGCGCGACATCGACGGCCAGTCGAGGCCGATGGGCTCGAGCCCGCGACGCGGGCGCCGACGAGGCGATGTAGCACGCTGCAACGCACGGTTGCCGGAACGGTCCGGCTTCCGAGGAGTCTTGATTCACGTAGCACAGGCGCAGAGCGTCTCGAATCGGTAGTACCCGGCATGCCGTGCGCGCGGCGCTAGGCAGGCCCAGCTCCTACCCACGCGGCACCTCTAGACTGATGTGGACTGGGTTCTCGGGACGCGCGAGAGCTCGTTGACGTCAGCGAGCCGACAACTGAGGGGGAGTGGCGCAGTGACCAGTCGGTCATCGACGAACATCGACAGCAAGGCCTCGGCAACTCCGGCCTGGGATGTGTCGCTGATCGGCTTCGGGTTGCCGTCGGATCCGCGGACGTTCAGTGGATACGCCGCAAACCTGCTCCATGGCCTGCGTGAGAAGGGGCATCTCCGCCGAGAGTTCAGCTCGAAGAGCCTTCGTAGCGCCGATGTCCTCCGCGGCGCGTTCACGCCGCGATCGGTCCTCGCCGGTGCCACGTTTTTCTGTCTCACGCCGCTGGATGTGGGGGCGATCGGGCAATGCCATGCTTTCGGATCGGCTCAACCGATCCATCGCCGCGTCGGGCGACCGGGGCCCGTTTCTGGAGGGGAAACGCCGGTGCGCATCGACCCCCGCCTCGGCCCGCAGTACCAGCTCACCGATATAACAATTGCCCAGGCGCGACGCACCGGTCAGTTCGCAGTCGGCAGGCTCTCGGCGTCATTCATTGCCGGTGCCGAGCAGCTACAGCAGGAGATACTCGCGTCGGCACGCCACGTGTTCACGCTCTCCGAGTGGACGGCCGCCAGCGTGCGGATGACCTGTGGCGTTCCCGAGGAACGCGTCACCGTTGTGTACGCAGGGTCGAACCTCCAGGTGCCCGCGCACCTGACCGCGTCGCGTAGACAACGCGAGATCTTGTTCGTCGGGATGGACTGGGAGCGCAAGGGCGGACCGATCTTGCTCGAAGCGTTCCGAAGTGTCCGCCGTGCTTTTCCGGATGCGACGTTGCGAGTCGTCGGGTGCGTCGGGGCTTGAACGAGCCGGGCGTGCGGGTCGAGGGGCTTCTCATCGACGGGACCCGGTCGAGTTCGAGCGGTTGTGCAGGGCCTACCTGGAGGCGTCGTGCTTTTGCCTGCCAAGCAGCTTTGATCCCTTCCCGAACGCCATCATCGAGGCAATGTCACTCGGTCTACCTACGGTCGCCTTCGACTGGCAGCCGCGGGGAGGCGGTCGTCGACGGTACTACCGGCTTCCTGGCACGTGAGGGCGATGTCTTGGATCTTGCGAAGGCGATCGCGCAATTGTTCGAGGACCCGGAACAAGGGCGGGGCATGGGCGAACACGCTCGCAGGCGCGTGGAGCGCGACTTCACGTGGGGGCGCGTCGTGGAGCGGATAGGAGCCGTGATCGAGCGCGAAGCGGAACGCTTGCGCTCGCGCCGAACCGATGACCTGCGTCGGTCGCACCGGCACATGTTCGCGCGTGTCGTCGGTGTTCCGCGGGCCTGACACCGTCCTACTCCATCAGCGTCACGTGCGGCATGTGGCTCATGCTGAGCTCATACACGCCGCGCAGCTTCCCGTAGCGGCCGTCACGCAGCGCGGTGGGCACGCCAGCGAACGCTGCGAGGATCCCCACATGAAGGCGTGTCGTCACGACCAACGCTGATGAGAGCACGGCGTCAACGAACTCGTCGAAGCTGTAGATGTAGTTGTCGCTCACGTCGCCGACCTTGAGCGGTAGATCCCGATCGAGTCCGAGGCGTCGGGCATGACACGTCGCCTCGTCCAGCATCGTCGAACTGGCCGGCACCGACCACGGAGGGACGCGGCGGCGATGGCGAGCGCGTCGCAGGGTCTCGCGCCAAGGGCGGAGCTGCCGCTTGGCTCGGGCGCGCCAGCTGACGTCCGGCACCACGGGGTCGATGCGCCGCGTGAGCGGCGCCGTAGACGCGTGGTGCTCACCGTCGCTCCGCTCCACGACCAGGATATGTGCCTGCCTGGCTCGCTGGCGTCGCTCGTTCAGCCGTGCAACGAACGGTGAGTCGGCGAGGCAGAAGGCCGTGTCGTCGGCGAGTTCTGCCTGAACATTCGCCGCCGAGAGTGCTAATAGCCATTCGAGGCTGGCGCGATCCCGGGCGAACAGTTGCGTCGGTGCCTCGCGCCTCGCGAGTGTCGACGCGAACAGATCGGTAGTGAAGCGATACGTCGACGGTAGAACGGCGAGCGGCTTGTCTGGCCAGTGTTCGCTCATTCCGAGAAATCGAGCGAACTGTGTGCCCCAGTACTCGTTCATCCCGCCGCCCCCCTGCACCAAGAGCCAATCGGCTCGCAAGGGGTCGTCCACCAGTCGCACTCCGGCCTGATCGAGCGCAAACGCGGATCCCATCGCGATCAGTCGATCGCCGAGGTTGCCGGGGTTGTGCGGCAGATAGACGGCACGGCCCCGGAGCTCCTCGAGAAAGCCGTGGAGGGAAGCCGCACCTGTCCCGGTGCCAGTCTCCATGCTCATCGAATTGCGTTTCGATGCCCTGCTGACCGAGCTACGTCAACGTAGGTCAACGGGGTAATCCTGGTCTCGATCACGGCTCGCTTGCGCTCGTGGCCAGCGTTGAGCTCAGAGATCCTCACGACCTCGCACCGCTCGTACGCAAGCGCTCTCAACGGCTTCCGCAGACGCGGAACTCGTTCCTCGCAATTGAGATCGCAGTAACGACGGCGCCTTGCTTGCCTCGCGCTGGCACGATGTCCGTCGTCGAGCCGCCGCCCGTCCGGCTGTTCGTTCGGGCGCACGTTGACCATGGGAACCCAGCGACGGACGGGATTGGCGCGCCGACCTCGATCCCCCGTTGGGTGCGGTAGTACGGGCTCGTCGTCGTCATGGCCACAACGCGGTCCAGGTTGTAGGTCACGGCGAGCCTGCCCCCAACGACGCCGTAACTCGTGCGCTCAAGCCGCCGGCCCTGCAACCGCACGACACTTTCCCGACCGTCTCCGTAGAAGGAGACGATGTCGGCTCTCCGCAAGCCGAGGCGAACCGCGCCGATCGAGCGGCCAGGCACAATGGCGACAGGGTCCCGCTGATCCGCGCCCGCATCGGGTGGAGCGCCGGTCGGGCGCGGTTGGCCGTCGTAGTCCATTGTCGGGAAGCTCTTCGGGTTGCCGCGGCCTACCGCGGCTGCACCTCTGGACAGGTGGAAGTCGCCCTCGCCGACGAAGCCGCTCGGAGCGATGAGATCGTTCGCGCCGCATCTCGAGCCCTCCCCGTAGACGTTGTAGTCCCAGGTCGCGCCGACGTCGACGCCACACTGGTCGCGGCGCTTGCTCGGCATCACGTTCCCGTACCACTGGGCGTTGCATGACGCTTTCGGCGGGTTGATCATGTTCTGCGCTGCCGAGTTGTTCCGGATAAGCGCGTTCTCGCAGTCGCCGATGCGAAGGGAGTAATAGCCCTCGATCGTCGCGGCAAACCAATTGTTCTCTATAAGCAGGTTTCGAATCCTGTCCGTCAGGAACGGATTGATGAGAATGCTATGCGTTGCGCAGCGCTCGAACCGGCTGTTTCGGATCACGATTCCGTTTCCGGCCATGACCTGGAGGCACTCGGTATGCGCCGGGGGTTCGTGCGAATAATGTCGTGGAAGTAGACGCGGTCGATGAGAATGTTCGTGGGCACCGGAGCGGTCTCTGACGCCGTCTTGATCTGAGGGTCCGAGTTCTCCGCAGGCCCGACCTCGCCGCCGATGACCCTGATGTTGCTCGCCGACGTGATGAAGATCTTGCTCGCCCGCACATTCCGGAACGTGACGTCGTCGGCGCCCTGCTTTACGTACCAGTTGTTGCCCGCGATCGTCACGTCCCGGATCTCGAGGTGGCTGGCCTGGATGGTCAGCTCGCCGGTGAAGGTGACCGTCGCCCCGGTGGCCGGTCGGAAGATCACGTCGTCGGGCGCCGTCTTCGACGGGTCCGGCTTGACGAGCTGCCCGGGATAGCTGCCAGCGGCGATTTCGACCGTCTGACCGGAGGCGGCTGCGAAGTAGGCGCGGTTGAGCGTGCTGCAGGGTGAAGCGGTCGTGCAGGGGTTCTTGTCCGACCCCGTCGGGCTGACGATAGAGGACGCCCGTCGCGGCGCCGGCCGCACCCAGGGCCGGGGCGGACGAGGCCGCTGCCAGGCCGAGAGCGCACGCACCGACGAGCGCAGCGGCGGCGGTCGAGAAACGGGCAAAATGGGCCGCGCTGACGATGATCCAAGCGTACAGCGGGTCTTCCCGAGCGAACAGGAGCAGGACCAAAACACTCGACTATTCGGGGGGAACTGGTCGATCGGGCTGGTCGTAGGATGGGTGGGTGGGCATCGTCCGCCGACACGTCGGAAGCTGGTTCCTGGGCTCATACCGATTCGCACGCCGGTCGCGCGCGAAAGCGTTCTCGGTTCTCGCGGGCGGCGGCTTCGCCGGCTTCGGGGAGCGATCCGTCATCGAGCCGCCCCTGCGGCTGACGGGCGAGGCAAGGATCGAGATCGGATCGGACGTCTACATCGGGTCGGACTCGTGGTTGCAGGCGCTTGGCCCGGCGACCGAGCCGCCGGCGATCGTGATCGGAGACGGGACGAGCATTGTCGGCCATTGCGTGCTTTCGGCGCGCACGTCGATCCGGTTGGGCCGCCGCGTGCTTCTCGCGCGCAACGTGTACATCGCCGATCATCAACATGCGTTCGGCGACACGGACCGCGCGATACTCGATCAGGGAATCGAGCGTGTCGAGCCGATCGAGATCGCCGACGGGGCGTGGCTGGGTGAGAACGTCGTCGTCGCGCCTGGCGTCCGGATCGGGCGCGGCGCCGTGGTTGGTGCGAACGCCGTCGTGCTCGACGACGTGCCCGATCACAGCGTCGCGGTCGGTGCGCCCGCCCGCGTCGTCCGCTCGTTCGACCCGGCATGCGGACGTGGTGTCGTGAGACGCGTCCTGATGATCGCCTATCACTTCCCGCCGGAGGGTGGAGCCGGCGTGCAGCGGAGCGCCAAGCTCGCCCGTTTCCTGCCCGAATGCGGCTGGCAGCCCGTCGTGATCACACGGTCACGGGCCCCGGCCGAGTCGGTGGAGCCCGGTCGACGCAACACTTGACGCGGAGCTTCCTCCCGAGGTGCTCGTGCGGCGTGTCGCGACCAGCGCACCGGCTTTCAGCAGCGGGTGGCGCAAGCGACGAGAGCGCTGGCTCCGCGTCGAGTCGCCGTTCGCAGCCTGGTGGCGCGAGTCCGCTGCCCAAGTCGCCGAGGAGCACGCGGAAGGATGCCGTCGGTCGTCTACGCATCCATGGCGCCGTGGCAGTCCGGTGAGGCCGCGGCGCTCCTGTCGCGACGTCTCGGTCTCCCGTGGGTCGCGGACCTGCGTGACCCCTGGGCGCTCGACGAGATGATGGTGTACCCCTCGAGGCTCCACCGTCGACGCGAGCGCGCGCGCATGGAGCGAGTGCTCGGGACGGCGGAGCGCGATCGTGATGAACACGCCCGAGGCCGCGCTCAGCCTCCGGGAGACGTTCCCCGCGCTCGCGGCGAAGCGCGTCGTCACGATCCCGAACGGGTTCGATGCGGAGGACTTTGCCGCGCCCACTCGCCGCCGCGGACCGACGGGAAATTCCGGATCGTCCATGCGGGCTACCTGCACACGTCGCTCGGCCGGCAGCTGCGTCGCGGAAGGGCCGTTCGCCGGCTGCTCGGTGGCGCCACGCCCGGTGTCGACATCGTCACGCGGTCCCACGTCTTTCTCCTCCAGGCGCTCGAGCGTGCCTTCGCGCACGATCCCGCGCTCCGTGACGTCGTGACGCTGCAGCTCGCCGGCGTGCTCTCCGATGGCGACCGCGACGCGGCTCGCGTCGACGTCGTCGAGACGCTGGGATACCTGCCCCACGACGAGACCGTCGAGCTGATGCGTTCGGCCGATCTGCTCTTCCTGCCGATGCAGAACCTCCCGCCGGGTGTGCGTGCGACGATCGTCCCGGGCAAGACGTACGAGTACCTCGCATCCGGGCGCCCGATCCTCGCTGCCGTGCCCGAAGGCGACGCGCGCGACCTGCTGAGGGAAGCCGGCAGCGCGTTTCTCTGCCGACCCGATGACGTCGAGGCGATGGAACGGATCGTTCTCGATCAGGTGGCGCGGTGGTCCGCCGGGACTCCGGCATCCGAGCCCGATCCGCTCGTGCTCGAGCGCTACGAGCGTCGCAGGCTGACAGCCGAGCTTGCCGGAGTGCTCGATGCGGTGGCTTCCAGCGCCGTGCGCGATCGTTCGCTACACGTCGGCGTCACGTCCGGTTGACGCTCACGCAGGGCGAAGTCACGCTCCTCCGCCCAGCGTTGCGAGAGTGCATGAAGGGCCGATAGGCGCGGTACGCTTCGCCAGTCTGAGAAACGGCTGGAGGGAGTGAGTTGCGCAAGGAGACGAAGGGAATGGTTCGCCTTCGGCTCGTGCGTCGGCTGGGCCTCCTCGCGCCTCTGCTTCGGCTGCATCGCTGGGCCGACAGGCCCGATCCCACCGCGAACGAGCAGCCGCGGACGCCCAACCCGTCCAGCGAGTCGGTCAGGTCAGGCCCCAGGCTGTAAGGGTCACACCGTCGGGGTTGCGTGGCGGCCGCAGCTCGCGCCAGGTGCACTGCGCTGGAGCCTTGTCGGGGCGGAGCCGCAGGAGCTTCGTCCCGTGCCGGAAGCGCCGGCCCTGCACCTTGTCGTAGCGCACCTCGACGACGAGCTCGGGCCGCACCGCCTCCTCCTCGAGCTCGCCGCCGCCCCAGCGGTTCGGCTCGGAGAAGCGCCGCTCGGGCGCGTCGCGCAGCAGGGGCATGACGGCCGCGGCGATCTCGTCGTGCCGTGTGGGGGCGACCGTCGCCGTGCCGACGTAGTCGAGCTCTCCGTCGTCGTCGTAGAGGCCGAGGAGGAGCGTGGCGATCCTCTCGGGGCGCGACTTCCAGCGAAGCCCGGCGACGACGCAGTCGGCCGTCTTCTCGGGCTTGACCTTCGCCACCGCATCCCGTGCGCCGGCCGCGTAGGCGCGGTCCCGCCGCTTCGCGATGACGCCGTCGAGACCGACCGCCTCGAAGGACGAGAGCCACTCGAGCGCCTCGCCGCGGTCGAGGGTCATGGGCGAGAGCACGAGGTCGGACGCGAGCGACTCGAGCGCCGTACGCCGCTCGGAGAGCGGCGCCTCCGTGTGCGACGTGCCGTCCCAGGCGAGCAGGTCGAACGCGACGAACGACGCCGGGATCTCGGCCGACAGCTTGCGGACGCGGCTCTCCGCGGGATGCAGCCGCGTCTGCATCGCGTCGAAGTCCAGGACGCCGTCCCGTGCGATGACGATCTCGCCGTCGATCGCGGTGCGCGGCGGCAGGAGATCGCCGAGGGACGCCAGCTCGGGGAAGTAGCGCAGGAGCGGGCGCGCGTTCCGCGACCAGAGCCGAAGGTCGCCGGAGGCGTTCTCGAGCAGCCCGCGGAAGCCGTCCCACTTCGGCTCGTACTGCCACTCGTCGCCCTCGGGGAGCTCGCGGACGAGCTCGGCCTCCATCGGCGGGAACGGGACGATCGGGTCGAGGTCGGCAGGCCGCTCGACCGGCTCGCTGCTGCGGCTGCGTCCGCGAGGCACGCAGGCACGCTATCGAGAGAAGTAGTCTCTCGGCTCCATGCGGAGGGTCGCGATCACCGGTCTCGGGGCCGTCACGCCAATCGGGCTCGACGCGCCTTCTGCGTGGGACGCTGCGGTCTCGGGACGGAGCGGGGTGGGGTGGATCGAGGCGTTCGACGCCTCCGAGCACCCGGTTCGCATTGCGGCCGAGGTGCGGGGCTTCGAGATCGGCGACCTCGTCCCGGCGAAGGAGGCCCGGCGCATGGACCGGAACGTCCTCCTCGCCGTCGCCGCCGCGCAGCAGGCGTGGGACGACGCCGGGCTCGACGGCATCGACACGACGCGCGTCGGGATCCTCGTCGGGTCGGCGATCGGCGGCATCGCGACGATCGCCGAGCAGCAGCAGACCTTCGCCGAGCGCGGCTTCGACCGCGTCTCGCCGTTCTTCATCCCGTCGGTGCTCGTCGACACGGCAAGCGGCCAGATCGCGATCCAGCTCGGGATCCACGGCCAGAACTTCGCGCCCGTCTCCGCCTGCGCGACCGGGTCGACCGCGATCGGCGAGGCGGCAGCCTCGATCCGGCGCGGGCAGGCCGACGCCGTCCTCGCGGGCGGCACCGAGGCCGCCATCACGCCGCTGATCCTCGCCGGGTTCTGCGCGATGCGCGGGCTCGTCGCCGAGGAGGTCGACCCGACCCTCGCGTCGCGGCCGTTCGACGCGACGCGGGCGGGGTTCGTGATGGGGGAGGGAGCGTGCATCCTCGTCCTCGAGGAGCTCGAGGCGGCGCGTGCCCGCGGAGCCACGATCTACGCCGAGGTGCTCGGGTACGGCGCCTCGAACGACGCGCACCACCTCGCGCAGCCCGAGCCCGAGGCGACCGGGGTCGCGGCGATGATCTCGGCCGCGCTGGAGGCGGCCGGCGTCGCCCCCGAGCGCGTCGGGTACGTCAACGCACACGGCACCTCGACGCCGCTCGGCGACCTCGCCGAGACGCGCGCGCTGAAGCAGGTCTTCGGCGACCACGCCTACTCGCTGGCCGTCTCCTCGACGAAGTCGGTGACCGGTCACTGCTTCGGCGCCGCGGGAGCGATCGAGGCGATGATGTGCGCCCTCGCGCTCCAAAACGGCGTCCTGCCGCCGACGATCAACTACCGGAACCCCGATCCGGAGTGCGACCTCGACTACGTGCCGAACGAGGCGCGCCACGTCGAGGTCGACGTCGCGCTCTCGAACGCGATGGGGCTCGGCGGCCACAACGCGTGCGTCCTGCTCGGACGCGTCGACTGACGCTCAGCCGGAGTCGCGAAGCGCCGACAGCGTCTCGGGCGTTAGCGCGTCGAGCGAATCGACGACGAGGGCCGCTCGCTCGAGCGCGTCCGGCGCCGGCGGGAAGCGGTGGTTCGGGTAGGCGATGACGGCGAGCCCGGCCGCGGCGGCCGCGAGAAGGCCGTTCGTCGAGTCCTCGACCGCCGCGCAGACGCCGGGATCGAGCCCCAGCCGGCGCGTGGCCTCGAGGTACACGTCCGGCGCGGGCTTGCCGCGCGGGACCTCCTCCGACGAGACCACCTGCTCGAACGAGTCGGTGAGCTCGAGCGTCTCGAGGACGGTCTCGATCAGCTCACGGTTCGACGACGACGCGACGGCGAGCCGGAACCCCGCTGCCCGGAGGCGGCGGATCGCCTCGACGGCGCCCGGCAGGACGGGAAGCTCCTCGTGGTACCGGGCACGCATCCGCCGGACGACCTCGGCGTTGATCTCCTCGGGAGGGGCCGCGAGGCCGACGGCGTCGCGCATGTACGCCGACCACTCCGGTGCGCTCATGCCCATCATCGCGCGCTGCGCCTCGGGCCCGTACGTGCCGTCCCAGTCACGCGCCAGCTGCTCGCGCACCTCGTCCCAGATGTGCTCGGAGTCGATGATCACGCCGTCCATGTCGAAGACGACGGCCCGGATCGGGATGGCGCCGAACGAGCGGTCGACTATCATCCCGGCCGCTGACGCCATGAGCGGTACAGGCGCAGCTGCGGCCCACTCCAATGAATCGGCACCGGCGCATCCTACGAGCGGCGCCTGCTCGCGCGATCCCGCGCCTGCCGACCTTCCCCTCCAGTGCGATGGGTCTCGCGCCGATCTCTATCCCTAGCGATGAACGACGTCAGCCCTGAGCTCGCGCTCGTCGACGACGCCCTCGCGGCGCGCGAGCGCGAGCCGACTGCCCGCGCCCGACGACTGCCTCGCGTCGCGGCCGGTCGCCCGTGCGGCACCCGTCCCGTCTCCGCCGGCGCTGACGCTCCTCGCACCGCCCGAGCCGCAGCCGGCAGTCGAGATCGAGCCGGAGGCGCCGGAGCTGCCCGTGAGGGAGAGCGAGCCGCACGTCGCCGTGCGCAGACGGCTCCCGACGCTCGCACTCGCCGAGTCTCCGGCGGACCCGGCGGCCTTCGTCGAGCCGGAGCCCCCGGTGGAGCCCGCTGCGCGGGCCGATCCCGGTCCGGCGGGCATGGATCTCGACGTCGCGGAGCCCGAAGCGGAGCCGGCAGTGCCGCCGCTCGAGGACGCCGAGCCGGAGGCCGTCGAGCTCGAGCGCGCGTCGCCCGAGGAGCCTCCTCCCGCCGCCCCGGCCCGGATGCCCGAGTGGGTCGCGTCGGACGTCCCGCCGAAGGGCCGCCGCGCGCGCCGCAGGGATCGCGCACTTGGCACGAGGGGAGCGGACGGAGCGCCCGCGCGCCCTACGCCGACGCGTTGCCGTGGTCGTGAGCTGGATCGTCCTCTGCGCGTTCCTCGCGTCGCCGCTCCTCGCCTTCTTCCCCTCGCCGAACGGGGAGCGGCCCACGCTGGCCGCAGCGCCCGACGGCGTCGAGTCCGTGCCGGACGCGGGCGACGACGCCGGCCACACGCTCAGCTGGGAACCCGTGCCCGAGGCCGCCGGGTACAACGTGGTCTTCCAGAGCGCCGGCGTCCGCAGCGACCGGTGGTCGCAGACGGCGGAGCTCCGGCTGCCGGCCGGGACGGAGTCGGAGCAGCTCGTGACCTACGAGTGGTCCGTTTACCCTGCCTTCCAGGAAGGCGCGGGGTACCGATACGGCCCGCTCGTCGCCTCGGGCGAGGTGACGATGCCAATTCTCACGCCGACGGAGGGCTCGTAGGCCGCTCTAGGATGTCTTCGCTGTCGCCGACGATCAACTACCGGAACCCATCCGGATGCGACCTTGACTACTTCTCGAACGAGGCGCGCCACGCCGAGGTTGAGGTCGCGCTCTCGAACGCGATGGGGCTCGGCGGCCACAACGCGTGCATCCTGCTCGGACGCGCCACCTGAACCCAATTTGTGGCACTACCCCCTTGCTCGAGGGACGGCTACCCTCACTGTTGTAGCCGGGTCGGCGGTCAAGCACAGCCGACGCCCGGTCGATCATCGTTGTGATGGCACAGCTGACTCCTGAGCTCGTCCTCGTCGATCCGGAACTCGCCGAGCGTGCCCGTGCGCAACTTGCCGATCCGCCCGACTGTCTTGCGCCGCCATCGCGGCGCTCGGCAGGCGTACTAGCCCCACCACGCTTCTTAACGGTACCGACCGCACCGAGCCCTGCTCCGTCGGCGGCCCAGCCTCCGCCGTCGCCGGTCGACCCGCAGAGGCGTCCGCTAGCCGACCCTCCGAGGGGGCGTCCGACCGTCCCGTCGACGACCCGGGCGCATGCCCCTGAGGGAACCGCCCCGCGCAGACGACGGGGACTCGCCACGTTCGGCCACTTCGGATTCTCGGCGGTCCTCGCGCTGTTCCTGCTGACGCCGCTGCTCGCATTCCTGCCGGCCTCGAGTTCCGAGCTGCCAACGCTTGTGGCGCCGGTCTCGGGCGCTGCGACGCCGACGCCCCCACCGTCCCCGAGCACTCAGCCGCCGGCTGAGACGACCTCGTCGATCGAGACGCCCTCCTCGCCGTCGTCGGAGCCCAAGGTCACGACCAGAGCGCCCGGGTCTCGACGAACGCCGGTCAGGGCCGCACCTAACGTCAAGGGATCCAGCAGCACGCCCGCCGTGCGACGACCGACGACGGTCGCATGGCCGGCGACACAGGACGCGGTGGTCTACAACGTGATCTTCGTTGCGGGGAACGAGCGGGTGGACGTATGGACGGAGACAAACCGTCTCGCCCTCGACGACGCGGTGAAGCGCGACCTCGGCGACAAGCGTGACTACACGTGGTTCGCCTATCCGGGGTTCCGAGACGGGACATCGGTTCGCTACGGCGACCTCGCCGCCCATGGACAGGTGAGGATCACGCGGGGCGCGATCCCGAAGACGCAGCCGCCGAATGGCGGCCAGACGCGCTAGCTGCTCGGCTCGGCGTGGGCGCGGACACCCAGGGTGCTTCGCACCGAGGCGTCTGTCGTCCGCTCGAGCTCGCTCCGCAGCCGCGCTCGACAACGGTGAAGCGCGACGTCGACCGCATTCGGCGTCATCTCGAGGAGGTCGGCGATCTGCCCGGTGGTCAGGTCGGCGCCGTACCGCAGCGCGACCAACTCGCGATCCTTCGGGTCGAGTCGCGCCACCGCATCGGCGATGGTCAGGCGCTCGGCCACGTCGTGTGCGAGATCCTCGGTCGATGGCACGTCGACCTGCTCCGCAGCGGACGGAGCGCGGTTGCTGTGATGGTCGGCGATGCACGTCCGTGCGATCCCGATCAGCCAACCGAGCGGCTGGCCGCGCTTCGGGTCGAAGCTCGAGCGGTACCGCACCGCGCGCAGCATCGTCTCGCTCGTCACATCCTCGGCATCCGTCCCGGGGCCGATGCGGTAGGCGACATACGAGTAGACGCGCCGGATCAGCTCGTCCGGCCGTGCGAGCGGATCACGGCTCATCTCAACGAACTGTACTCAGCGAGCGGGAAAGTGCACGTCCGCGGCTCGCTCACGAGGCGCCCTGCTCGCGCAGCAGCCGCTCGGTCTCCTCGATCTCGGCGCTCCGCGGATAGAGCTGCTTCGCTTCGTTGATCGCCGCGGCACGGGCTCTCCCGGTGCTGGCGACGCCCAGCCCGAGCCAGGCGCGCCAGTAGCCGTCGTCGACCTCGATCGCGTCCCTGAACGCCGCCCGTGCCTTCGTGACGTCGCCGAGCGCGAGGTATGCCTCGCCCCGGACGGTGAGCGGATAAGGCGACCACGGCGCGAAGCGCTTTGCGATCTGCGTCTCCCGCAGGGCGGCCGGGGGGTTCCCGACCTCCAGCGCGTACTCTGCCCGCTCGAGCGCGTCGTTCCCGAGGAATCCGAGCACGGCGACGACGGCCGCCACCGCGACGGAGACGGTGCCTGCGACGCGCATCGGGATCGAGAGGCGGCGAGGCTCGGAACTCCGGAGCGCGACGAGCCCGAGGCTCCCGACGACGAACGCCGCGAGCGTGACGGCAGGGAGCTCCCAGTCCCAGTCCACACCCGCGTGAACCGCGTAGGCCGCGAACGCCCCGAATGCGACTGGCGCGAACGGCTCGCGGCGCGCCGCGACGCACGCCCCGAGCGCGAGCAGCATCACGGCAACCAGCAGCCCCAGACCGACAGGGCCGAGCTCGGCAAGCGTCTCGAGGTAGAGGTTGTGCGCGTCCCGGGCCTTGAACGTCCATCGCTCGTCCTGCTGCCAGTAGCGCTCGAACGTGCCCGCGCCCGTGCCGAGGAGCGGCTCGCTCTCTGCGGTCGAGAGCGCCACGTGCCAGAGATCGACACGTCCCGAGCCGTAGAAGTTGAAGAGGCGGTCGTTCAGGTCACCGTCTGTGCCTCCCGCGGCGGGCGGCCGCTGGAACGCGTCGACCGCGTTCGAGGTGAGCGTCCACGGCGCTCCGAACTGCATGAACACGAGTACGAGGCCCGCCGCGACGCCCACCGCCAGGGCCGAGCCGAGCGCGACGCGTGCTCGGGGGCCAACATCCACACGGGCCGCGATGACGTGCAGGGCGAGCGCTGCGGCCGCGGCGAGGATGGCCAGGCCCACGAGGACGAGGCACAGCTCGCGACCTTCTGCCGTCGCATCGTCGAGGGTGGCGCCGGTTCGCGTGAGCGCGTGCGACCTCGAAGCGGCGAGCACCGCGAGTGCGGGGGCGGGAGCGAGGAGCGCGAGCGAGCCGGCCGTGACGAGCCGGCGAGGCGTCACGAGCAGGAGCGCGAGGAGGCCGACGCCGAGAGCGATCCAGGCGCCACGGCTGAACGTGAAATAGAGCGTCGGCGCGAGCACGACGAGCGATGTCGAGAGGACGACCCGACGCCAGGCGTTCATTGTCTCGATTGCCGCTCCGGCCGCGAGCACCAGCCCGATCGCGGCGAGGATGCCGAGTCCGTTCCAGTACCCGATCGGCTCGGACAGCCGGTACCCGGCGATCGGATCGAACGTCGCACCGAGGTGGTCGGGGAAGAGCCGCGTCGCGAGCCCGTAGCCAGAGAGGACGGCCGTGGCGAGCGCTATTGCGAACACGACGTCTGCCGCGCCGCGTCTTCGGCAGAGCACGAGGATCGCCACCGTTCCGGCCGCCGGAACGAGAAGGCGCTCGAGGTCGAGGATGGTCTGCGTGGGCGCCGACGACCACGTGACGGAGAGCGCGACCCAACCGACGAGAAGCACGAGGAGGACGACGAAAGCGCCGTCGAGGCGCCCGGCGTCCGTTCGTCCCGAGACAACGAGCCAGAGCCCGATCAGCGCGAGCAGGACGGCCGCACTCGGCCCCCACATCGTCGGGAAGTAGCCGCCCTGCGTACCGCCGACAGCGACGACGGACCCGAATGCGGCGAGCGCGGCGGGGAGCCGTTCGAGCCAGTCATCGCCGCGGGCCGTCGGCGCCGAGCCTAGTGTCGGGAGGACTCCTTCCCGAAGATCCTCCGAGGCGCCCGCCGTCCCCTCCGTCGTTCGGGTCGTCGGGTCGACCCCGGTCCCGCTCACCGCCTCGACGGCTTGACCTGGGCCGCGCTCGACGGCGCAACCTCACGGAGCGTGGGCGGCTCGTCCTCCGTCGCCGTCCCCAGGGTCCCGGTGTAGCCGTAGTTGGCGCCGCCGCCGTACATATCGCGTGCCTCGACGCCGGTGAGGACGAATCCGAGCTTCGTCGCGGGGCTCGCCATGATCCCCCGGCCGAAGTCTCGGAGCGTCTGCCGGTCCGTCTGCCCGAGGCGGACGACAACGAACATCGCGTCGACGCGGGTGGAGATGGTCATCGCGTCACCGACGGCGAGCATCGGGGGAGCGTCGATCAGGACGTAGTCATAGTCTGCGCGGAGCCGCTCCAGGATCTGCGCGAGCACGGATGTGCCGACGAACTCTCCCGGGCTCGGCGGTGGCGGGCCAGCGGTCAGCACGCGCAGCCGCCCACCGCTCGTGCCGGGCATCGAGCGAGCACGCGCAGTCGGAGAGGGGATGCGCACTCGCACGAGCGCGTCCTCAAGCTCGGCGCGGCCGAGTGCGACGTCGGTCAGACCGGCGTTCCCCTCCGCGCCGAAGAAGGAGGCGATGATCGGTTGTCGGAGATCGAGGTCGACCAGCGCGACGCTATGGCCCGAGCGCGCGAGCGCGACGGCAAGATTGGCGATGGTGGTGGACTTGCCCTGCACGGCCGCCGGGCTGGTCACCATGATCAGCTTCGCCTCAGTGCCGAGGTTGGCGAGCTCGAGGCTCGTGCGCAGCCGCCGGACCGCCTCGGCATCGACGTCGTTGGGGTCGCTCAGCATCGCGAGGCCCTTCGTCGCGCGGTTTGGCTTTGGCAGGCGCGCGAGGAGCGGAATCCCGAGCACATGCTCGACCTCATCCGCGTTGCGGATGCGTTTATCGAGCGCGTTCCAGGCGAACGCCATGCCTATCCCGAGCGCGAGGCCGAGAATTGCGGCGAGGATGCCATTCCGTTTCGGTGTCGGTGCGATCTGGCCTGCGCCGACCGCCTCCCGGACAACCGCCGAACGGGCCTGGAGCAGCTCGATCGTCCGCAGATCCTGCTCCTTCTTCAGCAGGTCGCGGTAGGCCTCGCTGCCGGTGGCGCCCTGCTCGCGGAGCTCGGCCAACCGGCCCTGAAGCTCCTTCCGTGCGGTCGCGAGGCTCGTCGTGTCCATCTCGTGTCGGTATGCCGTGAATGCCTCGCCGTACGCATTCGCGAGCTTCGCGACCGACTCGGGCGCGCTTCCTGTGACCGTAAAGCGGAGCAAATCTGCATTTTCCTGCGGCGAGACGGACGATCGCGACAGGAGGTCGCTCGGGCTGACGTCGTCGATCCCGGCGGCCCGAATCGCCCGCTCCGCGACCTCCGGAGTCCGGGCAAGCGCTGCCTGTGTCCGCGCGAATCGCTCCGGATCCGAGTATGCGTTGACGTTCGGCACGCCGGTCAGCGCGGAGCCGATGTCCTGCCGGTTGAGCAGGACCTCCGACGACGCGCTGTACACCTTCGACTGCTGTGACGAAAGCGTGAACGCCACGATCGGCAAGATCAGGGTCGAGAGGACGATCACCCACTTGTGGCGCCGGACGATCGCCAGGTAGTCCGACAGGGTGAGCTCTGCGTGGGTGTGCTCGGGAGGCGACACGATCTCAGTCTTACGCGATTCGTCCTCCGGCGATAGCCCCGGAGGCGACGGTTTCGTCCCCCCTTGCGGTTTCCCTCGTGGCCGCGACAGCCTAGCAACGGGGGTTGTCGTCCCCCGTAAGGTTTTGGCGGCCTCGCCGGTATGTACTTGCACACACACTGCCGCCACAGACCAAGCGGAGGATGGGGGAGATATGAAGGATCGGATCGAGAAGGAGCTCAGGGGCGCAGCGCCCCGGGCCGAGCGGGACTTCGTCACGGCGCTCGCTGCGGAGATCCCGGCGCCTCGCGCACGTCGGTCGCGAACCGCGTTCGCAAGTGCCGTCGCCGTGATGGTCCTCGGCATGTTCGCGTCGTTCGGCGGGGTCGGCTACGCAGCCGAAGGCGCAGCGTCCGCCGCTGACGCGGCCAAGAAGGCCGTGACGAAGACCTCGGCGTCGGATCAGTACGGCACGAGCACGCCGGTCAAGCCGGCGGATCCTGCCGAGCCGACCGTCGTCGTCGCCGGCGCCACGACGCCCTCGAAGAGCACGCTGCCGTTCACCGGCCTCTCGCTCATCGGGACCGTCGGCATCGGCGTCGCGCTGTTCGCGGTCGGCCTCGCGCTTCGACGGCGCGAGAACTCCGCCTAGTTCACAGCACTAGCGCGACGGGCGGCCCGCTCCGGCGGGCCGCCCGTCTTGCTCTGCGTGTGTGACGAGGCCATCGGTCTGCCTGCGCGCGAGTATTGTCGTCTCGCGTGGAGACGGGGAGGGACGCGGTGGAGCAGGCTGTATTCACGGTCACATTCGTGTGCACGGGAAACCGCGCGCGGAGCCCGGTCGCCCAGGAGCTGCTCCGCCGGCTGGTCGCGGACAGCGACGCCTCCGTCGACTCGTATGGGACGCTCGATCTCGGCCCGGTCCCAGCGCTTCCGGAGGCGCAGGCGGCGGCTCTGCCGTTCGGCATCGACCTGCAGTCGCATCGGGCGAGACCGCTCCGGCCGGGAGCGCTCGCAGACGTCGATCTCGTCGTCGGCTTCGAGCCGACGCACGTCGCCACGGCGGTCGTCGACGGCGGCGTCGCACCGGAGCGGTGCTTCACGATCATGGAGCTCGCCGAAATGCTCGGGGCCGAGCCGGGCCTGGACGACGCCGTGTCTCCTGCCCGTTCGGTCGAGCGAGCCCATGCACGACGATCGGGTAGCCCGTTGTCCGCGCCGTCCGTGCCCGACCCGCTTGGTGGCACGCCGGCGGACTTCCGGGCGATGGTGGAAACGGTCGACCGGCTCGTCGCGATCATTGCGCGCGGGGTGTTCGGCGCGGCGGTCGACGTCCCGAATCCTCACCCACGACCGGGCGGCTGGCGCGGCCTCATCGAGCGGATCCGCTCCGGCTGAGCCGCGCTTCTAGGCTCGGCGCGGCACGCGGATGACGGTTCCGTCCCGCGCCACGACCCCCGCGAGGTCGGCCCAGACGATGTAGCGCTCCGTCGCGAAGAAGCGGGGATGGCAGGCCTGAAGCGCCAGCACATCGCGGCCGTGTGACCGGAGCACGGACAGATCCTCGTCGTCGACGACGGAATGGCCCGTCACGACGTACTCGAACCGTCCGTACGGCATAGCGAGAGACACGCGATCTCCGCGGGTCAGCTGATCGATCCGGGCGAACGGAGCGCGATACGTCGTCCGGTGGCCGGCGATGTACACGAGCTCGCCCTCGCCCGGCATGAACGTCTCCCGGTGGCGGCCCGGACCCTTCTTGAGGGTTCCCGTGCTCGTCCCGTCGACGACGACCATGTCGACACCGAGGTCGGGGATCGCGAGCCGTCCGATCGGGCTGCCCTCTGTGGCGCGCCTGCGAAAAGCGCGTGCGTCATCTCCAACGAGGCGCGCTGCGTCTGTGGGGGAAGCGATCGGCGGCAGCGGGCGCGCTTCCGCCCGCCGCTCGATGTCCTCGAGTTCGCCGGCGAGACGTCCCTGTTGCCAACTCGTGTAGAGCGACGTGACGGGGTCGTTCCACTGCCAAACGACGAACGACCACGCGAGGAGGATCACCCCGGCCACCATGAGCGCCGTGCCGAGTCGACGGCTGAGCGTCCGTCCCCGGCTCATTGGCGACGCCGTCTCGGGAACGGGTGGCGCGAGCGTGTCCATCGTCAGAGGGTAGAGGGTGCGCCGACCGGGGGCACGGGCCGAGACGCGGTGCTACTCGGTGCCGCCGCGAACGACCTCAGGGATCGTGCGCAGCATGATCTTCACGTCGAGCCAGAGAGAGAAGTTCTCGATGTAGTAGTTGTCCCACTCGACGCGGTCGGAGATCGACGTCTTGCCGCGCAACTGGTGGATCTGGGCCCACCCCGTGATCCCGGACTTGACGCGATGGCGCGCGTCGTAGCGTCGGACGCTCTCGCCGAAGAACTCGACGAACTCGGGGCGCTCAGGGCGCGGGCCGACGAGGCTCATCTCGCCCTTCAGGACGTTGAAGAGCTGCGCGAGCTCGTCCAGCGAGGTTCGTCGCAGAAGTGCTCCCATTCCCGTTCGCCGATCCGCCCCCTCGATCCCGCCGGGCCCGGTCTCCGGATCGAACGCGATCTCCTGCCGAGCTTCGTCTGTTGGCGGTCGCATCGTGCGGAACTTGAGCATCTCGAACTGACGGCCGTCACGGCCCACCCGCTTCTGCCGGTACAGGACCGGTCGTCCGAGCGAGAGCAGGACGCCGGCCGCAACCGCGAGGAGAACGGGGGACAGCAGGACGACGAGAAACAGTGCGGCGACGCGGTCGAGCGCGTACTTCAGCCCGTACTGGAAGCTCTTCGGGCTCGTCGGCATCAGCTCGAGCAAGGGAAGTGCGCCGACGTGCGTGAGCTGGACGCGCGACGGGACACGCTCGAAGAGCCGCGGGACCACGAGCGCTCGCACGCCGAGCCGGTCGCACTCGTCGAGCATCGCGAGCAGGACGTCGTGCGGCGCCGTCGAGAACGTGAACACGACGCAGTCGATGCTGTATGCCTCGACGATGTGCTCGAGGTCCCAGCTGGCGCCGAGCACCGGGAGCGGGAGTGGCCTGCCGTTGTCGATCGGCTCCTTGTCGAGGAACCCCACGGGATGGAGGCCGAGCTCGGGTGCGCCGGCGAGTCGCCCGGCGGTGAGGCGGCCGACCTGGCCGGCACCCACGATGAGTGTGCGCAAACCTCCGAGCTCCGTCCGCCGCCGACGGTGGACCACGGCGATCGACGCCGCATGGGTCGCCACGAGCAGCGCGGCCGAGAAGCCCCACAGTCGCATGGCGTCATATGCGCTCGGCTCGGATCCCAGCGCGAGGGTCGCGACGAACTGCGACGCCATCGCCGCCACCGCCGTTGCCGACACGATGAGGCGCATGTCGTCGAGCACCTCCAGCCGCAGTCGGTCGCGCACCGAATGGATGCTCGTCGCGTGGAGGACGGCCAGCGTCACGACGACGAACGTGACGAGCGCCGTGATCGAGAGCGGCCGGCCGCTGTCCGCGGCCACCGCGGCGGCGGCGGCAACCACGAGGGTGACGAGGTCGAACGCGGCGCGAAGCGCCGCCGCTCGGCGCTGAGCGGAGCGCGTCGAGCGGGACCGGCGCCTGGGGGGCGGCGTGGGCTCGTGCGCGGGGAGCTGACGGAGGACGGGACGCAGAGGCTCTGTCGTCCGGGGCGTCAAGGGTGGTGCAGTCACGGCGTTACCGATCTCGACGGAAAACGTCTCGTCGCGTTGCTGCAGGGAAACATGGGACCACGCAGCACCGGACATGCGCGCACGGAACATGCGGACGAACCCAACCACTCCCCACGACTCCCCTCGGATGTGAACCCCACTCCCCCGACGCTACGCGCCACTGCCACTTCCGGTTTCCACCTCAGTATTCGCAGACGGAGGCGGCCTGTCAATCCGACCTTCGGTCGGATGCGACCCACCCGTTGGTCGGGACCGTCTCGGACGTCGGAGACGCGTCGTGAACCGTCGCGCCGGTCACGGCGCGCTTTCGTCGCAAGGTCGCAAGGAGCGTCGCCCGACGGCTCAGGTGCGGAGTGGTGGAGCGATCGTCATGGGTTTTTCGGGCCGCGCGCACGAATGCGGTGTACCGACGCAGTCGGACGGCATCGAGCCGGCCGAGCCACGGCGCTGCGGCCGACGAGAACGTCGATGACACGATCGCGTGACCGAGGTCGACCGGCAGGCGCTCGACACGGGCCATGATGCCGGCCGGCGCTTCGAGCCGGAAGAGAAGCCGGCGGTTGCGGGCCACGAGAAACGTCTTCAGCGGAGACACCGGGCCGGCGGAGGCGGAGCCTTGATGCCAGGCGACGGCATCCGAAACCAGTCGCGAGCGGTGGCCCGCACGGGCGAGGCGGACGGCGAGATCGACGTCCTCCAGGTACGCGAAGTACACCAACTCGAGACCACCCAGCTGTCGGACCGACTCGAGGCGGAGCAGACAACAGCCGCTCGAGCCGCCAAGCGGCTCGTTCTCCGTGGGAGCGACGTCGGCCGGTTGTCCGGCATCGATCTCGGCAGGGATGCCCGCCGCGTCCATGGTGAGGCCGCGGCAGTTGACGATGTCCGGACGTGCGGCGTAGCGCATCTCGGGCACGAGTGTGGCGACGGCTCCCGGGACGCTCCGCGCCGCCTCGAGGAGGTGGCCGAAGAAGCGCGGCGAGACAACGAGATCGGGATTGGCGAGCAAGGCCCACGGTGCGTCTGCCCGGGCTAGCCCTTGCGACGCCGCAAGGCCGTACCCGCCGTTGACGGGATTCCGAACCAGCGTGTCGCTCTCCGTGAGCGTCAGACGCTCGACCGCATCGTCATCGGACGCGTTATCGACGATCACGAGCTGCAGTCGCGCCCCGGCCTCGCGCGCCGACTCACGGAGCGATGCGGTGCACGTCGCGAGCGAGTCCCCGGCGTTCCACGCGACGATGACTGCGCTGACGTCCGGTGTCGTCATGCGGCACGCCGGATCCGTGGCGGGCCGAAGCGTCGATTCAACGCCGTGAGGTAGGCGCCGTGCAGACCGCCCGCCTGGCGGGCGAGCGTCCGCTCGGAACGAACCTGGGCGGCGGCCGCCGAACCGAGCCGCGAGCGGAGGCCTGCGTCGTCGTGGAGACGGATCACCGCCCGTGCGATCGCATCGGGGTCGTCCCGCGGCACGAGCAGCCCCGTCTCGCCGTCACGGATCTGTTCGGGCACGCCGCCGACCGCGGTAGCGACCACGGGCAACCCGTGTGCCATCGCCTCGAGCACGGCGAGCGGGAAGGCCTCGCTCCGGGAGGCCGAGACGAACGCGTCCCAGTGGGGGAGCATGTCGCCGGCCGGCTGCGCACCCCGCATCGTCACCGCATCCGGGGGGAGGTCTCGGAGGCGGTGCGCGACGTCGTCGTCGAGACCGGAATCGCGGTGGAGGTCCGCCTGCCCCACGTGCTCGAATCGCGTCGCTGGGCGCTCGGCGAGCACCAGTGCCGATGCGTCGAGGAAGAGGTCTGTGCCCTTGACCCGGGAGATCGTCGCGACCGTTCCGACCGTGAACTCGTCCCGCCGGTCCCGGCCGGCTGACTCCACGTACGGGACGCCGTTGCGCACCGTGACGACGGGCGTGCGACCGGCGTGAGATCGGAGCATGGCCGCGACGGCGTCCGACACGGCGACGAGCACGTCCGCGGCGGCCGCGGCGGCGCGGAGCGTCACCGTTCGCTTGGCGCTCGGCGACGGCAGCTCATGTGCCTGCAGGACGACAGGGAGGCCGCACGATCGGGCGACGAGCGCCTCCGGCAGGCCCAGCAGGGTGTTGACGTGCACGACGTGCGGCCGTACGAGGAGGAGCGCTTGACGAAACGCGCGAAGGTATGCGGGAGTGGTGCGTGCGCGCCGACGCCAGCCGGGGGGCTCCGACCAGCCACGACGGCTGAACGCGATCGGCCTGTCGGCCGATCGCACGAGCGTCAGTTGCCGCGTCGCAGCTTCGAGCAACGGCCCGCTCCCAGGGCACCACCCGCTCACGCTCCAGCCGTACCGTCCGAGCTCGTCGACGACGCGAAGCACCGATGTGCTCGCACCGAGGACGTGCGTCTCGTGGAAGACGGTGAGGAGCCGAAGGAAGCCCGGCGGGGGTACGTGCACGTTGCTACCGCGGTGCGGCATCGCGGGCAAGTTCAGCGTCGCTTTCGCCGCCGACGCGGCTCGGCGGCCTGCGGTTGACTGCGCCCCGCACGGCGTTCGCGCTGACCGCCGTGACGAACCGTGCCCAGATGCCGGCCCACACCACGGCCCGCACGGCCGGCGAGTGCCGGGGCGCAAGGTGCTTGTCGAAATAGAGCCACATGCTCCGGTGGAACGCGAAGTTCGTCCTCGGCGAGCGGTCGCGTCGCCCGCTCGCCCCCTTCACGTGAATCACCTCGACGGCCGGCCAGTAGAGCGTCCGCCAGCCCTTTTCCCCGAAGCGCTGGCACCAGTCGAGATCCTCGCCGTACAGCCAGAACCGCTCGTCGAGGCCACCGACGTCCGCCGCGGCCTCGCGGCGGATGAGCATGAACGCGCCGTTGACGGCGTCCACGATCCCGGCGACATCCTCTCCGAGGTGTCCAGCCGTGTAGGCCGCAATCCTGCGGCTGCGCGGGAACACGCGGTGGAGCGCGAGGACATAGAACAGTGCCGAGCTGACGGTCGGCAGGCCTCGCTTGCAGGCGTGGTCGAAGGTCCCGTCGGGCTTGACGAGCTTGCAGCCGAGGACGGCGACGTCAGGGTTGCGCTCGAGCTCCGCGATCGTCGCCTGGAGCGAGCCCGGTGAGACCACCGTGTCCGGGTTGAGCAGAAGGATGTGGCGGCCGCGAGCCTGGGAGATCGCCCGGTTAGCGGCGTGGGCGAACCCCGTATTCGTCCGCTTCTCGACAGTAGCCACCCACGGGTAGCGCTCCTCAATGAGTTCCACCGTTCCGTCGTGCGAGGCGTTGTCGACGACGATCACCTCGAGCGCAACGTGCTCGCGTTCGGCCTCGAGCGATCGCAGGCAGGCGTCGAGCGTCGAACGAGAGCGGTAGGTCACGATCACGCACGAGAGTGCGACGCTGGGATCGCTGAGCGGCGAGATGGCGGGGATGAGGCCGTGATCTGCCGTTGCCTCGTCCACCTCGGCCTCGACGGCCGCAGTCGTCCGTGGCTTCGACGGCGTGGCGGACGTTCGCGTTCGCGTGCGCGTCGGCGCGCCGTTCGCCCGCACCGCCTCCACAAGCTCGTCGTAGCCTCGCATCACGGAGTCGATCGAGAGGTGCGCGTCCGCGTACGCGCTGCCCCGGGCGCCGAGGGCGTCGGTCTCGTCGGCGTGCGCGCGTGCCCAGGCGAGCGCCTCGGCCAGCGCGGCCGGGTCCTCGGGCGGGACGGTCACCCCCCCTCCTGCGAGCTCGAGCTCCCTCGCCGTCTCGCTCTCCGCCGCGACCGCGCCGATCACCGGTCTCCCGGCGGCGAAGTACGAGGTCAGCTTGCTTGCGAGGGACATCTCCCCGACCGATGCGCGCTGGTTCACGAGGAGGACGTCTGCGGCCCGCAACATCGCCTCGTACTCCCCGGCCGGCTGGGGCGGGAGGAACGTCACGTTCGCGACACCGAGCGTCTTCGCGCGGCGGACCAGAGCGTCGTGCGCGTTGCCGTTCCCGGCAAGGACGATGCGCACCGACGCGTCGTCGATCAGAGCCGCGGCGTCGAGGACGTTCTCGAGTCCCTGCTTGTGACCCATGTTGCCTGCGTGGAGGCAGATGAACTCGCCGTCCGCCCAGCCGAGCCGCGCTCGCGCGGCCGCGACCGACTCGGATGGCTCGGGCCCCTGCGACCAGTTCCGCAGCCGGTGGATCTTGGCGGGGTCGACGCCGTGATCGAGGAAGTACGACCGGAAGCCCTCGGCGATGATCCCGACGGCGGCTGCGCGGCGGGCCCCCGTGAGCTCCGCGAGCTGGACAAATCGCGCGATACGGGCGCCGCCGGAAACACCGCTCTGCTCGGCGCCCGGGCCCTGCAGGTCCTGGAACACGAGGCCGTACGGCCGCCGGTAGAGGGTGGCCGCAGTCCGTGCGAGCGTCAGCGCGGCGAGCGTCGGGCTGACGGCGAGGATCACGTCCGGCGCCCGACGAGGCATGCCGGTGAGGCCGGATGCGCCGAGCGTCGCCTCGTAGATCGCACGGGTCAGCGCGGACTGGGCGCGCGGCACGTAGTGCCAGCGGCGATGGATCTCGACTCCGTTCCGACTCTCGCTCCGCGCCAGCGCGCCGTTCGCCGTAGAGCGCCATTCCGGGTAGTGGGGGAACCCCGTGACGAGCCGGACGCGATGCCCTACGGCGGCGAGGTGCTCGGCGAGTCCCGTGACGTAGGGGGCATTGCCGGACGTCTCGGGCCAGTAGTACGACGAGAAGACGAGGATCTCGAGCCCCAGGCCGGGCTCCGGCTTGTCCGGGGACGGCTTGGGGAGGAGTGTCACGGGCGCCGCGTTGCTCATCTCGATCCGGTCCCCGGAGCCCGGGCGGGGCTCGGCCTATGCTCGGGCGAGCCGGGGCTCCGTCGCACTGTAGCCACCTCGCAACGGGCATCAACCCTGCCGAACACGGCGCTCAGAGCGGTGCCGTGTCGTGCGTCGCGGACCGCGTCGGGCGCGCGTGCTCCGGCTCCGACGACGCGCGGCGAAGCGCGTTCGCGAGGCGGCCGGTGTCGCCCGAGACGGCGACGATCGCGATTACCGGCGCGACGAGGAAGAGGGCGAAGACGACCGTGTCGACGGGATCGTTGCGAATCGCGATCACGGTGAACCAGACGGTCGCTGCGAACAGGAGCTGAGCCGCGAACGAGTCGGATCGGGCGCGGAACCACGCGTACAGCACGCGGGCGGCGAGCCCGAGAAGCGCCATCCCGATCACGACCCCGGCCACGGAGAGGTCGCGGTAGAAGGCGAGGATCGGCGTGAACGTCGGGTTGAGGCCGGGGTAGAACTGCGGCCAGACCTGCTCGATCACCTGGTCTCGGGCGGGCAGCGGCTTGCCTGCCCAGAGCTCACGGGGAATCGGTCGCGTCACGAGGTCGCCGAGGGTCGCGGCGCCGAAGCGATACCCGAGCTCGTCGGGGATGGCCGTGAGCGCGCCAGCGAGCGCGGGCGCCATCTCGGCGTCCTCTCCGCCGGTGAGCGGGTAGAGGATCGCGTGCGGCCGCTCGACGACGCGGCGCACCTCGCCGGAGAGGTCTCCACGGCGCCCCGGGTCGCGGACGACGACCATCACGTAGGAGAGGCAGACCGCGGCGAGCGGCGAGCAGCGCGACCGACCGCACGGACGGTCGCCGCCCCTGGCGGACGTACCACAGGACGAGCAGGCCGCCGAGGAGCGGGAGCAGCGCCAGGCGGCTCCCGAGAGGCACCGTGCGCAGGAGCGCGACGCCGAGGACGACGCCGGCGAGGGCCCAGTACACGGGTCGCCGTTCCCGCAACGCGACGCCGGCCAGCACCAGCGACGCGGGGACGAGCACCCACGACGCATAGAAGACGTATGTCGACGAGTCTGCGAGTACCTCCCCGAGCGCCTCGTCGCGGCCGCCGAGCACGACGTCGCAGGGACTCGCGGGGGTCGGAGGCCGGGAGGAGCACGACGAAGAAGACGATCCCGACGCGCCGCGACGAAGATCGCGGACACGGCCGTCGCGCGAGTGTCGAGGTCGCCGGGGGTTGGAAGGCGACGGGCGAGCGACGCCCCCGCCCGCAGCTCGTATCCGCAGACGAAAGCCACCGCGCCCACCAGTCCGAGGAACAGGGCAAGGGGGAGCGTGTCGCGCAGGTCGACTCCCCAGAAGCCGAACGATCCGTCGGCGATCATCACCGACGGGCGCAGGACGAACATCACGGCCCACGCGAGCGAGAAGAGCACGATCGGCTCGAACGGATCGAGGCGGCGCTGGAGCGCGCGCGTCACGATCGGGAGCGCGGTGACGACGCCGCATCCCGCGATCAGGATCCAGGAGGTCGTCATCGCGCCTCGACGACGTCGACGATCGCGTCCACCATCGCCTCGAGCGAGTACCGCTCGACGCAGGCCGAAGCGATCGCGGGGGCGCGCGCGAGCCACTCATCGCGCTCGGCATAGAAGTCGAGAATGGCGCGACCGAGAGCCGCGGGCGAATCGGAGTCGAAGAAGGCGGTGTTGTGACCCGGCTCAGCCGCTTCGATCTCAGGCCCGTGCAGCTCGTCGTTCGGAAGGAGAGCGGGAACGCCGAACCAGAGGCTCTGGGTGAGCGAGAGGCCTACCTGCCCCGGAGCAACACTCACGAGCGCGCGCGCGTAGAGCACGCGCAGCTGGTGGAAGTCGGCCACGTGCCCGGCGAGCTCGACGCGATCCTCGAGGCCGGATGCCCGCGCGCGATCCTGGACCGCGTCACGTAAGCGGGCCGTCACCGACGAACACGAGTCGCGCGTCCTCCGGAAGGGCATGGACGGCTTCGGCGAATGCATCGACGACGAGCGTCGGCTTCTTCGTGTCGACGAGCCTGCCGACGACGATGACGTCGCGTCCGAGGCGACGTTGGAGATCGTGGACGGCGAGAGCGCGTGGATAGAGCGCGTTCGGCGCGGAGACGACCTCGTGACCCGGCATTCGCCGAGCGAGCGCCGCTGCCTCGGAGTCCGTGTACACGACGATCGCTTGAGCGAGACGCCGCATCACGTGGCGGATGCCGTCGGAGCGGGCGTCACGGCCACGACGCGGCCACGCGTGGCCGAAGAGCACGCTCCGTCGGCCGCGCGCACGCCGCGCGACGAGGATGAACCAGGTGTTCAGGATGCGCGGGTTGAGCTCCAGGATCGCTGCCCTCGGCTTCGTCATCCGGCGGACGGTTCCCCATTGCCAGAGAAAGCGGCGTCCGGCGAAGAACATGTTCGTGACCGGCACGTGGCATGAGAGTCCGGGACCGAGCTTCACGCTCGGGCTGAAATCCTCGTCGCCGCAGACGACGATCAACTGCTTCGACAGCCGGTGCCCGAGCGCCTCGAACGCCGGGACGCGGTAGTCGGGAACCGTGGCCTGGAGAAGCGCGACCGAAGCGCCCCAGTCAAGATCGACGCGCTGCGATACTCCGGTCGTGCCGGCGGGCTCGTCGCTACCCATGGTCTCCGTCCTGACGCCGTCGTTCAATCAGGGACGGTTCATCGGCGACTGCATCCGGTCGGTTCGGGAGCAGACGTATCCCCAGGTCGAGCACATCGTCTGGGACGGAGGCTCGACGGACGACACCCTGGACGTGCTCCGCGACGCACCCGACTCCGTTCAGTGGGTCAGCGAGCCGGACAAGGGGCAGGCGAACGCCGTCAACCTCGCGATGCGGCGGAGCCGAGGGGAGATCCTCGGCTGGCTCAACTCGGATGACGCGTACTTCGACCGTCGCGCAATCGAGGCCGCGGTGGACGTGTTCGGACGCAACCCGAGCGTCGACGTCGTCTACGGGCATGCGGCCCTCGTCGCGGCGGACGGCGAGCTCATCCAGCTGCTGTGGGTGCCTCCCTTCCACGAGTGGCTCCATCGTCGGACGAACTTCGTGATCCAGCCCGCAGCCCTGATCCGTCGCTCCGCAGTCGAGGACGTGTTGCTGGACGAGAGCTACGACTTCACGATGGATCGTGAGCTGTGGGTGCGTCTCTGGCGCCGTGGGTCCAGGTTCGCGCGCCTGCCGCACATCGTCGCGATCGACCGACACCACTCGACGCGGAAGAGCTACACGATGGAGGACGTCGGCGATCGGGACCGCGATCGGTTGGGGCGTGAGCACGGCCTGCCCGACTGGCGCCGACAGGGTCGGGTCTCGGCGGTGTATCGGATCGCCGCCCGGTTCATGGGTGTGGGGCTCTTCCGCGCTGCGTACGACACAGCGGCTCTCGATGTGCGACGGCCCCGGCGATTGACGCTCCTCCGTCGGCAGGTCGCGATGCGTCGACGCGCGATGCCCATCGGCGAGCTCGACGGCACTCAGGCTGCGGGTCACGAGTAGCTGTCCGGCCGGCGATATTCCGACGCCTCGCGGGCAGCGAGCGCAAGCAGGACCGTAAGCCCGATCGCAAGGCCCTTGTCCTCGAGCGAGTTGACGAGCATCGACCACGCGACGAACGTCGCTGCGAAGCCGATCAACGCATACTGAGCGATCGTCCGCTGCCCGGTGCGCGCGCGCAGTCGCCGCAAGGTGCCGATGTATCCGGCGACGAGGAAACCGAGAGCGACGAGGCCCAGAGCGCCGTACTTCGTCAGGAACGACACCGGAGAATCGACGTTGGGCGACAGGTGAGGGCGACCGAAGCTGTCGCTCCAGGCGATTTCCGATCCGGGACCGACACCGACGACAGGCGAGGAGCGGAAGAGTGCCCAGGCGGCATTCGTCTGGGAGACGCGATCCTGGTAGCTCTGGTCGCTGCTCTCGCCGATCTGCGAGAACAGGCTGAAGCGCTTCGCGAGGACGTCGCGGTCGCCTCCTGTCACGGCCACCACTCCCTGGATCGTTGCGAGCCCTAGCACGACGACCAGCGGAACGGCGATGAGCAGGCGGAACGAGCGGCCCGCAAACCGTCGTCGTCCCCCGAAGACGATCGCCAGGGGTGCGACGGCGAGGAGCAAGGTCGTACGGGTGCCGGTCGTGAGCATCATCGCGGGGATCGCCGAGGCGATCACCAGCCAGCCGAGGCGTGCACGGCCGCCATCGAGGAAGACGCTCATCGCGTACGCAAACCCGGCTGCGGGCAGCAGCATCGTCCCGAGCCCGATGGGGATGAAGCTCAGGTCGGCGATCATCCGGTTCGTGAGCCAGACGACCGTGAACGCGAGCGCTCCGAGAAGGCCGGCAACGACGACGAGCCGTTGAAGCCCTCGCTTCGTGAAGCTCGATTGAGCGTCAAGGGCGAAGATCGGCGCGCACGCGACGAGCGACGTACGGTGCCACGTCGCGCAACCACGGCTTCTGCGGCACGTCGTTCGCGTACGACACGAGGAACGACACGACGATCAGGCCAAACAGCACGACAGAGGCGCGCAGGAGCGGGAGCAGGTCGTGGTAGGCCGAGGTGTGGACGAGCTGCGGCAAGCGCGTGAGTACGACGCCGATCGAGACCGCGACGGCCGCGAAGAAGAGCATCTTCTGCGCGGTCAGCTCGTCGGAGCTCTGGAACACGGCCAGGGAGCCGAAGACGAACACGATCGCGCGAACCCGGCCGCTGAGCACGAGTGGGAGGGCAGCGAACGGCAGCACGACGACGGCCGCGAGCGTCGGCCGGTTGAGGATCAGCCATGCGAGCCCGCACGCGAGGAGCCCCGAAGCGATCGCGGTCAGCCATGCGGGAGCGCGGGACGCAATGCCGGCGACGGGCGGGACTCTGAGGGCATTGGTCGTCATGTCGTCGAGGGGTCGCCGATGGCCCGGGGCTCGCCCGCTCCGACGCTGCCGGCGGCGTTGATCGCGACGGAGCCGACGAAGAGGAGGAAGAGGAGCGAGCGGAGGAGCAGCCCGCCGGCGGCGCCCTCTGGGCCCCCCAACCACTGGCCCACGAGGATGGCAACGGACCCGAACAGCGCGATCGCGAGGGTGGGGGCGACGAGCCGCCGCTCGACGCCGCTCGAGTACGCCGACACGAGCAGCGGGCTCGTCGCGTACACGATCGGGAGGAGGAAGAGCATGATCTGCGCGACGGGCACGGAGTCGTCGTACGCCGAGCCGAACAGCAAGGGGATGACGACCGGCGAGAGCAGCACGCCGATCAGCGCGAGCGCGAGCCCGGCCCCACCCATCGCGACGGAGAGCTTCCAGGGCGGTGTCCGGCGCGCCTGTGTGCCGGCGAGGAAAGGGTAGAGCGTGCTGCCGAGCGTTGCGGGGATCAGCAGCGCCGGCCCGAGGATCCGGTCGCCGACCGCGAACCACGCCGCGGCCGACGTCGAAACCGTAACGAGGAGGAAGGTGTCGAGGCGTGGGATGACGTTCAGCGAGCCGGACGTCACCGCGAAGGGTGCGCTCGAGGTGACGATGTAGCGGAGCTCACGCCGACGCGGTCGCCGTGCCGGGATGCGCCGGCGGTGGAAGACGATGAACGCGTCGAGGCCGATCCGCGTCAGCCCGGCGGCGAGGTAGGCGATCCCGATGCCGACGAGGCCGCCGTCGATCAGCGCGACGACGAGCAGCGCCGCGAGGAGGAGCGACTTCTCGAGAATCGAGACGCCGACGACGAGCCGCACTTGCCGGAGCGACCGGAGGTACGTCTCCATCGCGCTGCCGGAGGCGGTCATCGTCCCGTACGCGAGCAGCGCGAGGAGCGTGAGGAGCGTCGCGATCTCGGGGCGCGCGACAGCACCCCAGATGAGCGCGCCGGTCCACAGGGGCACGGCGATCGCGACGTTGACGATCAGCGCGCCCGAGATCGACCGGCCGACCACGGTGCGGGGGTCGGACGCGCTGCTCGCCGCGAGCCTCGAGAACTCGCGGAGGAGCCACGTCGCGAGCCCGAAGTCCGCCACGATCGCGAGCGCGAGGCTCAAGCCGAGAAAGGCGGAGAAGATGCCCCAATCGCCCGGCTCGAGGATCCGCGCGACCGAGATCGCGGCGACCGACGTCGCGAGGACGGTGAGCACCTGCGCGACGAGCATCATCGAGCTGTCGCCGAGCCACGCCCTGACCCACGACGGCCCCCGATGCGCGCCGTCGTGCTCGTCGAGCTGAGGTGTCTGCCGGTTTTCCATCATGCGTGGCGAGGCACGGGACGGCGGGAACGCTGGGCGAGGCGTGGGGTGCGCCGGCGGAGGCGCTCGGTGACGACGACGCCGAGCACCGGCGTCCCGACGCGCTTGACCGCCTGGACGACCTCGTTGCTGCTGCCGTGGGTCACCGTGCCTGCCCCTGCGACGAGCACGAGCCCGTCGGCGTGACGCGCAAGGAGCAGCGCGTCGCTCGACGTCATCAGGGGCGGCCCCTCGAGCAGGACGAGATCCGTTCGCTCACGGAGCGCCTCGACGAGGTCGCGGGCGGCGAGCCCGGTGAGCGCTTCCGTGGACTCGGCGTCCACGACGCCGGAGGGAACGATCTCGAGCCGACCACGTGCCTCGGCGGGAGCGGGCGGCGGCGCGCCGAGCGAGACGAGCCGCTTCTCCTCCGGGCGGTCCACGGAGACCGGATGGCTGACCTCCCGGAGCGGAGCGCCCCGGAGGAAGTCGGTCACGCCGGGCGCGGCGGGCACGCCGAACAACCGGTGGAGCGTCGGTCCGCGAAGATCGACGTCGACGACGGCGACCGACGCGCCGCCGCGTGCGAGTGTGAGGCCGAGTCGTGCGGCCACGGGCTCCTTCGTGCCGGTCGCCGCGGCGCTCGTGACGAGCAGGACGCCCGACAGCGACGGCGACGAGGCGAGCTCGAGGCTCTGGCGAAGGTGGCGGATCCCCTCCGCCTCGCTCTCCGGTGCCGTCCGCGTGACGAGTGACGCCGGGGCACCACGTCGGAGAATCGGCCGGCGAGGGAGCGGGACGGTCGCGAGCAGCCTGCCGCCGAGCGCTTCGGCGATGTCCTGGGACGTCCGCAGCCGGCGGTCGAGCACGTCGATGACGTACGCGAGCCCGAGGCCGGCGATGAGCGCGAAGACGAGCGCCTCCAGGGCGTCGCGCCGCCAGGGCGGGGCGACCTTCGACGCGGTGTCTGCCTCGCGCACGAGGATGGTGTTGCCACGCTGGAGGTCGACGGCGGTCGCGAGCTGACGGCGCTTCGACCGCACGTCCTCGTACGCCGCACCGCCCTTCTCGCCGGCGCGCGCGAGCCGTCGCAGCTCGCGGTCGAGGCCCGCGATCGTGCGGCTCAGCGTCGCGGTGTCGAACTCCTGCCGGAAGGCGACGTACTGGCGCGCATACTCGGTCGCGATCCGGCGGGCCATGACCGGGCTCGGGTCGGTCGTCGTGAACCGGATGATGTCCGTGTCGCCCAGAGAGGCGACCGACGTCCGGGCGCCGACGGCGCCTCCGTCACGGTCGCGGAGCTCGAGCGCCTCGGCGACCTCGTAGCCGATGATCGGCAGGGTCGCGAGCCGGATCTGTGTGTCCATCGTCCGGTAGGGCTCCCAGACGGTCGGGTCGCCGACGCCGCCGTAGAGCTGGTTCTGCAGGTTGAGGAAGACCTGGGCCGACGACGAGTAGGACGGGGGATCGCTGCGGGTCGAGAAGAAGACGATGAGAGGCGTGACGATGACGAACGGCAGCCACACCCAGCGGCGTCTGGTGAACACCCCACCGAGCCGTACGAGCCCGGAGGTCGCGCTTCGATCGCTCTTCGTCATCGCGTCTCCGAGGGAAGCTCCGGGTGCGGCTCGAGCCCGGAGTGTCTTCTCATCACTGTATCGGCCGCCTTTTCACCGTCAACGAGACGCCCTCCTCCCTCGCGACCTCCGAGAGGCGGGGTACCCTTCGCGCCGCCCGTCCCGGGGACGCCGCCTGCGTCGGAAGGGCTTCGTGGCGCGATGAGCAGTCGACGGCATCTCGAGGGAGCGAACGGGCATGGGTGAAGTGCGGAATGTCGTGCTCGGCGGAGGGCTCGCAGGCCTCATGGCCGCGATGACCGTGCAGCAGGCCGGTGAGGACGACTGGATCGTGCTCGAGCGCGGCGACCGAGCCGGTGGCCACGCGTCGTCGGTTTCGCGCGACGGCTACGTCTTCGACTACGGGCCGCACATCCTGTTCACGGCGGATCCCTCGATGGAGGCGCTGATCCGCGACCTGCTGGGCGACAACCTCCGCTCGCAGGAGCGGCGCGCGCTCATCTACCACGAGGAGCCGGACATCCACACGCGGTTCCCGTTCCAGGCCCACCTGCACGGGCTTCCCGTCCCCGTCGTCCGCGACTGCCTCGTCGGGCTCCTGCAGGCCGTCGAGGCGCGCGCCCGCGGCGAGTTCGCGCCGACGAACTACGAGGAGTGGATGCGCGGCACGTTCGGCGACGCGATCTCCGACCGGCTGATGATCCCGTACGCCCGGAAGATCTGGACTGTCGAGCCGAGCACGATGGACTTCGACTGGATCGGCAGGCGTGTGCCGACCCCGGACGTGGAGCGGATCATCCTCGGCGCACTCACCGACGACGTCGAGCAGATCGGCGCAACCGCGCAGTTCTGGTACCCGTGGCGCGGCGGGATCGAGGCCCTGCCGACGGCGCTCGCCGAGCGCGTCCGGGGGATCGAGACGGGCCGCGACGTGCGCCGCATCGACCTCGCGCGGCGCGTCGTCACCTGCGCGGACGGGGACGAGTTCGCGTTCGACGACATGGTCTTCACCCTGCCGCTCAACATGCTCCCCGACTGGTTCGTCGACCTCCCGCCGCGGATCGTCGACCTGTGCGGCCGGCTGCAGTACCAGGGGATCTTCAACGTGAACGTCGGCGTGAACCGTCCGTCGCTCTCCGACGCCCACTGGGTCTACTTCTACGAGGACGCGTATCCGTTCCACCGGCTCTCGTTCCCCGGCAACTTCAGCCCCCACAACGTCCCGGAGGGCAAGAGCTCCGTCTCGGTCGAGGTCGCCTACTCGCGCGGCCGGCCGCTCGACCCCGAGGCGATCATCGAGCAGACCCTGACCGCGCTGCGACGCGCGAAGATCCTGATCCCGGACGACGACCTCGACCTCGTGCACGCCGAGGAGATCTCGCCTGCATACGTCATCTACGACCTCGAGCATCGGCGCAACACGGACGAGATCCGGGGCTGGCTCGAGGAGCAGCGCGTCTGGACGGCGGGTCGCTTCGGCGAGTGGGGATATCTGAACATGGATCACGCGATGGTGAGCGGCCGCGCGGCGGGCGAGGCAGTGCTGCGCAGCAGGGCTGCATGAGGTCGACCTCGGCGTGAGCGTGCGCGAGCTCGCGCGGCTCGCTCCGCTGCTCGCGGTCTACCTCGCCGCGCTCGCGCTCTTCCCCGCGCACCCGGACGACGAGGCCGGGTACCGCGAGCTCGCCGAGCGGATCACGCACGGCACGTACGTCACGGGCGATGACGACGCGTTGCTCGACACCGATCCCTCGAGCCCGGACCTCTGGTTCGGCCCGGGGCTGCCGCTCGCCCTGACGCCGCTGGCCGCGCTCGACGCGCCGATCGAGGTCGTCCGCCTCTCCGGGCCTGTCTTTCTCTTCGCCGCGATGCTGCTCGTCTACGTCCTCGCGCGCGACCGCTTCGGGCCGCGCGTCGCGCTCGCGTCGACCTACGCGATCGGCCTCTACCCGCCGTTCTGGCCGCTGCTGTCCAACGTCCACAGCGAGCCACTCGCCGTCCTCTGCGTGGCCGCCGCGATGCTCGGGCTCGCTCGGCATCTCGCGAAGCCGACGGCGTGGAGCTTCGCGCTCGCCGCGGGCGGGCTGGCGGGGCTCGCGCTCACCCGCGTCGCGTACGGATGGGTGCTCACGGTGATGCTCGTCGGCGGTGTGGTGTGGTGGGCGCTCCGCCGCGGCCGCGTCGCGTCCCGAGTCGTGGCGGTGACGGCAGCGGCACTCGTCCTCTGCCTGCCCTGGCTCGCGTACACGTACGCGAAGACGGACCGCCCGCTCGTCTGGGGGAACTCGGGTGCGTTGTCCCTCTACTGGATGGCCTCGCCCTATCCGGGGGACGCAGGGGACTGGCGGCAGGCCGACGACGTCCTCACAGATCCCCGGCTTGCGTCGCACCGTCCGTTCTTCACGAGCCTCCGCGGCCTGACGCTGGCCGAGCAGAACGAGCGGATCGAGCGGAAGGCGGTGGAGAACATCCTCGATCATCCGGTCGCCTACGCCGGCAACGTCGGCGCCAACCTGTCGCGGATGCTGCTGAACCGGCCGTACAGCGACTCGGCCTGGAAGGCGAACGACCTGCTCTACGCGGCGTCCGGGATCGCGCTCGTGGCCGCGGTCGTCTTCGCAGCGGTCGTCCTCGTCCCGCGACGCGGCGGCCTGCCGCCCGAGACCGGCCCGTTCGCTTGCCTTGCCGTCGTCGCGTTCCTGATGCACCTGCTCGTCGCGGCGTACCCACGGATGCTCGCTCCGATCGTTCCGCTGGTCGGCTGGCTGGCGACGCTCGCGGCGGTGCGCGCCGGGCTCCTTCGCCGCCTCGATCAGCTCCCGGTACGCACGACGTAGAGCTCCGCCGAGGGCCACGAGCGGACGAGTGTGGGCTCGGAGCCGGCTTCGAGGCCGGACTCCGCGACGAGGTCGCCGAGTGTCTGCCCGCCGAGCGTGTTGACGACGATGAAGACGCGCTCGCCCCGGTCGGTGTCGTAGAGCGGAGCGCCGTCGACGCCCCGGCGCTCGAGGTAGTACTGGAGGATCGTGTCGGAGCCCGTGGCGACGATCGTGTCGCCGGGTCGCAGCATCGCGGCGAGCGTGCTCGCCACCGGCTCGGCATCGAGGAGTGCGCCGGTCTCACGCGACGTCCTGACCGTGTCCTCGCCGAGGACGAACGCCGCGCCCCCTGCGAGGACCAGCGCCGTGGCGAGCTCCGGCGCCTGGAACCGCCGCGCGCGGTCGAGGAGGGGAGCGAGGGCGCCGGACACCGTCACGATCGCGACCGGCAGCGCGAACAGCCAGACGCGCGTGTACGGCACCACGCGCTGCGCCAGGACGACGGGGATCGCCCACGCCGCGAGCCCGGCGAGCGGTGGGAAGGGAAATCGGCTGAGCCGCGGCGTGAGGATCAGCGAGAGGAGCAGGACGAGGCCGAGGAGCACGCCGACGGCAGACGGCAGGTCACGCGCCCATACCTCCGCCGTTTCGGCGAGGTGGTCCGGGATGCCGTCGGCGAACGCGCTCCACGATCGCGACTCGACGAACTCGTTCGACGCCAGCGAGGTCGGGCCGGAGGCGACGAGGATCGGCGCGTAGAGGAGGACGGTGAGCACTCCGGTCGAGCCGATGCAGAGCGCCAGCCGTCTCCAGAGCACGCCCCAGGCGCGTCCCGCGAGGAGCCACGAAACCGCGAGCCAGACGAGGATCCCGCCGAACGCGTAGAGCATGACGGGCACGGCGAAGCGCTCCGAGCGCCCCCGAGGCGACGAGCGCCGCCCACGCCCCGGCGCCGCCGCCGGACAGGATGCGGCCCGCGGCCAGCAGCCCGGTGGCGGTGAAAAGCGCGACGAGCGTGTAGCCGCGCGCGTTCGTCGAGTACTCGACGAGGGTCGACGAGACGGCGGTGAACGCTGCCGCCACGAGCCCCGCCGTCCGGCCGTAGAGCATCCACCCGAGCGCGAGCACCGCCGGCACGAGCGCCAGCCCGGCGAGAAGCGCCGGGAGCCTGATCGCCGTGGGCGAGCTGCCGAAGACGGTCACCGCGACCTTCGCGAGCGCCGTGTGGAGCGGGTGGTTGTTCGGCGTCGAGTAGTCGGAGAGCGAGACGTAGAGCGGGTCGGAGACGAAGTTCACGTACGTCGTCGCCTCGTCGTAGCGCAGGGGGACGTCGAGGAACGCGATGCGGAGCGCGGCCGCGACGACCAGCACCGCTGCGGCGGCCACGAGGACGAGGATCGTCTGCGCGCGGAGCAGCGCGACACCGCGGCGAGGCGCCGTCCGCAGCGCGTCGGACCAGTCCGAGAGGACGCGGCCGGTCAGCTCGTCGACCCTGGCGCCGAAGCGGACGAGAAGCACCGCGCCCGCGACGAGCGACGACGGCGAGGAGCCGGAGCCGGAGGACGACGAGATCGAACTCGTCGGCGGTGATCCCGGCTTCGCCCTCGACCGCGAAGCGGTCGACGCGCTCGCGGAGCGTCTCGTACGAGACGAGGCTCAGCCCGGCGGCGCCGACGGCGCCGAGCGCCAGGCCGACGACCGCGACGAGCCGCAGGAGCCGCGCGCCTCGCGACGGGGCTCCGACACGGCCGACCGCGGGCTCCGGCGACGCCTGCATGCGCGCGACACCGTATCCGGGCGGTCAGAGCGACACGGAGCCCCGCCGACCGGAGCGGGTGTCCGCTGCAGCTACGGCGTGTACTCGTCCCCACCGACGAGGCGGAGACGAAGTCGCCACCGGACGGGAGCCCTGGTAGATCCGCCCGCGGCTCGCTCGCGTCGCCGTTCCAGATGTTGTCGGTCGCTCGGCCGGACGAACTCGATCCAGTCGCCCTGCTTGTTCGTGTACGACGTTCCCGTGTTCGCCGGCTGGGCGAGTACCTCCGGCCCGTACGCGGTGCCGCTCGCTCGGAACTCCTGCCACGACCAGAGCGGCGCGTCGGCGTTCGGGTCGCGAAGCCGAGCGAGTCCTTGAGGCCCTTGTGGTAGGTGCCGTTCCACCAGCCGGTCTCGACCCAGACGCGCACGAGCCGGTACTCGGTCGAGGGCGAGAGGAGCCACATCGCGGCGATGCCGTACCCCTTGCCGCCCCAGGCGGGATTCGGCAGCGGCCGGATGTTGACTTCGTCGAGCGTGACCTTGCCCGGATACGACTGCCGCCGCGTCGTTCGCGCATGAAAAGGAAGCCCTGGTAGTCGGTGTAGCCGGTGAAGCGCCAGATCCGGATCTCCCGCGGCCCGCTCCACGTCTGGATCAGGTCGGGATGCTCTGAGGTTGCTTCGCGTCCATTCGTGGAGGTTCTCGATCCGGCTCTTCTGGATCTGGAGGATCGCGTCCGGCGCCCAGATGTTGATCCCCTCTGTCAGCCCGGGGCCGCGTGCCGAGGTATCCCTCGATGTGGATCGTCCCGGTCTGGTCGCGGAAGTACGAGCAGCCGGCGCTGCCGGTAGTCGGTCGAGGACGTGTCGTCGATGATGTGCTCGCCACCGACGAGAACGATGTTGCGTCCGCCCGATGAAGCCGCAGAGGCCCGTAGTCGCCGGCCGGTCTGCGAACGGACGACGTAGTCCTTGCCCGCCTCGAGGATTCCACGTCTCGCCGCCGCGCTCCGGGATGAGGATCGTCTGCGGTGACGTGAGCTGGGGCGCCGGCCAGCGGAGCGTGCTGCTCGTCGGCGGCTGCGATGCGACGTTGTTGACCGTCACGGTCACATTGTTCGCCGTCATCCTGTTGCCGGCGGCGTCGCGGGCGACGGCGGTGAGCGTGTGCTGTGCGTTGCTGGCGGTCGTTGTGTCCCAGGCGACCGTGTAGGGGGCGCTGGTGTCCTCGCCGCCGAGGTTGGCGCCGTCGAGCTTGAACTGGACGCCGGCGACGCCGACGTTGTCGGTCGCGTTGGCGTTGACGTTGACGGAGCCGGTGACGGTGGCGCCCGCGGCGGGCGCGGTCAGCTGCGCGGTCGGCGGCGTCGTGTCACCGGCTGTCGTGTTGCGCGACGGTGACGGTGACGCTGGTCGCGGTCGTCCGTGTTGCCGGCGGCGTCGCGGGCGACGGCGGTGAGCGTGTGCTGTGCGTTGCTGGCGGTCTTGCTGTCCCAGGCGACCGTGTAGGGGGCGCTGGTGTCCTCGCCACCGAGGTTGGCGCCGTCGAGCTTGAACTGGACGCCGGCGACGCCGACGTTGTCGGTCGCGTTGGCGTTGACGTTGACGGAGCCGGTGATGGTGGTGCCCGCGGCGGGCGCGGTCAGCTGCGCGGTCGGCGGCGTCGTGTCACCGGCTGTCGTGTTGCTCACGGTGACGGTGACGTTGGTCGCGGTCGTCCGGTTGCCGGCGGCGTCGCGGGCGACGGCGGTGAGCGTGTGCTGTGCGTTGCTGGCGGTCTTGCTGTCCCAGGCGACCGTGTAGGGGGCGCTGGTGTCCTCGCCACCGAGGTTGACGCCGTCGAGCTTGAACTGGACGCCGGCGACGCCGACGTTGTCGGTCGCGTTGGCGTTGACGTTGACGGAGCCGGTGATGGTGGTGCCCGCGGCGGGCGCGGTCAGCTGCGCGGTCGGCGGCGTCGTGTCGGTGGGCGTCGAGGTCGAGTTCTTGACCGTGACGTTCGTGGCGCTGGTCGTGGTCGTATTGCCGGCGGCGTCGCGGGCGACGGCGGTGAGCGTGTGCTGTGCGTTGCTGCTCGTGGTCGTGTCCCACGTGGCGCCGTACGGCGCGCTCGTGTCCTCGCCACCGAGGTTGGCGCCGTCGAGCTTGAACTGGACGCCGGCGACGCCGACGTTGTCGGTCGCGTTCGCGGTGACGTCGACGGAGCCGCTCACGGTCGCTGCCGAGGCGGGTGCCGTCAGCTGCGCTGCGGGGGCCGTCGTGTCGGGCGCTGGGTTGTCGACGGAGACCTGGTTCTGGCCGGTCGACGTCCCGCCGTCCGGCAACCGCACGGTCGCCGTCAGCGAATGGTCGCCGTTTGGCGTCTTGGTTGTGTCCCAGTTGAGCTCGTACGGTGCGACGGTGTCCTCGACGGCGAGCGGGTTGCCGTCGAGCTCGAAGAGGATTCCGGCGACGGTGACGTTGGCCTGGACCGATGCGCGAATGAGAGCGGTGCCGCGGACGGTCGCGCCCTCGAGGGGCTCGATCGTGGGGCACGGCTTCTTGGGGGAGTTGCCGTGACAATCCTCGGACTTCCCTGCTCCGCCTGCGAGAGCGGTGAAGGCGATCAGGGATGAGAGGAGAAGGACGGCAAGCGGAGTGGCGAGCCTGTGACTCGTGACTGGCGGCGTCATACCCGCCTTCATCGGAACCGCGGGAATGATCGCCGTCACCCGAAAGGGGTATAGCGGCGAAACGCGGGGTCCCTCGGATTGACCCCTTGGGCGCCCGCGCCTACGGTCGGAATGGCCGCTCGGGACGGGGGGAGTCCGGACGGGCGTTGCTACGGTGCCGTCCCGATCCGGTGCTGTGGTCCGGTCCGGCGGGGAGGTATCGCAGCATGAGGATTGTCATCGTCAACAAGTACGTGCACCTCACCGGAGGCGCCGACCAGCACGCGCTCGGCCTGGCCGTGGCGCTCCGTGAGCGCGGCCACGAGGTGCGATTCCTCTCGACGGAGTCTCCGTCGAACCTCGAGGACGAGGGCATGTTCGTCGACTGCACCGTGACCCACTCCTCGCGCGACCACCTCGGCCTTCTCGCACAGGGTCGGGTGTTCCGGAGCGCGCTCTGGAATGGGGACGCCGCGATGGCGATGGACCGGCTCGTGGACGAGTTTCGGCCCGACGTAGTGCACACGCACAAGCTGTACCCGCAGCTCTCCGTCGCGCCCGTCGTCGTGGCCGCGCGCCGCGGCGTGTCGGTCGTGCAGACGCTCCACGACTTCGAGATGCTCGGCGCGAGCCCGATCGACGTGCGCGGCGGCTGGTGGGACCGGGACGAGCCGCGGCTCCGGCACAAGCTCCTCAACTCCGCGACAGTGCCGCTGCACCGGCGCGTGCACGTCGGCCGCGTCTCGGCCTTCGTTGCGGTCTCACGCTTCGTCCAGCGCGTCCACGCGCGGCGCGGCATCGAGTCCGTCGTCATCCCGAACTTCGTCAGCGCCGTCCGGAACAGCAGTGCGCGCACCCCGGGCTACGCGGCGCGCGACGGCGTGTTGTTCCTCGGCCGACTTCGGCCGGAGAAGGGGGTGGTCGACGTGGTCGAGCTCGCACGGAAGCTGCCCGACGTCCGGGTGACGATGGTCGGCACCGGCGACCTCGAGGAGTGGGCCCGCTCCGAGGCTGCGTCGATGGACAACCTCGAGATCACCGGGTTCGTCACCGACCCCGAGCTGGCGTCGATCGTGGAGGGCGCACGGGTCATGGTCGTCCCCTCACGCTGCCAGGACGCCGGCCCCCTCGTCCCGCTCGAGTCGATGGCGGCGGGGACGCCGGTGGTCGCGTACGCGAACGGGGGGCTCGGAGAGTACGTCGCCGACGCCGGCGGCGGCCGCGTCGTCCCGCAGGACGTCGTCGCGCTCGCCGACGCAGCGCGGGAGATCCACGACGACGCGAAGCTGTGGGCGACGCTGTCCTCACGCGGCCGGCAGTCGGTCGCCGAGCGGCACACGGCGGCCGAGTACGCCGAGAGCCTCGAGAAGGTCTACGAGGACGCAGCCGGATGATGCGGGCGCAGGACGGCTCCGTCACCCTCGTCACCGGCGGGGCCGGGTACATCGGCTCGGTGCTCGTGGCCGATCTGCTGGATCGCGGGCGGCGCGTCCGGGCGCTCGACTCGCTCGCGGTCGGCGACGGCAGCTCGCTCCTCGCGCTCTGGGGCCGGGACGGCTTCGAGTTCGTGAAGGGCGACGTCCGCGACCCGGCGGCACGGGCGACCGCGCTACGGGGCGTCGGCGAGGTCGTCCACCTCGCCGCGATCGTCGGCGATCCCGCGTGCGCGCGGGATCCGGAGGCGGCGACGGCGGTGAACCTCGAGGCGTCGCGCGCCCTCGTCGACGAGGCGATCGGCGCAGGCGCGTCGAGATTCGTGTTCGCATCGACGTGCAGCAACTACGGCAAGCTCGAGGACCCGGCGGCGTACGCGACCGAGGACGGGGAGCTCCGGCCGGTGTCGCTCTACGCCGAGACGAAGGTCGCTGCCGAGCTCGACATCCTCGCTCGATCGTCGGAGCGGGCTCTCGACGACGTGCCTGCGGTTCGCCACGGTCTACGGGCCTTCACCGCGGATGCGGTTCGACCTCACGGTGAACGAGTTCGCGCGCGACGCCGTCCGCACCGGCGAGCTCGTCGTGTACGGCGAGCAGTTCTGGCGCCCGTACGTCCACGTCCGTGACGCCGCGCGGGCCGTGATGACGGTGCTCGAGGCCGAACCGGAGACAGTCGGCGGCGAGGTCTACAACGTCGGCGACACCGGTGAGAACTTCCGCAAGCTGGACCTCGTCGAGTTGCTCGAGGAGCGCGTTCCGACGATGCAGGTCGAGCGGGTGGAGAAGCTCGAAGACCCCCGCGACTACCGCGTGTCGTTCGCGAAGATCGTCGAGCGGCTCGGCTTCGGAGTGACGCGGAACGTGCCCGGTGGCATCGACGAGGTTCTCGCCCTGCTCGCGGCGGGCGTGGTCGACGACCCGTTCGCCGAGAGGTACCGGAACTAGTGCTCGTCGGCGCCCGCCCGCGCCAGCGCGTCTTCCTCGGTCATGAGCTCGAGCGCGCGGACGTAGTCGTCGTGGCGCCCGATGTCGAGCCAGGCGCCCGAGAACGGGTAGGTGCCGACACGCGCGCCCCGCTCGAGGAGGCGCTCGACGAGCTGCGGGAAGTCGAAGTAGCCCTCGGCGGGCACGTGCTCGAGGACGTCGGGCTCCATCACGTAGATGCCCATGCTGACGTCGAGGAGCAGCTCCGGCTTCTCCTCGTACCGCGTCAGCCGCGGCGACTCGGTCCCGTCGGTGTGGAGCACGCCGTAGTCGATCGACTGCACGCGCCGGTGGGCGGCGATGGTCACGACGTTCCCCGCCTCGCGATGCGCCGTGACGAGAGCGCGGTGGTCGAGGTCGGTCAGCAGGTCGCCGTTCATCGCGAGGAACGTGCTGTCGAGCCCCTCGACGAGGCGGAGCGGCCCCGCCGTTCCGAGCGGCTCCGGCTCGTAGACGTACGAGAACCGCGCGCCGTGGTCGCGGCCGTTGAGCACCGCTTCGATCAGGTGCCCGAGGTAGCCGACGCAGAGCGTGATGTCGACGATCCCGCACTCCACCAGCTGGTCGACGGTGACCTCGACGATCGCGCGGTCTCCGAGCGGCATCAGCGGCTTCGGGAGGACGGTGGTGTACGGCTCGAGCCGGCGCCCACGGCCGCCGGCGAGCACGACCGCCCGGACACCAAGATCTCCTCGACCCGTGACGCCCGTCATTCGCGGCAGTCTACGGCGGTGCGGAGCGAGGGCGAGAGGCGCGTGCGGCCGTGACCGAGGCTCCCTGGCGCGTCCCGCTCTCCGACATCCGGGTCGACGAGGAGCTCCTCACCGCGGCGCGCGACGTGCTCGCCTCGGGGTGGTGGAGCATGGGCCCGCGCGTGGCGGAGCTCGAGCGGGCGTTCGCCGCGTTCATGGGTGTGCCGCACGCGCTCGCCGTCTCGAACGGGACCGCCGCACTGCATCTCGCGCTGCTCGCCATGGGCTGTGGGCCGGGCGACGAGGTCGTCCTGCCGTCCCTCAACTTCGTCGCGGCGGCAAACACCGTCGCCCGGGTCGGCGCGACGCCGGTCTTCTGCGACGTCGTCGGCGACGACGGACCTCAACCTCGACGTCGCCGACCTCGCGGCGCGCGGTCGGGCCGCGCACGAAGGCGATCGTCGTCCTCCATTACGGCGGCTTCGCGTGCGACCTCGACGGCGTCCTGGACGATCGCAGAGGGACGCGGGCATCGCGGTGATCGAGGACGCAGCGCATGCGCCCGGTGGGACGTGGAACGGCCGCCCGCTCGGGACGGTCGGTGCGATCGGGTGCTTCAGCTTCTTCTCGAACAAGAACCTCCCGGTCGGCGAGGGCGGGATGGTCGTGACGTCCGACGACGAGCTCGCGGCTCGGGTCCGGCTCGCTTCGCTCGCATGGGATGACGACCCTGACCTGGCAGCGGCACCGCGGTCACGCGAGCTCCTACGACGTCGTGGACGCGGGCTTCAACTTCCGGCTCGACGAGGTGCGGGCGGCGCTTGCGACCGTCCAGCTCGGTCGCCTCGAGCAGGGGAACGCCGCGCGTCGATCGCATGCCGCCCGGTACCGCTCGCTCCTGGACGGCGTCGAGTCGATCACGCTGCCGTTCGCGGGCGCCGAGGCGCAGCGCGCGTCGTCGCATCACCTCGCCGTGGCGGTCCTGCCCGCCGGCGCCGACCGCGACGCGATCCGCGCCCGGATGCACGAGGCGCGCATCCAGACGAGCGTCCACTACCCGCCGATCCACCGCTTCACGCTCTACCGGCAGGAGCGCCTGCTGCCCGTGACCGACGACGTCGCGGACCGCATCGTCACGCTTCCGCTGTTCCCGCACATGACCGACGAGGACGTCGAGCTCGTGGCCTCGGCGTTGCTCGATGGGCTCGAGACCAACCTTTGACGGATCGGGAATCGTCACCCACAATCATGCGAGGGCTCGAAGCGAGCTGGTGAGGAGCTGGGGGAAACGGGTGGTATGGGGTAGGACGCCGGCCGTGTGCCGGCATGAAGGGGATCGGTCTGGCGTTGCCCTTGTCGTCGCCGTGACGCTTCTCCTCGGGCTGCTCTTCGGTGCCGTGACGGCGGAGCGTGCGGCCGCGGCCACCCTCCCGCCCGGCTTCCAGGAGATCGGTCGTCTTCACGGGTCTCACAAATCCCACCGCCGTGCGATTCTCGCCGGACGGCCGCGTCTTCGTCGCCGAGAAGAGCGGGCATCGTCAAGGTCTTCGACAGCCTCACGCGACACGACGCCTTCGGTGTACGCCGACCTCCGCACGAAGGTGCACAGCTTCAACGACCGCGGCCTGCTGGGGCTGGCGCTCGACCCGTCGTTCCCGACCGTTCAGGACATCTACGTCTCGTACGCGCACGACGCGCCGATCGGCGGCACCGCGCCCGTGTGGGGACAGCCGGACACGGACGCGGACGGCTGCCCGACCCCGCCAGGGCCGAACCTCGACGGCTGCGTGATCAGCGGTCGCCTGTCGCGGCTCTCGAGTCGGTGGCGGCTCGAGCACGGCGTACGACCAGGCGGTGCTGGCGGACGCGCCCGGGCGTACTGGCGACTTGGCGAGGCGGCGGGGACGACGGCAGCGGATGCGAGCGGCAACAACCGAACCGGGCTCCTACGTCGACACACCGACGCTCGGCGCGGCCGGTGCGCTCGCGGGAAGCGCGAACACCTCGGTCGGGTTCAACGGAACCTCGGAGCACGTCCAGGTGCCGTACGACGCGGCCCTGAACCCTGCCTCGTTCACGGTCGAGGCGTGGGCGTACGTCACGGGCGGGGAGGGCACGATATCCGTGCTGTCGTCTCGAGCCGCGACTACGCTCGCCGGCAACGACACGCGGCTTCATCCTCTACGCGGCGCTCCGACAACACCTGGCAGTTCTGGGTCGGGAACGGGCGGTGCGGAGTGGGGACGTGTGTACGGGCCGCCGATCGCGCTCAACACGTGGACGCATCTCGTCGCGACGTACGACGGCACGACGGCGCGCCTGTACGTGAACGGCGTTCTCGCCGGGAGCGCCGCGTCCGCCTATGCGGCGAACACGGCGCGCCCGCTGCGCGTTGCGGCACGGAGCCAACGAGCGCGCTGCCGACTACCTGCTCCCCGGTCGTGTGGACGAGGTCGCCGTCTACGCGAGCGGCCCTGTCGGCCGCTCGCGTACAGGCCCATCACGCCGCTGGCAGCCGCGCACGCCGTCGGGTCGTCGTCGAGACCGTGCTCATCGAGGACTGGTGCCAGCAGTTCCCCACGGGACTCCGTCGGCGGGCTCGAGTTCGGGAGCGACGGAGCGCTCTACATGACCGGCGGCGCGGGCGGGAGCTTCACCTTCAACGACTGGGGCCAGGAGGGCAACCCGCTCAATCCGTGCGGCGATCCGCCGGGCGGCGTCGGCGCGACGCTGACGCCGCCGACGGCCGAAGGCGGCTGGCTCCGCAGTCAGGACCTCCGCACGACCGGCGATCCCGTCGGCCTCGGTGGGACGTCTGATCCGCGTCGACAAGAACACCGGTGCAGGCCTTGGCGGACAACCCCTTGATCGGCAACGCCGATCCGAACGCGCGGCGCATCGTCGCCTACGGCCTGCGGAACCCGTACCGGATGGCGATCCGTCCGGGCACGCGCGACGTCTGGATCGGAGACGTCGGCGCGGGGACGTGCGAGGAGATCACTCGCGCGCCGAACGCCACGGATGCGACCGTCGAGAACTTCGGCTGGCCGTGCTACGAGGGCACCGAACCGGCAGGGCGGCTTCGACGCAGCGGATCTCGCGATCTGCGAGAACCTCTACGCGCAGTCCGGTGCGGTGACGCCGCCCTTCTTCGCCTACACCCACGGCGTGCAGATCTCGCCGACGGAGAACTGTCCCACGGGCTCGGGCTCGGCCATCTCGGGCCTCGCCTTCGCGCCGACGACAGGTGGTGCGTATCCCGCGTCCTATGCCGGCGCCCTGTTCTTCGCCGACTACGCGCGCAATTGCATCTGGACGATGACCCCGGACGCCGGCGGTGTTCCCAACCCAGCGACCGTGACCGTGTTCATGCAGGAGGCCTCTTTCCCCGTCGACCTCCGGTTCGGGCCGGACGGCCGGCTCTACTACGTCGACGTCGGCGTCGACGGAGTCGGGGAGGGGCGATCCGGCGGATCGACTATTTCGCCGGCAATCAGCCGCCGATCGCCGTCGCAACGGCAAGCCCGACGAGCGGTCCGGCACCGTTGACGGTCAGCTTCAACGGCTCCGGCTCGTCCGACCCCGACGGCTCGATCGCCGGGTACGCCTGGGATCTCGACGGCGACAGCGCATTCGACGACTCGACCGCGCAGAACCCGTCGTTCACCTACACGACGGGCGGGTCGTACATCGCGCGCCTGCGCGTGACAGACAACCAGGGCGCTCCGACGATCTCTTCACCGATCACGATCTCTGTAGGGAACAACGCACCGACGGCCGTGATCGACACGCCGGCGGCCTCCTTCGTCTGGCGGGCGAGCCAGGCGATCTCGTTCTCCGGGCACGGCACCGACCCCGAGGACGGGACGCTCGCGGCGTCGCGCCTGAGCTGGGAGGTCGTGCTCCGCCATTGCACCACGCCCACCGAGTGCCACGGCCACACAGTGCAGACCTTCACCGGCGTCGCGAGCGGGACGTTCAGCGCTCCGGATCACGAGTATCCCTCATTCCTCGAGCTGAAGCTCACCGCGACGGACTCCGGAGGGCTGACGACCACGACGGTGCGTCGCCTGGACCCGAAAACGGTCGTGTTGACGATGCAAAGCTCCCCCGCCGGCCTCCAGCTCGTCGTCAACAGCACGACGCAGACGACGCCGTTCACGTACACGGCAGTCGAGGGCGCCACGACGACGATCAGCGCGGTGACCCCACAAAGCGTCGGGGGTCAGAGCTACGCGTTCTCGTCCTGGTCGGACGGCGGCGCGCAGACGCACACGCTGACCGCGAACGCCAGCGCCACGTACACCGCGACGTACACGACAGGTGCTCCTCCGCCCGGCTACAGCGCCGCGGTCCTGGCGGACGCGCCGACTGCCTACTGGCGGCTCGGCGAGTCGAGCGGCGTCACCGTCGTCGACTCAGGGCCGAACGGGTTCGGCGGCACCTACGTTGCCACGCCGACGCTGGGCGCCGCCGGCGCACTCGCCGGTGACTCCAACACCGCAGTGTCGTTCGACGGCACGACCGAGCGCGTCGACGTCCCATACCGGGCGTCGCTGAACGGCCCCCAGTTCTCCGTGGAGGCCTGGGCATTCGTCACCGGCGGCGCGGGACGGTACCGCGCGATCGTGTCGAATCGCGACTACGCGCCCGGCAACGCGCGCGGCTGGATCCTCTACGCCGCCCCCGACGACACGTGGCGGTTCTGGCAAGGATCCGGATCGGGCAACTGGCATCAGACGTATGGGCCGCCCGTCCAGCTGAACACCTGGACACATCTCGTCGGGACGTTCGACGGGACGACATCACGTCTGTACGTCAATGGGACCCTCGTCGCGTCGGCCACCGTGCAAGGATTTGGCGTCAACACGGCGCGTCCGCTGCGAATTGCTGCGGGGCGCAACGAAGTGGCGGCGGGCGACTACTACACGCCGGGTCGCGTCGACGAGGTGTCCGTGTACTCGACGGCCCTGTCCGCGACACGGGTCGCCGCCCACCATGCCGCCGGAGCCGGCGGCGGCGGGACGAATCAGCCGCCGACGGCGGTGGCGACCGCGACGCCGACGAGCGGCGCGGCGCCGTTGGCGGTGACGTTCAACGGGGCGGGCTCCTCGGATCCGAACGGGTCGGTGACGGGGTACGCGTGGGATCTGGACGGAGATGGTCAGTTCGACGACTCGACGGCGCAGAATCCGCAGCACACGTATGCCGCGGCCGGCACGTTCACGGTGCGACTGCGCGTGACGGACAACCAGGGTGCGCAGGACGACAGCGACCCGCTGACGATCACGGTGTCGAGCGGCGCGAACCAGCCGCCGACGGCGGTGGCGACCGCGACGCCGACGAGCGGCGCGGCGCCGTTGGCGGTGACGTTCAACGGGGCGGGCTCCTCGGATCCGAACGGGTCGGTGACGGGGTACGCGTGGGATCTGGACGGAGATGGTCAGTTCGACGACTCGACGGCGCAGAATCCGCAGCACACGTATGCCGCGGCCGGCACGTTCACGGTGCGTCTGCGCGTGACGGACAACCAGGGTGCGCAGGACGACAGCGACCCGCTGACGATCACGGTCTCGAGCGGCGGGGGGTCTCCGGGCTACGCGCAAGCGGTGCTCGCGGACAACCCGCTCGCCTACTGGCGACTTGGCGAGACCGCCGGGACGGTCGCTGCGGATGCGTCGTCAGGTGGACGGGCCGGCGCCTACTTCGGGGTACCGTCCCTCGGCGCCGCGGGCGCGCTCAACGGTGACGCGAACACGGCTGTTGGCTTCGACGGTCTCGGTCAGCGGATGGAGGTGCCGTTTGCCGCTGCGCTGAACGGCGCGCAGTTCACCGCCGAGGCGTGGGTGTTCCCAACGGGCGGAGCGGGCCGGTACCGGGGGGTCGTGTCCAATCGTGACTACGCGGCCGGCGTGTCGAGAGGGTGGATTCTCTACGCGGCGCCAGACGACACCTGGCAACTGTGGCTCGGAGACGGCGCCTCGTCATGGACGCGCCTGTACGGCCCGACCGTCCAGCTGAACGCCTGGACGCATCTTGTCGGCACCTTCGACGGGACGACTGCGACCCTGTACGTGAACGGCGCGCCCGTCGCCTCGGCGCCGGCGTCCACGTTCATCGCGAATCCGTCACGGCCGTTACGAGTGGCCGCCGGCCGGAACGAGTCTTCGCCCGCCGATTACTGGCTCCCCGGTCGAATCGACGAGGTCGCGGTGTACGGCGCGTCGCTGGCCCAGGCGCGCGTGCAGGCCCACTACACGGCGTCCGGGCGCTAGCAGCCCGTTCCCCGATGGCGAGACGACCGCTTCCGCTCCGGGCCGTTCGCCGCGGGCTCCGACTCGCGGATCGGCCGCTCTCGGTCCTCGAGCTTCACGCGGACGGTCTGAGGTTCCGCTCCAGGCCGACGTATGCCGAGCGGCAGACGCTGCAGGAGATCGGGTTCGCACTCCGTCGTCCGGAGACCGTCGTCTACGACATCGGCGCCGCGAAGGGCGTCTACACCGTGGCGGCCGCGAAGGTCACGACCGTGGCGCAGGTCGTCGCGTTCGAGCCGCTCGCGGGCTCGTTCGCCACGTTGCGCGAGCGGACTCAGCCGTATCCGTTCGTACGGTGCTTCAACCTCGCGCTCGGTGACGAGAACAATGAGGCAAAGATCCATCGGAGCGCGTGGACGAACACGAGCTCCTTCCTCCCGGTCGGTGAGTTGACTCGCCAGGAGTTCCCCACTGCCGCCGACCTCGAAGGAGACGAGACGGTTCGCGTCGCACGTCTCGACGACGTCGTTGCCGAGCATGAGCTCGATCCTCCCCACGTTGTCAAGATGGACGTGCAGGGGTTCGAGGATCACGTGATCCGCGGGGGCGCGTCGACGATCGAGCAGGCACGGCTGTGCATCGTCGAGCTCAGCTTCCGGGCCTTGTACGAGGGGGCACCGCTGTTCGACGAGATCTACCCCTTGCTGCGGCAGCTCGGCTTTCGGCTGGTCGGCTTCTGCGGCTCGATCACCGGCACCGACGGCTGGATGATCTCCGTCGACGGTGTCTTCGAGAGGTCCGCCTCGACGGAACGCTAGGGTAGCCTCGCTGCGCCATGCCCGGCCCCAGCGTGACGCGAGCAATCCGTGGCGGAGCAACGTTCGTCGACCGTCGCGCGGCGCGGCTCGGCCTTCGCCTCGAGCGCCCGGCGCTCTTGAGCTTCCTCTTCCACTCGCTCTTCGAGAGCAAGGACGAGATCGAGGAGGGATCGATCCATCCGCAAGAGGCGCTCACGGAGGCCGACTTTCGCCGGTTCGTCGAGCACCTGCTCGCTGCCGGCTATCGCTTCGTGAGTCTCGCGGAGGTCGAGCACGGACTCGACGACACGGGGCGGTACGCCTGCGTGACGTTCGACGACGGCTACGCGAACAACCTTCGCCTCGTCGGGGCGTTGAGCGAGTATCGCGTCCCCGTGACGATCTTCGTGTCGACGAACCACGTCGACCAAGGTCGGCGGTTCTGGTGGGACGCGGTCTACTGCGAGCGTCGCCGACGAGGGGTGAGAGCCGACGCGATCGACCGCGAGATCGAGTTCTTGAAGACGCTCCAGCCGAGCTCGATCGATGCCAGGCTGCGAGAAGAGTTCGGACACGGCGTCCTCGTGCCGCAGGGTGAGCTCGACCGCCCGCTCACGCCCGACGAGCTGCGGCAGCTTGCGGGCAACGAGTGGGTCGAGATCGGCAACCACACGATGGATCACGCCATCCTCACCGTCGTGCCCGTGGACGAGATCCGCCGCCAGATAACAGGGGCGCAGCACTACCTCGAACGGCTCCTCGGGATGCCGATCCGCGCCGTCTCGTATCCCAATGGAGACTACGACGACAACGTCCTGCGGATCGCGAGAGAGGCCGGCCTCACGTGCGGCATCACGACCGTCCGACGAAAGGAACGGCCCCCGTTCGACCGAGAGCGACTGCTTTCCCTCGGCCGCTTCCAGCTCCAGCGCGGCCTCGACCTAAACGAGCAGCTCGGCATGGTCCGGAGCGAGATCCAGCTGGCGAATGCAGCGCGACGTGTCCGCGCGCGTCGCGCTGGTCGCTGATGAGGATCGTCTGCGTGATCGACGAGTCGCCGGACGGGATCTCGTTCGCCAATCGGATCCACGACGAGCTCGGAGTGGACCTGGCGATCGTCGCCCTGCCCCGCCCTCCGGGGGAGGTGCTTTTGCGGAAGTATCGCTCGAGCGGGGCGGGCGGAGTCCTCGACGCTTCTCGTGAGCGGCTTGCCGTTCGGCTGAGTCGCACGCGGGCGCAGCGGGCGTGCGATCGCTGGCTCGGCCGATCGTGGACGCGGCTCGAGAGCGCGATCCCGACGCTCAGGACGACGTCGATCAACACGGCGCCCGTTGCCTCGCGTGTGGCTGCGCTTGGCGAGGTCCTGCTGCTCGTCCACTGTGACGTCATCCTCGGCGACGCATTGCTTCGTTCGTGTGCCGTCGGCCTGAACTTGCACTGGGGCCTGTCGCCCCACTACCGCGGTACGCGGTGCACCGAGTGGGCTCTGCTCCATTGGGATCCGTACAACATCGGCGTCACGCTGCATCACCTGACCGAGGACGTCGACGGGGGAGCGATCGTCGGCCAGTCGCGCGCGACCGTCGCGCCCAACGACACCGTACGTGCGCTCAACGCTCAGCTAACTGCGCTCGGCACTCGGATTGCCGTCGATGCCGGCCGGGCCCTTCGAGCAGGAGCGGACCTGAGCGGCGTGCCGCAAGACCTCGAGCAGGGATTCGTCACGTACAAACGGCAGTGGAGCGGAGCCCTTGGACGCCACGTCGCTGCGCTGGAACGGGCCGGGCTCGACCGGATGCTCGCAGCACCGTCTCGTGGACCTCTCCCGATCGTCGAGCTCTTCGCGTCGAACGCCTAGCCCGGCTTCAGTCGTCGTCTCAGCCTGCGGAGGGGACGTGCGGCGCGGGCACTGACGAGGGCGGCGCGACCGCGCGCGGTTCGTGCGACGACGATGGTCTCGAGCCCTGGGTCTCGCTCGGCAAACCGAGACTTGAACGGCTCCGCGCCGCGCCCGAAGCGGTACTCCAGTGCGCCGTCCGAGGCAGCCTCCCGGATCGAATGGGCGAGCAGGATGGTCCCTACCGAGTACCGGTCGAACGCGGGGTCGCGGCCCGCCTGGTAGTACGTGGCAATGCGACCGACCTGGAACCCGTACCAGGCGGCGACGGCGCGATCGTCGAACTCGAGGGTCCGGAGACGCAGCCAGCCCCGGAGCAACGCTCGCCGCGCAACGTCGCGGTGGAACGCCGCGTCTCCGAAGTCGGTTCGGCGACCCTCCCAGCGCGCGTAATGGAGCGTGAAGAGCGTGTCGAGATCGCGCTCGAGCGTCGCTTCGTCCGCGAGCCGGAAGCGGACAGCCCCGGCACGGGAGAGTAGGCGGGTCCGCCGCCGAAGCTCCTGACGAAAGTTGGCACTGCGGCCGGCGAGATACGTCTCCCAGCCTCCCGCTGGGACGGTGAGCGCGGGGCTCGCTTCTCGGCGCCACGGGCGTTCCTCGAGGAGCTCCGGCCATCCGACCGACCCGGGCAGCTGCTCGAGCGTCGCCACGTCCCAGCGCAGGTCCGCGAGCGCGTGGCGAAGCGCAGCGGCGGCCGTCGCCCGCTCGCCCGCACGATGCACCGGCCCGAGCTCGTCACCCGGCCCGTGACCGACGAAACGGACGACTCTCAGCCCCGCGCGACGCTCGAGACAGAGCGGCAGGATTGCGACGAGCCGTCCGGCGTCGTCGCGGACCGCGTGCAGCGCGAGCGCACGACCGGCGCCGAAGGCGCGCCACCAGGCATCCGACCACTCCCAGGTCGAGAAGACCCCGCCGTCCGCCGTAGACGCAAGCGCCCGCCATTCGTCGGCGAGCGCCTCGAACGTCTCGACTCGCTCGACGCGCGGTAGAACTTCGTGTCCCGCCGAAGAGGAACCATGACCGTGCCCCCGGCTCACGCCTCAATCCTGAAGCGCATCACGCGCATCCTCGCCCGGGCGATCGGAATCCCACTCGGAATCGGTGGCGATGCTGCTCCTTCGTCTCTCCGGTCGCAAGGCTGGCGTTGCGCTCATGTACCACAGTGTGGAGCACCGGGCCGGCGACCCGGCGCTCGAGCTCGTCCCGCCGCACCACGCCGAGATCTTCGAGGCGCAGGTGCGGCACGTCTCGCGCCATTACCGCGTGGTCCATGCCTCCGAGCTCCAGGCGGCGGCGGCCGCCCGGCGCCGCGGTGAGCGGTTCCCGGTCGCGATCACGTTCGACGACGACCTCGCGTGCCACTCGGAGATCGCCCTGCCGATCCTCGTCCGCCACGGAGCGACGGCGACCTTCTTCCTCTCGGGCGCGTCGCTCGAGCGGCCGTTCGCATTCTGGTACGAGCGGCTCCAGCGGGCGTCGGACCAGCGGGTCGATGGGCTCGCGACGCTCGTGCTCGGCGACGACGCCGACGGGCAGGCGAGCCTCCACGACCTCGCGCTCGCGATCGAGGAGCTGCACCCGGACGAGCGCGACGCCGTCGCGGCTCGCCTCGGCAAGGCTGTCGGGCCCGATCCGCCGGAGACCGGGATCCGCGCGGAGCAGGTGAGGGCGCTCGCGGAGGCCGGGATGACGGTCGGCTTCCACACCGTGCGCCACGACGCGCTGGCGCTCCTCGACGACGACCGCCTCGCTGCGGCGCTCGTCGACGGGCGGGAGGCGCTCGCCGAGGCGGCCGGCCACGAGGTGGACGTGATCGGCTATCCGCACGGGCGCGCCGACGCCCGCGTGGCGGAGGCGTGCGCGTGCTGCAGGGTTCTCGGCGGGATTCTCGACGCAGCCCGTGCCCGTGAACCCGGACACCGACCCGTTTCTCCAGGGGCGAATTGCTCCGACCTTCTGGTCCGTCGGGGGCTTCGCCGTCCAGCTGGCGCTCACGCTGCGTCGCGCCTGAAGCGCGCGACCCATGCCGGCTCCGGCATCGCGAGCTTCTGCAGGCTCGAACGGCGCTCGACGCCCGCGACCTGACGTGACGCGTCGATCGCGCGCTCCGGCAGGAACGCTGCCGGCCGCGCGCACGAGCGCGCCGGCGTCGCGGTGGCGGACGGCGCCGGTCGCGTACGTCCGTGCCGCGCGCATCCGACGGCCGGCGCGGCGATGACCGCGGGCGACCCAGCGGGAGAACAGCGCCCGGTCGAGCTCGACGCCGTACGCCTCGTGCGCCGCGCGGTGCTTCTCCGCGAGGTACTCGATCTCCGGGAACACGTCCCGGCGGTCGGTCAGGAGCATGCTCTCCTCGTGCATGACGTAGCCGACGAGGATCTCCGGCGCCGCAGCAGCGCGGCCCGGCGAGCGCGAGCCGGATCCAGAGGTCCCAGTCGGCGAGCTGGAACAGCTTCTCGTCGAAGCCTCCGAGCGCGCGCACGACGTCCGTCCGGGCGACGACGTTGGAGCAGCCGCACCAGATGACGTTCCAGCGGAGGAGCGCGTCGCGCACGGTCTCGGGGTCGGGCGGCGCGACGCCGAAGAGGAACCGGTGGCTCGCGTCGAGGCCGCCGCCGCCGGCGTACGCGAACGTCGCGTCGACCGCCTGCGCCGCCTCGAGCTGCGCCGCGAGCTTCTCCGGCGCCCAGAGGTCGTCGTCGTCGAGGAAGCTGACCCAGCGGCCGCGCGCCGCCTCGATCCCGGCGTTCCGCGCGCGCGCGACGCCGCGCGAGACGTCGTGGCGGACGACGACGAGCCTCGGGTCGTCGATCGCGGCCAGCCGCTCGGGCGTCTCGTCGGTCGACCCGTCGTCGACGACGATGACCTCGTGGCGGACACCGCGCTGCTCGAGCGCGGACGGCAGCGCGGCGGTCGAGAGGAGGTGCCAGCGGCTCCTCGTCGGGATCACGACCGAGACGTCGAGCGCGTCCGTCATCCGGGCGTACGGGCGACGAGGGTCAGGTTCATCGGAAAGGCCGCCATGTCGCTCCGGCGACTCGAGCCGAGACAGGGCGAGGCCGAGGCCGTTCAGCCCGGCGAAGGTCGCGCTGAACAGCGGCCGCGCAAGCCGTCCGGGCGTGCCGTCGCCGGCGCGCTGCTGCAGGCCGAGCAGGAGGGAGCCGGTGAGGGCCGTCCACGTCACCGTGCGGCCGCCGTCCTGGAAGACGCGCACGTCGTCCCATGCGGCGAACAGCGCCCGAAGCTGGTGCTCGGTGTACCGCGCCTCGAAGGTGTTCGCCCGGTCGTACTCGTAGCCGAAGACGAGCGTCACGACGGCTGTCCCGCCGGGGCGGAGCACGCGGGCGAACTCCGCAGCGGCGTGCGCCGGGTCCGGCATGTACTGGTACGCCTCGATGCACGTCACGAGGTCGAACGAGTCGTCCGGAAACGGAAGGAGCTCGTCCGAGACGACGTCGGCGACGCCGTACGGGTTGCCCGGGACGTCGAGCCCGACGCGCCGCGCAGCGGGCGGGAAGAGGTCGTCGTACGGCCGCGACCCGCACCAGACGTCGAGGAGGTCGTCGACGGGATGAGGGAGCGTCCGGAACACCTCGTCGAGCCGGGCGACGAGCTCGCGGAGATGGAGGTAGTCGGGCTGCGTCGGCGACGGATGGCGGCGCGAGCGGCGGACGGCGTCGAGCGCCTCGGACGAGGAGATCACCGGGCCGCGCGACACTCTGAACTACATTGTCGCCCTGCGCGTCGACAAGGCAAGTGGAGATGAGCCCACCGCACCGTTCCGGTCGGCGCACGACCCTGTCGTCGCGCTGCTTCCGTGGGGCGACATCGGCCACGACTTCCTCGACCGGCTCGGGATCACGCTCGACGAGTTCCGCGACGAGTTCACGGGCAGCTGGATGTTCGGCTACGTCGAGGCGCTGCGGACCGCAGGGGTCGCGACCGTGATCGTCTGCCCGACCACGAGCGTCTCCCGGCCACGAGCCGAGGTGCATCGACCCACCGGTGCGCGGCTCGTCTTCCTTCCCGCGCCGCGCGGCTTCGCGACGATCCGCCGGTGGGCGCTCGACGGGCGCGTCGAGGGCCGCCGCAATCCCGTGACGCTCGCGCGCGCCGTCGCCGCGCACGTCGCGCCCTACCTCTCGACTCCGCCGCGTCGCCTGCGCCGGCTCCTCCGGGAGGAGCGGTGCGCGGCCGTGCTCTGCCAGGACTACGAGAACCCGCGGTTCGACGTCTGCGTCGCGGTCGGCGGCCGCGCGGGGCTGCCCGTGTACGGGTCGTTCCAGGGCGGCGACGAGCAGCACAGCCGCCTCGAGCGGTGGACACGGCCCCGCGCGCTCCGGCGGTGCGCGGGCCTCGTCGTCGCGCCGGACGCCGAGGTAGAGCGCGGCTCGCGCGCGCGTACGGGCTTCCCGCAGCCAGGGTCGCGCGCATCCCGAACCCCGTCGACATCGCGCTCTGGGGAGGCGGGGACCGCGTCGCCGGCCGCGCCGCCCTCGGCATCCCGTCCGGTGCGCAGGTCGTCGCCTGGCACGGCCAGGTGCAGCTCTGGCGCAAGGGGCTCGACACGCTCCTCGACGCCTGGCGCATCGCTGTGACCACGCGCAGCCCGGAGGGCGATCGCCGGCTCGTGCTCGTCGGCTCGGGCGAGGACCTCGGCGAGGTCCGCCGGCGGATCGAGGCGGAGTCGCTCTCGGGCGTCCACGTCGTCGAGAGCTGGGTCCAGGACCGCCGCCGGCTCGCGGACATCCTCGCGGCCGCCGACGTCTACGCGTTCCCGTCGCGTCACGAGGGCCTCGCCGTCGCGCCGCATCGAGGCGCTCGCCGCCGGGCTCCCCGTCGTCGCGTCGGACGCCCGCGGCGCGGCGGATGCCGTCGGCGACGCCGGTCTCGTCGTGCCCGACGGCGATGCGGAGGCCCTCGCGTCTGCGATCGGCGAGCTGCTCGACGATCCCGACGCGGCGCGTAGAGCTCGGCCGGCGCGCGCGCGCCCGCGCCGAGGAGCGGTACTCGCTCGAGGCGGTCGGCGGCGGCGCTGCGCGCGTTCCTGCTCCCGACGACCGGCGATGACGCGGATCGCCTACGTCATCTCGGCGTACAAGCTGCCGGCGCAGCTCGTCCGCCTCGTCCGGCGCCTCGGCGGCGCCCGGCGTGACGTTCGCGGTGCACGTCGATCGGAAGACCCGTCGCTCGGTCGTCGACGAGATGGTCGCCGGGACGCGAGGGCTGGACGTCACGTTCCTCCCGCGCCACGTGTCGCACTGGGGCGGCTTCGGACATGTCCGCACGAGCCTCAAGGGGATCGACCACCTCTACCGCGCGGGTGTCGACTTCGACTACGCCGTGCTGCTGACGGGGCAGGACTACCCGCTCCGCTCGCCTGCTGCGATCGCGAGACGGCTCGGCGGCTCGGACGGAGCGTCGTTCATGAACTGGTGGCCGCTTCCCGTACGAGCCGTGGGGCGAGCGCGGCGGGCCTGGACGCGCTTCGAGGACTGGCACTGGGTGACGTACGACCGGAAGCACCTCGCGCTGCCGCTCCGGCGGCGGCTCCCGCACGGCTACGCGCCCTTCGGCGGCGGCGCCTACTGGTGCTTCGCGAGGCCGCTCGTAGACTATGTGCAGCGGTTCGTGACGACGAGCCCCGACTACGTGCGGTTCTTCGAGCACGTCCTGATCCCGGACGAGCTGTTCTTCCAGACACTGATCATGAACTCGCCGCTCCGGGAGACCGTCGTGAACGACAACCTCCGCTACCTCGACTGGTCGCGCGAGCCGGCTCCCGCAGTGCTCGAGGTCGGGGACGTCGACCGGATGCTCGGCTCGGACAAGCTCTTCGCACGGAAGTTCGACGAGACGGTCGACCGCGAGGTGCTCGACCGGCTCGACGAGGCGATCGACGGGGAGTCCCGCGGATGAGCGTCGGCGACTCGGCCGTCGCGCCACCGAGGCCCGACGCGCCGTCACGCGAGCTGCCGTGGATCGAGAACCGCGCGACCACGGGGCTGCTCCCGCGTCTCGGGTTGCGCGAGCTGTGGACCTACCGCGAGCTCGCTCTGGCGCTCGCGCTGAAGACGCTCCGCGTCCGCTACAAGCAGACGCTCTTCGGCATCGCCTGGGCGGTGCTCCAGCCGCTCCTCGCGGTCGTCGTCTTCACGATCGTCTTCGGCCGCCTCGCCGGGCTGCCGACGGACGGGATCCCGTACGCGGTCTTCAACTACGCGGCGATGATCATCTGGCTCTACGTGGCGGGAAGCGTGACCGCGGCCGCGCAGAGCCTCGTCGAGAGCCGCGACATGGTCTCGAAGGTCTTCTTCCCGCGGCTCGTCGCGCCGCTCTCCTCCGTCGTCCCGGGCTCGTCGACCTCGCGATCGCGTTCCGTCGTGCTCGTCGGGATGCTCGTCGTCTACGACGTGACGCCGAGCTGGGCGATTCTGCTGACGCCGGCCTGGGTCCTCGCCGCGGTCGCGGTCGCGCTCGCGGTCGGCGTCCCGTTCGCCGCTGCGAACGTGCGCTTCCGTGACGTGCGGCACGCGCTGCCGCTCCTCCTCCAGGTCTGGCTCTTCGCGAGCCCGGTCGTGTACTCGAGCTCGCTCGTCGAGGGCGGCTGGCGGTACGTCTACGCCCTGAACCCCATGGTCACGGTGCTCGACGGCTTCCGCTGGTCGGTCGCGGACGGTCCCGCGCCGGGGCCGGAGTCCCTCGTCTCCGCCGCGGTCGTGCTCGTGCTCCTCGTCGGCGGCCTCGCCTACTTCCGGCGAGCCGAACGCGCCTTCGCGGACGTCGTCTGATGGCCACGACCGCGATCGAGCTCGACGGCGTCTCGAAGCGCTTCCTGCTCGGCGAGCGCCTCGGCGGGTACGTGACGCTGCGCGAGGTGCTCGCGTCGGCCGTCCGGCGCCGCCGTGGCGACGAGCCCGACCCGGACGAGCTGTGGGCGTTGCGCGACATCTCGTTCGACGTCGGCGCGGGCGAGACGCTCGGCGTGATCGGCCCGAACGGGGCCGGGAAGACGACGCTCCTGAAGATCCTCTCCCGGATCACCGAGCCGACGCTCGGCGTCTCGCGCACGCGCGGTCGCGCGGGGGCGCTCCTCGACGTGGGGACCGGCTTCCATCCCGAGCTGACGGGCCACGAGAACATCTACCTCAACGCCGCGATCCTCGGCATGTCGCGGAAGGACGTGCGACGGCGCTACGACGAGATCGTCGAGTTCTCGGGGCTCGAGCGGTTTCTCGACACGCCGATCAAGCGGTACTCGTGGGGGATGTATCTGCGGCTTGCGTTCGCGGTGGCGGCGCACGTCGAGCCCGAGATCGTGATCGTCGACGAAGTCCTCGCCGTCGGCGACGCGCGGTTCCGCGAGAAGTGCCTCGGGAAGATGTCGGAGTTCGGGCGCGAGGGCCGGACGGTCGTCTTCGTGAGCCATGACCTCGGGTCGATCACGCAGGTCTGCCGGCGCGCGGTGTGGCTCGACGGCGGCCGTGTCCAGGCCGACGGCCCGAGCGAAGAGATCGTGCAGCGCTACGTCCGGGGCGCGGTGGGGGCGCTCGCGCACGCCGACTTCGAGCCGGACCCGACCAAGCGCGTGCAGATCCTCCATGCGGCGGTCACGGACGACGACGGGACGCCGCTCCATGCGCCCGAGCGCGGCCGTCCACTGACGCTCGCCGTCCGGTTCGCCGTCCGGGAGCCGCTGCCGCTCGTCGACGTCGCCCTCTCGGTCCGCGACCGGCGCGGGATCACCGTCGTCGACGAGGTCTGGGGTGCGGACACCGGCTCGACGCTGTCGATCGAGGACGTGCCGGCCGAGTTCGAGGCCCGGGTGACGCTGCCGCCGCTCCTGCCCGCCGGCGACTTCGTGCTCGGCGTCTGGATCGGCTCGAGCTACGACACGTTCCTCGAGGAGGAGGCGCTGCGGTTCCGGGTCTGGCCGCGCGCCGACGACCCGGCCGACCTCGTCGAGCGCGACCGGCTCGTGCACCCCGACGTCACCTGGTCACTCGTCAGGTCTCCGTCGTGACGCACGATCCCGCGACTGCCTCCCTGAGCGTCGTCGTCCCGACGATCGGCCGCGTCGAGCCGCTGCGCCGCTGCCTCGAGTCGCTCGCGGCGTGCGAGCCGCGGGCCGACGAGGTGCTCGTCGTCGACCAGTCCGGCGACCCGGAGGTCGCAGCCGTGATCGGTGCGCACGAGGCGATCGGGATGCGGCTCGTTCCGTGCGACGGTCGCGGCGTGTCGCTCGGTCGGAACGTCGGGCTCCGCGCAGCGGTGAGCGAGATCGTGTGCATCACGGACGACGACTGCACGGTTCCGCCCGAGTGGGTCGGGATCGCGGTCAGGCTCGCGGACCGCCACCCGGGGGCGATCGTCACCGGCCGGGTGCTCCCCGTCGGCGATCCGCGGGCGGTCCCGAGCACGAAGGAGGATCCGATCGCGAAGGATCTCAGCCGCGAGCGGCGCGGCGGCTGGCTCTTCCCGAACAACGTCGCGCTGCCCCGGGACGCCGTTCTCGCGGTCGGCGCTTTCGACGAGCGCTTCGGCCCGGAGGAGGCGGCCGAGGACAACGAGTTCTGCTACCGGTGGCTGAAGGGCGGCGGGAGACTCGTCTACGAGCCGGAGCTCGTCGTCGAGCACCACGACTGGCGTTCGCCAGACGAGCTCGAGCGGCTCTACGTCCGCTATGCGCGCGGCGAGGGCTTCTTCTACGCCAAGCACCTGCGCGCCGGGGACCTACGGATGCTCCGTTTCATCGCTCGCGATGTGGTCTGGGCGGCGCGCGGCGCCCTCTCCGGCCTCGTGAAGCGGCGCCCGGGCTGGACCGACCACCGCCGCGGGATCCTGCGCGGCATGCCGGGCGGGCTTCGGGACGGGTGGCGCGTCTACGGTCGCGGCGGATGAGCGCCCCCGAGGCGACGGTCGTCATCCCGACGCACGATCGGTGGCCGCTCCTCTCGCGACGGGCGCTGCCGAGCGCGCTCGCGCAGGAGGACGTCGAGCTCGAGGTCGTCGTGGTCGACGAGGCGTCCTCCGACGGGACCCGGGAAGGGCTCGAGGCGCTCGACGATCCGCGGCTCCATGATCGTCCGTCACGACGTCCCGCGGCGGCTCCCAGGAGCGCGAAACGCCGGCGTCGAGGTCGCCCGGGGAAGCTGGCTCGCGTTCCTGGACGACGACGACGTGTGGGCCCCGCGGAAGCTCCGCGGCCAGATCGACGCTGCGGAGGCGGTGTCGGCCGACTGGGCGTACGGCCGTGCGGTCGTCGTAGACGGCGAGCTCCGTCCTCTCGAGGACGATCCGTTTCCCGCTCCGGAGCAGCTCCGCGGCCTCCTCGACGGCGGCAACTGGATCCCGGGCGGCGGCTCGAACGTCGTCGTTCGCGCGGAGGCGTTCGATGCGGCCGGCGGCTTCGACGAGACGCTCCGTTTCTTCGAGGACTGGGACCTCTGGCTCCGGCTGCTCGACCGCGGGCTTCCCGCTGCTCTCGACGAGGTCGTGATGGCCCGGGTCGAGCACGGCGCGAACATGGCCGTCCGCGACCGAAACGAGGTCGCCACGGCATACGCAGTCGATGATGCGCAAGCATCGGGCGGTGACCGACGATGATCGCCGCAGTGTCCTCGAGTGGCTCGCGATCGAGCAGCATCGCGCCGGCCGACGCTTCGCCGCGAGCCGGATGTTCGCCGCTGTCGCCTTCCGCTACCGGAGCCCCGGAAACATCCCGCCCGCGGTCGCCGCGCTCCTGGGAAGCCGCGCGATGGTCGGCGCGGCGTGGGCGCTCGACCGGTTCGGCGGCGGGTCGCACCTCGATCTCGTCCGTCCCGCCCCCGAGGTCGTCCCGGCATGGCTCGCGCACTACCGGTGAACACCGTGCCCGACGTCAGCGTCGTGATTCCGACGCATGATCGGTGGCCGCTGCTCCACCGGCACGCCTTGCGGAGCGCCCTGTCGCAGCGGGGAGTCGAGGTCGAGGTGATCGTCGTCGACAACGGCTCGACCGACGGCACGCTCGACCGCCTGTCGGCTCTCGACGACGCGAGGATCGTCCCGCTGCGACGGGAAGAGCCCGGGACTGCGGCTGCGCGCAACGCGGGAATCCGCCTCGCCCGCGGTCGCTGGATCGCATTTCTCGACGACGACGACCTCTGGTCGCCGGACAAGCTGCGGCTCCAGCTCGAGCGAGCCCAGGATGCCCACTGGTGCTATGGGGGAGTCGTCGTCGTCGACGAGTCGCTTACCGTGACGGAGCTGCTGCCGGTGCCGGACCCCGTGGCGATCGCCGAGCTCCTTCGCCACGGGTCCGCGATACCCGGCGGTCCGTCCAATGTCGTCGTCCGCACGGAGCTCCTTCTGGGGGTCGGCGGATTCGACGAAGCGCTGCAGCATCCCGCTGACTGGGACCTCTGGCTGCGGCTCGCGCGTGCAGCGGCGCCGGTAGCAGTGGACGAGATCGTCGTCGCCACCCTCGACCACCGCGGCCGCTCCTTCTTCCGTGAAGCACGGGACATCAGGGCGGAGATCGAAGTGGTGCTGCAACGCGCGGGCGGCGACGATGCGGATCGCCAGGCGGTGGACGAGTGGTTCGCCAACCAGCTCTACCGTGGCGGTCACCGCGGTCTCGCCGCGCGGGAGTACCTCGCGACCGCGATCCGCTACCGGAGCCCGGGCAACGTCCCGCCGGCCGTGGGCGCCCTGTTCGGCGACCGTGGCATGCGGGCAGCATCCGCCGTACTCGAGCGGATCGGCTCGGGAAGCCATCTCGAGGTCAAGGCGACGGCACCCGCCTCCGAGCCCGCGTGGCTCGCAGCGTTCCGGGAAGAGTCATGACGGTGCCGGTGCTGGTCGTCGGAGTGCCGCGCTCGGGGACGACCTGGGTCGCGGAGACGCTCGCCACGGCTGCCGGTGGCAGCTACCTGGAGGAGCCGGACAATCACTTCCGCTTCGCGTACGCGTTCCGCGCCAAGCATCGGCTCGGGACCCGCGAGTACCCGCGCCCGGCTTCGCGCTCGACTCCGCCGGGCATCGACGACTACGACGCGTTGTGGCGATCCGCGTTCTCGCAGGAGCCGGCCGCCGGGAGGTGGCATCGCCGTCGCAGGATCGCGAACGCCGTCGTCGCGCGTGCCGACTCCCGGCGCGTGTCGGCGGCGCTGGCACGCCCGAACATCCGCGATCCGGACCTCGTTCTCGCGAACTCCATCGCCGTCCCGGAGCGGCCGGCCGGGTCAGGCCCGCTCGTCGTCAAGTCGGTCTACGCGGCACTCGCGGCGGAGTGGATCGCCTCCCGACACGAGGTGCGGGTCGTTGCCGTCCTGCGGAACCCGCTCAACGTCGTCTCGAGCTGGGTCGCTCTCGACTGGCTGCCGCCGTCCGGTCCGGATCCGCTGTCGACGCTCGAGCCCGCCTTTGCTGATGACCTGGCGCGGCGCTTCGACACCGCCGCGCCGGCTGGCTCGGCACTTGCCCGTGCCGCCTGGCTGCTCGGCGTTCTCACCTGCGCACTCGACGAGGCGACCCGGCGCAATCCGACCTGGGCGCGCGTCGTCCACGAGGAGCTCTGCCTTGCCCCCGGTGAGGAGTATCCACGGATCGCCGAGCAAGTCGGTCTCCGCTGGTCGGCAGCCGGCGACCGCTCGCTCGCCGAGGGCAACCGCCCGGGCCGCGGCTACGAGACCGCGCGTGTCGCGGCCGACGAGGGCGAGGCATGGCGCGATCGACTCGACGACTCCCAGGTCCGGGAGATCCAGGCGGTGCTCGAGCGCCTCCCGCTCGGCCTGGACGCATGAACCCACGGAAATCGCGGAAAGACAGAAATCGCAGAAAGAAAGAGATCTGGCGCAGATGTCGAACCCGTGCCAGAATGTGTCCGGGGAACGGGGCGTCTCGAATGGGAGGGTGGAGATGAAGCGGTTGATCGCCGTTGCGCTCGTCGGGTCGGCGTTGGCGTTCGCGGGTGCGGCGACGGCTGCCGCGCCGGCGCAGCATGCCGCGGATATCTCGTTGTTCGCCTTCGTCGGCGGGTCGACCGCGGTCGAGGGCCACGTTCGCGACGCGCCAATCTACGGCGGGATCACGACGAGCAACCTGTGGTGCTGCGAGGTCAGTGTTGCGCTCGAGCGCAACTTCAATGCCGGACAGCTGCGCGGCTCCGTGTCGGGGCGCATCAGCATTGGCGGCAACGCGAACGACACGCTGTGGCAGGGCGATCTGCACGGGTCGATGACGCCGGAGGGGACGTCGGGCCAGGTCGTGATCGTCGAGCGGGTGTTCAGCGGCGGGACGCTCGTCCCGACCGGGCGGAGGTTCGTCGGGTCGTGGGGCTACTCGGGTCACCCGGACCAGAACATGCCGCACAACATCACGATCCACTTCGAGGGGATCGTCCTCCTCGGGTAGACGCGTCGTCGTCGCCGGTGGCGGAGGCCGACGGCGACCCAGCCAGCGCGTACGTAATCAACCAGACGAGCAGCGGCACGATCGGGATCAGCATGCGCGTGTACGCCGAGATCGGCAGGTGCACGGCGAAGGCGACGGCCGCGAAGAGCGCGAACGGCACCGTTTCCGGGACGAGCGCGTCACGTGCGCGCGAGAGCCGCATCAGCGCGACCGCGAGGAATCCGAGGAGCCCGAGACCGGGGATCACGAACGCGAGACTGCCTGTCTCGAACCCGCGTTCGCTGTACGGGACGTTGAAGAGCATCCGCGACGCGTTCGCGGCCAGGTTCCCGGCGTAGCGTCGCGGGTGCTCGCGGATGTACTCGGCAGCGCGTCGCTCGAGCGCGCGATTCTGCTCGACGGGGGAGAGGCCCGCGTTCGCACTGAAGAACGGCCGGTGCGGCGCGAGCCAGTCCTGCGAGAGGACGTCCGTCGCGCAATGCCAGTCGCCGGTGTCCGGGGCGTACGGTGAGCTCATCCAGTAGGCGGAGAGGCTCCCGGACGTGCCCCACAGGAGCGGCCGGTCGGTCACCGAGTACGTGTACGCGAGCCACGGCACGCAGAGTGCGAGTGCGAGGCCATAGACGAGGGCGAGGCGGCGGGCCCGATCGCTGCGACGGACGAGCCAGGCGGTCAGCCAAATCGCGAGGAGGATCGTGAGCACCCAGCCGAACGCGACCCGCGTGAGCGCCACGCCCGCCAGTGCGGCGCCCGTAGCCACGATCGTCCACGGCTTCCCGCCATGCAGGACTGCCGTCGTGCCGAGCATCGCGAGGACGACGAGCGCCAGCGCGAGGAACTCGCTGTGCAGGAACGGCAGGTACCGAAGGAACGGGAGGAAGAGGCCGAAGCCGAGTGCCCCCATGAGCGCCGCCCGCGGCGGTACGGACCGGAGCAGCAGGCGATGGAGGAGGAGCACGGACGCGAGGAGGAGCATCGGCCCCAAGAGACGGATGACCGACACGGGGAGGTCGAGCGCGACGAACGGCGTCAGGAAGGCAGGGAAGCCGGGCCCGTACCACAGGTCGGGCGTCTGCCAGCCGGGGAAGCACATGTCGAGCGGCCCGTCGTCGGTGCCCTCGCGGTAGAAGCCGCTCGTGAGGTTCCCGGCGAGGTTGAGGTACTCCGGTTCGTCGCCCGCCCAGCCTTCACGGGCAGGCAGCAGCAGCATCGCGGCGACGTAGACGCCGATCAGAGGGAGCAGCAGGGCCGCGCGGCGCACGCGCGCAATCATGGTCGAACCGGTCGACGACCTATCGCCGACGTGGCGCCTAGTCTCCTCCGGATGGCGACCCACGGTCGGGCCGAGGCCGGCTTCGCGGACCGGGCGCGCTTCACGTCGACCGCCGCGTGGCTGCTCCCCGTGACGGCGTTGACCGTCGTCGGCGCGCTGGTCCGCTTCGCCGGTCTCGGGCGGCAGGGCCTCTGGGTGGACGAGACGGTGACGGCGTCGCTTCTCCGGCGTTCGCTCGGCGAGATGCTGCGGGAGCTTCCGGCCTCGGAGTCGACCCCACCGCTGTACTACGTCATAGCCTGGGGGTGGACGCGGGTCGTCGGGGACGACCCCACCGCCCTGCGGTCGCTCTCGGCGCTGGCGGGCACGCTCACGATCCCCGTGGCGTACGCGGCGGCGGCGACGCTCGTCTCACGACGGGCGGGCATCGCGACGGCGGCGATAGCGACGGTCAGCCCGTTGCTCGTGTGGTTCTCGCAGGAAGCCCGTTCGTATGCGCTGCTCACGCTGCTCTGTGCGCTCTCTTTCGCGTTCTTCGCAGCCTCGCTCCGAAGCCGGTCGCACCGTGTGCTCGCGGGCTGGGCGATCGCCTCGGCGCTCGCACTACTCACGCACTACTTCGCCGTCTTCCTCGTCGTCGTCGAGGCCGCGGCGCTTCTCCTCGCGTCCCGCCGTCGGGCGACGGTCACGGCGATCGCCGCGGTCGGCATCAGCGGCCTCGCGGTCCTTCCGCTTCTCGTCGGCCAGGCTTCCGGGAGCGCGACGTGGATCCGCCACGTCGATCTCTCCCAGCGGCTGGGCGAGACCGTCCGGCAGCTCACGATCCCGTCGCTCCCTCCGATCTGGGCGGGCGCCGACGTTGCCGAATGGTCATCGAGCCGGCTCTGGCCCGTCGCCGTCATCCTTCTCCTCGCGGCCGCCATCAGCGCGTACGTCCTCGGCTCTGCGGCGGAGAGGACCGGCGTTGGCCTCGCACTGTTGGTCGGAACGGCGGCCGTCGCCGGGCCGGTGGCGCTCGCGTTCGCGGCATCGGTGCTGACCGACGGTCGCGGTGACTTCGTGCTCTACCGCAACCTGCTGCCGTCGTGGCTCCCGGTGGCCGTCGTCGTGGCCGGTGGTTTCGCGGTTCGTCGTGCGGGCTGGGTGGGGATCGGGGTCGTCGCCCTGATCGTCGCCCTGTCCTGCGGTGTGCTCGCGCAGACGTGGCGCGACGAGCGCTTTTCGCGGGACGACTGGCCGGCCGTCGTGCGTGCTATCCGGCCGGGCGCTGCGGTGGTTCTCTCGCCCTCGTGGGAGGTCGATGCACTGCTCTACCACGCCCCGCAGCTGACGACGAACGTCGGAGCCACCGTCGAGGTGGACGAGATCGACGTCGTCGTCCGACGGCGGGCACCGTCGTACACCACCCTCGTCAGGGACTACGAGCCACCGCTGCCGTTCCAGCGCGTTGCACGCACACGCGTGCAGCACTGGGAGGTCACACGCTTCCGGAGCCCCGCTCCCGTCCGATTGCGCTTCGAGATGCTCAACAATCCGCGACCGGCGGACGCGTCGCGGATCGTTCTCGTGGACAGTGAGCGCGACTGAGGCGCGACTGCGCGGCGTTAGTCTCGCGCGTGCGCCGCGTCGAGCTCGGCGAGGGATCCGAGCACGACGTCTGCAAGGGCGAAAACGTCCTCGCCGGAGGGTAGTGGCGCTTCGGGTGGGCGACGACGTGCATCCCCGCGGCGCGTGCCGCACGGATCCCGCTTGCAGAGTCCTCGACCGCGGGCGCAGCGGTCCCGCTCGACGGCGAGCCTTCGCGCTGCCTCGAGGTACATGTCGGGCGCGGGCTTCCCGCGCCCGACCTCCTCGGACGAGACGGTCACCGCGAAGAGCCGCTCGAGCTCCAGTCGACGCAGCACGCGTCGATCAGCTCGCGGTTGGACGAGGAAGCCACCGCAACCTTCAACTCGGCCGCCGCGAGCCTCCGGACGGCCTCGACGGCGCCGGGGATGACAGGCAGGTCGACGTCGTACCGAGCGAGCATCCGCCGGACGACCTCTGCGTTGATCACCTCCGGTGGCTCTCGGAGCCCGACCGTCACGTGCAAGTAGCTCGACCACTCGCGCGAGCTCATGCCCATCGTCGCTTCCCTGCGCCTCGGGCATGTACCGGCCGCCATTCGACGTCAGCTGCTCGCGCACCTCGTCCCAGAGGGGCTCGGTGTCGACGAGAAAACCGTATGTCGAAGACGTCCGCTTCGATGGCGCGCATCGGGTGCACCCGGCGGATCGTAAGGTCGCGTGGCTACACGGGCTTGCAGAGCTTGTCGCCGGCGTACAGCGTGCGCTGCGCCTCGACGAGCTGGCGGTCGAGCGCCTCGTCGTACGTCACCGGCGCGGCGCCCTCCCAGGAGACGTCGGGCATCACACCCGGCCCGATCGCCGTCGCGCGGTACCGCTCGCCCTTCCCCTCCGGGCGACGCCCGCCGGCGGGATAGCCCGGGTACGGGTCGTGCGGGTAGAAGCCGTAACAGAAGACTCCCGTGCCGTGATGGGCGAGGAACGAGTTCTCGCGCCTCCAGCCGGGGCCGTACGCCGAGTTGAGCGTGTCGACATAGATATTGCGTCCGAAGCTGTCCGTGGGAGACCCCTTCGTCGTCGCCCCGAAGCCGTAGACGGGCTGGCCGAGCCACGAGAACCGCCCGAAGAGGTGGTGGAAGCGCTTGCTGTACGCCCAGTTCGTGAAGAGCTCGAGCTTCGGCAGCTCCGCGCTCCAGCGGCTGAGCCGGAGCTCCCGGGCGCCCTGGAGCGGCTTCCACGGGTCGAAGCCGAGGTTCGGGAGGCCGCGCTGCCACGACTGGACGGCCCAGTGGCTGCCGTCGGGCATCGTGCAGCCGGCCACGAACCACACGAGCTCCGGCCCCGCGTAGCGGCCGCAGACGTTGCGGAAGCCCGCCGAGAGCGTCTTGCGGTAGGTCCCCCAGCCGCCCGAGTAGTCGACCCGGAATGCGACCTGACGTCGGTCGGGGCTCGGATGGACGGCGTTGATCGCACCCCAGGCGAGCACGTCCCAGCGCTTGCCCTTCGCGGTGTAGCCGAGGAGCGCGTGCCCCTTGGCATTGACGCGGAGCGTCACGTCGCGAGCGTCGCGGGCGATCAGCTGCGATGCGGACGCGGTCCCGGGCAGCACGAAGCCCAAGCCCGCCACCAGGACCAGCGTGAGCGCAAGGCGCCGCATCCTCGCGATGATCGGCAGCACCGGCGCAAGGATAGAGCCCTGAGCCGAGGGATCATCGAAGACACCCCCTTCGGGTGCCCGGGGGCCCGACGCCGCCGGCTAGGCCGCCGCGGCTTCGTCCACGCCGCGCGCGCGCTCGTGCGCCTGGAGCGCGCGGAGGAGCTTCGACTTCGCGACGAACGTCGGCATGTCGAGCGGGAGGAGGTTCGCCGCAAGGTGCTCGGCGAGCACGAGGTCGAGCTTGACGGCCTTCCCCTGCCCGGTCGGCCTCCGCCGCAGGTTCGCGCGCAACTCGTCGCGACCCGCGAACGACGGTGTCAGCTCGACCGCCTCGCGAACCGCCGTGAGCTCCGCCCAGGACCAGCGGACCCCAATCTCCCCCTCGTACCGCATGGACGGACTGTACCCCGTCTGGGGGACGATGCAACCCATTCGAGGGATGTCCCCTCTCATACGCTCAGATTCACCGGGAACGTCGCGATCCAAACCAGCCGCGTAGTTCGTCGTGACGCCCGGGAGACCTACTTGTTCGACGGCTTGACCCAGCTCAGCGCCCAGAGGCCCAGCACCGCGATCACGATCACGACGGGGCCGAGGATGCGCTCGCCGTCGCCGACCCACAGCCAGACGCCGGAGAACGCCAGCGCGGCGAGGATCATGCGGCCCGCGTTCATCCAGGACGCCTTGCGCATCGCGCGAGCATAGTCGCGCCGGCGGCGGCGGCTCGGCGCCGTTTCGCCGGGCTTCGGCGTCGAGCGCGCCGGCGTCGAACGGCGGGGGTGGGATTCGAACCCACGGAGCCTTGCGGCTCAACGGTTTTCAAGACCGCCCCGTTCGACCGCTCCGGAACCCCGCCCGGGGGTGGCCAGTCTACGCAGCCGCGGAGACGCTCGGAACCGCGGCGAGCACCGGCCGCGGCGCCTGGAAGTTCGGGCGCTTCTTGCGGCCCGCGCACGGCCATGAGCAGCTTCGCGCGCGCCATCGCCGTCTGCTGGTCGATCGGGACGATCCGGTTCGCGACCGCCTCGGCCAGCGACCGCTCCCACTCGACGGGCTTGTGCCTGGGCGACTTGAGGGCGGCGCGGACGACCTCCCGCGCGTCGAGGCGCCCGACGAAGTTGGGCGTTATCTCGAGTGCCTCGCGGACCGCCGTCAGCTCCGAGCGATTCCACGAAACACGCACCTCTCCCTCATGCCGCATGTGCGCACCGTATGAGCGAACCCGGGAGCGAGACCCACCCGGAAGGGTGAATTCAGCCAGCTATTCGGCTAGGGGCGCCGAACGGCTTCAGGACGTCCGGCACATCCCCCTGGAAGTTCTCGAGGATGGCGAGCACGGCGCGATCGGTCACGACCGTCCCGTTCAGCGTGTGCGGCGGCTCGAGCCCGGCGGGCGAGCGCCAGCGGATCCCGAGGCGCCGTGCCTGGAAGTCGGTCGTGTTCGAGCAGGACGTCACCTCGCGATAGCGGCCCTGGGAGGGGAACCACGCCTCGAGGTCGATCTTGCGCACGGCGGACGCCCCGAGGTCTCCGGCGGCGACGTCGACGGCGCGGTACGGGAGACCGAGCGCCTGCAGGAACTCCTCCTCGAGCGCGACCATCCGGTCGTGCTCCTCGCGCGAGTCCTCCGGCCGCGTGAAGACGAACATCTCGACCTTGTTGAACTGGTGGACGCGGAACATCCCGCGCGTGTCCTTTCCGGCCGCCCCCGCCTCTCGGCGGAAGCACGTGGAGAAGCCCGAGTAGCGGATGGGCAGGTCGTCTGCCTCGAGGATCTCGCCCGTGTGCATCCCCGCGAGCGCCACCTCCGACGTGCCGGTCAGGAACAGGTCGTCGGCCTCGAGCGCGTAGATGTTCGACCGCTCCGTCGGGAAGAAGCCGGTGCCGACCATCGCCTCCTCGCGCACGAGCACCGGCGGCAGGACGGGGATGAACCCCGCGCGACCGACGTGGTCGAGCGCGAACCGGTACAGGGCGAGCGCGAGCAGCGCGGTGTCGCCGACGAGGTACCCGAAGCGCGAGCCCGAGAGGCGCGCTGCGCGCTCGAGCTCGAACCGCCCGATCTCGGACGCCTCACGCGCGCCGTCGGTCGGGGTCGGCTCGCCGAAGCGCCTGAGCTCGACCGCATCGTCCTCCGTGTCGCCGTCGGGCGCGGCGTCCTCGGGCGGGTTCGGCACGAGCGCGAGCGCAGCGTCGCGCTCCGCCTCGGCCGCTGCCAGCGACTCCTCGACCTCCTTCAGCTCGATCTTGACCGCCTGCAGCTCCTCGAGCTGCTCCGGTGTCGGCTTCCCCTTCAGCTTCGTCCGTGCGCGCAGCTCGTCCGCGCGCGGGACGAGCGCGCGCCAGCGCTCGTCAGCCTCGAGCAGGGCGTCGAACGCCTCGGCGGCGCCCTTGCGCGCGAGCGCCGCCCGGACGGGCTCCGGGTTCGCGCGCGCTGCCTTGAGGTCGATCATCCTCGGGAGTCTAGGACGGCCTCGATCACCGCTGCGACGCCCTCCTCCGCCGGCCCCGGGCATGTCCGGTCCGCGATCGCCCGAAGACGCGGATGCGCGTCCTCGATCGCGATCCCGAGACCTGCCACCGCGAGAAGCTCGACGTCGTTCTCGCCGTCGCCGAACGCAACCACGTGCGCGAGGTCGATGCGGAGCAGCTCGGCGACGAACGCAATCCCCGAGCCCTTCGACGCGCCGGGATGCCCGAGCTCGAGCAGGTGCGGGAGCGACGTCGTGATGAAGAGGCGCGCGCCGAAGACCCGCTCGAGGTCGAGGCGGACCTCGGCGAGCCGCTCGGGGTCGGCGACGGCGACGAGCTTCGTCGGCTCCCGCTCGAGCCAGCCGAGGAGGTCGCCGACCTCGGTGACCGCGAGGCGCTGGAAGCCGGAGTAGGCGCGCGAGTACTCGGTCTCCTCCGCCACGTACAGCTGGTCGTCGACGTAGACGTTCGGCGAGAGCCCGTGCGTCTGCAGCGACGCGATCGCCTCCCGCGCGACGTCGAGCTCGAGCGGCTCGTGCAGGAGGAACTCGCGCGTCCGCGGGTCGACCACGGCCGCGCCCTGGTAGCAGACGACCGGCTCGCCGATCCCCGCCCGCTCGAGGTACGGCTCGACCGAGCGGAACATCCGCCCCGTCGCGACGAGGACCGGGACTCCGGCCCCCTGCGACCGCGCGATTGCGGCGAGCGTCCGATCCCCCAGCACCCCTCGCTTGTCGATCAGCGTCCCGTCGAGGTCGCAGGCGAACGCCTGCACGGGCTGCGGGAAGCCGTCGACGACGCTCAGCGGTGGAACGGGTCTAGCCGCCGGAGACGAACGCCGCGACGTCCGCGATCTGCTGTGGCTCGAGCTGCTCGCCGAAGGCGGGCATGCCGCCCTGGCCGAGCGTGACGCGCTCGACCGCGAGGTCGTACGACGGCTGCGCGTCGTCGAGGTTCGGTCCGACCGTTCCCGAAGAGCCCGCCGCCGAGAACGTGTGACAGGCGCCGCAGCCGCTGCTCGCGAAGACCTCCTCGCCGGCAGCCGGGTCGCCCGTCAGCTCGAGGGCGGGGAGGTCGGCGTTGTCGCCACCCGTCGTCTCCTCCGGGATCGTGCCCTCGACGGTCTCGGGCGTGGCCGTGACCTCGCCCTCGTAACACCCCGCCGCGAGGAGCGCAATCGCTGTCAGGAGGAGCGCGAGGACGACGAGCGGGCGGCGCATCGCGCGCAGTCTATCCAGCGCTGTCGGCGAGGCGCGAGGGGTGGTCTCCTCGTACCGGCGGACGGCGATCGCGGCCGCGGCGCCCCAGCCGAGCACGTCCCCGGGCGTGTCGTTCACCAGCAACGAGACGAGCAGTGCGACGAGGAGGGCATCCGTCACGGGCAGTCGCGGACGGCGAGCGGCCACCACCACGAGCACCGCGAGCGACGCCAGGACGGCGAACGCCGCCCCGAAGCCGGCGAAGCTCCGTCGAACGGAGATCTCGAGCCGGTCGGCGACGTCTCGAAGAACGGCGGACGGGCCGTCGCCGAGCGCCTCGGTGACGTGGCTCGAGCCGCCGAGCGCGGCATCGAGGCCGACGAGCGCCACGCCGAGCACGACGACGCCCGCCGCCGCGAGTGCGACGTGGACGGGGCGAAGTCGCGCACGGTAGGCATATGCGACCAGCGTCGCGTACCCCGCGAGCAGCACGAGGAGCCCGCCGCCGTCCGCGCCGAAGCGGTTGCCCGAGACGGTGACGAGCGCGAGCGCACCGACGGCGATCCCGACCCGGCCGAGGAGCCACGGGCCGAGCAGGGCCGGTACCAGCAGCATCGTCTCGAGCAGGTTCGAAACGCCGTAGAAACGGCCGGCCTGCGAGGGGCCGAACGGCGAGAGCGCGACCGCCTCCGCGTCGAGCCCGAGCGCAAGGAGGTACGCCGCGAGGACCGTGGCGCAGGCGACGCCGAGCGGAAGGAGCGCGGCTGCGACGCCGACCAGCGCGACGACCCACCAGCCGGCGAGCCAGAGGTTCGCGGCGAGCGCAAGGAGGACGACCCGCGGACCGAAGCGCGGGACGAAGACCGCGGCGACGTACGCAAGCCCGCCGGCGAGGACGCTCAGCAACAGTCGCCAGTCGTCGTTCCACGCGATCCGGCGGTCGAGGCGCTCCAGCGTGGCGACCGGGTCGTCCACCTCGACGACCTCGAGTCGTCCGTGCGCGACGTCGGCGAGCGAGACGAGACCGGCGATTCGCGTCGAGTCCGACGTCAGCACACCGCGGGGACCCGGCGTGACGGCGATCGGGTACCGCGCGTTCCCGCTCTTGCCGGCGGGCGGAAGGACGACCAGAGTGTCCGGCGGCGCTCCTCGATCGAGCTCGATCAGTGGGTTTCCCGGCGGTGTCCCGCCGATGAGGGAGCTCTGCACCTCGCCGGTAAGGAGCGTGTTCAGCGCGCTCTCTCGGGTCACGGCCGGGCCGGCGCCGGGCACGGCGAGGCCGATCGCCCCGCTCTCGGCGTACCGCTCGAGCGGGAACGGGTCGACGACCCGGACGGCGGCGGAGACGGGCGGGGCGGCCACGACGAGCGTGACGAGGATGGCTGCGAGGCCGCGCGTCACGGTCGAAGTCTTGCGCAGTGCCCCGACTGACGTAGCCTGTGGTGCAAATGATCATCCAGAAGTCCCAGGACGACCGGTGGCTGTCGAACGCCTTCGTGATCGGCGACGAGCCGGGCGGCACGTGCGTGTTCGTCGACAGCGGCGCACCGCTCGACCCGTTGCTCGAGACGATCGAGCGGGAGCGGCTGACGCCGACCCACCTGCTCCGCACGCACGGCCATCCCGACCACGTCGAGCACGAGGAGGAGGTGACGAGCCGCTTCGGCATCCCGGTCGTGACCGGGGATCTCGAGACGGGCGGTCTGCGGATCGAATCCATCCAGACCCCCGGGCACTCGGACGACGGCGTTGCGTTCGTCGTCAACGGCGAGGTGTGCTTCTCCGGCGACACGCTCTTCCGCGACGCCGTCGGTGGCGGTCCGGCTGACGAGGTGCGGATGTCCGTGATGGACCGGCTCATGGCCCTGCCGCACGAGATTCGCGTGCTGCCCGGTCACACCATCGAGACGACGATCGGCCGTGAGTGGGAGCGCAATCCGTTCGTCCGCTTCTGGCGAGGTCTCGACCCCGAGGACGGCGGCCGCTGCAGCCTGGGCGGCGAGGAGGGGACGGTGCTCGTCACCTCGCCCGACTACGACGGCAAGGGCAAGTTCCTCGTGCGCCTGGACAGCGGCGTCGAGCGGATCGTCGGCGCCTCCCGCGTCGAGCTGGCCTAGCGCTCCGGCGTCTGCGTCCGCGACGGCCGGTAGCGTCCCGCCGTGCGTCTCGTCGTCGCCCGCTGCGAGGTCACCTACACCGGCCGCCTCACGGCGTACCTGCCCGAGGCGATCCGGCTCCTCGTCTTCAAGGCGGACGGCTCGGTCCTCGTCCACGCGGACTCGGGCGGCTACAAGCCGCTCAACTGGATGACGCCGCCCACGGTGGTCGAGGACGGGGACGGCTCGATCGTCGTCCGCAAGCGCGCGGGGCGGAGCGAGGACCGTCTCGAGATCCGCATCGCCGAGGTGCTCGCGGAGTTCGAGCACGAGCTCGGCGTGGACGCCGGGCTCGAGAAGGACGGCGTCGAGCGCCATCTCCAGGAGGCGCTCGCGGAGCGCCCGGACGTGCTCGAGGACGGCCTCCGCCTCGTCCGGCGCGAATGGCCGACGGAGATCGGCCCGGTCGACCTGATGTGCCGGGACGCCGACGACGGCTGGGTCGCGGTCGAGATCAAGCGCGTCGGCACGATCGAGGCGGTCGAGCAGCTCTCGCGCTACCTCGAGGTGATCCGACCCGATCCGTCGCTTGCGGAGTGCCGCGGCATCCTCGCGGCGCAGAGCGTCAAGCCGCAGGCAGCGACGCTCTGCGAGGCGCGCGGGCTGGGGTGCGTGGAGGTCGACCTCGACCTGCTGCGCGGCGACCGCGAGCCCGAGCTCACGCTGTTCGAGACCTGAGGCCGCGTCTACGGCCGGACGGCGGCCTTGAGGTAGTCGCGGGGCGGATCGTCGAAGAGCGGCGCGACGCCCTCGAGCCCGACGTGGTGCGTCACGAGCCGCTCGAACGGGTACGCGTCGCTCGCGAGGAAGCCAAGTGCCGAGCGGAAGTGGCGCGGGGTGTGATGGAACGCGCCGACGAGCCGGACCTCCTCGTAGTGGATCCGGTACGGGTCGACCGCGACGCGCGATCCGCCCGGGAGCCCGCCGAACGCGAGCACCGTGCCGCCGGGCCGGACGAGCCCGAGCGCGGAGTCCCAGGCCTCCTCGGTCCCGGCCGCCTCGATCACGACGTCTGCCCCCTCGGGCTCGCCGGCGCCGGCCCCGAAGAGCGGCGCCAGCTCGCGCCGCTCCGGCCGCCCACCGACGATCACCGGGCGCCCGCCCGCGTCGGCCACGCAGGCGCAGAGCATCAGCCCGATCGGCCCGGCACCGACGATCGCCACGGTGTCGCCGTGCTGCACGCCCGCGACGTCGACGCCGTGGAGGCAGCACGCGAGCGGCTCGGCCATCGCGGCGACCTCCGACGCAAGACCCGGCCGGGACGGGGAGGAGGTTCCGGCGCGCGATCCGCTCCGGCACGAGAAGCAGCTCGGCGTACGCGCCGTTGAGGAGCGGGAAGAGGCTCTCGCAGAGCGTCTCCTGCCCGCGCGCGCACGGCGGGCACGCCCCGCACGGAGCGGAGTTCGCGACGACGACGCGGCGCCCCGTGGCGACGTCGGTCCCGCAGACCTCGTGGCCGAACGGGCTCGGCGGCGGCCCGAGCAGGACCGGGTGCCCACGGCGGTACGCCTTCAGGTCGGTGCCGTCGGTGAGCGCCACCTCGACCTGGAGGAGCACCTCGCCCTCGGCCGGTGCCGGCTCGGGGACGTCCTCGAGCCGCAGGTCCCGGGGGCCGTGGAAGACGAGCGCGCGCATCGTCCTCATCGTCGCCGCGCCGCCCATCGGCTCCACGGCGAACGGCGTCGGAACCTCCTCGAGCACCTCCGGGTAGCCCTCGGCGGCGTACGCGAGCACCGTGCCGCCGAGCGCGGGCCGGTCGAGCGGCCACGGATCGAGCGCAATCGTCCCGCGCCCGTCGACGGCGTACGCGACGCGCACCGGCGTCCCGTCGGCCGCGAGGACGTCGACCGCGCCCGAGTCCGGCTCCTCGAGACAGAAGTCGAACGAGATGCGGTCGCAGAGGTCGGTGATGCGATCGGCCGCGGCGGCGTCGTCGGCAGAGACGCCGGCCTCGCGGACGAGCGCGGGGAGGGCGTCGTCCATCGCCCGCAGCACGCCTCGCGCTCCGTCGTCGTCGCCGCCCGAGACGAGCCGGCGCACGTGCAGGGCGACGACGAGATCCACGACCGGGTCCTCGCCGGTCGGCGCGAATCCGCGCTCCTGGATCGCCAGCCACCGGTCTCTCGAGACCTGCCCGATCTCGTCGGCATCGTGCTCGTCGTATCCGCGGTCGTGCTCCGCGACGCCTCGAACGAAGCGCTCGCGGGGAAGCCGGACCGGCGCGAAGGCGTCGCTCCACGCGTCGGCCAGCGCGGCCGAGAGCCGAGCGTGCTCACGCTGCGGGAACACGACCTCGCGTCGGCGTGACCGGAACACGTCAGGGAGTGAAGACGACCTTCAGGGCATCGCGGCGGCGAAACAGCTCGAGACCCTCGGCGAAGCGCTCGAGCGGGAGCACGGCCGGCTCGGGCACGTCGATGTCGTGGAGCAGCGCAAGGGCCTCGGGCATGTACGAAGGCGCGGCGGAGCGCGTCCCGACGACGGTCAGCTCGCGGCGATAGACGTCCGACGCCGGTATCGGCCCGGCGTCGGCGAAGACGAGCATCGTGCCGCCGGGCACCACGGATTCGAGTGCCGACGTCGACGCCACCGCGGCCGGAGAGGACGACGGCGTCGACCGGCCCGTCCGGCGCGCGACCCGCACGCCGAGGGTCGACGTCGACGGCGAACACGTCGTCTCCGCGCCGCTCGAGGACGATCCCGAACAACTGCCCGATGAACCCGTTCCCCACGATCAGGATGCGGCCGGCCGGCACCCGCCGCGCACCGCGGAGGACGCAGGCGAGCGGCTCGACGATCGTCCCGCGCCAGTCCGGCCAGTCCTCCGGAAGGTCCACCCACGCCTGCGCCCTGACACGCTCGGCGAATCCCCCGGGCCGGATCGTGGGTGCCGCGAACCGCTCGCACGTCGACTCGTGGCCCGCGAGACAGCGCTCGCACTCCCCGCAGGACGCGTGATGCACGAGCGCCACACGTCGGCCCTCGGCGGTCTCGGCGACGACCTCGTGGCCGAGGACATCGCCGGCGTGGGCGGCATCGAGCTTCTCGACGTCCGAGCCGCAGAGCCCGCAGGCGAGCACGCGCACGAGCTCGCCCGGCCCCTCGGGCTCGGCCACGTCCGCGAGCGCAGGCTCTCCGTCCTGCCCGACGACCACGGCGCGCACGGGCGTATCGTAGGGCGCGAGGAAAGGAGCCGAATGGCCGTCAAGCTGCACCGCTGCCCGACCCTCTGGGCGAAGGCCTCGCGACATCCGTGCTGGCGCGTCCAGAAGGCGCTCGACGACATGGGCGTCGAGTACGAGATCGTCAAGGAGCCGTGGCCGCTCCGCGGGCGCCGCAAGGATCTGATCGCCGCCACGGGGCAGAGCGCGCTGCCCGCGATCGAGCTCGAGGACGGCTCGTGGTACCGCGAGCAGTCGGCCGAGATGGAGCGCGAGATCCGTGCAGGGCGCTTCGGCTCGGCCACCTGAGCGGCGCTACACTTCCTCCCTCGCGGGGCTATAGCTCAGTTGGGAGAGCGCCTGGATCGCACCCAGGAGGTCGGCGGTTCGAGCCCGCCTAGCTCCATCGACACAGGGCCTGCATATGGAGGCCCTTCAGATGGGTAGCGCCTGGACCGGCGGGACGGGGCGGTCCCAGGGCCCGCCCCGTCCCGTTCCCGTGTTCGAACGGTCGCTACGGGAGTGCGACTCGGTCGCGATTCCGCGCCGAGAGATACAGGGCTCCCATCGCCGCCGCGAGCAGTGCCGCCATCCCGGCTCCGAAGCCGACCCACGTCCAGTTGACGTCGGTGCGGGTGTCGAGGCTCGCGCCGTCGGCCGGGTAGCTCTGGACCTGGGTGGTTCCGGAGCCCGACCGCCTCAGCACGAAGTCATCCGTCGTCCCGGCGGGCTCCTGGCCGACGACCCGGGTGATCGGCGAGTCGCCGGTCAGTCCGAGCGACTGCTGCTGCTCGCCCTGGAACAGGCTCTGATCGACGCCGATCCCGTGGCTCAGGTACGGGATCGCGCCCGGCGCTGCGGAGGCCTGTGCCTTCGGCTCGACCGTCCCCGAGAGCTGCGCCAGGTCGACGCCGATGCCGTGACTCAAGTAGGGAATCGTCCCCGGCTCGACGGCGGGCTGCGCCGTCACCGACGTGCCGCTGCCGCCGCCGCCCTCGACGTCCATGACGTACGCCGACGCCGGACCCACCAGGAGCGCGGCGACCGCGGCGAACACTGCGGTGCTGAGAATCATTCGTGCGTGGAAGTTGTCGTTCATGTCCCGTGTCCTCCTCGACCGTTCGATAGCCGGGACGCTATGAGGAGGCCAGTCGTGCGTCGTGCACGCATGTAACGCACGGTGTGTAACGCCTGTCACACATGGACTAGCGCATCTCCCCACGCGATAGTCTCGATCCCATGGGCCTCGTCCGACGGCTCCTGCTCTTCAAGCTGGGCGCGCTGGTCGGCATGATCGTCGCGGCCGCGTTCTTCAAGCGGATCGTGCGCTCGAGAGGCGACGCCGAGAGCGACGAGCTGGCGCTCGTCGCGATCCTCGACGGCGTCCAGCTGGAGAGCAAGGCGAAGGCGTTTCGGGGCGGCTCGATGCTCGCCTGGTTCGGCGGCATCGAGGCCGACCTCAGCGCCGCCGAGCTCGCACCCGGCGCGCGCCTCTCGGTGCACGCCCTCTTCGGCGGGATCGAGGTCAAGACCCCGGCGACCTGGCGGATCGAGTCCGAGGCGAAGGCGGTCATGGGAGGGATCGACGCACGTGGGGCCGACGATCCCGACGCGCCGGTCCTGACGCTGGACGGCATGGCCGTCTTCGGTGGCATCGAGGTGCGCCCCACCGGCGCCCCGCCCCGCGGCGACTAGGCAAAGCGGGCGCGACGATGCGGCGGCGGTAAGCCGTCACCGCATCGTCGCGCCGAGATGCTGCTACTTCGCGGGCGGCAGGAGCACCTTGTTGATGACGTGGATGGTGCCGTTGCTCGCGGCGATGTCGGTCTTGACGACCTTCGTCGACCCGTTGAGGAACACGTTCGTGCCGCTGACGCGGATCCCGATCGAGGGGCCGGCGAGCGTCGTCGCCGAGCGCAGCTTCACGACACGTGCAGCGGTGACGTTGCCCTTGACGACGTGGTAGAGGAGCACGCGCCTGAGCGCGGCCTTGTCAGTGGCGAGCTTGGCGAGCGTCGCCTTCGGGACGGACTTGAAGGCGGCATCCGTGGGCGCGAAGACCGTCAGGGGCCCGGAGCCCGAGAGCGCGCCGACGAGGCCGGCCTTCTTCGCGAGGGTGAGCAGCGTGTCGAACTGCCCTGCGCCCGCGGCAGTGCTGACGATGTTCTGCTCGGCGCTCGGCGCCGCCGTCGCCGGCGCGCTGGCGAATCCCAGCGCGAGGACGGCTGCGATCGTTGCGCCGGCGGCACCGGCGATTCCGACCGTCCTTCTCGAGATTGCATGGGAGCTGGGCATGGTCGTCTCCTCTTTCGGCTTGGGGGGATGGAGGGGTTGTGACGCGCGCCGCATCACGCGGTCACGACGCGGGGGTCGCGGCTCCAGCGGCGGCGGATCGCGCGCTGCTGGGCGATCTGGTACACGGCCGAGATGCCGACGAGCCCGTACACGATCCGGCTCGCTGCGTTCACCTCGCCGAACTCGAGCCCGACGAGTGCGGCTACCAGGTCGAACTCGGCCAACGCGATCAGACCCCAGTTGATACCGCCGACGGCGACGAGCACCGCGGCGACGATGTCGAGCTTCTTCACGTTCCCTCCTTGTTGAAGGTTTGTAGAGAGTATGTGGAGACAGTAGCGGCTCTCGGAGAGGCTTGTCAATAATCTGTCGAGTCTTCGTATAGACTCTCGACGTGGGCGACTCGCATCTCCGCATCGGTGCCCTGAGCCAACGGGTCGGCGTGTCGCCCGAGCTGCTTCGCGCCTGGGAGCAGCGGTACGGGCTGCTCGAGCCGGTCCGCTCGGACGGCGGTTTCCGTCTGTACTCGGCGGCGGACGAGCAGCGGGTCCGCTCGATGCAGCGACACCTGGAGGCCGGCGTCTCCGCAGCGCAGGCAGCGCAGCTGGCGCTCTCGGAGACCTCGACCATGTCCGACGACCAGCTGCAGCCCGCGGGGCTTGCGCCGCTCGCGGGTCAGCTACGTGCCGCGCTCGACCGTCTCGACGAGCCGGCCGCGAACGCAGTGCTCGATCGCCTGTTCGCGGCGTTCACGCTCGAGACCGTCTTGCGTGACGTCGTCCTGGTGTACCTCCGAGAGCTCGGGGAGCGGTGGGAGCGCGGCGACGCGTCGATCGCGCAGGAGCACTTCGCGAGCAATCTCCTCCGCGGGCGCCTGCTCGGCCTCGCGCGAGGCTGGGGGCGCAGCTCGGGCCCGACGACGCTGCTCGCGTGTGCGCCCGGGGAGCTCCACGACCTCCCCCTCATCGTCTTCGGTCTCGTGCTCGCCGGGCACGGCTGGGCGATTGCGTACCTCGGCCCCGACACGCCCGTCGCGACGCTTCGGGACGCGTCGGCACGGGTGGAGCCCGACCTCGTCGTCGTCTCGGCGTCGGCGACCGCGAGGCTGCTTTCAGCCGAGGCGGAGCTGAACGAGCTCGCGCGGGTGATTCCCCTCGCGCTCGCCGGAGCAGGTGCGAGCGGAGAGCTCGCTCACCGCATCGGCGCGACGCTCATCGACGGAGATCCCGTCACCGCGGCCGAGCGCATCGCGGCCGAGCGTCCATGAGGGTCAGGGACCGCGATCCCTTCTCGAGCTGGAGCCAGTCCCGCTCGTCGGCGGGCTCGTTCGAGTCGGTTCAGCGGCTCAGGTTGCCGGCGCCGGTGGTGGAGCACTCGGCCGCCGGCGCGAAACGCCTGGGCGAGGTGTACTGGAACGAGATCGAGCGCTCGATGCACGGGGTCGTCCGAGCGCGGGAGAGCTCCGAGGGAGTGGAGCTCCGGGTTCTGGGTATCGGGCCTGCATTGCTCCGGTTCGGCCCGCCCGCGCACCTGGTCACCCCGGAATCGGTGACGTGTCGCCATCCGATCCTCGGTGGCCTGCTGGCCCGGGGGTCGGCAGGCTCGATCTCGTTCACCCAGACGGGCGCAGGCGAGGTCGAGCTCAGCTCGGCGATCGACGGGTTCTTCCCCCGCCTTGCGCCCCGCCGCCTGCGACGACGGTGGAACGGCGTGCTCTACCCCCAGCTCCAGACGCGGCTTCACGTCGCGCTGGGCCGGCGCTACTTCGAGCGGCTCCGGGCGGAGGCCGTCCGGTGAGGATTGCCGTGCTCGGCGCCACCGGCACCGTTGGCCGCGCGCTCCTGCCTCTGCTGGCGGACGAGCACGACCTCGTCGCCGTCTCCCGCCGGGTCCCGAGCGACGAGGACGGCATCCACTGGGAGGCCGCCGATGCGACGGACGGGCCGTCCCTGCGGCGGGTCCTGGAGGGCGTCGACGTCGTCTACTACCTCGTCCATTCGCTCGGCACTGCCGACTTCGAGGAGCGTGACCGTCTCGGGGCCGAGACCACAGCACGTGAAGCGGAACGGGCGGGGGCTCGGCAGCTGATCTACCTCGGTGGCCTCGGCGACGAGTCCCCCGACCTCTCTCCGCATCTGCGGAGTCGCGCGGAGACGGCGGACATTCTCGCGTCGGGCGCCGTCCCCGTCACGACCTTGCGCGCCGCGATGGTGATCGGGTCAGGCAGTGCCGCCTTCGAGACGATCGTCGCGCTCGTCGACCGTCTGCCGGGGATGATCTGCCCGCGCTGGGTCTCGACGCCCACGCAGCCGATCGCGCTTGCGGACATCGTCGCCTACCTCGCCGCCGCGGCCGGTCGCGACGAGATGCTCGGCCGGTCGTTCGACGCGGGCGGGCCTGACGTCATGACGTACCGGGAGATGATCGAGGGCATCGCCCGAATCCGGGGCAAGCGCCCGCTGATCGTCGAGGTGCCCGTTCTGACGCCGCGACTCTCGTCGTACTGGCTCGTGCTGGTCACCCCGGTGCAGTCGCGCGTGGCGCGTCCGCTCATCGAAGGGTTGCGCAACGCCACCGTCGCGCGCGACGAGAGCCTCCGGGAGCTCGTGCCGCTCCGGTTGACGCCGTTCGATGCCGCCGCGCGCGCGGCCATCGCGGCGCGCGAGCGGTGACGACGGGATAGCGCACCGGTGGCGGAGTGGCAGCATCCCGGGATGCCGGATGACAGCCCCGACGACCGCGCGCACCGCCGGCGGCGGATGACCGGTCGCGACCCGCACGAGGAGCACCGCAGCGCGACGCCGCTCGAGCTGCTCTACGACCTGACGTTCGTCGTCGCGTTCGGCATCGCCGCGGACGAGCTCGCGCACTTCCTCGCGGACGGCCACTTCCTCTCCGGCGTCTTCGGCTTCTGCTTCGCGACGTTCGCGGTCGCCTGGGCCTGGATCAACTACTCGTGGTTCGCGTCGGCCTACGACACCGACGACTGGGTGATGCGGCTCGCGACGATGGTGCAGATGCTCGGCGTGATCGTGCTCGCGCTGGGGCTCGAGCAGGCCTTCGCGTCGATCGAGGAGGGAGACGTCCTCGACAACGGCGTGATGGTCGCGGGCTACGTCGTCATGCGCGTGCCGATGATCTTCCTGTGGCTGCGCGCGGCCCGCCACGACCCGCCGCGCAGACCGGCTGCCCTGGCGTACGTCTGGACGATCTCGGTCGCGCAGGTCTTCTGGGTCGTGCTCGCGATCGTCGACCTCCCGATCGTGACGACGTTCATCATCGCCGCGGTCCTCATCGGCATCGAGATGATCGGGCCGGTCGTCGCGCAGCGGCGGAAGGGCGGGACGCCGTGGCACGCACATCACATCGCCGAGCGGTACGGGCTGCTGGTGATCATCACGCTCGGCGAGGGGGTCATCGGCACGGTCGCGTCGATCAACGCGGTCGTGCACGGCTCCGAGGGCTGGACGGTCGACGCCGCGGTCGTCGCCTTCGCCGGCATCGGCCTCATCTTCGCGACGTGGTGGACGTACTTCGCGATCCCGTGGGCGGAGGTGCTGCAGCTGCACCGCGAGCGGTCGTTCACGTGGGGGTACGGCCACATCGTCGTCTTCGGCGCCCTGGCGGCGATCGGCGCGGGCCTGCACGTCGCCGCCTACTACCTCGAGCACGAGACGACCCTCGGCCCGACGGGCACCGTGCTGAGCACGGCGATCCCGGTCTCGATCTACGTCGCCGCGCTGTACGGCATCTACGCCGCGTTCACCCGGCATCTCGACCCGTTCCACCTCTTGCTGCTGGCGGGGTCGGCCGCGGTGATCGCGCTCTCGGTCGTCCTCGCCGCGCTGGGGGCGGGGGTCGGCGCCTGCCTCCTCGTGCTGATGTTCGCGCCCGTCGTCACCGTGGTCGGCTACGAGACGCTCGGCCACCGGCACGTCGTCGAGGCTCTTGCGCGGATGCGGCCAGCGCGCCCAAGCTGAACCGGGACGCCGCGCCGTGACTACATCGTGATGACGAGCTTCCCGCGTGCGTGCCCCTCGCCGAGGTGCGCGAGCGCCTCGGTGGCCTCGTCCAGCGCGTACGTCCGCTCGACCACCGACCGGATGGTCCCGGCGTCGAGCAGGGAGCCGAGGAACGCGAGGTCATCGGAGTTGACCTTCGCGACGAAGAAGCGCACCTTCTGGCGCCGGAGCTTCGACGAGACGAGCGTCGCGCCGAGGTGGGGGAGCGGGCCGAGACCTCGATACGTCATCCTCCCGCCGACGAGCACGATGGTCGCCTCGGGGGTCAGGACGCGCCGAAGGGCCCTGAGGGGGCGGCTGCCGGCGATGTCGAGCAGCAGGTCGTGACGAATGCCGCTACGCGTGAAGTCCTCGCGGGTGTAGTCCACGACGCGGTCGGCCCCGAGCGAGCGGGCCTGCTCGACGTTCCCCGTGCTGCACACCGCGGTCACGTCGGCGCCCAGGCACTTCGCGAGCTGCACCGCGTACGTGCCGACGCCGCCGGACGCGCCGTTGATGAGCACCGTCTGACCCGCCTCGACCTTCCCGTGGTCGCGGAGCGACTGCAGCGGCGGTGATCCCCGCGATGGGAATCGCGGCGGCGTCCTCGAACGACACGCCCGCCGGCTTCAGCGCGAGGCGCGACTCGCGGGCGGCCGCGAGCTCCGCCCAGGCGCCCGATCCCGTCCCGAACACCTCGTCGCCCGGCGCGAACGCCGTCACGGCGCCGCCGACGGCCTCGACGCGGCCCGCAAGATCCGCGCCCACGGCCGGCGACGCAGGCCTGCGGAAGCCGCCGCCCCGCGCGAAGAGGGGGCCCGTCACGCCGTACCACTCGACCGGGTTCACGGAGGAGGCGTGAACGCGTACGAGCACCTGGTCGTCCTCGATCGCCGGCTTCTCGACGTCCCGGAGCTCGAGCACGTCCGGGCGGCCGTACCGTTCGGCGAGGATCGCCTTCATCGTGTCCACCCCTTCCGCCATGGTTGTGTCCCGGTCGATCGTCATGGCCGACATCCCGTCCTCCTTCGACATACACTGTAAGCTTACGACGTAAGGTAGACCTTCCGCGGCCGCTCGTCAAGCGATGGCAAGCCAGCCCCGTCCCACCTCCGACCGCGAGCCGCTCACGAGGGAGCGCGTGCTCCAGGCTGCCGTCAGGCTCGCGGACGAGAGCGGGATCGAGGCGGTGAGCATGCGCCGGCTCGGGCAGGAGCTCGGCGTCGAGGCGATGTCGCTCTACAACCACGTCGCGCGGAAGGACGACCTCCAGGCGGGGATGATCGAGCTCGTCCTCGCGGAGGTCGAGCCGCCCGAGGACGGGGGCAACTGGAAGGACGAGATCCGGCGGACCGCGGTCTCGTCGTACCAGGCGTTCGTTCGGCATCGCTGGGCGTGCGGCCTGATGATGCGTGGGCCGAGCGTCAGCGCCGTTCGAATGCAGTGGACGGAGGCCGTGCTGCGAACGCTCCGGACGGGGGGCTTCTCCGCCGACCTGACGCATCACGCCTACCACGCCATCGACAGCCACATCACCGGGTTCACGCTCTGGGTCGTGAGCATGCCCTTCGAGACGCACGAGGAGCTCGTCGACCTCGCCGAGGCGTTCCTGCCGCGGATCTCGCCCGAGGAGTTCCCGTACCTGATCGAGCACGCGCAGCAGCACCTGCTCCCGCCGGACCCGGACGAGAAGCCCGAGTTCGAGTTCGGGCTCGACCTGATCCTCGACGGCCTCGAGCGTCTCCGCGACGCGGCCTGACGCCGTCAGGCCGGGAGCGGAGCGGTGGGTGGCTCCGCGACGAGCTCGCGCGCGAGGCGATCGAGCATCGCCCTGACCTCGTCGTGCTGCTCCGGCTCCCAGCCCTCGAGCAGCTCCGAGAGCCCCTCCCGTCGTGCCGCGAGCACGAGCCCGTAGACGGCGGTGCCTTCGTTCGCGAGCCGCCCGTCCTCGACGAGGCCCCGCGTCGGCGAGCGTGACGGCGGCGGCGGCCAGTCGCGGGTCGGTCGAGGTCGATCTCCGTGCCCTCGCCGAGCCGCGCGACCACCCAGAGCTCGGTCGGGTCGAGCCTGATACCGCTCCGCCGCGCAAGCTGGTCGTACACCCGCCAGCGGTTCTCGCGGCGGGCGAGCGTCGTGACGATCCGCTCGAGCTCGGGCAAGGACTCGGCCTCGCGGGGCATCGCGAAGCTCTCGGTGATCCCCTCGGCTGCGGCGCTCCGCCGGAGCGGCACCTCGCGCAGGAACCACGTGAGCGCGAACGCGACGAGCGAGACTCCCGCGGCGACGGCGAAGACCGGTCCGAGGGCGGCGGCGAATGCGTCGAGATAGTCCTCCCGGACCGCCGGCGGGAGCTCCGCGACGATCCCGGGCTCGCCGCGGCCGGCGGCTCGACGCCGGGCGGAAGGGCGTCGGCGAGCTCGGTCGCGAGCCGGTTCGCGAAGATCGCGCCGAAGAGGGCGACGCCGATCGAGCCGCCGACCTGCCGGAAGAGCGTCGAGCCGGAGGTGGCGACGCCGAGCTGCCGGTAGGGCACCGCGTTCTGTGCGGCCAGCACGAGCACCTGCATCGTCATGCCGAGCCCGAGGCCGAGCACGAGCACGTAGAGCTCCGCCTGCCATGTCGGCATCGAGACGCTGATGCCGGTGAGGAGGAACATCGCGATCGTCATCAGCGCGGTGCCGACGATCGGGAACGGCTTGTACCGCCCGAGCCTACTGATCACCTGACCGCTGGCGATGGACGTCACGAGGACCCCGGCCATCATCGGCGTCAACAGGAGCCCCGCTTCGGTCGGGCCGTGCCCCTTGACGATCTGCAGGTAGAGCGGGAGGAACGTGATCGCGCCGAAGAGCGCGAACCCGACCACGAAGCCGATCAGGCTGGTGACCGTGAAGACCCGATTCTCGAACAGCGTCAGCGGCAGGATCGGCTCGGCAGCGCGTCGCTCGACGAACGCGAAGGCGACGAGTGACGCGACGCCGATCACCACGAGGGCGATGCTCTGGGCCGATTCCCAGGCCCAGGTCGTCCCGCCGAGGCTCGTGAAGAGCACGATCGCCGAGAGCCCGGCGGCGAGAAGCGCCGCGCCGAGGTAGTCGATCGCGTGGCGGACCTGCGCCGTCCGCGGATGGAATGCCGCCGCGATGACCGCCAGCGAGAGGATCCCGAGCGGCAGGTTGATGTAGAAGATCCACCGCCACGAGAGGTTCTCGACGAAGAAGCCGCCGAGGAGCGGGCCGATGACCGTCGAGACGCCGAAGACGGCACCGAACAGTCCCTGATACTTGCCGCGCTCGCGCGGCGGCACGATGTCGCCGACGACGGCCATCGTCGTCACGATCAGGCCGCCGCCGCCGATCCCCTGGATCGCACGAAAGGCGATCAGCTGGCCCATGTCCTGCGCCAGCCCGCAGAGCGCCGAGCCGACGAGGAAGATCACGATCGCCGTCTGCAGGACGATCCTGCGGCCGTAGAGATCGCCGAGCTTCCCGTAGAGGGGCCCGACGATCGTCGATGCGAGCAGGTATGCCGTGACGACCCAGGAGAGGTGCTCGATCCCACCGAGCTCGCCGACGATCGTCGGCAGCGCGGTCGAGACGATCGTCTGGTCGAGGGAGGCGAGCAGCAGGACGAGCATCAGCGCGCCGAAGATCAGACGCACGCGCGGGGCGTCCTCGCGCTGGGCGGTGCGGCAGCGGTGTCGGCGGTAACGCTCACGCCCGCCATGATTCCCTCTCCGGCAGGGCGGCGAAACGGGTACCGCCGGCTACGGCCCCGAGGACGTGCGTCACGTCGCGCGGACGCCGGAGGGTCAGCCGCCGACGGTGGCGGCCGGATCGCGCACGAAGCGCTCGAGCAGCGCGCGAATCGCCGGCGAGCGTGCGACGAGCGCGACCCCATGGTCGGAGCCGTCGACGAGCTCGAGGTGCTTCGCCGTCGAGCCCGACGCGTCGAAGAGCCGCTGCGCGTCGGCCGCGAAGTCGTACGGCGGATTCTGGTCGCCGCGGGCGGCGACGAAGAGCGCCGGGACCGCGAGGCGCGGCGCGAACGGCCGGGCGTCCACGCGACCCGCGATCACGGCCGGCGCCGAGAGCGCGGCGATCCCCGCGACCGGAGGCCGGATGGAAGCGCCGGCGACGACCGCGGCGATCCCGCCGAGCGACGCGCCCGCGAGCACGACGTTCCTCGCTCCGAGCGACCGCGCCGTCTTGACCGCGGCGGCGTAGTCGGTCGCGAGCCGGCCGTAGTTGACGCGCCCCTTCGAGAAGCCGTGCCCGCGGAAGTCGAAGGCGAAGACCCAGATGCCGCGTGCGGCGAGCCGCCGCGCCTCCGGCAGCCACTCGCACAGGCTGCCGTTCGACTGGTGCGCGAGCACGACGGCCGGTCGCGCGCCGGGCCGGAGGCCGCCGAAGCGATGGCCGACGAGCCGAACCCGGTCCGCCGTCGTGAACCACACCTCGTTGCCGCGAACGCAGTCGTGGCTCGCCCGCTGGCCGTCGGCAAGTGCCGCGGGTGCCGCGATCGCGATCGCAGCGACGAGGAGAAGGAGCGCCGTCCGCATCGATGACGATAATGAACAGTCAACAATGACATGTCAAGATTGACATATGAGTCTGCGCTACGCGCTCCTCGGCCTGCTCGCCGACCGCCCGTACAACGGCTGGCAGCTCCTCAAGAACTTCGAGGGCTCGCTCGCCTACGCCTGGCCCGCGCTGCACAGCCAGATCTATCCCGAGCTCGCACGACTACGCGAAGCGGGTCTGATCGAGCAGACGGGCGAGGGGCCGCGTGGGGCGAAGGAGTACTCGCTCACGGCGACCGGACGGGCGGAGATCGAGCGCTGGCTCCGCGAGACGACGCCGAGCCGCAACACGCGTGACGAGGCGCTGCTGCGCGTCTTCTTCCTCTGGCTCCTCGACCCGGAAGAGGCCGCCGAGTACCTCGACCGCGAGGTCGAGTTCCAGCGGCGGATGCTGGCGGACCTCGAGCGCATCGAGTCGTCCGAAACGCCCGGCGACGCCAAGGAGCGCTCGTACCGGCTCGCGCTCGACTTCGGGCTGCGCATCACGCGCGCGCGGCGTGACTGGGCCGAGGACGCCGCGCGCGAGGTGCGGGCGCGCTCCGGCGCGCCGCCGCAACCAGGGCGCAACCGACGCGGCTGAGCACATCTGTTAGGACCAGCCCATGCGCCGGCTCCATGGCGTGCACGTCGTCCTCGTCATCAGCCTCTGCGCGCTCGTCGCCGCGGCGACGGGCACCGCGGCGGCGGGATGCCCGGCCACGATCCCCGACGGGTTCGGCCCGTTCGGCCGCGGGTCGCCGCCGGTGCGGGCGAGCATCGGGAAGGGCCACGTCCTCACCGGCGTCGTCCTCTCGTCCCTGAGCTGCAAGCCGATCCGCGGCGCGCGGGTCGAGCTCTGGCAGGCGAACGCGAAGGGGAAGTACGTCCGCGCGACGAGCGGCACCGTCCTGACCGACCGCAGCGGCCGGTTCCGCTTCGAGGGCCCCTACCCGACCGCGTACGAGGGCGCCCCGCCGCACATCCACCTCCGCGTGGTCGCGTCCGGCCACGAGGTGCTGCTCTCCCGGTACGTGCCGGCCCGCGGGGCGCGCAGGGGCTCGGTCCGGCTCGTGCTCGTCCCGCAGGCCGTCTAGCGTCGACGCTCCGGCGCGACGATGCGTACACGATCGCGGACGGCGTCCACGGCCGCGACGGTGACCAGCACGAGCACCCCACGCCATCGCCGCCACCGACCACGCGCGACCGAACCCGCCGGCGGCGTCGGGCCACGCGTACGAGACGAGCCCGAGATAGGCGGCGGCGACCCCGCGCACGCGGGGACGAGCGGACGAAGGCCCGGCCGGACGGCCGCGAGCGCGGCAGGACTGCGAGCGCGAGCCCGACGCCGCCCTGCACCGAGTAGTGGTCGACGAGTTCGTGATGTCGGCGTCGGGAAGGTCCCGCCGGTTCAGCGCCCACATGTCGAATGCGTACGCGAGCCAGGGCACGGCGCCGACCGCCGCGAGGACGAGCAGCGGACTCGAAACGCTCCGCCGCGCGCTCGGGCGGCCAGTCGCGTCGCGGGAGCCAGGCGACGACCGCCGTCTCGAGCCCAGCGAGCACGGCCGCGAGCACGACGGCGCCCGATCTCCATCCGCGAGAGGGCGGAGATCGCGAGCACCGCGGCCGCGACCGCGAGCTGGACGACGCCGGGCCGGGAGGCACTCGGGCGGACCGCCGCGACCACGAACGGGACGCCGACGATCACCGTGAAGTAGAGGCCCCAGCCCGCCTCCAGCACCTGCTCCCAGTCCGGGTCCCACGTGACCGAGAGGTCGATCGCGCCGAAGCCGGGCAGAACGATCCAGCCGAACGCGAACAGGACGGCGAGCGCTCTCAGAAGCGTACGCGCCGCCGCATCGCGCGCGAAGGTACCGACGCGCGATGCGGCGGGCGGTGACCTGCCGTCAGCCGCCGCTGATCGCGGCGATCACGTCGACCCGCGAGCCGGGCCCGAGCGCGGTGTCGAGCCCGGCCCGCTCGCGGTCGACGTAGACGTTGATGTGCGTCCTGAGCGCCGGTCCCGGCTCGCACAGGCGGTCGCGGAGCCCGGGCCAGCGCTCCTCGAGACGGTCGATCACCTCGTCCACCGTGCCCGCGTCGATCTCGAGCCGCCGCGGGAGATCGGCGTAGAGCGAGGGCAGCGTGGGGGGCAGGTGGATGTCGGCCATCAGCTCGTGACCGCGACCTCGACCGACGAGATCGCCGGCAGGTAGCTGGCGATCTCGCTCCACGTCTCGCCCTCGTCGGCGCTCGCGAACACCTGGCCGGTGCTCGTCCCGAAGTAGAGGCCGGGCACGTCGAGGGAGTCGATCGCCATGCCCTCTCGCAGGACGCCGAGGTGCGCGTCGCGCTGGGGCAGCCCCTGGTCGAGGCGCTGCCACGTCGAGCCCGCGTCCTGCGTGCGCCACACGGCCGCGCGACCGTCGGGCATGCAGCGCCCGTGGCCCGGGTCGAGCGGGACGACGTAGAACGTGTCGCGGTCGTGCGGATGCGCCGCCGCGGCGAACCCGAACTCGGTCGGAAGGCCCTCGGTGATCTCGACCCAGGTCTGCCCGGCGTCGTCGCTCCGGTGCATGCCGACGTGGTTCTGCTGGTAGAAGCGGTCGGTCTCGACGGGCGACATCACGAGCTTGTGGACGCAGTAGCCGACCTCGGGGTTGTCGAGCGGCCAGTCGGCGCGAAGCCCGCGGTTCCGCGGTGTCCACGAGCCGCCGTCGTCGGTCGTCTCGAAGATCCCGAAGCCCTGGACGATCGCCCAGAAGCGCGCCGGATCGTCGGGGTGGGGAAGCATCGCGGGCATGCCGAGGTGGCCGGGCGGCTGGTTCGCGGGGTCGTTCCATTCGTCGCGGCCCGGCTGGCCGTCGAGCGTCGAGAGCAGAGACCACGTCGCTCCCTCGTCACGGCTCTCGAACACCCCGGCGGACTCCGCGCCGGCGAGGAGCCGCCCGTGGGCTGCCGTCAGGCCCGAGACCTTCGACAGCTTGAGGTCGCCGTTCTCGTACGAGAGGCCCTCGCTCGACATCGTCCAGCTCTCGCCGCCGTCGGCGCTCCGCCACACGCCCGCGCCGTGCCACTCGCTCGCGGCCGCGGCGTACAGCGCACCCGTCGCGGCGTCGTGGATCGCGTGGTAGATCGGCCAGCCGTCGCAGAACGGCCCGCGCACGCTCCAGTCGCGGCGGTCCGCGTCGCTCTCGAGCAGGAAGCAGCCCTTCCGCGTGCCGACGAGGACGGTGACGCGCGCGGGCACCTAGACCACCCCTGCCGACGTCTCGGGCTTCCGGATCCGGGACAGATGCATACGTGCCTCCTCGAGTCGGTTCGCACGGCCTGTGCGGTGGTACGACGACGCGGCGCGCGGAAACTCATCGGTCATCCTCGCCGCCACGTCAGGCTCCCCCGCCGGGGGTCGCCGGCCGGAGCGCAGCCGTGAGGCGCTCGGCCAGCGCGCCGACGCTCTGCCGGAGCTCGTCCGGCTCGTGGATCGTGAACGGGCACCCGAGCCGTGCGAGGACCCCGGCCATCCAGTCGAGCGATCCGACGCGCATGCGGAGCAGTGTCCCACCCTCGGACTCCACGAGCTCCGCGACCGTCGCCGGGACGCGATCGGCGGCCTCGTCGACCGGGAGGTCGAGCTGGACGACCACCTCCCAGCGCCACGGGACGTTCGCGAGAGAGCGGCTGACGTGGGTGACGGCGTCGAAGTTCTTCTGCGGCGCCAGCCACCGCCCCTCGGCGAGCGCGACCTTCGCCATGCGGTCGACCCGGAACGTCCGCCGGTCGGAGCGGCCGTGGTCGTACGCCGCCAGGTACCAGCGGCCGGAGTGGACGACGAGCCCGTGGGGGCTGACGTCGCGCGCGGTCTCCTCGCCGGTGAAGGCGCGGTAGGCGAAGGCGAGACGGTGTCCGCGCCGGATCGCCTCGGCGACGAGCAGCGCGACGTCGCTGTCGACGGGGGCGCCGGTGCGCTCGGCCGCCGTGAAGCCGAGCGTCGTCTCGAGCGCCTCGACGCGGCGCCGGAGCAGGTCGGGAAGGACACGGTGGATCTTCGCGAGCGCGCCGTCGACCGAGCCCTCGCTCGATTCGAGCCCCTGCCGGCGCGCCGCGAGCAGGCCGAGGACGACCACGACCGCCTCGTCGCCGGACAGCATCAGCGGCGGCAGCCGGAAGCCGGGGCGGACGCGGTACCCGCCGCCGACCCCGCGCTGGCCCTCGACCGGGATGCCCATGTCCTGGAGCGCCGCGATGTACCGGCGCACCGTGCGCGCGTCGATGTCGAGGTGGTCGGAGATCTCGCGCCCCGTCGTCAGCGGACGCGTCTGCAGGAGCTCGAGGAGCTCGAGGAGCCGTGCGGTCGGCGTCTGCACGGAGCGAAGTCAAGCACGGATAGAGGGCGAGATTCGCCCTATTTAGGACGTAGCGTTCGGGACACGCGAATCGAGGGAGGCCGAGATGACCGATGTCCTGCAGAACGAGGCGACCGCGAGCGACTTCGACTTCTGGTTCGGGAGCTGGGACGTCCGCAACCGATGGCTCCGAAGGCGCCTCGCCGGGTCGGACGACTGGGAGGAGTTCGACGCCACGGTCGTCGCCCGGCCGCTGCTCGACGGCGTCGGGAACGAGGACGAGTTCCGCACCGACCACGCCGGCGGCTTCATCGGGATGTCGTTCCGGTTCTTCGACCCGGAGCGGCGCCGCTGGTCGATCTACTGGGCGGACAGCAGGCGCCCGGGCGAGCTCGACCCGCCGGTGTTCGGGACGTTCTCCGGCGACGTCGGCCTGTTCGAGGGCGAGGACGTCCACCGGGGCCGCCCGATCCTCGTGCGCTTCACGTGGTCGGGCGTCACGACGCCGACACCGCGGTGGGAGCAGGCGTTCTCGGACGACGGCGGGAGGACGTGGGAGACGAACTGGGTGATGGACTTCACGCGGGCGGGTGAGGGACGGTGAGCGTCGCCGCGGCGAACGAGGTCGTCCGGCCCGACTACCGGCACGGGCTGAAGCTCGTCCAGCCCGCGTCGACGGTCGCGCTCGGCGACGCCGTGCTCAAGTGGTACGACATCGCACCGCGCGAGCGAGCCGGTCACCGAGCACGTCCGCGCGCTTGCACGACGCGGGCTCGCGGATGCCGTCCGCCTCGGCGAGCTCCGGCTGGGCGAGGCGCTCGGGTTCGTGATCCTCCACCGGTGCGGCGCCGGATTCCACTTCCTCCTCGTGTCGACGTGGCAGAACGACAACGAGCTCTGGGAGACGGTGTGGGCGAAGGACGGCGACGACGACCCGGAGTTCCATCCGTGGCCGCTCGACGGCTCGCACCGCCCGACGTTCTGCGTCTGGGAGCTCGGCGCCGTCGCGCACGAGCGGCTCGCGTGGAGCCAGTACCTCCTCTCCGACCGGGACGAGACGGCGAGGCGGGACTACCTCCGGGACTCGTTCGAGGGGCTCGTGTGAGCGAGCACGTTCCCCGGGCCCCGCCCGCCGTGCCGGCGACCGAAGGGTGTGGACAGCCGCACCCCCGGACTGGCGATATCCGCCCGGCGCTGCGCCCGGCGGACCGCGAGGCTGCGATGCGTCGACCGGGAGGATCCGCATGACACGAACGTTCGCCGGACGCAGTGATGGGCGGCACGAGGTGGCCGACCTCATCCGCGAGATCCAGCAGCTCACCGCCGAGCGGCGCCGCCTCGCGGCGCGCAGCGCCGACGGGATCGAGCTCGACACGAACGAGCGTGAGATCGACGAGCTCCGCTGGCTCCTGGCGGACGCTGCCCGGCGCGCGGCGAGCGACGGGCCCGCACGGGCGGCGTAGCCCGCGCCCCGGGCGGGTACCCGACGGAAGCGGGACACCCGCGGCGCCACCGCGGGCAAACTACGTCCATGCTCGAGCAGATCCCCGACACCGATCCCGTCGAGACCCGGGAGTGGCTCGACTCGGTCGACGCCGTCGTCGAGTACGACGGCCGCGACCGGATGGGCCACCTTCTCGACACCGTCGTCGACTACGCGCAGGACCTCGGCGTCTCCGTCGGCGCCGGCGTCTCCACCCCGTACGTCAACACGATTCCCGTCGAGGACGAGCCCGAGCTGCCGGGCGACCCCGAGCTCGAGCGCCTCGCGACGGCGCTCGTCCGGTGGAACGCGGTGGCGATCGTCCTCCAGGCGAACGCGGAGTCCACGGAGCTCGGCGGTCACATCGCGAGCTACCAGTCGGCCGAGACGCTCTACGAGGTCGGCTTCAACCACTTCTGGCGGGCGCGGTCGGACGAGCACCTCGGCGACCTCCTCTACATCCAGGGGCATTCGTCCCCGGGCATCTACGCGCGCGCCTTCCTCGAGGGGCGACTCAGCGAGGACCAGCTCCGCCGGTTCCGCCAGGAGGTGGACGGCGGCGGCCTCTCGTCGTACCCGCATCCGTGGCTGATGCCGGACTTCTGGCAGTTCCCGACGGTCTCGATGGGGCTCGGGCCGCTGATGGCGATCTACCAGGCGCGCTTCATGAAGTACCTCGAGGCGCGCGGCATCGCGGAGGCAGGCGACCGGAAGGTGTGGGCGTTCATGGGCGACGGCGAGATGGACGAGCCCGAGTCGATGGGCGCGATCTCGCTCGCGGGCCGCGAGCGGCTCGACAACCTCGTCTTCGTCATCAACTGCAACCTGCAGCGGCTCGACGGGCCGGTGCGCGGCAACGGGAAGATCATCCAGGAGCTCGAGACGAACTTCCGCGGCGCCGGCTGGAACGTCATCAAGGTGATCTGGGGCTCCAACTGGGATCCCCTGATCGCCGCGGACGACGAGGGGTGGCTCCGCCGCCGGATGGAGGAGGCCGTCGACGGCGAGTACCAGACCTTCAAGGCGAACGACGGGGCGTACGTCCGCGAGCACTTCTTCGGGAAGTACCCGCAGACCGCCGAGATGGTCGCCGACTGGACGGACGAGGAGATCTGGGCGCTCCGCCGGGGCGGTCACGACCCGAAGAAGGTGTACGCGGCCTACGACGCCGCCGTCCGGCACACCGGCCAGCCGACGGTGATCCTCGCAAAGACGATCAAGGGCTACGGCATGGGCGTCGCGGGCGAGGGGCGGAACATCACGCACCAGCAGAAGGCGATGAACGAGGAGGCCCGGCTTGCGATCCGCGACCGCCTCGGGCTGCGCCTGACCGACGAGGAGGCGACGGGGGCCTTCTTCCATCGCCCGGACGAGTCGAGCCCGGAGCTCCGCTACCTGATGGAGCGCCGCGCGGCGCTCGGCGGCAGCCTGCCCGCGCGCCACACGGAGACCGCCTCGCTCCCGACGCCCGACCCGTTCACGAGCGTCCTCGAGGGGAGCGGCGAACGGGAGAACTCGACGACGATGGCGTTCGTCCGGGTCCTCAACGCGCTCGTCCGCGACAAGGAGCTCGGGCCGCGGATCGTCCCGATCGTGCCCGACGAGTCACGGACGTTCGGGATGGAGGGGATGTTCCGGCAGCTCGGGATCTACTCGCAGGTGGGCCAGCTCTACCAGCCCGAGGACGCCGGCGACCTCATGTTCTACCGGGAGGACGAGCACGGGCAGATCCTCCAGGAGGGGATCAACGAGGCGGGCGCCTTCTCGTCCTGGCTCGCGGCCGCGACGTCGTACACGAACCACGGCGAGGCGATGATCCCGTTCTACATCTTCTACTCGATGTTCGGCTTCCAGCGGGTGGGCGACCTCTCGTGGGCGGCCGGCGACAGCCGTGCACGGGGCTTCCTCATCGGCGGCACGTCCGGACGGACGACGCTGAACGGCGAGGGCCTTCAGCACGAGGACGGTCACTCGCACCTGCTCGCGGCGACGATCCCCAACTGCGTGGCGTACGACCCGACGTACGGGTACGAGGTCGGCGTGATCGTCCGGGACGGCCTTCGGCGGATGGTCACCGAGCAGGAGGACGTCTTCTACTACCTGACGGTCCTCAACGAGAACTACGTCCAGCCGCCGCTCCCGGAGGGCGCGGAGGAGGGGATCCTGCGCGGGCTGTACCTGCTGCGCGAGGCGGAGGGCGACGGTCCGCGCGTCCAGCTCCTCGGCTCGGGCGCGATCCTGCGCGAGGTCATCGCCGGCGCAGACCTGCTCGCCGAGGACTTCGGCGTGGCTGCGGACGTGTGGAGCGCGACGAGCTTCACCGAGCTGCGGCGCGACGCCGTCGAGGTCGACCGCTGGAACCGGCTCCATCCGACCGAGGATCAGCGCGTCCCGTTCGTCCGCGAGGCGTTCGGGGAGCGGACGGGGCCGTTCGTCGCGGCGACCGACTACATGCGCTCGTTCGCCGACCAGATCCGCGAGTGGGTCCCGGGCCGCTACACCGTGCTCGGCACGGACGGCTTCGGGCGGAGCGACTACCGCCGGCAGCTGCGGCGCTTCTTCGAGGTCGACCGGCACCACGTGGCGGTCGCCGCCCTCGAGGCGCTCGCCCGCGAGGGAGCGGTCGAGCCCGCCGTCGTCCAGCAGGCGATCGAGAAGTACGAGATCGACACCGAGAGCGCGGCGCCGTGGCGGCGGTAGAGCCGTCCGCGGAGGAGCGGCGCGCCCGCTTCGCCGAGCTCCACGCGCGCGACGGGCTGTTCCTGATGCCGAATCCGTGGGACGTCGGCTCGGCTCGGCTCCTCGCGGCGCTCGGCTTCGAGGCGCTCGCGACGACGAGCCAGGGCTTCGCGTGGTCGATCGGGAAGCGCGACCAGACGGTGACGCGCGACGAGCTCGTGGAGCACGTCGCCGCGGTCGCGGCGGCGACGCCGCTGCCGCTGAACGTCGACAGCGAGCGCCTCTACCCGGACGATCCCGGCGGCGTCGCCGAGACGGTGCGCCTCCTTGCCGATGCCGGCGCCGCCGGCTGCTCGATCGAGGACTACGACCCTGCCGCGGGCCGGCTCGACGACGTCGAGGTGGCCGCCGAGCGCGTCGCCGTCGCAGCCGGCGCGAAGGGCGACGTCACCCTCACGGCGCGCTGCGAGAGCCACCTCTACGGCGGCACCGACCTCGACGACACGATCGCCCGCCTCGTCGCCTACCGCGACGCCGGCGCCGACGTCGTCTACGCACCCGGCCTCACCGACCTCGGTCAGATCGCCGCGGTGGTGGAGGCGGTCGGCATCCCCGTGAACGTCCTGGGGCTGCCGACGGGGCCGACCATGGCCGAGCTCGCGTCGGTCGGCGTCCGCCGCGTGTCGGTCGGGAGCCTGCTCGCGAGCGCCGCCTACGCCGCGCTCGTCGCCGGTGGACGCGAGCTGCTCGACGAGGGCACCTCCACGTACGCGCGCTCGCGTGTCGCGGAGGACCTCCGCGGGCAGGCGTTCGGCTAGCGCGCTCGCCGGCGGGGTCAGGCGAGGTCAGGCGCCGCGCGGCGCCTCGTCGTCCACGCTCAGGCGGACGAGGTCCCGGATCGAGATCATCCCGACCACGGTCTCGCCGTCGACGACCGGCAGGTGCCGGAAGCCGCCGTGGATCATCAGCGCCGCCGCATGGCCGGCCTGCTCGTCGGCGTCGATCGTGTCCGGCGAGTGGGTCATCGACTCGGACACCGGCCCGTCGACACGGTCGGTCGCGACGGCGCGGAGCACGTCCCGCTCGGTGAGGATCCCGACGAGCCGCTCGCCGTCGAGGACGACGACCGCGCCGACGCGGCGCTCGTGCATCCGGCGCGCGGCGTCGAGGAGGGTCGTCTCGGGCGCGACCCCGAGGACGTCCCCCGCCATGATCTCGCTGACGGCGGCCACGGGGCGATCGTACGCCCCGGGACGGGGTTCGCCTAGCGCCGGCCCTTCGCTCTCCCGGCTTCGCGGGCGAACACCGACAGCGCCTTCCACCGCTTGCGCTCCTCCGACGCGGCGCGCTTGTCGATGCGCCGCTCGAGGTGCGCGAGCTCCCGCTGGAGCTTGAGGTAGCTCTCCCAGCGCTCCGCCGACAGCGACCCGTCCTCGATCGCCGCCTTGACGGCGCACCCGGGCTCCGACTCGTGGCCGCAGTCGGAGAAGCGGCACCGTCCGAAGAGCTCGGTGACGTCCTCGAACGCCTCCTCGAGCCCCTCGTCGGCGACCCACAGCTGGATCTCGCGCATCCCGGGCGTGTCGATCACGAGGGCGCCCCCGGGAAGCTGGACGAGCTCCCGGCGCGTCGTCGTGTGGCGCCCCTTGCCGTCGTCGCGGATCTCCCGCGTCTCGAGGAGCTCCTCGCCGAGGAGCGTGTTGACGAGCGTCGACTTGCCGACGCCGGAGGAGCCGAGCAGAGCAGCCGTGACGCCCGGACCGAGGTGCGAGCGGAGCACGTCGAGGCCTGCGCCCGACACGTTCGAGATCGCAACGACGGGAACACCGAACGCGATGGACTCGACCTCCGTGACCACAGCGTCGACGTCGTCGGCGAGATCGGCCTTGGTGAGGACGAACACGGGCTTCGCTCCGCTCTCCCACGCGAGCGTGAGGTAGCGCTCGAGGCGCCGGAGGTTCATGTCCTCGTTGATCGAGGTGACGATGAGCACGACGTCGACGTTGGCGGCGAGCACCTGCTCCTCCGCCGCCTGCCAGGCGGTCTTCCGCGAGAACTTCGTGTTGCGGGGGAGGACGGCCTGGATCGTCCCGCCCTGCTCGTCCGGGCGGGCCGCGACGGCGACCCAGTCGCCCACCGCCGGGAGGTCGGCGGGCGTCGATCCGTCGTAGAGGCGCCCGGCGACGTCCACCCGGAGCTCGCCGAGCTCGGTGAGGACGTCGTAGGCGCCGCGATGCTGCACGGCCACGCGGCCGGGGGTCAGCCCGGCGTCGGCGTGGGGCTCGAACTGCTCGGCGCGGGTGTCGTCCCAGCCGAGCGCGGTGAGGTCTGACACGGGTGGTGATCTCCTCTCGGACTACGTGATACGGGACGCGGAGCGGCGCGCCCGTCGCGAGAGGCCCGTCTCGACTATCAGCAGCCGACGAGCCGCGCGGGGCGCGGCCAGGAGGAAGCAATCTCGGTCATCGCGGCGACCTCCTTCGTCGGGGACGCACTCAGTATGCCCGACCGTCGTCGGGGTGGCCAGGCCGGGGGCCGGGCGGTGGCTAGCGGGCCCGAGGGCCGCTGTGCCAGAAGACGAGCGCCGCTGCGGTCGCCTCGGCGAGGAGGCTGAGCAGGGCGACGAGCTTCAAGGAGGTCGGTGCATGCCGCATACGCCACTTATCGGCGCGCGCGGCCGGTTTGTCGAGAGGCGATTCTCAGCCTTCGACCGGCGTCGCCTCGTTCACGATGGCCTCCCGCTCCGACTCGCCGACCGCTCCGTCGTTCGGCGGCGAGCGCCTCGACGTCGATCGCGCTCGCCGAGGCGCAGACCCTCTCGGTCGAGCGCGCCGAGCCCTTCGCGACGGACGTCGGCAAGGTGCCCGCGCTCCACAAGGTGCGCTGAGAGGCCGCGCTGACTACTGTCGACGAACCGCTGACGGTCGTCGCTCGTGCGCTTTCGCGCGAGCCGGGACTGTCGGATGGGGGCAGTACGATGGCCCCTCCGTGAGCGCCCCGTTCGTCCACCTGCACGTCCACTCCGAGTACTCGATCCTCGACGGGGCGTGTCGGATCCCGGCGCTCGCGCGCAAGGCGGCGGAGCTGGAGATGCCCGCCGTGACCCTCACCGACCACGGCTCGATGGCCGGCGCGATCGAGCTCTTCAAGGCCGCGAAGGGCCAGGGCGTCAAGCCCATCGTCGGGTGCGAGGTCTACGTCGTCGACGACCGGCTGAAGCAGCACAAGGGCTACGCGCACCTCACGCTGCTCGCGTCGGACAACGTCGGCTACGGCAACCTCATCAAGCTCTGCTCGCTCGGCTACCTCGAGGGCTACTACTACAAGCCGCGCGTCGACTGGGAGCTGCTCGAGCGCCACGCGCAGGGCATGATCGCCCTGTCGGGCTGCCTCGGGGGACGGGTCTCCCGCGCGCTCGTGGAGCACCGGCCGGGCGACGCCGAGGCCGACCTCGACCGGCTCGCCCAGATCTTCGGGCGCGACAACACCTACGTCGAGCTCCAGAACGGCCACGTCGACATCCAGCAGCCGCTGCTCGACGCGCTCCCCGCTCTCGCGGCCAAGCGCGGGCTGCCGCTGGTGGCCACGGGCGACGTGCACTACCTCGACGCCGCCGACGCGTACGCCCACGAGGCGCTGCTCTGCATCCAGTCGGGCGACTCGCTCAAGAACCCGAACCACTGGAAGTTCGACTCGAACGAGTTCTACTTCAAGACCGCCGCCGAGATGGCGCTCGACTTCCCCGGGCACGAGGAGGCGATGCGCCGGAGCCTCGAGATCGCGGAGCGCTGCAACGTCGACATCGAGCTCGGGCGGATCCTGCTGCCGAAGTTCCCGCTTCCGGAGGGCCGCGACGCGTTCGACGAGCTCGTCGAGCAGTGCGAGAAGGGGCTCGTCAAGCGGTACGGCTCGTCGACGCCGGAGCTCGACGAGCGGCTGCGGTTCGAGCTCAAGACGATCCGCGAGATGGGGTTCTCGGACTACTTCCTCATCGTCGGGGACTTCATCGCGTTCGCCCGGCGCGACGGCGTCTCGGTCGGGCCGGGCCGCGGCAGCGCCGCCGGCTCGCTCGCCGCGTACTGCCTCGGGATCACGGACATCGACCCGATGCGGTACGACCTCCTGTTCGAGCGGTTCCTCAACCCGGCGCGGAAGGACATGCCCGACATGGACCTCGACTTCGCCGTCGAGGGCCGCGAGCGCGTCATCAACTACGTCACCGAGAAGTACGGCCGCGACCGCGTCGCACAGATCATCACGTTCTCGACCATGGCGGCGCGCGCGGCGGTGCGCGACGCGGGTCGCGTGCTCGAGATCCCGTACGGCGTCGTCGACCGGATCGCGAAGCTCATCCCCGAAGGGCCGGGCCAGACCCTCGAGGAGGCGATGAAGCCGGGTGCCGAGCTCGCGAACGCCGTTCGGGACGACCCGATCGCGAAGGAGATCGTCGAGCTGGCGCGGCCGCTCGAGGGGCTGACCCGGGCCGACTCGATCCACGCCGCCGGCGTCGTGATCGGCGCGCAGCCGCTGATCGAGGTCGTGCCGCTCCAGCAGAAGGGCGCCGACCAGGAGATCGTGACCCAGTTCTCGATGAAGAACGTCGAGGCGCTCGGGCTCCTGAAGATGGACTTCCTCGGGCTGCGGAACCTCGACGTGATCGACAAGGCCGTCGCGCTCATCGGCGGCGGGCTCGACATCGGCACGATCCCGCTCGACGACCGGAAGACGTACGAGATGCTCGCGCGGGCCGACGCGGCGGGGGTCTTCCAGTTCGAGTCGTCCGGCATGCGCGACGCCCTCCGGCAGGTGAAGCCGACGGAGTTCCCCGACCTCATCGCGCTCGTGGCGCTCTACCGCCCGGGCCCGATGCAGTACATCCCGAGCTACGCGGCGCGCAAGAACGGCCGCGAGGCGATCACGTACATCGACAAGCGGCTCGAGTCGATCACGGGCGACTCCTACGGGATCTGCATCTACCAGGAGCAGTACATGCGGATCGCGAAGGAGCTGGCGGGCTTCGACCCGGCGGAGGCCGAGACGCTCCGCCGCGCGATCGGCAAGAAGATCCACGAGCTGATGGCGTCGCTCAAGGGGAAGTTCCTCGACGGCTGCGCCGCGAACGGCGTCACCCCCGGGGTGGCCGACCAGCTCTGGAAGGACATGGAGTCCTCGCAGGACTACTCCTTCAACAAGGCGCACTCGGCGTGCTACGCGCTCATCGCGTACCGCACCGCGTGGCTCAAGGCGAACCACCCCTGCGAGTACATGGCGGCGCTCATCTCGAGCGTCATGAACACGAAGGACCGCGTCCCGATCTACGTCAACGCCTGCGACGAGATGGGGATCGAGGTGCTGCCGCCCGACGTCAACTCGTCCGCCGTCGACTTCGCGGTCGTCGAGGGGAAGATCCGCTTCGGGCTGAACGCGGTGAAGAACGTGGGGGAGACGGCGGCGCGCCGGATCGTGGCTGCGCGCGTCGAGGGCGGTCCGTTCGCCTCGATCTGGGACTTCACCGAGCGCGTCGACCCGCAGGTCGTCAACAAGCGCTCGCTCGAGTCGCTCGTCAAGTGCGGCGCCCTCGACTCGACCGGGGCCTCGCGGATGGGGATGCTCGCCGTGCTCGAGCAGGCGCTCGGCCACGGCCAGAAGCTCGCGCAGGACCGGCTCATGGGCCAGTCGTCGCTCTTCGACGGCGCGTTCGACACGGCGGAGAGCTCGGTCGTCTCGCACCACCCGCCGGTCCCGACCGCGGAGTTCGAGAAGCAGGAGCTCCTCCGGCTCGAGAAGGAGACGCTCGGCCTCTACGTCTCCGAGCACCCGCTCTCGGGCGTCCGCGACCAGCTTCGCCGGAAGGCCGACGCGACACTCGGCGAGCTCGAGCGGAGGCGCGACGGCGAGGTCGTCACGGTGGGCGGCATCGTCTCCGACGTCAAGCAGCTGACGACGAAGAAGGGCGACCTGATGGTCTTCCTCACGCTCGACGACCCGACCGGCTCGGCCGAGGTCGTCGTCTTCAGCTCCGCCTACCAGGTGGCGCGCGAGCTCTGCGTGGCCGACCGGATCGTGATCGTCAAGGGACGGATCGACCACAAGCAGCAGGGCGAGACGAAGCTCGTCGCGATGGAGGTGTCGGCGTTCGAGGCCGTCATGGAGCGGCGCGAGGTGCGGTTCGCGCATCGACGCGCGCGAGGCGCCGGCCGGCGTGATCCGCGAGCTCGCCCGCCTCGTGCGCGAGTTCCCGGGCGAGTCGCCGGTCTACCTCTCGCTCGACACGTCGGAGGGCCCGAAGACCTACGCGCTCGGCCCGCAGTACCGCGTCCGCCCCGACGCCGACTTCCTCGCCGAGGCGCGCGAGCTCCTCGGCGCCGCTGCCGTTATCTAGCTCCGCGCTCTGCCGCCAGGAGTCGCGACTGCGACAGCGGGCGCCTTCAGGGATGTGCCCCGCCGAAGGCGGGGATCAGCGGCAGGAATCCGCGACAGCGGATTCCTGCTTCGCGAGCTAGAGCAGGATCTGGAGGGCGAGCGCGACCGGGCAGCCGCCCTTGACGAGCGAGACGGCCACGGTGCAGGTCGACCTCGGGCGAGGCGGCGAGGACGGCTGCGGACTCCGCGTCGTAGCCGGCACGCTCGAGCGTGTCGAGCCGCCACTGCTCGACGAGCTCCACCTCGAGAACCGATTCGGTGACGTTGGCGGTCGACATCTCCCTCTCTCCTTCGAACGCTGGGTCTCGTGCGTTTATTCGCCGTGGAGCCAGGATCGGATGACCCCAGTTGTAGGCGACGCGACGTGGGGGAAATGCATGGACCCGGTGAAGGTGTTGTAAGAGCTGTAGCGCGCCGCGACTTGCAGGCGGGTACCCGTCGTTCGTAGGATCGCCTCGTGCGGCTGCACAAGGATGCGAAGATCGACCTGCTCAAGAACGTCCCGCTGTTCGCGGGATGCTCGAAGACGGAGCTGCAGCGGATCGCGTCGCTCGCGGACGAGCTCGATCTCGGCGACGGCGCGACGCTGATCCGCGAGGGCGAGCGCGGGCGCGAGTTCATCGTCATCGCGGAGGGCACCGTGAACGTGACGCGCAACGGGAAGCAGCTCCGGGAGCTCGGCGCCGGAGACTTCATCGGTGAGATCGCGCTCGTCGCGGACGTGCCGCGCACGGCGACCGTGACGGCGACGTCGCCGGTGCGCCTCCTCGTCGTGACCGATCGCGCGTTCCGCGGCCTGCTCGAGCAGATGCCGTCGATCGCCAAGAAGGTCCTGCAGTCGCTCGGCGAGCGACTGCACTCCGACGCCGTGTAGCTGCGCTACACCGCGCCGGAGTATTTCTTGCTCGCGAAGCGGGAATCCGCTTTCGCGGATTCCCGCCGCTGATCCCCGCCTTCGGCGGGGCAGATCCCTGAAGGCGTCCCCTTCGGGGCCGCAACTGCCTTCGGAGCCGCTTACCGCCTTGTGGTCAAATCGCGGCCGGGGACACCTTGACGGCCTTGTAGGTGTGGGTGCGGGAGAAGCCGTCCCAGATCGACCAGCGCCACGTTCCCGCACGCGGGAAGACGACGCGGGCCTTGTAGACGCCCGCCTTCGCGGTCGGACGCGCGAGGAACTGCCGTGCGAGCAGCCCCTGCTCGATTCGCACGTGCGGCTGGATGTTCTCGAGCGGGGTGACGCCGTGCTGGAGGACCGTGAGGTTCACGACCCACGGCACGCCGGCCTTGGCGCCCTTCGGCGTGGAGCTGAGCTGGACGGTCGCCCAGCCTCCGGCCAGTGCGGTCGCCGGGACGAGGACAGCGAGGGCGACGACGGTGACGACGAGCTTGCGCATGCGCGCTCCTTTCGGTCACCGGTCATACACCGCTGCGCCCACCGCGGTTCCCGCTCTACGCTTCTCGTCATGTCACGGCTCGTCGGGATGAACCACGTCGCGCTCGAGGTCGACTCGATCGACGAGGCGCTCGCCTTCTGGGAGCGGCTCTTCGGCCCGCTGACGCTCCGCGGCCGGCTCCCGCGCATGGCCTTCATCGACATGGGCGACCAGTTCGTCGCGCTCGCAGAGCCGCGGACCCAGCCCCGGGACGTCCACCGCCACGTCGGCATCGTGGTGGACGACAAGGAAGCGGTGCGCGCGGCGGCCGTCGCAGCGGGGATCGAGGTCTCGCCGCCGCCCGCGCTGGACGTCCACGACCCCTGGGGAAACCTCCTCCAGGTCGTCGACTACCGCGAGATCCAGTTCACGAAGGCGCCGGAGGTCCTCGCCTCGATGGGGCTGGACGGCCTCGAGAAGACGGAGGCGGCGCTCGCAGAGCTTCGCTCGAAGGGTGTCGGCTAGCGCGCACGTGCGCGGGATGCGGCGGCCGTAGAATGCGCCGGCGGTGAGCGTCCTTCTCTCGATCCCGTCGCCGGGCTCCGGCACGCTCGACCTCGGCCTGTTCACGGTTCACATGTACGGCCTGACGCTGCTCGCGGCGATCGCGCTCTGCACGTACGTCACCGGCCGCCGCTGGGTCGCGCGCGGCGGCGACTGGGACCTGATCTTCCGCTGCGCGGTCTGGGGCGTCGCCGCAGGGATCGTCGGTGCGCGCCTCTACCACGTCGTCACGAGCTGGGACGAGGTGCCGGACGAGTGGTGGGGCCCGTTCGCGATCTGGAAGGGCGGGCTCGGCGTGTGGGGCGGCATCGCCGCCGGCTGTCTGGTCGGGGGCATCGTCGCCAAGCGGGCCGGCGCGGACGTGTGGCTCCTCGCGGACTGCCTCGCGCCCGGCCTCCTGCTCGCGCAGGGCCTCGGCCGTCTCGGGAACTGGTGGAACCAGGAGCTCTTCGGGAAGCCGACCGACCTGCCCTGGGGCCTCGAGATCGATCCGATCCACCGGCCGCTCGAGCACATCGAGCAGGCGACGTTCCACCCGACGTTCCTCTACGAGCTGCTCTGGGACTTCGCGGCCGCGGCGATCCTCGTGTACGTGATCGAGCGGCGGTTCCGCCCCCGTCCGCCGGGCCTCTTCGCCGCGTACATCGCGCTCTACTGCGTCGGCCGGTTCGTGATGGAGCTGCTCCGGATCGATCCCGCACACGAGATCCTCGGGCTTCGCCTCAACGCCTGGGTGTCGCTCGTCGGGATCGTGGTCGGCGTGACGTGGTACGTGCTCTCGCAGCGGCGCGGGCGGCCCGCGCGGCCGAAGCCGTCGAAGCCCGTCGTGCCGAAGCGGCGGATGGCCGTCCCCGGAGGGCGCGTCCGACCGCGCGGCTAGATTCGCTGAGTGGTGACGTCGGCGGTTCGCGACCTCGAGCTGGACCTCGACGCGTTCGAGGGCCCCTTCGACCTGCTCCTCACGCTGGTCCTCAAGGAGCAGCTCGAGCCGGCCGAGATCGACATCGCGAACATCGTGGTCGCGTTCGTCGAGCACCTGACCGCGCGTGACGAGATCGACCTCGACGCGTGCGGCGAGTTCCTCGTGCTGATCGCCGCGCTCCTCGAGATAAAGGCGCGTCAGCTCTTCCCGGACGAGAGCGCCGAGCTGTCCGAGCTCGAGCCCGAGGAGGCCGCGGAGGAGCTCGCGCGGCGACTCGCCGAGTACCGGCGCATGAAGGAGGCCGCCGGCTGGCTCCGCGAGCGCATGGCCGCCGAGCGCGACCGCTACTTCCGCCTCGGCCCGGCGCCGCTCGCGCCGCGCGCGGAGCGGCGCCTCGCCGGGCAGGACCCCGTCGCGCTCGCCCGCGCCCTCGAAGGGTTGGCGGTGCCGCCGCCGAAGGTGTCCCTCTCGCACATGGCGCTCCGCTTCCCGCCCGTCACCCAGTTCCTCGAGCGCTTCCGCGCCGTCCTCCGGCGCCGCCGCGTCTTCGACTTCGACGGCGAGGTCGCGGGCCTCTCCCGCGTCGAGCAGGCCGTCGCCTTCCTCGCGCTGCTCGAGCTCCGCAAGGCCGGCGAGGTCGCGCTCGCGCAGAGCGCCCCGTTCGCACCGATCCGCGTCTCCCGCCCCGAGCACGAAAGGATGCCGCAGTGGACCGTCCGCTCCGCCTGATCTCGAACGACACCATCTCGCCCATCGACGCCCTGGCGCGCACCCTCGAGGCGCTGCTGGTGGTCGCGTCGCAACCGCTCACCGTCGACGAGCTCGCGGAGGCGGCCGCGGAGGACAACCCCGAGCGCATCGAGACCGCGCTCGGGCTCCTGCGGGAGCGGTACAGCGAGGGGCGAAGCGGGATCGTGCTGGAGCGCGTCTCCGGCGGCTACGCGTTCCGTGCGGCACGTGAGGCCGCCGAGGCGTGCGGGCGGCTCTTCGAGCGACCCGTCGAGCGCGGCCTCTCGCAGGCGGCGCTCGAGACGCTCGCGATCGTCGCCTACCTCGGGCCGGTCTCCCGTCCCGAGGTCGCCCGGATTCGCGGCGTCGCCGCGGACTCGACCGTCGCCTCGCTCGTCGAGCGCGGGCTCATCGCCGAGGCCGGCCGCGAGAGCGGGGTCGGCGGCGCCGTGCGCTACCGCGTGACGCCGCTCTTCGAGCGCGTCTTCGGGCTCGACTCGCTCGCCGAGCTCCCGCGCCTCGACGACCTCGGCGCCGACGCGGAGGCGATCCGCGAGCGCCTGCTCGAGGTTGCCTCGGCGCGCGCCTCGTAGGTTGTCGCGAAGCAGGAATCCGCAGGAGCGGATTCCTGCCGCTTGATCCCCGCCTTCGGCGGGGCAGATCCCTGAAGGCGTCCCCTTCGGGGCCGCAACTGCCTCGGTCCGGTGGACGGCACCGTAGGATCAGCGCATGACGCGCATCGCGGTTGCGTTGTTCGACGGGGCCGAGGAGCTCGACTTCGCAGGTCCGTGGGAGGTGCTCGCCGCCTGGGCGACCCAGTGGCCCGACGACGGCATCGAGGTGTTCACGGTTGCGCGCTCGACGGAGCCCGTCGCGTGCGCGAAGGGGATGCGGGTGCTCGCCGACCACACGTGGGAGAGCGCGCCGCCGTTCGACGTGCTCGTGTACCCGGGCGGCGTCGGCACGCGACGCGACCTCGCCGACCCGGTGATCCTCGACCGGCTGCGCGGGCTCCGTGACGGCGGGACGCTCATGACGAGCGTGTGCACGGGAGCTCTCGTCTTCGCCGCCGCCGGCCTGCTCCGCGACCGCCCGGCGACGACGTGGTGGGGCGCGCTCGACCGGCTGGCGGAGCTCGACCCGACGCTCGAGGTGCGCCCGGACGACCGGTTCGTGGACATCGGGCGAGGTGGTGACCGCCGCCGGCGTCTCGGCGGGGATCGACATGGCGCTCCACCTCGTCGCGCGGCTCCACTCCGTGGAGCGAGCCCGCGAGGTGCGCCGCTACATCCAGTACGACCCCGAACCGCCTGTCTAGATCGCTTTTCGCAAGCGGGATTCCGCCGAGCGGAATCCCGCGTTCGGGATCCCCGCCCGCGGGCGGGGCACATCCCTGAGCGCGGGATCCCCTCCGGGGCCGCGACTGCCGCGTTCGCGCACGACTAGATCTGCCAGGCGCCGCCGCGGAGCACGGGGACGGCGTCGCCGTCCCGCGTGATGCCGTCGACGTCGAGCTCCGGCGAGCCGATCATGAAGTCGACGTGGATGCGACTCGCATTGAGCCGCTGCTTGTCGGCCTCGTCGGTCACGCCGAGCTGGTAGGCGTTCCCGAGCGCGATGTGGCTCGCGGCGTTCTCGTCGAGGAGCGTCTCGTAGAAGACGGTGTCGAGCGGGCCGATCCGGCCCTCGCCGTCGACGAGCGCGAGCTCGCCGAGCCGGGAGGCGCCGTCGTCCTTCGCCGCCAGCGCGCGCAGGGCATCGCCACCGCGATCGGCGTCGATCTTCACGGCGCGCCCGCCCTCGAACTCGACGCGGATCCCGTCCATCATGGCGCCGTAGACCTCGAGCGGCCGCGTCGCCGTGACGTGACCGTCGACGCGCAGCGGGTCGGGGGTGGTGAAGATCTCCTCGCTCGGCACGTTCGGGTAGTGGCGGATGCCGCCGACCGTCTCGAAGTCGGCCGCGATCCAGACCGACGACGCCATGAGACCGACCGTCACGTCCGTCCCCGGGCCGTGGAGGCGCATGCGATCGAACCGGCGCTCGCTCAGTCGCGTCGCCACGTCCTTGAGCCTGCCGCCGCGCTCCCGCCACGCCGCCTCGGGGTCGTCCTCGTCGAGCCGGCACACGTGGGCGATCGCGTCCCACAACCGCTCGTACGCATCTGCCTCGTCGAGGTCCGGGTAGACGAGACGCGCCCATCCCGGTGTGGGCGCCGGGCGCGACGCTCCAGTTCGTCGTCGCCCGGTTGACGACGTCGCCGACGTTCGGGAGATACGGCAGGACGTCCTTGCCGGCACGACCGGGGTCGATGCCGTCCAGCGCCTCCGGCGCCGCGTTCCCCGTCAGCGTGATCCGCGCTGCACGCTCGTCCGAGAACCACTCGAGCCGGTCGACCATCCAGGGCGGCACGAAGTCGAGGGTCGACTCGTCGGCGTGGGCGAGCCGCTGCCGCTTGACCCACGGGTCGTGCGTGAAGACGTCGACCCAGCGCGCGCCACGCTCGTAGGCCGCGCGCGCGACCTGCCGTGTGAGCTCCTCCTTGCCCGGGTTCGTCGTGATGCCCACGATCTGCCCGGGCTGGACGTTTGCCCCGAAGCCGACGATGAGGTCGGCGAATCTGCGCGTCAGGTCGGCGATGTCCCGCACGACGCGGGAGCGTACCCGGCCAGAATGCACCCATGCGCCTGAACGCCTACCTCGCACGCGCGGGGATCGCCTCGCGTCGCGGTGCCGACGAGCTCATCAAGGCCGGGCGCGTCTCCGTCAACGGCGAGCCCGGACAGCTCAACACGTTCGTCGAGGCGGCCGACGACGTCCGCGTCGACGGTCGTCTCGTCGGCAAGCAGGCGCTCCGCTACGTCCTCCTCAACAAGCCGCGCAGCACGATCACGACCGCACGCGACCCGGAGGGGCGACCGACCGTGGTCGACCTCGTCGGTGGCGCCATCCGCGTCGTGCCCGTCGGGCGGCTCGACCGGGAGACGACGGGCGTCCTCCTCCTGACGAACGACGGCGAGCTCGCGCACCGGCTTGCGCACCCGCGCTACGGCGTCGAGAAGGTCTATGTCGCGGACGTCGAGGGCGACCCGGACGCCGAGTCGATGCGGGCGCTCGCGGAGGGTGTCGAGCTGGAGGACGGGAGGACGGCGCCCGCGCGTGCGCGGCTGCTCGGCCCCGGCCGGGTCGAGATCACCCTCCACGAGGGCCGGAACCGGCAGGTCAGGCGGATGCTCGAGGCGCTCGGCTACCCGGTGCATCGGCTGCGCCGCAGCCGCTACGCCGGCCTCACGACCGGCCGTCTCCAGCGCGGGCAGTTCCGGGAGCTGACCCGGGACGAGGTCGCGCGGCTGCGCCGCCTCGTCGGCCTCGGGTCGTCGCGCTAGCGGCCGGCGGAGACGTTCAGCCGGATCGCGGTGCCCTGCTGCACCTGTCCGCCGACGGGGTTCTGCGCGACGACGGTCCCGACGGGCTCGTCGGACGGGACCTCCACGACGTTCGCCTCGAGACGAGCGTTCGAGAGCTCGGCCTCCGCCTGCCCCCGCGTCATCCCGACGACGTTCGGCACCTCCACGAGGCCGGTGCCCTTCGAGACGCTGATCGTCACCGTCGCCCCGCGCTCGGCCTCGGCGCCTGCGCTCGGCGACTGCGCGGTGACCGTGCCGGGCTCCCGCTCCGCGAAGACCTCGTTCGACTCGACCTGGAAGCCCGCGCCAACGAGGCGGTCGCGCGCCTCGGCCTCGGGGAGCCCGACCGCGTTCGGCACGGCGATCGTGTCCGGCCCGCCCGAGACGCGGATGCGCCACCGTCGAGCCCTCGTCGGCCTCCGTTCCGGCGGCCGGGTCCTGCGCGAACGACGCGTGCCCGACGGCGCATCGCTCGCCTCGGTCGCGACGCTCGTACGGAAGCCGTCGGCCTCGAGCTGCGCGACCGCCTGGTCGACCGACAGCCCCTCGACCGCCGGCACCGGAGTCGTGTCCTCCTGCGCGAGGACGAACCAGGCGACCGCGCCGGCAGCGAGAAGCAGCAGCAGCACGCCGAGGGCGATCGCGATCGGATCGCGCGACCGGCGGCGGCGCTCCTCGACCTGGACCGTGTCGCGGTCGACCGTCCCGTCCGGATTGCGCCGCTCGCGCTCGCTCCGCTGGACGATGATCGCCTCGGCCTCGAGGTCGCCGTCGTACGGGTAGCCCTCGGGCTCGGGGATCCCGCGGCGAAGCTCGACCGTCTCCTCCTCGATCGTCCGCTCGGGATCGATCGGGTCCTCGCGGGGCTCGTCGGCCATTCGAGGCGATGCTACCTCCGGCGGCGGAGCGCTCAAACGCCGCCCAGCCGGACGAAGCCCATCCGCTCGTACATCGCCTCGAGGGTCGGGGTCGACGCCGCGCGCGCGCGATCGGCGCCGAGGACGAGGAGGCGTCGCAGCTCGCCTTCGTCGGCGCGGAGCTCGAGGTAGCGCTCGCGGACCGGTGTCAGGTGCTCTGCGACGGCGTCGCCGACGTCCCCCTTGAAGTCGCCGTAGCCCGCGCCGTCGTAGGCGCTCTCGATCTCCTCGGGGGAGCGCGCGCTGATCACGGAGAGGATCTCGATGAGGTTCGTGATCCCCGGCTTGTCCGGCCCGCGCCGGACCTCGCGCCCGGAGTCCGTCTGCGCCGAGCGGAACTTCTTGCGGATCACGTCCGGCTCGTCGAGGAGGCGCACGGTTCCCTGGGGCGTCCCGCTCGTCGTCGACATCCGCTTCGTCGGCTCCTGCAGGTCCATGATCCGGCCGCCGACCTCCGGGAAGATCCCCTTCGGGACGACGAACGTCTCCCCGAAGCGGGCGTTGAAGCGCTCGGCGGTGTCGCGCGCGAGCTCGATGTGCTGGCGCTGGTCGTCTCCGACCGGGACGGCGTCGGCCTGGTACAGCAGGATGTCGCCGGCCATCAGCACCGGATACGTGAACAGCCCGGCGGAGACGAACTCGCGCTGATCCGCCTTCTCCTTGAACTGCGTCATCCGGCCGAGCTGGCCGTAGCTCGTGACGGCCGAGAGCAGCCAACTCGCCTCGGCATGCGCCGTCACGTGGCTCTGCGCGAAGACGGTCGACCGCTCGGGGTCGAGCCCGGTCGCGATCAGCATCGCGAACAGGTCGAGCGTGCGCTCGCGGAGGTCCTGCGGGTCGTACTCGACGGTGATCGAGTGGAGGTCGACGATGCAGAAGTACGCCTCGCCGAGCTCCTGCGTCTGCGCGTACTGCCGGAACCCGCCGATGTAGTTGCCGAGGGTCTTGTCGCCCGTCGGCTGGATGCCCGAGAAGATCTTCAAGATCGGTCCTTTCGCTCGCTTCGCGACCGAAGGACTAGATGACCCGTCGGCCGCCGGTGTGCACGGACGCACGCGAGCGCCAGAAGAGATGGTGGCGGTCGACGTCGGGCATGGGCTGGTTGTAGCGGTTCGTGGCGCGGAGCGCCAGAAACCGCCGGGCTAGACTCGCCTGATGGCCCTCGCCGAGCCCTGGACACCGTCGACGTGGCGGTCGCTGCCTGCGCTGCAGCAGCCCGGCTGGCCGGACGCGGCCGCGGTCGACGACGTGCGCGAGCGCCTGCGGCAGCTGCCGCCGCTCGTGTTCGCCGGCGAGGCGCGGGCGCTCCAGCGCGCGCTCGGCGAGGCGGTCGAGGGACGCGCGTTCCTCCTCCAGGCCGGGGACTGCGCGGAGTCGTTCCGGCAGGTCTCGGCGATCTCGATCCGCGAGCGGCTCAAGGTGCTGCTCCAGATGTCGGCGGTGCTCACCTACGGCGCCACGCTCCCGGTCGTCAAGGTCGGCCGGATCGCCGGCCAGTTCACGAAGCCGCGGTCGGCGCCGACCGAGCTCGTCGACGGGGTGCACCTGCCGTCGTTCCGCGGGCACGCGATCCACTCCGACGAGGCGACGCCCGAGGCGCGGGTCGCGGACCCCGAGCGGATGGTGCAGGCGTACTACCAGGCGGTCTCGACGCTCAACCTGCTCCGCGCCTTCACGAAGGGCGGCTTCGCCGACCTGACGCAGGTGCAGACGTGGAACCAGGAGTTCGTCGCGAGCTCGCAGGAGGGCCGGCGGTACGAGGGGATCGCGAACGAGATCGGGCGCGCGCTCCGCTTCATGCAGGCGATCGGCATCGACCTGGGCGACGAGGGGACGATCCACGAGGTCGACGTGTGGACGAGCCACGAGGCCCTGCTCCTCGACTACGAGGAGCCGCTCGTGCGCCGCGACTCGACCACCGGAGACTGGTACGCCTGCTCGGCGCACTTCCTCTGGGTCGGCGAGCGCACCCGCCAGCTCGACGGCGCCCACGTCGGGTTCCTCGCCGGCGTCGAGAACCCGATCGGTGCCAAGGTCGGCCCGGCGACGACGCCGGACGAGCTCGTCGCCCTCTGCGAGTGCCCTCAACCCGCGCCGCATCCCGGGTCGGCTCACCCTCGTCGCGCGGCTCGGCGCCGGGCAGGTGCGGGACGTCCTGCCGCCGCTCATCCGGGCCGTCCGCGAGTCGGAGGTTCCCGTCCTCTGGGCCTGCGACCCGATGCACGCGAACACGTTCGTGACCACCTCCGGGCACAAGACGCGCCGCTTCGACGACGTGATGGGCGAGATCGAGGGGTTCTTCGAGGCGCACCGAGAGGCAGGCTCCTGGCCGGGGGGCGTCCACCTCGAGATCACGGGCGAGAACGTCACCGAGTGCCTCGGCGGATCGGAGGAGGTCTTCGAGGACCAGCTCGACCATCGCTACGAGACGCTGTGCGACCCGAGGCTCAATGCGCGGCAGTCGCTCGATGTCGCGTTCCGCGTCGCCGAGCTGATGCGGGCTGCATGATCGCCCCCGGCGATCCTGCGGCCACGAGGACCGGCTGATGGCATCTCCCGAGCGTCTGGCGATCATCGGAACCGGTCTGATCGGCGCGTCCGCCGGGCTCGCCGCCCAGCGTGCGGGCGTGTCCTCGGTGACCGGCTGGGATCCCGATCCCGACTCGCTCGGCGTCGCCGCGGAGCGGGGCGCCGTGGAGGCGACGGGGAGCATCGCCGAGGCGGTCGCCGCGGCGGACCTCGTCCTCGTCGCGACGCCGGTCGGCGAGCTTCCGTCCGTCGTGCGCGAGGCGCTCGACCGCGCGCCCGAGGGGGCCACCGTGACGGACGTCGGATCGACGAAGCGGCCCGTCTCGGCCGCGGCGGGAGGCGACCGGCGGTTCGTCGGCGGGCATCCGATCTGCGGCGCGGAGACGCGCGGGCCGGAGCGCGCGACGGCGGATCTCTTCGACGGCGCGACGTGGTTCCTCACGCCGACCGCGGCGACGGAGCCGGACCGCCTCCGGCTCGTGCACGGGTTCGTCTCGGCGCTCGGCGCGCGACCCGTTGCGATCGGCCCTGATGCCCACGACCGCCTCGTCGCGGTGACGAGCCACCTGCCGCACGTGCTCGCGAACGTCCTCCTCAACCAGGCGGGCGCCGCACGCGTCGACGGGCACGACCCGCTCCAGGCAGCGGGCGGCTCGCTCCGGGACATGACGCGCATCGGCGGCGCCAACCCGCGGATCTGGGTGGACATCTTCCTCGACAACCGCGAGGCGCTCCGGGCGGCGCTCGCCGAGCAGCGCCGGCTGCTCGAGCAGGTCGAGGCGGCGCTCGCGGGTGGCGACGCCGGCTTCCTCGCGCGCTGGATCGGCGAGGCGAGCGCCCATCGACGCCGCCTCCTCGAGACGGCCTTCGTCGACCCGGGCACCCTGCACCGGGTCCGGACGCACATCCCGGACCGACCGGGGGTGCTTGCGGGGATCTTCCAGGCGCTCGGCGCGGAGCGCATCAACGTCGAGGACTTCGAGCTCGACCACGTCTCGGCCGAGCGCGGCGGGACGCTGACGATGCTCGTGTCGGGCGAGAGCGAGGCCGACCGGGCGGCGAGGCTGCTCGAGGCCCAGGGCTACGGCGTCGTCGTCGCGCCGGTGATCGACGAGTGACGCTCGTGACGACGAGGCACGCTCGGGGGTGGGGGTGAGCGTCGCGGCGTCATCGGGTGGCTCGGTCGTCGTCGAGCCGGCTCCGAAGCTGCTCGGCCACCTCGCCGTCCCGGGCGACAAGTCCATCTCCCACCGCTCCGTGCTCATCGGCGCGCTCTGCGACGGGGAGACGCTGGTGACGGGCTTCGGCCGCTCGGCCGACACGGAGTCGACCATCGCAGCCGTGCGCGCGCTGGGGATCGACGTCTACGAGCACGGCGAGGACACGCTGCGCGTCTTCGGGAAGGGGCTCCGCGGCGCTGACCGCGCCCGGCACACCGATCGACTGCGGCAACGCCGGCACCCTCGTCCGCCTGCTCACGGGGATCCTCGCCGGCCAGGCGGGCCGCGACTTCGAGCTCACGGGCGACGAGTCGCTCTCGTCCCGGCCGATGGGCCGCATCGCCGAGCCGCTCGGCCGGATGGGCGCCCGCGTCGAGACGAGCGACGGGCGCCTGCCGATGACGGTTCACGGCCAGGAGCTCCGGGGCATCGACTACGCACTGCCGGTCGCGAGCGCCCAGGTGAAGTCGTGCGTCCTCCTCGCGGGCCTTCTCGCCGAGGGCGAGACGACGGTCGTCGAGCCGGCGCCCACTCGCGACCACACCGAGCGGATGCTCGCGGCGGCCGGCGCTCACGTTGCCGTGCGGGCGACGAGCGTGACGATCAGGCCCGCGACGAGCCTCTCGCTCGGCGAGGTCGAGGTTCCGGGCGACTTCTCCTCCGCCGCGCCGTTCGTCGTCGCGGCGACGCTCGTCCCCGGCTCCGAGGTCCACATCCACGGCGTCAACCTCAACCCCCGCCGGACGGGGCTGCTCGAGATCCTCGAGCGGATGGGCGCCAGGATCACCGTCTACAACCGCCGCGAGATCGGGGGCGAGCCCGGAGGCGACCTCGAGGTCCACTCCGCGCCGCTCGTCGGCACGTCCGTCGGTCCGAAGGAGGTGCCGCTCGCCATCGACGAGCTCCCGCTCTTCGCGCTCGCCGCGGCATGCGCGCGCGGCGAGAGCCGCCTGACCGGCGCCGAGGAGCTGCGGGCCAAGGAGACCGATCGCATCGAGGCCACCGTCGATGCCCTGCGCGCCCTCGGCGTCCGCGCCCGTGCGCGCGACGACGGCTTCACGGTCACGGGCGTCCCGGCGCGCTTTCGCGGCGGCCGGATGACGAGCTGCGGCGACCACCGGCTGGCGATGCTCGGTGCCGTCGCGGGGCTCGTCTCGCGCGAGGGCGTGCGCATCGACGACGCCGAGGCGGTCGCCGTGAGCTTCCCGGGGTTCTTCTCGATGGTCGACGCGCTGCGCCGCGCGTCCGTGGTCGTCGAGGACGAGCGCCGGTGATCGTCTAGCCTCCAGCGCGATGATCGTGGCGATCGACGGGCCTGCGGGAGCGGGGAAGAGCTCGGTCGCCCGGGCGCTCGCGGACCGGCTCGGCTTCCGGTACCTCGACACCGGGGCGATGTACCGCGCGCTGACCTGGCTCGCGCTCCACGAAGGAGTGCCGCTCGACGACGGTCCGGCGCTCGAGGCGCTCGCGGACGCCAATCCCGTGACGTTCGGTCGGCGGGGCACGTCGAGATCGCGGGGGAGGACGTCACGCGGCGGATCCGCGAGCCGGAGATCGACGCGGCGGTGCCGGTCGTGGCACGGCACCCCGAGGTCCGCGAGGTCATGCGCGGGCGCCAGCGCGAGCTCGGCCGCGCCGGTGACTCCGTGATCGAAGGTCGCGACATCGGCGTCATCGTCGTGCCCGAGGCGGAGCTGAAGGTCTGGCTGGTCGCCGATCCGTCCGTGCGCGTGCGGCGGCGGCACCTGGAGCGCGAGGGCCTCGGCGTCGACGAGCTCGCCGCGGAGCTGCAGCGGCGCGACGAGCGGGACGCCGCCAACACGCATCGCGCGTCGGACGCGGTCGAGGTGGACACGACGAGCATGACGCTCGATCAGGTGATCGACCGGATCGTCGATCTCGTCGGGGCGGTCCGGTGAGCGCGCCCGACATCGCGTGGGCCGTCGGCCGCCCGATCTTGGGCGGAGCGGCCGCGCTCGCGTCGAGCCTCAAGGTCTACGGAAAGGATCGCGTGCCTCCGACGGGCGGCTGCGTCGTCGCGTCGAACCACTTCTCCTGGCTCGATCCCGTCGTGCTCGGCAGGGCGAGCCCGCGCGTCCTCTACTACATGGCGAAGATGGAGGCGCACCGGATCCCCGGCCTCGGCACGTTCATCCGGGCGTTCGGCTGCTTCCCCGTCAGGCGCGGCGAGTCGGACCGGGAGGCGGTCCGCACGATGCGGAAGATCGTCGCGGACGGCCACGCGCTCGGCCTCTTCGTGGAGGGCACGCGTCAGAAGGCGGGCGTGCCGGGTCTCGTCCAGCCGGGCGCCGCGATGGTCGCGCTCCAGGAGTCCGTCCCGATCGTCCCGGTCGCGATCCACGGGACGCAGGAGTGGAGCCTCGGGAACCGGGAGCACGTCTCGATCGCCTGGGGCGAGCCGATGATCCTCGAGGGGCTCCCGAAGGGCGGCAAGGGCTACAAGGAGGCGTCGTTGCTGCTCCAGGCCGAGATCCGGCGGCTCTTCGACTGGCTCGTCGAGGTTCACGGGCTGGGGCGCCCTCCCGGGGTCCCGCCGGCGGCGACGCAGGCCGATGGACGACGCTCCTAGCGCCCCCGAGCCCGAGGAGGTCACGAGCGCCGGCACCGTGGCGATCGTCGGCTTCCCGAACGTCGGCAAGTCGACGCTCGTCAACCGGCTGACGGAGAGTCGCGCCGCCGTGGTGCACGAAACGGCCGGCGTCACCCGCGACCGGAAAGAGCTCCTCTGCGACTGGAACGGCGTCACGTTCCGCGTGATCGACACGGGCGGCGTGGACGAGGCCGACACGGGGCCGTTCGGGCGCCACATCGCTGCCCAGGCCCGCCTGGCGGTCGAGGAGGCCGACCTCGTGCTCTTCGTCGTCGACGCCAGGGCGGGGGTGACGCCGGGCGACGAGGAGATCGCGACGATCCTCCGCCTGTCGGCGAAGCCGGTGATCGTGCTCGTGAACAAGATCGACGACCCGAGGCGCGACCTCGAGGCGCTCGAGTTCCACCGGCTCGGCCTCGGCGACCCGGTTCCGCTCTCCGCGCTCCACGGGCACGGCACGGGCGACCTGCTCGACGAGATCGTCGCGCGCCTGCCTGGGCGGAACGAGGTGATCGTCGGCGACGAGGCCATACGCGTGGCGATCCTCGGACGGCCCAACGTCGGCAAGTCGTCGCTCCTGAACGCCCTCGTCGGCGAGGAGCGCGTGATCGTCTCGGACGTCCCGGGGACGACCCGTGACACGATCGACACGGTGCTCCAGCGCGACGGGACGACGTTCGTCCTCGTCGACACGGCGGGGCTCCGCCGGAAGCGGCGGCAGCGGCAGGGCATCGAGTACTACTCGGAGCTCCGCGCGCTCGAGGCCGCGGAGCGCGCGGACGTCGCGCTCGTCCTCGTCGACGCGTCCGAGGGGATCGTCGAGCAGGACCTCGCGGTCGCCGACGTCGCGCGCAAGGCGGGATGCTCGACCCTCGTCGTGCTCTCGAAGTGGGACGTCACCACCGTCGACCTCCAGGAGATGCGGGGCCAGCTCAACCGGAGGCTGCGCCAGCGGCCGCCGGCGATCGCCGTCTCGGCGAAGTCCGGCCGCGGGCTCGGGCGCCTGCTCGACCACGCCGAGTCGCTCTTCGCGAAGCACGTCGCGCGCATCCCGACGCCGGTGCTCAACCGCGCTCTCGGTGAGCTCAAGCAGGCCCGGCCCGGCCCGGCCGGCGAGCGCGGACGGCGCCTCAAGCTGCTCTACGGGACCCAGACCGCGACCCGGCCGCCCCGACTGCGGATCTACGTCAACGATCCGCGGCTCGTCACGCGCGACTACGGGTACTGGGTCGAGAACGAGCTCCGTACCCGGTTCGAGCTGCAGGGCGTGCCGGTGTCGATCGACTTCCAGCGCTCCGAGTGAACATCGTCGTCGTCGGCGCGGGATCGTGGGGCACGGCGTTCGCGTGGCTCCTGGTCCAGCGCGGGCACGACGTCACGCTCGCGTGCCGCGACCCGGAGCAGGCTGCGGCGATCCGAGAGACCGGCCGGAACCCGCGCTACCTCGCCGGCGTCGACCTCTCGGGCGTGATCGGGACGACCATCGAGGAGGCTCCCGTCGCGGACGCGAATCTCGTGGTGGTCGCGGTACCGAGTGCCGCGTTCAAGTCGGTCGTGGACGGCCTCCCCGGGCGGGCGCCGATCCTGAGCCTCACGAAGGGGCTCGACCCGGGGACGGGTGAGCGCCTGTCGACGGTCGTGCGCGGCCGCCCCGTCGCCGTCCTCTCCGGCCCGAACATCGCCGACGAGGTCGCGCGCGGCCTCCCGGCGGCGGCCGTGATCGCCTGCGAGAGCATGGCGCTCGCCGTCCAGCTGCAGCTCGCGATCAACTCGACGGCGTTCCGCGTCTACGTCAACGACGACATCGTCGGAGTCGAGCTCTGCGCGGCGGCGAAGAACGTCATCGCCCTCGCCGCCGGAGGCGCGGACGGCCTGGGGCTCGGGGACAACGCCAAGGCGGCGCTCGTCGCCCGAGGGCTCGCCGAGATGGCGCGGCTCGCCGAGGTGTCCGGCGCCCGGCCGGAGACGTTCGCCGGGCTCGCGGGGATGGGCGACCTCATCGTGACCTGCTGGTCGCCGTCCGGCCGGAACCGGCGCTGCGGCGAGCTCGTCGCCCAGGGTGCGACGCCGGAGGAGGCGGCCCGCTCGATCGGCATGGTCGTCGAGGGGCTGACCACCGCCCCGGTGCTGCGGGAGCTGGCGCACCGGCTCGAGATCGAGATGCCCATCGCCGAGGGCGTCTGCGAGGTCCTCGACGGCACGCCGCTCACCGAGCTCCTGGCGCAGCTCATGCGTCGCGACCCGACGGTCGAGTAGTCGCCCGGCGCACGGCGTCTGTGCACGCGCGCTTTCGCGTGCATGTCTGTATAACCTTGCCTCGATAGTAAGGGTTGCCTTACAAAGGAGGAGAGGAATGCTTTCCACGCACGACAGCGCCGCGCAGAGCGGACTCGCTGGTCCGGCGAGCGCACGCCCGCGCCTACCGGTATCCGGGCGGATTCGAGGGCTTCCGCGCGGAGCTCGCCTGGCGGACCGACGACGCGTCGGGGACCGGCGCCGTGCTCGCCCGCACGCGGCCCGGAGGTCGAGGCTCCAGAGGCGAGAGCGGGGAGGAGGCGCCGCGACTGGGTCGGTCAAGGAGCTCCGCTCGATCGTCGGCCACCGCCAGTTCAGCGAGTACGAGACGCGGCGACGGCGCGCACGAGAAGCGGCTCGCGGGGACCGGGCACGTGCTCGGCGAGATCGTCGAGCTCGGCGACTCGCTCGAGTCCTCGTACCGCGTGGCGGGCGACGAGATCTCGACCGTGACGCGGACGATGGGCGGCCGGCGCTTCACCATCGTCGTGCACGACCGGTTCGTCGTGCCCGACGGCCGCGCGGTGCCGACGTCCTTCAGCGTCTTCTACTGGGACGCCGAGACGGGCGCGCTCACCGCGACCGAGGCGTATCGCGACGCGGTCGTGGACGTGGACGGGATCTTCCTCCCGAGCTCCCGGCGCGTCGTGCGCGGGGACGGAGACGGACTGTCGGTGCGGGAGCTCGATCTCGCGGAGCACGCCCTCCTCGCCGTGGCGGTCGCACCGTGAGGCGCGGCGTCGGGAGCCTCGCGCTCGCCGCGACGCTCGCGCTGCTCGCGACGGCGGGCTCGGCACCGCCGCCAAGGCGCCGAAGCTCGTCGTCGAGAAGGCGCCCGTCCTGCCGGCCCGGGTGGTCGACAGCGCCGGAAGCAGCATCGTCGTCCGCGACGTCGAGCGGATCGTGGCGCTGAACGGCGACGTCGCCGAGACCGTGGTCACGCTCGGCCTCGGCGCGAGACTGGTCGGCGTCGACACGAGCGCGACCTACCCGGAGAAGCTCGTCGCGCGCATCCCGAAGATCGGCTACCAGCGGACGCTCGCCGCGGAGGGGATCCTCTCGCTGCGACCGACGGTCGTGGTCGGGACGCCCGGCGCCGGGCCGCCGACGACGATCGCCCAGCTCCGGAGCGCAGGCGTGACCGTGGTGATCATCCCGGAGTACAAGGGGCTCGACGCCGGCCCGCGGAAGCTGCGGTCGCTCGGTCGCGCGCTCGGCGTGCCGAAGCGCGGCGAGCGGCTCGCACGGCAGGTCGAGAGCCAGATCGCGATCGCGAAGCGCGAGGTCGGAAGCACGAGCTCGAGGCCGAAGGTCGCCTTCCTCTACGTCCGCGGGACGCAGGTGCAGATGATCGGCGGGAAGGGATCGGGCGCGGACGCGATGATCGAGGCGGCCGGCGGCCGTGACGTCGGCGCCTCGATCGGCATCGACGGCTTCAAGCAGCTGACGGCCGAGTCGCTCGTCGCCGCCCAGCCCGACGTGCTGCTGCTCCTGACCGCCGGGCTCCAGTCGGTGGGAGGCGTCGACGGCCTCCTGCGGATCCCCGGCGTCGCGCAGACCCCGGCCGGGCGCAACAGGCGCGTCGTGCACTTCGACGACCTCCTCCTGCTCGGGCTCGGGCCGCGCACGGGCAAGGCGCTCCGTCTCCTGATCCGGGGGCTCCACCCGGAGATCCGCTGACGCCGTGAGCACGCTGACGAACGTGGCCGCCGGAGGGCGGGTCGCGGGCCGCCGGCGACGGACGGACGGCGCGCTCCTCGCGCCGTCCGTCGTGCTCGCCGGGAGCGCTGTGCTCCTCCTCGTCGCGGTCGTGCTCGGCGTCGGAGTCGGCGCCGTTGCGATCGCGCCGTGGGACACGGCCCGGATCCTCCTGGGCCACGCCGGGCTGACGGTCGACGTCGACCCGCAGCAGGACGCGATCCTCTGGGCGATCCGGCTCCCCCGCGTCGTTCTCGGCGTGCTGGTCGGTGGGGCGCTCGCCGTCTCGGGCGCCGCGCTCCAGGGGGTCTTCCGGAACCCTCTCGCCGACCCGACGATCGTCGGCGTCGCGAGCGGCGCCTCGGTCGGTGCCGTTGCGGCGATCCTCTTCGGCTTCGCCGGGGCTGATCCACGGCGGGCTCCAGGGAGCGCGTTCTGCGGTGGCGTCCTCGCGGTTCTCGTCGTCTACGGGCTCGCGCGCCACGACGGCCGCACGGAGACGGTCACGCTCGTCCTCGTCGGGGTCGCCGTGACCGCGATCGCGGGCGCGCTCGTCGGGCTGATGATCGCGAGCGCGGACGACGAGCAGCTGCGGGACATCGTGTTCTGGTCGCTCGGCAGCCTCGGAGGCGCGACCTGGCCGCTCGTCCTCGCGACCGTGCCGTTCGTCTTCATCGGCGTCGTCGCCGCCCTGACGCAGACACGCGCGCTCGACCTGCTCTCCCTCGGAGAGCGCGAGGCGTCCCATCTCGGGATCGAGGTGGAGCGCGTCCGACTGCTGCTCGTCGTCGCACTCGCGCTCGCGACGAGCGCCGCCGTCGCAGCGGCCGGCATCGTCGCCTTCGTCGGCCTGATCGTGCCGCACCTCGTGCGGCTTGTCGCCGGGCCCTCGCACCGGATCGTGCTTCCGGCGAGCCTCCTCGCAGGCGGCGCGCTGGTCGCCCTCGCCGACCTCGTCGCGCGCACCGTCGCGGCGCCGGTCGAGCTGCCGCTCGGCGTCGTGACCGCGCTCGCGGGCGGGCCGCTCTTCCTCTGGCTCGTTCTCCGCACCCGTCAGACGCACGGCGGCTGGGCGTGACGCCCTCCTCCGCGGCGTCGGCCTCGCGTGCGAGCTGCGCGGGCGCTCGCATCCTCGACGGCGTCGACGTCGAGGTCGCCTCCGGGGAGCTGCTCGCCGTCGCCGGCCCGAACGGAGCCGGCAAGACGACGCTGCTCCGGCTGCTCGCGGGCGACGGCGGCCGACGCGGGGCTCGGTCGAGCTCGGCGGGGTGCCGCTCGAGCGGCTCGTCCCGCACCGAGCTCGCGCGCCGGCGGGCCGTCATGCCGCAGCACACGGCGATCGGCTTCGGCTTCACCGTCCGCCAGGTCGTGGAGATGGGGTGCCATCCGCTTCGCGAGACCTACGAGGGGCTCGACGAGGTCGTCGAGGAGTCGCTGGAGCGCGCCGGCATGGCGCTCATCTCGCGGAGCGAGGGTTTCGGAGCCTCTCCGGCGGCGAGCAGGCGCTGACGACGTTCGCCCGCGTCCTGGCGCAGTGCACGCCGCTGCTCCTCCTCGACGAGCCGACCGCCTCGCTCGACCTCCACCACCAGGAGCGGGTCATGCGCATCGCCCGCGACGTCGCCGACGGCGGCGGCGGCGTCCTCGTCGTCGCCCACGATCTGAACCTCGCGGCCGCGTACGCGGACCGGATCTGCCTCCTCCGCCGGAGGGCGTCGTCGCGGAGGGCGCGCCGTGGCCGACCCTCACGGAGGACGTGCTGGAGCGCGTCTTCGGGCAGCCGATGATCGTCTCGCAGACACCGGGCAGCGGCTCGCCGCTCGTCGTCCCGCTCCGGGGCTGACCCCCTCGCCACGCACGACGACCGCGGCTACGATGCGA
>CAVQHL010000025.1:0-178314 GCA_963712255.1 uncultured Actinomycetes bacterium
GTCGCGCTCGGCGCCCTGTTCATCGGGCTGTGGCTCGCGGTCTCGATCGGCCTCGAGGAGGAGAGCGCCGCGCCCGAGCCGCCGGCGACGACGACGCGGCCCTCGACCCCGAAGCCGCCGCCTACGCCGACACCACGGGCTGCCCCGTTCGTGCGTCTGAGCGCCGCCGGCGGCTTCGACCCGGAGGGTGACGGGCGGGAGCGGGACGAGGAGGCGGGCCTCGCCGTCGACGGGCGGCAGGACACGACCTGGCGCACCGAGCGGTACGCGAGCTTCTTCAAGGAGGGGGTCGGCCTCGTCCTCGACGCCGGACGGCGGGTCAGGCTGGAGCGCGTCGTCGTCGACGCGCCCGGCGGCCGGCGGCCGCGCCGCGATCCGCCTCGGGGACGAGCGCGACGGGCCGTTCGCCACCGTGTCGCCGCCGCGGGCGCTGACGGGCCGCACGACCTTCCCGGTCGCGAGGCGCTCTGGCCGCTACGTCGTCGTCTGGATCGTCGACGTGCCCGACGGCGGGGCAGTCGAGATCGCCGAGGTGCGCGTCCGGGCACGCGGCTGACGATAGTCCGTCCTGGACTAATCCGATCAGGACTGATACGGTCGGCATCGTGGTGACGACGCCGCCTGCCACGCGCTCGCTGACGACGAGCGAGGCCGCCGTGCTCGCGCTCCTCGCGCTGGGCGGCGAGGGCTCCGGCTACGAGCTGACGAAGCGGGTCGGTCGTGCGATCGGGCACGTCTGGGCGCCGGCCCGCAGTCAGCTCTACGCCCTCCTCCCGCGGCTCGTCGCCGACGGCCACGTCCACGTCCGCACGGTCCGGCAGCGGACGCGGCCCGACAAGCAGGTCTACACGCTCACCGACGACGGCCGTGCCGCCCTCGACGGCTGGCTCGGCGATGACGGCGGCGGCGAGGCCGAGTTCCATCTCCGCCTGTTCGTCGGCTCGCTCGTGCCGCGCGAGACGCTCGTGGGCCACGTCGAGCGATTCCGCGCCGCCACCGCCGCGCGCCTCGAGGAGTACCGCCGCATCGAGCCGAGGAACACGCGCGAGGGCGCCGACCGGTTCCACTGGTTCGAGCTGCACCGCGCGATCGAGCGGGCGGAGGGAGACGTCGACTGGGCCGACTGGGTGCTCGAGGAGCTCGAGCGCGGATGAGCCGCGCCGGGCTCGTCGTCGCCGCGCTCGTCCTGTCGCTCGGGCTCTCCGTGGCCGCGGTCGCCGCGACCGCGCCGGCCGAGCGCGACGTGCTCGCCCTCGCGACCGCGATGGAGCGGACGCACCCCGACCTGTTCGCGTCGACGCCGCGTGCGCGCTTCCGCGCCGAGGCCCGCGCGCTGGCGCGCCGCGCGCCCGCGCTCTCCCGCCCGCAGCTCGTCGTCGGCCTGATGCGCCTCGTCGCGCTCGCGGGCGCGCGCAACGGCCATACGGCCGTCTACCCCTTCGACGCCCACCCGCGGCCGCTCCGCGTCTACCCGGTGCGCCTCTATGCGTTCCCGAGCGGGCTCCACGTCGTCGCGGCGCCCGGGCGGGAAGCTCTTGTCGGGGCGCGTCTCACGGCGATCGAGGACGTCTCCGTCGAGCGGATCGTCGCGGCCGTGAGGCCGCTCGTCGCCCGCGACAACGCGTCGAGCTTCCTCGACTTCATGCCCGAGTACGTCGTGACCGAGGAGGTGCTGGTCGGACTCGGCCTGACCGACGGCGCCTCGGCCGGCTTCGCGTTCGCCGACGGCCGCACCGAGACGCTCGACCCCGTGTCCGCTTCCTCGTTCGCATCCGTGGGCTCGGTGCTCGCGCCGCTCCGGCGGCCCGCCGCGACGCAGCCGACGTGGATTCGCTTCCCCGAGCGGACGCAGTGGCTGACGACGCTCGACGGCGGTCGTGCCGTCTACCTCGGCTACCGGATGACCACGAACGAGACCTGGACGGTGTCCCGGAGGCTCCTGCGGCTGGCCGCGCGGCCCACCGTACGACGCGTGATCGTCGACGTGCGCCTCAACCACGGCGGCGACAACACGACCTACGGCGCGCTGCTCGGCGCGATGCAGGAGCTCGCGAAGCGGAAGACGGTCGTCCTCCTCATCGGACGGTCGACGTTCTCCGCGGCGGGAAACTTCGCAGCCGACGTCGACGCCGTGCCGCGCATCCGCCTCGTCGGGGAGGCGAGCGGCGGCGCACCCAGCCAGTGGGGCGACTCGACGGTCGTCGAGATCCCGACACCGGGCCTGATCGCGCGGGTCGCGACGTCGTACCAGCGCTTCGGCAAGCCGTCGGCGCTGACGACCCGTCCCGACGTGGCGGTGCAGCTGACGGCGGAGGACTTCGTCGCGGGGCGCGACCCCGTCCTGGAGCGCGCCCTGCGGCTTCCCTGATCGGCTCCGCGTACGATCGGCGCGTGGAGACGAGTCGGCTCGGACGCTCCGACCTCGAGGTCTCGCGCGTCGGCCTCGGCTGCAACAACTTCGGCGGTCGGCTGGACCGCGACGCGACCGCCGCCGTCGTCCGCGCCGCGCTCGATGCCGGGATCACCTTCTTCGACACCGCGGACACCTACGGCGGGGGCGACAGCGAGCGGTTCCTCGGCGAGGCGCTCGCGGATCGCCGCGACGACGTCGTCATCGCGAGCAAGTTCGGCCAGGACAAGGGCGTGCCGGGACCGGGCGGCTCGCGCGATCACGTGCGACGCGCCATCGACGCATCCCTCGAGCGGCTCGGCACCGACGTCGTCGACCTCTACTACTACCACCGCCCGGACGGCGTGACGCCGCTCGCGGAGACCCTCGCCGCGATGCAGGAGCTCGTCGACGAGGGGCGGGTGCGCTGGCTCGGCCTCTCGAACGTCGACCGGTCGCTGATCGACGAGGCCGACGCCGTCGGCGCCCCCGTCGTCGCCGTGCAGAACCGCTACAGCCTGATGGACCGCCGAGACGACGCCGAGGTGCTCCCGCGCTGCCGCGAGCTCGGAATCGGCTACGTGCCGTACTTCCCCCTCGAGAGCGGCCTCCTCACCGGGAAGTACCGGCGCGGCGTCCCCGCGCCGGAGGGGACGCGGCTCGCGGGGCGGGACGACAGCCTCAGCGACGAGCGGTTCGACCGGGTCGAGGAGCTGGAGCGCTTCGCCGCCGAGCGCGGCGTGTCGCTCCTCGAGCTCGCGATCGGCGGTCTCGCATCGATTCCCGGCGTCGTCTCGGTGATCGCCGGTGCGACGAGCCCCGACCAGGCAGGGGCGAACGCCGCCGCCGGCGCGTGGCAGCTCGACGACGCCGGTCGCGACGCGCTGAGCGGGCTCGGCGTCGGCTAGCCCGCGGGCTCGGTCGGCGCGCGGCCCCGCGCGATCCGCTCGCTGAGCGACAGCGCGATGGTCTCGACGCTGTCGACCTCGATCCGAGGCGGCTCCGGGACGTGCTCGGGCTCCGGCTCCGGCTCGGGCACGGGCGTCGCCGCCGCGAGCCGTGCCCGCTGCACCGCCGCCTCGCCGGCCATCCAGACGTCCGCCTGCAGCCGGTCGATCTCCTCGATCAGCATCACGATCGCCTTCCCCGCCGCCCGGAGCTCGTCCCGGCCGCTCGTCGAGAGGCCGGCGCCCCACGTGCGCAGGATCTCGAGGCGTTCCTCGTCGAGCCGCTCCGCCACGCGGGGGAGCCTATTGCACATCGGGCGCAAAGTGCCCTGGCCCATCGGCGGGGGTGCCCTGTCGGGTTCGCCGGACCAGGGCGGCGCGGGGGCGCGAGTCTGCCGCAAATTGCGACAGACCCCGCGCGCCCGCCGCTCAGACGATGCGTCTCGAGGTGCGAGTGCCACCCAGCGCCGAGTAGACGGCGAGGATGACGAACGCGCCGACGATCGACGCGATCCACGTGCTGATGTCGAAGAACTCGTCGATCGGGTCACCCGCGCCGACGATCCACGCGACGAACCCGCCGAGCAGCGCTCCTGCGATGCCGAGCAGGATCGTCAGGAAGATGCCGATGCTCTCCGCTCCGGGGTAGAGCGCCTTCGCGATGATCCCGGCGACGGCGCCGATTGCGATCCAGCCGATGATGCCCATTCAGTGGTCTCCTTCGAGTTGCTCGGATACAGCCTCTGGATCGTTCCCCCCGGGAGGTGCGGTGAAACGCACGTCTCCTGATAGCCGGGCCGAGGGCGTCGTATCGGCCCGGCGAACGACGCCGCGCCGCTCAGCGCGGCACGGTGAACGAGCCGCGCATCTCGTCCGCATGCGGATCGCAGACGAACCGGTACGTCTTGCCCGGCTGCAGCCTGACCCGGAACGTCTTCGTGCCGGTGCCGCCGACGCTCGTCGCGACGTTGACCCCGGGGCCTCGGAGGTGGAAGTTGTGGTCGTCGGCGGCGTCGTTCACCGTCAGACGGTAGACGCCGCCCTTCCTCGGCTTCACCCCGAGCCGGATCGTGTCGCCGGGCCCGACGCTGCCGCGCAGGGTCGGCGTCGCCGCCGCGATCGCGGACGAGGCGGTGAAGAGCAGGAGCCCGCAGGCGGCGAGCAGGGGAAGAGCCTTCCTCATGTGTGTGCTCCTTCGGGTTGGTTGGGCCGGAGACGCGCGTGGCGCCGCCGCGGCCGTGTGCCCCGACGGTCGCAGCGCGCCGGTCCCGTCGACAACTGGCCATTGGTCGTAGGACCGCACGGTCGCCCGGCGCGCCGCCGGTGGGGTCGGCAGACTGACCCGCGCATGTCCGCCGCCACGGACGCGGGCGACGGCCATCGAAGCATCGAAGCTCGACGGCGGGGGGCCTCTCTGTCTACGACACGAAGGCTCCGACGAACCCGCATCTCGCCTTCTCCGGGCGAGGCCTACCAGGTCGAGGTCTTCGCTCCCGACGGGCGACCTGGCGCTGCGACTCGTGGCGAACGGGAAGATCCAACCCGTCCCGGCGCCGGCCCCGTAGCGCTTTCCTCCGACCCCCACCCCCCAACCCCCTCCCCTCCTCTCATGATACAGATCTCCTCGCCAGGCGATCTGGATCTCCGTCCCCCTTCGTCCCCCCGCCACACGCCTCCCCCCCCGACCCCCCCCTCCCTCCCCCCTCCCCCCCCCCCCCCATCATCTCACTCAAACCACAAGACCCACGACCCCATCCCCCATATCCCCTCTCCCCCCTTCTTCCCTATTCCTCATCTCTTCATCATCTTCACCTCCTCATCCCCCTGACCCGCAGCCCCGCCCTCCCTCTCACCCCCACCCAGCCCCCACCCGCCGGCTCGCCCCTCTGCCCTGCACCAAGCACGACGACCACCGCACCCCGCACCACCACCGAAATCCCACCCCTCCCACCCGACCCTCCCCGCACACCCCACCAACCCACTGCCCACCCCCACACCCCAGACCCCCCCCCCCCCACCTCCACCCCTCCACCCCAGTCAACCACCACACCACCACCCCCCCTCCCACCCTCACGACCCCCCACCCCCCCCTCCCGCACCCCTCACCCCCCTCCCCCCCACCACTCCCCCCCCTGCCACCTAACCACCGAACCACCCCACACCTCCACCCCCCCCGCCCCAACCCGCGAACCCCCTTCCCCCCCCCACCCCATCAACAACCGACCTACCACACGCACCACCACACCCATCCAACCCCCTACACCTCTCCCCTGTCCCCCTCAGGCCCTCACGCTCCACCCCTGCCCCCCACACCGCACGACCCCGACCCCCTGCCTCCTCGGCCTCCGCGCCTCCCAGCCCGATCCAGTCCCCCCGCTCACCCCGCCCCCACCCCCCCCCCCCCACCCACCCCTCACCCACCCTCCTACCCCCCCACCCCCCCCCCCCACCACCCCCGCGACCTCCCCCCCCCCCCAGCCCCCCCCCCCTCCCCCCCTCTCTCTCTCCTCCCCCCCTCTTCTCCTCCCTTCCCCCTTCTCCTCTTACCTCCCCTCCCTCCTCTCTCCTCTCCATCACCACCCCCACATCCCCCCACCCTTCCACACCCCCGCCACCCACCCACCCCCCCCCTCCCTCCCCCTCCCCCCCCTTTGCCCCCCTCCTCCTCCCCTCCCCCCCCCACCCCCCTACCGCCACACTCCCCGCCAACTCCGCTCGCCCAAGCGCGCGCACCGACCCGCGGCCTCCCCCAGCTCCCCCCACCCCCCGCCCCCACAACCGCCCAGCCGGCAACCCAAACCCGAAAGCTCCCCGTCCTCCTATCGTCTCCCCCCCACGTCTCTCCTCGCGCTCCCCTTCTCAGCGCCCTGCTCCTCGAGCCGCCACCCGACCTCGGGGCGCACACGCGGCCCCCCCCCCCTCACCCCCTCCCCCCCACCCCCACCCCCCACCACTCCCCCCCCCTGATCTCCACCGCGCACCCTCCACCGGTCGTGCCCCGGACGCCGAGCCCATCCCTCCCCGCCCCCCCGCCCACCCCCAAACCCTCCGCAGACACCCCCCCCCCCCCCCCCCCGACCACCCGAACTCCCCCCCAACCCCCCCCCCCCCCCCCCCCCACCCCCCCATCACTCCCACCCGAACACCACCCTCTCCACCCCTCCCCCCCACCCCCCCCCTCCCCCCCCCCCCCGATCCATCCTCACCCTCCCTCACCCCCCCAGAGCCTTCCCGGACCCCCCCATTCGGTCTCGGCCCCTAGCGGCCTCCGGCCCCCCCCCCGCCCCCCCACCCCCCCAGAACCCGCGCACGACGCGCCTCGCCCATTGCTGCTCATCCTCCCGCACCACACCAACCCGTCCCCCCCCCCTCCTCCCCAGACCCCACCCCTACCACGCCCCTACCCTCCACGACCCCTCCACCCGCCCGCCTCCGCCCCCCCCACCGCCTCCCACCCCATCTCCCCGCCTCTCCCCCCCCCACCCCACCCCCCCCTCCCCTCCCCCACCCCCCCCCCCTACTACAACATACCACCTATCCCCCCCCCTCCGCCTCCCTCACATCCCTCATGCCCTCTAATGCCCTCACCCCGCCCCCCCCCCCTCCCCCTCTCAACCTCATCCCCGCGTCCCCGCCCCCCCCCACCCCACCCCCCCCCTCCCCCCTCCCCTCCCCCCCCACCCTCCCCCCCCGCGCAGACGAGCCGAGGGCTCCGCGAAAACACGGAGCCCTCGTGCACGACACGAGCTCGCTCCTAGACGAGCTTCTGGTTCTTCCACTTCCGGTAGATCGACTGTGCCTTCCGCGCGAAGGCCGAGACCGCCTCCGCGGGGGTCGACTTTCCCTGCGCGACCTCGGCGAACATCTGCGGGATCAGGAACGTGTTGTAGATCTCGTCCATCACCGGCGTCGAGTTCCCGGGGTGGCCGGGGTTGGTCGTGTACTTCTCCGCGATCGTCGTGAGGACCGTGTACTTGCCCTTCGGCTTGTGGGCGTCCTGCGCCGTGAGCGCCCGGATCGCCTTGAAGCCGCCCGGGATCGCATTGGTCCAGGGCGGGAAGTTGTAGAACTTGCTCCTCACGAAGTGCTCGCGGTACGAGAGCTGCTGGTCGACGAGGTACTTCTGGGCCGCCTCCTTGTTCTTCGCGAACTTCCAGATCACGTAGACGCCCATCACGTGCTCGTTCCCCAGCCGCATCGCAGGGCCGCGGGGAATCGACGCCAGCCAGGTGTCGTCCGAGAGCCCCGCGTTCCCCGAGTCCTCCGCCGAGCGGGCGATCGAGATCGCGTTCAGCGCGACCGAGAGCCGGCCCGCGAGGAACGCCTGGTTGTTCGAGGCCGCCGTCCACGCGAAGACCTCGTCCGACATGCCGTTCCGGTAGATGTCGCGCATGACCGTCAGGGCCTGGATCGCGCCCCTGCGATTCGCGCCCTGTCCGATCACGATGCGGTTCTCTTCGTTCTGGATGAAGCCGCCGTAGCAGTAGAGAAGCGAGGTGAGCATCATGTTCGAGTCGATCTCGTTCGACATCCCGAGACCCACCGGATGGCCGGCCTGCTTGAGCTTCGGGGCGCCTTTTCGCAGGTCTTCCCACGTGTTGAGGCTCACGTCCGCCTGCTGCAGGTAGCTCCGCCGGTACTGGACGGGGTCGGGCGCGTACGTCTCCGGGAAGCCGTAGAACTGCTTCGTCCTCGGGTTGTACGTGCTCTTCCGCGCGACCCTCGTCATCCGCCCGACCTTCTTGCTCACCTCCTGTACGAGGTCGGTGACGGGCACGGTCTGCTTCTGGAACGCCGCCGGCGGCGAGATGAACCAGAAGAGATCGTGGCCGCTCTGTGCGGCCACCTCGGCCGCTCCCTGGCTGTTGAGCAGGGCGTTGTTGATGTGGTCGACCTTGACCTCGACGTCGTTCTCAGCGCCCCACTGCTTGACGTACGTCCCGTCGAGCCACCGGTCGTAGTCGGGCACGAAGTGCGCCCACGTCATGATCCTGAGCTCGCCCGAGAGCTCCCTGCCCGCGAACTTGAGCGGGCCGTAGACCCCGAGGGCCCTGTCGGGGAGAGCGCCGAACATGCCTACGGCGAAGGCCGCGGCGGTCCCTCTCCTGAGTAGGTCGCCTCGGGTCAGTGCCGGCCTCGCACCAGCGAGGTCGTCGGCTACGTCAGCCACGAGTACCTCCTTTCCCGCGTCGATTCTTTAGCGGAAGGCGCCTCCGGTAAACCCCTTGATGAAGCGGTCGAGAAACGCGTTGTAGAGGAGCGCGAGCGGGATCGCCGGGATCAGCGCCGCCGCCATGAGCGACTGCCAGAAGAAGACGTCGCCGCGGATCAGGTCGTTCGGGATGCCTGCGGAGACGGTCCGCTGCTCGGAGCTCGAGATGAAAGTGAACGCATAGATGAACTCGTTCACGCAGAGCGAGAAGGCGAAGATGACGACCGTGAGGATCCCCGGCAGCGAGATCGGGAGCACGATCACCGCGATCGCCTTCAGCCGCGAGGCCCCGTCCATCAGCGCAGCCTCCTCGAGCTCCTGCGGGATCGTCTTGAAGAACCCCATCAGGAGCCAGGTCGCGAACGGGACGGTGAAGGACGGGTAGACGAGGATGAGCGACCAGAGCGAGTCCTTGAGGCCGAGCTGCGTGATGAGCCGCGACAGCGGCAGGAAGAGGAGCGTCGGCGGGATCAGGTAGACGAGGAAGATCGCCACCCCGAGGCTCTGGCCCCATCCTCCGGCGAGTCGTGCGAGCGCGTAGCCGGCGGGCATCGCGAGGAGCAGCGTGATGCCGACGACCGCGGCGCCGACGAGCAGGGTGTTCAGAAGCCACGTCGGGTAGTTCGTGTCCTCGAAGAGGAACCGGACGTGCTCCAGCGTCGCGTAGTTCCAGAAGTCCCAGTGGAACCCGCCCTCGAGATCGTTGTAGGTGTACGGCGAGTGCTCGACGTTCGCGAGGTCGAGATTGGTCTTGAACATCGTCACGAGCGCGAAGTAGAAGGGGAACGCCAGCACGATCGCGAACGGCACGACGACCGCGTACGTCAGCCCCTTCTCGCGCCGGCTCCTCATGTCACCTGGGCCCGCCGAGCGAAGAACAGCATGCCCACGGTGACCACCACGAGCAGCGGGAAGAGGAAGAGCGAGATGGCCGCGCCCGCGCCGAGCGAGCCGCCGTCGATGCCGGTGAAGTACGCCCATGTCGGCAGCACCTGCGTGGAGTTGAACGGGCCGCCGCGCGTGAGGATGTAGACGACGGCGAAGTCGACCGCTGTGAACACGATCCCGAACAGGACCGCGACGAGGGCAATGGGGAGCTGCAGGGGGATGTCGACGTACCAGAGCTTCTTCAGGCCTGTCGCGCCGTCCATCTTCGACGCGTCCTCCACCTCGTTCGGGATGGACGCCCGCCCCGCGATGAAGATCACGACCGCGAACGGGAGGATCCGCCAGGCGTGCACGAACGTGATCGCGATCAGGGCGAGATTGGGGCGCCCGAGCCATTGCAGCGGCACCTGCGCGTCCTCCTCGATGTTCACGGCGCCAAGCAGCCAGACGAGCGCCTCGTCGAGATGGAGCCGTGCGAGCGTCCAGTTGACCACGCTGTAGAGCGAATCGAGGAGCCAGAGCCAGGCGATGGTCGAGAGGACGACCGGGGCAGCCCACGGCAGCACGACGAGGAAGCGGACGAACCACTTGCCGCGAAAGTCCTTGACGAGGAAGTTGGACAGCACTGCGGCGCCGACCAGGACGATGGCCTGGGAAGCGAGCGTGAAGACGAGCGTGTTGCGAACGGCGCGCCGGAAGTTGTCGTCCTGGACGGCCTCGGTGAAGTTGTCGAAGCCGACCCAGTTCCCGGTCAGCGAGCCGCCGATGGCGTCCGTGAAGCTGAGGTAGATCGCCCAGACGAACGGCACGCCGACGACGAGCGCCATGAAGACGACGGCCGGCGCGATGAGCAGCAGTGCGAGGACGCGGCGGCTTTCGAGCGCATGCCGCCAGCGCCCACCAGCTGGTTTCCAGCGGGCAGCACGGGCCTCCATTGCCTCGTGTCCGATGCTAGTAGATTGCGAGCCCAGAGGCAGTCATGGCCGAGATCAAGCTCGAGAGCCTGTCCAAGGTCTATCCCGACGGCACGCAGGCGGTGACCGACCTGCAGCTGGACGTCGGGAGCGGCGAGTTCGTCGTGTTCGTCGGGCCGTCGGGCTGCGGAAAGACGACCGCGCTGCGGATGATCGCCGGCCTCGAGTCGGTCACCTCGGGAAACGTCCGGCTCGACGGTGAGGTGATCAACGACCTGCCGCCCAAGGACCGCGACATCGCGATGGTCTTCCAGAACTACGCGCTGTACCCGCACATGGACGCGGCGAAGAACATGGGGTTCGCGCTGCGGATGCGCGGCCTGCCGAAGGAGGAGATCGACAGCCGCGTGCGCGAGGTGGCACGCGTCCTCGGCCTCACCGACTCGCTGCACAAGAAGCCGCGCACGCTTTCCGGTGGGCAGCGGCAGCGCGTCGCGATGGGGCGCGCGATCGTCCGCAACCCGCAGGCCTTCCTCATGGACGAGCCCCTCTCGAACCTCGACGCGAAGCTGCGCGTCGAGATGCGCGCCGAGATCGCCCGCATCCAGCGCGACCTCGGCGTGACGACCATCTACGTGACGCACGACCAGACGGAGGCGCTGACGATGGGCGACCGCGTCGCGGTCATGCGGGGCGGGCTGCTCCAGCAGATCGCCGACCCGAAGGAGCTTTACGACCGCCCGAAGAACCTGTTCGTCGCCGAGTTCATCGGGTCTCCGGCGATGAACCTCGTCGTCGCCGACGTCGAACGCGCCGACGGCGAATTCTGGGTCGTCTTCGGCCCCCACCGGCTGCGCCTCGCGCCCGCGACGGTGGAGCGGCACCCGGGCCTCCCGGGCTACGAGGGGCGCCCGGTCGTCCTCGGGATCAGGCCCGAGGACATGGAGGACCCGGCCGTGCTCCGGGAGACGCATCCGGACCGCCAGATCTCCGTCGTCTGCGACATCCGCGAGGACATGGGCTCCGAGGTGTACGTCCACTTCAACGTGCCGGCGGACCCGGTGACGACGCGGGAGGTGGTGGAGGCCCTCGTCATCGAGGACGCCGACGACGAGGAGGCACGGATGGCCGCCGAGCGCGAGCGCGGCGGCGGCGTCGCGTTCATCGCGCGCCTCGAGCGCACGACCGAGGCCCGTGAGCGTCAGCCGCTCGTGCTCGAGGTCGACGTCACGCGGCTCCAGTTCTTCGACCCCGTGAGCGGGCTGACCGTCGACGAGGCCGCTCCCGGCTGATTCGCCTCCCCGGCGCGGCAGCGGTCACACGGGCGCCCGACGGCGCTGCCACCATGCCACCGCCAGCGTCACGAGCGCGACCGCCCAGAGTCCAGCCTCCTCGTGCACCCAGCCGGTCGACTCCGGAAGCACGTCCGCCGCGCCGTCCAGGGCCAGGAAGAGCACGAAGCCGACGACGACTCCCGCTGCCGCCGTGATGATCCGCAGCCAGATGGCGCGCCCCGAAGCGACGGCGAAGCCGAGCGCTGCCCAGGTGAACAGAAACGCCAGCGTGCCGAGCGCCCAACCCGCATCCTCGAGGCTGGTCTTGCCCAGGCCTCCGGCTTCCCAGATGGCCAGAGCCTTGAAGGCCCAGACGATCGCCGTAGCGATGGCCCCGTACCAGGCGAGACGGGAGGCGGTCATCGGGCGAGCATACGGACCGTCACGGCCGTCCATCCGACCTCGGGCGCGTGGGTCCTGAGTACGGGCGCAGCCGCGGCGGCGGCGCTAGGGACTTGCTCCCGCCGCGAGGCCCGGGCCTCCGATGCCTTGACCGTCGGCGATCATCGCGATGTCGAGATCGACCGATTCGCCCCAGTGCGCGGCGATGGTCGACTCGAGGCGGGCAAGCTCCTTCTCGACGGCTGCGCGGTGCTCGGCGCGCACGTCCTCGCGAAGCGCCTCCAGCGTCGCGCGAAGCTTTCGCATCACCTGGATACCGGCAGCCCCGTACTGGCGGATCTCGGTCACCCCGAGCGCAAGGTAGTCCTCCCAGAGCGGGGTGCGGATGACGACGGCGGGCGGCTCGTCATCAGGAGCGCTCCCGGCACGGCCGAGATCGGTCGCCCCGATCCTGCGCAGCGTCTCTCCGAGATGGCCGACCACCTGTGTTGCGGTGGTCGGTGCGTTCACCGCAGGCGACAGCGCCATGAGGGCGATGTCGACCATGATCCGGATGGCGAAGGCAGGATCCTGCTGGATCGTCCGCTCATCGCCCAGCGCGATCATCCCGCCCAGCTCCCGTTCGGTCGCTCCGGGGTCGCCGCTGCCTCGGTACACGGTCACCAGGGCCTCCCCGGTCTCGACGAAATCTCCCACGGCGTGGGTGAGCACGAGGTGCGATTGGTGTTCGCGCGCCCAGCCGACGAGGCCGTCCAGGTGCATCGCCTGGATCACGCCGGCGCTCGTGGCCCGCACGACCTGGGTCGGCTCGGTATCCGACTCGGCCTGCTCGATCCCGATCGCTGATCGCGCGATGGCCTGCGTGGTCTCGTCGAATGCCGTTCGACCAGCCTTGGCGACGAGCGCCGCGACGGCCACCGGCCGGAGATTGACCATGCAGCGGCTGAAGAAGAACAGAAACATGATCAAGCCCACGGCCATGAGGACTCCTGAAGTGCTGATGCCCAGGTTGGGCACGAAATCCGGCTCGATCCGCTGGAGCAGGGAGAGGGAGAGCGTCAGGGTGCCCGCCAGCAGGGCGAGCGTCGCCTTCAGCCAGGGGTCGCGATACCAGAGCCGCATGTAGCGCGGGGAGAAGTTCCCGATCACCATCTGCACGATGAGCGTCGTCACCGTGATGACGAACCCGGTGAGAGCCGCTGCCGCCCCGACGGTCGCGGTGAGGACGGTGCTGGCGGTCGAGGGCGAGTACTGAAAGTAGTCGGGTAGGTCGAGATGTCTGTCGAGCTCCGCCAGGGCGACACCCAGGATCGAGCCCAGAATCGCGCCGATGAGCGGGACGATCCACAGGCTGCCCCTGACCTGCTCGCGGATACGAAATCTGCGGCCCCAGGTCATGGGGAGGCGATCACGTCGGCGGCGACTACCCGAAGCAGTCGCGCTTTCTCGTCCACCTACGTGTCTGCCTGCTCCGCGCCGTGCCAGCGCAGGGTCAACGCGTAGAGGACGACGATGTTGAGTGCGATCACGACGAGTCCCCAGAGCGTGAAGTCGTTGCCACCGGCGAAGCCGAGCTCCCAGATGACGTTGAGGGCCGTGATGGCGATCGCAAACCAGCGCACCAGCGTCGAACGCAGCCAGAGCCCGATCCCGGCCAACGCGACCACTGACCCCCAGAACAGGAAGAGCCAGCCCCAGGTGGTGAGGTCGACGACGATCACCTGGTTGGGCGTCACCGTGTAGTACTGATCCCTGACGATCGCGATCAGCCCCTGGAAGAAGTCGAGTGCTCCCGCGAGCATCATCAGGAAGGCAGCGAAGTCGACCCAGTCATTGCGAAAGCCCCGTCCCGCCACGAGCGACTCTCCCTTCTCGTCCGATCGATCCGCCGCACGGCGAACCCTATAACGGCTGGAGCGCGGCCTCAGCTACGCGGGCTGCTCACGGAGGGCGTCGCGCACGCTGTCCGGGAGTGAAGCTGCGGATCGTCGGCGGTGAGTGGATCCGGGCGGGCGCCTGGAGGATCCGGCGAAATACGCCGTCCGCGCGGTGTCTGCGAAGCTCGACGGGGTGAGGAGGTATCTGGCCGACACGTCCGCGCTGATCGTCTATTCGACGGTCGCGGGGACGTTCGTAGAGTTGGTCGTGGCCGGGTTGACCGTCGAGCAATGCCTGCGTGCCCGGCTCACGGCTATTCCGATCATTCTCATCACCGGTCGGCCCTACGGGCTCTACCGCGACTGGATATGGCGGCTGTCGGGTGCGGAGGAAGGAGTCGCGGCCCGGCGCGTCATCGCGGATACGACCGCGTTCGTCTCGTTTCAGCTACCCGTCTACTGGATCGTCCTCCTCATCGCCGGGGCGACGTTCTGGCAGATCGCGGCAGCGTCGGTCACGGCGACCATCATTCTCCTCGTGTCCGGACGCCCATACGGGGCGCTGCTCGACGTGTTCCGCAGGCTGTACCGAGTGACGCCGCAAGTCGCAGATCACGCGCTCGACTGAGCACGAGAGAGTGCCCCCGGCAAGAATCGAACCCTCCCCCTCACTCGCTTGCCGGCTGGTTGGTTGCTGCGCGGGTGTCCGATGGCGAAGCAGCGCGCCTCCACATCAGGACGAATAGGAGAACGACCGTGATGCCGATCGTGTTGAGGATGGTGATCGACACCGTGACCAGCGGGTCGGCTGCAAAGGGATAAATCATCATCAGGAGCATCGGAGCGATGTTGCGTACCGCCGTGGTCGCCTCGGCCGCATGCCTGATTCCCACGTCTTTGACTCGAAGACTGGAAACGAGAAGGTAGCCACACCCGAGGCCGATGAATGGGCCGGCAAGGGCCGCGATGTAGCTCTCGGTGCCCCATTCCTGCACGAACAGATCCCAATACGCAACCAGCGTGAAATTCAGATTGAAGAGCAGACACAGAATTGCAACCCGGACAGCCCACTGTGCCAATGGCGGCGTCAGGTCGGGCCACCAGACCCTGAAGCCGCACCCGAGAACCACCGGCAGGAGCAAAAAGAGCAGCAGCGGCCAAGCAACCTCCCAGGCCGAGGTCTTGAGTTGCGCGTCAACCGCATCGATGGCGAGGGGCAAACCTAGCGGGAGGGCGATAATCGTTCCGGCAGTCAAGACCACCAACAGCGTGGTGGCAATGCTGACATCCGCCTTCGCTAACCGAGCCAGGATGGGAGCGAAAGGCATCCCTGCACACAGGGCTGCGACACAGAACCCGACCTTGATCTCGTCAGGAATGGACGTCGGCGATCGTCAGCAAATAGCCGATGAACACGAGCGGGATGATCACGAAATTGATCACCAACGCCCACACGGCGATCTTCCAATGGGTAAAGGCCTCTGCCAGCAGCTTGCCGACCGAAAGCCTGAGGCCCAACCCGAACGAGTTCAATATCACGAAGAGCACCCCGAACCCGTTGATCAGGACGCTCTGAGTGGACTGGGTTGTCATAGCGCTCCTCTCTCACGAGCAGACTGCGCTTGTCCCGTCCAGTCGGCCCGCTCCATCGGGCACGAAAGAGCCGACCGTGAGGTGCATCGAAGCCGAATCCGGCCCCAGCGCGCATCATCCGCTCGGGACGATTCGTCCGTTCCGAGTGAGCAGCTGTTAGCTAGCCCTGACCCCATCCCCGGAGTCGATCGCCCAACAGACAAGGGACGGTGCTTGTCTGTTCGCACCGCTGGCGTAACGTGGCCGAGGGATGCTCCACGCCACGGTTCAAGTGGTCCTCTACGGTCTCCTGGCGGGCTTCACCGCGCTCGGGTTCGCCGCGACGCTGACGGTAATGCCGTCCGGTCGGCTGAATGCGTTGGGCTTCGGCGTCGGGTTCGTCGGAGCGCAGATCCTGACCTGCTCCGTGCTCGTGATCTTCGGCATCGCTGTCGCCAGCGGGAAGAGCCACCCCGATCTGCGGGCGGCGCTGGAGGTCGCGCTCGCGCTCATCCTGATCGGCCTCGCCCTCGTGGTTCATCGAAGACCTGTGAACGCGAATGACAGCCGAACCTCGCATGAACGCTCGAAGGCACGGACGCAGGCGCTGCTCGGCCGCCTCAGGCGGTTGCGCGTCCTCACGACCGTCGTCGCCGGATTCCTGCTCGGGGTCGGTGGCCCGAAGCGCCTTGTGGTGACGAGCCTTGCTGCCACCACGATCGTCACTGCAGGCCTCGGCGACGCTGACCAGGCGACGCTGGTCGTGGTGTACGTAACGCTTGCGACGGCGCTCGTCTGGGTCCCGCTGATCCTCTTCCTGCTTCTCGGCAGGCGCGTCATCGCGCTCATGGAGGGTGCGCAGGGCGAGGTCACCCGCCGACAACCGCAGGTCACCGTCTACGCACTCCTGACCCTCGCTGCCCTCCTCTTCCTCGACGTGGCCAGCGTTCTGCTCACCTGACACGCGTCGCGCTTGTCGTCGACGAGTCGAGAGTGCCCCCGGCAAGAATCGAACCTGCGCACGCGGTTTAGGAAGCGCGTGCTCTTCCGGTCAACCATGCGGCGTTGGGGTGCTGCGCGCCAGTGTGCGCGCCAGTCATCCCTTGCACTGGACCTGGCGAGGGCGGATATCCCGTTGCTCAGCGCGCGTTGACGCGTTCCGCAGCGTGACCGACTGGGACGACGCCTACCATCCGTGCGCGGCCTTGCGTCGCGGACTCGCCGCCAGACAACGAGACCGGGAGGGAAAATGAGCAGCGACTCCACACCGACCGAACAGACTGCCGTCCAGACCCCGAACGCACCGCCGCCGGGCGAAGGCGGTAAGCAGAAGCGTCCGGTGATCTGGATGGTCCTTGCGGGTGTGGCTATCGCGGCCGCGATCGGACTCGGCGTCTGGGCGATCGTGCTCAACGACGACTTGAACGACACCGAGGCGCAACTTGAGGCCCAGACCGCCGCGGCCGAGTCGGCCTCGGCCGAGGCCGAGAGTCGTATTGCGGATGCTCGCGCGAACATCGAGGCCTCACTCTCCGGCGTCGCAGGGATTGTCGTCGTCAGCGACGAGGACGTCGCCGAGGCAGAGCAAGCCGTCTCGGAGGCCGAGCAGAGCGTGGCGGAAGCCCAGGCGGCGGTTGACCAGGCCCAAAGCGAGGTCGAGCAGGCGAGGGCAGAACGCGATCTGGCCCGAGCCGAGGCGGAGCAGGCGCGAGCCGAGGCGGCCAAGGCCGAACTGTGCGCAGACGCCTCGCTCGCAGCCACGCAGGCGCTGTCCGAGAACGACGACACAGCGGCGGCATACGAGGAGGCTGCGGCACGCGCACAGACGGCCGCGAGTGCCTGCTCGTGACGTGCTCGACGAACGGGCAGCCCACGCCCCTCCGCTCGCCCGGTGCGTTCACGATGGGGCCGGTCGCGGGGTTCCCTCCGGAGTTGTTCTCGTACACCTGCCGTTCTCGCGCAGTGCGCGCCAGTTGCGCGCCAGTGAGCACCCCCAGATCCAGCCGCCTTGAGCCGTTTCAGGCGGTCAACGGGAAGAGGTCAGCGGTGAGGGCGAAGGGGGCACGAGCGGCTTGGCCAAGCGGAAACCGGCTAGCCAAGCCGCTCCACGAGAGAGTGCCCCCGGCAAGAATCGAACTTGCGCACGCGGTTTAGGAAACCGCTGCTCTATCCACTGAGCTACGGGGGCCTTTTGGCTCAACCAAGCCGTTTGAGCCGGTTCGTGAGCTAGCCACTGTACTTGCGGTGACCGGCAGCGATTGCGTCGTCGCCCGGTTCAGTCGACGCGGTAGCGCTCGACGATCTCGGTGTTCAGGGTGACGCCGAGGCCCGGGGCGGTCGGCACCGCGACACACCCGTCCGCATCGAGTGGGAACGACTCGTGCGTGAGGTGCTCGTTGATCGCCGTGTCGCTGACGCAGTACTCCTGGAAGACCAGGTCGTCCTGGCTGCCGTCGGCGATCGCGCCGTCGAGGCCGGGCTCTCGGATGACGATCGCTTCGACGTCGGTGATCTTCATGAGGAGGCTCCCGTGGCGTGATTATCGATAATGAATTGATCATCGCACAATGGGTGTATGCTCATCGCGCCGATGACGGATGTGACGCTGGAGCGCACCTCGCCCGAGATGGAGTACGCCACCGTCTCCCGCTGGCTCAAGCGTGAGGGTGAGCAGGTCACTGCCGGTGAGGTCCTGCTCGAGATCGAGACGGACAAGGTCACGCAGGAGGTCGTCGCCCCCGTGTCGGGCGTGCTGCGCACGATCTACGCGGTTGCGGGCGACGAGGTCCGCGTCGGCGAGGCGATGGGAGCCCTCGACGGGGATCCCGATGCTGGGCCGGCCGCGGCATGACGGCGGCGGCCGAGGCTCCCGTCGAGACACTCGAGCACCTGCTCCTCCAGATGTGCCGGATCCGCTCTTTCGAGATCCGCGCCGGCCGGTTGTTCGACGAGGGGCTGATCCACGGTCCCGTGCACTCGTACGTCGGCATGGAGGCGATCGCCGTCGGCGTCTGCTCGGAGCTCGGGCCGGACGACCTGATCACGAGCTCGCACCGCGGCCACGGCCATTGCATCGCCAAGGGCCTCGACCTCGCTCGCATGATGGCCGAGATCCTCGGCCGCGAGGACGGCTACTGCCGCGGCCACGGCGGCAGCATGCACATCACCGCGATCGACAAGGGCATGCTGGGAGCCGACGCGATCGTCGCGGGGTCGTCGGCGATCGCGGTCGGTGCTGCGCACGGCCTGCGGATCCAGGGCAAGGCCGGGGTGACGGTCTGCTTCTTCGGGGACGGCGCGGCGAACCAGGGGATCCTCCACGAGGCGTTCAACCTCGCCGCCGTGCTCGACGCCGCGGTCGTGTTCGTGTGCGAGAACAACCAGTGGGCGATCTCGACACCGATCTCGGCAGTCACCCGGGTCGACGACATCGCGGTGCGGGCGGCCGGCTACGGCTTTCCCGGCGTCGCGGTCGACGGGAACGACGTCCTCGCCGTGCGGCAGGTGGCGTCAGACGCGATCGAGCGTGCCAGGGCGGGTGCCGGGCCGACGCTGATCGAGGCGAAGAGCTACCGGATCGAGCCGCACTCGGCTGCGCGAAAGACGGACCTTCGCTCGCCGGCCGAGCTCGACGAGTGGCGAGCGCGGGACCCGATCCTCCGCTTCCGCGGATACCTCGTGGACAATGCGGGGATCGCGCCGGCCCGCCTCGACGAGCTCGAGGCACGGGCCGCGAGCGATGTCGACGAAGCGGTCGAGGCGGCGCTCGCCTCGCCGAAGCCGGTGCCGGGTGCCGAGCTCGAGAACGTCTATGCGCCGGCCGCATGGCTCACGCCGGGACGGCTCTCGTGACGGCGAGGCCGGACATCGACGTCCGCGAGCTCACGATCGCCCAGGCGCTCAACGAGGCGCTCCGCGAGGAGATGGAGCGGGATCCCGGGGTATTCGTGATCGGCGAGGACATCGCGGCGCTCGGAGGCCTCTTCCAGGTGACGGAGGGGCTCCTCGAGCGCTACGGCCCGGGACGAGTGATCGATGCGCCGATCTCGGAGGCGGCGCACGCCGGCGCGGGCGTCGGGGCGGCGCTCGTCGGCTGTCGGCCGGTCGTCGAGCTGCAGATCGCCGACTTCGTGACCCTCGTGATGGACCAGATCGTGAACCACGCGGCGAAGTGGAGGTACATGTCGGGCGGTCAGGTCAGCGTGCCGCTCGTGCTCCGGGCGGCCGTGTCGAGCGGGATCGGCATGGCGGCACAGCACTCACAGAGCCTGGAGGCGTGGTTCGTGCACACGCCCGGGCTCGTTGTGGTCATGCCGTCGACGCCGTACGACGCGAAGGGGCTGCTGAAGGCCGCGATCCGCGACGACAACCCGGTCATCTTCCTCGAGCGCCGCCTCCACTACACCCGCCTCGGGCCTGTTCCCGAGGGTGAGTACACCGTGCCGATCGGCGTCGCCGAGACGAAGCGCGAGGGCACGGACGTGACGGTCGTCGCCTACGCCGGTGGCGTCCAGCTCGCCCTCCAGGCAGGGCGGCAGCTGGCCCGGGAGGGCGTCGAGATCGAGGTCGTCGATCTCCGCACGTTGAAGCCGCTCGACCTCGAGGCGATCGTCGGCTCGGTCGCGAAGACGCGCAGGCTCGTGGTCGTGAGCGAGGGCGCACGGGCCGGCGGCTTCGCCAGCGAGGTCGTCGCGCGGGTCTCCGACGCGGCCTGGCACCACCTTCGCTCGCGGCCGGTTCGGGTCACCGCGAAGGACACGCCGATGCCGTTCGCGGCAGTGCTCGAGCGCGAGGTGCTGCCCCAGGTCGCCGACGTCGTCGCCGGGGTGCGGGCCGCGCTCGCGGCAGACGAGCACGACGCGCCGTTCCCAATCGAGGAGAGAGCATGAGCGCACCAGAATCAGCCGGCGCAGGCGCCGACGACCGCTTCGAGGTCCCCGCCGGGTTCGTGGCAGGGCTGTTCGGCCTCGGCGGCCGCGTCGCCTGCGTGACGGGCGGAGGCAGCGGAATCGGTGCGGCGATCGCCAAGGGCCTTGCGCAGGCGGGCGCGACGATCGTGATCGTCGACATCGACGACGACGGAGCAGCTGCGACCGCGGCGACGATCGACGCGCAGGGCGGTCGCGCGGTCACGATGCACTGCGACGTGACCGACCGAGAGGCGGTCGAGGCGATGACCGAGCGCGCCGTCGGTGAGCTCGGGTCGGTGGACGTGCTGGTCAACAGCGCGGGCACGGCCTTTCGGAGCCCCGCGGAGGACTTCCCCGAGGAGCGGCTCGACGCCATCCTCGCTCTCAACATCAAGGGCACGTATCTGCCCTGCCAGGCGATCGGGCGCCACATGCTCTCGCGAGGGAGCGGCAGCATCATCAACCTCGCGTCGATCGGGGGGTTCGCGGCGTTCCCCCAGGCAAGCGCCTACGTGACGAGCAAGGGCGCGGTCGTCCAGCTGACGCGTGCCTTCGCCGTGGAGTGGATCGAGCGTGGCGTCCGGGTCAACGGGATCGCCCCGTGCCGGGTCGACTCGGCCCTGTCGGACCAGCTCGCCACCCAGTCGTCGGTCACGAGCGACTTCATCGACGGGCGGATGCTGCGCCAGGGGATGCTGCTACCCCGCGACCTCATCGGCACGGCCCTCTTCCTCGCCGGCGACGCCTCGCGCCGTGTGACCGGGCACACGATCGCGGTCGACGACGGGTACCTCGCGGCGTGACGGGCGAATGACCGGCGAGGCGCCGCTGATCCCGCCCCAGGGCGTGCTCGCTCGCGATCGCATCGCCGTCGAGCTCCGGAACGCGATCATCCACGGTCGCCTGCAGCCGGGGGAGCGGCTCGTCGAGGACCGGATCATGGCCTGGCTCGAGGCGACCCGCGGCGCCACCCGCGAGGCATTCCGCCAGCTGGAGCACGAAGGGCTCGTGATCTCGTACCCGCACCGCGGCGCCGTGGTCGTCGGCGTCACGGAGGACGAGGTGCACGGAGTCCTGATCCCGATCAGGCTCGTGCTGGAGCAGTTCGGGTTCAGGACGGCGCTCGAGGTCGGCACGACGGCCGACCTGGCAGAGCTCGCGAGCTACATCTGGATGATGGAGCAGGCCGCGGCGGCAGGCGACATCGACGGGATCGTGCAGGCCGACGTCGAGTTCCACGAGGCGGTGCTCCACATCGCGCCGCAGTTCCACACGATCCACATCTGGCGCAGCATTGCGCCGCGGATCCGTGCCTACTTCTACCGCCACAGCCGCGAACGCGACCTCGACTCGGTCGTCGAGGAGCACCGAGAGCTTCTCGATGTCCTGCATCAGGGCGACGAGCAGCTCCTGCTGGAGACGCTCCACCGGCACATCGTCGTGCCGCGAGTCCCGCCCGAGGCGGAGCCGAACGAGGGAGGCCTCGACCGGCTCGCACGCCACCACGTCGACGAAGGGAGACCCGCATGACCCGCGCAGCCGAGGAGTACCGCTACGCGAAGCTGACGTGGCCGGAGATCGAGGATGCGGTCGAGCTCGGGAAGGTCTGCATCGTCCCGTGCGGCGCCGTCGAGCAGCACGGGCCTCACCTCCCGCTCGACGTCGACATCCTCTGCCCGACGGAGATCGCGCTCGGCACCGGTCGCGAGATCCCCGGCAAGGTGCTCGTGCTCCCGACGGTCGCCTACGGCTACACGGGCCACGTGATGGACTTTCCGGGGACGATCAACAGCCACTTCGAGCACTTCATGCATCACGTGCTCGACGTCACGAAATCGCTCGCCTACCACGGCTTCAAGAAGATCATCCTGCTGAACGGCCACGGCTCGAACTGGCCGAATCTCGATCTCGTCGCGCGCCGCACGAACCTCGAGACCGACGCCGAATGCCTGCCGCTCCAGTGGACGAACCTGCTCACGGTCGATCCGGAGTTCCTGCCGAGCTGGCGCGAGAGCGCCTTTCCCGGCGGGTGCGCGCACGCCTGCGAGCTCGAGACGTCGGTCTACATGTACCTCGACCCCGACAACGTGCGCGAGGACCGGATCGCCAACGGCACGATCTCCTACAACGAGGAGAACAGCCCGTTCAACTGGGTCGACATGTTCGCCGCGGGGCCCGCAACCGTGCTCTCCTGGACCTCGAGCTACAGCGAGACCGGGGTGCTCGGCGAGCCCGAGCTCGCGTCCGCCGAGAAGGGGCAACGTGCCTACGAGGAGTCCGTCCGTCAGCTGATCGCGTTCGTCGACTACTTCAAGGACAGGCCGAAGGACGTCCGTCGCGACCGGCACCGCACCGCCCCGACGATGCCGATGCCGTGGGGACAGACTCCGGCGGGCCGGGTGTAGGGTCGAGCTCCCGTGTGCTTCGAGCTCGACTCCGTCCCACCGATCCCGCCGATCTCCGGCGGCGCCCCCGTGCGCTCCGAGGATCTCGTCCTCGAGTCGGCCGACGGCACCGAGGTCGCCGGGTTCCTGGCGCTCCCGGACGAGGGCGCGCGGGTCGGCATCGTCGTGCTCCCGGACGTCCGCGGCCTGTACCGCTTCTACGAGGTGCTCGCCCTGCGGTTCGCGGAGCGCGGCTTCGGGGCGCTCGCGTTCGACTACTTCGGCCGCACCGCCGGCGCGGCGAAGCGCGACGACGACTTCCCGTACATGGACCACGTCGCGCAGACGACGCCCGAGGGCATCCAGCAGGACGTCCGGGCGGCCGTCGACCACCTCCGCTCGCCGGACGGCGGCGGCTGCGACGTCGTCTTCGCCGTCGGCTTCTGCTTCGGCGGACGAAACGCCTGGCTCGCGGCGGCCGGCGGCCACGGTCTCGCCGGCGCGATCGGCTTCTACGGCTCGACCGTCGAGCGGAACGGCGCGCCCGGCCCGACGCAGCGGGCGGCCGAGTTCGAGGCGCCGATCCTCGCGCTCCAGGCGGGCGACGACGCGAACATCCTCCCGGAGCACAATGCCGCGTTCGAGGAGGCGCTCGCCGCCGCGGGTGTCGAGCACGAGCTCGTCGTGTACGACGGCGCCCCGCACAGCTTCTTCGACCGCCGCTTCGAGGAGTACGCCGCCCAGTCGGCGGATGCCTGGGAGCGCGTGCTCGCGTTCGTCGAGCGATACACGCCTCGCCGCCGCCTGACCCCGGCACCACCGCCGCGGAGGACACGCCGCGGTCCGGGCGAAGGACGTGTGTCCATGGGGTGGCGATCCGGCGAGGTGTGGCTGGAGGCGGACATGTTCTGGTTCCGCGAGCAGCCGCGGGGCCCGGGAGGGCTGGCGCTGGCGGCGCCTGCCGCTGCGTTCGACGTCCCGGAGCTTCCACGCTTCGGCCCCGCGGAGACGGGCCTCGACGCGTCCCGTCGTCGGCGACTCGAGGCCAAGACGGCGCGGAGGCGCCGGCACGCCACGCGCACCGTCCCCGCCGTCGCGCTCGTCCTCGGATCGGCGACGATGCTCCCGATCGGCGCGCTCCGGCACCGAGGCGGCGGGCAGGAGGTGCCGCTGGCGGAGGACCCGCCGAGCCTCACGTTCCGGCTGGACGACTTCCAGTTCCGGCTCCCGGAGAAGGCACCGGTCGCGCCGCGACCGACGGCCGCACGGGTCGAGTGGCGCCAGCGCGACGTCCGTCGGCCTCCAGTACGCCGGCCGTCTCGTCGACGGCACGCAGCTTCCGCTCGAGGGGCCCGACTGGGTCACGTGGAACCCGAACACGGACTCGACCCCGAACCTTCCCGGCAGGCTCTACGGTCACGAGCGCACGGTCCGGGCGATCGTCAACGTCCTCGCCGCATACCGGGCCGCGCACCCCGCCGCACCACGGGTCGTCGTCGGCGACATCAGCTTCCGGAACGGCGGGACGATGGACCAGCACGCCTCGCACCAGAACGGGCTGGACGTGGACGTCTACTACCCGCGTCTCGACAAGCGCCTCGGCGCGCCGATCTCGGCGCGCCAGATCGACCGGCGGCTGTCGCAGGATCTGCTCGACCGGTTCCTCGCCGCGGGAGCGAAGATCGTGTTCGTCGGCTTCTCGACCGGGCTCCACGGCCCGCACGACGTGGTCGTCCCGTATCCGAGCCACGAGAACCACATGCACGTCCGCTTCCGCGCCCCGTGAGGCGGAGCACTCTTACGAAGTTCTGAGGGACGTCTCAGCCGGCTCTTGAACACGTCCGGTTCCCTTCGTGGCCCCGAATCGACCCGAAGGAGAACCGAGAGATGGACGACACGGCGACGACGCTCGAGCTGCCCGACGGCAGAGCCGCGCAGGAGACCGTCGAGCGCGCGCTCTTCGAGATCCGGCGCGTGATCGCCGGCCAGGACCGGATGCTCGAGCGGGTGCTCGTGTGCCTGCTGTCCGGCGGCCACCTGCTGATCGAGGGCGTGCCCGGGCTCGCGAAGACGCTGACCATCAAGACCGCGGCCGCGGTGCTCGGCGGCACGTTCCAGCGGATCCAGTTCACGCCCGACCTCGTGCCGAGCGACCTCGTGGGAACGCGCGTGTTCCGCCCCGACACCGGGACGTTCGACACGGAGCAGGGCCCGGTGTTCTGCAACTTCCTGCTCGCCGACGAGATCAACCGCGCGCCGGCGAAGGTGCAGTCGGCGCTGCTCGAGGTGATGCAGGAGCACCAGGTGACGATCGGTCGCGAGACCATGCCGGTCCCCGACCCGTTCCTCGTCATGGCGACGCAGAACCCGATCGAGTCCGAGGGCACGTACCCGCTCCCGGAGGCGCAGGTCGACCGCTTCATGCTGAAGGTCGTCGTCGGCTATCCCGACGCCGGAGGACGAGCTGACCGTCGTCGAGCGGGCGCTCGACCGTCCGGTCGAGGTGCGGGGCGTCGTCACGCTCGACGAGCTCGCCGCGCTGCGCGCGCAGGTGCAGCGCGTCTACGTCGATCCGGCCGTCTCGCGCTACGCCGTCGCCCTCGCGGGTGCGACCCGCTCGCCCGAGGCAGCCGGCATTCCCGAGCTGGGACGCTACGTCGAGTTCGGCGCCAGCCCCCGCGGCTCGATCGCGCTCGTCGTCGCCGCCCGTGCGCTCGCCCTGATCCGCGGCCGCGACTACGTCATCCCGCAGGATCTCGCAGACCTCGCCCACGACGTCCTGCGGCACCGGCTCGTCCTCACCTACGAGGCGATCGCGACGGACGTCGCCGAGGACACCCTGATCGACGCGGCGCTCGCCGCCGTGCCCGCGCCGAGCCTCGAGGTCGTGGAGCGTGCCGCATGACGCTCGCGCTCCCCGAGATCCAGCGGACGCGCGAGAAGCCGGGACCGGGACCGGTTCCCGCCGGCCTCCTCCGCGCGCTCGACCTCCGCATCGCGAGACGCACGGTCGGGCTCGTCGACGGCGAGCACCGCGCGACGCGGCTCGGCCGCGGCTCCGAGCTCGCCCAGGTGAGGCCCTACGCGGACGGCGACGACGTGCGCCGCATCGACTGGAACGCGACCGCGCGCCAGAACGAGCTGCACGTGCGGGTGGACGTCGCCGAGCGCGCCGTCTCCAGCTGGCTGGTGCTCGACGTCTCTCCCTCGATGGGGTTCGGCACGGGCCAACGCCGCAAGGCGGACGTCGTCGAGGGCGTCGCCCTCGCGCTCGCGCACCTCACGTCACGCCGTGGGAATCGCGTCGGCGCGCTCACGTTCGGCGGCTCGTCCCCCGTCACGGTCCCGCAGCGACAGGGGCGCAGAGGCCTCCTCGGCGCCCTCGTCGCCGCCCGGCAGGAGCCGGAGACCGAGCAGGTCGGCGCGACGTCGCTCGGTGCGGCCCTCGACCGCGCGAGCGCGGTCGCACGCCAGCGCGGCGTCGTGTTCGTCGTCTCCGACTTCCTCGGGCCTCGCGACTGGCGCACACCGCTGCTGCGGCTCGCCGCGCGGCACGAGGTGACGGCGATCGAGATTCGCGACCGGCGCGAGCACGAGCTGCCCGACGTCGGCCATCTCTGGCTCGTCGATCCCGAGACAGGGCGACGGATCGCGGTCGACACCCGACGCGCCAAGACCCGCACGGCGTTCGCCGCGGCGGCCGAGGCCGACCGCGCCGAGATCGCCCGCGAGCTGGCGTCGCTCGGCGTCGCGCACTGCACGCTGTCGACCGACGAGGACTGGCTGCGCACGCTCGGCGGCTTCCTCTGGAAGCAGAGGAGGCGGCGATGAGCTTCGCGTGGCCCTTCATGCTCCTGTCGCTGGCGCTGATCCCGCTGCTCGTCCTCGCGTACGCTCCTCGTCCAGCGGCGCCGCGTGAAGTACGCGATGCGGTTCACGAACCTCGACCTGCTCGCGAACGTCGTCGACCGCTCGCCCGGCTGGCGGCGGCACCTCCCGCCCGTCTTCGCGCTTGCTGGCGCTCGCCGCGCTGCTCGTCGCGCTCGCACGGCCCGAGACGACGATCGCCGTGCCGCGTGACGAGGCGAGCGTCGTCCTGGCGATCGACGTCTCCGGCTCGATGATGGCGACCGACGTCCCGCCCACGCGGCTCGCCGCCGCGAAGGACGCGGCCAGCGGGTTCGTCGAGGGGCTGCCCGAGCGGTTCGGCGTCGGCCTCGTCTCGTTCTCGACCGCCGCGACGGCGCTCGCCGAGCCCACCGACGACCGCACCGAGATCCTCGACGAGATCGACGGCCTCGAGGCGCACACCGGGACCGCGATCGGTGACGCGATCGCCACCGCGATCGACCTCGCTCCGAAGGACGAGGACGGCACCATCCCGACCGGCAAGGACGGCAAGCCGCTCGTGTCCGTTCTCCTGCTGTCGGACGGCGCGAGCACCCAGGGCATCTCGACCGACGACGCGATCGGGCTCGCGAAGGACGCCGGCATCGCCGTCCACACGATCGCGCTGGGCACCGACGCCGGGACGGTCACCGTGCCGAACGCCCTCGGGGAGCCGCAGACGGTCTCGGTCGCTCCCGACCGGGAGACGCTGGAGGAGATCGCCGAGCGAGACGGGCGGCACGTACTTCGACGCGCCGACCGAGCAGGACCTCGACGCGGTCTACGAGGCCGTCGGCTCCCAGGTCGCCTGGGACGAGGAGAAGCAGGAGGTGACCGTGGCCTTCGCGGGCGCGGGCGCCGTCCTCCTGCTTCTCGCCTCGGGCCTGTCGGCGCTCTGGTTCGGCCGGCTTCCCTGACCCCACGACCCGAGAGGAGGTGAACCACATGGAGAGGACGACTACATCGAGGTTCGACCCTCGCACGGCGCTCGCGCTCCTCGCGCTCGTGTTCGTCGTCGCCGCCGTCTGGGCGGCGACGGCGCTCGCGTCCGGCGGAACGTCGGGGACGCAGGAGCTGTCGTCGGGCTCGTCCGGCGACGGGTCGCAGTCGACGTTCGTGCAGGACTCGAACGGGAACGGAGCCGCTCCGTCGCGGGACGACTGTCCCGAGGACGGCGGCTCCGGTGGCGACACGGCCCCGTCCGACGGCTCCGGCTCGTCGGGCAACGCCCTCTGACAGCGAACCGGTGGCCCGGCGGAGAGCGCCGGGCCACCGCAGCCATGACGGCCTCAGGCCGGAGGCGCGTAGCGCGGCGCCACGCCGAACACGGCCTCGGCGACGGCGCCGTCCGCCGCGTAGCGATGGGGCGTCCCGGCCGGGACGACGAAGGCATCGCCGGGCGAGAGCGTCGCTTCGACGCCGCCCGCCTCGACCCGCAGCGCGCCGCGCGTCACGTAGACGAGCTCCTCGCCGTCGTGGCTCTCCTCCAGGCTCGTCTGCCCCGCGGCGACGGTCAGCGTGCCGACCGTGAGGTGCTCGGTGCTGACGAGCAGGCCGACGAGGACGCCGCGATCGAGCTGCCAGACGACGTCGGCTCGGCGCGAGAACGCGGAGCGAGCCGGGCTCGGGACGCGTGTCGCCGAGGGCGCCGACGACGCCGTCGACCGCGTACCGGCTCTGCTCGAGGTACGGACGGGTTCGCGCGTACGCACCGGACGTGCCCGTGGCGGGCGGCGGCGCGAAGAACTCGAGGACGCGCAGCGGCTCGTCCCCGTACGCGAAGCCGTGATGCCAGGTGTCACGCCGGAAGAAGACGCTCTCCCCCGGCTCCGCCCGCACGACCTCGCCGGTCTCCGGGTTCGCGAGGACGAGCGTGCCCTGGAGGACATGGAGCAGCTCGTCGGCGGCGAACACCGTCCGGAAGCTGTCCGAGTGCCGGAACGCGCCGCCGGGCGGTAGGGCGAAGACGATGGCGTGGATCAGCTGGGACGAGACGTAGATCCGGTCCTCGACGAATCCCGCCTCCTCGTCACCCCAGACGTGGTGCACGGCATCCCCTTCGCGGATCGCCGTGGGCGCGTCGAACGACGGTCGCGGCGACGGCCTATAGCCCATCGTGGCTCCGGCGGTCGTGCGCCCGTCGCTCCGCGTCGAGGTCGACCCACTCGGAGTCGTAGACCGGGTCGGGGAAGCCGCTCTCGATCGAGCGGGCGACCCCGTCGCGGCCGGCCGCCTGGGCGGCGAGCATCACCTCGAGGGCGTGGTAGGCGTGCTCCGGCCGGGTCACGGTGGGCCGTCCCGCCTCGACGCACTCGACGAGGTGGCGCAGCCCCTCGGTCCACTGCCAGTGGGGATCCGACTCGGGAAAGATGCGCCAGGCGCCGTCTCCGTTCCGCCACAGCTCCCACCCCTCCGGCGCCCAGTCGTCGCCGAGGAGCTGGACGGTGCCCTCGCTGCCGTAGACCTCGATCGCGGGCGAGCGGTACCGCTGCATCGTGAACCCCGTCGTGACCACCGCGAAGCGCGCGTTCCCGAAGTCGAGGAGCACGTGCGCGTTGTCGTCGGCCTCCACCCGGATCCGGCGGCCGTTCACCTCGCGCTCCGGGATCGCGACGCCGACCATCGCCGTCACGCGGCGCGCGGGGCCGAAGAGGGCGCACAGGCTCGTGACGTTGTAGACGCCGAGATCGAAGAGCGAGCCGCCGCCGGGGGCGTAGAACCACTCGTTCCACCAGGGGCCTGCCCAGCCGTAGCGGGCGCGGGCCGTGAGGAGGTCTCCGACCTCGCCCGCCCGGACGGCGCCGTGGACGGCTCGGAAGGTCGGGCTGAGAAGCGTGTGCGGGGCGCAGACGAGGACGCCGGGCCCGGTCTCCGCAAGCTCGAGGAGCTCGGCCGCCTCCTCCAGCGAGGTGGCCATCGGCTTCTCGACGAGCACGTGCCGTCCGGCCTCGAGCGCGGCCCTCGCGAGCGGCCCGTGCTCGTTCATGCTCGTCAGCACGAGCACGACGTCGGCGGCCTCGATGACGTCCTCGGGGCCGCGGAGGTCTCGATCGACGTCGTAGTGCGCGGCCGCGCCGTGCCGCTTGGCCGGGTCGACGTCGTACACCGCGCTGACGTGGACGCGGCCGGCGGCGCGGAGCTGACCGATCATGGCCCGGTACGGGCCTGCGAAGACGCTCCCGCAGCCGATCACGCCGAGCCCGAGGCTCATGCGGTGCGTCTCGCGACCCGGTAGTACGCCTCCGTCCAGGCCGGCGTGTCGACGTCGAGCCCGCGCTCGATCCCGAGCCGTGCCGCGAGCGCGACGGCGGCGGGAAAGGTCGAGACCGCGGCGAGGCGCCGGTCGGCGGTCTCCGGGGGCGGTGTCCGGATCACGGTCGCCCCCTGTCCGGCGCAGATGGCCTCGGCCTCGGCGAGGAGCGGATCGTCGGCCGCCCCCGTCAGGCTCAGCGCCAGAGCGCCGGGGCCGAGCGCCATCATCGCCGACGTCGCTCCCTCCCGGGTCTCGACGCCTTCGGCCGGGATCCCGGCGACCTCCTTCAGGAGCAGCGCGGCCTCGAGCGCGCCCGCCCACGCAGGGCCGCTGCCGAAGGCGACCGCCGTCCCGGGCTCCGTCGCGTGCCAGGTCGTCGACCCACGTCCTCGCGCGGGCGATCGCAGTCTCGAGCTCCGCCGGGAGACGACGGAGCGCCGTGTCGAGCGCCGCGTCGCCCGTCATCTCCGCCCATACGGCGAGCGCCGCGACGACCGCGCCGCAGAACGCCTGCGTGTGCGTGACGGCGCGCTGGTTCGGGACCGAGACGAGCGCGCGGGCTCCGGCCCGTGCGCCGAGCGTCGACTCCGCGTTCGCCGTCACGGCGGCGTACGGCGCGGGCGCGCCGGCGTCGACCGCCTCGACGAGGTCGCGGAACTCGCCCGACGACGAGATGACGAGCAGGGCATCGCCGGGCCGCCACGCGAACGCCCCGCGCGCGAGCAGGCCGCTCGGCACGGCGACGACCTCCGGCCCCGGACTCGCTCTCGAGCGAGGCGAGCCAGAGGGCGACGGCGACGTAGTACGCCGCGCCGTTCCCGCTCGCGACGATGCGGCGGACGCCGGGCGCCCCGAGCAGCGCCGCGACATCCCCTCGTCCGTGCTCGCCGTCGAGCGTCTCCGCGAGGGTCGACGGGAGCTCCGTGACGTCGCGCCAGAGCCCCGTCTCGTCGAGCACGAGCGGAAGCCTAACCCTGGCCCGCCAGGGCGACGAGAGCCGCGCCGACGACGCCGCCTTCCGAGCCGAGCCGGCTCGGCACGACCGGAAGCGGCGGCGTCCGGGGGTACGCGAGCCTCGCGCTGCAGGCACGCTCGACGCGCACCTGGAACCCCGGCTCCGCGCCGAGCCCTCCCCCGAGGACGATCACGTGCGGGTCGAGCGCGTTCGCGAGGACGGCGAGCACGCCGCCGAGCGCCTCCGCCGCGGCGTCGACGAGGGGGGCGTGCGCAGGGTCCGCGAGCACGTCCTCCGCGCGCTCGAGCCCGGCTGCCCGGGCCAGCGCGGGACCGCTCGCGACCGCCTCGACGGGCGGCGCGCCGAGCGTGATCGCCTCGCCGTGCGCGCCGGCGTACGGGCTCCCGTCGAGGACGAGGCACGCGCTCGCACCGGTGCCGACGACGACGAAGAGGAACGGCGAGACGCCGACGCCCGCGCCGAAGCGCGCCTCCGCGAGCGCCGCCGCCCGCAGGTCGGACTCGACGACGACGCGTGGGGCGTCGATCGCCGCAGGCAGGTCGAGGGCGCGCCAGTCGACCGTGTCGGCGCTCGTCGGGCGGCCCGCGAGATCGACGAGCTCGCACAGCCCGATCCCGACGGGCAGCCTGCCTCCGCCGAGCTCGGCCGCGAGGGCGGCGCAGTCGTCGAGCACCGCCGCTCCGCCGCGCTCGGGGCGGGTCGGCAGCAGGCGCCGCTCGTGAACCGTGCCCGTGTCGACGTCGACGACCCCCGCGGCGATCTTCGTCCCGCCGACGTCGATCCCGAGGGCGACGGTCACCTGCCGGCCTCCGCGCCGGCGCGGTCGCCGCGGTTTCGGTCCGGCGCGGACATCGCTCTATAGTCTCGTATCCGCCGCGCCGAGGGCGGCGGCCCCCAGTCACAGGGAGGGAACTGTGAAGAGCCGCCTGTTGGGAGTGTTCGTCCTTTCCGCCGTCGTGCTGCTCGCGATCGCCGTGGGCGCATCGAACGCCGGCAAGAAGGCATCGCCCATCACCCTGACCATGTGGTCCTACGACAACCAGGACCCGGGGCTCCAGCCCGTGCTGCAGCAGCTCAGCAAGGACTTCGAGAGGAGCCACCCGGGCGTCAAGATCAACATCGTCTTCAAGGACTTCAACAGCCTCGTCGGCACCGTTCCGCGCGCACTCGCGTCGGGCAGTGGGCCCGACGTGACGGAGGGGAACCAGGGCTACCAGACGGACGCTCAGCTCGTGAAGGCCAAGCTGATCATCCCGCTCACGAAGTACGTCAAGAAGTACCGGTGGGACAGGCTCTACGCGCCGTCCACCTGGGGCATGTTCCGGTGGACGCCCGACGGCAAGTCGTTCGGGAAGGGCCCGGTCTGGGGCATCGCCCAGACCGGCCAGAACGTCGTCGCGTTCTACAACAAGAGGAAGCTGCGCCAGCTCGGCTTCAACCCGAACAGGATGCCGCAGACGTTCGCCGGGTTCGACCGGCTCCTCGCCCAGTTGCGGGCGAAGCTGCCCGACGGCGAGCCGGTGATCGAGCACGGCAACAAGGAGGGGTACGGGTTCATCCACCTCTTCGGTGGGATCCAGGGCGCCTACGTCAAGGCGCAGACGGTTCGCAACTGGATCTACCACGTGCCCGGCTCGCGCTACGACACGCCGGGGACGATCAGGGCGCTGGGCAAGCTCCAGCAGTGGGGCAAGGCCGGCTACTTCAACGACGACTACAACGCGCTCGGCTACGACGCCTCCGCAACGGAGTTCGCCAAGGGCAAGGGCGTCTTCTGGATCGGCGGGGACTGGGACTCGACGATCATCAAGACCGGCCTCGGCGCCGCGAACGTCGGCGTGATGCCGGTCCCGCCCGGGCCGGGGGGCTCGTGGACGTCCATCGGCGGCCTGTCCGGTCCGTGGCACATCTCGGCGAAGACGAAGTACCCGGACCTCGGCGCCGAGTGGCTCAACTACGTGATCACGTCCCAGCGCGCCAAGACGCTGATGTTCTCGCAGCAGCAGATCCCGGCCGACCGGCGCGCGAAGGCGCCCGCCGGTGACCCGTACCTGGCGCAGGTGAGCAAGGCGTTCCGGCTCGTCGCGGACGACGACGGCCTGCTCCTGTACACCGACTGGGCGTCCCCGTCGATGTACACGACCCTCCAGAACCAGTTCCAGCTCCTGCTGGCCGGCCGCCAGACGCCCGCCGGCATGGCGAAGGCCGTCCAGGACGACTGGGAGAAGTTCGACAAGACGCTTCGCTGAGCCGCCACGCGTGGCGGTCGACGAGCCAACAGCCCACGACGCGCGCCCGGACCCCGCCGGTCCGGGCGCGCGGCGGAGGCGCCGCCGTCGCGGCGGCGGCCGCGCCCCCGGCGACCCACGCAACATCGGCTGGCTCTACGTCCTTCCGGGTCTCGCGTTCTACGTCCTCTTCACGCTCGCCCCGCTCCTCCACACGGTCTACTACTCGCTGTTCGACTGGGACGGCCTGACGGGGAAGACGTGGGTCGGCCTCTCGAACTACGGCGAGGCGCTCCGCGACGAGGTGCTTCGCGACGCCTTCGTCCACTCGGCGATCCTGATCGTGTACTACGCGGTCTTCCCGGTGATCATCGGGCTGCTGCTCACGGCTGCGCTCACCCGCACCGTGATCCGCGGCTTCCGCTTCTTCCGGACGACGCTGTTCCTGCCGCAGCTGATCGCCGGCGTCGTCGTCGCCCAGGCGTGGACGTGGATCTACGCGGAGGACGGGCCCCTCAACCGGGCGCTCGAGCTCGTCGGCCTCGGATCGCTCGCGCGGCCGTGGCTCGGCGACTTCACCTGGGCGCTGCCGTCGATCGGCGCGATCGGCAGCTGGGTCACCTTCGGGCTGTGCATGGTGCTCTTCATCGCCGGCGTGCAGAAGATCCCCACGTCGCTCTACGACGCGGCCCGGGTCGACGGCGCCGGGCCGGTCCGCGAGTTCTTCGCGGTGACGCTGCCGGGGCTCCGGGACGAGATCCTCGTCGCGTTCGTGCTGACCACGATCAACGCGCTCCGGAGCTTCGACATCATCTACAACACGACGGCCGGCGGCCCGGGGGGAGAGACGCTCGTCCCCTCGATGTACATGTACCAGAACGCCTTTCTGTACAACCGCGTCGGCTACGCGGCCGCGATCGCGACCGTCCTCGCGATCACGATCTTCCTCCTCGCCGCCGTCGTGCTCCGGATCGGCTCCCGGGATGAGCGCACGTGACCGCCGGCCGGCTGGAGCGGGTCGGAACCTACGTCGTGCTGTGCACGTTCGCGGTGCTCGCCCTCTATCCCGTCCTCTCGATCCTCTTCCTGGCGCTGCACCGGAAGACCGACCTGGTCAGCGGCTTCGCGTTCCCGACCCGCATCGATCTCTCGAGCTTCGAGGCCGCCTGGACCGAGGGCAACTTCGCGACGGGCTTCAAGTCGAGCTTCATCGTCGCGGCGACCGTCACCGTCGTCTCTGCCGTGCTCTCGATCGGGACGGGCTACGCGTTCGGGACGATGCGGTTCGCCGGCGACCGCATCGTGTTCCCGATCATCCTGCTCGGGATCATCTTCCCGTACGAGGCGACGGTGATCCCCCTCTACTACGACTTCCAGGATGTCCCCCTGCTGCACTGGAACCTGCTCAACACCTACTGGGCGTTGATCCTCCCGCAGATCGGCCAGTCGATCGCCTTCGGCACGTTCTGGATGCGCGCGTTCTTCCGCTCGACGCCGCGCTCGCTGATCGAGGCCGCGCGCATCGACGGCGCCACCAGCTTCGGCGTTCTCTGGCGCGTCCTCCTGCCGCAGGCCTGGCCCGCGGTGCTGACGATGTCGCTCCTCGTCTTCACGTACACGTGGAACGAGTTCCTGCTCGCGCTCGTGCTCGTTTCCGGCAGCGAGTCGCACCAGACGGCCCCGCTGGGCCTCAGCTTCTTCGCCGGCGCGGCGCGGGCCGGCGACCCCACGAAGGTCGCCGCCGCCGCAGTGCTCGTCGCGCTGCCGATCCTCGTCGTCTATCTGTTCCTGCAACGGCACTTCGTGCGCGGAATGCTCGCCGGGGCACTCAAGGAGTGAGGTAGGTCGGTCGTGCCCCTTCAGGCAATGCCCTCCAGGTCCCTCGCGTGCGACGAGCGGCGCCATGCGTCGTCCTCGGTCGCCCCGATACCTTCTGGTATCGGGGCTCCCTGCGTCCTAGCCTGGCTTGCTCCTCGCACGCGAGGAACGAGGCAGCATCACCTGAAGGGGCACTGATGGCACGGATCAAGCTCGTCTACCTCGGCGGCGGCTCGACCCGGGCGGCCGGGACGATGGCGTCGCTGATCGCGAACGGCGCCGACTTCGAGGGCTCGGAGGTCGTTCTCGTCGACCTCGACGAGGACCGGCTGGCGCTCATCCGCACGCTCGCCCAGAAGATGGCGCGGGCGCGCGGGCACGACATCGTCGTCACGGCGACGACGGACCGTCGAGCCGCGCTCGCGGACTGCGACGCGGTGCTCTCGTCCTTCCGGCCCGGCGGGTTCGAGGCGCGCGTGCGAGACGAGCGCATCCCCCTCGACCACGGCCTCATCGGCCAGGAGACGCAGGGCGCGGGCGGCTTCTTCATGGCGCTGCGCGCGGTCGCGGTGCTGAAGGACGTCTGCGCCGAGATGGAGGAGCTCTGCCCGGACGCGTGGATCTTCAACTACACGAACCCGGTGAACATCGTCGCCGAGGCGATCACGCGCCACTCGCCGGTGAAGGTCGTCTCGCTCTGCGAAGGGCCGATCTACTTCGCGCACGAGATCGCGGACACCGCGGGCCTCGATCCGGAGCGGCTTCGCGTGACGATGGTCGGGCTGAACCACGGCTGCTGGGGTGTCGAGCACGACTACGACGGGCGGGACCCGCTGCCGCTTCTCGAGGAGGCGTGGGAGCGGCGGCGCGACGACCCGACACTCGAGCCACGCCGGCGGCGCCAGCTCCAGCTCGCCGTCGCCATGGGGTCGGTCCCGGCCGATTACTTCGAGTACTACTACTTCACCGACGACGTCCTGGCGGAGCTCCGCGCCAAGCCCACGACGAGGGCCGAGGACATCCTCGGCTGGTCGGGCGACTACTGGCGCCACTACGAAGAGCAGGCCCAGCGCGACGATCCGCAGCTCGACCCGGCTCGCTCGCGCGGCGGCATCCACGAGCTCGAGCTCGCGATCGACGTGATGGACGCGATCTTCAACGACAAGGACGAGGTCCATCCGGTCAACATGCCGAACGCCGGCGGCGCGCTTCCCGGCTTCCCGGACGACCTCGTCGTCGAGGTGCTCGGTCGCTGCACCCGCGACGGGATCGAGGTCCTGCCCGCCAAGCCGCTACCGCCTCATGTCCGGGGTCTCGTGGAGATGCTCGGCGAGTACCAGGCCCTCGCCGCGGAGACGGCGTGGGCCGGCACGCGGGCCGACGGCATCCGAGCGCTCAGCGCGAACCCGCTCGTCCGTCAGCTCGACGTCGCCGAGCGCGTCTACGACGCCCTCGCCTCCGCGCATCGCACCCACCTGCCCGACCGACTCGTCCGGACGGCGGCGTGAGCGGGCTCCTGCTCGGCGTCGACGGCGGCAACACGAAGACGGTCGCGGTCGTCGTCGATCGCAGCGGCGCCGTGCTGGGAGCCGGGGGCGCGGACTGCGGCGACATCCACAACGCGGCGTCGCCCGAGCCCGCCCTGGTCGAGATCGTGCGGGCCACGGTCGCTGCGCTCGATGCCGCGGGCGCCACGCCGGCCGACCTGGGCGCGGCAGCGTTCAGCCTCGCGGGCGCCGACTGGCCGGAGGACTTCGAGCGTCTCCGCCGAGAGCTCACGGTGCGACTCGAGCTCCGCGACGAGCCCGAGATCGTCAACGACGCGATCGGTGGGCTCCGGTGCGGCAGCGACGAGCTCGTCGGCGTCTCGGTCGTGATCGGGACCTATGCCGCAGTTGCAGGGCGGAGCGGCGACGGGAAGGTCTTCCACCTCGGATTCTGGCCGGAGAAGACGGGAGCATTCGCGCTCGGCTCCCTGGCGCTCGCCGCCGTCTGGAGTCACATGCTCGGGCTCGGTCCCGACACATCGCTCCTGCCGCGTGCGCTCGAGCGCTGGGACTGCGCCGACGCGCAGGAGCTCCTGTACGCGTTCACGCGGATCGGGGGCCTCGACGAGTCGGAGCGCGGCCGCTTCGCCGACGCGGTGCTCGACGAGGCGGAGACGGGCGACGGCGTCGCGATCTCCATCGTCGAGACGGTCGCGGCCCGGATGGGCGACTACGCGAGAGTCTGCGCGGAGCGCACGGGCCAGCTCGGCGCGCCGTTCCCGCTCGTCCTGTGCGGCGGGGTCCTCCGGCACCCCTCGGCGCTCCTCCGCGACGTCGTCCGATCGCGCGTCCCGGACGGGAGACCCGTCTACCCGGACGTCGATCCCGTCGCCGGGGCGGTCCTGATCGCGGCCGACCGCGTCGGCGCACGGCCCGACCTCGGGGAGCTCCGCTCGTGGCTGTCGAGCGCGTCGGGAGGGCGGGCCTGAGATGGCCGGCATCCGGCTGGAGCGGGCGACGAAGATCTACGCGAACGGCGTCACCGCGCTCGACGCCATGACCCTCGACATCCACGACGGCGAGTTCATGGTTCTCGTCGGGCCGTCCGGCTGCGGGAAGTCGACGCTGCTGCGGATGATCGCCGGCCTCGAGGAGGTGACGGAGGGCCGCATCCTGATCGGCGACCGGGACGTCACGCGTCTCCGACCGCGCGACCGAGACATCGCGATGGTCTTCCAGAACTACGCGCTCTATCCGCAGATGACGGTCGAGGAGAACCTCGGCTTCGGCCTCAAGCTCCGGCGCGTCCCGCGGCAGGAGCGGACGGGGCGGGTGCGGCAGGCGGCGTCGACGCTCGGGCTCGACGCACTGCTGGAGCGCCGTCCGGCGCTGCTCTCCGGCGGACAGCGGCAGCGCGTCGCCATGGGCCGGGCCATGGTGCGCGAGCCCACGGCGTTCCTCATGGACGAGCCGCTCTCGAACCTCGACGCCAAGCTGCGGGTCTCGATGCGCGCGGAGCTGGCGCGCCTGCACGACCGCCTGGGCGTGACGACCGTCTACGTGACCCACGACCAGGTGGAGGCGATGACGCTCGGTCAGCGCGTCGCGGTGCTCCGCGACGGCGTGCTGCAGCAGTGCGACACCCCGCAGGCGCTCTTCCACGAGCCGACGAACCTCTTCGTCGGCGCGTTCATCGGGTCGCCGTCGATGAACGTGGTGGAGGCGACGGTGACGGACGGCCACGTCGTGTTCGCGGGGATGCGGCTGCCGCTCCCGCCGGGGTCGGCGTTCTCAGGGGAGTCGCGCGACGTCATTCTCGGCATCCGCCCCACCGACCTCCGGCACACGGCGGACGCACCCGCGGGACAGCCACGGATCACGGTACGACCGGACCTCGTCGAGGAGCTCGGCGGCGTCTCCAACGTCCTCTTCCCGATCGACGCCCCGCGCGTCCTGACAGATGCGACGCGCGCGGCGATCGAGGCCGCCTCCGACGATGACGCGACACTGCTCGCGGACGACCGCCGCGCCCGCTTCTGCGCCGCGATCGACGGCAGGCGCGGGATCACGCTCGGCGAGGCGGTCGAGCTTGCGGTCGACCACCGGCACCTGCACTTCTTCGACCCCGCGAGCGGGGAGTCGCTCAGCCGCCGGCCGAGGGCGGGGGAGTGAGCCCGCGGGCGGCCCCCTCGCCGAGCAGCGTCGCCTCGTCCACGGCGCCGCCCACACCTGTCGGCGTCGTCACGGCGAGCCCCGCGTAGAGCACGGCCCAGCGGAGCCGGTCCTCGGGCTCTGCGCCGTTCAAGTCCGCCCAGATGTAGGCCGCGGTGAGCAGGTCGCCGGCCCCGGTCGTGTCCGCCGGGTGCTCGACCCGCTCCGCCGGGACGGTGATCGTCGCGCCGTTGGAAACCGAGATCGCCCCTTCGCCTGCGAGCGTGACGACGACCGTCTCCACCCGCTCGGCCAGCATCGCGCCTGCATCCGCGACCGTGTCCTTGCCGCTCAGCCCGAGCGCCTCTCGCTCGTTGACGACGAGCACGCGCGCGCCGTCGAGCGCCGCGGGTGGACGCCGCTGGTAGGCGCGAAGGTCGTCGTCGCCGCACGTGACGTAGGTCGGCGTGCCGTCCGGCACGGCGTAGAGCTGATCGAGGCTCGCGGCGACCGCGCGCGGAGCGGCGGCCGCGACGTCGGATGCGAGCGCACGCGCGCCGGGATCGATCGTGACCATCGCCCGGTCGCCGCCGAACGGCATGACGACCGTCGTCGGCGTGCGCGGCGCCGGTCGGGACGCGATCCACTGGACGCCCTCCGCGGCGAGCATGTCCCGCACGATGTCGCCCGGGACGTCGTCGCCGAGCGGCGCGGCGACGGCCGCGCGGAGGCCCAGGCGGGCGGCGCTGACCGCCGTGATCGCGCCACCGCCGGGCGAGCGGAGGAGCTCCGCGGCGAACCGCTCCTCGCCGAGCGCGGGCAGCGACTCGAGCCCGACGAACGTCAGATCGAGGAAGACCGGGGTTGCGACGACGAGGTCGGTCATGGACGGTCGAGGATAACCGTGCCGCCGGTCACGCGACGAGCCTGCGGATGGCGTCGCCGCTGAGGTCGGCCTTCGTGAGGAACCCGCGCGCCCCGGACTCGTCCACGAGCGAGCCGAAGTCCGCACGATCCCTGCTGGATGCGAGCACGATCGCCGCGCGCGAGCCCGCCGCCCGCAGGCGCGCGGCGACCTCGAACCCGTCGATGTCCGGCAGCTCGACGTCGAGGAGCACGACGTCGGGCTCGAGCCGGAGCGTCCCCGCGACGCCCGACTCGCCGTCCTCCTCGGTCCCGACGACGGCGAACCCGTCGGTCTCGAGCATCATCCGGGCCACGGCACGAAACGAGGGGTGGTCGTCGACGATCAAGACGGTCAGCTCCCTGCGGTCGGGGCTCATGGCGCGGAATCGTCTCACGGACGGCCGGTCCGAGCGGAGGCGGATAACCGTACCCTGGCTCTCCGCCCGCCTCAGCGCGAGCCGTACCGCTCGGCGAGCGCGAGGACGACCCGCGCGGAGCGGATGACGGCCTCGTCGACGAAGCGGCCGTCTGCGAGCGCCGCTGCGCCGCCGTCGCTCGCCTCGAGGACCTCGCGTGCGCGGGCGACCTCGTCCTCGGCCGGGAGATAGGCGCGCTCGATGATCTCGAGCTGGTCCGGGTGGATCGCCGCACGGCCGAGGTGGCCGAGCTCCCGGCCGCGGGCGCACGACGCCGCGAGGCCGTCGAGGTCGCGCACGTGCGTGAAGGCGGACTGCACCGGTCGAGTGCAATCCCGCGGCAACGGCGGCGTTGACGATCCGCGCGCGCGCCCAGTCGAGCCCGGCGTCGGTCGCGCCGGTCTCCGCGCGGAGATCGGCCTCCCCGAGCGAGATGCCCGTGACCCCCGGCACCGACGCGATAGCGAAGGCGTTCTCGACGCCGAGCGCCGACTCGACGAGACAGTGCAGCCGGAGGGGCGCGTCGCCGAGGAGCGCGAGCACGTCGTCCGCGTCGTCCGGCGTCTCGACCTTCGGCAGATGGAGGCCGACGACACCTCCCAGCCTCTTCACCGCGGCGACGTCGGTCCGGCCCCAGGGCGTCGAGAGACGGTTGACGCGGACGTGGACGACCTTTGCGAAGGACGTTGCGAGGAGATCGGCGAGCCCGTCCGCGCGGCCTCTTTCGCGGCGCCCGCGACCGCGTCCTCCAGGTCGACGATGACGGCGTGCGCGCGGGACGCGATCGCCTTCACCACGCGTTCGGGTCGGTCGGCCGGGACGTAGAGCCACGTCAGCGGGGGGAGCTCGAGGTCCGTCACACCACTCCTTCCGCTCGAAGGCGCTCGAGCCGCTTCGCGTCGACACCGAGCTCGCCGAGGACGTCGGCCGTGTCGGCGCCATGCTCGCGGCCGGACCAGCGGATCTCCCCGGGCGTTTCGCTCAGGCGAGCAAGCAGGCTCGGAAGACGGAGCGTGCCCACGTCGGCGTCGTCGACGGACGCGACCGTCCCTCGTGCCGCGAAGTGCGGGTCGGAGAGGATGTCCTCCGCGTCGTAGATCGGCGCGGCCGCCGCCTCGGCCGCTCTCGAAGGCCTCGAGAACGTCGGCTCGCGTCCGCTCGCCGATCCACGCGGCGACGGCCGCATCGATCTCCTCGACGTGCTCGACGCGTCCCGAGCCGGTCGCGAACCACGGCTCGTCCACGAGGTCGGCGCGCCCGACGAGGCGCATCACGCGCTCGGCGATGCTCGTCGCACTCGACGACACCGCGACCCACCGGTCGTCGGCCGTGCGATAGACGTTGCGAGGCGCGTTGTGGCTCGAACGGTTCCCTGTCCGCGGCTGGAGCTCGCCGAGCGCGTCGTACGCGCTGACCCCGGGGCCGAGGAGCGTCATCAGCGGCTCCAGGAGCGACACGTCCACAACCTGGCCGCGGCCCGACGTCTCCCGCGCGCGGAGAGCGGTCAGGATCGCGAAGGCGGTCGCGAGGGCCGCGACGCCGTCGGCGAGCGCCAGCGGCGGAAGCAGGGGCGGCCCGTCCGGCTCGCCGTTCAACGCGGCGAAGCCGCTCATCGCCTCCGCGAGCGTGCCGAACCCGGCGCGGTGGGCGTACGGCCCGTCCTGGCCGAACCCGCTGACCCGAGCGAGCACGAGCCCGGGGTTCGCCGCCGAGAGCTCGTCCCATCCGACGTTCCAGCGCTCCAACGTCCCGGGCCGGAAGTTCTCCACGACGACGTCGGCGCCGCCCGCGAGCCGGAGAAACAGCGCCTGGCCGTCCGGGTGCGACAGGTCGAGCGTCGCGTGCCGCTTGTTCCGCGAGAGAGCCTTGAACCAGAGCCCGGCGCCGTCCTTCGCCGGGCCGTGGCCCCGCGCAGGGTCGGGTCGACGCGGGTGCTCGAGCTTGACGACGTCGGCGCCGAAGTCGGCCAGCAGCATCGTCGCCATCGGCGCCGCGAAGAGCGTCGCCGCCTCGACGACGCGGATGCCCTCGAGCGGCCTCACGGCCCGAGGTCGACCGCCAGGCGGAAGCCGATGCGGGTCGACCGGCCGAGCCCTCCGCCCGGCAGGAGGAGCTTCAGGGAGTAGCGCGCGTCGCGTGGGCCGCCGTCGACGTACCAGTCCGAGCCTTCGGCCTGCCACGCCGAGCCGCCCTTGAGGATCGCGAAGCGGGTGCGGCCGTCCGTGTGCTCGCTCTCCGTCCAGTTCCAGACGAGTGGCTCGGTGCGCTCGAGGAGACCTTGACCGGCCGCGAGCTGCCACTCGTCCTCCGTGGGCAGCCGCGCGCCGACCGATGCGGCGTATGCGCGCGCCTCGGCGAGATCGATGCCGATGGCCGGCGCGTCGGGCGCGCCAACACGGCCGATCGCGCTGTTCGTCACCTCACGCACGCCGATCGCGTAGCGCGTGCGCCGCTATCGGCTCCCGGGTCACCTCGACGAAGTCGTGCAGGCGCGGCGGGAGGGGCTTCCACTCCTCGACGTACGGCGCCTCGCCGTAGATCCCGGTCTCGCGGCGGCGGAAGACGGAGGTGATCCTCGCCGGTGGCACGTGCGCCTCTACGAAGCCGGCCGGAGCCTGGGCCACGAGCGCGACGGGCGCCGCGACGCGCTTCGGGACGCGCGCCCGGAACGCGGCGCTCTCGCCTGCGGGCGCGGCCATCACCTGCTCGTCGCCGACGATCGCCGCGATCCCGCCCGCCGGAACGGTCACCTCGACGGCGGCCCCGATCAGCTTCCCCGTGAAAGGCTCGTCGCCGGTGTTCGCGACCGCCCAGAGCGTCGTCTCGCCGTCCGTCCAGCGGGAGGCGACCACGTGCGGCGGGCTCCCGCCTCCGTGCGCCGCGAGCGGGGTCCACTCGCCCGCCGTCAGGAGGTCGGCATGCCGTCGCTGCAGCGGGGTCATCGCCCGGAGCATCTCCTTGTCGCGATCGTTCCAACCGACCCACGAGCCGAAGACGTTCTCCCAGACGAGCATCCCGACGCCGTTCAGCCAGGCGCTCCGGAGCTCCTCCGAGTGGTCGCGGTTCCAGCGCCGCGTGTGGTGCAGCATGTGGCGTTGCTCGAACCACCGCGCCCGCAGCACGCCGGGGACGCGCGTGTCCGCGAACCACTGCGCCCACGAGAGGTGGTGGTCGTGGACGCTCGTCAGCGGGAGGGTCGACTCGCCCTCGAAGCAGACTCCCGGCCGCGCGGCGTCGACGGCCGCCGCGGAGGCCGGGCAGCGCCTCCTTCATCGTGTCGAGGAACACGCCGTCCGCGTCGAGCCAGCGGACGAGATCGCCGGTCGCCGCCGCGTCGTCGTCCGCCTCGCGCCGCGTGCCGACGTCCCACGGGTTGTAGTCGACGAACACGCGGACGCCGCGCTCGTGGAGGGCGGCGACGAGCTCGCGGATCCCGGGCGCGTCGCGGTAGAAGTCGAACTGGTTCCGCTCGTCGATCCCGATCAACGGGTAGGCGTGCCAGAGGACGACGCCGTCGTAGCCGCCGAATTGCTCGACGCCCTCGTCGAGGAACCGGTCGGGCGTGAAGCGTCCCGCCGCGTGGTCGTAGAGCGTCTCGTCCCACAGCCACGCGAGCGCGACCGAGAAGCACCGGCGCGCCCATGCGAACTCCGGCCGGTCGTAGGCCGATCCGTCGTAGCCGATCCGCTCGATCGCGTCCGCGCGCCAGCGCGTCAGCGCCGCTCGCCAGGCCGGCCAGTCGGCGGGGTCGTCGGGCGCGGCGAGGATCTTCGCGCCGTCGAGCTCGTCGAGGGGCCCGCCGAGCGGGACGGCGCGCGGCAGGTCGATGGGGCGTGGCGACCAGGGGTCGCGCGGCTGCTCGAGCGGCAGCGTCACGCCCGGGACGGTTCCGCGACAAGCGCGAGCGTCCGGCGCGCGAGCTCGTCGACGGTCGCGCCGTCGTAGCCCGGGAGCGAGGTCGAGAAGCGACCATGTAGCGGCTCGACCCAGCGAGCCGGGATGCCGGCCCGGCCGGCGAGCGCGCCGAGCACCGAGCCCACCGCCGCGCCGTTCGTGTCCGTATCGAGCCCGCCCTGCACCGCCGCGCAGATCGCGCCCGAGAAGTCGCCGTCGAAGCGGTGCAGCGCCGCAGCGACGAGCGCCGTGTTGTTGATCGCATGGACCCAGTGGTAATCGGCCGTACTCCGCCTCGAGCCCGTCGACGATGTCCTCCCAGTCCCGCTCCGAGCGACTCAGTGCACCGGCGGCTCGGAGCGCGTCGGCGAGGCGGCTCCTCGCAGGCACGACGGAGAGCCCGATCTCGGCGCACGCGGCACTCGACTCCTCGGCGAGCGATGCGGCATGGACGGCTGCCATGAACATCGCGGCGTAGACGCCGTTGGCCGTGTGGCTGAGGCGGGCGTCCTCCCACGCCATCCGCGCGGCCGCGACGGGATCGCCGGGTGCCGCCCAGCCGTAGGCGTCGACGCGAAGCCGGGCGCCGATCCACTCGCGAAACGGGTTCCGCCGGGTCGCCGTCTCCGGCGGCAGCGTTCCCTCGAGGAGGTTCCGTAGCGCGACGCGCTCGGCGGTGAAGATCCGGCCCGCGGGCAGGTAGTCCATCCACGCCTTCGCGACATCGGCCGTCGTGAACCCGGTGCCGTGGCGCTCGAGCACCATCACGCCGAGGATCGTGAAGTTGAGGTCGTCGTCCTCGGGGATCCCGTCGATGTTCTCGGCCAGGCTCGTCGGCCGGCTCGCGCGATTCCACGGCCAGCGCTCGGACACCTCGTCGGGGAGGCCGACCGCGGTGAACCACGACGCGACCGGCCAGTTTCCCGTCGCCTGGGCGATCGCGCGAATGCCCTCGCGCGGGATGTTCTCGACCGGCTTGCCGATCACGCACCCCGCCGCGCGGCCGAGCCACGCACCGGCCACGCGCTCCTCGAGATCCCCGGCGGCCGCGGCAGCCGGCGCCGGGTCGGCTGCCGCGAGGATCTCGTCGAACCCCTCGGGCTCGGCGCCGGCGAGCGGCCGCGGAAGCCCGTCGAGCTCGTCGAGCAGGTCGAGCGCGAGCGCGCGAAGCTCGGGCGCGACGGGATCCGGCGACGCGCCGCGGCCCGGAGCCGGCGCTCCGCCCGCGGCGAGCCAACGCTCCTCGATCGCATCGACGTCCTTCTGCTCCTCGCGCGCCTGTCGGAGCTCGTGGCCGACGAGATCCTCGGGCTGGATCCACGTGATCCTCACGCGGGAACCTCGCCGGCGCGGAGGGCGGTCATCGCACGCGCACGCGCCTCGTGCCGTGCCGCGTCCTTTGCGAAGATCTCCGCCGCGACCACCGCGATCTCGCGTCCTGCCTCCTCGACGTCGATCCTGCTCGCCGCGGAGACGTCCTCGATCCACTCCCTCGGCACCGCGCCGATGCCGCCGAGCGCACCCGCGAGCGCGCCGCCCATCGAGGCGATCGAGTCCGAGTCGCGGCCGTAGTTGACGCCGCCGAGGATCGTCTCGGCGACGTCTCCGCCGGTCGCCGCGAGCAGCCCGAGCGCGATCGGCAGCTCCTCGATGGAATGCAGCCGGCTCGGGATCCGCGCATTCTGCGCCGGGGTCGCGTAGGCGTCGCCGACGGAGTCGAACGGCGCGAAGGCGCTGCGGAGCGACGCGAGGCCGCCCGAACGCCAGCCGTCCAGCTCCGACCCCGCGGCGACGACCGCCTCGATCGCGGCCCGCGTTCCGTCCTTCGCGAGGCGGAGGGCCGTCTCGGCGGTGCTCTCGATCGTCGCCCCGGGCCGCATCGCCTCGGCGACGGCCGCGGCCAGGACGCCGGCCGCTTCGCGGCCGTAGCTCGACTGGTGCGCCCCCGCCACGGCGAGCGCCTCGGCGTACGCGCCGTCGGGGTCGCCGGCGTTGACGATCCCGATGGGCGCGATGTACATCGCGGCGCCGCAGTTGACGATGTTCCCGACGCCGGCCTCCCGCGGGTCTGCGTGGCCGTACCGAAGCTTCAGCACGAGCCACTTCTCGGCGAGGAACAGGCGGTGGTAGAGGAGATCCTCGCGGCCGAGCTCGGGGATCCACGTCTTCTCGTCGACGATGAGCGGCACCACGAGCCGTTCGACGTCGTGGGCCTCGAGGTGGTCTCGCTTCTCGGCGTACGCTCGGACGAGCACGCGGGTCATCAACGTGTCGTCCGTGACGTGCCCGTCGCCCTTGTGGAACGGCGAGAACGGCTTCTCGACCCCGCGAGCCCGCCGGATCGACTCGACGACGCCCTCGACCCAGCCGCCGAAGTGGTCGTGGATCTCGTGCGACTCCCAGCCTTCCGTCGGCCCGCCGAGCGCGTCGCCGACCGCCGCGGCGGCCAAGCAGCCGACGGCACGATCGGTGAGCAGGTTCCCGTTCACGTCGTCTCCTCGTCTTCCGCGGGGTCGGCGATCGGCCGGCCGGTGATCCCGACCGGCCGATCGTCACCGATCACCGGACGCGCGTCCAGCCGTCGGAGAGCGCCTTGCCGAGCTCCTCGAGCGTGATCTCGTTCTTCAGGTACCGAACGAACTGCGGGGTCGCGACCTCCGCCTTCCAGCGGGCGTACGCCGCGAGCGTCACCCAGTTGCCCTTCTGGAAATGGACGACGGACGACGTGGCGACGCGCCAGCTGCCGGTGCGCTTCGTCGACTTCAGGATCAGCTTCCCGGACGCCGGGTTGGCGGGGATGAGCCAGTCGCCGGCCGCGAGCTTCGCGAGGTTCGCGGCGTTCGCGAAGTACTCGATGAACTGCATCGCCTCGCGCTTGTGGTCGCTCTGCTGTGCGATCGAGAGCGTCTGCGGGTTGGCGACCTGGTTCTGGGTCGTGCCCTTCAGCAGCGGGAACATCGCCCAGTTGAAGTCGCGCGGTCCCTGCAGGATCATGCCCTGCGCGGCGAAGTTCCCCTGCACCGTCATCGCGCACCTGCCGCCGAAGAACGCCGGGAGCACCCCGCTGCCGGAGAGGCCCGTCGCCGCGGCGTCCACGCTCTTGTCGACGTGAATCATGTCGTGCATGTGCTTCTCGACCGCCTGCTCGGCCGGCCCGTGGCGGAAGTTCCACTTGCCGCCCTCGAGGTAGAAGTACTGGCCGCCGAAGTTGAGCGCCATCGTCTGGATCGCCGCCGTCGGCGACCGCAGGCCCCAGCACACGCCGAAGCGGTTCGAGTTCGTGAGGCGCTTCGCGATCGAGCGGAACTGGGTCCACGTCCACGGGCTCTTCGCGGTCGGCGCCTTGATGCCCGCGGCCTTGAGGATGTCCATGTTCGCGAAGACGTTGTACGTCTGCATCAGGATCGGGACGCCGGTGACCTTGCTCGACCGAAGTTGACGGTGTTCCAGAGCGACTGCGGAATCGACGCCTTGAAGCGCTTCGAGATGAGCGGCGAGAGGTTCGCCAGGTAGCCCTGCTGGGTGAAGCCGCCGATGTCCGCCGCCTCGTCGTGGATGACGTCCGCCGCCGTGCCGCCGACGAAGTTCGTGAGCAGCTTGTCGTGGACCGAGTTGACGTCGACCGGGACGATCGACACCTGGATCCCGGGGTGGGACTTGTTCCAGGCCTCGACGATCGACTTCGTCGCGGCAACCGTCGTCGGCTGCCAGACATAGGTCGCGAAGTTCAGCTTCACGGCCTCGGCCTTGCGTCCCGCCTGTGCGGCGCCGGCTGCGAGCGAGACGCACAGGACGAGCAGGGCACACGGAATGAGGAGTCTCCTCATGTGACCAACCTTTCTCTGGTCATGGCGCCGATCGGCGCCGGATTTGCCGTCTGGATGGAGTCGCGCACTAGCCCTTCACCGCCCCCGAGAGGAGGCCGCGCGTGAGCCAGCGCTGGATGATCGCGAAGAGGATCAGGCTCGGGATCGTTGCCAGCAGCGCCGCCGCGGCGAGCGGCCCGAGCCGGACGATCCCTTCGATCCCCACGAACTGCTTGAGCTTCAGGGGCAGGGTGTAGAGGTCGGCGGACTGGAGGACGACGAGCGCGAGGAAGAACTCGTTCCACGCGGTGATGAACGCGAAGAGCGTGGTCACCACGATGCCGGGCGCGAGCAGCGGCGCGATGATCCCGGTGAGGATCTGGAAGCGGCTCGCCCCGTCGACCCGCGCCGCCTCCTCCAGGTCGCGCGGGATCCCGCGGACGTAGCTCTGGAGCATCCAGAGCACGAACGGCAAGGCCCACACCGTGTACACGAGGACGAGGCCGAGGTGCGAGTTCGCAAGCCCCAGGTCGATGAGCAGGAGGAAGAGCGGGATGATGATCAGGATCAGCGGGAACATCTGGCTGAGCAGGATCCAGCCGAGCCCGAAGGTCGTGAGGATGCCGCGACGGCGGGCCAGGACGTAGGCGGCGGGGAGCGCGATCGCCGTCGTGACGAGCGCCGTCGCGAACGCGATCTTCATGCTGTTGACCGCGCTCTGGATGAGCTCTGAGTCCTCGAGCGCGATCCGGTAGTTCTCGAGCGTCGGCTCGTCGGGAATCAGCGACGGGTGGAGCTCGACGAGCTCGCGCGGCCCCTTGAACGAGACCGAGAGCATCCAGAGGAGCGGGAAGCCGAGGAACCCGATGTAGACGAGCATCAGTCCGTACTGGAGCGTCCGCGAGCGCTTCGGATGCGATGAGACGATCACGCCGTCGCCTCCCGGAGGCGTCCCCACAGGTAGAAGACGAGCCCGCTCGCGATCACGACGACCATCGCGCAGCCGAGTGCCGCGGCGTAGCCGAACTCGCCGTACCTGAACGCCTGGTTGTACGCGAAGAGCATCGGGAGCTCCGTCTTGCCGGCGGGACCGCCTTCCGTGAGGACGTACACGAGGCCGAAGGAGTTGAAGTTCCAGATGATGTCGAGCGTCGTGATCGCGACGATCACCGGGCGGAGCTGCGGCCAGGTGATCGTGCGGAACCGCTGCCAGGCGGTCGCGCCGTCGACCGCGGCCGCCTCGTGCATGTCGTCGGGGATCGCCTGCAGGCCGGCGAGGAGGGCGATCGTCGTCTGCGGCATCCCGGCCCAGACGCCCACCACGATCACGGCGGGGAGCGCCCACGAGAAGCTCGAGAGCCAGTCGAGGTTCTCGCCGGGCAGGTTGCCGCGCCGCAGGAGCTCGTTCAGCACGCCGGCCTGCGGCTGGTAGACGAGCTTCCACATGATCCCGACGACGACCGGGGGCATCGCCCACGGGACGAGGGCGAGGGAGCGGGCGAGCCAGCGCCCATGGAGGTTCTGGGTGAGGAGCAGCGCGAGGCCGAGCGCCAGGACGAACTGGATCGCCGTGACCGTGACGGCCCAGATCAGCCCGATCTTGAACGCGTTGACGAAGAGGTCGTCGTGGATCAGCTCGCGGAAGTTGTCGAGCCCGACGAAGTTCGTCTCGACGTCCAGGCCGGCGCGGGCATCGGTGAAGGCGAGGTAGATGCCGCGGGCGAGCGGCAGGACGCTCAGGATCACGATCGGGAGGAGCGCCGGGATCACCAGGAACGCCGCCTCCCTCGACGAGATGCCGCCACCGGCCTTGCTCCGCCCGCGACGCGGAGCGAGGGGAGGCGCCTCCTGTGCCGTGCTCACGCGCCGGCCCCCGACGAGGCGCGAACGACGAGCGCCGGCTCGACCCCGACGACGCGCGGCTCGGCATCGGAGCCCTCGATCCGCTCGAGCAGCAGCTCTGCGGCGATCCGCGCGCGCTCGGCGGAGCCGAGGTCGACCGTCGTGAGCGGCGGCCACACGAGCTCGGAGAGCGGCGTGTTGTCCATTCCGACGAGAGCCACGTCGCCGGGGACATCGAGACCCGCGTCGTGCAGCGCGGCGAGCGCGCCGACCGCGAGCAGGTCGTTCGTGCAGAGGATCGCGTCGGGGCGGGACCGTGCGAGGAGGCGCACGGTCGCCTCGCGGCCGGGCTGGACGGTGAAGGCGGACGCGACCTCGGCCAGGCGGTCGTCGCGGCGCAGGTCGCAGCTCCGCAGGCCGTCGAAGTAGCCGAGCCGGCGCTCGGAGCCGGGAACGGTGTGCTGCGGCCCGTTCAGGAGCGCGATCCGTCGGCGACCGGCCGCGTGGAGGTGCCGCACCGCCTCTGCGGCGCCCTTGCGCGAGTAGGCGCGTACGACGTCGACGCCGAGCTCGTTGCTCGGGCGTCCGATCACGACGACCGGCGTCGCAGCGTGACGGAGCTCGTCCACGTGGGCATCCGTGATGTCGAGCGTCGCGAGGATCAGCCCGTCCGCGAAGCGGTGACGCAGGTCGCGCACGATCGCGAGCTCGTCCTCCGTGTCGGCGCCGGTGGAGTGGAGCATCAGGCGCCAGCCGCTCTCGCGCGTCGCCTCCTGGATCGAGCCGACCATCGTCGTGTAGACCGGGTTGCCGACGTCCGGCATTGCGAACACGATCTGGCCCGTCCGCCGCGACCGAAGCGACCTCGCAGCCGCGTTGGGCGCGTAGCCGATCGCCTCGGCGGCCTCCCGGACGCGGGCGAGCGTCTCCGGGCTCGTTCGGATCCCGTTGAGCGCGCGCGATGCCGACGCGATCGAGACGTTCGCGAGCCGCGCGACCGTCGTGATCGTCGGAGTCCCTTCGTCGGGCTCGTGCTGCGTCGGTTCCGGTTCGGCCACGTCGCCTTCTGTAAAGGATTACCGAGAACGTTTACAGGCTCGCGACGATGCCATACGATGCCCGTCGACGTCAAGCTCGTCGGCGAGGAGGAGCGCGATCGTGGCGGAGATCAGGCTCGATCAGGTGACGAAGGAGTTCGCGGGGGGCGTCCAGGCCGTCGCGGGTGTCAGCCTGACGATCTCGAGCGGTGAGTTCATGGTCCTCGTCGGCCCCTCCGGCTGCGGGAAGACGACGCTCCTCCGCATGCTCGCGGGGCTGGAGGAGGTCTCGGCGGGCGAGATCTGGATCGGTGAGCGCGAGGTCTCTCGCCTCGCGCCGCGCGACCGCGACATCGCGATGGTCTTCCAGAACTACGCGCTCTACCCGCACTACACGGTGGAGAAGAACCTCGGCTACGGGCTCAAGGTGCGCTCGACGCCGAAGGACGAGATCGCGCGTCGCGTTCAGGAGGTTGCGAAGATGCTCGGGCTCGAGGAGCTGCTCCAACGGCGACCGGGCGCCCTCTCGGGCGGGCAGCGCCAGCGGGTCGCGATGGGCCGCGCGATTATCCGCGAGCCCGCCGTGTTCCTCATGGACGAGCCGCTCTCGAATCTCGACGCGAAGCTCCGTGTGGACATGCGTGCCGAGCTCGCCCGACTCCACGAGCGTCTCGGGATCACCACCGTCTACGTCACGCACGACCAGGTGGAGGCGATGACGCTGGGCACGCGCGTCGCCGTCATGCGCGACGGCACCGTGCAGCAGGTCGACACGCCGCAGACGCTCTACCGTGAGCCCGCGAACCTCTTCGTCGCCGCGTTCATCGGCTCACCATCGATGAACCTTGCCGAGGCCGACATCACGGACGACGCGATCGAGTTCGCCGGCTTTCGAGTCCCCCTCGAACGCCCGACGCGCGCCCGCGCGGCCTCGCGAACGGCTCGGCGATCCTCGGGCTCCGCCCGCAGGACTTCGAAGCGGCGGTCCTCGCCGACCCCGCGCTCCCGACGGTCGAGGTCGAGGTCGCCGTCGTCGAGGAGCTCGGCTCGGCGACGCACGTCATCTTCACGGTGGAGGCGCCGCCCGTCGACGTCGCGGCCGTGCGTGCCGCGTCCGACGAGCGCGAGCGGGCGACGCTCCTCGCCACCGACCGGCGGGCGCTCTTCACGGCGGAGGTCTCCGAATCCATCGTCATCCGGCCGGGCGAGCGGATCCGCCTCGCGCTCGACCCGCGCCGGTTCCACTACTTCGACCCGGACTCGGGCGAGCGTCTCACCGACCGCGCGCTGGTGAGCTCGGTCTGACCGAGCGCGTCAGTCGTCTACGGTCGCGTACGCCACGCCCCCCTCGCAGAGCGCCTCGATCTCCTCCGCCGCGAAGCCCCAGTCGGCGAGCGCCGTGCGCGTGTCCGCCCCCTTGCGCGACGCGGGGCCGGGCACCGCCGTCGGCGTCCGTTCGAACCGCGGGGCCGGCATCGGCACAAGGCCGGCGTCGCTCTCGTAGAAGGCCTGCCGCGCTCGGCCGTGCGGGTGCGAGCGCGCCTCGTCGAGGTCGAGGACGGGCGCGACGCACGCGTCCGAGCCGGTGAACGCCTCCTCCCATTCTGCGCGGGTCCGGCTCGCGAACGCCTCCGTCAGCGCCGCCCGGATGTCCGGCCAGCGAGCGGTATCCGTATGGTCGCGGAGCTCCGGGCGGTCGAGGTCGAGCACCCGCAGGAGCTCGGCGTAGAACGCCGGCTCGAGGCACCCGACGGCCATCGCGCCCCCGTCGGACGTGGCGTACACGTCGTAGAACGGTGCGCCGCCGTCGAGCAGGTTCGTCCCGCGCTCGAGCGTCCAGAGGCCGAGGTTCCGCGCCTCGTAGACCATGGTCAGCAGGAGCGCCGACCCGTCGACCATCGCCGCGTCCACGACCTGTCCCCGGCCCGACGACCGTGCCTCGAGCACCGCGCTGACGATCCCGAACGCGAGCAGCATGCCGCCGCCGCCGAAGTCGCCGACGAGGTTGAGCGGTGGGACGGGCGACTCGCCGCGACGGCCGATCGCCCCGAGCGCGCCCGAGACCGCGATGTAGTCGATGTCGTGCCCCGCCTGCGGCGCGAGGGGGCCGTCCTGGCCCCAGCCCGTCATCCGGCCGAAGACCAGCCGCTCGTTTCGCGCCAGGCAGACGTCGGGGCCGAGGCCGAGGCGCTCCATCACACCCGGCCGGAAGCCCTCGACCAGCGCATCCGCCTGCTCCACGAGCCGCAGCACGACCTCGACACCGGCCCGGTGCTTCAGGTCGAGGGCCACGGATCGCCGCCCACGGCCGAGCACCTCGCTCAAGGGGTTCGTGTCACCGGTCGGCGCCCGGTCGATCCGGATCACGTCGGCGCCGAGGTCGGCGAGGAGCATCGCCCCGAACGGCGCCGCCCCGATGCCCGCGAGCTCGACGACCCGGAGGTCGGCGAGCGGTCCCTGACGTCCGGCCATCGCACGATTCTCTCAGCGCCGTCGCACTCCGTGACCGCGGCGCCTCCGGTCACTGGCGTCCGCTCGTGCGCTTCGGCACACTCTGCCGGAACGAACGCGCATGCCGACGCCGTTCAGAGCCCTCCTCGTCGCGGTCGTGCTCGGTGCCCTCCTGGGGATCGGCGCGCCGGGCGCTGCCGTGACCGCGGCGCCCCGCGTGACGCTCGTCGCCGACTCCGTCGGTGGCGTGCTCTTCTGGCAGCGACAGGCGCGGGACGAGCTCGCGCGAGGCATCGACCTCCGGATCGACATCAGGACGTGCCGCCGGCTCGTCACCGAGGGATGCGTCTACGACGGAGAGCGGCCGCCGAGCGCGCTCGATGCGATCAAGGACCTCGGGCCTGCTCTCGGCAAGGTCGCCGTGGTCGACGTGGGGTACAACGACGCGCCCGGCGGCTTCGGAGCCGGCGTCGATCGCGTGATGCGCGCGCTCCTGGACGCCGGTGTCGACCAGGTGGTCTGGATCACGCTTCGCGAGCGCCGGCCCAGCTGGGCGGAGATCAACGACCAGGTCCGCGAGGCGCGGAAGCGCTGGCCCCAGCTGACGGTGGGCGAGTGGGAGCTCGAGAGCCGCGGGCACGACGACTGGTTCGCGGACGGGATCCACATGAACTGGGAGGGGGGCGCGGGCTTCGTGCGGTTCCTCCGACCGCTCGTCCTCGATGCGTGCCGGGCGATGTGCGCGGAGGGCGGCCAGATGCTCACCGTCGGCGGGCCGCTCCGCTGGGCACGGGCCGGTGTGCGCTTCGTCGACCGGATCCGGATGAGCGGCGGCAGCCCGCCCTACCGGGTCGTCTCCGTCAAGGGTCTGCCTGCGCCGCTCCGGGTTCGCGGGGACGGGACGATCGTCGGCACGCCGAAGGTGCCCGGGACGTACTCGCTCGACGTCGCGGTCGTCGACGCCGCCGGCATCCGGAACCGCGGGACCGTCGTGCTGCGCGTCGTCCGGCGCTAGGGCGACCGGTCCGGCACTAGTCGCCGGGGTCCGGGATCACGACGAAGCGGAGCGGCACGCCGTCGATGCTGCGGGCGGCGCCGTCTCCCGGATCGAGCCGCTCCGCCAGCGTGTCACGGTCGCCCGGCCGGATCGCGACGACGACCTCGTCGGCCGGGAAGGATGCAAGGGCGTCGCGGATCGCGAGCGCGACGTTCGCCTCGCCGGCGGCCGCGTCGACGTCGTCGGCGGGCAGCTCCTCGGCGGTCTCCTCGGCGACCTCGGCGGCGTGTGCGAAGGCGCGCTCGTCGTTCGCGAGCCAGTCGAGCAGCCCTTGCTTCACGACGGGCACCACGACCTTGACCCGGTCGGCGTTGCCGACCGCGCCGCGCAGGGTCGGCTCCTCGTGCTCGACGGTGCTGACGACGAGGACGTTCCGGCCCATCTCAGTACAGCCGCGCGCGGTGCGCAAGCCGCCGACGAAGGAAGCGCGTCACGAGCCAGCCGAGGAGCGCGTAGCGGAGCCGAAAGGCGTTCATGTCGCTTTCCTACCCGCCGCGAACCGCGCGAAACCGGCTGCGCTTGACCGGCGAGGCACCGCTATATGATCGCCGGGTGCCCAACGATCGCCGACGAGCTCGCGCGCGTCACGCTGTTCAGCGGCCTCAACGGCCGCCAGCTCCGGAAGCTCGCACAGCAGGTCAAGGAGCGAGAGTTCCGCCCCGGTGTGACGATCGTCGAGGAGGGAACGATGAGCGGCGTCGGCTTCTTCATCCTCGCCGACGGCGAGGTCGCGGTCAGCGTCGACGGGATGGAGGTCACGCGGCTCGGCCCGGGAGACCACTTCGGCGAGCTCGCCCTGCTCAGCGAGGACGTCCGCACGGCAAGCGTGACCGCGGTGACGCGGGTGCGTTGCCTCGTGATCGCGTTCTGGGACTTCCGCCGGTTCGCGAAGGAGAACCCGGACGTGTCCTGGAAGCTGCTGCAGCACCTCGCATCGCTCCTCACGGGCGAGCGCGACCGTCGCGCACGCGCGTCGGCGCTGACGGGCTGACGACCCGCGACTGCGCCGCTCGCAGAGAGCGGCGTGCTTCACTCCTCTCGTGACGGGCACGGAGGGGCTCGAGCGGCGCCGAGCCCGTCAGGGGCAGCTCGCGATCCTCGTCGCCGCCGTCGCCTGGTCGACTGCGGGGCTCGCGCAGCGCGAGCTCGATGCGAGCCCTGCGACCCAGGTCGCCGGCCGCGCCGTCTTCGCGGCGCTCGCGCTGTTCGCGCTCGTCGTCGTCATGGAGCGGCGCGGCACGGTGGCGGCGTTCCGGTCGATGGGGCGTTCGGGCGTCGCGATGGCCGTCTTCCTCGCGATCTCGTCCGGCACCTTCCTCCTGGCGCTGAACCACACGACGGTCGCGAACGTCCTCTTCATGCAGGCGGCCGCGCCGATGATGGCGGCGCTGCTCGGCTGGGCGCTGCTCTCCGAGCGCATCGACGGACGGACCTGGGTCGCCCTCGCCCTCGCCGGCGCCGGGGTCGTGCTGATGGCGGCCGGCTCGTTCGACGCGGGCGCTGCGGCGGTCGGCCTCCCCTTCCTGATGACCGCGTCGTTCGCCGCGGTGATCGTCATCGCCCGCCACCGCCGGGACGTGTCGATGATGCCCGCGACGTGCGCGTCGCAGGTGCTCGTCGTGCTCGCCTGCCTCCCGTTCGTCGCTCTCGGCTCCGCGAGCGACAGCGACTGGGCGATCCTCGCCGCGCTCGGCGTGGGGCAGATGGGGCTCGGCCTCGCGTTGCTGACGATCGGCGCCCGGTTGATCCCTCCGGCGCAGGTCGCGGTCATCTCTCTCCTCGAGGTGGTCCTCGGGCCCCTCTGGGTCTGGCTCGCCTACGAGGAGCGTCCGTCCCTCGCGACGTTCCTCGGCGGGCTCGTCGTCGTCTCGGCGGTCGTCGTGCAGGCGACGGGCGACGTGCTCGTCTCGCGCCGCATCCCGGGCGAGGCGCACGTCTAGCCGAGCGCGAGCACCTTCCCCGGGTTCATGATCCCGTGCGGGTCGAAGAGCTCCTTGATGCCGCGCATCAGGGGCACGAGATCACCGTGCTCACGCTCGAGGGCGTGCACCTTGCCGAGCCCGATCCCATGCTCGCCGGTGCACGTGCCTCCGCGTGCGAGGGCGTCCGTCACGAGCAGCTCGATCAGCTCGTCGGACGAGCCGACCTCGTCGGGGTCGTCCGGGTCGACCATCAGCGAGAGGTGGACGTTGCCGTCGCCCGCGTGTCCCACGAGGCCGGCGACGAGGCCGCGTCGCTCGAGCTCCTGCCGCGCGAACGAGACGGCGCCGGCCAGCTCGGAGAGCGGGACGCAGATGTCGGTCGAGCGATGGCGCCGGCCGGGCGCGGCGGCCGCCGTTGCGTACGCCGACGCGTGGCGGGCCGCCCAGAGCCGCGTCCGCGCCGTGGGGTCGCGCTCGGCGACGACGGCGAGCGACCCCTCCGACTCGGCGATCTGGGTGACGAGCTCCAGGTCCGACGTCACCGTGCCCTCGCTGCCCGCCGCCTCGACGAACAGCGACGCGCCGACGGGGAGGTCGAGCCCGTGGTGCGCGTTGATCGCCGTGATCGTCCAGGAGTCGAGCAGCTCGACGCGCGTCACGCCGGCGCCCGCGGCGACGATCGTCGTGGCTGCGCGGCAGGCGGCCTCGACATCGGGGAACGAGAGCCGCAGGACGACCGCCTGCTCGGGGATCCCGTGCAGGCGGACGGTCAGCTCGGTGATCACCCCGAGCGTCCCCTCCGAGCCGATCAGCAGGCCGAGGAGGTCGTAGCCGGCGGACGTCTTCGGCGCCCGGCTGCCGGCCCGCACGACCCGCCCGCCCGGGAGCACGGCCTCGAGGGCGAGCACGTTCGCGCGCATCTTCCCGTAGCGCACCGTCGTCGTCCCCGCGGCGTTCGTGGCCGCCATCCCGCCGAGCGTCGCGTCCGCGCCGGGATCGACCGGGAACATCAGGCCGTGCTCGGCGGCCGCGCGCTCGAGCGCGGTCCGCGTCACGCCCGCCTGCACCGTCGCCGTCAGGTCGTCGGGCGAGATCTCGACGCACGCGGTCCATCCGGGTGAGGTCGAGGGAGATGCCGCCCTCGACCGGGATGACGTGGCCCTCGAGGCTGGAGCCGGCGCCGAACGGCGTCACGGGCACGCGGCGCTCGTGGGCGAGCGCGAGGACGGCCGAGACCTCCTCCGTGGTCTGCGGGTAGACGACGACGTCGGGCCGATGCGGGCGGTGGAAGGTCATGTCGCCCGAGTGCAGGTCGCGCTCCGAGTCGCCGTCCGACACGCGCCGCTCGTCGCCGAGCGCGTCGACGAGCGCCGCGCGCAGGTCTCCCGTGCTCACGCCGGCTCGCTCTCGGACGGAAGCAGCGGGCCGACGCGGTCGACAGCCCAGCGGATGCTGTCCTGGACGGCTCGCTCGGCGGCGGCCGGGTCGCGCGACTCGCAGGCCTGCAGGAAGGCGGCGTAGCGCGCGACGGACTCGCGGAAGCGGTCGGCGGTCGAGAGGACGAGGCGGTTGTATCGCTCCGAGCGCACGAAGAGGCGCTCGACCTCGTCGACGAGCCGACGCCGACCGCTGGCCCGGTAGCAGGTCGCGTAGAGCTCCCAGCGCTTCGCGAGGTACGCGTCGACGTCCTGCTCGCGTGCGAGCCGGCGAAGCGCGGTGAGGAGTCGCCGCATCGCCTTGATGTCGTCGTCGGTCAGCGCGACGGCCCCGACGCGCGCCGCGAGGCCCTCGAGCCCGGCGCGCGCGGCGTAGATCTCCTCGAAGTCCTCGCGGCTCAGGCGCGTGACGGCCGCTCGCCCCGTCGGGCCGACCTCGACGAGGCCCTCGCGCTCGAGGTGCGTGAGCGAGATCCGGACCGGCGTGGGAGACACGCCGAGGCGCTGCGCGAGCTCGCGGTGGACGAGCGGCGTCCCGCCGGGGAGCCGGCCGGAGACGATCAGCTCCCGGAGCGTCTGCGCGACGCGGTCCTCGACCGACTCGCGCTCCTCGAGGAGCGGGATCACGCCCATCTCTTCCATCGCGGGTCAGTTTGGTCTAAGGTCCGGCCGGACGCAATATGAAATTTCAAATTGCGGAGAACGAGCGTGAGCGCGACCAGAGTCGGTGTCGACGTCGGCGGCACCTTCACCGACGTGATCCTCCACGGTGCGGACGGGCGCGCGACGGTGCGCAAGCTGCTCTCGACGCCACCGTCCTACGACATCGCGGTCGTCGAGGCCGTCGGCGAGCTCGCGGCGGGTGCGGACACGGCGCCGTCGGAGGTCGTGCACGGCACCACCGTCGCGACGAACGCCGTGCTGCAGCGCCTCGGCAGCCCGACGGCGCTCGTCACGACGAAGGGCTTTCGGGACGTGCTCGAGCTCCGCCGCCTGCGGGTGCCGCACATGTACGACCTGTTCTGGCGCAAGCCCGAGCCGATCGTCGAGCGCCGGCTGCGGTTCGAGATCGACGAGCGCGTGACGGCCGACGGAACCGTGCTCCGCCCGCTCGACGAGGAGGAGGCGCGCGCCCTCGCCGCGCTGTTGCGCGAGACGGACGTCGAGTCGGTCGCCGTCTGCCTCCTGCACTCCTACGTGCACCCCGAGCACGAGCGGATCCTCGGCCGGATCCTCGCGGAGGAGCTGCCGGGGGTGACGATCTCGCTGTCGAGCGAGATCCTCCGCGAGCAGCGCGAGTACGAGCGGACGGCGACGACGGTGGTCAACGCGTACGTGCGGCCGCTGATGTCCTCGTACATCGACCGGATCCGCTCCGGTCTCGACGGCCTCGGGCTCGAGGCTCCGCTCTCGATCATGCAGAGCTCGGGCGGTGTCATGACCTCCGACGACGCGCGTGCGCGCCCCGTCTTCGCGCTCGAGTCGGGACCGGCCGCGGGAGTCGTGGCGGCGCTCGGCATCGTCCGGCGGCTCGGGATCGCGGACGCGATCGCGTTCGACATGGGCGGGACGACCGCGAAGGCGTCGCTCATCGAGGACGGCGCCATCGCGCGCGGGAGGGAGTACGAGGTGGGCGGGTCGCTCTCCGCCGGCAGCCGGCTCATCCGCGGGTCCGGCGAGCTCCTCCGGATCCCGACGATCGACATCGCCGAGGTCGGCGCGGGCGGCGGCAGCCTCGCCTGGCTCGACGCGGGCGGAGGGCTGCAGGTCGGCCCGCGGAGCGCCGGCGCCGACCCGGGACCGGCGTGCTACGGCCGCGGCGGCGTCGAGCCGACCGTGACCGACGCGAACGTCGTGCTGGGCCTGCTGCCCGAGGGCGCGGTCGCCGACGGCCAGATCACGCTGTCGCGCGGGCTCGCGACGGAGGCGCTCGGGCGCGTCGCTTCGCCGCTCGAGCTGGAGCTTCTCGATGCCGCCGCCGGCGTCCATCGGATCGCGAACGCACGGATGACACGAGCCCTCCGCTCGGTGTCGTCCGAGAAGGGCCGCGACCCGCGCGACTTCGCGATCGTCGCGTACGGCGGCTCGGGCCCGGTCCACGCCGCCGGTCTCGCGGACGACCTCGGCGCCCGCACCGTCGTCGTGCCGGCGGTCGCCGGGCTGTTCAGCGCCGTCGGCCTCCTGTTCGCGCGGCCCGAGTTCCACGACGTCCGCACGTGCCACCTCGACGTCGACACCGTCGAGCCCGCGCACGTCGCCGGCCTCGTCGCGGAGATGCGCCGCGACCTCGAGGCGGCGTTCCCCGGCGAGCCGGCGGAGTGGGCCGCGACCGCGGAGCTCCGCTACGGCGGACAGAGCTGGGAGGTCGAGGTCGCGTTGCCCGAGGCGGCTCGTGACGACAGCGTCACAAGGAGAGCTCGACCTCGCGGCGCTGCGAGCGCGGTTCGAGGACGAGCACGAGCGGCTCTACGGCGTCCGCGGGCAGCCGGGGTCGCCGGTCGAGATCCGGGCGGTGCGGCTCGCCGCGCTCGGGGTCGCGCCGGACGGCGCCCTGTCGATCTCCGGGGAGGAGCCGGGCGACCGGCCGTCCGGCACGCGCGCCGTGTACGTCGACGGGGCGCTCGTCGACGCGCCGGTCCGCGCCCGCGCGTCGATCGGGGTCGCCGGGGAGCCCGGGCCGCTGCTCGTCGACGAGTACGACACCACGGTCGTCGTCCCGCCCGGCTGGTCGGTGCGCCGGGACGAGGCGACCGCGAGCCTGATCCTGGAGCGAACGGGATGAGCACGACCGCCGAGCGACGCGTCGACCCCGTCACGCTCCAGATCGTCGCGAACGCGCTCGCCTCGATCGCGGACGAGATGGCGACGACGATCTTCCGCACCGCGCACTCGACGGTGGTCCGCGACGGGATGGACTTCTCCGCCGCGATCCTCGACCCGCGCGGCGAGACGGTGGCACAGGCCGTCACCGTCCCGTTCCACCTCGGCTCGCTGCCCGCCGCGATCGAGCGCCTCCTCGAGCACTACGGCGACCGCATGGCGCCCGGCGACGTGTACCTCATGAACGACCCGTTCGACGGCGGCATCCACCTGCAGGACATGTTCCTCTTCAAGCCCGTCCACCACGAGGGCGAGCTGATCGGGTTCACGACCACGACCGCGCACCACGGAGACGTCGGCGGCCGCCTGCCCGGCTCGAGCGCGTGCGACAACACCGAGATCTTCCAGGAGGGGATCCGGCTCCCCTGGCTCAAGCTCTACGCGGCCGGCGAGCCGGTCGAGGACGTCTTCAAGATCATCGAGGCGAACGTCCGCATCCCGCGGATGACCCTCGGCGACCTCGGTGCCCAGGTCGCGGCCTGCTCCGTCGCCGAGCGGGCGCTGCTCGGGCTCGCCGAGCGGCACGGCCGGGAGCGGCTCGCCGCCCTGATGACCGAGCTCGTCGACCACACCGAGCGGCTCGTCCGGCGCGAGATCGCCTCGTGGCCGGACGGGACCGCGACCTTCACCGACATCCTCGGGTCGGACGGGATCGACGTCGTCGACGTGCCGATCACGGCGACCGTGACCATCGCCGGCGACGAGCTCACCGTCGACCTGACGGAGTCGGCGCCGATGGTGCGCGGCTCGCTCAACTCGACGCGGTCGTTCGTCGAGGCCTGCGTCTACCAGGCCGTGCGCTGCGCGCTCGAGGTCGACGTGCCGAACACCTCCGGCGCCTTCCGGCCCGTGAACGTGCTCACGAAGCCGGGGACGGTCTGCGAGGTGACGATGCCCGGAGCGTCGTCGATGCGCGGCGTGACGGGGTTCCGGGTCCTCGACGCGGTGAACGGCGCGCTCGCGCAGCTGATCCCCGACCGCATCCCGGCGGCCGGAGAGGGCGGCAACACCCTCGCGATCTTCGGCGCCGAGCGGCCGGAGGGCGGTCGCTTCGTCTACTACGAGCTCGTCGTCGGCACGTGGGGCGCGACGCCGCTCGCCGACGGGAACGACGGCGTCACCAACCCGGCCAGCCTTGCCGCGAACATCCCCGTCGAGGTCGCCGAGTCGGAGTACCCGATCGTCGTCGAGCGCTACGGCCTCGTGCCCGACTCGGGCGGCCCCGGACGGCACCGGGGCGGCCTCGCGATCGAGCGCGTCTGGCGGTGCCTGACGCCCGACACGTCGCTCGTCGTCCGGTCCGATCGCGCGAGCCGGCCTCCGTACGGGCTCGCGGGCGGGCTGCCGGGGGCGCCGTCGGAGAACGTCCTCGTGCGGCCGGACGGCAGCGAGGAGCCGCTGCCGCCGATGTTCTCGACGACGATCCAGGCCGGCGACGTCTATGCGCACCGGATCGCGGGCGGCGGCGGCTACGGCGACCCGCTCGAACGGGATCCGGCGCTCGTCGCGCACGACGTCGCGAACGGAAAGGTGTCGAGCGAGGCCGCGGCGGCGCAGTACGGCGTGGTCATCGGAGGGACGACGCCGTCGACACGGACGCAACGGAGCGCCTGCGGGCGGAGACGGAGGAGCGAGGTCACGTGAGGGAACGGGCAGACGCCGTCGTCGTCGGCGGAGGGATCATCGGGGCGAGCGTCGCCCACTTCCTGACCACGCTCGGCTACGGCGACGTGGTCCTCGTCGAGAAGCGGCGCCTGGCGCGCGGCTCGACGCAGTACTCGGCCGCGCACGTCCGGCAGCACTACACGAACGAGGTCGCGATCAGGCTCGCGGTGCGCGCGGCCGGGAAGTTCGCGAACGCCGAGGAGGAGCTCGGCGGCGACGTCGGCTTCGTGCGCAACGGGTACCTGGTGCTCGCGACCGCCGAGGAGGCGCACGCGATCCGCGAGATCGTCCCCGTGCAGCAGGCGCTCGGCGTCCAGACCGGCTTCCTCACGCCGGAGGAGGTCGTCGAGCGCTGGCCCGAGCTCGAGATCGACGGCATCGAGCTCGCCTGCTACGAGGAGACGTCCGGCTACGCGGATCCGGTGCGGACGGTCGAGGCGCTCGCGCGCTCCGCCGCGGGAAGGGGCCTCGAGCGTGCGCGAGGGGTGCGAGGTGATGGACATCGAGGCGTCCGGCGGACGCGTGACCGGTGTCGTGACCGCCGACGGGAAGATCGCGACGGGGGTCGTCGTCAACGCCACCGGCCCGTGGGGGAACACGATCGGGCGGATGGTCGGCGTCGAGTACCCGATCAGGTTCAGCCGGGAGCACGAGGCGATCTTCCATGCGCCCGCCGGCTTCCGCGGCCTCCCGGTGATGTCCGACTCCGCGCAGCAGCTCTACTTCCGCTCGTACGGCCCGGACAAGGTGCTCGTCGGCGAGGGCTGGCCGAAGACCCCCGAGCCGGACGACCCCGAGACGTACGACGCGGGCACCGACGACGCGCACGTGGCGCGAATGGTGCCGAAGCTCCTCCGCCGCGTTCCGGCGCTCCGGGCGACGCTGGGTCAGCCCGGGTTCGGCGGCGCGTTCGTGACCGGGTACTCGGGCGTCTACGACATCACCGACGACTGGTATCCGATCGTCGGCGAGGAGGAGGTCGGCGGCTACTACTCCGCCTTCGGCGGCAGCGGCCACTGCTTCAAGATCGGCCCGACGATCGGCGAGTCGCTCGCGCACGTGATCGCGGGGAAGGAGCCGCCCGTCGACATCTCGAGCCTGTCGGGCTCCCGGTTCGCCGAGGGCCGCTCGTTCACCTCCGTCTGGGGGCCGGGAAACCGAGCGTGAGACACGATCCGATCACGTTCGAGGTCGTCCGGAACGCGCTCATCGCGGCGACGGACGAGATGGTGCTCACGCTTCGCCGGAGCGCGTACTCGACCAACATCAAGACCCGCGCGGACTTCTCGTGCGCGTTCTTCGACGCGGAGCTCCGCGCCGTGGCGCAGGGGTTCAACCAGCCGGTGCACCTCGGGTCGATGGTCGAGCAGACGCCGCGGGCCGTGCTCGACTACGGCCCCGAGAACCTCGGCCCGGGCGACGTGATCGTGACGAACGACCCGTACCCGAGCGGCGTGCACCTGAACGACGTGACGCTCGTCTCGCCCGTCTTCGTCGACGACGAGCTGCTCGGCTACGTCGCGAACCTCGCGCACCACGTGGACGTCGGCGGCGGCGCGCCGGCGTCGATCGGGGCGTTCCGCGAGGTGTTCCAGGAGGGCGTCATCATCCCGCCGGTCAAGCTCGTGGAGGCGGGCGCGATCGTCGAGGACGTGTTCACGCTGCTCCTCGCCCAGATCCGCTCGAAGCACGAGACCGCGGGCGATCTCCGCGCCCAGGTCGCCGCGAACGCGACGGGCGTGCGCCGCATCCAGGCGCTCACGGCGCGGCACGGGCGGGACACCGTGCTCGGGGTGATGGACGAGGTGCTCGCGTACACCGAGCGGCGCGCGCGCGCCGAGCTGGCGACGCTGCCGCACGGCGTGTTCGAGGCCGAGGGCCAGGTGGACACGGACGGGTACACCGACGACCCCGTGCGCCTCCGGGCGCGCGTCGAGATCGGCGACGACGGGGTGCTGTTCGACCTCGAGGGCTGCGACCCACAGCGCCGCGCGCCGGTCAACTCGACGTACGCGCAGACGTTCTCCGCCTGCGCGTACGCGCTCAAGTGCATCGTCGACCCCGACCTGCCGGTCAACGACGGCTTCTACCGGCTCCTGCGGGTCGAGGCGCCGTCCGGCACGGTCGTCAACTGCACGTGGCCGTCCCCGGTGGTCGGCGGCTGGGAGACGCAGACCCGCCTCGTCGACGTCGTGTTCCGCGCGCTCCTCCCGGCGCTCCCCGAGCGGCTGCCGGCGGGGACGAAGGCGATGATGTGCCACGCGGGCTTCGGCGGCGTGGACCCGGACACCGGCGAGTACACCTGCTTCCTGGAGACCTTCGGCGGCGGCTACGGCGGCCGCGCGGGGAGCGACGGGCCGGACGCCGTCCAGACGCACGGCCAGAACACGGAGAACGCGCCGGTCGAGGAGACCGAGCGCGGGTACCCGGTGCACATCGACCGCCTCTCGCTCGTCGAGGACTCGGACGGCCCGGGGCGGTTCCGGGGCGGGCTCGGGCTGCGCAAGGACTACCGCTTCGACCGCCCGCTGACGTTCACCGTCCTCGCGGACCGGACGAAGCAGGGCCCGTGGGGCGTCCTCGGCGGCGGCGCCGGCGCGCCGGCCCGCTTCGTGCTCGTGCGCGACGGCGTGGAGCAGGACCTCAATCCGAAGAGCACCGCTCGACCTGCTCGCCGGCGACGTCGTCAGCTACCGGACCTGCGGCGGCGGCGGGTACGGCCCCGCGACGGAGCGCGACCCCGCGTTGGTGCTGCGCGACGTGCTCGAGGGGAAGGTGAGCCGCGAGCGCGCCCGCGACGTCTACCGGCGTCGCGCGTCGATCCGGTCGCCGGTCTCGTCGACGAGGCCGAGCACGGCGTCGCTCCGGGAGGCGGCGACGTCGAGCGCCGTCGACCCGATCTCCTTCGAGGTGATCCGGAACGCCCTCGTCGCCGCGACGGACGAGATGGTCCTCGCGCTCAAGCGGAGCGCGTACTCCACGAACATCAAGACCCGGTCGGACTTCTCCTGTGCGTTCTTCGACGCACGGCTGCGGCCGATCGCGCAGGGCTTCGCGCAGCCCGTGCACCTCGGCTCGATGGTGCAGCAGATCCCGCATGCGCTCCGCCGCTACGGGCCGGAGCGGCTCGGCCCGGGCGACATGATCATCACGAACGACCCGTACCCGAGCGGCGTCCACCTGAACGACATCAGCCTGATCGCGCCCGTCCACCACGAGGGCGAGCTGCTCGGCTACGTCGCCAACCTCGCGCACCACGTGGACGTCGGCGGCGGCGCGCCGGCGTCGATCGGGGCGTTCCGCGAGGTGTTCCAGGAGGGTGTCATCGTCCCGCCGATCCGCATCGTGCGCGGCGGCGCGATCGTGGACGACGTCTTCCGCCTCCTGCTCGCGCAGATCCGCTCGAAGCACGAGACGGCGGGCGACCTGCGCGCGCAGGTCGCGGCGAACACGACGGGCATCCGGCGCGTCCAGGCGCTCTTCGCCCGGCACGGGCGCGACACCGTCCTGGCCGTGATCGACGAGCTCGTCGACTACACCGAGCGCCGCGCGCGCGCCGAGCTCGCCGCGCTTCCGCACGGGTCGTACGAGTCGGAGGGCACCGTGGACACCGACGGGTACACGGACGAGCCCGTGCGGCTCCGCGCGCGGGTCGAGATCACGGCGGACGGCGTCCACTTCGACCTCGCCGGCTGCGACCCGCAGCGCCGCGCCCCGGTCAACTCCACCTACGCGCAGACGTTCTCGGCCTGCGCGTACGTCGTGAAGTGCCTGATCGACCCGGACCTGCCGGTGAACGACGGCTTCTACCGGCTGATCACGCTCGACGCGCCGGCCGGCACCGTCGTCAACTGCACGTGGCCCGCGCCGGTCGTCGGCGGCTGGGAGACCCAGACCCGGCTGACCGACGTCATGTTCCGCGCGCTCCTGCCCGCGTTCCCGGACCGGCTGCCCGCGGGGACGAAGGCGATGATGGCCCAGGCGGGCTTCGGGAGCCTCGACGTCGAGGCCGGCAAGTACGTCTGCTTCTACGACACCTTCGCCGGCGGCTACGGCGGCCGTTCCGCGAGCGACGGTCCCGACGCGGTGCAGGCCCACGGCCAGAACACCGAGAACGCGCCGATCGAGGAGACCGAGCTCAACTACCCGGTGCGGATCCCCACGCTCTCGCTCGTCGAGGACTCGGACGGCGCGGGCCGCTTCCGCGGCGGGCTCGGGCTCCGCAAGGACTACCTCTTCGACCGGCCCACGACGTTCACGATCCTCGCGGACCGCGACAAGACCGGCCCGGCGGGGGCGTTCGGCGCCGACGACGGCCGGAAGGCGGAGTACGTCCTGATCCGCGCCGGCGTCGAGTCGCGCCTCGGGTCGAAGACGACCGTCGACCTGGAGCCCGGTGACGTCGTCAGCTGCCGCACGTGCGGCGGCGGCGGGTACGGCCCGCCGACGGAGCGGGATCCGGAGCGCGTCGCGCGCGACGTGCGAGAGGGAAAGGTGAGCGCCGGCCGTGCGCGCGACGTGTACCGCGTCGCTCTCGTCGACGGCGCGGTCGACGAGAGCGAGACGAGCGAGCTCAGGAGGAGCGCATGAGCAGTCGGTTGGCGATCGACATCGGCGGCACGTTCACCGACGCCACGCTGATCGACGAGGAGACCGGCGCCGTGTCGATCGCCAAGGTCCTCTCGACGCCCGCCGACCCGTCGCTCGGGTTCATGGCGGCGGCCGAGCGGATTCTCGCCGAGTCCGACGTCGCGGCCGCCGACGTCCACTTCGTCGTGCACGCGACGACGGTCGCGACGAACGCGATCATCGAGGGCACCATCGCGCGCGGCGGCTTCGTCACGACCGAGGGCTTCCGCGACCTGCTCGAGATCCAGCGCCAGACCAGGCCCACGCTCTACGACACCCGCTTCGAGAAGACGCCGCCCCTCGTCCCGCGCGACCGGGCCTTCGGCGTGCGGGAGCGGCTCGGGCCCGGCGGCGAGGTGCTCACCCCGCTCGACGAGCCGTCGGTGCGGGACGTCGCCGCAGCGCTCCGCGACGCCCGCGTCGAGTCCGTGGCCGTCTGCCTCCTCCACTCCTACGTCGACCCCGCGCACGAGCGGCGCGTGGGCGAGATCCTCGCGGAGGAGCTGCCCGGCGTCCCGATCTCGCTCTCGTCGGACGTCGCACCGGAGTTCCGCGAGTACCTGCGCGCGTCGACGACGGTGATCAACGCCGCGATCCGCCCGGTGGTCGCCCGCTACCTCGAGAACATCGAGCGGCGCCTCGCGGACGCCGGCGTCTCCGCGGAGCTGCTCGTGATGCAGTCGAGCGGCGGCGTGTTCGGCGCCGGGGCCGCCGCCCGGAAGCCCGTCTTCATGGTCGAGTCGGGGCCGGCGGCCGGCGTCATCGCGTCGGCGAACCTCGGCAGCGTGATCGGGACCGACGACGTCATCTCGTTCGACATGGGCGGCACGACGGCGAAGGTCGGGCTGATCCAGGGCGGGACGCCGTCGATCACGAAGGACTACTCGGTCGGCTCGCACGCGTCGGCCGGCGTCGGCGGCCTCTCGCTGTCCGGGTACCCGGTGCGGACGCCGGTCATCGACCTCGTCGAGATCGGGGCCGGAGGCGGGTCGATCGCCTGGGTCGACTCCGGCGGCATGCTCCGCGTCGGGCCGCGCAGCGCGGGCGCCGACCCGGGGCCGGTCTGCTACCGCCAGGGCGGCACCGAGCCGACGGTGACCGACGCGAACGTCGTCCTCGGCCGCCTCAACCCGGCGTACTTCCTCGGCGGCGAGATCGCGCTCGACGTCGAGGGCGCGCGGCGCGCGATCGCCGAGCGCTGCGCAGAGCCGCTCGGCCTCGACGCCGTCGAGGCGGCGAACGGGATCGTCGAGATCGCGAACGCGGCGATGGTGAACGCGCTCCACCTGATCTCCGTGCAGCGCGGGTACGACCCGCGGGACTTCGTGCTCGTCGGCTTCGGCGGCGCCGGCCCGGTCCACGCGAACGCCATCCAGCGCGACTGCGAGGTGCCGACCCTGGTCGTCCCGCAGGCGCCGGGGATCTTCTCCGCGACCGGGCTGCTCGGGACCGATCTGAAGCGGGACTCGAGCCTCACCCTGCTGCGCCCGCTCGAGGACATCGACGTGGAGGAGATCGAGCGGCGCGTTCGCCGGCCTCGAGGAGACCGGCGCCGCCGAGCTCGCCCGCGAGGGGCTGCCGCGCGAGCGGATCGCGTTCGTCCGTCAGGTCGACATGCGCTACGTCGGGCAGAGCTTCGAGCTCACGATCCCGCTCGCGCAGGGCGCGTTCGATACCGCGCAGGCGGGCGCGCTCCGCGAGCGCTTCCACGCCGAGCACGACCGCGTCTACGGCTTCAGCGCCCCGGCCGAGGCCGTCGAGCTCGTCAGCCTCCGGCTGACGACGGTCGGGCGGATCGAGAAGCTGCCGCTTCGACGCGCTCGAGCGGTTCGAGGGCACGCCGGCCCCGAAGGAGCACCGGCAGGTGTTCTTCGCCGAGGCCGGCGGGTTCGTCGAGTGCCCCATCCACGACCGGTACGCCCTGGGGGCCGGTGCCTCGTTCGCCGGGCCGGCAGTGGTGGAGGAGCTCGACTCGACGGTGGTCGTCCATCCCGGGTTCGGCGTCCGAGATCGACGACGTCGGCAACCTCGTCATCCGAAGGGAGCACGCGTGACCTCGTACGGGATCGTCCTCGCGAAGGACGTCATGGTGGAGATGCGGGACGGGATCCGCCTCGCCTCCGACATCTATCGCCCCGCCCGCGACGGGCAGCTGGTCGACGGCCGCTTCCCGACGATCATGCTCCGCACCCCGTACGACAAGACCGACCGGCGCTACGTCGAGATCGCCGACTTCTTCACGCCTCGCGGGTACGCCGTCGTGCTGCAGGACATGCGAGACCGCTACCGCTCCGAAGGCACCGGCGACTACTACCACTCGTCACGCCGCACACGGGCGAGGACGGCTACGACACGGTCGAGTGGATCGCCGCCCAGTCGTGGTCGAACGGGCGCATCGGCACCGTCGGCAGCTCGTACGCGGGCATCACCCAGGTGCGCGCGGCGCTCGAGCGGCCGCCGCACCTGACCGCGATCTGGCCGGACGTCGTCCCGACGAACAGCTTCCACAACCAGTCGCGCGAGGGCGGCGCGATGCAGCAGCACATGTTCTGGGCGCTCTTCATCCATGCCCAGGACGCCCAGGACATCGCCGACGACCCCGCGAAGCAGGCGGAGGTCTGGAACGACCTGCGCGACCTGCGCCAGCTGTTCCGGGCGGGGCCGCCGTGGGAGCGCGGCTCGACCTCGCTGCGCCACGTGCCGCCGCTCGAGCAGACGCTCGATCGACTACTCGACGCGCGGCGCGTACGACGAGTACTGGCAGCGGGTCGAGAACGACTTCACGCGGCACTGGGACCAGCACGCGGACGTGCCCGGGCACGTACTCGACCGGCTGGTACGACCCGTTCCCGGCCGCGGACTCCGAGTACTTCGCCGCGATGGCCGCGAAGAACGAGTCGCCGCAGCGCCTCGTGATCGGCCCGTGGAGCCACGTCGGCATGCGCGGCGACGCGACGTTCTGCCACGACGTCGACTTCGGCCCGGAGAGCGTCTGGGGCGTCCAGCGGTACTTCGAGGAGCAGCTGGCGTTCTTCGAGCGCTGGCTCCCGGACGACGCGACGGGGCACCCCGACGGCGAGGCGCCCGTGCGGATCTTCGTCATGGGCGGCGGCAGCGGGCGCAGGACGGCCGAGGGCAAGCTCGACCACGGCGGCCGCTGGCGCGAGGAGCGGGAATGGCCCCTGGCGCGCGCGGTGCCGACGTCCTTCCACCTGCAGCCCGACGGCGGGCTCTCGACGGAGCAGCCTCCTGCCGGCGCGGAGCCGCGGCGCTACAGCTTCGACCCGACACGGCCCGTGCCGACGATCGGCGGCCTGTACTGCTCGATCGGGGAGCTGCCGGCGGAGGGCGCCGGGATGGAGCAGGCGTGGGCGCGGCTCCTCAACCCCGTGCTGCGCCTGCGCGACCTCCTGACCCCCGGCCCGGCCGACCAGAAGGAGTCCCCCGCGTTCTTCGGCTCGACCGAGCCGTACCCGCGGCTCTCCGAGCGGCCGGACGTGCTCGTCTACCAGACCGAGCCGCTCACGGAGCCGATCGAGGTCACCGGTCCCGTGGCCGTGCACCTGTGGGTCTCCACGAGCGCCCTCGACACGGACTTCACGGCGAAGCTCGTCGACGTCCATCCGGCGAACGACGACTACCCGGACGGCTACGACATGCTCCTCAACGACTCGGTGATCCGCTGTCGCTTCCGCGAGGGGTGGGAGCGGGAGGTGCCGATGGAGCCGGGCGTCGTCGTGCCGGTGACGATCACGCTGCCGCCGACGAGCAACCTCTTCGACGTCGGCCACCGGATCCGCGTCGACGTCTCGTCGTCGAACTGGCCGCGGCTCGACGTGAACCCCAATACCGGCGAGCCGATCGGGCGACACACGCACACGGTCGTCGCCGAGCAGGCCGTCTACTCCGACGCCGAGCACCCGTCGCACGTCGTCCTGCCGGTGATCCCGCGCTGAGCGCCGTGCCCCCGATCGAGCTCGACTGGCGCCTCGTGCCGGCGGGGCCGTTCGCCATGGGCAGCGACCCCGCTCTCGAGCACGCGCCCGATCCGGACGAGGCACCCGCCCACGAGGTCGAGGTCGACGCGTTCCGGCTCGGTCGCACGCCCGTCACGAACGCGCAGTACGGAGCGTTCGTCAGGGCGACGGGGCAGTCGCCGCCCGCCGCCTGGCCGGGTGGGACGGTGCCCCTCGGTCGCGAGCTGCATCCCGTCACGTACGTGTCGTGGGACGAGGCTGCCGCCTTCTGCCGTTGGGCAGGCGGCTTCCTCCCGACCGAGGCGCAGTGGGAGCGTGCCGCACGCGGCGACGACCGCCGCACGTGGCCGTGGGGCGACGACCCACCGCGACCTGCGCACGCCGTGCTCGAGCTCACCGACACGCGCCCGGTGGGCGGGCGGGCCTCCGGGGCGGGGCCGTTCGGCCATCTCGACCTCGCGGGGAACGCCTGGGAGTGGACGTCGAGCCTCCTCCACGCGTACCCCTACGACCCCGGCGACGGTCGAGAGGGGGACGGCCCGGGCCAGCGCGTCGTGCGCGGCGGGGCGTTCATCCACGGCCCGGCCGAGGCGCGCTGCTCGTACCGGCACGGGATGCTGCCCGGAACGGTCGACCACTACGTCGGCTTCCGCCTCGCTTCGGCGCCCGGGGTCGCCGTGGACGGGATCGAGCTGCTCGACGTCCCGGCGGGGATCGCCCGGCTCGGGAACGACGGTCCGTCCCTCGCAGGGCGCGGCGCCCACCGACGAGGCGCCGCGGCACACGTGCGAGGTCGAGGCCGTCGAGCTCACGGCGACGCCGGTGACGAACGAGCAGTACGCGGCGTTCGTCGCCGCGACCGGACGCGCCGCGCCGATCCACTGGGCGGACGGCGCCGTCCCCGGCGCAGCTCGAGCGGCATCCGGTGACCCACGTCGACTGGCACGACGCGGCGGCCTTCTGCGCCTGGGCCGGCGGACGCCTGCCGACCGAGGCGGAGTGGGAGAAGGGCGCGCGCGGCGAGCGACGGCCGCCTCTACCCGTGGGGCGACGACGCGCCGGACGGGCGCCGGGCGCACGCCGGCGACGGCCTGAAGCACGGGACGACGGCGACGGTCGGCGCCGCACCGGAGGGCGCGTCGCCGTACGGTCTGCTCGACATGGCCGGGAACGTCTGGGAGTGGGTCTCGAGCGCGTACCGGCCCTACCCGTACGACGCGGGCGACGGCCGCGAGGACCCGACGAGGGACGAGTCGCGCGTGCTCCGCGGCGGCTCGTTCGCGAGCCCCACCGCGGGCCACCTGCGCTGCGCCCGGCGGAGCGCGAGCCGGCCGGGTCGCCGCAGCGCCCACATCGGATTCCGGGTCGCACGGCCCGCTGCCGACGAGAGAAAGGACACCGGATGATCGACCGCGTGGACGCCGACCGCCTCCGCGACCTCACCCTCGAGCTCGTCGAGATCGAGAGCCCGACCGGCGACACCGCCGCCGTCGCGAACCGCTACGCGGACGTCCTGCGCGAGATCGGGCTGGAGGTCGAGGTGCTCGACGAGCCGTTCGCGGCGACGCCGGTCGTGATCGGCCGGCTCCGTGGGAGCGAGCCCGGGCCGACGATCGTCCTCAACGGGCACCTGGACACCGTCCCGATCCCGCACGATCCGCCGCGCGTCGAGGACGGCCGCGTCTGGGGGCGCGGAAGCGCCGACATGAAGGGGCCGGTCGCCGCCGCGACCGAGGCGGTCCGGGTCGTCGCCGAGTCCGGCCGCTCGTTCCCGGGCGAGCTCGTGCTCGTCGCGATCGGCCTCCACGAGGCGCCCGGCGGACGCGGCGAGGACCTGACCTGGCTGCTCGCCGAGCACGGCTTCACGGCGGACTACGCGGTCGTCTGCGAGCTCTCCGGCGACCGGCTCGTCGCGGCGCACATGGGGCAGGCGACCGTCGAGATCGAGATCACGCGCGAGGGGATGCCGACCCACGAGCTGCAGACGGCCGCCGGGACGCCGAACCCCGTCCTCGTCGCGGCACGCGTGATCGAGGCGGTTCGCGCGCGGAACGAGGAGCTGGCGGCGACCGAGCACCCCTGGGTCGGGGCGGAGACGTACTTCTTCGGCGAGGTCCACGGCGGCGACTTCTACAACCGCCACCCGGCGACGTGCCGTCTCGTCGGGACGCGGCGGTGGGCGCCGGGAAACACGCTCGCCGGCGTCCAGGCCGAGTACGACGCGCTCCTCGCGCCGATCGCCGCCGACTCCGGCTGCACGATCGACGCCCACCTGAAGCTCGTGCGGGACGCCTACTCGATCGACCCCGAGCATCCGCTCGCGCTCGCGCTCCGCGCGGGCTACGAGGAGGTGACCGGCGAGGCGCTCGAGTCGACGGGCGTCAAGGTGGTCGCCGACGCCGCGATCTTCCAGGCAGTCGGCGGGATCCCGACCGTCTACCACGGCCCGCGCGGGGAGGGCGCGCACGCGGACGTCGAGTCGGTGGCGGTCGACGAGCTGGTCCGGTCGGCGCGGATCTACCTCGCGACGCTCGAGCGGCTGTGGGCCGGCGCCTGACGCGTTGAGCGGCGCGACGTACGAGGACCTCCGCCGGTCGTTCCGCTGGCAGCTGCCGCCGGTCCTCAACCTCGGGCTCGAGGTGTGCGAGCGGCAGCCTCGGGGAGACCCCGCGATCCTCGTCACCGACGGCCGCGAGATCACGCGCACGGTGACCTTCGGGGAGCTCGCCGACGACTCGAGCCGTCTCGCCAACGCTCTTCGCGGCCTCGGGGTCGGGCCGGGCGACCGGGTCGGCATCGTCCTTCCCCAGCGCCCCGAGACGGCGGTCGCGCACGTTGCGGCGGCCAAGCTCGGCGCCGTCGCGGTGCCGCTCAGCATCCTCTTCGGCCCCGACGCGCTCGACATGCGCCTCCGCGACGCCGAGGTTCGAGTCGTGCTCGGCGAGGGCGAGCCCCTGGCGCGGATCGCCGAGCTCGGGCTCGACGTCCCGCTCATCGACGTCGACCGCGATCTCGAGCGGCTGCTCGGCGACGCGTCGCCGCGCTTCGAGCCGGTCGCGACGACACCCGACACGCCGGCGCTCCTCGTCTACACCTCGGGCACGACCGGTCCGCCGAAGGGCGCCCTTCACGGTCACCGGGTCCTGCCGGGCCACCTGCCGGGGTTCGAGCTCTCGCACGACCACTTCCCGCACGACGGGGACGTCATCTGGACGCCCGCCGACTGGGCGTGGATCGGCGGCCTCTACGACGTGCTGATGCCGGCGCTCCGGCACGGCCGTCCCGTCGTCGCGTACCGCGGCGGGAGGTTCGACCCCGAGCGCGCCTTCGACCTGATCGGCCGGCTCGGCGTCCGGAACGTCTTCATGCCCGCCACCGCCCTCCGCCTGATGCGGAGCCACGATCCGGGGACGCCGGTGTCCCTCCGAACCGTCGCGAGCGGCGGAGAGACGGTCGGGGTCGAGACCGCCGACTGGTGCCGGGAGCGCCTGGGCGTCCGCCTGAACGAGTTCTACGGACAGACCGAGGCGAACCTGCTCATCGGCAACTGCTGCGCCTGGGAGGCGCGACCCGGCTCGATGGGGCTCCCGTATCCCGGTCACGAGGTGCGCATCGTCGACGGCGAGGTCTGCGCGCGGGTCGACGGCGACCCGGTCGCGTTCCTCGGCTACTGGCGGAACGAGGAGGCGACCGCGGCGAAGGTCCGCGACGGCTGGCTGCACACCGGAGACCAGGCGGAGCAGGACGAGGACGGCTACGTCTACTTCGTCGGCCGCGACGACGACGTGATCTCGAGCGCGGGCCATCGCATCGGGCCGGGCCCGATCGAGGAGTGCCTGATCCGCCATCCCGCCGTCTCGCTCGCCGCCGTGATCGGCTCGCCGGACGAGGAGCGCGGCGAGGTCGTGAAGGCCTACGTCGTCGCCGCGCCGGGGGTCGCCGTGACCGACGAGCTCTCCCGCGAGCTCCAGGCGTTCGTGCGCGAGCGGCTCTCGGCGTACGAGTACCCGCGCGCCGTCGCGTTCGTCGACGAGCTGCCGACGACCGTCACCGGGAAGATCCGCCGCGGCGAGCTCCGGCGGCTCGACCGCGCGTCAATCGATCACGGCTGAACGACGCCGCCGGGACGCGCGCCGGTCGGGGCGCCGTCCTGCCACACGCGCTCGCCGGCGACCCAGACGCCGACGACGCCGTCCGGAGCGCGACACGGGTCGTCGTACGTCGCCGTGTCGACGAAGCGCTCGGGGTCGAGCAGGACGAGGTCGGCGCGCAGGCCGGGCGCGACCCGGCCGCGGTCCGAGAGGCCGAGCAGGTCGGCCGAGCGGGCGGTGAGCCGCGCCACCGCCTCCTCGACGGGCAGGAGCCCGTCGCGGAGCGCGTACCGCCCGAGGAATCGCGCTGCTGTCCCCCAGAGCCGCGGGTGCGGCCGCGGGCCGAAGATGCCGTCCGAGCCGACGAGCTGGAGCCGGTGGCGCGCGATCTCGCGGACGGCGTCCTCGCCGGCGTAGTGGAGGATCATCGTCACGTCGAGCCGGGACTCGAGCAGCAGGTCGAGCGCGGCGTCGACCGCCTGCGACCTCGTCACAGCGGTTTCGTCCGAGCGAGCTCGGCCAGCGTCCGGCCGACGGCGTCCTCGTTCGGCGGCGCGGCCGCGGCGATCGCGATCCGGTCGGGACCGAGCGTGCCGAGGAGGTTCTCCCAGCCGGGGAGCCCGGCCTCGATGTCTTCCGCGATGCGCGCGCGGTCGGCGGGCCGCGCGAGGCGCTCCAGGGTCGCGTCCGCGCCGCCCTCCTGCGCCCAGCGGGGAAGGACGCTCGCGAGCAGCGTGCTGCCGGCGCCGTACGGGTACTGGTCGAAGGTGACCTGCACGTCACTGCTCGCCTCGTCCAGCAGCTCGAGAAGCGGCGGGATCATCCGCTCGTCGGCGAGCGCCTTCAGGTGGGAGACGTGGAGCGGGGCGCCGGAGCGGCGCGCGACGTCGAGCATCTCGCCGATCGCGTCGAGCAGCCCGGCGCCCTCGTTCCGGACGTGCGGGACGATCGGGATGCCGGCCGCGGCCGCCTCCTCGGAGACGGCGACCAGCTCGTCGGGCTGCGCGTGCGCGCCGGGCAGGTAGACGAGACCGAAGGAGAGCATGCGGGCGCCGGCGTCGATCGCGGCGCGCACGTGGGCGCGCATCTCGCGCAGCTGCGACGCCGTCGGCGCGACGTCGGCAGCGCCGACGACGAGGTCGCGGATCGCGCCGTGCGCCGCCGACGGGACGAGGGACGTCGCCGGTCGCGTCGCGTCGAGCGCGCCGAGGTACTCCTCGACGGTCCGCCACTCCCACTCGTCCGGGCCCGGCCCTTCGAGAGCGCGGAGGTAGTCGCGCCGGTCGCGCCAGCGATCTCGCGAGACCGGCGCCGGCGCGAGCCCGTCCGGGCAGATCACCTCCGTCGTGAAGCCCTGCGCGATCTTCGGCACCTGCAGCGGGTCGACGAACGGCGAGAGCGCCGAGTGCGCGTGCAGGTCGACGAACCCCGGGCAGAGCAGCAGCCCCGTCCCGTCGACCGTCTCGGCGGCAGCCGGCGAAACCCCCTTCGTGACGAACGTCGCAAGCGGCTCGACGGCGACGATCCTCCCGTCCGCGACCGAGACGTCGGCGGTGAACGGCGGGCCGTCGCCGGGGACGACCGTCGCGCCGTGGATGAGGAGATCGAGCGTCATGTCGCGATGGCCGGGCGACGGAAGGCGGCTGCCGTGACCGCCATCCCGACGCCGGTGAGAGCGAGGACGAGGCCGAAGCTGGTGACGCCGAGCAGGACCGCGGCGAAGACGAGCCCGAGGACGAACCCGATCATCCCGAGGGTCATCACGATGATGCTGAGGAGCGCCTGCTGGTCCTTTGCGATCTCGAGCGCGCGCGCGCCGTTGAGCGACGCCGCCGCGGTGCTGTTCGAGAGGAGGAACGCAGAGACGAGGAGCGGGGCGATCACCGCCAGCGACGACGGGACGAACAGCAGGAGCGCCGCGCCCTGGACCGCCGATGCCGCGAGGAAGGCGGGGAACGGCCCCAGCCGGCGCTGGACGCCGCGCGTCACGGGGAGCGTCAGGACGACGACGACCACCATCCCGGCGATGAAGGCGGCGCTGGCGGTCACCTCGTCGAGGCCGAGGTGCTCGCGGAGGACGGCCGGCAGGATGCCGAGCGCGCTTCCCGCGAACACGTTCCAGATGAGGTTCGCCAGGCCGATGCGGCGCAGACGCGGGTTCGTCCGAACCGAGTCGAAGGCGCGGGCCAGCGCGTCGATGTCGCGGCCCCGCTCGTAGCCGCCCCCGATCCGAGGCACCGGGACGAGCAGCAGCAGCGCGACGGCCTGCAAGACGCAGATGCCGATGAGCACGGCGTCGACGCCGCCGAGGCGGAAGAGCAGGAGGCCGATGAACGGGCTGCCGAAGAGCGCGGCCTGGTTGACCGTCGTCCGGACGGCGTGTGCGCGAAGGAGCCCCGCTCCCTGCGTCGTGTCCGCGATGCCGCGCATCACGGCGGCCTCGGCGTAGTTCCGCGAGACGCCCGCCACGGCGGCCGCGAGGAGGACGAGCCAGAACCAGTCCCGACCGGCGAGGAGGACCAGCGGATAGAGCAGCGCGGCGGCGAGCGTCGCTGCGAGCGACAGCCGGAGGACGCGGACCGGCGGCACGTTGTCCCCGGTCAGGCCCGCCGGGATCGCGGTGACGAGGAGCGGCACGTAGACGAACGCCGTCGCGAGCGCCGCGTCGCGCGGCTCGTGGCCGAGCGCGAGCAGCATCCAGGGCAGGACGAACATGAACTGCCCCTGGCTCGCGGCGGAGAGGCTGTTCGCCGCCGTGATCGCGAGCGTGCGGCGGGGGACGCCGAGGCGTCTCATCGCGCCGTCGCCCAGCGTGCGAGCGCCTCGGCGAGCGCAGCGCGGCAGCTCGCAGCGCCCCCGAAGGGCACCCGTGCCCACCCCGGCGACTGGAAGTGCCGTCCGTCGACGGCGGGGATGCCCGCCGCGACGAGCGAGTCCGCGAGGTCGGGCCGGTCGTCCGAGACGAAGAGGAACGGCCCGCCGCGGGGCGGGACGAAGCGAAGACCCGCGCGCTCGGCCTCGTCGCTCGCCGCAGACGCGGTCCGCCGCGAGGCCGGCGTGGACGTCGTGGAGCCACGCGCGCGGGCCGTCCAGCACAGCGGTGGCCGCGACCTGAGGAGCGAGGCCGACCCGGAGCACGTCCCACTCGAGCGCCAGCGCAACGCCGTCGACGAGCTCGCGCGGCCCGGCGACGACGCCGACCCGGAGGTGCGGCAGGGAGAGGCTCTTGCCGAGGCTCCGGACGAGGAGCGTGCGCCGGGCGAGCGGGAAGGCGGACGCGAGCTCGGCATCCCAGAGCGCGGCCTCGTACGCCTCGTCGGTGACGAGCACGAGGCCCCGCCGCTCGGCCACGCCCGCGGCCGAGGCGACCTCGTCCGGTGAGGGCACCGCACCGGTCGGGTTGCCGGGGTTGCAGAGCAGGAGCGCGCGCGTCCGCGGGCCGACGGCGTGCTCGATCGCGTCGGCGTCCCACGCCCAGCCCTCGTCGGCCGAGCCGCGGACGTAGACGGGGACGCCGCCCGCCGCCCGGATCGGGCCCTCGAAGAAGAAGCACGGCGCCGGCACGACGACCTCGTCCCCGGGCTCGAGGAGCGAGCGGAAGCAGAGCCCGAGCGCGTGCATCGCCCCGTTCGTGACGACGAGCTCGTGCTCTCCGTCGACGGCGCGGCCCGTTGCGCCGACGATGCCGGCGAGCCGCTCGCGGAGCTCCGGGAGCCCGCGCGGGTGCGGTGCGGGCGCGGCGGTGCCGAGGGCACGCGCAACCGCGTCGACGACGTGCGGCGGGAGCGCCGGCGCCGGCGTCCCGTGCAGCGGCACGACGTCGCCGCCGGCCTCCCGCACCGCCCGAAGCCGCTCGTCGGCGTCGTGGGTCGGGAACCTGTCGGACACGAGCGCTCAGGCGGGCGACGACGGGAAGGAGCACGTGCGACGGGTACGCCGGCGTGTGGAGAACCGTCTGGTGGGCGACCTGCATCCGGGTGCCGGTGCCGACGTCCTCGCCGGTGTTGAGGTTCCGGGAGAACCGGGGGAAGCTCGAGCTCGTCAGGTCGAGCCGGATCCGATGCCCGCGGCGGAAGACGTTCGCCATGGGGTAGAGGCGGATCCGGTACTCGGCGACCTCGCCCGGCTCGAGCAGCTCGACCGACTCGCCCTCGACGCTCCCGCGGTAGCGGGCGCGGATGATCCCCTCCGTGAGGAAGATCGACCGTCCGTCCGGGTACACGTCGCAGATCCGCACGATGAAGTCGGTGTCGCGCGCCGACGACGCGGCGAAGAGCGTCACCTCGACGGGGCCGATCACCTCGAGATCCCGGTCGAGCGGCTCGCTCGTGTAGACGAGGACGTCGTCGCGCGCCTCGAGGACGCGCTGGTCGACCGGCCCCGGGCGGATCGGCGTCTCGGCGCCCTGCGTCATCGTCAGCACCGAGTTGACGCCGCCGACCGTCGGGACGGGATCCGCGGGGTCGTAGTCGTAGCGGTCGGCCGGCTCGTCCGCCTTCGGCTCGTCGACCGACAGGGCGCCGCCGCTTCGAAGGTGGAAGGCCGTCGGGGTCGCGCGCGCCAGCGGCCACTCCCGCTCGCCGCGCCACTCGTTCGCCCCGAGGACGTACAGCTCGGCGGGCGGGCGCTCGTCCCAGTCGTTCGCGACGTCCTTCAGGAAGCGGTCGTAGAAGACGAGCTCGTGGTCGCGGATCACGGTCAGCGCCGGCGAGAGGTCGACGTCGCCGCGGAACGACTCCACCTCCTCCTCGTGCGACCAGGGGCCGATCAGGACGCGGTTCGGGACGCGGTCGCCGATCGCGCCGAACGAGCGCAGGTGCGACCCGGAGTACGGATCGAACCAGGCGCCCTGCTGGAAGATCGGCACCTGCACCTTCTCGGGCCGGTGTCGGAAGCCCTGCCAGTAGTCGTCGTTCACCTGGTGCTCCCACCACAGCCGCCAGTAGTCGACCTTGCGCCCGATCGTGACCTCGTCGAGCTCGACGAGCGGCAGGTGGCCGAAGACCCGGTCGTTGAGGACGATGTCGCGCGCGCTCGGCCCCGTGATCAGCGCGATCGCGCTCGACCACAGCGCGGCGGCGCCGAGCGTCAGCGCGAGCTGGAAGGCCCCGCCCGTCCAGTAGCCGTCCCAGAAGTAGTCGTCGTGGATCACCTGGGGGGCGATGCACTGGAGGTTCGGGTGCCCGAGGTGCGCGAGCTGCCACTGGACGAGACCCCCGTAGCTCCGTCCCCACGTCCCGATCCGGCCGTTCGACCACTGCTCGCCGGCGGCCCAGGTCAGCGTGTCGTACGCGTCGCGGCCGTCGTGCTCCCACGCCGTGAACGTCCCGCCCGACTCGTAGCGGCCGCGAACGTCGACGACGACCGCCGCGTAGCCGCGCTGCGCGAACCAGACGCCCCACGAGACGAAGCGCTCGCGCGTCGACTCGTAGGGCGTCCACTGGACGATCGTCGGCAGGCCGTTCGCGCCGAGCGGGAGGTAGACGTCCGCGGACAGCGTGACGCCGTCCCGCATCGGGACGCGCTGGTCGTGGAGGAGCCGCACCTCGCGGCGCGGCTCGGATGGTCGCTCGCTCACGACGCGGCGGGCGCGGGCGCTGCCTCGGCGATGGACGTTCCCGCGAAGTGGCACGCGGCGAGATGGGCTCCGCCGTGCTCGGCGAGCGGCGGCTCGACCTCGGCGCAGATCTGCTGCGCGATCGGGCAGCGCGTGCGGAAGCGGCAGCCGGAGGGCGGGTCGATCGGGCTCGGCACGTCGCCGGTGAGGACGATGCGCCGCTGCTTGCGGCCCGGCACGGGCTCCGGGTTCGCCGACAGGAGCGCCTGCGTGTACGGGTGGAGCGGCCGGACGAAGAGATCCTCGGCCGTCGACAGCTCGACGATCTTCCCGAGGTACATGACCGCGATGCGGTCGGAGATGTAGCCGACGACGGCGAGGTCGTGTGCGACGAAGAGGTAGGTGAGGTCGAACTCGCGCTTCAGCTCGACGAGCAGGTTCAGCACCTGCGACTGGATCGACACGTCGAGAGCCGAGACCGGCTCGTCCGCGACGATGAACTTCGGCTGCAGGACGAGCGAGCGGGCGAGGCCGATCCGCTGGCGCTGGCCACCCGAGAACTGGTGCGGGTAGCGGTCGGCGGCCTCGCGCGGCAGGCCGACGCGCTCGAGCATGTCGAGCACCGCCGCGTCGCGCGCCGCCTTGTTGCCGAGGCCGTGGATCTTGAGCCCCTCGCCGACCAGCTGCCTGACCTTCATCCGCGGGTCGAGCGAGCCGACCGAGTCCTGGAACACGATCTGCATGTGGCGCCGCGCGGCCTTGAGGCCGGACGACCCGAGGCCCGTGATCTCCTGGCCGTCGAAGCGCACGGTGCCCGCGGTCGGCTCGAGCAGGCGCAGGAGCGTCCGGCCGAGCGTCGACTTGCCGCAGCCGGACTCGCCCACGAGCCCGACGGTCTCGCCGCGGTAGACGTCGAGGTCGACGCCGTCGACCGCCTGGAGCTGCGCGACGGTGCGCTTGAGGATGCCCTCGCGGACGGGGAAGTACTTCTTCACGCCGCGCGCCTCGAGGAGCACGTCCGTCGTCACCGGCTCGCTCACCGGGGTCTCCTCGGCCACGCTCACCTCGCCACCTGCGTCACGCCCGGGACGCGGCGCCCCTCGGTGCAGAGCCAGCACGCGGACTCCTGCGGCGGCACGGGGAGGAGGTGCGGGTCATCGGTGCGGCACCGGTCGAACGCGTAGTCGCAGCGCGGGGCGAAGCGACAGCCGTCCGGCCAGTCGAGCGGGCTCGGCACCATCCCGCGGATCGCCTCGAGCGGCTCCGTGTAGCGCATCCCGAGGAGCGGGATCGAGCGCAGCAGGGCCTCGGTGTACGGGTGCTGCGGGTCGGCGAAGACCTCCGCCACGGGCCCGCGCTCGACGATCCGCCCGGCGTACATCACCGCGACCTCGTCGACCATCTCGGCGACGACGCCGAGGTCGTGCGTGATGAGGAGGATCGACATCCCGAGCCGCTCGCGGAGGTCCTTCATCAGCTCGAGGATCTGGGCCTGCACCGTCACGTCGAGCGCCGTCGTCGGCTCGTCCGCGATGAGGAGCTTCGGGTTGCAGGAGAGCGCCATCGCGATCATCACGCGCTGGCGCATGCCGCCCGACATCTGGTGCGGGTAGTCCGCGACGCGCTTCTCGGCGGACGGGATCCCGACGAGCTTCATCATCTCGACCGCCCGCGCGGTCGCATCGCGCTTGCCGAGCCCCTGGTGGAGCGTCACCGCCTCGGCGATCTGGTCACCGACGGTGAACACCGGGTTGAGCGAGGTCATCGGCTCCTGGAAGATCATCGAGATGTCGTTGCCCCGGATCCGCGACATCTCGCTCTCCGAGAGCTCGGCGAGGTCACGGTCCTCGAACACGATCCGCGAGCCCGGCTCGACGCGGCCGGGCCGGTCGATGAGCCGCATCACGGAGAGCGCGGTCACGGACTTGCCGCTGCCGGACTCGCCGACGAGGCCGAGCGTGGCGCCCGGCGCGAGCTCGAAGTCCACGCCGTCGACCGCTCTGAGCAGGCCTCGCGGCGTCCGGAAGAACGTCCGGAGGCTTTCGACGCGGAGCTGCGTCTGCGTCACGTGCCGCCCTTCCGACCGGCACGCGCGCGCTTCGCTGCCGCGGTGGGCGGCCGCACGGCGATGTGCCGTTCGAGCTGGCGGATCATGACCTCGGGGTCGCGCGTCTGGAGCGCCTCGAGCAGCTCCCGGTGCTCGGCCACCATCGCCTCGAGGCTCTGGTTGCGGCCGTAGCGGAGGAAGTAGCCGCGGATGCGGGGGAAGATGGTGCGCCAGACCTGGACGGTGTGCGGCTGCCCCGAGCTCGAGATGACGACGTCGTGGAAGCGAAGGTCGGCCTCGACGATCTTCTCCAGGTCGCTCGCCTTCGCCGCCTGCTCCATCACCCAGATCTGCTTGCCGAGCTCCTCGAAGTCCGCGTCCGTCATCCGCTCCGCCGCGTGCACGAAGCTGTACCGCTCGAGCGTCAGCCGGATCGGGATCAGGACCTCCTGCACCTCCTCGTCGGAGACGCCGAGCACGACGGCCCCGCGGTACGGGAAGGACATCACGAGCCCCTCGTTCTCGAGCTGCCGCAGTGCCTCGCGCACGGGCCCGCGGCTCGTGCCGAGCTCCTCCGAGAGGCTCGTCTCGATCAGGCGCTCGCCCGGCTCGTAGCGACCGGCGACGATCGCGCTGCGGAGCGACTCGACGACCTGCTGACCGCGCGGCGGGGCCTTGACCAGCGGTGTGGAGGCCCGCATGGCGCCCGCGCCGTCCCTTGGGGTGTCGCTCACGCCCGCCCCCTCATGCGTCCGGATTGCCTTGATTGTCGACAATCCACGGATAGTTGACAATCGACCATCGCTGCGCAGTGTAGCGACCTCGCGGCCGCTCGGCATCATCGCCGACGGCGGCGCCGCGTGTCAGATGCGGGCCGACCATCGCTCCAGCGCATCCAGCGACGCGCGCAGGTCCTCGAGTGGAGTGGCGGAGACGATCTCGAGCACGCGCGCCCCGTCGAACCCGATCTCGTCCAGGGTCTCGAGGACGGCCGGGAAGTCGACCGTGCCGCGGCCGATGCGGTCGTGGGCCCACCGCGTCCGACTGCCGTCCGACAGGTGCACCTGCCCGAGCTGCGGCGCGAGGAGGCGGAGAGCCTCGACGTGATCCTCTCCGACGGCCTCGGCGTTCGCGACGTCGTACGCGACCCGCAGCCGAGGGTGGTCGAACGCACCGACGAACCGCTCGAGCGCCTCGACCGTCGGGATCGGCGTCTGGGGATGCAGCTCGAGGCAGATCAGCTGGTCCGCCTGCTCGGCGTGCGCGAGCAACGCCTCCACGCTCTCGACGAGCCGGCGTTCGCTCTCCTCGCGCGGGGGCTGGATCAGGGCGGAGACACGGCCCGGGACCGCCACGACGGCGCGGGCGCCGAGCTCGGCCGCCAGCCGCGATGGCCTCGCCGTAGAGCTCGACGGCGTACTGCCGAACCTCGGGGATCGGGCTCGCGAGGTTCAGGTCGAGCGCGGGGAAGTTGAGGGAGTCGACGCGGATGCCGTCCTCGGCGAGCGCGCGCGCCAGCTCCGATCGGGCGCTCGGTGGACAGCTCCGCCGGCCAGCAGTGCCCGGGTGCGAGGATGACGTCGAAGTCGTTGAGCCCGAGGTCGAGCATCTGCCGCAAGGCGTCGAGCGCGGTCTCGCGCCACACGAACGGGAACGTGCTCGCGCCGAACGCCGCCGTCATCGCGCGCGCACGACCTTCGCGACGGCGTCGGCATCCCACCGGCCTTCGCCGAGCCCGAGGAATGCCGCCATCGGCGTGATCTGCCCGTCCATCATGTGCACGCCCGGCTGGGTGACGCACCCGCGCTCGCGCGCCTCCGTCAGCAGCTTCGTCATCTCCGGATGCACCACGACGTCGGCGACGATGCATCCCGGATCGACGCCGTCGAGCGTGATCGGCAGGGGATCGTCGGAGGCCATGCCGAGCGGGCTCGCATTGACGACGAGGTCGAAGCCGGCGGCGTGGGCCGTCGCGACCCGCGAGGGCACGCCGGTCGCGGCGAGGCGCGCCGCGACCCCGGCGGCGCGCTCCTCGTCGACGTCGAAGACCGCGACCTCCGCGGCCCCGGCCTCGGCGAGCGCGAAGGCGATGGCCGTTCCGGCGCCGCCCACGCCGACGACGAGCGATCGACGGCCGGCGGGGTCGTGGCCGCGCCTGCGCAGGCCCGCGACGAACCCGATCCCGTCGACGGTGTCACCGGACCACTCGCCGCCCTCGGTGAGCCGGATGACGTTCACCGCGCCCACGCGGCCGGCGCGCTCGGTGAGGGTCGCCACGTGCTCCAGCGACGCGGCCTTGTGCGGGATGGTCACGATCAGGCCCAGGAAGTTCCGCAGCGCCTTCGCGCCCTCGAGAAACGCGCCGAGGCCGGACGGCGCCACCTGCATCGGCACGCAGACGACGTCGAGGCCGTTCAGCCGGAAGAGCCCGGTCCACACCTCGGGTGAGCGCGCCTGCGCGATCGGGTCGCCGATGATGCCGAGGACGCGTGTGGCGCCCGTGATCGTGGCCGGCGAGGTCAGATCTCCTCCGCGGTCAGCGAGTAGGCGAGGTCGTAGACCGCCGACGCGGTCACGGCGCCTTCGGTCACCGGCGCGAGGGCTGCCTCGATCGCCGGCAGCGCCTCCTCCACCTCTCTGCGGCCGATGCCGTCCACCAGCACGACCGCGTCGAACGCCTCGTCGCCGGTCAGCTGCCGCAGCGCGGACTCGGTCGTCGGCGTCCGCGTCACGTCGGGATCCGCCACGCCGACATGCACGCTCGTCACCCCGTGATGGGCCAGCATCCCGGCGGCGAGCTCGTCGCCCGCCGTGCCCACGGCCCGACGCCCCTCCGGCTCGGGGAAGTCGATGCGGATCGTCGCGAGCGCCCCGCCCACGCCCTTTCCGCTGCTGGCGACGGTCCGGCAGGCGCCGCGGACGAAGTTCGTGAACGTCGGCTGCACCCGGCGCGTCCACTCGGACGGCGCATCGAGGCGCGCACGGTACGCGCCGGACCCGAGGACGTCGATCGTCCGCGCCTCGTAGAGCGTGAAGTACCGGTGCCGCTCGAGGCTCCAGTCCACGAAGCGTCGCCCTGCCGCGAACCCCGGCACTCCGAGCCGCTCCGGCATGTGCTCACGTGTGTGCCACGCGTTGAACTCGAGCTCGCCGTGCGTCTCGATGTCGTGCCAGATGGCGAGAAACGCGGTTCCTCTCAGCGGCATGCGGCTCGTGGCAATTGTCGACAATCGAGGAATGGTTGACAATCGGGCACCGCGCGCCTAGTCTAGCCAGCCTCAGTGCAGATCACCAGTGTCACGACGACTGCGGTCCGCACCTCCATGCGTGAGCCGCTGACCTGGCCCGGCGGCGTCCGTCAGTCCGCCTCCGGGCTGATCGTCGAGGTCCACACGGACGAGGGCGTCTCCGGGACTCGGCGAGGCGCCGGGACCGACGCTTCCGACCATCCAGACGGTCATCGAGCAGGAGCTGACGCAGTTCCTCGTCGGGCAGGATCCGCTCCGCACGGAGTGGCTCGTGCACCGGATGGAGGAGTTCTCGCGCAACTGGAGCGGGATCGCCGCGTACGCGATCTCCGGGCTCGAGATCGCGCTTCTCGACATCAAGGGGAAGATCCACGGCGCGCCCGTCGCCGAGCTCCTCGGCGGGTTCTGCCGCGACCGCGTGCCCGTCGTCGGCTACCTCTTCATCGACGAGCCCGAGGCGAACGCGCGCAAGGCGAAGGCGTTCGTCGACGCGGGCTACAGCGAGCTGAAGCTCAAGGTCGGGCGCGACTTCGCGCAGGACCACGACACCATCGCCGCGATCCGCGACGCGGTCGGGCCGGACGTGAAGCTGCGGATCGACGCGAACATGATCTGGAGCGTCCCGGCGGCCATCAAGTGGATTCGCGGCCTCGAGCAGTTCGACCTCCAGTACGTCGAGCAGCCGGTGCCCGACTTCGACATCGCCGGCCTCGCGCAGGTGCGCCGCTCGGTGTCGGTGCCGATCGCGGCCGACGAGGCCTGCACGGACGTGCGGTCGGCGCTCGAGCTCGTCAAGCAGGACGCCTGTGACGTCTTCGTCGTCTATCCCTCGGAGGCAGGCGGCCTGACGCGGGCCCGCCAGATCGCGGCGATCGCCGAGGCCGCGGGCAAGTGGTGCGCGATCGGCAGCTGGGCGGAGCTCGGGCCGGCGACGGTCGCCAACGCACATCTCGTCGCCGCCACGACGACGTTCGCCTTTGCGAGCGACACGCACTACCCGCTGCAGCTCGAGGACGTGCTCACGACGCCGCTCGACCTGTCCGACGGGCTGCTCGCGGTGCCGCGGACCTCGGGTCTCGGCGTCGAGCTCGATCGTGAAGCATTGGTGAAGCTCGCCAACCATCAGGTGCGAGAGTCCGTCTTCTACGACGACATCCATGGAGAGGCACCGAGGGTCGGTCAGATCCTCTGACGACCGTAGGGAAGGAGGGACACGTGTCAGACACTCCGACAACGGACACCGGGACCGGAGGCAGCGAGCTCAGTCGTCGCGACCTGCTCGTGAAGGCCGGGGTAGTCGGTGCCGGCGCCGTCGCGGCAGGCTCGATCGCGGGCAAGGCGACTGCTGCTCCCAAGCGGATCGGCGCAACGCCGAAGAAGGGCGGGAAGATCACCTTCGCGCTCGAGCAGGACCCGGTGCACATCGCGCCGTTCGGCCCGATCCTCACCTCGAACCACTGGGGCAAGGAGCCGATGTACGAGTCCCTCGTCGAGTGGGACGCGAAGCTCAACATTCGCCCGGCGCTCGCGGAGAGCTGGAAGGTCGTCAACCCGCGGACGGTCGACTTCACGCTCCGCCGGGGCGTGCGCTTCCACAACGGCAAGGAGGTCACGGCCGCCGACGTGAAGTACTCGGTCGAGGGCTGGCTCGCCCCGCCGCTCCCGGGAGCGGCGACGACGGTCAACCAGATCCCGTCGATCACCTCCGCCGAGGTGCGGAGCAAGTACGTCGTCCGGATCAACCTGGCAAAGCCGGATGCACGGCTGTTCGGGGTCCTCGCCTGGACGCGCTACACGTCGATCGTGCCGGAGGGCATGTACCAGCAGGTGAGCGCCGGCCGCGAGGGGATCGGCACCGGGCCGTTCCGCCTCGTCAGCTTCACGCCGGGGCAGGGGACCGAGTACGTCGCGTACGGCAACTACCGCAAGAAGGGCCTGCCGTACCTGAACCAGCTCTCGCTGCCGACGATGCCGGACGAGCAGGCGCGGATCGCCGCACTCAGGGCCGGTGCGATCGACGGCGCAACGCTGTCGGCGGACGGAGCGAGGTCGTTCCAGGGCAACAGCAACTTCGTCGTCCTCCGCGGTCTGACCGCGGCCTTCCGGGAGCTGCAGATGACGCAGAAGCTCGGCGAGGACAAGCCGTGGCACAACGTGAAGGTGCGCCAGGCGGTCAACCATGCGATCAACCGGCAGGAGATCCTCACCCGCGTCTACAACGGCTTCGGCGAGTACTCCGGGCACGTGCCGCCGGGCTACGGCCCGTGGCCGCTCACCCGGGCCGAGCTCCGGAACAACTACCTCAAGTTCGATCTCGCGAAGGCTCGGCGGCTGATGCGCGAGGCCGGCTTCGCGAACGGCTTCGAGGTGACGATGTCGACGTTCTCGACACCGCTCGACTTCGGTCAGATGGCGGCGGTGATCAAGGCGCAGCTCGACCGGATCGGCATCGAGGTGAACATCAAGGCCGAGGAGCCGGGCACGTTCGCCGCGAACAACGGCGCGGGCCGGTTCGAGTGGGATCTGACGGCACGCGGCATGCGAGGCGACGTCGATGGCTACATGTCGGAGTTCAACCCGGCGAACGCCATCTACCGGACCTGGTACCCGGCGTACAAGAACGTCAAGATGTGGCGTCTCGTCGGCAACGGGTTCATCACGTTGGACCAGAAGAAGCGCCTCGGCGATGTACAAGGAGCTGCAGCGGATCCTGCTCACCGAGCAGCTGCAGTCACCGCTCGTGGCGGTGACGAAGTTCCAGGTCGTGCGCAGGCGCGTCAAGAACATGTACGTGGCGTTCAGCGACTTCAACACCGGTCTGAAGACCGCGTGGGTCGAGTGACGGAAGCGCTCACGCCCGACGACCGTTCCGGAGGGCCCCGCACGTGCGGGGTCCTCCGGGCATTCTGAGGCCCAGTGCTCGGATTCATCGGTCGGCGCTTCCTGCTCATGATCCCGACGGTGATCGGGATCTCGATCATCATCTTCCTGATGGTTCGCCTGATGCCGGGCGACATCATCGATGTGCTGCTGGGCGGCGACGCGATCGCCACGGCCGAGCAGAAGGCGCAGGCGCGCGAGCAGCTCGGGCTCACCGGCTCGTATCCCGGAGCAGTACTGGCGGTGGGCCAGCGGCGTCACCACCGGCGACTTCGGCGACTCGTACCGCAACGCCGAGCCGGTGTCGGACATCCTGCGGCGAGCGATCCCGATCACGCTCGAGCTGATGATCCTCGCGCTCCTGATCGCGACGCTGATCGGGGTCCCGCTCGGCGTGATCTCGGCCGTGCGGCGTGACTCCGCGAGCGACTACGCGTCTCGGGTCGGCGGGCTGATCGGCATCAGCATCCCGAGCTTCTGGCTCGCCACGCTGCTCCTGATCTTCACGTCACGGGTCTTCGGCTGGGTGCCGCCCATCACGTACGTGCCGTTCTTCGACGACCCGCTCGCGAATCTGAGCCAGTTCATCCTGCCGGCGATCTCGATCTCGGTCTTCACGCTGGCGATCGTGATGCGGATGGTGCGCGCCACGATGCTCGAGGTCCTGAGCCAGGACTACGTGCGCACGGCCCGCGCCAAGGGCACCCAGCACCGTGCCGTCGTCTACCGTCACGCGCTCCGGAACGCCCTGATCCCGGTGGTCACGATCATCGGCTTCGAGATCGGCATCCTGATGGGCGGCGCAGCCATCGTCGAGATCATCTTCGGGCTCCCGGGCGTCGGCTACGTGCTCCTGCAGGCGATCTTCAACCGCGACTACCCGGTCGTGCAGGGCGCCACGCTTCTCATCGCGGTCATCTTCGTCGTCGCCAACACGCTCGTCGACATCGTCTACGGGTGGCTCGACCCCAGGATCACGCACTGATGAGCCGGCCCGAGCAGCCCGCCACTGATCCGCCGCTCCTCGCCGCCGAGCGCGGTCGCCGACGCCTACGGGCACTGGAGCGCGATGCCGCGCCAGCGGCTCTCGTTCCTCGGAAAGTGGCGCAACCCGATCGGTCTCATCGGCGCCGCGATCGTCGGCTTCAACCTGTTCGTCGCGGTCTTCGGCAAGTACCTCTGGACGATCGATCCCGACGCGCAGGACTCCGAGCGCCTGCTGGCGCCGACCTGGGCCCATCCGATGGGAACCGACGAGCTCGGGCGCGACGAGCTGGCGCGGATCATCCACGGCGCGCAGGTGTCGCTGACAGGTCGGGATCACCGCGGTCGGGATCGCCCTCGTGGTCGGGACCTCGCTCGGGCTCATCGCGGGCTTCTACAAGGGGTGGGCGGACAGCATCCTGATGCGCCTCGTCGACCTCATGTTCGCGCTCCCCGGCCTCGTCCTCGCGATCGTGATCGCCGGCCTCCTCGGGCCGAGCAGGCGCAACGCGATGATCGCGATCGGGGTCGTCATCACGCCGGCGTTCGCCCGCGTCGTTCGTGGAGCGGTGCTCGAGGTGATGGGGTTCCCGTACATCGAGTCGACGCGCGCGCTCGGGTCGTCGGGTCGCCGGATCATGACGCGGCACCTCCTGCCGAACATCGTCGCGCCGCTCACGGTGCTGGTGACCGTGTACCTCGGGACGGCGATCCTCGCCGAGGCGGCGCTCAGCTTCCTCGGCCTCGGCACGCAGCCGCCCGAGGCCTCGTGGGGCGGGATGCTGAACACCGCCCGCTCGTACATCGACCTCGCGTGGTGGCTCTCGGTGTTCCCGGGCGCCGCGATCATGATCGTCGTCCTCGGCTTCAACTTCCTCGGCGACGGCCTCCGCGACATCCTCGACCCGCGGCTCGGCCCGAGCGTGGGCAGCCTTCCCAAGAAGTGAAGTGCGATGGCGACCGACGTCCTGATCCGCGGCGGCTGGGTCGCCGACGGCACCGGCAGCCCGCCGTTCCTCGGTGACGTCGCCGTCGAGGACGGGCGCATCGCCGAGGTCGGCCGCCTTGCGCCCGAGGAGACCGCGACACGCGTGATCGACGCGACGGGGAAGGTCGTCTGCCCCGGCTTCGTCGACCCGCACAGCCACTCGGACTTCTCGCTCCTCGCGAACCCCACCGCCGAGAGCACGATCCGGCAGGGCGTCACGACGGAGGTGGTCGGCAACTGCGGCTGGAGCTACGCGCCGGTCACCGACCACTCCCGCGAGTTCATGAGCGCGAGGCTGCACACGTTCGGCTACGACGGGCCGACGATCCCGTGGTCGTCGTTCGGCGAGCACCTGGAGTTCCTCTCCGGCGTCGGCCACTCACCGAACCTCGCGTGGTTCGTCGGCCACAACGCGATCCGGCTCGCGGCGGGGGTGTCCGGCCCCGACCCGACCGAGGAGCAGTCCGCGTCGATGGACCGGTTCATGCGCGAGGCGATGGACGCCGGCGCGCTCGGCATGTCGACCGGGCTCGAGTTCAACCCCGGGCGCGAGGCGAGGATCGAGGAGCTCAAGCGGCTGAACGCGATCGCGGGCGAGTTCGACGGGATCTACACGAGCCACGTGCGAAACCGCGACTCCGGCATCCTCGACGCGATCGCCGAGTTCCTCGAGGTGGCGCGCGCAGGCGGCATCCGGGCCGAGATCTCGCACCTGAACGTCCGCCACAACACGAACGCGCCGGAGCGAGGCTGGGAGCGGGCGGTCGAGATGATGGCGGCGGCGCGCGAGGACGGAATGGACGTCCTCGCGGATACGACGCCGTTCCTCGACGGCCTCGGCGCGCTCGCCGGGATCCTCCCGCCGTGGGTGGCGGCGGACGGCACGGATGCCGCGCTCGCGCGGCTCCGCGACCCCGAGACCCGCGCGCGCCTGCGGAACGAGTGCGACCGCTACTGGCGGTTCATCCACAAGGGGGAGTGGGACCGCGTCCGCCTGCAGACGAGCGCTCAGCATCCCGACTGGGACGGGCTCACCTTCGCCGAGATCTCCGATCTGACCCGGAAGGACCCGTGGGACTGCTACTTCGACGTGCTCTCGGACGCGGGCGACGCCTACGAGAGCATCATCGTCGTCGGCCGTCTCTTCACCGACGATCACATGGCGGAGATGATCGCGCACCCGCTCTTCTGCCTCGGCGTCGACACCTTCACCGTCACCGAGCAGGGGCCCCTCGCGGACGCCCTGCGCCACCCGCTCGGGTACTCGGGCCACATCCACTACCTCACCCACCACGTGCGCGCGAACGGCACGCTGCGGCTGGAGGAGGCGATCCGGAAGATGACGAGCATGCCGGCCGCGCACTTCGGCCTGTGGGACCGCGGGCTGCTCCGGGCGGGGTACGCGGCCGACGTCGTCGTCTTCGACTTCGACGCCCTCGACGAGGTCTCGACGATCGACGACCCGCACCACTACGCGCGCGGCGTCGAGCACGTGCTCGTCAACGGCGTGCAGGTCGTCGACGGTGGCGAGCACACGGGCGCGCGGCCGGGGCGGCACCTGTTGCGGGCCTGATGATGATCGACCTCCGCTCGGACCTGTGCACGGTTCCGACCGCGGAGATGTGGGAGGCGATGCGCGCCGCCGAGCTCGGCTGGGCGACGGTCGGCGAGGACGCCTCGGTCAACGAGCTCTGCGCACGGGTGGCGGAGCTGCTCGGCAAGCCCGCCGGGCTCTGGGTCCCGACGTGCGGCATGGCGAACCTCGTCGCGCTGCTCACCTTCTGCGAGCGCGGCGACGCCGTCGTCCTCGAGTCCAGCTCGCACATCCTCACCTCCGAGGCGATGGGGATCATCGAGATCGCGGGGCTCGAGCCGCGGTCGCTCTGGGAGGCCGACGGCCGGATGGACCCGACGGACGTGGACGGCCTCGTCGCGCAGTCCGGGGCGATCCTGCTCGTCCTCGAGAACACGCATACGAGGGCGGGAGGCACGGTGCTCTCCGTCGAGGAGACCGAGGGCCTCGCGGACGCGGCGAAGCGGCACGACTGCCGGGTGCACATCGACGGCGCGCGGCTCGTCAATGCCGCCGTCGCGCTCGACGTCCCGCTCGCGGCGCTCGCCGAGCATGCCAACTCCGTCGCCTTCTCGCTCAACAAGGGGCTGTCCGCACCGATGGGCACCGTCCTTGCCGGCAGCGAGGCGGTCGTCGACAGGGCGCGCACGATGCTCCACCGGCTCGGCGGCTCGACGGTGCACAAGGCCGGGATCGCGGCGGCGGCGGGTCTCGTCGCCCTCGACACGATGCTCGACCGGATCGGGGACGACCATCGACGCGCCGGTGACCTCGCCGAGCGGCTCGCCGCGATCCCGATGCTCCGTCTCGACCCGGAGGAGGTGGAGACGAACATCGTCCTCGTCGACGTCAGCGGCACCGGCCTCGCGTCCTACGACCTCCTGGCGCTGCTCGAGGCCGAGGGCGTGCGCGGCATGGAGCGAGACGCCGCGCGCATCCGCTTCGTGACGCACCGCCTGATCTCCGACGAGGACGTGGAGACGGCGGCAGCGGTGGTCGCGGACGTCGTCGAGCGCCACGCCGTGCCGCCCGCCGAGCTCCCCGAGATCGAGGGGCTCGAGGAGCTCGGCGACCCCGGGGACGACTAGCCGTCGATCCCGAGGAGCTCGAGGCTCGGCCGGTGGATGATCGCCTCGACGACGTCGGGATCGACGACGGGCAGCGTCGGCCCGAACGCATCGCCGGTCATCGACCGGAGCCCGTCGATCGTCTCGCGTGCGGTGAAGAACGGGAAGTCGGTGCCGAACAGGAGCTTGTGCTCGACGCGGTACTCGACCGCCTGCACGAGCGCGTTGTAGAGCAGCCAGCGTCGCGAGACGAGCGCCGACACGTCGGCGTAGACGTGCCGGTGGCGGCGCACGACCGCGATCGTCTCGTCGAACCAGGGATGGCCCATGTGCGCGATGACGATCCGCAGCTCGGGAAAGCGCAGGGCGATCTCGTCGAGCAGGATCGGTCGCGCGTACAGGAGCGACCCTGCCCGCGCGAACGTCGTCCCCTGATGGATCAGGAGCGGCAGCTCGAGCCGCTCGAGTGCCTCGCAGAACGCGACGGAACTCCGGCCCCAGACGGGTCGACGTCCTGGTAGATCGGGCCGAGCTTGCAGCCCACGAGCCCGAGGTCGGCCTTCATGCGCTCGAGCTCGTCGATCGCGGTCGCCGATGACGGGTCGACCGAGCCGAAGCCGATGAGGCGCTCCGGATCGCGCGCCACGTAGTCCGCCACGTAGTCGTTCGGCACGACGAAGCCGGCCGCCGGCGCGTTGAAGGCGAGCACGATCGCGCGGTCGACGCCGTCGAGCGCGCCCGCGTAGTGCTCGTCGAGCGTGCCACCCAGCCGCACGTCCGCCCAGGCCTCGCGCGCCTGCCGTGCGAACCGCTCCTGGATGTGCTCCGGGACGGTCCCGACGTGTGTGTGAATGTCGACGATCACGGCACGGCCGGCGCGGGAGACAGGTGAAGCCACCGGAATCGAGACGCTACCCGCGAAGGTCGGCGACGGGTACTCCGGACCGAGCGGCTCGAGTCTCCGTGGCGCGTCGCGTCAGCACGGCGGCGACGATCCCGACGGCGGCCACGAGCACGCGCGACGGCTGCCCGCGAACGAGAACGCGAGCACGCGTCCCGCCCTGCGCGACGAGGAAGCCCGCGATCAGCCCGCCGAGCGGCGCGCCGCCCTGGAAGGCGAAGAAGTAGAGGCTCGCGGCGCGGCCGCGCAGGTGCTCCGGGCGCCGCGAGCTGGAGCGTCGCGAGCGCCGAGGAGCCCCAGAGGACGTAGAAGACGCCGATCACGAACAGGAGCGCGCACACGACGGCGAGCGTGTCCTGGGGCGCCAGCGCCAGCTGGAACGCGCCGAAGCCGGCCGCGCCGCCGAGGACGAGGAGCAGCCGCGCGCGACCGACCGTCGCGAGGATCAGCGCGCCGCACAGGGCGCCGGCGCCGAACACCGAGGCGATGAGCCCGAAGACCTCGGCTCCCTCGTCCAGGGTCCGGCTCGCGAGGAGGGGCAGCAGCACGTCGAAGTTGAACGAGAACGTGCTCACGAGGAGGACGGCGAGGAACGTGATCGTCACGCGTCGCGAGCCGAACGCGAAGCGGAAGGTCTCGGCGACGCCCGAGAGGACGGACGTGCCCGCGCCTGCCCCGCTCGGCCGGGGGGTGATCCGCATCGCGGCGATCGCGCCGATCACGACCGCGTAGCTCACGGCGTTCGCCGCGAACGCGACGCCCGCGCCGGCGGTCGCGACGACGATGCCGCCGAGCGCCGGCCCGATGATTCGCGCCGTCGTGCCGAGCCCCGAGCTGAGGCCGACCGCGTTCGGCAGGTCGTCCCGGCCGACGATGCGGAAGACGAGCGTGTGGCGCGCGGGCGCGTCGAGCGCGAGCGCGATGCCCTGGACGAAGCCGAGGGCGTACAGCTGCCATGCCTCGATCACGTCGGCCAGCGCCAGCACCGCCAGCACCGCGGCGATCAGCATGAGCACGGTCTCGCAGGCGATCACCATCCGCCGCAGGTCGACGCGGTCGGCGATCGCGCCCCCGACGAGCGCGAACGCCGTCACGGGCAGTGTCTGGACGAGTGCGAGCGCCCCGACGGCGATCGGCGAGCCCGTCAGCTCGAGGACGAGCCAGTAGGCCGCGATCTGCTGCATCCACGTCCCGATGAACGAGATCGCGCTGCCGGCGAAGTAGAGGCGGTAGTCGCGGTGGCGCAGGCTCGCGAACGTCCGTCCGCCGAGCCGCGCGAGCATCATCGGGACCGCGTCAGAGGAGCTCGGCGCGGTCGATCGGCTGACCGAGCACGAAGACGCAGTCGCCCTGCTCCGTCACGGGGATCGCCTTCGTCACGGCGACGAAGCCGTCGAGCGGCGCCTCGATCTCGATCGGCGGCCGGTCGGGCCGGTCGATGAACCACAGGCGCCCCACGGGCTGCCCCGCGGCGACCGGGTCGCCCGGCTCGAGGAGCGCCTCGAAGAGGCCGTCCTCGGGCGAGAGCACGATGTTCGCCGGGTTGCGCCCGTCGAGGATGACGGCGGGCGGGAGGCCGAGCGATGGTGCGGGTCTCGACCTCGCCGTCGAGGACACCGACGTGGCGGAGGACGTTCGTGAGCCCGCTCCACGCGAGCCGGTGCACGGGTGCCGGAACACGGCCGCCGCCCCCGAGCTCGGTGGTGATCACGAGCTTCCCCTGGCCCTCGGCCTCGACCGGGAGCAGCCCGGTGCCGTTCACGTCGATGTAGAGGTAGTGCCAGTCCGAGTTCCAGGCCTCCATGCCCTCGAGCATCGCCCTGCGCTGGACGGGGTCGTCGACGACGTGCATGTGCGAGCACGGGATGAACCAGGCGCTCCGCCCGCCGGAGTGCATGTCGATGACGACGTCGGCCATCGGGAAGAGCACGCGCGTCAGGAAGTCGGCGAGCTGCTCGTTCGGCGGCCCGTCGGGGCGCCCGGGGAACGAGCGGTTGAAGTTCGCGCCCGACGGCCAGCTCCGCGTGTTCGCCTTCGACGCCTCGACCGAGAGCACCGGGATCACGATGACCCGCCCCGAGACCCGCTCCGGCTGGAGCCACTGGAGCAGGCGCATCGCGGCGACCTGGCCCTCGTACTCGTCGCCGTGGTTGCCGGCGAGCACGAGGACCGTCGGCCCGTCGCCGTTCGCGACCTGCCCGATGTGGACGAACGTGCTCGCCCAGCCGGCGGTGTTGTTGATCTTCGCGAGGGAGAGGTGGCCGACCTGCTTGCCCGACGCGGCGAAGTCGATCGTGCAGCCGACCGGCGAGTCGGTCACGCGCGGGAATCCAGGAAGCGGGTCACGGCAGCCTCGGTCCCCTCGAGCAGCCGATCGACGTCCTCGTCGGTGTGCGCGTACGAGAAGTGCGAGCGCTTGAGGTTGAGCGGCAGCTCGAAGATGCCCTCCTTCATCAGCTCGCGGCGGTAGCCGACGAAGAGGTCGACGTCGTTCCGGAGGAGGTCGTCGTACGAGACGACCGGGCCCTCGAGGAAGTACGTGACGAACACCGAGCCGAAGCCGCTCACGACGGCCGGGACGCCGAGCCGTTCGTAGAGCGCTTCGAGCCCGGTGCGCGCCCGCTCGCCCAGCCGGAACACGTGCTCGTGCACGGGCTCCCGCTGGAGCTTGTCGACGGTGGCGAGAGCCGCCGCCGCCGTCGCCGGGTGGCCGTTGAACGTCCCCGCGAAGAACGCGGGCCGGCCCGGGGTGGTCGAGAAGAGATCCATGAGCTCGGCCTTGCCGCCGAGCGCCGAGACGGGCCAGCCGTTCGCCATCGCCTTCCCGAGCGTCGTCAGATCCGGCGTGACGCCCGCGACGGCCTGGTAGCCGCCGAGGCCGTGCCGGAAGCCGGTGATCACCTCGTCGAAGACGAGCACCGTCCCGTGCGCCGTCGCGAGCTCGCGCAGGCGCTCGAGGAAGCCGGGCTGCGGCAGGACGGCGCCGATGTTGTGCGGGATCGGCTCGATGATGATCGCCGCGACGTCGTGGTCGGTGAGCGCCCGCTCGACGGCGGCCGCGTCGTTGAACGGCACGACGATCGTCGCGTCGGCGACCTCGGGGAGGATGCCGCCCGAGAGCAGGTCCTTCGTCCCGACCTTCTCCGCCGGCGAGATGACGTTCATCGCGACCGCGTCGTGCCAGCCGTGGTAGCAGCCCTGGAACTTGAGGACGTGGCGCCGGCCGGTGACCGTGCGCGCCAGGCGCAGCGCGTGGAAGGTCGCCTCGCTGCCGGTCGCGGTCAGGAGCACCTTCTCGAGGGACGGGACGGCGTCGACGAGGCGCTCGGCGAGCTCGATCTCGACCGGGGTCACGCCGACGCCCATCAGGTCGACCGACCGCCCCGCGGCGGCGACCGCGCCGTCGACGTCGGGGTCGTTGTGCCCGAGGAGCGGCGGCCCGAATGCGGAGTGGTAGTCGGTGTACGTGACGCCGTTCGCGTCCGTGAAGGTCGCTCCGCTCGTCGCGGTGACGACGAGGTCCTCGAGGCCCGGCACCCGGCGCTGGCCGCTGTTGACCCCGCCCGGGATGACCGCCGATGCGCGCGCGGCCAGCTGGGCGGCGAGCTCGGAGGCGGTGAGGCTCATCCGGCGACCCTGAGCGACGCGACGACGTCCTCGTCGAGCGTGACGCCGATGCCGGGTGCGGTCGGCACCGCGATGCAGCCGTCGGCCTCGAGCGGGAGCCGCTCGACCGTGAGGGCGGTGTTGATCGGGGTCTCGGCCACGCAGTACTCCTGGTAGAGGGCGTCGGGCAGCACGGCGTTCACGTGGAGCGACGCCGCCTTGATGATGCCGCTCTTCCACGCGTGCGGCACCGTCGCGACGCCGTACTCCGCGGCGAGGCTCGCAATCCGCAGGGTCTCGGTGATGCCGCCGCACCGGGTCACGTCGGGCTGGACGAGGTCGACGTGGCCGCGCTCGATCAGCTCGCGGAACCCCCAGCGCGTGACGTCCTGCTCGCCCGCGGCGATCGTCAGGTCGACGGCGTCGGCGAGCTCCGCGTACGCCTCGTACGCGTCCGGGACGAACGGCTCCTCGAGCCAGCCGATCCCGAGCTGCTCGAGCTCGCGCGCGACCCCGATCGCGGTCTTCGCGTCCTCCACGTACCCGAGCCCGGCGTCGATCAGGATGTCGACCCCGTCCCCGGCGGCGTCCTTCGCCGCGGCCGCGAGCCGGACGTCGTGTTCGGCGTCCTGCCCGAGCGGGCCCCAGCCGAGCTTGACGGCCGTGAATCCCTGCTCGCGGAGCGCGGTGACGCGCTCCGCGGTCTCCTCGGTCGTGTCGGGCATCAGCATCGACGCGTACGCGCGCACGCGGTCCCGCTGCACGTCCCCGAGGAGCTCGCACACCGGCTTCCCGAGGGCCTTGCCGCGGATGTCCCAGAGCGCGATGTCGACACCGCTGATCGCGTGGATCCCGATCCCGCGGCGGCCGACGTAGATGAGGCCGCGGTACATGGCGTCCCAGGCGCCCTCGACGTCGAGCGGGTCGCGCCCGACGAGCGTCGAGCGGAGGCTGTGGGCCACGGCGTGGGAGCTGTCCTGGCGGATGAGGGCGGCGACGACGTCAGGGGCCGAGTCGACCTCCCCGATGCCCGTGATCCCCTCGTCGGTGTGCACGAGGACGACGAGGTCGTCCTGGCTCCCGTCCGCGATCCCGTCGTCGACGGTCGCCTGTCGGAGGACGATCGCCTCGACGTCGGTGATCTGCACGCGATCTCCTCCCGGGGAAGCTCGGATCGGCTCTGCCGGGCTCCCCGGCCGATTGTCGACTATAGCGAAATTGTCAACAATCCACTAACCTCCTCCGCGTCACCGTGAGAACGTCGTTTGCATCTGCGGAGCGGGCATGAGCGACTCTCCGATCCGCTGCACGATCGACCTGGACGGGCCTGGCAAGCAGCTCGGGCACCTGCGCGTCCCGCGCTCCTCGAACACGAGCGGCTGGTCGAGCCTCACCGTTCCGATCGTCTCGGTCGCAGGCGGCGACGGGCCTACCGCGGTGGTCATCGGCGGCGTCCACGGCGACGAGCCCGAGGGCCAGGTCGCGGCGATCACGCTCGCCCGCGAGCTCCAGCCGGAGGACGTCACGGGCCGCGTGATCGTCATCCCGTGCCTCTCGCCCGAGGCGTCGCGCGCCTACACGCGGCTCTGGCCGTCGGGCGCGAACATGAACCGCTCGTTCCCCGGGAGCCCGGACGGCACGGCGGACGAGCAGCTGGCGCACTTCCTCTCGACGGAGGTCTTCCCTCGCACGGAGGTCGTCGTCGACATCCACTCCGGGGGTCGCACCGGCCTCTGCCTGCCGTGGTCGGAGATGCACTGGGTCGAGGACGCCGACCAGCGGCGGCGCATGGTGGACGGGATGCTCGCGTGGAACACGGACTGGTGCTGCGTCTACATCGACATCGCCGGGACGGGCCTCCTCGTCGGCGAGGCAGAGCGGCAGGGGAAGACGGTGATCTCGACCGAGCTCGGCGGCGGCGGGCACGTGACGGCGGCGATCCACCGGCTCGCCGCGGACGGGCTCGCGAACGTCCTGCGCCACGAGGGAGTCCTCGCGGGCGAGGTCGTCACGCGCGAGGCTCTCGGCCGGCCCGAGCCGACGCTCCTCATGGCGACCGACGAGGACGACTACGTCCTCGCACCCGAGTCGGGGCTCTTCGAGACGCTCGTCGACCTCGGTCAGGTCGTCGAGCCCGGCGAGCCGGTCGGGCGCATCCACTTCCTCGAGCGGCCCGATCGGCCGCCCGAGGTGATCGAGGCGCGGAACGGCGGAGTCGTGTGCGTCGTCCGCGCGATCGCGACCACCGACCAGGGCGACAACGTCGTCGTCACCGCCCGCGTCGTCGACCGATCGGAGCTCGGCTGACGTGCAGCGCTGCCGGGTGGCCGTCACGCAGGTCGACGTCCGTCACCTCGACGTCGAGCACAACCTCGAGACGCATCTCGCGCTCGTCGACGAGACCGCCGACGCCGGCTGCGACCTCGTCGTCTTCCCGGAGTGCTCGGTCACGGGCCACAACGGCAGCCCGGAGGTGACCCGGAACGCGGAGCCTGCGGACGGCCGCATCTTCGAGGCGATCGCCGGCCGGGCGACCGAGCGCGGCATCGTGGTCGGCTACGGCTTCTGCGAGCTCGACCGCGGCACGCACTACAACTCGTTCGCGCTCGTCGGCCGCGGCGCCCTGCTCGGCCTGCAGCGCAAGGTGCACGCGTCGGACGACGAGTTCTTCCGGTTCCGGCAGGCGTACGAGTGGCACGTCGTCGACCTCGGCTTCTGCCGGGTCGGGACGGCGATCTGCCACGACAGCGACTTCTTCGAGAGCTGGCGCATCCTCGCCCTGAAGGGAGCGGAGGTGATCCTGCTCCCGCACGCGAACCGCACGATGCCGGCCGGCGGCGGGGAGCTGACCTTCGACGGGAGAGGTCGCGAGGAGACGACCGAGGCCCTCCTCCGCGCCCAGGAGGAGCTGCTCGACGCGTCGCCCGTGCCGCCTCGGCTCCACGACGCGCTCGCGCGCGACAACGCCGTCTTCGCGGCGTTCTCCGACCAGGTCGGCTTCGACGGCCACTCGACCCACGTCGGCGGCGCCTACGTCCTCGGCCCCGACGGGTCGCAGCTCGTGCGCTCGGCCGCCGGCACGGAGACCGCCTGGGTCGCGGCCGACCTCGATCCCGACGTGCTCGTCCGCGCCCGCGAGAACCCCTGGTTCGCCCTTCGCAAGCGCCGCCCCGAGACCTACGACGAGCTCGTCGCCCGCCGATGAGACGAGAGGAGACCCCATGACCCTGACCGCGGGCGTTTCGCGCGTCGACATCACCCCGCCGTGCGGGCTGCCCCACGGCTGCTGGGCCGCCAGGAGCGGCCTCGCCGAGGGCGTCCACGACCCGATGCTCGGCCAGGCGCTCGTCCTCGACGACGGCCGCTCGCCGCTCGCGATCGTCGCCTGCGACCTCGTCTTCGCGGGCGCGGACCTCACCGCAGACGTGCGGCGGCTCGTGCAGGGCCTGACGGGAATCCCGCCCGAGGCCGTCCTCGTCAATGCGGGGCACAACCACAGCGCGCCGAGCCTGTCGCGCGGCTCGTCGGTCGCCGGGCTGGTCGACGCCACGGTGTTCGCGCGCTACGCCGAGGGGCTCGCGGAGCGGCTCGCCGGGGCCGTCTACGCCGCCTGGCGCCGACGCGTGCCCGCCCGCGTCGGCTGGGGCAGCGGCAACGCGCCCGGCATCACGGTGAACCGCGTCCGTCGCGAGCGGCCGGTCGACGACGGCGTCGCGGTGCTGCGTGTCGACACCGCCGACGGCGGTCCGCTCGCGGTCGTCGCGTCGTTCGCCTGTCACGCGACCCTCATGGGCGGCCAGACGCTCCTCTGGAACGCCGACTTCCCCGGGCCGCTCCGGGTCGCGGTCGAGGAGGCGATCCCGGGGACGGAGTGCATCTTCCTCTCGGGCTGCGCCGGGGACATCGCGGGCTGGGACTACTGGTTCGGGAACCGTGACGCGAGCCGGCACTCGTACGAGAGGCGGGACGAGCTCGGCCGTGCGATCGCTTCGGCGGCGGTCGACGTCCACGGCACGATCGAGCCGGGCGACGAGGTGCGGCTCGGAGCAGCGTCGAAGCGGCTCGAGCTGCGCCGCCGCCGGATCCCGTGGGAGCTCGACGAGCTCGAGAGCCGCACTGGCCGCGCTCGCCGCCGAGCCCACCGCCGGCGTTCCCCGAGCGCTGGCCCGACGACGTCCACACGGCGACCTCGGCGCAGGACTACCCGTCGCTCTACCAGCGCTCCGCGCTCGCGATGTACGCCGACATGGCCCGCCGGCCGGACGAGCCCGTGCCGGCGGAGATCCAGGCGCTCCGGATCGGCGACGCGGCGATCGTCGCGAACCCGTTCGAGCTCTTCAACGAGTGCGGCGCGCGGATCCGCGAGGCGAGCCCGTTCGCGACGACGTTCACGCTCGCGTACACGAACGACTACGCCGGGTACCTCCCGGCAAGCGAGGACCTCGACCTGCTCGACGGCGTCCCCCTCGACGACCTGCTCGACCAGGATCGCTACCGCTGGGCGTACGGGATCACGAACTCGAACGTCGACCGCGGCGAGGTCGACCGCGTGATCGACGAGAGCGTCGGTCTGCTGGAGCCGGTTGGCATGAGGATCACCGGGGTCGAGGCGCACGTTTGCAACGCGCGGATGCGCAACTGGGTGTTCGTGCGCGTGCTCACCGACGAGGACGGGCTCTACGGCTGGGGCGAGGCGACGCTCGAATGGCACACGAGGGCCGTGGTGGGAGCCGTCGAGGATCTGGCGGAGCTGCTCGTCGGAGAGGATCCGACCAGGATCGAGCATCTCTGGCAGATGATGTTCCGGCAGCACTTCTGGCATGCGAGCGGGATCGTCCGCGCGACGGCCATGAGCGGCGTGGACATCGCCCTGTGGGACATTCTGGGCAAGGTGCACGGCGTGCCCTGCCACCGCCTCTGGGGCGGGCGCGTGCGGGACTACGTCCGCCTCTACGGCCACCTCGGCGGCGGCAGGATGGAGGACTTCTACGAAAGCGACGACCCGCAACGCTTCGCGGAGCTGGCGACCGCGATGGTCGAGCAGGGGTTCACGGCGTTCAAGTCGATGGCGGTGCCGCCGACGATGCCGCTGGAGGGACTGGTGCCCGTCCGCCACGCCCACCGCTGCGTCGCGGCGATGAGGGACGCGGTCGGCGACGAGGTCGACGTGATGGTCGACTGCCATGCCCGCCCGAGCCCGCGCATGGGGCACCTCTTCGCCCACGCGCTCGAGGAGTTCGGCCTCTACTGGCTGGAAGAACCCTGCTGGCCGGAGCGCGCAGACGACATCGCCGCCATCCAGGCAGCTGTCGCGACCCCGATCGCAACGGGAGAGCGGCTCGTCGGCGTCCACGGCTTCCGGGAGCTCCTGGAGAAGAGCGCTTGCAGCGTCCTTCAGCCCGACATCACCCACTGCGGCGGTCTCACCGAGGCCCGGCGCATCGCCGCGCTCGCCGAGACGTACCGGGTCGCGTTGGCGCCTCACAATCCCCAGGGGCCCGTCTCGACCGCGGCCTCGATCGAGCTCGGCCTTGCAACGCCGGCCTACGTCATCTGCGAGGCCGTCACGACCGACGTTCCGTGGCGCTCCGAGGTCGCGCCGCAATCGCATCGGATCGACCCCGACGGGATGAAGGCCTACCCGGGCGATCGACCGGGCCTCGGCGTCGAGATCGACCTCGACGTCGTGCGCCGGCACCCCTTCGCGCCCGAGCTCCCACAGCGCGTCTTCTACGCGGACGGCAGCGTCGGCGACTGGTAAGCAGTCGTACCGGCCACGTGAAAGTCGGTAGCGACAGGTAGGCCAAGCCCCACCGCTCGGTAGACGGCGGAGCCGCCGTCAGCGCTCGCGCGGCTCCCAGCCGAAGCGCCGGGCCGCGACGGCGTAGCCCGCGACGCCCCAGGCGACGAGCACCGCGACGCCGCCCGGGTCGTCCGTCAGCGGCTCCCCGTGCAGGTACGACGCCTCGATCAGGTCGATCAGGTACGTGAGCGGCAGCACGTCGGCGATCGTCTGGAGCACCTGCGGGTACCCCGACGTCGGGCCGAACGAGCCGGAGAGGAACGCCATCGGGAGGATGATCAGGTTCACGACCGCGGAGGAGCCCTCGGCCGAGCGGATCAGCGACGCGACGCCGAAGCCGAGCCCGGCGAACGCGATGCCGCCGAGCAGCAGCACCGGCACGACCGCGGCCCAGCTCTCCGCGCCCTGCGCGTCGTACAGCAGGAGCCCGAGCGCGACGGTCAGGAGCATCTGGAGGAAGAAGACGATCAGCGTCGAGACGAGCACCGCCGCGAGGTACGTGGCGGCGGGGAGCGGCGTCGCGCGCAGCCGCTTGAGGATGCCGCCCTCGCGCCGGATCACGAGGGTGATCGCGAGGCCGCCGAACGCGGTGTTCGCGCAGCCGTACCCGAGGATCCCGACGAGCAGCCGGTCGGCCGCGGGCACGCCGTCGATCGTCCCGTCGTAGACCGCGCCGAGGAGGAGGAACAGCATCGGCGGGAACACGAAGACGAACACCGCCGACTCGCGGTTCCGCCAGAACATCAGCTGCTGCATCCGCAGCTCGTGGACGAGCAGGCTCACGCGTCGACCTCGGTCCGGCGCGTGAGCGGGGAGGGGTGGGGAACCGGGAGGTTCCCCACGCTTTCGAGAGAGGGGCTCTGGGGGAAACATGGTTCCCCCACGGAGCGAGCCGAAGGCGAGCGACGCTCACGCGTCGCTCCGTCGACGAGGTCGAGGTAGACGTCCTCGAGGGTCGGCCGCCGCACCTCGAGCGCCTCGAGCTCCCGCCCCTCGGCGACCGCCGCGGCGGTCAGCTCGGCGAGCACGCGCGTCGGCTCGTCGGTCTCGACGACGACGTCGCGCCCGTCCTCCCGGTAGCGGATCTCGACCTTCGGGGCGACGCCGATCAGCTCGTGCGGCGTCCCGATGCGCACGAGCTGTCCCTCGCGGATCACCGCGACGCGGTCCGCGAGCTGCTGCGCCTCGTCGAGGTAGTGGGTCGTCAGGAGGATCGTCTTGCCGAGCGAGCGCAGCGACGCGCACGAGGTCCCAGGCGGTCCGGCGCGCGGTCGGGTCGAAGCCCGTCGTCGGCTCGTCGAGGAAGACGAGGTCGGGGTCCCCGACGAGCGCCACGCCGAGGTCGAGCCGGCGCTTCTGCCCGCCGGAGAGCGTCTTCACGCGTGCGTCGCGCTTCTCGCCGAGCCCGACGAGCTCGATCACCTCGTCGACGTCGCGAGGCTGCTCGTAGTACCCGGCGAACATCCGGTGCACCTCGCGCACCGACAGCGTCGGGGGCAGCTCGGAGTGCTGGAGCACCACGCCGATCTGCGCGCGATGGGCCGCGTTCGCGCGCCACGGGTCGACGCCGAGCACCTCCACCTCGCCTCCGTCGCGCGGCCGGTAGCCCTCGAGGATCTCGACCGTCGTCGTCTTCCCGGCGCCGTTCGGGCCCAGCAGGCCGAAGACCTCGCCGTGTCGGACCTCGAAGTCGATCCCGCGCACCGCCTCGACGCCGTCGTAGGACTTGCGGAGGCCCGCCACGCGGATCGCGGGCGGCGACTCAGTCAGCGTCGAGCTCCAGACGTGCGACGCCCCCGGGCGCGAACCCGGGGTCGCGCCCCGTGACCGCCAGGGCGATCTCGGAGCAGTCGGGCTGGTGCCCGACGGTCGCGACCGGGCCGCCGGCGTCGTGGACCGCGCTCACGGAGCGCATCGACCGTCGCGCCCGGCGCGAGGAGCGGCTCGACGCGAACCTCGGCGCCCGTCTCCTCGGCCACGAGCTCGGCCGTCTGCCGCGCGCGCACGAGCGGGCTCGTGAGCACGACGCCCGGCGGATCGGGCGAGGTGGCGAGCTGCCGCCCGAGCGCCCGTGCCTGGTCGACGCCCTGCGGCGTCAGCTCGCGAAGCTCGTCGGGCTCGCCCTCGGCGGCCGTGGCGTGGCGGCAGAGGTGGACGATTCGCATCGCCGCCGAGCATAGTCGGGTGTCCGTTCGCGCCTTCTCGGTACGAGCACGGCTGCGGACTTCTAAGGCGGCCGTAAGAAACGGTCGCTACAAGAAGGGGATGGACGACCGCACGATCGGGCGCGCCGCGTTCCTGGGAGTCGTCGGCGCCGGGCTCGCGGGGCTGTTCCTCGGCCGCGACGCGATGCGGCTCGCCGGGCGGCTCGTGCCCGATCCCGTCGCCGCGATCGTGCCGACCTCGGGCTGGCGGATCTACACGATCGGGAACTCGATCCCCCGGGTCGACCCGGCGGCGTACCGGTTGACGATCGCGGGCGCCGTGGAGCGCCCGGTCACGTACACGCTCGACGACCTCCGGGCGCTGCCGCGCGTGGAGCAGGTCTCGGACTTCCACTGCGTCACCGGCTGGAGCGTCTACGACGTCCGGTGGGCGGGCGTCCGCTTCCGCGACCTGCTCGCCGAGGCCGGCCTCCGTCCCGACGCGAAGGCGCTCCGCTTCGTCTCGGACGAGGTGCCCTACGACGACACGCTCTCGCTGCCCCAGGCGCTCTCCCACGACGCGCTCCTCGCGCTCGACATGGACGGCAAGCCGCTGTCCGAGCCGCACGGGTTCCCGGCACGCGTCGTGATGCCCCGGATGTACGGCTACAAGAACGTCAAGTGGGTGACGCGCATCGAGGTGCAGACCGACCTGTCGGCACGTCGGCTACTGGGAGCAGCGTGGCTACGACGAGGACGCGTGGGTCGGGGGCTCGAACGGGCTGTGAGCGACCAGGCGATGGTCCGGCGGTTCGGGCCGACCGAGCGTGCGCTCCACTGGGCGCACGCCGCCGGCTTCCTCGCGATGCTCGCGACCGGGCTCGTCCTGTACCTGCCCGTGCTGTCGGAGGCGGTCGCGCGCCGGAACCTCGTCAAGAACCTCCATCTCGGCGCCGCGCTCGTCTGGGCCGTGGCGATCGTGCTCGTCCTCGTGCTCGGCGACCGCCGCCGGCTCGCCGCCGACTGGCGCGAGGTCGAGACGCTCGACGCCGACGACCGGCGCTGGCTCCGCGGGCGACGGGCGCCGCAGGGGCGCTTCAACGCCGGCCAGAAGCTCAACACGCTGCTCACGGCCGCCTTCGCCCTGCTCTTCGTCGTCTCCGGCTTCTTCCTGTGGCTCGGCGAGCGCGACCACCGCTTTCTCTTCGACGGCACGGGCACGGTCCACGAGACGCTGACGCTCGCCTCCGTCGGGCTGCTCGTCGGGCACCTGTATCTCGCGGTGATCCACCCGTCGACGCGGCATGCGCTCCGTGGGATGACGACCGGCGACGTCCGCGAGGACTGGGCGCGCGAGCACCATCCGAAGTGGGTCGAGACCGAGCGCGGGCTATAACCCGCCTGTGCCGTCGTACCGCTACGTCTTCGCGGACGTCTTCACCGACACGCCGCTGACCGGCAACCAGCTCGCCGTGTTCACCGACGCGCGGGGCATGGACGACGCGACGATGCAGGCGCTCACCCGCGAGATCGGCTTCTCCGAGACCGTCTTCGTCCTCCCGCCGGAGCAGGGAGGGACGGCGCGGATCCGGATCTTCAACCCCGGCGTCGAGATGCGCTTCGCGGGTCATCCGACGCTCGGCGCGGCGTTCGTGCTCGGCGCGCCGCTCCAGCGCGGCGTCATCGAGCTCGAGACCCTCGCCGGGATCGTGCCGGTCGCGCTCGAGCGCGACGAGTCGGGGGCGCTCGTGTTCGGCCGCATGATGCAGCCCGTACCGCGGGTCGAGGCGGTCGAGGATCCCGACGGGGTGCTGGCGGCGATCGGCGCCGAGCGGTCGGCGCTGCCGATCGAGCTCTACGACAACGGCGCGCGGCACATCGTCGTCATGCTCGACGACGCGTCCGAGCTCGGACGTCTCACCCGTGACGGCGACGCGATCGCCGCGCTCGAGATCACCGGCGTCAACGCATTCGCGCGGTCGGAGCGACGGCTGGCGGAACCGGATGTTCTGGGCGCACGGCGAGGATCCCGCAACCGGGTCGGCCGCAGGCCCGATCGCCTGCCACCTCGCGCGCCACGGCCTCATCGCCTGGGGCGAGGAGATCGTGATCGCGCAGGGCGTCGAGATGGGACGCCCCTCGACCCTCCATGCGCGCGCGGAGGGCGGGGACGGCCTCATCGACGCGGTCGAGGTCGGCGGCGCAGCGGTCGTCGTCGCGCGCGGCGAGTACCGCCTCCGCCCGTAGGGCTACGCGGGCTGCAGCTGGCGGAGCAGCGCCTCGAGCTCGTCGTCGGAGGGGACGCGGCCGTCCGGCGTGAGGCCGTTGACGACCTGCGGGACGACCGCGGCGAGCACGTCCGCAGCCTCGTCCTCGGGGATCCCGGCCTCCTGCGCGAACTGCCGGACCTCGTCGTCGCCGAGCCCGACGCGCATGTCGCTGCCGCTCACCTGGGCGTTGCCTCCCGTCGAGACCCAGGAGTCGGCCTGGGCGCCCATGCCCTTCTGCTGGAAGCCCTGGACGACCTTCTGGAGGCCGCCGCTCTTGATCATCCCGATCACGACCGGCGCGAGCGCGGCGACGAGCGCGCCCATGTTCACGCCGCCCGCCTTCGCCCCGCCGCTGCCGCCCGACCCGCCTCCGAGGAGGCCGCCGAGGAGGTCGTCGATCCCGCCGCCCGACCCGCCCGACCCGCTTCCGCCCGCCCAGCAGGCCGCCGAGAAGGTCGTCGATGCCGCCTCCTCCGCCGCCGCTCTTCTTCGTCAGGCTGCCGATCAGGTCGTCAAGGCCGCTCATGCGCTCCTCCGTCGGTCGGTGAGTCGGGATCGTCGCACATCCACCGCGTCAGTCGACGAGCGCCACCGCCGTGATCCCGGGCAGCTCGACCGACAGCGCCTGCCAGAAGCGGCCGCCGTCGCGGGAGAGGTGCAGGCGCTCCGCCGTCGCGTAGAGCACGAGGTCGGGGTCGTCGGGCGAGATCGCGATCGCGGTCCCGGGCGCGAGCCCCGCGCCCGCCTCGCGCCATGTCGAGCCGCCGTCGTTCGACACGACGAGCGGCGGCCGGCGGTCGACGACCGCCACGACGGTCGAGCCGTGCGCCGCCGCCGCGACGAGGAGCGGCAGGTCGAGCTCGAGCGCGGGTGCGTCGACCGGCACGTCCGTGATCTCGACGACCTCGTCCTCGGCGAGGTCCACCTCGGCGGTGCCGAGCACGCACGCGACGAGCGCGCGCATCAGCCGCGGCTGATCAGGTCCGCGACCGTCTCCGAGGCCCGCCGGGCGGCGGCGACGGGGTCGAGACCTCGCGCCCGTCCGTCGAGGTAGACGACCGAGAACGAGTCGCCGGCGCCGGTCGGGTCGACCTCGCCGCGGGTCGGAAAGGGCGGGATGTCGGCCACGGTGTCGCCGTCGATCACGCGCGCGCCCTGCGAGCCGAGCGTGAGGATGACCTCGCCGACGCCCAGCGCGCGTAGTGGCTCGGTCTCGAGGCTGCCCGCGAGCACCCGGCCCTCCTCCTCGTTCACCTTGAGGACCGCCAGGTGCGCGAACGTCGAGCGGTCGATCTCGTCGTCCCGCTGGAGCGGGCCGGTCTCCGCGCGCCGCAGGCTTCCCTGGGCGTCGAGGAGCAGCCGGCGGCCGTCGCGGGCGAGCGCCTCGACGGTCTCGGTCGGGAAGTGCGAGCGGAGGAGCCCGGCGACCAGCACCCACTCGGCGTCGGCGAGCGCCGGGGCCGCCCAGCCGGAGAGATCCGACGTCGTCCAGTCGTCGCCGACCGCGTCGACGTTCATGACGCGATGGTCGCCCTCGTAGTGGAAGCTGAAGGCCGTCGTCTCGGCGGCGTCGACGCTGATGACAGGGAGGCCGAACGCCTCGAGCGGCGCGAGCGCGACGTCGCGGTCGCCGGGAGCGCAGCGGGTGACGACCACCGCGTCGGCGCCGACGTGCGCTGCCGCCCGCGCGGCCCAGTAGACGCCGCCGCCGGGGCGTGGCGGGCCGCCGGCGACCCGGTCGACGGCGAGGTTCCCGACGAGGGCGATCCTGCTCACGCGCGCACCGTATCGGGCCGCAGCCGGCGGTTCGCAAGAGCGAGCGCGAGCGCGAGGACGAACGACACGGCGAAGCTCGGCAGCGTCGCCCCGATCCCCCACGCAGGCGGCTCGAGCCGCTCGACCTGGTCGACCCACCACTCCGGCCCGGTCGGGGAGAGCCACTGGTAGGCGGCGAAGCCGGCGATCCAGGCCACGATCGGCCCCACCCGGAACGGCACGGCGTCGAACACGTCCTCCCGCTCGTACCGGCGGCCGGCCGCGAGCCAGTCCGCGAGCAGCACGGCGAACAACGGGACGAAGCACGACCCGAGCAGGAAGAGGAAGGACTGGAAGCTCGTCAGCTCGAGCACGAGCGCTCCGACGGTTCCGAGCGTGGTCGTCAGCACGATGAGCAGGGGCTGGGGTGCCCGGGGCACGAGGTTCTGCAGCGAGACCGCGCCGGAGTATGCGTTCGCGAACGCCTCGTCCGTCTCGGCGACCGTGAGGGCGAGGAGCGCGAACAGCGCGACGATGCCCCCTGCCGCGACCGCCGCCGGAAGCGAGGCCGCGTCGGCGACGTCCCGCGTGAGGAGAACCACGGCACCGAGCGCGAGGAGGAGCGCGTCCGGGACGAAGTAGCCGGCGCCCGTCCCCCAGAACGCGCCGCGCTCGGTACGCGCGAAGCGCGTGTAGTCCGCCGCGAGCGGGATCCACGAGACCGTGACGCCGATCACGATGTCGATCCCCTGCCACGTCGACAGACCGCCCTCGCCCGGTCGGTTCCACGCGTCCTCGAGACCGCCTCCCGTCAGCGCCCACCAGGCGAGGTACGCGACGGCGAGCGGGACGATCCAGATCGCGACCCGGCGGATGAGGGTCCGCACGACGCCGATCGGCCCGAGCAGGCCGAGCGCGAGCGCGGCCGCACCGAACACGAGCGTCCATGCCCAGCGCGCCTCGAAGCCGAGGAGCTCGTCCGACAGCGCCGCCGCCGCCGTCGCGATGACGAGCAGCTCGAACACCGTCCAGCCGATGCACTGGACGACGTTGACCGCGGTCGGGAGGTAGGAGCCGCGCTCGCCGAGCGGAGCGCGCATGAGGACCATCGCGGGGACACGCGCCTGCGCGCCGATCGCGCCTGCGACGGCGAGCATCAGGTTCCCGACGAGGCAGCCGACGAGGATCGCGACGAGCGCGTCCGGCAGCGAGAGCGCGGGGACGAGGATGGCGCCCGCGACGACGACGAGGAGCGAGACGCCGAGGTTCCCCCAGAGGAGCGCGAGGTCGACCCCGCCGAGCACCCGCAGCCGCTCGGGGACCGGCTCGATGCCCCAGCTCGTGTCCCGGTCGCTCACGCTGCGTCCGTTCCGGGGCCGGGGAGACCGACGTCGAGAGCGAACACGTCGACCTCCTCGCTCCGTCCCCTGACCGCGATCCGGCCCCGCGCCGTGAGGGTGCCCGGGTTCGACGCGCGGGACGCCGTCGAGCCCGCGACGAGCGCCTCGCCCGGCCGCGCCTCCGACTGGAGCCGTGCGGCGAGGTTCGTCGTGTCGCCGATCGCGGCAAAGCTTCGCTGGTCCTCCGTGCCGACGTGGCCGACCGCGGCGGGGCCGGTCGCGAGCCCGACGCGGAAGCGCGGCCAGCCCGGGTCGCTGGCCTGCCAGAGACTCCGACGACTCGGAGCAGCGCCCGTGCTGCTCTCAGGCCCCTGTCGGCGTGGTCCGGCCGGTCGCCCATCGCGTTGAACACGGCCATCACCGCGTCGCCGGCGAACCGCTCGATGGTCGCGCCCTCGTCGAGCAAGCCGGGGACGGCCGCGGCCCAGTACGTGTTGAGCATCTCGATCGCCTCACCCGGCGCGCACCTCTCCGCGAACTCCGTGAATCCCTCGAGGTCGGCGAACATGACCGTCACCTCGCGCTCCTCGCCTCCGAGGCGCGCGAGCTCGGGCTCCTGCTCCAGCCCGACCGCGAGCTCGGGCGAGACGTACGGGCGAAAGAGCCCTTCGATGCGCCGCACCTCCCGGGCCGACCGCTCGAGCGCCGCCACCTCGTCGCCGCCCATGCCCTGCTCACGGAGCTCGTGCGCGACCTCGTCGACCGGCTCGCCGGACTCGAGAGCGCCGACCAGCTGCCGCAGCGCGGCGCCCGTGTCGGCGTCGACCCGCTCGAGCGTGCCGTCGAGGTACAGCCCGCCGAAGGCTCCCGTGACGGAGGCGGAGCTTCGGTACGCCGCCCGCGCCGTCCAGGCGACGAGGGCAAACCCGCACGCCATCAGCACGTGCCACTCCCACCAGGTGAGGTGCCAGCTGCGCGACAGCCCGATCGCGACGAGCGCCTCTGCGAGCAGCACCCAGGCGGCGGCGAGGGCGGCGGGTAACGGGTCACGGCGGCTCCGGTACAGCTCCAGGTAGCGCCACGCGGCGAAGCCGAACAACGCGACGCCCGGCGCCGCGAGCGCGATGAGCGGCCCGTGCAGCTCGCCCTCGGGCGGCGGGCCGTCGAGCGGCGGAAGCTCGGCGAGGGAGACGATCGCCCAGACCGCCAGCCCGGCGATCACGGCGGCACGCATCGCCCGCTCGTGCTCGACGATCCAACGCGCCGTGTCCCGGGAGAGGGTCAGCGACGAGCCTGCCGCGAAGCAGCTCGCGAGCACGAGACCGATCGGCGTGGCGATCACGAAGCCGACGTTGCGGCCCTCGACGAGCGTGCCGGGGGTCGCGAGCGCGTGCAGCCCGAGGAAGCCGGCCGAGACGAGGAACGCGAGCGAGACGAGGAACGCGCGTGCGTCGCGCCGCCGGCGCGCCGCCTCGCTCGCCGCGAGCCCGAGCACGACGTTGACGAGCGCCGTCGCGAGGATCAGCCAGAAGTGGCTCGGGCCGTGCTGCCAGTGGGCGTCCGCCGACGGGACGGCGAGGAGCATGACGAAGCCGGCCACCGGGAGCAGCAGCGAGACGACTGCGACGCTCACGATCGTGCGAGCCTAGCCGTCCTCCGGCGCGCGCACCGGCCCCGTCGCCGGCGCGGTCGCTAGGCCGCGAGCAGCTTCCGCAGCACGTACGGGAGGATCCCGCCGTGGCGGACGTACTCGCGCTCGCGAGGGGTGTCGAGCCGCAGGGTCGCACGGAACTCCCGCTCGTCGGCCCGCACCGTCACCTCGCGCGCCTCGCCGTTCTCGACGCCCGTGATCGCGAACTCCTCGCGGCCGGTGAGCCCGAGCGACTCGAGGCTCTCGCCGGGGAGGAACTGCAGCGGGAGGATCCCCATCATCAGGAGGTTCGAGCGGTGGATCCGCTCGTAGCTCTCGGCGATCACCGCCTGCACGCCGAGGAGCTTCGGCCCCTTCGCCGCCCAGTCGCGGGACGATCCCGACCCGTACTCCTTGCCGGCGAGGACGATCGTCGGCACGCCTTCGGCGAGGTACCGCTCGGCCGCCTCGAAGATCGTCGCCTCGTCCCCCGACGGGAGATGCGCCGTCCACGTGCCCTCCGAGCCGGGGACGAGCAGGTTCTTCAGTCGGACGTTCGCGAACGTGCCGCGCACCATCACCTCGTGGTTCCCGCGGCGCGAGCCGTACGAGTTGAAGTCGGCGCGGTCGACGCCGTGCTCGACGAGGTACCGCCCGGCCGGCGCGTCCGGCTTGATCGACCCCGCCGGCGAGATGTGGTCGGTCGTCACCGAGTCGCCGAGGGAGACGAGGCAGCGCGCGCCGACGATGTCCTCGACGCGGCCCGGCTCGCGCTCCATGCCCTCGAAGTACGGCGGCTGCCGCACGTAGGTCGACGAGTCCTCCCACGCGAAGAGCGATCCCTCCGGCACCGGCAGCTCGCGCCACTCCGGGTCCCCCGTGTAGACGTCGGCGTACGTGCGCTCGAACATCTCGCGCCCGATCGCTGCCTCGACCGTCGAGCGAACCTCGTCCGGTGACGGCCAGAGGTCCGCCAGGAACACGGGCTCGCCGCTCGCGTCGTGGCCGAGCGGCTCGGTCACGAGGTCGAGGTCCATCCGCCCCGCGAGCGCGTACGCGACGACGAGCGGCGGGCTCGCGAGGTAGTTCGCCTTCACCTCCGGATGCACGCGCGCCTCGAAGTTCCGGTTCCCGGAGAGCACCGCGCACGCAACGAGGTCGCCCTCGGCGATCGCGTTCGACACCGGCTCGGGCAGCGGCCCGGAGTTCCCGATGCAGGTCGTGCAGCCGTAGCCGACGGTGTGGAAGCCGAGCGCCTCGAGGTACGGCGTCAGGCCGGCCCGCTCGAAGTAGTCGGTGACGACCTTCGAGCCCGGCGCGAGGCTGGACTTCACCCACGGCCGCCGGTCGAGGCCGCGCTCGACGGCCTTCTTCGCGAGCAGCCCGGCCGCGACCATGACCGACGGGTTCGACGTGTTCGTGCACGACGTGATCGCGGCGATCACGACGGCGCCGTGGTCGAGACGGACGATCTCACCGTCGAGCTCGCACTCGATGCCGGTGCGCGTGGGGACCACGGCGACCGGCGCCGCCTGCACGGCCTGCTCGCCCTGCGGCTCCTCGGCTCCCGGCCCGGAGTGCGCGGGCGGGTCACTGGCGGGGAACGACTCGGCCACCGCCTCGTCCACCGCGCTGCCGTAGTCGACCCCGACACCGACACCGAAGCTCGGCAGCGCCTCGAGGAACGAGGCCTTCGCGGCGGAGAGCGCGATCCGGTCCTGCGGCCGCCGCGGCCCGGCGAGCGACGGCTCGACGGTCGAGAGGTCGAGCTCGACGACCTGCGAGTACGTGGCGGGCTCGGTCGGGTCGTGCCACAGCAGGTTCTCCTTGCAGTACGCCTCGACGAGCGTCACGCGCTCCTCGTCGCGCCCGGTCAGGCGCAGGTAGCGCAGCGTCTCGTCGTCGACGGGGAAGAAGCCGCAGGTCGCGCCGTACTCGGGCGACATGTTCCCGATCGTCGCGCGGTCGGCCAGGGGGAGCCCGGCGAGGCCCTCGCCGAAGTACTCGACGAACTTCCCGACCACCCCGGTCGCACGGAGGATCTGCGTCACGGTGAGCACGAGGTCGGTCGCGGTCGCGCCCTCGGGGAGCTGCCCGTGCAGGCGGAAGCCGACGACCTGCGGGACGAGCATCGAGATCGCCTCGCCGAGCATCGCGGCCTCGGCCTCGATGCCGCCGACGCCCCAGCCGAGCACGCCGAGGCCGTTGATCATCGTCGTGTGCGAGTCCGTGCCGACGAGCGTGTCGGGGAACGCCTGCCCGTCGCGCGCCTCGACGACCCGGGCGAGGAACTCGAGGTTGACCTGGTGGCAGATCCCGGTGTTCGGCGGCACGACCTTGAGCGCGTCGAACGCGCCCTGGCCCCAGCGGAGGAACGCGTACCGCTCGCGGTTCCGCCGGAACTCGAGCTCGGCGTTCCGGCGGATCGCGAGGCGGCTGGCGAAGTCGTCGACCTGGACGGAGTGGTCGATGACGAGCTCGGCCGGGATGAGCGGGTCGATGAGGCTCGGGTCGCCGCCGAAGCCGGCCATCGCGTCGCGCATCGCGGCGAGGTCGACGACGGCGGGCACGCCGGTGAAGTCCTGGAGGAGGACGCGCGCCGGAGCGAACGTGATCTCGCTCGACGGCTCCGCCGTCGCGTTCCAGGTCGCGACCGCCTCCACGTCCGCGGCGGTGACGGTCGTGCCGTCCTCGCGGCGCAGGACGTTCTCGAGCAGGACGCGCAGCGTGTACGGAAGTCGCGCGACGTCGTACCGGGACTGGAGCGCGTCGAGCCGGAAGATCTCGTGGCTCGCGTCACCGACGGAGAGGGTCGACCGGGCGCCGAAGCTGTCGGGGTGCGTCATCATCCCTCCATCGTTTCGTTGAACGGAACGTTCATTTCTTTCAATGGTACACGCATTCTGCGCGATCGATCAACCGCCGACGTCCTCCGTGATCCGTGCCGCGCAGGCGACGACGAGGCGCGCGAGCCGCTCCTCGTCACGTGCGCGGAACCGCTGCGTGGGGACGCTCACGCCCACCTCGGCCACGACCTGGTGCCCCGGGCCGAAGACGGGCGCCGCGATGCCGATGCCGCCGAGCCGGCGCTCCTCCTGGCTGAACGCGTACCCGCGCTCGCGCACGTCGGTCGAGCACCCGCTCGAGCTCGGCGGCGCTCGTGATGGTGTGCTCGGTCGCCGGCGCGAGTCGCGTCCGCTCGATCACCGCGCGGCGCTCGTCGTCGGGCAGGAACGCCATCACCGCTCGCCCGCTCGCGCCGGTGTGGAGGTCGCGCCACTCGTGGAGCTTCGACACGTAGCGAACCGGCGCGGCGCTCTCGACGACCGCGAGCACGTACGTCTGCTGCCGGGTCGGGTCGTACAGCCCGAAGCTGACGGTCTCGCCGCTCGCCTCGGCGAGCTCCTGCATGTGCGGCAGCGCGGCGCCCCGGATGGGGTGCGTGCTGGACGCGGTCCACGCGAGCCGCAGGAGCTCCGTGCCGACGTCGTAGCCGCCGCCGGGGTCGTCCTGCCGCACGAGGCCCTCCTCCTCGAGGAGCCCGAGGAGCCGGTGGACCGTGCTCGGGCTCATCTCGACGCCCTTCGCGATCTCGCGGACGCCCCAGGGCCCGTCGTCGCGGGGCGCCATCCAGAAGAGGATCCGGAAGGCGCGTCCCACCGGGTTCCGGGCGCCGCGTGCGGCCGTCGCCTCCACGCCTGCGATTCTACGGCCGCCCCGTCTGCGTCAGGCCGCGTCGTCGCGGCGGCGCACCTTCTCGAGCCCGCGCTCGGTGAGCGACGGCGCTTCGGTGTCGAAGTGCCGCTTCACCGCCTCCGCGTACGGACGCGAGACGCGGCGGGCGTACGCGCCGAGCCCCTCGTCACGCACGGGAGCCAGGTCCTCGCGATAGGGATCGAGCACGTGCTGGCGGCCGACGTGCCGCGCCGAGTTGAAGAACGCGAGCCCGATCCCGACGGACACCTCGAGCAGGCTCGTCCCCTCGCGGAGCGACGCCTCGCGCAGCCCGTCGAAGACGCCGGCGAGCTCGTCCGGGCTCGGGAGCGACGCCGCGTCCCGGCGGATGTCGTCGAACGACTGTCGGAGGGCGCGCACCTCGAGCGGCGGGATGTCGACGAGACGGGCGCTCGTGCCGGAGACGCCCTCGAGCGCGCCGAGCAGGTCGTCGACCGAGCCGGGCGACGATCCCTCGGGCAGCGCCCCGGCCCGCACGAGCTCCGACACGAACGCGTCGAGGTACACGCGCGAGCCGCGCGTCACGTCGGCGGCCGCGGCGAGGATCCAGAGCGGCGAGAACCCGAAGGCCGCGATCGAGCCGAGCTCGACGACGTTGCCGGCGCCCTTCCGCAGCGCGAGCCGCCCCGGATCCGGCTCGTACTCGTCCTCGACCTGCACCCGCGCCTCGACGCCTCCCACGAGCTCGATCGTCATCCGGAGGAGGTTCCGCGCCGTCGCCTCGTAGAGCCGCGAGCTCGCGGACGATGCGGGGAAGCGTCAGCACGAACGTCTCGTGCAGCGCGCCGCCGAGCAGGGCGGCGATCGTCCGCACCAGCCGCTCGGGGAGAGACGCGAGGAAGGCGAGAGACCCCACCGTCGTTAGCATCATGCCGATGGCGATCGAAACGATCCGCGCCCTCCTCGAGGAGGCGTTCCCCGACGGGAGCGTCGACGTGCTCGACCGGACCGGCGGTGGCGACCACTTCCAGGTCACCGTGCAGAGCGGGTCGTTCGACGGGCTCTCGCTCGTCGAGCAGCACCGCCTCGTCAACCGGGCGCTGGCCGCGCCGCTCGCCGACGGCACCATCCACGAGCTCCGCATCACGACGAAGGGAACGGCATGACGCTCCGCGAGCAGATCCAGCAGGTGATCGACGACGAGCCGGTCGCGATCTTCATGAAGGGAACACCCGAGCAGCCGGCATGCGGGAACTCGCTCCGTGCGCTCCAGGCGCTCTGGGGCGCAGGCGCGCCGATCACGGCGGTGAACGTGCTCCCCGATCCGCAGATCCGCCAGGAGCTCTCGGCGCTCAGCGACTGGCCGACGATCCCGCAGGTGTTCGTCAAGGGCGAGCTGATCGGCGGTGCGGACATCACCGAGGAGCTGTCGGCGTCGGGCGATCTCGCCCGGAAGCTCGACGAGGCGCTCGGCGCCGAGCGCGAGCAGGTCGTGAAGACCGTCGCCGTCGGCTGAACCGCGCCTTAACGGCTCACAACGCGGGGTTCACGGCGCCGCGCCTATAACGGCTGCGTGAGCTTCCCCGAGCCCCCGATCCGCCCAGACGCGACTCCGGCCACGCCCGGCCGGACCGCGTCGGCCGCCAAGCCGCTCGCCGCGCTGACCGCCGCAGCCCTGCTCGGTGGCAGCGTGGCGCTTGGCGGCGCCTGGGCGCTGGGCGCATTCGACGACGCGGACACGATCGTCGCGGCGACTCCGATCACGCAGAGCTCGAGCGCCTCGGGGACGCGTGGCACGTCGATCGACGTCGGCGAGATCTACCGGCACAGCGGCCCCGGCGTCGTCCAGATCACGTCCACCTCGCAGGGCGACTCCGGGACGGACGCGTTCGGCAACGCGCAGCCGGGCCAGGCCCAGCAGGCGCTCGGCTCCGGGTTCGTGATCGACAAGGAAGGCCACATCGTCACGAACTACCACGTCGTCGAGGGCGCCTCGGAGATCGATGTCAGCTTCTCGAACCGCGAGACGGTGAAGGCGACCGTGGTCGGCACCGACCCGTCGACCGATCTCGCGCTCCTCCAGGTCGAGGTCGACGCGCAGGGCCTCACCCCGCTCTCGCTCGCCGACTCGGACGCGGTGGAGGTCGGCGACCCCGTGGTCGCGATCGGCAACCCCTTCGGCCTCGAGCGCACCGTCACCTCCGGGATCGTGAGCGCGCTCCAGCGACAGGTCCGCGCCCCGAACAACTTCACGATCGACCACGTGATCCAGACCGACGCGCCGATCAACAGCGGCAACTCGGGTGGGCCGCTCATCGACGCGGCAGGTCGCGTGATCGGCGTCAACTCGCAGATCGAGACCGCGAACGGCGGCGGCGGGAACGTCGGGATCGGCTTCGCCGTCCCCTCCAACACCGTCAAGAGCGTCGTCGCGCAGCTCCTCGACGACGGGCAGGTCGACCGGGCCTACCTCGGCGTGACGCTGCAGGAGATCGAGCCCGAGGTCGCCTCCGTCCTGAAGCTCCCCGCCGACAGCGGCGTGCTCGTCGGCGCCGTCCAGCCGGGCAGCCCCGCCGCGAAGGCCGGGCTCGAGGGCGGCGAGACGCAGGTCGTGGTCGCGGGCCAGAGCTACCAGGTGGGCGGCGACATGGTCGTCGCGATCGACGGCAAGGACATCGCGTCGGTCGACGAGCTCCGTGAGGCGATCGCCGCGCACGAGCCGGGCGAGAGCGTTCGCGTGACGGTCGTTCGGGCCGACGGCGAGCGCCAGACGCTCACCGTGAAGCTCGGGCGCGTGCCCGATACGACCGGCTAGCGCCCGCGCCTCTCGCGGAGCGTGCGGGCCGTCAGCTCGTAGCCGAGGTCGATCAGCGCCTGCTTCGTCTCGAGCGGCCACTCGAGGCCGGAGCGGAAGGTGGGATCGAGCGCGTGCTCGCCGGCGTCCCCGCGGACGATCGTGAGCGGGAGCGCGCGGTCGTGGCGGAACGGGAAGCGCGCGCTCGCGAAGCGCCCCTCGACCTCGGCGACCGCGGCGCGCCGCCTCCAGGGGAGCGCGCTTCGTCGCACGGTCTCGAGCACGGAGTCGCGCAGCGCCTCGAGCTCGCGGACCGAGGCGTCCTTGTCGGCGGCCGAGCGCACCTCGAGCTCCGTGTTCCGCGCGACCGTGACCCGCATCAGCCGGACGATCATGTCGGCGAGGTGCGGCGGCTCCCCGCGCTCCTGCCGCTCCTCGGCGGCGCGCAGCTCGCCGATCAGCGCCCGGACCGGAGGGACGGCGCGGAACGGCTCGAGCCTGCGGCGCAGGCGCTGGAGGTTCTCGGGTGACGAGCGCGGTGCGGGTGGGACGTACCGGAAGCCGACGATCTCCTGGACGGCCGGGTTGTCGTACGCGTGGCCGAGCGGGAAGTTCCGCACCCAGCCGCCGTCGGTGCCGATCACGTCCTCGACCCGCAGCGGCAGGACGAGCGCGCTGATCGCCGCCGAGGCCAGCACCGCCTGCGCCATGACCTCCGGCGGCGTCGAGCGGCTCGAGTAGGTCCGCTCGTACGCGTGGTGCTCGTCGAGGTCGCCGTCGCGGACGTCGGTGACGCACACGACGAGCTCGACCGGCGAGGCGGCGGCCTCCTCGGCGAGGGTCTCGATCGGCACGAGCCGCTCGGCGATCGTGTCCGGGAGCGCATAGTCGTGCAGGCCGGTGAACGGCAGCTGCCACAGCCGGTTCGGGCGGAACGTCTCGTCGGGCCGGAGCTCGAGCACGAACTCCTCGAGCTCGTCGAGCCGGTCGCGAACGGCCATCATGCCCGAGAGCGCCCCGGCGGACGTGCCGTAGACCCAGCCGAGCCGCTCCCAGAGCGGATCCTCCCGGAGCCGCCGCAGGAACCCGAGCTCCATGAGGAGCCCGTTCATGCCTCCCCCCGAGAGGACGATCGCGAGATCGCGGCCGTGCATCGCATCTATTGTGCTGTCGTGGAGCGCGAGGGAGTGGAACGGGGCTACGTCGTGGTCGGGGAGGACGAGCTCCTCGAGGACGAGTCGCTGTGGCGTGACGACGACGCCGGCGACCACGTCGGCTGGTGGTGCGTCAGCACCGACCCGTTCCCGTGCCCCGCGGACGGCTGCACGTTCGTCGCCGAGTTCATGACCGCTGCGCACCTCGTGCTCGTCTGGCAGGAGCGCGACGACCCGAACCTGCTGTGGCACGCGCAGCGGGCGAAGGAGGTCGGGCGGAACCCGCGCGTCGTCTCGTACGAGCCGCTGTTCGGCCCGAGCGCGTCGTACTACGCCTGGGAGGCCGCCGGCCGCCCGGTGCACGGGGTCAAGGGCAAGAAGCCCGTCTCCTCGTGACCCGCACGACGTCGTAACCAGCTATTCGATTTGACCGGTGACGGTGCCGCCGGCTACGGTCGCGCCATGACCCACGGCTTCCAGCCCGGCGGGCGCTCGCCGGCGCCGGCTCCGCTGGACCTCGTCCAGGACTTCGTCAACACCGAGATCCCGGACTGGGACCGGGACGACATCGCCACGCCGGAGGCGCTCGGGGCATGGCTCGCGGGCCACGGGCTTCTCCCGCGCGGCGCGACGGTCGACTCGCATGCGGTCGCGGGGGCGCACGCGCTCCGTGCCGCGCTCCGCGACCTCGCGCTCGCGAACACGCTCGGAGAGCCGCTCGGGCGTTCGCGCGAGCGCGACATCGACGAGACGCTCGCGCGATTCCCGCTCGCGGTGCGGCTCGTCGAGGGGGCGCCGGTGCTCGCACCCGCGGGCGACGGTGCGCAGGGCGGGCTCGCGACGGTCGTGGCCGTCGTCGCCGAGGCGCGGCTTCGCGGCGTCTGGGAGCGGATGAAGGCCTGCCGCCAGGAGACCTGCGGCTGGCTCTTCTACGACGGCTCGCGCAACCGCTCGTCGAGCTGGTGCTCGATGCAGATCTGCGGCGGCCGCGAGAAGGCGCGCGCCTACCGCAGGCGCGCCGCGGGGAGGCCGGCGTAGTGCCCCTTCCAGCGACGCCCTCCAGGTCCCTGGCGCGCGATGAGCGGCGCCATCCGTCGTCCTCGGTCGTCCCGATACCTATGGGTATCGGGACTCCCTGCGTCCTCGCCTGGCTTGCTCCTCGCACGCCAGAGACGAGGCCGCATCACTGGAAGGGGCACTAGTGCGGAGCGCCTGGTACGTGGTCGGCCTCGCGCTCGGTCGCCTCCGCCGCCGCGACGGAGGGGCGCTCGTCGCGGCGCTCGGCATCGCTGCCGCCGCTGCCGTGCTCGCGGGGATCCTCGCCGGAGCGACCGTCGCGAAGGACCGCGGCGTGGCCCAGGACGTCGAGCGCATTCCCGCCTCCGCCCGCGCCGTGCGCGCCGTCTGGTTCGGCGTGCCCGCGAGCGGGGGCGAGCGCTGGAGCTCGCTCGACCGCAGTGCGCGCCAGGCTCTGTCGGCGCTCCCCGCCGGCGAGCCGACCGCGGTCGCGCTCGTCCGCGAGAGCACCGTCGGCGGCCGGTTCGTCGGCCTCGCGGCCGTCGACGGCCTCGCGCCGCACGTCCTGCTCCGCTCCGGCCGGCTGCCTCGAGCGTGCACGGCGGAGCGCTGCGAGGTGCTCCGGCTCCGCGGCGCAGGAGCGCTGCCCGACGTGCCGGGGCTCCACGTGGTCGAGGTCGGCCGGGCGGTGCTCCGCTCGAGCCTCCTGTTCGGCGACTTCCTCGCGCCCACCGACAACGCGCTGGCCGACGCGGCGCTCGCGCCCGCCCTGCGGGACGCCTCCCAGTACCACCGGCCGCCCCCGGCGCCGCTCGTCGTTGCCGAGGGCGTCGATGCGCTCGTCTCCTCACCGGTGCTGGCGCGCTCCTACCGGTCGTACGCGTGGGTGCAGGCGCTCGGCGCCGGGACGCCGCGGCTCTGGCAGATCGACGACCTCGTCCGGCGGGCCGACAGCGCACGGACGGCGCTCGAGGCGCAGTCGCCGTCATGGGCGCTCACGGTTCCCGCCGAGGAGCTCCGCGACGCAGAGCACGTCGCGACCGTCGCGGGACGCCGCCTGCTCCTCGTGGGAGGAGAGGCTGCGGCGCTCCTCGTCGCGTTCGCCGTCCTCGCCGCGGGCGCGCTCCGGCGCGACCTCGCGTCGGCCCGACGCCGGCTCACCTGGCACGGGGCGCGTCGCTGGCAAGGCGCTCTCCTCACGGGGACGGAGTGCGCGGCCGTCGGCTTCGGCGGCGCGCTCGCCGGCTGGATCGTCGGTGGCGTGGGAGGCGCCGTCGCAGCCGCCGCGGCGGACGCGCCCGTGGGAGCGGTGCTCGCGGAGAGCGTCCTCTCGCCGACGGGCCTGCTCCTGGGGCTCGCGACCGCCGTCGTCGCCGCCGCCGTGATCGCGGTGACCGTCTCGCTCGCGCCGGGCCGCCGGGGACGGCTGGGGACGCTCGACCTCGCGGCGGTCGTCGCACTGCTCGCGGCCCTGGCGATCGTCCTGAGCGGTGCGGTGGACGCCGACGACCTCGCCTCGGGCGGCGCGGCCCCTGCGACGCTCCTCGTGCTGCCGGGCCTCGTCGCCTTCGCGGTCGCCGTCGGAGCCTCTCGCCTGCTGCCCGCCGTCGGGCGCCTGGCGGCTCGGCGTGGTCGAAGGGGAAGCGCCCGCCTCGCAGGCGTCTCGCTCGCACGCTCGGCCGGCGCCGCCGGGATCGCGGCGGCGTTCCTCGCGCTCGCCGTCGCGCTCGCGGGCCTCGCCGAGACGTACCGGTCGACGCTCCAGACGGGCGAGCGCGACCAGGCGGCCTTCGCCGTGCCGACCGACGTCGTCGTCCGCGAGGACCTCCGCTCGCTCGTCCCCGTCCTGCGGGCCGCGCCACTCGAGCGGTACGCCGCGATCCCGGGCGTCGAGGCGGTCCATCCGGTGACGCGGCTCACCGCGAGCGCCGGCCCCGCGGCCTCCGTCTCCGGCGTCACGGTGCTCGGCGTGCCTCCGGCGGCACTCCGCGCGGAGCCGCTCTGGCGGGACGACTGGGGCGCCACGCGCGACGCCGTCGTCGAGGCGGTCGAGCGCAACGGCTCCGACGAGCTCCGTGGGCCGATCCTCCCGGGCTCCGATCTCGCGCTCGAGGTCGGTCCCGGGCTTGCTGTCGTTCCGCGCGCTCCTCGAGCAGCGCGACGGCCGGTTCCGGACACTCGACCTGGGCGCCGCCGACCCCGACGGGCCCTCGATCCTCCGGGCACGCCTCCCGCGCGATGCGCAGGGCTCGAGGCTCGTGGCGCTCGAGCTCGTCGCGCCGCGTCTGATCGACCGCGGCGCCGACGCCGGGATCGCGCTGCGCGGAGCCACGGCACTCCGCGTGGCGGGCGTCTCGCTGGACGGCTGGATCGGCGAGGGTGGGGTCACCGCCGGCGGGCCGCTCGAGCGGTCCCGGCATGCGGGTGACGTACGCCGTCACCGCTCAGCGCCAGGCCCGCGTCCGCCCGCGGCAGCCGACGGACGACGATCCGCCGACCGCCGTCGTGACGCGCGCGCTCGGTGACATCGCGGGCGGCGTCGGCGGGACGCTTCCGCTCCGTGTCGGAGGGGAGACCGTCAACGTGAAGGTCGGTGCGGTGGTCGACCGCATCCCCGGGACGACGGGGGATGCCCTCGTCGCCGACCGCGAGGCCCTGGCCACCGCCGTCGACACGAGGGCGCCCGGCGCGGCACCGGTGAGCGAGCTCTGGCTCGACGTCGCCGACGGCGAGCAGGAGCAGGTCGAGGCGGCACTCGCACGGCGGCCGTTCGCCGTGCTCGAGAAGCGCTCGCGGGCGGCGCTCGAGGCGGACGCCCGCCAGGATCCGCTGGGCCACGGCACCCTGCTCGCGCTCGGCGCGGCCGCGCTCGCGGCGCTGGCGCTCGCCGTGTGGGGCCTCGCCCTCGCGATCCGGGCGGACCTCCGCGACGACCGGGGCGAGCTCGTCGACCTCGAGGCGCAGGGCGCGACGCCGACGCTGCTCCGGCGGGTCGTCACGGCCCGGGCGACGTTCGTGGCCGTCGTCGGCGTCCTCGCCGGGATCGTCGGCGGCGTGCTGCTCGCGCGGCTCGTCACGCGCGTCGTCTCGGTGACCGCGCGTGCGAGCGCCCCCGAGCCGCCGCTCGTGACCACCGTCGACCCCCTCGTGCTCCTGGCCGCCGGCGTTGCGTTCGCCGTCGCCGCGGCGGGGCTCGTCCTGCTGACGACCCGCCGTGCGTTCGCCGAGCCCCGCGGCCCCGGGCGGATCGGAGCGGACGCATGACGCCGCTCGTCGACCTGCGGGAGGTCTTCGTCGTCCATCCCTCCGAGGACGGCGGCGTCGCCGCACTCCGGGGACTGACGCTGGCGGTCGACCGCGGCGAGCTGTGCGTCGTGCTCGGCCCGAGCGGCGCCGGCAAGTCGACGCTCGTGCGGGTCGTCGCCGGGCTCGAGCGGCCGTCGGCCGGGCGCGCCGTCGTCGACGGGCTCGACGTCGGCTCCGCTCCCGGGCACGTCGTCGCCCGGCACCGCGCCCGGGTCATCGGGTACGCCGACCAGCACTACTGGCGCGCGCTCTCGGCAGACCTCACCGCCGAGGCGCTGGTCGCGCTCCCGCTCGGGCTCCGAGGCGTCCCGGCGCCGGAGCGGACACGGCGGGCGCGCGAGCTGCTCGAGCGGGTGGACCTCCTCGACCGCGCGGACGCGCGACCCGGCGAGCTCTCGGGCGGCGAGCAGCAGCGGATCGCCCTGTGCGCGGCGCTCGCGCCCTCGCCGGCGCTTCTCGTGGCCGACGAGCCCACCGGGGAGCTCGACGAGGACAGCGCGCGGACCGTCCTCGACCTCCTCGCCGCGCTCGCGCGCGAGGAAGGCGCCGCCGCCCTCGTCGTCAGCCACGATCCCGCGTCGGCGTCGATCGCCGACCGCGTCGTCCACGTCCGCGACGGGCGAGTCGGCGAGGAGCGGACGGGCAGACGAGGACACCATCGTCATCGGCCGCGGCGGCTGGCTGCGCGTCCCCGAGGAGTCGCTTCGGACAGCCGGCATCGGCGACCGCGCCGTCGTCCGCGTGCGTCCCGGTGCCGTCGAGCTGCGCCCGACCGTCGGCGACGCCGTCGTCGAGCCGGTCGTCCACGAGGCGCCGCTGACCGCCGCCGGCGTGCTCGTCGAGGCGCGCGGCGTGACGCGGCGCTACGGGCACGAGACGGCCCTGGAGCGCTTCGACGGCGTGTTCCCGCCCGGCACGTTCACGGTGGTCACCGGCCCGTCCGGGTCGGGCAAGTCGACGCTCCTCGCCCTGCTCGCCGGCCTCGACACGCCGGACGAGGGAGAGATCGTCGTCGACGGCGCCGTGCTCTCGGCGCTCGACCGGGACGAGCGGGCGGCGTTCCGCCGCGATCGCATCGGCGTCGTCGGCCAGATGCCGGGCCTCTCCGGCGTGCTCACCGCCCGCGAGAACGTCGAGCTCGCGCTGACGCTCCGCGAGGTCGACGGCCTCGAGGCGCGCGAGCGGGCGATGGACGCCCTCGCCATCGTCGGCCTGGCCGACCACTCCGAGCGCGCCGTCGACCGGCTCTCCGCCGGCGAGCGCGAGCGTGTCGCGCTCGCACGGGCGATCTCCGGACGCCCGTCCGTGCTCGTCGCGGACGAGCCCACCGCGCGGCTCGACAGCCTCAACACGCTGGCCGTCGGCGGGCTCCTCGCCGACCTCGCGCGCGAGCACGGGACGACGGTGATCTGCGCCACCCACGACCCGATCCTCGTCACGCTGGCGGGGGCCGAGGTCGCGCTTCGGCGGAGCTCGGCCCCGGTACGATCGGGCTGATGCCGAGCGCAACCGACACCTTCCAGGTCTCCGGCGTCCGCTGCGAGCGCTGCGTGATGAGACTCGCGACCGCTCTGGAGGGCCAGCCCGGCCTCGAGGCGGCCAACGCGAGCCTGATGGGCGAGGTCACGCTGACGTGGGACGACGAGGTGACGTCCCGCGAGGCGCTCGTCGGGACGCTCGCCGGCGCCGGCTTCCACGAGCGCCCGGCCGCCTGACGGCTTGCGGCCGTCGGGAATAGCCACGTCCCCGCGGCCGTTCACCTACCCGTAACGCTGCTACGGTGCCCCGGTGGGCGAGCCGGAGACGGCCGAGTCGGATGGAGCGCGTCGGGTCGCGATGGAAGCTCGCGACCGCGTCCGCTTCGAGGAGGAGGCTCTCGCGCTCGCCGACCAGGTCTACCGGGTGGCGCGACGGTTCGTCTCCACCCGCGAGGAAGCCGAGGATCTGGTGCAGGACACGTACGCGAGGGCGTTCAGGAGCTGGCAGTCCTACACGCCGGGGACGAACCTCCGCGCGTGGCTCCTGCGGATCCTCACGAACCTCAACGTCGATCGCGGCCGGCGGCTCCAGCGGCGGCCCGACGAGACACCGCTCGAGGAGCACGACTACTACCTCGCGAACAGCATCGCGGAGACGGGCGGCGAGCAGGTGCTGGAGCAGGACCGCGTCGTCGAGCGGCTCTCGCAGGACTCGATCGTGACGGCGCTGTCGTCGCTGCCGGACGACTTCCGTGACGTCGTCGTGCTCGTCGACATCGGCGACTTCAGCTACGCCGACGCGGCGCAGATCCTCGACATCCCGCTCGGTACCGTCATGTCGCGCCTGCATCGTGGGCGACGACTCCTGAAGGCCAAGCTCGCGGAGGAGGCGGCGGCATGAGCGACTGCGACAAGTGCGAGCAGCTCCTCCAGGGATACCTCGACCGAGAGCTCTCCGTGGACGAGGTCACGGTCGCGGAGATGCACCTCGAGGGATGCGACTACTGCCGGCGCCGGTATCGGTTCGAGGCGTCGCTCCGCCAGTACGTGCGCACGACGGCCGTCGAGCGGATGCCGCCCGGGCTGATGGCGAAGCTCTCCCAGCTCCGGGCGACCGATCCGGGCACGTCGGCGTCGCTCTAGCGGCCGACGCTAGACGCCCGGAGGCAGATCCGCGGGCGTGTCGACGTCGCCCGGCGCGCCGAGGTCGTCGCACGGGACGAGCCGCGGCGAGAGGACGCGGAGGCCGTCGTCCGGGACGTCCGCCCACGCGGACCGCGCGACGACGAGCGGGTGCCCGCGCTCTCCGGCGTACGACGCGGCGACGACCGCGCCGCCGTGCGCCCGCCAGTCCTCGACCACGCGCCCGACCGCCGCGGGGGAGAGGTCGGGCCCGTCCGCCATGAGCACGACCGCCGCCTCGACGTCGTCCTCGAGCGCGCCGAGCCCGCAGCGGAGCGACGCGCCCGGCCCGCGCTCCCAGTCGGGGCAGCGGACGAGCCGGACACCGGCCTGTGACGAGACGTCACGAAGGTCGTACGCGCCCTCGACCACGACGACCTCGTCCACCGGGCTCTCCGCGACCCGCTCGAGCACGCGAGGGAGGAGGAGGCGCTGCTTCGGGGCGCCGAAGCGCGTGGCGGCGCCGGCGGCGAGCACGACCGCGGCGATCCGGCCCATTCGGCCTCAGCTCGACGAGGCGGTGACCGACTCGATGACGATCGGCTGGAGCGGCTGCTCCGTTGCCGGGTCACCGAGCGTCCCGATCAGCTCGACGACGTCGAGGCCCTCGGTGACCTCGCCGACGACCGCGTAGTCGGGCGGCAGGCCGATGTCGTCGCCGGTCACGATGAAGAACTGGCTCCCCGACGTGCCGGCCGGCTCCGCCTGGGTCTTCGCCATCGCGACGACGCCCTTGACGTAGCCGGTGCCCTGCGCCGGCGGGTCGACGGTCGAGTAGCCCGGGCCCGCCGGTGCCCGACTGGGTCGGGTCGCCGCCCTGGATGACGAAGCCCGGGACGATGCGGTGGAAGACCGTGTCGTCGAAGTAGCCCTGCTCGGCGAGGGACACGAGGGACGCCGCCGTGGCGGGCGCCGCCGTCGTGTCGAGCGTCACGACGAATGCGCCGCACGACGTCTCGAAGCGGAGCGTCCACGTCTTCTCGGGGTCGAGACGCTCCGTCGGCTGGGTGGCGCCGCCGTCCTCGCGCGGCGCGGGCGCCTCGACGTTCGCGCACTCGCCGTCCGTCGTCGTGGTGCCGGTCGTGGCGGCCGGCGCCGTCGTCTCCGTCTCCGGCGCGGCGCTCTCCTCGTCGCCGCCGCACCCCGCGACGAGCAGGACGAGGACGGCAAAGGTGGCTCCGAGCGCCGCGCGCATCGCCGGAGGGTAGTTGACGAGCGGTGAGCGGCGCCGGTACTGCTTGCACCATGTCCGTCACGCTCGAGGTCAACGGCGAGACGCATGTCGTCGACGCGCCTCCGACGCGGCGGCTCCTGAGCGTCCTCCGGGACGACCTCGCCCTGACGGGCGCCAAGCTCGGCTGCGGCGAGGGCGCGTGCGGCGCCTGCGCCGTCCTGCTCGACGGTCTGCCCGTCGCGTCGTGCCTCGTTCCCGCCGGCGCGGCCGAGGGGCGAGCGGTGACCACCATCGAGGGGCTCACCCGCACCGGTGCGGAGCTCCAGGAGGCGTTCGTCGCCGAGGACGCCCTGCAGTGCGGCTTCTGCACTCCCGGTCAGATCGTCACCGCCACCGCGTTGCTGGCCGCCACTCCGGAGCCGACCCGTCGAGGAGATCCGCGCGGCGCTCGCCGGGAACCTGTGCCGGTGCGGCGCGTACCCGAAGATCGAGCGCGCAATCCTCCGCGCGTCCGGACAGGAGCTCGCGTGAGGCCGCGCTTCGTCCGCACGCAGCGCGAGATGGAGGGGCGCTTCGAGGACGTCTGGGCGCTCGTCGACGAGGACGACGACCTCGAGACCTGGCCCGAGGAGGCGGAGCTCCAGGTCGTCGGCCGGCCGGCGACCCGCTCGGACGGCCCGCTCCGGACGAGCGGCGCCGCGCGCTACACCGTCGACATCGCGCTTCCGGGCATGCTCGAGGCGCGCGTCGTCCGCGCGCCCGTCGCCCGCTGCCGCGTGACGAACCTCGACGTCGACGCCGCCCGGGCCGTGCCCGGCGTCCGCGCCGTGCTCGGGCCGGAGGGGCCGTTCACCATGGGCGGCGAAGCGGTCCTCACGGCCGAGCCGCACTGGGCGGGCGCTCCCGTCGCCGCCGTCGCCGCCGACACGCGGGACGCGCTGGCCGAGGGGATCGCGGCGCTCGCGCTCGCGTACGAGGAGCTCGCCCCGCTCGACCTCGACGCCGGTCTCGAGGAGCAGCGGTTCACGGAGGAGCCGCGCGAGACGGTCCGCGGCGATCCCGACACCGCGATCGCGGGAGCGGAGGTGCTCGTCGAGCTGACCTGCGAGACGCCCGCGCACGTCCAGACGCCGCTCGAGCCCCACGCCGCGGTCGCGCGCTGGGACGGCGACCGGCTGACGGCGTGGGTCTCGACGCAGGGCATGTTCGACGCGCGGCGGGAGCTCGCTGCGCGGTTCGGGCTTCCGAGCGAGAGCGTCCGCGTGATCTCGGAGTTCATCGGCGGCGGCTTCGGCGCGAAGCAGGGCGCGGGCGTCGAGGCGCTCATCGCCGCCGAGCTCGCGCGGGCCGCCGGCCGGCCGGTGCGCCTCGCGCTCTCGCGCCACGAGGACCAGATCGTCGGCGGACGGCGCTCCCGGACGCGCCAGACCGTCACCCTCGGCGCGAGCCGCGACGGGACGCTGCAGGCGATCGAGCTCGCCGCGGTCGTCGAGATGGGCGCCGGCGGCTGGATCTTCCCCGTCGCCGAGCCCGCCCTGTCCCTCTACGCCTGCGAGAACGTCCGGACGATGGTCTTCCCCGTCCGGACGAGCCTCCGCGCGCAGAACGCGTTCCGCGCGCCGGGTGTCGTCGAGGGCGTGACCGTGCTCGACCAGGCGATGGACGAGCTCGCCGCGCGGCTCGACCTCGACCCGCTCGAGCTGCGCCGGCTGAACCACGTCGACACCGACCAGGGGTCCGGGCTGCCCTACTCGAGCAAGCGGCTGCTCGCGTGCTACGACCGCGCCGCCGAGCTCGCCGGCTGGTCCGAGCGCGATGCGCTTCGCGAGCCGGGCGCCGACGGGCTCCTGCGCGGCATGGGCTGCGCGACGCAGATCTGGTGGGGCGGCGGCGGGCCGCCCGCGCATGCGTCGATCCGCCTCGACGCCGACGGGCGCGCGCTCGTGACGACCGGCATCCAGGACATCGGCACCGGGACGCTGACGTCGGCGCGCATCGTCGCGGCCGAGGAGCTCGGGCTGCCGCTCGACCGCGTCGCGTCGCGCGGCGGCGACACCGGGCCGAACCTCTACGGCCCGGTCGCGGGCGGCTCGATGACGACGCCCGCCGTCCTCCCCGCGGTGCGGAGCGCCGCCGGGAAGGTGCGGCGGCAGCTGCTCAGCCTCGCCGCCGACGTCTTCGAGATCGGCGTGGACGACCTGGTGGTGTCGGACGGGCGCATCCGCTCGAAGGACGGCGCGCTCGACGCCGACATCGTCGAGGTCACCGGCAAGCTCGGAAATGCGACGATCGACGGCTCCGGTGCGCGCGGGCCGAATCCCGACGGCTTCCGGGTGAACACGTTCGGCTGCCAGATCGCCCAGGTCGCCGTCGACCCCGGCACCGGCGTCGTGACCGTGGAGCGGGTCGTCGCCGTCCACGACGTCGGCCGCATCGTCAACCCGCTCGCCGCGTCGAGCCAGGTCGAGGGGGGCGTCATCCAGGGCGTCGGCTACGCGCTCTCCGAGGAGCTGATCGTCGACCCGACGACCGGGGTCCCGGTCAACGGCCACCTCGACGACTACAAGGTGCCGACGATCGCCGACGTGCCCGAGATCCTCGTCGACTTCGTCGACCTGCCGGACGCCAACCTGCCGAACCTCGGCGCGAAGGGGCTCGGCGAGCCGCCGATCGTCCCGACCGCAGCCGCGATCGCGAATGCGTTCGCGCATGCGACCGGCCGTCGCGCCGAGGCGCTGCCGCTCACGCCCGCCCGCGTGCTGGAGACGCTCGCGTGAGCGACTACGCGCGGCCGTCGAGCCTCGACGAGGCGCTGAAGCTGCTCGCGCGGGACGACGCCGTGCCGATGGGCGGCGGCACCGACCTCGCGGGTCAGGTCGACCGCAACATCCGGGCGCCGGGGCTCCTCGTCGACCTCCGCGACTCCGGGCTCGGCGGGATCGACGAGGACGGCGACGGCCTCCGGATCGGCTCTGCGGTGACGCTCGCCGAGCTCGCTGCCTCGCCGCTCGTCGCGTCGTACGCCGCCGTCGCCGCAGCGGCCGCAGTCGGCCGCCTCTCCGCTCCTGCGCAACGTCGGCACGGTCGGCGGGAACCTCTGCCAGCACACGCGGTGCTGGTACTACCGCGGCGCCGAGTGGCACTGCTGGCTCGGCGGCGGCGACACCTGCTACGCGCAGATCGGCGACCACCGCAAGCACGGGCTCGAGCCCGGCGACTGCATCTCCGCGCACCCCTCCGACCTCGCGCCCGCGCTCGCCGCGTGCGGCGCGACGGTCGAGCTCCGCGGCCGGCGCCGCACGCGAGAGCTGCCGCTCCTCGATCTCTACCGGCGCCCGACGGCCGACGACCGCTCGCTCGTCGTCCTGCGGCAGGGCGAGCTCGTCACCGGCGTCCGGCTGCCCGCGCCGCCGGACGCGTCGGCCTACGAGCGCCTCGGCGAGCGGGCCGCCTTCTCGTTCCCGCTCGTCTCGGTCGCGGCCGCCCGCCGCGGCGCGGAGACGCGCCTCGTCGCGGCCGGGGTCGCGAACATCCCCGTCGAGCTCGACCCGTCCGACCCGCTTTCGGGGCTCAAGGGAAGCCCGCAGTCGGCCTGGAAGCGCCGCGCGCTCGCGACGCTCGTCGAGCGCGCCGTCGGCCGAGCCGCCTAGCCCTCCTGGCGAGGCGTCGTCACCGCGAGCACGCTCGCGAGATGGACGAGCCGGAAGGCGCCGCGCTGGGCGCGCCGCCGGAGCACGTCGTCGTCCTCCGACCCTGCGGCGAGCTCCCAGAGATCGCGGGTCGCGACGAGCAGCTCGCGGATCTGGTCGGTCGCGTCGCGGTGCCCGTTGGAGCGCTCCTCGCAGGCGTTGAGCGCGAGGCCGATGACGCCGAACGTGTCCGCCGGATGTCGCATCCAGAGCATCGCCGAGGCCATCGTCAGGTACTGGTGGATCCGGAGGAACGTGACCGGGTGCGACAGCTCCGTGGCGCCCCGCGGCGCGGTCGGGGTGACCGGGTCGAGGCCGTCGGCGATCCGGGCGCCGGTGTCGTGGAGCATCGCCCGCAGCTGGCGGTCGTCCAGCCCGGCGGCCCGTGCCGTGCGCACGGCGAGCAGGAGCGAGTTCGGCTGGCGCCCGTACGGGTAGTCGGACGCGTAGACGACCTGCTCGGGCGGCACGAGCCGGTAGAGGTCGAGCAGGTCGAGCGCGCTCCACACCGACGTGTCGAAGAAGACTCCGGGCCGCCCGGCGAAGTTCCGTGCCATGGCGGCGAGGTCGACGATCCCCGCGTGGGCGATGATCAGCGCCGGCGGGCAGTGGCGGTCGAGCAGCCGCGCGAGCGAGTCCGCGATCGGCGGCAGTCCGCGGCCGCCGTGGATGAGCACCGGCACGCGGCGCTCCGCGGCGAGGCCGAAGACCGGCTCGAGCCGCGGGTCGTCGGGGAGGAAGCGCTGGGCGCGGGGGTGGAGCTTGATGCCGCCCGCGCCGAGGTCGAGGCACCGTCTCGCCTCCTCGATCGGCGTCTCGTCGAGATCGAGGCGGACGAACGGGACGAGCTCACCCGGCGCCGCGGCTCCGTGCGCGAGCGTGCGGTCGTTCGCCGCGGTGAACGCGGGGTGGCGGTCGGGCTCGTCGAGGCAGAACGTGAACGACCGCACGATCCCGTAGGCGCGCTGGATCGCGAGCAGCTCGTCGCGGTCGCCGGACATGCCGTCGATGTCCTCGCCGAGGTGCGTGTGGACGTCGAAGACGTCGGTGCCGGCGGGCAGCTCGGCGCGCGCGAGAGCCGCGTACTGCTCGAGCAGGTCGTTCGCGCGGCCGATTGCGTCCACGCCGTGAGTCTAGGGGCGGCCTCCGGCACCAGGGCACCACAATTGCGCAGCACGCTTGCACTCGCGACAGCTCTCTGACTAAGGTCAGAGAATCACGGACGAGCACATCGCGCAGGTACGGCGGTTCAGCCGGGTCGTCACGCAGCGCGTCGGCGCGCTCGACGAGGCGTTCCTCGCGCGTGGGCGCCCGCTCGGCCATGCGCGCGTCCTCTGGGAGATCGGCCAGAAGGGCGCCGACCTCCGCTCGCTCCGCGCCCAGCTCGGACTCGACTCCGGATACCTGAGTCGAGTCCTGCAGGCACTCGCGACCGAGGGCCTCGTCACCATCGAGTCGAGCGACGCGGACCGGCGGGTGCGGACGGCCCGCCTGACGCGCGCCGGTCGTGTCGAGCGCGCCGAGCTCGATCGCCGCTCGAATGCGGTCGCCGAGGCGATTCTCGAACCGCTCGGCGCTCCGCAGCGTGCGCAGCTCGCGAGCGCCATGGCGGAGGTCGAGCGGCTCCTCATCGCTTCGATGGTCCGCCTCGAGGAGTGCGATCCCGAGCATCCGCACGCGCTCGCGAGCCTCGGCGCGTACTTCGACGAGCTCGACGCGCGCTTCGAAGGCGGGTTCGATCGGAGGCGCGGGACGCCCGATGCCCCGGCCGACCTCGTCGCCCCGGCGGGCCTCCTCGTCGTCGCGACCCTGAGCGACGATCCCGTCGGCTGCGGGGTCCTGCGGTTCCACGACCGCCACGACGGGGTTCCGGAGTGGGCCGAGCTCAAGCGGCTCTGGGTCGCGACTTCCATGCGCGGCATTGGTCTCGGGAGACGGCTGCTGGTCGACCTCGAGCGGCGCGCCGCGAGCGCCGGCGCGCCGGTGGTGCGGCTCGACACGAACCGTGTCCTGACCGAGGCGATCGAGATGTACCGGAACGGCGGCTACCGCGAGATCGCGCGGTTCAACGACAACCCGTACGCCCACCACTGGTTCGAGAAGGCCTCGCGCCGGAGCGTCAGGCTGGGACGGCGGCCAGCACGCGGTCGACGAACGCCGCCTCGGGCACCGAGCCGGCCCAGGCGTAACGCCCGTCGACGACGATCGCGGGGACGGCGTGGACGCCGTGCCGGTCCGCCTCGACCGCGAACTCCGACGCCTCGATCCCGGCCGCCTGGATGCGCGGCGACGCGAGCGCGAGCCTGTACGCCAGCAGCACGGCCGGCGGGCAGTGCGGTCAGGTCGGCGTGACGAAGACGTCGACGGTCACGTCCCGCTCGAGCGTGGCGAGGCGCTCGCGCGAGGCGGCCGAGAGCGCCGGCTCCGCCCGGCCGGCCTCGAGGATCCCGTGGACGAGCGTGGTCAGCTCGTATCCGAGCGGCATCCCGAGGTAGCGCAGGCCGGGCCCGATCGTCGTGCGCGGCCAGGGCCCTGGCTCGTCGTGCTCGACGACCGTGAGCGTCACCCGGTCCGACTCCGCGCAGACGGCCTCGACGAGGCGTTGCGTCTCGGCGCCGGTGTCGATCTCCCGTCCGCCGGCGGCGAGGAGCGTGACCGGCGTTGCGGTCGGGCCGAGCTCCAGCGTCACCTCGACGTCGCGCTCGAGCGCGGCGAGGACGTCCCGGACGGCCGCGGCGTCCCGCTCGCCCAGCTGGCTCACGCCACGAGCGCTGCTTGCTTGTCCCGGAGGTAGGCGAGGTACGGCTCGGGGTCGATCTCGGGCGAGCCCGTCAGCCGCTCGATCGTCTCCTTCGGCGTCAGCTTGCGGCCGAGCGAGTAGAGGTTGTCGCGGAGCCAGTCGGAGAGCGGCATCGCGTCGCCGGCGGCGAGCTGGTCGTCGAGGTCGGGAAGCGCCTGCCGGACGGCCCGCCAGAGCTGGAGCGAGATCACGTTGCCGAGGGCGTAGGTCGGGAAGTAGCCGAGCCCGCCGCCCGACCAGTGGACGTCCTGAAGGACGCCCTCGGAGTCGCTCGGGACCTCGACGCCCAGGAACTCCTTCATCCGCGCGTTCCACACCTCGGGCAGGTCCTCGAGGGGGACCGTCCCCTCCATCAGCTCCTGCTCGAGCTCGAAGCGGAGGATGATGTGGAGGCTGTACGTCGTCTCGTCGGCGTCGACCCGGATCAGACCCGGCTCGGCGCGGTTGATCGCGCGGACGAAGTCGTCGAGGTCGACGGAGCCCAGCGACGGGAACGTCTCCTGGAGCGGCTCGTACCAGTGCTCCCAGAACGGCCGGCTCCGGCCGACGAGGTTCTCCCACGTCCGGCTCTGCGACTCGTTGACGCCGAGCGACGGCGCGCTGTCGAGCGGCGTGCGGAGGAGCGAGTCGGCGATCCCGTGTGCGTACAGCCCGTGGCCCGCCTCGTGGAGCGTCGACCAGACCGACTCGAGGTCGTCGGGCTGGTACCGCGTCGTGAGGCGGACGTCCCGGTTCGTGAAGGAGGTGCAGAACGGGTGCGCCGTCGGGTCGAGCCGCCACGCGCCGCTCTCGAAGCCGAGCGTCGCGACGACGCGCTCCGCGAACGCGCGCTGCTCGTCCGGCGGGAAGGCCCCGCGGAGGAACGAGGCGTCGACCTCGGGTGCCGACGCGACGATCTCGGTCAGCGCCGGCCGGAGCACCGCGAACACCTCGCGCACCTCGGTCGTCAGCATCCCGGGCTCGTAGTCGTCCAGGAGCGGCGTGTACGGGCTGTCCGACCACTCGAAGCACTCGATGTAGCGGCGCTTCAGCTCGACGTTCTTCCGGAGGTAGGGGAGGAACGACGCGAAGTCGTTGTCGCGGCGCGCCTCGACCCATGCGTGGTGCCCGCGCGCGCCTTCCCGCGTCATCTCCTCGCGCAGCGCCGTCGGGACGCGGCGGGCCTTCTCCCAGTCGCGTCGGGTGACACGGACGAGGCTCCGATCGTCCGAGTCGTACGGGAGCGACTCGACGAGCGGCTCGGCCGCATCGAGGAGTCGGCCGACCTCGTCGTCGACGAATCGCTCGTGCGCGATCCGGCCGAGCGTCGCGAGCTGGTCGGCGCGCGCCTCCGTGCCGCGCGGCGGCATCGTCACGCGCTGCTCCCAGCCGAGGACACCGGCCGCTCGCCGCAGGTCGGCCCCCTCGGCCAGCCGTGCGCGCAGCTCGTCGAGAGGGCCGCTCACGCGTCAGACCCTAGCGAGACGGCCGTGTGCCGTCGGTGGTTAGGCTTGCGGCGATGCCGAACGTCCTCATCGTCGGCGACTCCGTTCGCTCGTCCGAGCTGCGGCACGAGGTCTCGGTCGCGATCGGCGACCCCTTTCGCTACGTCGAGCTCGACGGGCGACGGATCGCGGTCGTCTGGAGCGTGGAGGGGGACCGCATCACCGCGGTCGACCCGACCGTCGAGATCGTCCCGGTCGAGACGTTCTCCTACGACGACCTCCTGCGGGACGGTGTCGACTTACTACGAGATCTCGCCGACGATCACGGTGCGCGTCGCGCGCTCGCTCGGGCTCCGCGACGCGGTGGTGCCGGCGTCGTTTCCCCTCCGCCACGCGGATGCGCTCCGGGCCGACGGCGTCGAGCTGACCGTCGACCAGCGGTACTTCGACGACCGCCGCCGCCGCAAGACGCCGCGCCAGCTCGAGGGGATCCGGATCGCGTCGCGTGCGGCCGAGGCGGGGATGGCCGCGATCGCAGCGCTCCTCGCCGGCTCCGAGCCGAGCGACGAGGGCCGCGTCGCCGACGGCGAGCCGCTCACGTCCGAGCGCCTCCGGGCGGCTGCCATCGACGTGTTCGCCGCGCACGGATGCAGCGGCGACGACCTGATCGCCGCCCATGGCCCGCAGGCGGCCGACGGCCACGATCACGGCTCCGGCCGGCTCGCCAACGACGACCACGTCGTCTGCGATCTCTTTCCGCGACACGTCGACAGCGGCTGCTTCTCGGACATGACGCGGACGTTCACCGTCGGCACGCCCGACCCGACGATCGTCGAGTGGCACGCGCTCTGCATGGAGGCGCTCGAGCTCTCGCGCGAGATGCTCGCGCCGGGGGTCGACGGGACCGCGGTGCACCGGGCGGTCTCCTCGTTCTTCGAGGAGCGTGGGCAGCCGACCGCGCTGTCCGTCCCCGAGGGGACGGTGCTCCGCGACGGCTTCTACCACGGGCTCGGCCACGGGGTCGGGCTCGACGTCCACGAGTCGCCGAACCTCGGAAGAGCCGGCCACGAGCTCGTCGCGGGCGACGTCGTGACCCTCGAGCCCGGCCTGTACCGGCACCGCTTCGGCGGCGTCCGCGTCGAGGACCTCCTGCTCGTCACCGAGAACGGCTGCGAGACGATCACCGACTTCCCGTACGGGCTCGACCCGCGCTCGCGCTGGACACCGCCGCGCGATGACCGAGCGGGCGATCGAGACGCTCCTCGACGAGGAGCGGCGCTTCCCGCCCGACCCCGCCTTCGCCGCCGAGGCCAATGCCGGGCCGGAGATCTACGACGTCGAGCCGGACGCGTTCTGGGCCGAGCAGGCACGTGAGCGCGTGACCTGGCTCGAGCCGTGGACGACGCTCTCGGAGTGGTCGCTGCCGTACGCGAAGTGGTATCCTCGGCGGGAAGCTGAACGTCGCGCACAACTGCGTCGACCGCCATGTCGAGGCCGGGCTGGGCGACCGGGTCGCCTACCACTGGGAGGGCGAGCCGGGCGACACGCGCACGATCACGTACGCGGATCTCCAGCGGGACGTCGTGCGCATGGCGAACGCGCTTCGGGAGCTCGGGGTCGCGAAGGGGACGCGGGTCGCGATCTACATGGGGATGGTTCCCGAGCTTGCGGTCGCGATGCTCGCCTGCACGCGGCTGGGCGCGCCGCACACGGTGGTCTTCGGCGGGTTCTCGGCCGACTCGCTCTCGGATCGCATGAACGACATGGGCTGCGAGGTGCTCGTCACGCAGGACGAGGCCTGGCGCCGCGGGTCGACGGTGCCGCTCAAGCGCACCGCCGACGACGCGATGGCGGCCGCGCCCGGCGTGCACTCGTGCCTCGTCGTCCGGCGCACCGGGAACGAGGTGCCGATGACCGACGGGCGCGACCGCTGGTACCACGACGTCGACGTCCCGGACGACCCGGCGACGTGCCCGTGCGAGCCGATGGACAGCGAGGACCTGCTCTTCCTCATGTACACGTCCGGCACCACGGCGAAGCCGAAGGGGATCGTGCACACGACCGCCGGCTACCTCGTGGGTGCCGCCACGACGCACCACTACGTCTTCGACCTGAAGCCGGAGACGGACGTCTACTGGTGCGCCGCCGACATCGGCTGGATCACCGGCCACAGCTACATCGTCTACGGGCCGCTCTGCAACGGGACGACGTCGGTGCTCTACGAGGGGACGCCCGACTTCCCCGACAAGGAGCGCTGGTGGTCGATCGTCGAGCGCTACGGCGTGACGATCCTCTACACCGCCCCGACCGCGATCCGCGCGCACATGAAGTGGGGCCCGGAGCACGCGGCGAAGCACGACCTGTCGTCGCTGCGGCTGCTCGGCTCGGTGGGCGAGCCGATCAACCCCGAGGCATGGATCTGGTACCACGAGAACATCGGCGGCACCCGCTGCCCGATCGTCGACACGTGGTGGCAGACCGAGACGGGGATGATCCTCATCACGCCGCTCCCCGGCGTCACGACGACGAAGCCCGGCTCGGCGACGCGCCCGTTCCCCGGGGTCGTCGCGGCCGTCGTCAACGAGCAGGGCGAGCGCGTCGAGCAGGGCGGCGGCTACCTCGTCCTCGAGCGGCCGTGGCCGGCGATGACACGTGGGATCTACGGCGACGACGAGCGCTTCCGCGCGACGTACTGGGAGCGGTTCCCCGGCCTCTACTTCGCCGGCGACGGCGCGCGGATCGACGAGGACGGCGACTTCTGGCTCCTCGGGCGCGTCGACGACGTGATGAACGTGTCGGGGCACCGGATCTCGACGATCGAGGTCGAGTCCGCGCTCGTCGACCACCAACGGGTGGCCGAGGCGGCGGTCTGCGGACGCTCGGACGCGACCACCGGTCAGGCGATCGTCGCCTACGTGACGCTCAAGGGCGGCGACGAGGGCTCCGTCGAGATGCTCGAGGAGCTGCGAAACCACGTCGCGGTGAAGATCGGCGCGATCGCCAAGCCCGCGAACATCGTCTTCACGCCCGAGCTGCCGAAGACCCGCTCGGGGAAGATCATGCGGCGCCTGCTCCGCGACGTCGCCGAGCACCGCCCGCTCGGTGACACCACCACCCTCGCCGATCCCGTCCGTCTGCGAGGAGATCGCGGACCGCGCCGCCGAGACACCCACCGAGGACTGAGCGCGCCCGTCTAGCCGAGGGCGCGGGCGCTCGGTCACGGCGCCGAGTCTACGTCCGGCTCTCCCGATGGAGCGCGAGCGTCGTGAGCGCCGCGAGCGCGAGCGTCACGAGCCAGATCGGCTCGGGCCGGGGCTCGAGCGCCGCCGGGATCTTCCAGTCGACCGTGCCGCGCTTCCAGAGCTGCTCGTTCCAGGCGTCCTGCGTCATGTTGACGGCGCCGTAGGCGAAGGCGAGCGAGACGTAGAGCCGGGTCGCCCAGGCGAGGCGGCCGGGCGGGAGACGCGGCCGGGAGAGAAGCAGGGCGCTCGCGACGATCAGCGCGCCCATGAAGCCGTGGTGCTGGCCCAGGTGCACCGCCGCGATCGTGACCCCGTCCTCGATCGCGGGGCGCTCCATGATGAAGATGCCCTCGGGAAGGAAGAAGCCGAGGATCGCGGCGATCCACGGGATCGAGATCACGAGGATGACCGCGGCGAGAGCGATGCGCGCCCGGTCGAGCGAGAGCGGTGGTGCGACGCCCCGTCCCGCGCGCCGCGCGGCGACGGTCGTGAGGCCGAGCGCGATCGCAACGCCAAGGGCAGGGAGGGCGTTCACCCAGCGGGCGTCGAGGTCGTGCTGGTCGACGACCCCGGGTACCGCCGTCACCGCGCAGAGCGCGATCGCCGGCCCGCCGGCCCACCACGCGGACGTGGGGAGCGTGGAGAGCGCGACGAGGGTGATCGCGATCGCGACGAGCGCGATCGGGAAGTTCAGCTCGACGACGATCCGCGAGAGCCCGCCGACGATCCCCTCGCGGGAGACGTTGTACGTCTCTTCGGGCGCGAGTCGCGAGTAGGTGACGAGGATCGCGAGCAGCACGAGCCCCCACAGGGCCCAGACGGCGAGGGCCTCGCCCTGCGGCGTCGTCTCCGGGCGTTGGTCGTCGGGCGGCACCCGTGAAGCATGTGCCCGCGTTCAGACGGCGAGCCGTCGGCAAGCCGCGAGGCGGCGTGGTGCCGGCGCAACGCCAGGCACCACGCCGATGCCCGCGAGCTCAGAGCACCTTGAACCGGAACGGCCGCGCGACCTGGCCGCCCTTGGTGGCGACGGCGATCGAGCCGGTCAGGATCTTGCCGCGCGCCATCTTAAGCCGCGCATGCACCCAAGGGCACTCGCGTCCCGGCGCCGCCCTCGGACGGCGGCGCCGGACGCGAGACCTGGCTCTACCGCTTCGGGCAGAGCAGCACGAGGTTGAGACCGCCCCACGCGTACGAGTACGTCGCGCAGCCGACCTTCGAGGAGATGAACTCGCGCACGTTCTGGTTGTTCGTGATCACGAGCGGGGACTGGTTGCGGGTGATGTCGATGTCGAGCGTCCCGTAAGCCCGGTACCGGGCGTCGCCGGCGAGCCGGGCCGCAGCGTCCATCTTCCTCTGGTAGGCAGGGACGTTGAAGTACGAGACGTTGACGTTGTTCTTCGCCGCGATCGTCCGCCCGTCGAGCAGGATGTTGATGAAGTCGTACGGGTCGGGGTAGTCCGCGAACCAGCCGATCGACATCAGGTCGAAGGGCTCGCCACGCGTCCCGGTCTTGTCGATGAGGACGCCGAACGTGTACGCCTTCACCTCGACGTCGAGGCCGATCGCGGCAAGGTTCGCCTTCACCATCTGCCCCGTGTTGATCCCGGTCCGGTCGTTCGTCGTGTACATGACGATCTTCGCGGTCCGCCCGCCGAGGAGCGCCTTCGCCCTGGCGACGTTCGGACGGGCCAGCGGGTAGATGTTCTCGTCGCGGTACCCCGGGATCCCCGGCGGCAGGATCTGCTCGTTCGGCCGCCCGGCGTTGAGCCCCGCGAGGTTCGTGAGGGCGGGGCGGTTGACGGCGAACGCAACTGCCTGCCGTGCTTTCGGGTCCTTGAAGAGGCCGCGTGACGTGTTGAGCGCGAAGTAGCCGATCGAGTTCGACGGGTTGACGAAGTACCGGCTCTTGTTGATTCCGTACGTCTTGGTCAACTCGGTGTGCGCGGCCGCGGGGAGCCCGTACAGGTCGAGGTCGACCTCGCCATTTCGCACCTGCAGGTAGCTCGTCTGCTCGGCCATCCCGACGGCGACGTGAATCGTGTCCCAGCGCTGCGGGCGCGACCCGCCGTAGTACGGGTTCTTCTGGAGCACGATCTGCTTGTTGACGGTCTTGCTCGAGACGTAGTACGGCCCAGCGCCGGGGGGCGTGTTGACGCCGTTCGAGTTGATCGGCAGGTTCGCCGGCACTGCGCAGAAGAATGGCATCGCGATCCGCGAGAGGAAGTCCGGAGCGGGCCTCGTCAAGCGGACGGTGAGCATGTTGCCGCTCGCCTTGACCCCGGACGGCGTCGTCGCCTTCCCTGCGAGCACGGCCGAGGCGCCCACGACGTCGCCGAGGAACGAGGCCGCCGGCGACTGCATCTTCGGGCTCAGCGCCCGCTCGAACGCTCGCGCGTAGCTCGCAGCGGTCACCGCCGTCCCGTCCGAGAAGCGGAAGCCGGGCCGGATCGTGAACGTGTACATCCGGCCGCCGTTCGTCACCTTGGGGAACCCGCGACTGACCTCGGCGTAGAGCCGTGCGCTCGCCGGGCCGCGCTTGTCCGGGTAGCCGAGGAGCATCGCGCAGGTGGCTGCCTCCAGACGCCAGCCGTAGAAGTCGTAGTTGAGTGCCGGATCGAGAAAGCGGATGTCGGTCGAGTTGACGTTCAACCGCAGTACACGCTCTCCGGTCGCCGGGCTGGCAGTCGCCGTGAGAAAGGCGGACGCGAGCAGCCCGAGCCCGACGAGGAACGCGGTCGCCGAGACCATGCGTCGCATGTGGCCTCCTGTCGAAGGTGAGGTCCCCTGGAACCCGGCGACTATGCAACAGTCGCCACGTAGCCGTCAACCCGGCGTCGACAACGGAGGCGTGACAACCGCAGCCGGGCGCTGCGTGGGGTTCTACGCCGCGAGCAGCGGCTCGAACCGCTCGGGCTCGTCGAACGGCCCGATCAGCGCGAGGCGGAGGTCGCCCGCGAGCAGGTCGGTCGCGACGCGCTGGACGTCGTCGACCGTCACCGCGTCGAGGCCGGCGAGGACCTCCGCGGGCTCGACTGCACGCCCTTCGAGCAGCTCGCGGCGGAGGCCGAACATGATCGTCGCGTGCGGGCTCTCGAGCCCGAGGACGAACCGGCCCTTCGCGTACGAGCGGGCCTTCTCGAGCTCCTCGGCGGGCACCGGCTCGGCGACGATCCGGCGGAGCTCGGCGGCGATCGTCTCGATCGACTCGTCGATCCGGGTCAGGTCGACGCCTGCCTGCGCGGCGAGCGTCCCCGCGTCGGCATAGCTGGTGTTGCCGGAGAAGACGTAGTACGCGAGGCCGCGACGCTCGCGCACCTCGGTGAAGAGCCGCGACGACATGCCCCCGCCGAGGACGGTCGAGAGGAGCTGGAGGACGTACCGGTCAGGGTGGCCGTGCGGGTAGCTCCGCGTGCCGACGACGACGTGCGCCTGGTCGGACTGCTTGGTGTGGATCCGAACCGGGTCGCCGTTCGTCGGTAGCACGGCCGCGTCGGCCGCGCCCGTCTCGCGCGCGTCGATGTCGCCGAGCAGCCCTTCGAGGCGCTCGAGGACGTCGTCGCCGATCCGTCCGCCGAGACCGACGACCGTTCGCTCCGGCCGGTACCAGCGGTCGAGGTAGCCGAGGAACGTGTCGCGTGTCGCGCCGCGCACCGTCTCCTCGGTGCCGATGATGTCCCAGCCGAGCGGCTGGTCGCCGTAGAGGTGCCGCTCCCAGACGTTGCCGATGTACGACCGCGGGGTGTCGGCGTACATGTTCATCTCCTCGACGATGACGCCCTTCTCGCGGTCGATCTCCTCCGAGTCGAAGCGCGAGTTGCGGAGCATGTCGACGAGGACGTCGAGCGCGACGTCGCGCGTCTCGGCGGCGCACTTGACGTAGTACCCGGTCAGCTCCTTGCCCGTGAAGGCGTTGAACTCGCCGCCGATCCCGTCGATCTCGGTGGCGATGTCGCGCGCCGTCGGCCGGCGCTCGGTGCCCTTGAAGAACATGTGCTCGGCGAAGTGGGCGATGCCGCTCTCCTCGCGGCGCTCGTAGCGCGACCCCGCCGCGAACATCACGAAGCACGACACGGACTGGGCATGCGACATCGGTGCGGTGAGGACACGCGTGCCGTTGGAGAGCGTCGTCCGGTCGAACGTGGGCACGCGCGCATGGTATAGACGTGCCCTATGGCAGCCGGACGCCTCACGCACGACCTCGCCCTGGCGATCGTCAATCGGGTGCGTCTCCGAGGCGCCGGGCCCCGTCTCGGTCGTCGTCGTCGACGATCACGGCGAGGTCGTCGCCGCGCTGCGGATGGACGGCGCTGCGCTCGACTCCGAGCTCAACGCGCGGCGCAAGGCGTACACGGCGGCGCGGAGCGACGCCACGACGACGCGCACTCTCGCCGAGAAGGTCGTCGACCGGCCGACGGAGCTCGCGAGCTTCGACCCGTTCTTCTCGTTCTTCCTCGGGGGCGTCGCGCTGTTCTCGGACGGCGTGCGGATCGGCGCCGTCGGCGTGAGCGGCCTCCCCGGCGAGATCGACGAGCGGCTGGCGCTCGACGCGATCGTCGGCCGCCGGGGCTCGAAGCCGCCCGTAGGCGTCTGAGCGGCGGCCCCTGGGAAGTCCCGTCCGCCTAGCCCCCAGCGCCCCACCAGGCGGCAAGCAGCTCCGCCTCGCGCTCGGGCGTGAGCCCGACGCCGTCCACGAGCTCCGCGTGCTCGAGCGTCGCGGCGACCGTCTCGTCGAGCGGGCGGAACGTCATGCCTGCCTCGACGGCGCGAGACGTGTCGACCTCGAGGAAGCGCCGCCACTCGTCGTTGCGGGTGTCGACCCAGAGCGGAAGCTCCATCCACTCGCCGACCTCCTGGCCGGCGAGGAACGCGTCGTCGACCTCGACCGCGCGGGACGTCGAGCCGGTGACCCGCCGGGCGGCGTCGACCACGGCCCCCATCGTCGTCGGCCCCGTGGCGTTGAACGGCCCGGTGTGGCGCTCCTCGGCGGAACGGACGATCCAGGCGGCGAGGTCGCGGACGTCGACGATCTGCACCGGTCGCCAGGCAGGCCCGGGGACGAGGACGTCGCCGCCGCGGGCGATCCGGTGGGGCCAGTACGTGAAGCGGCCGGTCGGGTCGTACGGGCCGACGATCAGGCCCGCCCGCACCCGGGTCGAGCGCCCGGGGAACGCGCTCTCGACCGCCTCCTCGCAGAGCGCCTTGAGCGCGCCGTAGTTCTCCCCGATGTCCTCGGAGCCCGGCTCGGTGAGCTGCGCGAGCGGCGAGCTCTCGTCGACGACCTCGGCGAACGACGCGTACACGGAGATGCTCGAGACGAAGACGTAGTGGCCGACCGCGCCCGAGAGCAGCTCGGCGCCGGCCGCGACGACGCGGGGCAGGTAGCCCGACGTGTCGACGACGGCGTCCCACTCGCGATCCGCGGAGCCCGTCGAGGCCGCCGTCGCGGTCGCCCGTGATCCGCTCGAGCTCGGGATGGAGCTCGGCGTTCGTCGTGCCGCGGTTGAACAGCGTCACCTCGTGGCCCTGCGCGAGCGCCGCGTCGATCACCGCGCGCCCGAGGAACTTCGGGCCGCCGAGCAGGAGGAGCCTCACACGAGCTCCGCGATCCCGGCCAGCAGCCGGTCGACCTCCTCGGCCGTGTTGTAGTGGACGATTCCCGCGCGGACGGCGCCGTCGTCCTCGTCCAGCCCGAGCCGGCGGATCGTCTCGAGCGCGTAGTAGTTGCCCCACCAGACCGCGACGTCTCGTTCGGCGAGATGCTCGGCGACGGACTGCGCGCTCCGGCCGGGGACGCTGAAGCAGAACGTCGGCACGCGACCGTCCATCGTCTGCGACCCGTGGAGCGCCACGCCTCCGGGAAGCCCTGCGAGGAAGCGTGTCCCCAGGTCGTGCTCGTGCGCCGTGATCGCCTCCCAGCCGAGCGAGTCGATGTAGTCCACGGCGGCGACGAAGCCGGCGAGGAGCTCGTGCTGGCAGGTGCCGAGCTCGAACCGGCGGCCGACGGGCTCGTCCGCGGACGGGCGCACCTTGTACGGCTTCCAGCGGCGCAGCACCTCCTCGCGGCCGAAGGCCATCCCCATGTGCGGCCCGAAGAACTTGTACGGCGAGCAGATGAGCACGTCGCAGCCCCAGGCGGCGACGTCGATCGGCCCGTGCGGCCCGTAGTGGACGGCGTCGACCCAGGCGAGCGCGCCGACCTCGTGGGCGAGCTCGACGACGCGGCGGATGTCCGGCGCCGTGCCGACCGAGTTCGCGGCGGCGGGGAACGCCACGACGCGCGTCCGGGACGAGCGCTTCGCGGCGAGGTCGTCGAGGTCGAGCATGAGCTGGTCGTCGACGTCGACGAACTCGACGACGATCCCGATGTCGTCCGCGAGCGCGAGCCACGGCGCGACGTTGGCGTCGTGGTCGAGGCGCGTCACGAGCACCTCGTCCCCCGCCTCGAGCTCACGCGCGAGCGCACGCGTCAGAAGGAAGTTGAGCGCGGTCATGCTCGGGCCGAAGGCGACCTCACCGGGATCGCAGCCGAGGAACGCACCCGCGCGTTCGTGCGCGGTCGCGACGAGCGCGTCGGTGCGACGCGACGTCTCGTACGGCGCGCCGATGTTCGCGTTCGACTCCCGGAGGTACAGCGAGATCGCGTCGATCACCTCGTCCGGGCACTGCGTGCCACCCGGGCCGTCGAAGAAGGCCAGCCGCCGGTCGAGCGCCGTGTAGCGGGCGCGCGCCGCCGCGACGTCGAGGAGCGTCGCGCTCATGCCACGTTCCACGAGTACGACGGCGTCGCGGCCAGGGACGCGCCCGACGAAGCAGTCTCGCTCGGCCTTCGCGAGCAGGTCGGCGATCGTCTCGTCGTCGGGCTTCGGGTCGAACGAGACGTCAGCCGTCGAACGCGATGTCGACGAACGCGAAGCGGCCGTCCGACTCGCGCCTCGTGACCGTCCCGCGCGCCGTGCTGCTCGAGGTCAGCGTGATGCCCGCCCGGACGCAGTGGTAGCGGAGACTCGTCAGCGTGCAGCGCGCCAGCCCGGCGAGGAGGAGGTGCTCGGGCGTCCACGAGGCCTCCTCCGCCCCCGCGAGGACACCGCCGCCGCGATCGCTGCGCGCGTCCCAGGTGACGTCGAGCGAGACGGCGTAGTCGAACGACTTCGCACGGCTGGACATGGGCGCCAGCCTAGACGGACCGCGCCGTCCGGTCCGTTGCCTACGGTTGGGGCCCATGCAGCGGTTGCGGCCGTTGAACGAGCAGGAGTGCTACCTCCGGTGCTACGGCTGGGTGGGCGGCGACGACGCCGTCAGGGTCAGGAAACCCGGAAACGACGCGCCCGAGGCGACGGCGGTGCTGACCGAGCGCATCCGGCTCGCGTTCGAGGCGCGGCTGGAGGACCGCGAGGCGGAAGCGGCGTAGGCCGGGCGGCGCGCGCGGCGCGCGATCTCGGCTAGAACGGCGTCGTGGGTGGTCCGTCGAGCACCGTGCCCGAGACGCCGAGCGCGGTCCCGGACGTGCTCGCGCCCGGGCTCGACGTCGTCTTCTGCGGGATCAACCCCGGGTTCCACTCGGACGCGAAGGCGGCGCACTTCGCCAACCCGCGCAACGACTTCTGGCGCCTGCTCCATGCCGCGGGCTTCACCCCGCGGCTCGTCGACCCGTCCGAGCAGCTCGAGGTGCTCCGGTACGGGATCGGGATCACGAACGCCGCGTACCGGACGACGCGTGGGTCGTCGGACCTCCGAAAGAGCGACTTCGCCGGCAGCGCGGAGCGTCTCGAGCGGCTCGCGGTCGACCTCCGGCCGCGGGCACTCGGCTTCGTCGGCAAGGAGGCCTATCGCGGCCCCTTCGGGGGACGGCCGCAGCACGGTCTCCAGGACGCGAGTCTCGGCGAGACGCTCCTGTTCGTCCTGCCGTCGACCTCTCCCGCGAACGCCGCCGTGCCGTGGGACGAGCGGCTCAGCTGGTTCCGGGCGCTCCGCTCGCTCGTCGCGTGAGGCTCCGTACCGGCATCCGGGCGCTCGTCCTCGACCCCGACGAGCGGATCGCGCTCGTCCGCTTCGACTTCCCCGATCGTTCGGTCTGGGCGGCGCCCGGGGGCGGGGTGGAGGAGGGCGAGGACGACGCCGCGACGCTCGCGCGGGAGCTCCGCGAGGAGCTCGGGCTGGAGCTCGTCGAGCCCCTCGGGAGGTGCGTCTGGGTGCGGACGCACGTCTTCCCGATGGGCGGGTGGGACGGCCAGACGGAGCGGTACTACCTCGTCCGGACACCGCCGTTCGCGATCCGCCCGGGGCTCTCGCCCGAGGAGCTCCGCGCCGAGGGCGTCGGCGAGGTCCGCTGGTGGACGCTCGACGAGCTGGAGGCCGCGACGGACGTCTCGTTCGCGCCGCGTCGCCTGCCGTCGCTGCTCCGCGAGCTGCTCCGGGGCGGCCCGGGGCCGAGCCGCTCGACGTCGGCGTCTGACGGCCGGCCCTCGGCTGCTCTTGCCAGCGGTCCGACGGACGGTTCACGCTTCGCGCCATGGTGGAACCCCCGACCGGCGCGGTCACGTTCCTCTTCACCGACATCGAGGGCTCGACGAGGCTCGTCAAGCAGCTCCGCGATGCCTACGGCGCCGTCGCTGGCCGATCATCAGCGCCTGCTCCGCGAGGCGTTCGACGGCTCACCGCGGATACGAGGTCGACACGCAGGGCGACTCGTTCTTCGTCGCGTTCGCGAGCGCCCGCGACGCTCTCCTCGCTGCCGTCGAGGGGCAGCGCGCGCTCGTGTCGCACGACTGGCCGGAGGGAGTTCAGATCCGCGTTCGCATGGGCCTGCACACGGGCCAGGCCGTGGCCGCCAACGGGCGCTACACGGGCCTCGCCGTCCATCGGGCTGCGCGGATCGGGGCGGCCGGGCACGGTGGGCAGATCCTCGTCTCCCAGGCGACCCAGACGCTGCTCGAGGACGAGGAGGAGGACCTCCACGTCCAGCTGCGCGACCTCGGCGAGCAGCACCTCAAGGACCTGGACCGCCCGGTCCGGCTCTACCAGGCGGCCGCCGACGGGCTGCCCGAGACCTTCCCGCCCGTCCGGGGCGGCGCGAGCGCCCGACGGCTGACGCAGAGGTCGCGCCGCCGTTCTGGAAGCGACGAGCGGTGCTCGCTCTGGCTACTCGCGCTGCTGCTCGCCGCCGGCGCTCGCGGCGGTCGTCGTCGCTCGAGGAGGCGTCGGACGGCGGCCTCGGGGCGATCCAACCGAACCACGTCGGCGTGATCGACCCGCAGACGAACAAGCTCGTCGCCGAGGTGCCGGTCGGGATCCAGCCCGGGCCGATCGCGGCGGGGGCAGGCTCGCTCTGGGTCGGCAACCTCGCAGGACCGCACGCTGACGAAGATCGACCCCGCCGCGGCGCTCCGCGACGGGACTGATCCACGCTCGGGAACCGGACGCCGACGGGCATCGCGGTCGGGCTCGGCGCGGTCTGGGTGGCGCACGGCGTGCGCGGCGACGTCTCTCGCGTCGATCCGCCAGTTCGGGCAGGTCACGGCACGTGACCTCGGCAGGTGGAACGTCGTTCGGGTCCCCGTACGGGAGCGTCGCGGTCGGCGCAGGCTCGGTGTGGTCCGTGTTCGCCGACTCGACGCTGGCGCGGCTCGACGCAGCCGGGACGGTCCTGGGACGTGGCCTGGCCGGAACGCAGCCGGCGGGCATCGTCGTCGTCGGCGACGCCGATCTGGGTGACGAACTCCGGTGACGCGACCGTGCAGCGGTTCAACGTCAAGACGTACCGTGAGGGCCCGATCCGGGACGTTCAACGTCGGGGAGCGCCCGACGGGGATCGTCGCCGCGGACGACGCGATCTGGGTCGCGTGCTCCGGTGACGACGTCGTCAGGCGGATCGACCCCGGCTCGGCGGCGACGCTGCACGATCCCGGTCGGGGACGGTCCGTCCGCGCTCGCGGGCGGCTCGGGGTCGGTCTGGGTGGCGAACACCGGCTGCGGGAACGGTGTCCCGGATCGACCCGCGAACGAACGACGGTCGTGGCGACGATCGACGATCGGCAACGCGCCGGCCGGGATCGCGGCCGCAGACGGCTTCCTCTGGGTCACCGTCCAGGCGCCGTGACGCCGGCTACTCGAGGCAGACCGAGGTCAGGTCGAGCACGGGCCGAAGGACGATGCAGCCGACGCGCTCGCGAGACGAGGGTCGGCTCGTTGAGCACGTCGACGACGGCGATCGGCGCGGAGTCGCGGGCGAGCTCGGACGTCGAGCGTCGAGTAGGCGCTCTGCCGCGCCGACTCCCTGGGGGAGCCGGGCAGCCTGTCGCATCGGCTGGTCGTACGCGCTCGAGGAGAAGCGCGCGAAGTTCGTGGCCCCGACGAACCGCCGGTCGAAGAGCAGGTTGATGTACGCGTACGGGTCGATGTAGCTCGGTGTCCACAGGCCGAACGCGATGTCCCACGGCTCACCCGGGGTGGCGAGCTTGTTGAAGTACGCCGCGGACGCGCTGTGGATCGGGATGCCGCGCACCTCCACCTCGAGCCCGATCTCCGCCGAGCTGCTGCTTCACGAGCTGGCCGATCGCCATCGGGAGCGGGCTCGCAGTTGACGTAGAGGACGGCCTTCCCGCTGCGCAGGCTCCCCTGTGCGAGCTCCTTCGCGCGCTGCCAGGTTCGGGCGCTCGAGCGGATAGACGTCCGCGTCCCTGAACCCGGGAAGGCTCGGGGGCAGGTACTGGTCGGTCGCGCCGGCTCACGAGCTGGCCGCCCGACGAGGACGAGCGCCCGGCGGTCGAGCGCGAAGTTGACCGCCTTGCGGAGCCGCGGATTGTCGCGGAAGAGAGGCCGCGCGGAGTTGAACGCCAGGAGGCGCAGCGTCAGCCCCGGCCTGAGCTGAGAGCTGCGAGCGGTTCGATCCCGTACTTCTCGACGAGCCCGAGGGACGGATCGAAGTAGATCCCGGAGAGCGTGTGGCCCCAGTCCGCCTCCCTCGATCGACGCGTCGGAGCACCTCCTGCGGTGACGGGGCGCGGAGATCGACGTCGAAGCCGTCGACGTGGTGGGGCCGCGTCTCCGCCGTAGAACCGGTTCCGTCGCAGCACGACCCGCTCGCCTCGCCGGTAGTCGACGACGTAGTACGGCCCGGCCGCGGGAAATGCGCCGCGGCCCTCGGCGTCGATCGGCAGCGTGGGAGGCACGGCGCAGAAGAAGGTCGACGCCGTCCGGCTGGGAAAGTCCGGCGCCGGACGGGTGAGCCGCACGACGAGCGTGTTCCCGCGCGCGACGACGCCGGAGGCGGTCAGACGCCTTGCCGGCGACGACCTGCCCGGCGCCGACGATGTCGCGGACGTACTGGAGCCCGGGCGATCTCATCTCGGGCGCGAGCATGCGGTTGATCGCGCGGGCGAACGCGCTCGCGCGCACCGGGCTCCCGTCGCTGAACCGGAAGCCGTTGCGCAGCCGGAACGTGAACGTCCTGCCGTCGCGCGAGACCGACGGGAAGTCGGCCGCGACCTCGGGCTGCAGGCGGAACCCCGCAGGCGGCGGCTTGTCGGGATACGCCATGAGCCGCGCGCAGGTCGTGTCGAGGAGCGCCCAGCCGGGAGGGCTGGACGCGAGGGCCGGGTCCATGGAGTCGATCCCGGAGGCGGCGTTGATGGCTGATGCGGAAGATCCCGCCCTCGGCGTCTGCAGCGCCCGGAGCCGGGCGAGGCGCGGTCTGCCCCGATCGCCGGCGAGGCCGCCGACCGCCAGAGCGGCGACGAGAAAGTGCAGCACCCGGCCCCCCATGCGACTCCTCCTCGGCGGAGATTCGCGCGTCAGCGTACGACGCGGCGGTTCGGAAGACAAGACGCGCAACGACGCCCGCCTCTTCCCTGACGGCCCGATCGCCGGGCTCGCTCGGGCACACTGCGGGATGCGCGTCGTCGCTCTGCTCCGCGGGATCAACATCGGCCCGAACAAGCGGATCGCGATGGCGGACCTTCGCGCGATCGTCGAGTCGCTCGGGCACACCGACGTCGAGACGTACCTCCAGAGCGGCAACGTCGTGTTCGCGCCGAAGCGCCGCGCGAAGGACCTTGCCGCCTCGCTGAGCGCCGCGATCCGCGAGGCGACCGGGCACGACGTCCCGGTCGTCACCCGCACGGGGGCCGAGCTCGCGCACGTCGTCGAGGCGAACCCGTACACGGTCGACGACCCGACCAGGGTCGTCGTCGCGTTCCTCGCCGACGCCGTCGACCTCGGGGATCTCGCGCTCGGCGACCTCTCCTCCTACCTGCCCGACGAGCTGACGATCTCCGGTCGCGAGCTGTACGTCAGCGTCCCGAACGGCCAGGGGCGCTCGAAGCTGATGGAGGCGCTGACGAAGCGCTCGCTCCCGACGACCCTCACGGTGCGGAACTGGCGCACCGTCGAGGCCCTCGCCGAGATGACCCGCTAGCCGCGCCAGCGATTGGTGATCGGCGTGCGCCAGTCGCGGCCGAAGGCGCGCGGGCGCAGCTTCACGCCCGGGGCGGCCTGACGGCGCTTGTACTCGGCGCGGTCGACGAGCGCGAGCGTCTTCGCGACGATCTCGGGGTCGAACTGCTCCTCGAGCTCCTCGCGGGAGCGGTCGAGCTCGACGTACGCCTCGAGCAGCGGGTCGAGCACCTCGTAGGGCGGCAGCGACTGGTCGTCGCGCTGGCCCTCGCGGAGCTCCGCGCTCGGCGGCCGCTCGATCGTCGTCACCGGGATGAGCTCCCGCCCCGCGCGCTCGTTCAGGTGCCGGGAGAGCCGCCAGACGTCGGTCTTGTAGACGTCCTTCAGGAGGGCGAACCCGCCGACCATGTCGCCGTAGATCGTCGCGTAGCCCACCGCCATCTCCGACTTGTTGCCCGTCGCGATCACGAGCCAGCCGTGCGTGTTCGAGAGCGCCATGAGGCACGTCGCGCGGATGCGCGCCTGGAGGTTCTCGGCGGCGAGCCCCTCGAGCCCCCCGAGCGCGTCGTGGTACGCGGCGACGACCGCCTCGATCGGGATCTCGCGGAAGTCGACGCCGAGGTTCTCGCTCACGTCGCGTGCGTCGTCGCGGGTCGCGTCCGACGAGAAGCGCGACGGCATCGAGACGGTGTGGACGCGCTCGGGCCCGAGCGCGTCGGCCGCGATCGCCGCCGTCAGCGCCGAGTCGATGCCTCCCGAGATCGAGACGACGACGTCCTGGAAGCCGTTCTTCTCGACGTAGTCGCGGAGGCCGAGCCCCAGCGCGAGGCGCAGCTGCTCGAGCTCCGAGGCGAACGGCGTCACGGTGGCCTCGACGGGCTCCGAGCCCTCGCGCGGCGCGGGCAGCTCGAGCGTCGTCGCAACGGGCGAGCCGGCGCGCGACCGCTCGAGCTCGCGGCGGCGCACGTCGCGCAGCCGCCGGCCGATCGCCTCGGTGGGGTCGAGGTCGACGACGAGCAGCGCCTCCTCGAAGCCGGGCGCGCGTGCGACGACCTCGCCCTCGTCGTCGAGGACGACCGAGTGACCGTCGAAGACGAGCTCGTCCTGCCCGCCGACGAGGTTGCAGAACGCGATGTACGCGGCGTTGTCCCGGGCCCGCGTGACGAGCATCTCCTCGCGGTCCTCCGCCTTGCCGCCGTGGTACGGCGACGCCGAGAGGTTGACGAGGAGCGTCGCGCCGGCGAGCGCGAGATCGGTCGCCGGGGGGCCGGGCTGCCAGACGTCCTCGCAGATCGTCGGGCCGACCAGGACGTCGCCGAGCTGGAGCAGCAGGAGCTCGCGGCCGGGGGCGAAGTAGCGGTGCTCGTCGAAGACGCCGTAGTTCGGGAGGAACTGCTTGCGGTAGACGCCCTGCACGGCGCCCCCCGCGCACACGAACGCGGCGTTCGCGAGGTCGCGGTCGAACGCCGGCCCGCCGACGAGCGCCACGATCCCCTCGCAGCTCCGCGCCACCTCGTCCACGGCCTCGCGGGCCGCTCGGATGAACCCGGGCCGCAGGAGGAGGTCCTCGGGCGGGTATCCGGTCACCGCCAGCTCCGGGAAGACGACGAGATCGGCGGCGGCGCGCTTCGCCTCCTCGACCGCAGAGGCGATTCGCCCGACGTTGCCGTCGAGGTCGCCGACGACGACGTTCAGCTGCGCGAGCGCGACCCTCATCGCCGCATCCTCGCCTGCCGCGCAGGGGGAGCGGAGGGCAGAGGTTTTCGCCTCACAGTCACAAACGTCACTGTACCTCGATGGGAGAGGCCACGGTGACGATCGACCGTCGCTATCGCGGGCCGCGCACGTCGGCGAACGGCGGGTATGCGGCCGGTCTCCTCGGCTCGCGCCTCGGCGGCGCCGCGCAGGTGACGCTGCGCCTTCCACCCCCGCTCGAGCGGCCGCTGACGGTACGCCGGGACGGCGACCGGCTCCTGCTCGAGGACGGCGACGTTCTCGTCGCGGAGGCGACGCCCGGCGATCCGGACGTCACGCCTCCGACACCGCCCTCGGCGGCGGTCGCGGAGGCGGCGGCTGCCGGCGTCGGCGCGTGGGGGCCGCCGGACTTCGCCGAGTGCTTCGTGTGCGGCGTGCGCGACGACGGGAGCGGCCTCGGCATCCACCCGGGCCCGGTCCCGGGCGGCGACGGCCTCGTCGCCACGACCTGGATCGCGCACGACGTGACGCCGGAGGTCGTCTGGGCGGCGATCGACTGCCCGGGCGCCTACGCCGCGGGCGACCCGGGTCGCGGCGAGATCGTCCTCGGTCGGATGACGGCGCGCGTCGACCGTCTGCCCGAGGAGGGAGAGCGCTGCGTCGTGGTCGGCTGGCCGCTCGGTGAGGACGGGCGCAAGCTCTTCGCCGGGACGGCGCTCTACGGTGCGTCCGGCGACGTCCTCGCGGTCGCGCGCCAGGTGTGGATCCTCCCGCGCGACGCCTGAGTCAGGCGTTCCAGGTGCGGATCACCGGCGTCTCGCGCTCGTAGCCGAGCACGGAGATCGACCCCGTGTCGAGCCGGAGCAGGCGGCCGTCCGTCGCTCCCAGGCCGAGCCAGCGTGCGCCGAGGACACGCAGGGCGTGCGCGTGACCGAACAGCAGGACGTCTCCGCCGGCGCCGCGGGCGCGCTCGAGCGCGCGGTCGGCGCGAGCACCGACCTCGTCGGCCGTCTCGCCTCCCGGGGTCGGGTGGTCCCAGACGGTCCAGCCGGGCACCGTCGTCCTGATCTCCGCCGTCGATACGCCCTCGTAGCTTCCGTAGTGCCATTCGACGAGGTCGTCGTCGACCACCGCGTCGGGAAAGCCGGCGAGCTCCGCCGTGCGGCGGGCGCGCAGGCGCGGGCTCGTCAGCACGAGCGCGAACGAGCGTCCGGCGAGCCGGCGGCCGAGGTCGCGTGCCTGCTCGACGCCGCGCTCGGTCAGCGGCACGTCGGTGACCGAGGTGTGGAGCCAGTCGCGACTCCAGGTCGTCTCGCCGTGACGCGCGAGCCAGATCTCGGGGCTCGGCTCGCCCATCGCCAGCTCAGCGGCTGGAGAGCGCGACGAGGATCCCGCCGTCGTCGTCGTACGCCGGGAAGAGGTCGACGAGCACCGGCTTGACGAGCCCTGCGCGCGTCCGCACCTCGAGCTCCTGCCCGAGGCGCCGCACGCCCCACTCGCGCACGAGCTCGAGCGGCGCGTTGTCGGAGAGCGCGAGGGCCGAGGAGACGTCCCGCCCGATCAGGTCTGCTTCCCGGTAGCCGGTCAGCTCGAACACCCCGCGCCCGACGGCGAGCACGCGCGCGTCGCGGTCGCAGACCACGAAGGCCGTCGACGGCGCCGGGTAGTAGTCCTCGAGCAGCTGGAAGAGGAACCCGAAGCCGCAGTTGCGGCACTGCGGCGCGTTGCTCGTGAACCCCTCGTACCCGTCGACGTCGACGGAGCGCGTACGGCAGTTCGGGCAGATGAAGACCGGCACAACTCGATCGTACGGACAGGCGTGTTGCGGCCGCGTGAACGGCCGTCCTGCGCAGACGAGTTAGCAGGTGCTAACGTAGTGATCACTAACAACGCGTGAGGTGATGCAGATGCGGGCGAGGCTCGTGACCGAGGAGAACAAGCAGTGGTGGACGCTCGCGGCGGTCGCGTTCGGGCTGTTCATGATCATGCTCGACAACACCGTGGTGAACGTCGCGCTGCCGTCCATCCAGCGCGACCTCGGCGTCGGCCTCTCCGAGCTCGAATGGATCGTCAGCGGGTACGCGCTCAGCTTCGCGGCGCTGATGCTGACCGGCGGGAAGCTCGCCGACGCCTACGGCCGTCGCCTGATCTTCGTCGTCGGGATCGCGGTCTTCACCGCAGCGTCCCTCGCCTGCGGCCTCTCGACGAGCGGCGAGATGCTCATCGCCGCGCGCGTGGCGCAGGGCGCCGGCGCGGCGCTCATGAACCCGGCGACGCTCTCGATCATCGCGGCGACCTTTCCGCCGAGGCAGCGGGGCACGGCGATCGGCATCTGGGCGGGCGTCTCCGCGCTCGCGCTCGCGATCGGCCCCCTCGTCGGCGGTCTCCTCACCGACCACGCGAGCTGGCACTGGATCTTCTTCGTCAACGTGCCCGTCGGAATCATCGGCATCGTCGCGAGCTTCCTCCTGATCGACGAGTCGCGCGACCCGACGCACCAGCGCCTCGACCTGCCGGGGCTCGGCACCTCTGCGGTCGGGCTGTTCGCGCTGACGTACGGGCTGATCGAGGCGAACACCTACGGGTGGGGCTCCGCGCGCATCGTCGGCGCCTTCGTCGTCGCCGCCGTGTCGCTGCTGTCGTTCGTCGTGCTGGAGCGCCGGCAGCGCGCGCCGATGCTCGACCTGACGCTCTTCCGGAACCGGACGTACGTCGGAGCCAACCTCGTCGTCCTGCTCGTGGCGCTCGCGATGTTCGGCGTCTTCTTCTTCGTCTCGCTCTACATGCAGAACGTCCTCGGCTTCTCCGCCGTGCAGGCAGGCGCCGCGTTCCTGCCGATGACGATCCTCATCATCCTCGTCGCGCCGTGGGCCGGACGCCTGTCCGACCGGTGGGGATCACGCGGCCTGATGACCGCCGGGATGCTGCTCGTGTCGGGGCAGCTCATCTACTTCAGCCGCCTCGATGCCGACGCGACGTTCTGGACGCTGCTGCCCGGGCTCCTGCTCGGCGGCGTCGGCATGGCAATGACCATGACGCCGAGCGCGGCCGCCGCGACGCGGGCCGTCCCGGTCGCCAAGTCGGGCGTCGGCTCGGCGGTGCTGAACGCCTTCCGCCAGGTCGGCGGGTCCATCGGGATCGCGCTGATGGGGGCGATCATGGCCGGCCAGCTCGCGACTCCTCCGACGATCGAGTCGTTCATGCGCGGCTTCGAGCGCTCGCTGCTCGTCGCCGCCGGGATCGCGCTCGTCGGCGCGTTCGTCGCCGGGTGGCTGATCCGCCCGCACGAGGGCGCGCGGGGCACCGAGGACGAGAAGCCCGTCGTCGTCGAGGCGGCGTGAGGCGATGAGCGAGACGCGACAGGCGACGCGGCGGCTGCCGGCCGGGGAGCGCCGCGAGGCGATCGTCCGGGCGGCGCTTCGCGTCTTCACGTCGACGAGCTACGCGGGCGCGACGACGGCCGAGATCGCACGCGAGGCGGGTGTGACGGAGCCGGTGCTGTACCGGCACTTCGCGTCGAAGCGCGACCTGTGGCTCGCGTGCCTCGACGTCGCCTGGGACGAGACGCGGGCGATGCTCCGGGAGAAGATCGCCACGTTCTCCGGGACCCCTGCCGCGAGCACGCGCTCGCCCTGGCGGAGCCCGCAGATGCCGAACCTCTGGATCCAGGGCCTGACGGAGGCGGGGGAGGACCCTGTCGTCCGCCGCGCGATCCGCCGGCACATGCGCGAGGTCCACGACTTCGTCGCCGACGAGATCCGGCGGGGACAGGAGGCGGGCACGATCCCGGCCGACCGCGACGCGAACGCCGAGGGCTGGGTGTTCATCGGCGGCGGGCTGCTCCGCTCCGTCGCGGACCGCCTCGGCGGCGTGCTCAGCGCGAGCGACCTCGAGGCGATCTCGCGCGAGCGGATCCGCTGGCTGACCGGCGGGTAGCCGACGTCCCCTCAGAACGGGATGCGGAGCAGCCAGAACGTGACCATCCCGAGGGCGATCGCGAGGCCGAGATTCGCCGTCCGCCAGGCCGCGAGCGCCGCCACGACGGCCGCTGCCACTCGAATCTCCCCCTCGCCGAAGTCTCCCTCCAGGGACGGCGTCACCAGTGCGGCGAACACGGCGATCGGGACGAAGTGGAGGAACCGAAGCCAGAAGTCGGGAAGCTCGATGCGGAGCGCGAGCCCCGCGTAGCGCGAGCCGAACGTGACCGCGAGCATGCCGGCGACCGTGAGCCAGAACGTCACGCGACCTCCCGCGCGGCGTCGTCGAGCCGGATGTCGTCGTCCGGCCGACCCCGCGTGAGGGATGCCCCGAGCAGGCTTCCGGCGACGCCGGTGAGCAGGATCGGCAAGCCGCCGGGCAGGCGCTGCGAGAGGACGTAGGCCAGCACTCCCGACGCGACGGCGACCGCGAGCTCGACACGCGTCCGGACGAGCGGCACGAGGAGCGCGATGAAGGCGAGCGGGAACACCAGATCGATGCCGAGCTCGGCCGGGTCGGTGATCGCCGTGCCGGCGAGCGCCCCCGCGAGCGTTGAGGCGTTCCACGTGGCGAAGAGGCTCAGCTCTGCGCCCAGCAGGAACGCGAACGTGCGCTCCTCCCGCGCGGCGACGACCCCGAACGCCTCGTCCGTGAGGAAGTAGGCGGCCGCCGGGCGGCGCCAGCCGCGGAGCGGGATGCGCCGGCCGAGCGACAGTCCGTAGAGCACGTGCCGCACGTTCAGCAGGAACGTCGTCGAGACGATCTCGAGGGCGGCCGCTCCGGTTCCGAACAGCCCGACGGCGCTCACCTGGGCGCTACCGGCGAACACGAGCACGGACAGCGACTGCGTCTCGACGAGGGACAGGCCGGCGTCGCGCGCCAGGACGGCGTACACGAGCCCGAACGGGACGACGCCGAGCCAGAGCGGCATCACCGCGCGGAAACCGGCGACGAAGTGCGGCGGAATCCGTCGCGGCCTCATGCGCTCGATCCTAGGTGCGGGGTGTCACCGCCCCGCGGGGCGTATCGTCCCCTCATGCGCGCGATCGCCTGTGCGATCCTCGCGGCCTCCGTCCTGATTCCCTCCGCGGCGGCGACCGGCACCGACACGCCCGCCGAGGCGAAGCGCGTCGTGCGCGCGTGGAGCGCCCGCCTCAATGCCTACGACAACGCCGGCATCGCGCGGCTCTTCTCGCGCCCGGCGACGTTCGTGCAGGGCGGCGTCGCGCTCCGGCTCGAGACCGCGGCCGACATCGCGCTCTGGCACCGGCTGCTCCCCTGCGCCGGGAGGATCGTGTCGATCACCGTGAAGGGTGAGCGGGCGACCGCGGTGTTCGTCCTCGCGAACGGGAAGAACCGCCGCTGCGACGCGCCGGGCGCGAAGGCCGCGGCGGTCTTCCGCATCCGGGGCGGCAAGATCCGCACCTGGACGCAGGTCCCGGTGCCTCCCCAGGGCCCGACCGCGTAGGGCTCGCTCGTTCGGGACGATCGGCGCTCAGTCGGCGAACTCGAGGAAGCCGACCTCGAGCATCCGTCGAGCGAGCGAGAGACCCGTCGCCGCCGTCGCGTCGCTGTCCAGGGCGGCGGTCAGCGCCTCGTCGAGCGTCCTCGAGCCGTCGAGCTCGCGGATCAATCGTGCCGTGGCTGGATCGAGCTCTGCGGAGAAGGGCAACCCGTTCTCGAGCCGGAGCGTCAGATTCTCGGAACGCCAGCGGCCTCCCGCGAAGCGCGTCTCCTGCGCGACGACGGCGTCGTCGACGACGCGCAGTCGCCGGTCGAGGAGCACCGTGTCCGAGTCGATCGCGGACAGCCGGTCGTGCATCTCGAAGAGCTTCCTCACGTGCCGCCCCGCCGGTCGAAGCGCCGCGCGCGGCAGCTGCTGCGCCTCCAGCCAGCCGTCGCGGCCGTCAAGGCGCTTCCGAAGGACGAGGCAGGCGTAGCCGACGTGCTCGATCCCGAGCTCCCGGTAGTACGCGAGCCACCGGTCGAGCGCCTCGGCATAGTCCTCGGGCCGGTCGAGGAGGTCGCGATTCCACACCGTCGCGGTCTCGATCGGGTCGTCCGTCGAGGTGTGGAGCAGGAACGCGTCGCAGCCCGAGCCTTCCAGCCAGCTCCCGCGGGCGCTCGGCCGGGTCGTCCGGGTCGAGCGCCCAGGCGATCAGGACGCAGGCGAACGCCCCGGGCGCGAGCGCGGCCGGCGTCGGCTCGCACGACGTGCTCGGAGACAGCGTCCCCGGACATGCCGCCGTCCCGGAACAGATACGTGGTCTCGGGCGAGACGACGTACGGCGGGTTGGCGACGACGAGGTCGAACTGCTCGCCCTCGACCGGCTCGAAGAAGCTGCCTGCCCGCGTCTCGACGTTGCCGACACCGTTGAGCGCCGCGTTGAACGCCGCGTAGGCGAGCGCCCTCTCGTTCACGTCCGTCGCGACCACGCGCTCGGCGTGCGCGGCGAGCAGGATTGCCTGGATCCCGTTGCCGGTACAGAGGTCGAGGGCACGCTCGCCCTGGCCGCGAACGGTCAGGTGGGCGAGGGCGACGGACGGACGATGCACGCCCGGCACGTGGTCGGCGTGGGCTTCTGCGCCGCCCGCATGATCCGAGGCGATGAGCAGCTCGTCGTGAGGGACGAGGCGCGCCGCCCCGTGGACGACCTCGGCGTCCTGCACGAGCAGCCCGGCTCCCGCGAGGCGCTCCCGCAGCTCCGCGCCGACGAGCTCGTCGAGGCGCGCGCGCGCGACGGGAACGCCGAGCACGAAGAGTCGGAGAAGCACCGCCAGCTCGTCCGCGTCGCCGAGCCGTCGCAGGTACGACGGCAACTCGGGCGAGCGGGCGAGGAGCTGGTCGCCCGTCGCGAGCCGCTCCTGGATGCGGTGCGTCTCGTAGCCGGCGTCTCCGCAGCAGCCGGGCGAGCTCGACCGCCGCCTGCGGGCTCTCCGCGCTCGGCGGGTCGGGGCGCCCGGGAGGGGGCTCGGCGCGGACTGGCTCCACGGCTGGGCGCTCGGTCGAGTCGCGCCTAGAAGGTCTTGTTCGCCTTCAGGTCGTACCTGAACTCGACGGGCGACCCCAGGGAGCCGTCCGCCTTCTGCGGCTTGTACTCGACCTCGAGCTTCGCGAAGTTGAACGACACCGAGTCGGTCGGCACGACGGCGTCCTCGGATCCGCCCGTCTGGAACGAGCTGACGAGGACGTCGTGGAACTTGAACGTCAGGTACTCCTGCTGGCCCTTGCCGGCCTTGCGGGCCGAGAGCGTGGCCGTCTTGATGTGCTGCCCCGTGGCGCACGCCTTCATGAGACCGACGCTCGCCCGGTTCAGGCCCATCACGAACTGGAAGTCCTGCATCGAGACCTTGCCCGCTCCGCCGCCGCCACCCGACGGGCCGGAGCCGGCGTGGGTCTCGCCCCAGCTCCACGACTCGACGTCGATCTCGTCCTTGTGCTTGACGTCGGTGCTCTCGCCCTTGATGCCGTCGAACTTGAGGAAGTAGTCGACCGCTGCCATCGCGCCTCCTCCCGCAGCTCCAGAAAAGAGAAACGCCCCCGGCTGCGGCTTCCGGGGGCGTTTCAGATGAGGCGACCCCACTTGGGGGCGTCGGACGGAGCTCGTGACTCTGCGGCCCAGCCACGCTGTTCTCCGTTCCGGCGCCGATCCCGTCGGTGCGCCCCCGCACCGCCCCTGGCGTCTGGGCCGGTGCTGGTGTTGCCTGACTGTAGGGGCCCTGTCCGGAAAAGTCAAGTAGCTCAGTCAAGTGATCCGGGGTATGCTTCACTTCACCATGTTGGACGGGTTTCATCTAGGGGTTCACCCCATCGGGGGAGGCCGTTCCGGGCAGGTGGCGGCTTGAGTGACAACGACATGCGCCACCCGGCCGTCACCGCCCGGTCCGCGACCCATGCGGTCACCTCCATCGGCGAGCGAGTTCGCGCGCTGCGGACCGCTGCCGGCCTCACCCAGACGGAGCTCGCCGGCGAGCGCTTCTCGAAGGAGTACGTGAGCCAGATCGAGCGCGGCAAGACGCGCCCGACCGGCGAGACGGTCTCGTGGCTCGCGGCGCGGCTCGGCGTCGACGAGCAGTTCCTCTCGCACGGCGTCTCCGCAGACGTCCGCGCCCGCGTCGAGGCGCAGGTCGCCCGCGCCGAGGCGCTGAGCGAGTCGCACCGCGACCGGGAGGCGGTCGACGCGTTCCGCGAGGCGCGCGAGGAGCTCGCGTCGCTCGGCTCGCCGGACCTCGAGCTGCGCGCGCTCGCCGGGCACGGCTGGTCGCTGCAGGAGATCGGATCGGCGCGCGAGGCGATCGACGTGCTCCAGGCGGCGCGCGAGCTCAGCGAGTCGCCCGCGTTCTCCGACGTGGATCGCGCCGACGTGCTCTTCCGGCTCGGCTGCTGCCGCTACCGGATCTCGAGCATCCCGACGGCGATCGCGCTCTTCGACGAGGCGCTCGAGCTCGCGGAGCGGACGGGGCTCCCGTGCGACCTCCTCCGGGCGCGCATCCTCGCGTGGCGCTCGCGCTGCCGCCGCCGGCAGGCCGACTACGAGGCCGCGCGCGAGGACGTCGAGCGCGCGATCGAGCTGGCCCAGGCGATGGACGACCCGCGGGTCGTCGCCGGCACGTACTTCCAGGCCTCGCTCGTCGCCGAGAAGATGGGCCACTGGGTCCTCGCCCGCCAGTACGCGCAGCAGGCGAAGGCGATCTACCAGGACCTGAACGACGAGCGAAACACCGGCCGCCTGATGCTCAACCTGGGCGGCCTGCAGCTCCTGCTCGGTCATCCCGAGCAGGCGATCGATCATCTGACGGCGTCCTTCGCGCTCGCCGTCGAGGCCGGCTCACAGCCGGACGCCGCACAGGCCCTGGGAAGCCTCGCGGCGGTGCACGAGCACCTCGGCGACCACGACGCGGCCGACGACCATGCACGCAAGGCACTCGCGCTGCTCGACGGGCGCGAGGACTTCCTCGACGAGATCGGCCAGTCGAACCTCGTGCTGGGCCGCTCGTTGCTGGAGCGGGGACGCCTCGACGAGGCGGAGCAGTGCTTCCGGGCCGCGGACTCTGCGTTCGAGCAGATGGAGTCCATCGGGCACCGGACGGGGGCGTGGGTAGCGCTGGGTGACCTGGCGGAGCGTCGGGGAGACGTCCGCGAGGCAGCGCGCTGGTACCGAAACGCCGCTGAGGCACTTGCTGTCGTCCGCTTCTGAGAAAGGAGGTCCGAGGTGAGCAGAGCTCGATTGACCCTGCTGCTCGTGAACGCCGCACTCCTGGCTGCGTCGCTCGCGAAGTTCAGCGTCCGCTGGCAAGACCTTCTCCGACGGCGACTAGGAACCGCAGCGGCCCTCGCTGCGGCTACCTTGGGCCTGTGAGACGGTCGGCAGCTGCATGCCTCGTGGTCGTGCTGGCGATCCTCGTTTCCGGTTGCGGAGGCGGGGACGCCGGTGACGGCGCGGCGACCGAGGCAACCGCGACGACGCCCGCGGCGGAAACGACGCTCGAGGCGCTCTGGCGCGCGCCGGGCGAGGACGTCGCCGTCGTGCCGGGCACGTCGGACCACCAGCGTCGGCGCGAACCGGATCTCGTTCCTCGTCGTCGACAAGCAGGGCCGCGTCGTGGAGCGGCCCACGGCGCGCGTCTGGCTCGCCCGCGGCCTCAAGGAGGTGCCCTTCGCGCAGGCGACGGCCCGCCTCGAGCCGATCGGCGTGCCCGGCGGCGAGAGCGCGGGCGTGGGGGGCATCTACGTCGCGACGATCACGACGCCGACGCCCGGCAAGTACTGGTTCATGGCGGAGCCGGTCGGGGGCATGAAGATCCAGGCACTCGGCAACGTCGTCGTGGCGCGGAAGAGCGCCGCGCCGTCGGTCGGCGACCGGGCGATCCCGTCGAAGACGCCGACGCTCGCCTCGACGGGCGGCGACCTGACCGCGCTCACGACGTCGAGGCGACCGGACCGGGCGCTCTATCGAACCTCGGTCGCGCAGGCACTCGAGGCGAAGCAGCCGTTCGTCGTCGCGTTCGCGACGCCGCAGTTCTGCCAGACGCGGACGTGCGGGCCGACGGTGGACGTCGTCTCCGCGGTGCGGAAGTCGCAGCCGGCGTCGAGTCGCGTGCAGTTCATCCACGTCGAGGTGTACGAGGACAACGATCCGGCGAAGGGGGTGAACCGCTGGGTCAAGGAGTGGCGCCTGCCGACCGAGCCGTTCACCTACGTCGTCGACCGCACGGGCGTGATCCGGACGAAGCTCGAGGGCGCGTACTCCGTCGCCGAGCTCGAGCGCGCCGTCGCCGCGGTCCGCTGACGGCCGAGCGAGCCGGGATAGGCTGCCGCCGATGTCGCGCGTCCTCACGTCCCTGCCCGTCGGCGAGCGCGTCGGGATCGCCTTCTCGGGCGGGCTCGACACGACGGTGGCGGTCGCGTGGATCCGCGAGAAGGGCGCGATCCCCTACGCACTGACCGCCGACCTCGGCCAGGCGGACGAGCCGGACGTCACGGGCGTGCCCGGTCGCGCGAGGGAGGTCGGGGCCGAGGAGGCGATCCTCGTCGACTGCAAGCCGCAGCTCGTCCACGAGGGGCTCGTCGCGCTGCAGTGCGGGGCGTTCCACGTCTCGTCCGGCGGCAAGACGTACTTCAACACCACTCCGCTGGGGCGCGCCGTCACGGGGACGATGCTCGTGCAGGCGATGCGCGACCACGGGGTCGACGTCTGGGGCGACGGGTCGACGTACAAGGGGAACGACATCGAGCGGTTCTTCCGCTACGGCCTGCTCGCGAACCCCGCGCTCCGGATCTACAAGCCCTGGCTCGACCCGCTGTTCGTCGAGGAGCTCGGCGGACGGCAGGAGATGAGCGAGTGGCTCGAGGAGCGTGGCCTCCCGTACCGCGCGAGCGCGGAGAAGGCGTACTCGACGGACGCGAACATCTGGGGCGCGACGCACGAGGCGAAGGAGCTCGAGCTGCTCGACCGCTCGATGCACCTCGTGGAGCCGATCATGGGCGTCCGCCACTGGGACGCCGCGGTCGCGATCGAGCCCGAGGTCGTGCGCGTGCGGTTCGAGGACGGCTGGCCCGTGGCGCTGGACGACGTCGCGTTCTCCGACCGCGTCGCGCTCGTGCAGGAGGCGAACGCGATCGGGGGCCGCCACGGGCTCGGGACGTCCGACCAGATCGAGAACCGCATCATCGAGGCGAAGAGCCGCGGGATCTACGAGGCGCCCGGGATGGCATTGCTCCACATCGCCTACGAGCGGCTCGCGAACGCGATCCACAACGAGGCGACGCTCGACAACTACCGGACGAGCGGGCGCCGGCTCGGACGCCTGCTCTACGAGGGCCGCTGGTTCGACCCGCAGGCGCTGATGCTCCGGCAGAGCCTCCAGGCCTGGGTCGGGAGCGCCGTCACCGGCGATGTCACGATCGAGCTTCGGCGGGGCGACGACTACACGATCCTCGACACGGTCTCCGAGAACGCGACGTACCACCCCGAGCGGCTCTCGATGGAGCGGGTCGAGGACGCCGCGTTCGGGCCGCTCGACCGGATCGGGCAGCTCACGATGCGGCTCCTCGACATCGAGGACTCGCGCGACAAGCTCGCGCTCTACGGCCGCCTCGGGCTCACGAGCGGCGACGAGACGCTCGGCGCGCTCACCCCGCCGGACGACGACTAGCGTCAGACGTCGTCGCCGGCGCGCTCGACCACGACGACCGGGACGCGGGCCGCCGGGCTCAGGCGGAGCAGTGCGCGGACGAGCTCGGCGCAGTCCTCGGGCTGGATCATGTCGCCGGGCTCGATCCCCGTCCACGTCGTCATCGGCGTGTCGACGAACGCCGGGCAGAGCGCGGTGACGCGGACGCCCGCCTCCGCCTCCTCGCGGGCGAGCGACCGGCTCAGCGAGACGAGCGCCGCCTTCGCGGCGCCGTAGCCGGCGAGCCCGGGCGTGGGGATCGTGCCGGCGATCGACGCGAGGTTCACGACGTAGCCGCGTGCCTCGCGCAGCGCCGGCAGCGCCTCACGTGTCACGAGGAACGCGCCGCGGAGGTTGACGGACTGCTGGAGGTCGAACTGCTTGGTCTGCATGTCGCCGATCCGGACCGCGATTCCCACGCCGGCCGAGTTGACGAGCACGTCGAGCCCGCCGTGCGTCTCGAGATGGGTCGCGACCAGGCGCGCGCAGTCGTCCTCGCTGCGGACGTCCACCGCGACGGCGGTCGCGCCGAGCTCGGTCGCGGCCGCCTCGAGCCGCTCGACCGTGCGTGCGGCGAGCGTGAGCCCGTAGCCCTCCTCGTGGAGCATGCGCGCGATCGCGAGGCCGATTCCCGACGAGCCTCCGGTGACGAGTGCGCTCGGCACGGCCCCGATCCTCTCACAGCGGCCGTGCGGCCGACCGTACACTCGTGGGCATGAGCACCGTCGAGGGCCTGACGAGCCTCGCGAAGGCCGGCGGGTGCGCCGCGAAGTACTCCGCCGCACGGCTCGAGGAGCTGCTCGCGGGGATCGTCCCCACGGAAGCGCACGATCTGCTCGTCGGCCTCGACCCGGCGGACGACGCTGCGGTCTACCGGCTCGACGACTCGACGGCGATCGTCTTCACGGTGGACTTCTTCCCGCCCGTGGTCGACGACGCGCGAACGTTCGGCTGGATCGCGGCGACGAACGCCCTCAACGACGTGTTCGCGATGGGCGGCCGGCCGCTGCTCGCGCTCTCGGTCACCGCCTTCCCGGAGGAGCTGCCGGTCTCCGTGCTCGGCGACATCCTCGCGGGAGCGGCCGAGGCGACGCGCGAGGCCGGGGCGATCCTCGCCGGCGGCCACACGATCCGCGACGATGAGCCGAAGTACGGGCTCGCCGTCGTCGGGACGGTGCACCCCGACGGGGTGTGGCGGAAGAGCGGCGCGAAGCCCGGCGATGCCGTCCTGCTGACGAAGCCGCTCGGCACCGGCCTCGTCCTCCAGGCGGTGCGCGAGGGGCGCGCGCCGGACGGCTCGTTCGATGCCGCGGTCGCCGCCATGTGCGAGCTGAACCGCGACGCGGCCGACGCGCTGCGGTCGTTCTCGCCCCACGCGGTCACCGACGTGACCGGCTTCGGGCTGCTCGGCCACGCCCACGAGACGGCGCTTCGCTCCGGGGTCCGGATCGTCCTCGACGCAGATGCGCTGCCGGCGCTTCCGGGGGCGGTCGAGCTCGCCGCAGCCGGGGTCCGGACGGGCGGCGACCGCCGGAACCGCGAGTTCGCGGGCGCCCACGTCACGAGCGGAGCGTCGCCCGAGCTCGAGGCGCTCGCCTACGACCCCCAGACCGCCGGCGGCCTTCTGATCACGCTTCCGGACGAGAAGCGCACCGTCCTCGAGGCGACGTTCGCCGGCGCCGGGCTCGCGCTCCACGCGGTGGGCCGCGTCGAGGCCGGGAGCGGCGTGACGCTTCGGTGACGGCCGCGCGCCTTCGCGGGCCCGTCTCACCCGCACGGTTCGTCCGGATCGCTCTCGGCTCGGTCGCCGCACTCGCGCTCGTCGTCACGTCGGGCGCGTTCGTGCGACTCACCGGATCGGGTCTCGGCTGCGACAACTGGCCGCGGTGCGGGGACACCCCGTTCCCCGCGAAGGACTTCCACGCCATGGTCGAGTTCGGGAACCGCGTCGTCGCGGTCGTGGGGATCCTCGCCGCGCTCGTCACGTGGCTCGCGTCGCGCCGGGTCGACGGGCTGCCGCGGTGGGTGCGGCGGACGGCGCTCGCCGCCTTCCTCGGCACGATCGCCCAGATCCCGCTCGGCGGCCTCACCGTGATCCTCGACCTGCATCCGCTCGCGGTGATGTCCCACTTCCTGCTCGCGCTCGTCGTCGTCGCGCTCGCCGTGGTGGTCGCGGGCGAGGCGTGGGGGCACGCACGCGGTCGTGGCGCGCCCGTGGCGCCGCGCTGGCTCCGGCTCGTGGCCATCGTCGGCGTCGTCGGCTGCGCGCTGATGGTCGTCACCGGCGCCGTCGCCACGGCGTCCGGGCCGCACCCGGGCGCGGACGACGCGGTCGACCGGCTCGGGATCGAGATCCGCGACACCGTCTACGTCCACGTCCGCGCGACGGCGGTCTTCGGGATCGGCTTCCTGCTCGTCGGCTGGCAGCTGATCCGGGCCCGGCGCGAGGCGCCGGGCGTCCTGCGGCTTGCCGCGGTGCTGCTCGCGGTGCTCGTGCTGCAGATGATCGTCGGCGAGATCCAGTACCGGAACGCCCTCCCGTGGGGGCTCGTGCTCGCCCACGTGACGCTCGGCGCGACGATCTGGGGCCTGACCGTGGCGGTCGCCCATGCGCTCTGGCGGCCGCCCCTGCCGCTCCTCGCGCATGCAAGCGAGCGCGCCGGCCTGCGCGAGCCGGTCCATTCCCGGTAGCCCTCGGCGGTTACGCTGTTCCCATGGCCTCGCAGGACCTCCGCATCGAGCAGCGGCCGACGCTTCGCCGGCCCGTGCTCATCTCGGCGTTCCGCGGGTGGAACGACGGGGGGCAGGCGGCGACCGTCGCCGCCGTCGTACCTCGCCCGCCTCTGGGGCGCCGAGCGGTTCGCGGACATCGATCCCGAGGCGTTCATGGACTTCCAGGCGGTGCGACCGACCGTGACGCTCGACGAGGGCCTGACGCGCCGGATCGAGTGGCCCGAGAACACGTTCCTCCACGGGCCGATCCCGGGCGCGGAGCGCGACGCGGTGATCCTCCTCGGCGTCGAGCCGAACTACCGCTGGCGCGCCTTCACCGACCTCGTGGTCGGCCTCGCCCGCGATCTCGGCGTCGAGCTCGTCGTGACGCTCGGGGCGCTCCTCGCCGACGTGCCGCACACCCGGCCGGCGCCGGTCACCGGTGCCGCGACCGATCCGCGCCTCGTCGAGGAGCTCGGGCTGCAGCTCTCGCGCTACGAAGGGCCCACCGGCATCGTCGGCGTCCTCCACGACGCCTGCCGCGCCGCCGAGCTGCGCTCGGTGAGCCTGTGGTCGGCGGTGCCGCACTACGTCTCCCTCGCACCCAGCCCGCTCGCCGCGAAGGCGCTCTGCGCCCGGCTCTCCGACCTCATCGGCACGCCGATCGAGACGACGGAGCTCGACGAGGCCGAGCAGGAGTACTCCGCGCAGGTCAGCGAGGCGGTCGCCTCGGATCCGGACACGCAGGCCTACGTCGAGGAGCTCGAGCGGCGAGCCGACTCGATCGAGTCGTTCTCCGAAGGCGGCGAGCTTCCGAGCGGCGAGACGCTCGCCGCCGAGCTCACGCGGTTCCTGCGCGAGCGGGACCGCAGGGCCTCGTCCGAGGAGCCGGACGAGAGCTAGGCGCCGGCCGCCGCGGGCTCCTCGGGCGCGGCGTCGACCTCGACCACGAGCGCGGCCTCGGACGCCGCCTCGGGCTCGCCCGTTGGCTCGGTTCCCTGGCCCTCCCGGCTCGTGGCCGGGACGTCCGCCGACTTGCGCTTGCGGCGCCGGCGGCGCGACTTGCGCGCGGGCGTCTTCGGCGCGGGCAGGCTCTCGGCGAGCGCCGTCGCGATCTCGTGGATCGAGCCGAGCTCCTCGCGGGCGTGGTCGAGGGTCTGGTTCGCGCGCGGCGTGTAGCCCTCCGCGGACGCGAGCAGGGCCGCGCCGACGGGAACGGGGAGCGCCGCCGCGATCTTCACGAGCTGCGAGACGTTCTCCTCGTGGCGGTGGCCGCGCGAGTTGGCGACCGCGCCGAGGAGCCGCTTCGCCTCGGGAAACTCCTGGCTCGCCTTGCGGTCGAGCGTCTTGCGCACCGAGCGCGCGAGCCGCCAGGTCCAGCGGCTGAGGATCTGGTCGGGGGCGTTCGCCTTGCCGTCACCGAGCGCGCGGAGCAGGATCCGGACGCCGGCGGCGCGGTCCTTCTCCCACGGCGGCGCCTGCGTCACGAGCGTGACGAGATCGTCGAAGTCCGCGCGCTCGACCGTCGTGGCGACGCGGTCGGCGAGGGCGGTCATCCGCAGGCGGCGGTTCGGGTTCTCGGCCGCGCAGACCGCGAGGAACGTCTCGAGCGCGCCCTTGCCGGCGCGGCCCTCGGTGAACTTGCGGGCGAACTCCGCGCGCTGGTCGAAGCGGATCTGGCGACCGGCGATCGTCGCCCAGAAGCGCTGCTCGTCGTCGTCGAGGAACTTCGGGTCGACGCGCTGCCACTCGCGCTGGATCACCGCGAGGCGCCGGGCGACGTCCTGCGTGACCGGGACGAGCCAGGGCGCCGGCGAGAGCTTGCGGCGCGCCCGCCGTGCCGAGCGCCTGCGCGGGGCGGGCGTGACGCGCGCGCCCTCGCGATAGAAGTCGGAGTCGAGCAGCGAGTGGAGCGAGACGACGCGCTCGGAGTGGGTGGAGCCCTTCGTCACGAAGTCGACGACGATGCCCGCCTCCTTGCGCGGATGCGTGCGCATGATCCGCCCGATCCGCTGCTGGTAGACGCGCTTCGAGGCCGTCGGGGCGAGGTGCATGCAGATGGTCGCCCGCGGCGAGTTCCAGCCCTCGGCGAGCAGCTGCGCGTTGATCAGGACGTTGATCTCGCCGCGCTCGTAGGCCGCGAGCGTCTCGGCGAGCTCACGTGGAGGCGTCCGGCCGGAGACGGCCATCGTCTTCAGGCCGGCGGCGCGGAACTCCTGCGCGAGGTTGTAGGCGTGGTCGACCCCGGCCGCGTAGACGATGCCCGGCGTCGGCCCGAACCGGTCGCGGTACAGGCTCGCCGCGGCCTGGTTGAGCGCGAAGTGGTCGAGCGCGGCGGCCAGAGCGCGCTCCTCGAAGTCGCCGCCGACGATCGGCACGGAGTTGATCGCCGCGACCGGCGGGACCCGGAGGCAGCGGAGCGGGGCGATCAGCCCGCGCCGCGCCGCGTCGGTGAGCGGCAGGTCGTCGACCGAGGCCGGGAAGACGTCGGAGACCTGCTTGGCGATGAGCTCCTCCGTCGCGGTCATCCCGATGTAGAGCGGCTCGGCGAACCGGCGGATCGCGTTGGAGGTCTTCTCGCCGAGCGCGGTGTGCGCCTCGTCGCAGATCACGAGCTGGTACGCGGTCGCGCGAGACCTCGTCGGCGTGCCGTGCGAACCAGGCGTAGGTCTGGATGGTCAGCGGGTCGGGCCGGAGCGGCTCCTGCCCGCCCACGATCGCGTCGGTGAGGCGGTCGCCGTAGCCCTCGGTCGTCAGGTCGCGGCGGAACTGGTCGACCAGCAGCCTGCGGTGCGTGAGGATCAGCACGCCGAGGTGGCGTGCCGACTCGACGAACCCGGCGGCGGCGATCGTCTTGCCCGACGCGGTGGGATGGCGGAAGCGGTAGCGCCGCGCGGCGCCGTGGTCCTCGCCCTCGAACGTCGTCGGCTCCGGCTCCTCGTCGACGAAGCCGGCGTCCTCGTCGTCGTCGTCCTCCACCTCCTCGACGAGCTCCGCCACGGCTCCGTTGCCCGAGCCGTTGCCGTTCTCGTCCGCGCTCCGCTGCGTCGCCGCGATCAGCTCCGTGAGCATCCCGGTGAGCGCGTCGATCTGGTGGCGGCGAAGGGTCGTGCCGGCCGCGGTCTGCGGGGTCTCGGCGGCGAGCACCCGCTCGAGCCCGAGCATCAGCCCGTAGCGGACCTTCCAGCCGGGGCTCGGGCTCCGGAGCCCCGCCTCCATCTCCTCGGTCGCGTCGTCGAGCGCACGGCGCCGTGCGGTGCCGGGTGCGAGCGCGACGTCGGCCTCCTCGCCCGGATGGAGGAACGGCTCGCCGAACCAGCGCTCCGCGCGGACGACTGCGTCCTCGAGCGGAGCGCGATCGGAAGAGGTCGAAGTGGTTGTGGTCTTCTGCATGTGCGCAGCAGCCTCGAAACGCGCCGCTCAACCGTGCTCAACCGTTCGAGGAAGGCAGCTCGCACGGGCGGTTCCGCGCCGGCGTCGCTGCACCCCGGAGAGTACCCGAAGGGAGCGGACGTGGATAGATGCGCCGGCTCAGTCCGAGCCGAGCAGCTGGCCGGTGACGCGCTGGGAGACCCCCGTGTCGTCGAGGTGGCGCGTGATCCCGCCGCGGAAGAACGGGTATCCGGCACCGAGGATCAGGCCGGCGTCGATCTCGGCCGCCGTCGCCACGACACCCTCGTCGAGGATGTGACGTGCCTCGTCCGCGAGCGCCTCGAGGATCCGCTCGTGGATCTCCTCGACGCTCGCGCGGCCGTCCGTCGCCTCGAGCGCGGGCAGCTCGCCGTCCGCGAGCGCCTGGAGCGTCGGCGAGAGCGGGAACCGGTCCGGGAAGGCGGCGTTGAGCGTCTGGAGGACGTGGTTCGCCACGCGGGGGCCGACCATCGCGAGGAGCGCCGACGGAGGCATCGGGATCCCGAGCCGGAGCGCCGCCTCGTCCGTCTCCTCGAACGTGTTGCCGCTCTCGAGGGCCTGCATCAGGACGGTCGACTGGCGCGTGAGCATCCGGTTCACGACGAACGCCGGCGCATCCTTCACGAGCACCCCGCGCTTGCCGAGCTTCCGCGTCACGTCCCAGGCGGTCGCGAGGCTGACGTCGTCGGTGGCGGGCGTGCGGACGACCTCGACGAGGGGCAGCACCGCGACGGGGTTGAAGAAGTGGAGGCCCACGACCCGCTCCGGGTGCTCGAGGCCTTCGGCCATCGCGGCGACCGAGAGCGCGGACGTGTTCGTCACGAGCAGGCACTCGGGTGAGACGACCGCCTCGAGCGCGCCGAAGACCTCGCGCTTGACGTCGAGCTCCTCGAACACCGCCTCGAGGACGAGGTCGCAGCCGGCGTACGCCTCGGTTCCCGTGCCCGCGGTGACGATCGAGCCGAGGAAGCGCGCCTTGCCCTCGCCGAGGCGTCCCTTCGCGACGAGGCCCGCCAGCTCGCCCCGGATCGACTCGATCGCCCCCTCGACCCGCTCGGGATCGACGTCGGTCAGCACCACGGGCACCTCGAGGCGGCGAAGGAAGAGGGTCGCGAGCTGCGTGGCCATCAGTCCGGCGCCGACGACGCCGACGCGCTGGATCCGCCGCGGCGTCGCCTCCGGGATCCCCGCGGGCCGCTTGATCCGCCGCTCGACCACGTCGAAGGCGTAGATCGACGCCTGCGCCTCGGGACCGGGCAGCAGCTCGGCGAGGGCCTCGGCCTCGGCGGCATAGCCCTCCTCGAGCGTCCACGTCGCCGCGCCCTCGATCAGCTCGAGCGCCCTGTAGGGCGCGGGCGCCTGTCCGTGGACGGCGTCGTCGACGCGGGAGCGCGCCTTCCGCACGACATCCGCGACGTCGGAGAGGTCGGCCGCCGGCTCGCGCTTCCCCTCGCCCGCCTCGATCCGGCGGAGGAGGAGCTCGAGCGACTCGTCGACGAACTCGACCGGGTCGAGCACGTGGTCGACGAGCCCGAGCTCGAGTGCGTCCGCGGCGCGGCTCAGGCGGTTCTGCTTGAGCGGGTTGTCGACGATGAGCTTCACGGCGGCGCTCGCGCCGACGAGGCGCGGAACGAGCTGCGTGCCGCCCCAGGCGGGGAAGAGCCCGAGGAACACCTCGGGGAAGCCGACGTGGCGGACGTTCGACGCCATCGTGCGGACGTCGCAGTGGAGGGCGAGCTCGAGGCCGCCTCCGAGCGCGGCGCCGTTGACCGCCGCCAGGGTGGGAAACGGCAGCTCGCGGAGGCGCCCGAACAGCTCGTGACCGGCGGCGGCTCCCTCCCGCGCGCGCTCTGCGGTGATCCCCGGGAACTGCGTGATGTCCGCGCCCGCGGCGAAGACGAGCGGCTTGCCCGTCACGAGGAGCCCGCGCCAGTCGCGCGTCCGGAGGCGGCCGAGGACGTCCTCGAGCGACCGCAGCGCCGCCTCGCCGAAGGTGTTCGGCTTGCGCCAGTCGGCGCCGTTGTCGATCGTCACGAGCGCAACCGGGCCGACGCGCGTCACGAGCTTCTGCAGGTGGAACTGCGTGACGGGATCCGCGCTAGCCATGCCGCGCGTTCTCCCAGAGGAGCGCCGCGCCCATGCCCATCCCGATGCAGAGCGCGGTCAGGCCGTAGCGGACGTCCGGCCGCTGCTCGAATCCGTAGGCCAGCTGCGCCATCAGGCGAACGCCGGTCGCGGCGAGCGGGTGCCCGCAGGCGATCGCGCCGCCGTACGGGTTGAGGCGCGGATCGTCCGGTGCCACGCCCATCCCGTCGCACCAGGTCAGCACCTGGACCGCGAACGGCTCGTTGAGCTCGAAGAGGCCGACGTCGTCGATCCCGATCCCGGCGCGCTCGAGGACGCGCTCCGTCGCCGGGACGGGCCCGAGCCCCATCAGGTGCGGCTCGACGCCCGCGTACGCGAACCCGACGAGGCGCATGCGCGCCTCGAGGCCGAGCTCCGCGGCGGCGGACTCGGAGGCGAGAAGCGCCGCCGTCGCGCCGTCGGTCAGGCCCGCCGAGTTGCCCGCGGTGACACGCCCGCCGGCGCGGAACGGCGTCCGCAGCTCCGCGAGGCCCTCCATCGTCGTCTCGGGTCGGAGGAACTCGTCGCGGTCGGCGATCCTCCAGCCCTCGTCGGTGAAGACGCTCATCGGCACGACCGTGGAGGCGAAGACGCCCTCCGGATCCGCCCAGGCCTCGGACGCGCGCCGCTGGGACTCGGCGGCGTAGCGGTCGGCGGCCTCCTTCGTGAGCGCCGGGAAACGCGTCGTGCAGGTTCTCGGCCGTCTGCCCCATGACGGCGGCGCTCTCGTCGATCAGCCGCTCGGAGACGAAGCGCGGGTTGAAGTCGACGTCCTCGCCCATGGGGTGGTGGCCCATGTGCTCGACGCCGCCGGCGATGGCCAGATCGCAGGCGCCCATCGCGATCTCGCCCGCCGCCGCGGTGGTCGCGGTCAGCGCGCCCGCGCACATCCGGTCGACGGCGAAGCCCGGCACCGTGTGCGGGAGGCCGGCAAGGAGGCCGACGTCGCGGCCGAGGGTCAGGCCCTGGTCGCCCACCTGGGCGGTGGCGGCCATGACGACGTCGCCGATCCGCTCCGCGCGGTGCTTCGGGGTTCCGGCGGAGGAGCTCGCGGACGACCTTGACGCCCATGTCGTCGGCGCGGGTCTTCCAGAAGAGGCCGCCGGGCCCGGCCTTGCCGAACGCCGTGCGGACGCCGTCGACGTACACGACCTCCTGCAGCTCGCGCGCCATGTGGGCGGAGCATAGCCGGTCGTTGACTGACCGTTCAATCAGGCGCCGGCCACAGCCTGCGGCTGTACGTTCTGCGCATGGACTGGGTCGCGAAGCGCGCGTGGGCAGAGGGCGAGCACGACCGGCGGGTCGCAACGCCTGCCGGCGACGGGGAGCGCGACGATCTCCGGCTCGCGGGCATCGCCGGCGCGTCATGGGCGGGCGGGCTCGCTGCGCTGATGGCCGGCGACGCGGCCGCCGCCTCGGCGCTCCTCGTGCGGGCGGCCGAGGAGTACCGAACGAGCTGGGACGCCGCCCCGACGGGGAGCTGGGGACGGCCCATCGCGATGCTGCGGTGCCGGTTGATGGCGGGGGACGCTGCCGGCGCGCGTGCCGACGCGGAGTCCGCGCTCGACGCCGGTGCGCTCGACGCGTCGGGCCCGATCGGCGGCTACTGCGCGGTGCTGGCGCTCCTCGTCCTCGGACGGGACCCCGAGGCGGGGCCGATCGCCGACCGCATCGAGGCGGAGGGTCTCGATCCGTCCGCGGTCGCGCAGGCGCTCGGCGCGCTCTCACGCGGGCGTGCCGACGACTTCGCGGCAGCTCGCCGCGCGGTGCTGGCGTCGTTCGAGGCACGCGACGCGTTCCTCGAGGACGTCGCCGTGGCCGACACCGTGCTCGTGCTCGACGCGCTGGCGCGCGAGCGCGGCGTCGAGGCCGAAGCGCTCCGCTCCGCGCTCCTGCCGGGGTAGCGCGGCGGGCGCCGAAGGCGTTTGCAGTCGAGGCGCGACCGCCGTAGGGTCACCGCGTGGGCGCCACCCTTGCGCTGATCGCAGCGTTCATGTTCGCCCTCGCGGCGACGCTGCAGCAGCGCGGCGCGCTCGAGCTCGGAGGCGTCGGCAGCGCGTCCTCGCTGCTGAAGCTGCTCGAGCCGCCCGATGTGGCTCGTGGGAACGCTGGTGCTGTTCGGCGGCTACATCTTCCAGGCTGCCGCGCTCGACCGGGGGCGACTGTCGATCATCCAGCCGCTGCTGGTCACAACGGTGGTCTTCGCCCTCCCGCTCGGCTACTTCCTCACGAGCCAGATCGTCGGCCGCCGCGAGATCGTCGGCGCCGGGGTGATCCTCGCCGGCCTCGCCCTGTTCACCTACTTCGCGGACCCGTCGGGCGGCAACGAGAACGCACCCGGGAGCGAATGGGCCGTGGTGATCGTCCTCATCGTCGTCGTCTGCGGCGCGATGCTGTTCTTCGGAGGCCGGTCGGACGCGTCGGCGGGCACGCGGGCGGCCGTCTACGGCACCGTCGCGGGCATCCTGTTCGGCCTCTCCGCGTCGCTCACCAAGCCGACCCTCGAGTACCTGCACGAGGGGGTCGACGAGCTCCTGTCGCACTGGGAGGGCTACGCGCTCGCGGTCGCGGGCGCTGCTCGGCTTCGTCCTCCAGCAGGTCTCGCTCGGGACCGGGAAGCTCGCGCCGTCGGTCGCCACCGTGTCGGTCGCGAACCCGATCGTCGGCATCGCGATCGGGACGCTCCTGCTCGACGAGCGCTGGAGCAGGCCCGGGTGGCACATCCTCCTCGGAGTCGTCGGCCTGGTGCTCGCCCTGGTCGGCGCCGTGGTGATCTCGATCGCGTCCGAGCGCCGCAAGGCGCAGCCGGCCGCGGCTCCGGCCTAGCCGCGCCGGGGTCAATCCGCGCCGGCGGCCAGCTCGCGCGCGCGGACCATCGCCGCCTGGATCGCGTTCAGGAACGCGGCGCGCACCCCGGCGGACTCGAGCTCGCGGATCGCGGCGATCGTCGTCCCGCCCGGCGAGGTGACCATCTCGCGCAGCTCCACGGGGTGGAGCCCCTCGTCGCGGAGCTGCTTCGCCGTGCCGAGCATCGTCTGGATGACCAGCTGGGTCGAGATCTCGCGCGAGAGGCCGAGGAGGAGACCGGCCTCGATCATCGCCTCCGCGAGGAGCGCGAAGTACGCCGGGCCGGAGCCGGAGACGGCCGTGACCGCATCCATGTGGCGCTCCGGGACGCGCACCACCGAGCCGAGGTGGGCGAGCGCCTCCTCGGCGAGCGTCACGTGCGCGTCGTCGGCATGCGCGCCGGCGCACAGCCCTGCGATCCCCTCGTGGACGGTCGAGGGCGTGTTGGGCATCGCCCGGACGACCGGGACGCCCGCGGCGAGGTGACGCTCGATCGTCGCGGTCGGGGTTGCGGCCGCGACGGTGAGGACGATCTGATCGGGCGTGATCGCGGTGCCGATCTCGCCGAGGAGCGCGTCGATGTCCTGCGGCTTGACGGCGACGACGACCAGGGCCGCGCCGGCGGCCGCCTCGACGTTGCTCGCCGTGACGTCGATCCCGTAGCGCTCGGTGAGCTCGGTGACGCGCTCGGGACGCCGCGTCGAGGCGGTGATGTCGGCCGGCGCGCGCCAGCCGGACGAGATGAGCCCGGCGATGAGCGCCTCGCCGATCCGCCCGGCTCCGAGCACCGCGATGCGTCGGCTGTCGATGGTCATGGCACGAGTGTAGGTCCTGACGCGGGGCGCCGTGGCGGTTCTCCATCGCCTCGGCGGCACGCTGACGGTCCTACGCGAGTGGCGTGGGGGCATGCGCATGCCTCTCCGGCCGGCCGATGAGGTGGCGCGCGCACGTGACGAGCGCGTCCGCGCGCTTGTCGAGGAGGCCGCCGCCTCCGTCCCGCACTACCGGGAGCTGTTCCGCGAGCTCGGCATCGACGCCCGCGAGATCCGGACCGCCGACGACCTGGGACGCCTGCCGCTCCTCGATCGCGCGGCCGTCGCCTCCGATCCGAGCCGCCTGCGATCGGCCGCGGTCGCCGACGAGGAGATCAGCGTCGTCCATACGAGCGGCGTCACGGGCGAGCCGCTCCCGATCGCGCACGACCGAGCGTCGCTCCTCCGGAACATCGTCTGGAGTCGGCGTGAGAGCAAGCCCGTCTCCACCTTCGGCGTCCCGGCGTTCGGCGGCTCGGTGGTCGCCGTGCTCGAGCCGGAAGCCACCGCGCGGCAGGTCGACCGTGCCAACCGCGGGCTCGCGTGGCGACCGGGCAGGCCGAAGAAGACGGTCGTCTCGACGGACGACCCGCTCGACGTCGCGGTCGCGGCGATCGAGGAGGCGAAGCCCGACCTGGTGGTCGGCTTCGGCTCCTACCTCGAGCTCCTGTTCCGGACGGTCGCGGCGCAGGGCGGGCTCGTGCACCTCCCCAAGGTGATCCGCTACGGCGCCGACGCGATGACGGGCTTCGGGCGTGGCGAGATCGAGCGGGCGCTCGGGGTGCCCGTCCTCGGCGGATACGGCGCCGCTGAGTCGCTCCGCCTCGGCTACGTCTGCGAGCAGCGGAACGGGTTCCATCTCCACGACGATCTCGTCCACGTCGTCCCGGTCGACGAGACCGGCGCCACTGTCCCCGACGGGACGATCGGGGAGCTCGTGATCACGAACCTCGTCAACCGCGGGACGGTCCTGCTCAACTACCGTCTCGGCGATCTCGGCCGGATCGAGCGCGACGCATGCCCGTGCGGACGCGCCTCGCCGCGGCTCGTGGAGATCGTCGGGCGGACAGCCGACGTCGTCCGGCTGCCGGGTGGCCGGCGCGTGACCCCGGACGAGGTCGCGCGGTGCGTCGAGGTGCCTGAGGTCGTCCGCTTCCAGCTCGTCGAGCGTGCGGGCGGCCGGTTCGAGCTGCGGCTTCGCACCGTCGAGGGCGAGCCGGCGGACGGCGTCCGAGACGCTGTTGCGGCGCGTGCGCGTGCGCTCCTGGACGGAGCGGAGGTCGACGTCGTCCTCGACCAGGGGCTCGCCGCGGGCACCGGCGGCAAGTTCCGGCCGGTCGTCCCGCTCTCGTAGGTCGGGCTCA
>CAVQHL010000026.1:0-257764 GCA_963712255.1 uncultured Actinomycetes bacterium
GGCCGTTCTTCGGCGATCCGCCCGACTTCCACGATCCGCTGCGGCTCTTCGGGGCGGTGCACCATCTCGTCCTCACGGGCGCCGCGCCGGACGCGCTCAGCGGCGACCTGGACGACTTCGCCGCGGCCCTCGCCGCGCACGAGGACGAGATCCGCCGGCGCATCCGGCAGGACGTCGTCCAGACGAACGAGGTGCAGCGCTGCGTGGCGCTGCTTCCCGCGTTCCTCACCGTGGCGCGCGAGACCGCGCTTCCCGTCGAGCTGCTCGAGCTCGGCCCGAGCGCGGGGCTCAATCTCCTCGCCGACCGCTACCGCTACGTGTACGCGGAAGGGGCGCTGGGGCCGCTCGGACGCGCTGCTCGAGCTCGTCGCGGACGAGCGTGGCCGCCCGGTGCCGGCCGAGCTGCTTGCGACCGAGTCTCGACGTGCGGCGCCGCCGGGGGATCGACCTGGCGCCCGTCGACGCGACGACCGAGGAGGGCTACCTGCTGCTCCGGAGCTTCATCTGGCCGGGGCTCGAGGATCGCGTCCGCCGCCTCGATGCTGCGGTGGCGACCCTCCGGGCAGAGCCCGAGCGGCCGCAGCTGATCCAGGGCGACTACGTGGAGCGACTGCCGGAGGTGCTCGCAGAGCGCCCCGCGGATGCCGTCACCATCGTGTTTCAGACGGCCTCGACGGGCTACCTGCCCGCGGATGCGGCCGCGCGGCTCCGGTCGTCGCTCGACGCGGCCGGGTCGGACGGCCGCCCGCTCGCCTGGGTGTCCACCCGCCGACACGACGAGCGGGAGGGTGCCGTGGAGGACGCCTACGAGCTCGAGCTCCGCGTGTGGCCGGGGCCTCCGCGGCTTGCGGCGCATCTCGACTTCCATGGCAACTGGCTCGAGTGGCTTCTCCCATGATCACCTCGCGCGACAACGACACGCTGAAGCTCGTCCGCAAGCTCCTCGGGCAGCGGAAGCACCGCGACGAGAGCGGGCTCTTCGCCGCCGAGGGGGAGGACCTCGTCGAGGCGGCCGCGGCCGCGGGGATCGAGCCCGTGCACCTCCTCGTCGCCGGTGAGACGATCGACGAGCCCCTGCTCGCCGGCGTCTCGACGCTGCCGCATCCCGCTCGCGCGATCGGCGTCTACCGCCGCGCCGACCTCCCGGCCGGCGTCCGCGACACCTGCCTCGCCCTCTGGCGCCTCGCCGACCCGGGGAACGTCGGCGCCCTGATGAGGACCGCGGACGCGTTCGGTGCCGGCATCGCCCTCTCGGACGGCTGCGCCGACCCGCTCTCGCCGAAGGCGCTCCGGGCGTCCGTCGGCGCGATCTTCCGCGTCCCGCTGATCGGATGGGAGGACGCCCCGGGCCGACGCATCGCCCTCGTCGCCCACGGCGGCGACCCGCTGACCGACGTCGACCTCGCGCCACCGGTGACGTTCCTCCTCGGCGCCGAGCGCGCCGGGCTGCCGGACGAGCTCGTGACGACAAGTCACAAGGCGAGCATCTCGCTCCCGGGTGACGCCGAGTCGCTGAACGTCGCCGCGGCGGGGGCGATCGCGCTGTACGAGGCGTCGCGACAGGGTCGGAGCTGATGCAGCCCTGGAGGACGCGGTCGCGCCGGACGGTGCTCGACCGGAGCCCGTGGATCTCCGTCGAGAGCCACGTCGTCGAGCTGCCCGACGGGAGCGTCATCGAGGACTGGCCGTGGCTCGTCGGCCGCGAGTTCGTGAACGTCGCCGCGGTGACCGAGGACGGGACGTTCCTCGTCTTCCGCCAGGTCAAGTACGCGGTCGACGGGACGTCCCTCGCGCCGGTCGGCGGGTACCTCGAAGACGGGGAGGATCCCGGGTCGGCCGCGCGGCGCGAGCTGCTCGAGGAGACGGGGTACGAGGCCGACGAGTGGACGTCGCTCGGCCGCTACGTCGTCGACGGCAACCGCGGCGCGGGCGTCGGGCACCTGTACCTCGCATGCGGCGCGCGGAAGGTCGCGGAGCCCGACGCCGACGACCTCGAGGAGCAGGAGCTGCTCGAGCTGAGCAGGCGCGAGGTCGAGGCCGCGCTCCTCGCGGGCGAGTTCAAGGTGATGTCGTGGGCGACCGTGGTGGCGCTGGCGCTCACCGCGCTCGACCGCGGCTAGCCGAACCCGCCGCCTCCGCCGCCTCCGCCGCCACCGCCCCCGCCGGAGAAGCCTCCGCCGAAGCCGCCGGACCCCGAGGAGGGCGGCGCGAGCGCGGAGCCGAAACCCGAGGCGAGGTCGCCGATCGACATCGCCGACGCGCCGCCGCCGAGGTCGCCGTGGCCCGAGATCCAGTAGATCGAGCTCGACTGCGCGAGCGCCTCGGGCATCGCGATGTGCGCGGCCTGGAGGACGCGGTCGGCGATCCCGAACGCGATCCCGTAGACGAGGAGCCGCTCCCACAGCTCGAGCGTGGCCGGCGGGGCCTCCTGCAACCGGGGGAAGTCCTGCAGGTAGCGGCGGAACGCGTCCCAGCGCTCCGCCTCGATCGCCGCCTCGCGGCTCCGGCGGCGCCACAGCTTCCTCCGGGTCGACGCGCCGAGGAGCACCGCGGCGTTCACGAACGACGCGAAGGCGAGGGCGAGGAGGACGACGTCGCTCCAGCGCGGATAGACGGTCCGCCACCCGTCGATCGCGATCCAGCCGAGGAGGGCGCCGATCGCGCCGAACAGGACGATGCCGGCCACGAGCGGGACGATCCCGAGCGAGCGGAACCATCCGCGCGCGCCGACCTCGCCCGACACGGTGCTCTTGAAGGCCTCGAACCGCGGCGCCATCGACGTTCGCTCGTCCTCGATCTCGCTGCGGAACTTCGACAGGCGCAGGCTCCCGCCGTCGAGGACGTTGTCGACGACCGAGGCGACCGACTTCTCCCACGCCGTGAGCTCGACCGGCTTCCCGGCGGAGATCTCGAGATCGGAGATCGTCTCGGACCGGAGCCCACCCCAGATGCTCCGCTCCGTCGTCACCTGCGTCGCCGCGTAGTGGCCGCGTCGGATGAGGTCGAAGAGCGTGGCCGTGAACTCGAACGACCCGGCCTCGCCGCCCTGCCGGAGGAGCGTCGGCACGAGGGCGGGCTCGGTCTCGGTCGGCGGCTCCTGCTCGTACTCGCGGTCGTACCCGGTCTCGATCTCGCGCCCGAAGCGCCAGAACACGAACATCGCGATGAGGAACGCGGGGATCGTCCCGATCGCAAGGACGATCAGGGCCGAGCGCCAGGGATGCGCCTTCGCGTCGTCGATCCGCTCCTTGTCGCGCTCGTACGCGGCGGCATCGTCGAGCTCCTCCTCGACGATCTTGTCGAGGCCGTTGCCCTGCTCCACCTTCATCCCGGCCGTCGAGGTGAACGCGTCACGTGGGTAGAGCGTCCGGAGCTCCACGAACTGGCCCGCGTCGACGTCGAGCGCCCGGAGGATGGCTGCGCGTCCGTCGATCGTCACGTCGCCGCGCACCCAGACCGGGTGGCCCCAGGCGCGCACGACGTCGCCCGGGCCGCGCATCGTCGCCGTCAGCCGGCCGAGGCGCTGCTCCCACTCGTCGCCCCAGACCTTGAGGTTGACGTCGACGACGTCGTCGTAGCCGGTCGCGAGACCGGCGATCCGGTAGTGGATGACGAACGTCCGTTGCGCGAAGCCGTCCGAGGTGAACCGCCAGACGACACGGACGCGCCCGCCGAGATCCTCGACGCCGAACGTGCCCGGCGGTCCGCCGGGCTGCGAGCTCGGTCGACGCCCCCGGCTGGAACGGCCGGCCGTTCTCCGTGACGCCGATCTCGTCGATGCGCTCGCCGTCCCGCAACGGGACCTCCCGGAAGCCGTACGTGAACGAGCCGGAGAACGCGACGGTGATCGCCTCGTCGACGGCCACCGAGCCGTCGGGGCGGACGTTCGCCTGGACGTCACTCGAGACGAGCTCGTAGGTCTGGCCCTGGGCGACCCCCGCGAGCGTGAGCGCGGCTGCTGCCGCTGCCGCGAGGACGCCGAGCCTACGTGCCACCGGGTGCGCCGCCCGTGCCCGGGTCTGCGGGCGGGGCGGGAGGCGCGGCAGGCGCTGCCGGCGCTGCGGCGCGGCGTCCGCGCCGAAGTCCACCTGCGGGGCCTCGCGCTGCGTCACGTCGGTCTCGAAGAACTCGCGCTTCTCGAAGTTGAACGGTCCTGCGAGCACGACACCCGGGAACGTCTGGATCGCGTTGTTGTAGGTGAGGACGGTGTCGTTGTAGACCTGCCGCGACACGGCGATCCGGTTCTCCGTCCCCGCGAGCTCGTCCTGGAGCTGGCGGAAGTTCTCGTCCGCCTGGAGCTCGGGATAGGCCTCGGCGACCGCGAAGAGCCGACCCAGCGCTGCGCCGAGGATCCCCTCGGCGGCGGCCGTCTCGGCCGGGCCCTGCGCCCGCTGCGCGTTCGCGCGCGCCTCGGTGACCGCCTCGAACGTGCCGCGCTCGTGCTCGGCGTAGCCCTTCACCGTCTCGACGAGGTTCGGGATCAGGTCCCAGCGGCGCTTGAGCTGGACCTCGATCTGCGCCCACGCGTTGTCGACGCGGTTCCGAAGCCGGACGAAGCGGTTGTAGAGCGTGATCAGCGCGATGACGAGCAGCGCGACGATCACGAGGATCACGATCCACACCATCGGCGCCGATCCTACACAGCCGACTCCGGCCGTAGCATCGGGCGATGAGCATCCGCGTCGCCCGGATCAACGTGACGCCGGTCAAGAGCCTGCGCCTCCACCATCCGGACGAGGTCGAGCTCGGCCCGGACGGCGCACGCGAGGATCGCCGGTTCCTGCTCGTCGACGACGGGCAGCGGCTCTACAACGGCAAGCGGGACACGAGCCTCGTGCGCGCGTCCGCGACCTGGGATGCGGGCGAGCGGCGACTCGCGGTGACGATGCCGGACGGCACCCTCGTCGAGGACGAGGCGGTGCCGAACGGCGCCGCGCTCGTGGAGGTCTACGGACGGCTCGTCCGCGGTCGCGTCGTCACCGGCCCGTGGGCCGATGCCTTCTCCGACCTCGTCGGCCGCTCGCTGACGCTCGTCGAGCGGGACGACGGCGCCTGGGCGACGGACTCTCGGCCGGCGACGCTCGTCTCGCACGCGTCCGCTCGGGCTCATCGACGGCGACGGCCGCAGGTTCCGGATGCTGCTCGAGCTCGACGGGCTCGACGCGCTCGGCGAGGAGGCCTGGGGAAGCCGACGCGTCCGGGTGGGGGAGGCCACGCTGCTCGTCGGCGTGCCGACACCCCGCTGCGCGGTCCCGTCGGCCAGCCCGGACACGGGCGTCCGCGACCGCGACGTCCTCCGCGAGCTGATCGAGAAGCGCGGCTTCGTCGACGGCGAGGCGTGTCTCGGGGTCTACGCCGAGGTGCTCGAGCCGGGGATCGTGCGCGTCGGCGACGTGCTCGAGCTCCTCTAGCGCTCACGGCGCCGGCAGATCCAGATCTGGTCCTCGCCGCCCTCGAAGGGCCGCCGGTCGAACCAGCCGTACAGCGCCTCGACCTCGAAGCCCGCGTCCTCGATGAGGGCGTTCCACTCCGGCGCGGAGAGCCAGTGGAGCTCCATCGTCGCCGCCTCCTCGCGCCCCCGAACGGAGAGGACGAGCTTCCGCTCGCGCGGATCCCAGTCGGCGCGCTCGAAGATCCCGGGCTCGCGCTCCAGCCACAGGCCGTCGGTCTCCGCGATGTCCTGCGTCGCTCGGCGCGAACACGTCGAACACGAGCCGGCCTCCGGGCTCGAGCATCGCGGCCGCGGCGCCGAGCGCCCGGCCCCGGTCGTCGTCGTCGGCCATGTGGAGCATCGACCGGAACGGGATCGTCACGAGCGGAACGCGCTCGGTGACCGGCGGCTCGCGCAGGTCGCCGACCCGGAGGTCGAGACGTCCCGCGACGCCCTCGCGCTCCGCGTACGCGCGCGCGACCGAGAGCATTCCCGGCGACTGGTCGACGCCGATCACGCCGATCCCGGCCTTCGCGGTGGGCACCGCGATCCGCCCCGTCCCGACGGCCAGCTCGACGACGGGACCGCCCGACGCCAGCGCCTCCTCGACGTAGAGCTCCACGTCCTCGGTGACGGACACCGACCACGGGTCGTAGATCCCGGCGATCCGGTCGTACAGCGCGCCGTCGCTCATGCCGGCCGACGCGCGACGTAGACGAACTCGCGGCTCGTGTCGTCGAACGGGCGGCGGTCGAACCAGCCGTACAGCGCCTCGATCTCGAGCCCGGCCTCCGCGATCGCCGCCTCCCACTCGTCGCGATCGACCCACCAGAGCGGCACGCTCGCGCCGCTCTCGAGCTCGAGGTCGATCCGCCGCTCGTCGAAGTCGTACGTCGAGCGGTGCCGGACGCCGCCCTCGTCGCGCCAGACGCCGCCGATCTCGGCGGCGATCGCCGGATCGAAGACGAACGCGTTCCACGCGAAGCGGCCGCCCGGGACGAGCGCCGCCCGCACGCGCCTCATCACGTCGACGCGGGCGTCGTGGCCGGGGAGGTGCAGCATCGCCCGGAACGGGCAGATCACGAGATCGGTCGGCTCGTCCAGGGCGAGCTCGGTCATGTCGCCCTGACGCAGCTCGAGCTCGATCCCCGCGTCCGCTGCGTGACGCCGTGCGACCTCGAGCATCTCGGCGGACACGTCGATGCCGATCACGCGGCGGCCGGTGCGCTCGGCGATCGGGATCGCCACGCGACCCGTGCCGACCGCCAGCTCGACGACAGGCCCGCGCGCAGCCGCAGCGAGCTCGACGTAGAACGGCACGTCCTCGGTCATCGCCGCCGCGAACGCGTCGTAGACGGGGGCGAATGCGTCGTACCCGCTCACGTGCGCCATCGTAGGCCCGCGCCGGATACCCTCGCCCGGTGGACGTCGAGGCATTGGAGCGGTCGGCACAGGCGGCTGTCGCCGAGGCGTCGAGCACGGACGAGATCGAGGCGGTGCGGGTCGAGTACCTCGGACGGAAGAGCGCGCTCAAGCTCGCGCTGCGCGAGGTGCGGGACCGCGAGACGGGGATGACCCTCAACGCCGCCCGCGAGCGGATCGAGGCCGCGGTCGACGAGCGCGCCGCCGCGCTCGCGCGCGCCGAGCTCGACCGTCGGCTCGCCGAGGAGCGCGTCGACGTGACGCTGCCCGTGGGCGGGCATCAACGGGGGCGGCTCCACCTGATCACGCAGATCCGCCGTGAGGTCGAGGACATCTTCCTCGGGCTCGGGTACCACGTCGTCGACGGCCGTGAGGTCGAGACGACGCGGTACAACTTCGAGGCGCTGAACTTCCCGGCGGGGCACCCTGCCCGCTCGCCGCTCGCGACCCTCTTCCTCGACGACGAGACGGTGCTCCGGACCGAGACGTCGCCGTCGCAGATCCGCACCATGGAGGCGCAGCAGCCGCCCGTCTACATCGTGTCGCTGGGCCGCACCTACCGGCGCGACACGCCGGACGCGACGCACACGCCGATCTTCCACCAGGTCGAGGGGCTCGCCGTCGACGAGGGGATCACGCTGGCCGACCTCGCGGGGACGCTCGACTTCCTGCTCAAGGCGCTGTTCGGCCCGGAGCGCCGCACGCGGCTCCGGACGCACTACTTCCCGTTCACCGAGCCGTCGATCGAGCCGGACGTGTCGTGCCACGTCTGCGACGGAGACGGGTGCCCCGTGTGCAAGCACTCCGGCTGGATCGAGCTCGGCGGCGCGGGCATGGTCGACCCGAAGCTGTTCGAGTTCGTCGGCTACGACCCCGAGCGCTACACCGGCTTTGCCTTCGGGATCGGCCTGGAGCGGATCGCGATGCTCCGTCACGAGTTCCCCGACCTGCGTGAGCTCTGGCGCAACGACCTCCGCTTCGCGAGGCAGTTCTGATGCGGATCCCGATGAGCTGGCTCCGGGAGTACGCCGAGACCCGGGCGTCGACGACGGAGATCGCGGAGCGTCTCGGGATCTCGTCGCTCGAGGTCGAGCGGGTGATCGACGTGGGCGTCGCCGACGAGGGACGGCAACCTCGGCCACTTCGTGGTCGGGCGCGTCGTCTCGGCCGAGCCGCACCCGAACGCCGACCGCCTGCAGCTCTGCCAGGTCGACGTCGGCAACGCCGACCCGCAGCAGATCGTCTGCGGTGCGTGGAACTTCGCCGCCGGGGCGACCGTCGCGGTCGGCCTGCCCGGCGCGCTCCTGCCCGGCTTCCCCGGGCCGCTCGAGGAGCGGCCGCTCCGCGGCCAGGCGTCGCGGGGAATGATCCTCGCCGAGGACGAGATCGGCCTCGGCGCCGACCACGACGGGATCATGCTGCTCCCGGACGGGCTCGCGCCCGGGACGCCGCTCGCCGACGTCCTCCCGCTCGTCGACCAGGTGCTCGACGCGACGCCGACGATGAACCGACCCGACCTGCTCTCGATGGTCGGGATCGCGCGCGAGGTCGCCGCGCTCTGCGGCGGCGAGCTGCGGCTGCCGGAGCCCGACGATCCGCCCGTCACCAGCCCCGAGCCCGTCGACATCCGGGTCGAGGACTTCGAGGGCTGCCCGCGCTACATCGGCCGTGTGTTCCGCGGCGTCCAGCTCGGGCCGTCCCCGCAGTGGCTCCGCAGCCGGCTCCATCTCGCGGGGATGCGGTCGATCTCGAACGTCGTCGACGTGACGAACTACGTCATGCACGTGTGGGGGAGCCCACTCCATGCGTTCGACCGCGCGAAGCTCGCCGGCGGCCGGATCGTCGTCCGCCGCGCGCACGAGGGCGAGACCCTGCGGACGCTCGACGGCACCGAGCGCCGGCTCCTGCCGGGCGACCTGCTGATCACGGACGGCGAGAAGGCCGTCGCGCTCGCGGCGATCATGGGCGGGCTCGAGTCCGAGGTCGCGGAGGACACCACCGAGGTGCTGCTCGAGGCTGCGAACTTCGAGCCGATCGGGGTGCTCAAGACCTCGGAGCGGCTCGCGCTTCGCACCGAGGGCTCGAACAAGTGGGAGAAGGGGGTCGACCCGCATGCCGCAGAGCCGGCGGCGGTGCTGGCGAGCAGGCTGCTCGTCGACCTGACCGGCGCCGAGCTGACCGGCTCGGTCGACGTTCACGCCGGTCTCCCCGAGCGGCCCGTGGTCACGTTCCGCCCGGAGCGCGCGAGCCGCCTGATCGGCCTCGACGTGCCCGAGGACGAGCAGCGCGGGATCCTGACCGGCTCTCGGCTTCGAGGTCGCCGACGACCTGCAGGGTGACCGTCCCGACGTGGCGTGCACGCGACGTGACCCGTGAGGTCGACCTCGTGGAGGAGGTCGCGCGGGCGGTGCTCGACCGCGTGCCGCACACGATGCCGCTCCGACGCTGCGGTCGCCGGTCACCTCTCGCCGCTCCAGCGGTTCCGCCGGATCGTCGAGGACGTCCTCGTCGGCGCCGGCTTCTCGGAGGCGTACACGTGGAGCCTGACCGCGAGCGACCCGCAGCCCGACGCGCTGCGGCTGCCGGATCCGATGAGCGGCGACCACGCGGTCCTCCGGACGACGCTCCTCGAGGGCCTCATCGCCGCTGCGAAGGTCAACGTCGACGCGGGCACGGACGGCGTCCGCCTCTTCGAGCTCGCCCGCGTGTACCTGCCGAGCGGCGAGCAGCTCCCCGAGGAGCGCTGGCGCGTCGGCGGCATCGCCGAGGGCGGCTGGGACGCCGCGCGGGCGGCCGTCGAGGCGCTGTACGGGGCGCTTCACGTGCCGCTCGAGGTGCGGCGGGCGTCGTTCGACCACCTGCATCCGGGCAAGGCCGCAGAGACCGACGCGGGCTGGCTCGGGGAGCTCCATCCGGTTCTCCTCGAGGGGAGCTGGGGCGTCTTCGAGCTCGACGTCGAGGCGCTGATGGCGCCGATCCCGGAGCGCGTCCTCTACGACGACGTGATCACGTACCCGGCCAACCGGCAGGACATCGCAGTCGCGGTCGGCGAGGACGTCGAGGTCGGCGCGCTCGTCGCCGCGGCACACGAGGCGGCCGGGCCGGACCTCCGCGAGGCGCGCCCGTTCGACGTCTACCATGGCGCGCAGGTGGGTGACGAACGCAAGTCGGTCGCGCTCCATCTCGTCTTCCAGTCGCCGTCGCGGACGCTGACCGACGAGGAGGTCGCCGTGCTTCGCGACCGGATCGTCTCGGCGCTCAACGAGCGATTCGACGCCGAGCTCCGCGCGTGACCCGGCGAAAACCGATCCCGCGCGGGCCGCGTAGAGAACGGTCGATGAGACGGACCTCCGTCATCGTGGCCACGAGCCTCGTCGCACTCGCCGTCGCGGGCATCGGGATCGCCGCGACCGCGCCCACGACCCTCTTCGGCTCGGTCGGCCCCGGGTTCTCGATCACGCTCCGCGACGCGCAGGGGAGCGCCGTCACGCGCGTCGAGCCCGGTGAGTTCGAGATCGAGGTGGACGACAGGTCGGAGGAGCACAACTTCCATCTGAGCGGCCCGGGGGTCGACGTCAGCACCGACGTCGCCGCCGTCGGGAAGCAGACGTTCAAGGTCACGCTCGCGAACGGTCGCTACACGTTCGTGTGCGACCCGCACTCGTTGCAGATGCGCGGGGCGTTCACCGTCGGTGAGGGCAGCGGATCGGGAGGCGTCACGACGCCGCCGCCGCCCGTTGCGAAGCCGACCGCCCCGGTGGGTGCGCGGCTCTCGTTGACCGTCGGCCCCGGGTTCACGATCTCGCTGAAGACGCTCGCCGGCCGCAAGGTGACGCGGCTCCGGCCGGGCGCCTACACCTTCACGGTGCGTGACCGGTCGAAGAGCCACAACGCCCGCGTGCGCGGCGCCACCGCGACGCGCGCGACCGGTGTCGGGTTCGTCGGGACGCGAACCTGGCGCGTCGTCCTGCGCAAGGGGACGCTCGTCATCCAGTGCGACCCGCACAAGGCGACGATGCGTCAGACGGTCAGGGTGGCGTAGGGGCTCCGAAAGCCCCTACAGGACCTTCCCGCCGACGTACCAGACCGCGCCCTGCGTGCCGACGTGGTCGGTGTCGCAGACCACCCGCAGGATCTCGATGCTGCCGAGGATCCCCTCGGCGTCGAGTCGCTCGAACGAGCGTCGCGCCATCTCCGGCGAGACGCCGTATCCGGCCCGCTGCGCGCAGCGGAACGTGAAGCCGACCCGGTCGGCCGCACGGCTGGGGTTGATCGGAGCCGTGAGGAGCGCGGCGCGGGGCAGCAGGGCGCTCGAGTCGAGCGTCGAGGGCGCAGAGCAGGTCGCTCCAGTCGACGGGCAGCTCGTCGAGGAGACGATCCCACGCGTCGGCGAGCGGGACGGCCGGAGCCTCGACCGATTCCTCTCGGGGTGGGAGCGTGTCCGCGGAGACGATCGCCCCCTGCTCGAGCTGGCACCAGACGCGGGCCGCGTCGAGGCGCGCGAAGAGGCGGCGGGCCGCCTCCGGGCCTGCCGGCCCGCCCGCACGGAGAACCGTGAACGCGAGCTCCGAGCCGACGCGCCCGACGTTCATCGGCCCCAGGATCCGCGCCGCCTCCGAGAGCTCGTCCGGCTGCTCGGTCGTCAGGCGGAGCGAAACGCTCTCCCATGTCTCGGGAAGTCGGCGCTCCAGCGCCTGCCACTGATCCACGAGCTTCACGGCGGTGAGCATAATGACGCCCGTGACGGAGGTCGGAGGAGAGCCGCAGGTCGCGGCCGGCGCCCGCTGTCCCGCCGATCTCGCGGGGAGCTGATGGCGACCGAGATCACGCTTCCCCGTCTCGGACAGGGCATGGAGTCCGGCGTCATCGTGCGCTGGCTCAAGCAGGAGGGCGACAGCGTCTCGAAGGGCGAGCCCCTCTACGAGCTCGACACGGACAAGGTGACCCAGGAGGTCGAGGCCGAGGTCGACGGCGTCCTGCAGAAGATCGTCGTCGCCGAGGGCGAGGTCGACGTCGGCGCGACGATCGCCGTGATCGAGACGAACGGCGCCGAGCCCGCAGCCGAGTCGAGACGACGGCGAGCAGGCGGAGCAGGCGGCGCCCGAGTCTGCTGCCCAGCCCGAGGCCGCGCCCGCGCCCGAGCAGGAGGCGCCTGCCGAGGCCGCGCCCGCGACCGATGAGGCCGCGACGGAGGCACCGGCCGACGCGCCGAGCGACGACGCCGGCGGCGGGCGTCTCAAGGCGTCACCGCTCGCACGCCGCATCGCGCGGGAACGCGGTGTCGACCTCGCCTCGATCACCGGCACCGGCCCCGAGGGCCGCATCCTCGCCGAGGACGTCGAGCGCGCACCGGCGGGCGCCGCTCCCGCCGCGGCCGGCACCGCAGCCGCAGCGCCCGTCGCCGGCACCGGCCGGGGAGGTCGAGGTCGTCCAGCTCACGTCGATCCGGAAGACGATCGCGCGGCGCCTCTCCGAGGCGTGGGCGGCGCCGGTCTTCCAGCTGAGCGTCTCCGCCGACATGACCGAGGTGCTCGCGCTCCGCGAGACGCTCGTCGAGCAGATGGCCGAGGGCGACGCGAAGCCGACGGTGAACGACGTCTTCGTGAAGCTCGCCGCGGTCGCGCTCGTGCGTCACCGGCCGGTCAACGCGACGTTCAGCGGCGAGGAGATCCAGCGCCATCCCGCCGCGCACGTCGGAATCGCCGTCGCCGCCCCGCAGGGCCTCGTCGTCCCCGTCGTCCGCGACGCCGACCGGCGGACCGTGCAGGAGATCGCCCGCGCACGGGCCGACCTCGTCGGGCGGGCGCGGGACAACAAGCTGAAGCTCGAGGACATGCAGGGCGGGACCTTCACGATCTCGAACCTCGGCATGTTCGGCGTCGAGCAGTTCACCGCCGTCCTGAACCCGCCGCAGGTCGCGATCCTGGCCGTCGGCTCGGTCAAGGACGAGGCTGTCGCCCGCGACGGGCAGGTCGTCATCCGGCCGATCGTGAACATGGTGCTGACCTGCGACCACCGGGCGATCGACGGAGCGGACGGGGCGACGTTCCTCCAGACGCTCGTGTCGCTCGTCGAGCGCCCCGCACTCGCGCTGTGAGTGCCGGCGACGCGCAGGTCGTCGTCCGGCGCGGCGGCGCTCAGGACGTGCGCTTCCTCCGGGACATGCTCCACCACGCCTACTACTGGAAGGAGCGCGCGCCCGACACCGGCCCGGGGCCCGTCGCGCTGTACGTCAAGGCGTGGGGACGCTCCGGCGACACGGCCGTGATCGCGATCGACGGCGGCTTCCCCGTCGGCGCCGCCTGGTACCGCCTCTTCGGGTCGGAGCGGCCGGGCTACGGGTTCGTCGACGAGCGGACGCCGGAGCTCGCCATCGCGGTCGTCCCGAGCGCGCGGGGGAAGGGCGTCGGCTCGGCCCTGCTCGCCGCACTGCTCGCGCGGGCGCGCGAGGCCGGCTATCCCTCGATCTCGCTCAGCGTCGACCGCAACAACGCCGGCGCGATCGAGCTCTACGAGCGCCACGGCTTCTCCCAGGTCGCGGAGGACGCCGACTCGCTCACGATGCTCGCCGCCATCGACCCCACACAAGCGAACGAAGGGACCGATACCGAATGAACGTCGACGTCGCCGTCCTCGGAGGCGGCCCCGCCGGGTACACCGCGGCGATCCGCGCCGCACAGCTCGGCGGCAAGGTCGCCTGCATCGAGCAGGAGCCCGCGCTGGGCGGCACGTGCCTGCGCGTCGGGTGCATCCCGACGAAGGCGTGGGTGCAGAGCGCCCACGCGTTCCACGACGCGGGGGAGACGTTCGCGAAGCTCGGCGTGCAGGTGGGAGAGCCGACGCTCGACTTCGGCACCGTCGCGTCGTGGAAGGACGCCGTCGTCGATCAGATGACCGGCGGGATCGCGTCCCTCTTCAAGGCGAACGGCGTCGACTGGGTCAAGGGCAAGGGGCAGTTCACGGCGCCGAACACGATCGCCGTCGAGGGCGGCGAGGACGTGACGTTCACGAGCGCCATCGTCGCCACCGGCTCGTTCCCCGTCCGTCCGCCGATTCCGGGGATCGACGCGCCCCGGTGCGTCGACTCCACGGGGCTCCTCGCGCAGACCGAGGTGCCGCGACGGCTCGTGATCCTCGGCGGCGGGATCATCGGCTGCGAGTTCGCCTCGATCTTCAACCGCTTCGGCACCGAGGTGACGATCGTCGAGATGCTGCCGAACCTCATCCCGGCCGAGGACGCGGACGCGGCGAAGGAGCTCGAGAAGGCGTTCAAGAAGCGCGGCATCGCGCTCCATCTCTCGAAGCAGTGCACGCAGGTCGACGACCGCGGCGACCAGCTCACCGTCCACTTCGGCGAGGGCGAGACGGTCGACTGCGACCTGATGCTCGTCGCCGTGGGCCGCGCGGCGCTCGTGGACGGAATCGGGCTGGAGGCGGCAGGCGTCACGTACGACCGCACGCGGATCCAGACCGACGACCGCCGCCGCACCAACGTGCCGCACATCTACGCGGCGGGCGATGTCGCCGGCTACTGGCAGCTCGCGCACACGGGCTTCCGCGAGGGCGAGGTCGCGGCGGAGAACGCGATGGGGCACGACGCCACCGTCGGCCAGCCGGCAGTCCCGCGGCCGATCTACACCGATCCCGAGATCGCGGGCGTCGGCCTGACGGAGGCGCAGGCGCGGGAGCTCCACGGCGACAACGTCGTCGTCGGCCGCTGCCCCTGGGTCGCGATCGCGCGCGCGGTGATGTCCGGCACGACGACCGGCTGGGTGAAGACGATCCACGAGGCGACGTACGGCGAGCTGCTCGGCGTGGTGATCGTCGGCCCCCACGCGACCGACCTGATCGGCGAGGCCACCGTCGCGCTCGACGCGGAGTCGACGATCGAGACGATCGCCGACGGCGTCGCCCCGCATCCGACGCTCGCGGAAGGGCTGAAGGAGGCGGGTCTCGTCGCGCTCGGCCGCGCGATCCACCTGCCGCCCAAGCGCCGGGTATAGGCTCCCGCCATGGCTGACCGGCGAACCGCGCTGATGTGGGCCGTCGCGTGGTGGTTCGCGCGCCGGTGGCTCCGGCGACGGGCGACCATGGCGGTGGCCGGCATCGCGGGCGGGGCGACCGCGCGAACGCGGCCGGCTCCGGGCGCGTGCTCGCGGCGTTCGCGCTCGTCGGCGTGCTCGCCGGTGCGTTCGTCGTCTGGCGCCGGCTCGCCGGGTCGTCTTCGGACGACGACTGGGCGTCACTGGACGGCTCCGCACCGAGCACGGACGCGCCCGTGCCCACCGCGGCGGCGTGAAGCGGGCGGCTCGCGGGCCCCGGGCCGGAGCTCGTCCGGCCGGCGCTCGACGGCCTCGTTCCCTACGAGCCCGGAAAGCCGGCAGAGACCGTCCAGCGCGAGCTCGGGCTCGAGCGGGTGGTCAAGCTCGCGTCGAACGAGGGGCCGTTCGGCCCGTTCCCGGAGGCGCTCGACGCGATCGCGCGGGCTCTGCCCGAGTCGAACCGATACCCCGACGGCGGCTGCTACCGCCTCCGCGACGCGCTCTCGGGGCGCCACGGCGTCTCGTTCGACGAGCTCGTCGTCGCGGCGGGCGCCGACGCGGTGATCGGGTTCGCGTGCCAGGCGACGCTCGATCCGGGTGACGAGGTCGTGACGCCGTGGCCGTCGTTCCCGAGCTACGTCCTCGATCCGCTGAAGATGGGCGCCGTCACCGTGCGCGTGCCGCTCAGTGACGGCCGGGTCGACACGGACGCGATGCTCGCCGCGGTGACGGAGCGGACGAAGCTCGCGTTCCTGCCCACGGTGAACAACCCGACCGGCACGATGACCGCGCGCGACGACGTGCTCGGCTTCCTCGACGCCGTCCCGGACCACGTGCTCACCGTCGTCGACGAGGCGTACTTCGAGTACGTCGAAGAGCCGGGCTTCCCCGACGCGATCGAGGAGGGGGCGAAGAACGGCCGTCACGTCCTCGCGCTCAGGACCTTCTCGAAGATCTACGGGCTCGCGGGGCTCCGGATCGGGTACGGCGTCGGACCGGCGTCCGTGATCGAGGCGATCCACAAGGTGCGGCGCGCGTTCGACGTGACGACACCGGGGCAGGAGGCCGCGCTCGTGAGCCTCGACGCGCCGGCAGAGCTCGCTCGGCGCCGCGCCGCGAACCGGGAGTCCATGGCGGCGCTCGAGTCGGTCCTGCGCGAGCGGGGATTCGAGCCGATCGCGCCGGCGGTGGGCAACTTCCTCTTCGTCGACGTCGGAACCGATGCCGCGGCCATCAACGACGGGCTCCTGCGGCGCGGGGTGATCGTTCGCCCGATGGGGTCGTTCGGCGCGCCGACGGCGCTCCGGATCACGGCGGGGACGCTCGAGGAGATCGAGTTCCTCGCCGCCGCGCTCGAAGCGCTCAACGTCTTCTCGAACTCCTAACCTCTCCGCGGAGGCCGTCGGCTAGCGTTCACTGCGCGGCGCGGCGGCGCCATGGTCAGATGCGGACGACGCTGAAGAGAGGAGTGGGCCGCGGTGCGGCGATCGGCGGCACCGACTCGGCCGCCTCGTCAGGCTCGCTCGCACCGGTCGCGATCTACCAGCAGCCGCCCGCGGCGCCGCGGAGCGGATCGTCGCTCGCGTTGCGGATCCTCGGCTGGGCGACCCTCGTCCTCGCCGTCGTCGCAGGCGGCACCGCCGGCGGCGCGTACCTCTACGTCCACGAGTCGGTCGCGGCCGTCGCGCCGAAGAGCGTCGAGGTGAAGAAGGCCCTGAAGGCGCTCGACGTGCCGCTCCCGGGCCAGCCGGCGACGGCGCTCGTGATCGGCTACGACCGGCGTGCGAGCGACGCGAAGGACGCGCCCTCGCGCTCGGACACGCTGATGCTCGTGCGCGTCGACCCGGACGGGAAGACGATCTCGATGCTCTCCTTCCCCCGCGACCTCCAGGCGGAGATCCACTGCCCCGGCCGGAGCGTGTGGACGGACAAGATCAACGCGGCCTACTCGGCCTGCGGCGCAGAGGGCTCGCTCGAGACCGTGCGGCAGCTGACCGGCGTGCCGATCAACTACATCGTCACGATCAACTTCCGCGGCTTCCGGCAGCTCGTCGACCGCCTCGGCGGCGTCTGGATGGACGTCGACCGCCGGTACTTCAACGACCACGGCGGACCGACCGGCTACGCGAAGATCAACCTCCAGCCGGGGTACCAGCGCCTCACGGGCCTCAGGGCGCTCGACTTCGTCCGCTTCCGGCACACCGACTCGGACCTCTACCGCAACGCCCGCCAGCAGCTGTTCGTCCGTGCGTTCAAGGACCAGATCGAGACCGCGTTCTCGGTCACGCGGCTGCCGCAGCTCGTCAAGGTCATCACCTCGAACGTCGAGGTGGGGCAGGGCGGCGGCAAGGACGTCTCGGCGAAGACCGTCCTCTCGTACGGCGCGCTCGCGTACTCGTTGCCGGCCGGGCACGTCTTCCAGACGCGGATCGACGGGCTCGAGGGCTTCGCCGACCTCACCACCTCGCAGGAGAACATCGACAAGGCGATCCGCGAGTTCCGGAACCCGGACGTCGAGTCGCCGCGGAAGGCGACCGCCGTCGCCCTCGGCGAGAAGCTCAAGCAGAAGGTCCCGCCGCCGCGCGAGACGACCGTCACCGTCCTGAACGGCAACGGCGTCGAGGGCTCCGCGTCGACCGCGAACTTCCTCCTCTCGCAGCGCGGGTACCAGATGATCCTGCCGCCGAACGGTCTGCCCGCCAACGCGCCGAGCTACGACTTCTTCCGCACCGCGGTGTACTTCGACGCGCGCACGAAGGGCGCCAAGCAGGCGGCGGGCAAGCTCGCCAACCTGTTCGGGTCGGCCGACGTGAAGAAGCTGACGCCGGCGATCCGCTCGCTCGCGAACGACGCGATGGTCGTCACCGTGGTCGGCCAGACCTTCCACGGGCGCCTCGCCGCGGCGCCGGTCGACCAGACCCCGGAGCGCCAGGAGGCTGCGGTCGTGTCGGGGGCGAGCGCGGTGACGAGCCTGCTGCGGCAGCACCGGCGCGAGGTCGACTTCCCGCTCATGGTCCCGACGAAGATCGAGCGCTCGTCCTGGATCGACACCGAGCGCCCCCTCCGCATCTACACGATCGACCCGGACAAGGAGCACCGGGCCGTTCGCCTGACGTACCGCCTCGGCGGGCGGAACGAGTACTGGGGCGTCCAGATGACCGACTGGGAGGACGCGCCCGTCCTGAGCGGCCGGAACTTCGTCCGCAAGATCGGCGGTCGACGGTACGAGCTCTACTACAACGGCCCGCGGCTCCACATGGTCGTGCTCCGCACCGACGGCTCGTCCTACTGGATCGTCAACACCCTGCTCGACCGGCTCTCCAACGAGACGATGATCGCGATCGCGAAGAGCCTGCGGCCGCTCGCGACGCTGTCGCAGCAGAGCTGAGCCGCGGTCAGGCGATCTCGGCGCGCCGGTACCGGTGCGTCGCCGCGAGCCAGCCGCCGACCGCCACCACGACGAGCGCGACGACGGAGACGACGAGCGGCCGGCCGGCGAGGTCGAGGTCGACGTCGGCGAGCCGGGCGAGCACGGAGCGCCCGTAGGTCCCGACGGAGAGCCGCGACGCGCCCTCGCTCGCGCGGGCGATTCCGTTCTCCCACACGAGCAGGTACGCGATCCCCCACCAGAGCGCCCGGCGGAGCCAGAGCCCGGCCGCGACGAACAGGCCGGCATAGGCGAGGGTCGCGAGCGTGCAGGCGGCCGCGACGTCGAGCGCGAGCTCGGGGGTCCCCGCGACGAGCGTCGCGACGACCAGGGGGACGACGATCAGCGACAGGACGACCGTCGCGGTCGCGAGCACGCTCGCCGCGGGCAGCTGCCACCGCGCGACCGGCTTCAGCCAGAGGTAGACGAGCAGGCCGTCGTCGACGAGATCGCCGACGCTCGAGGTCGCGAGCCAGAGGACGCAGAGCGGGATGGCGACGGTGATCCCGTACCCCGCGACGAGCTCCGCGGTCGCCGTTGACCGGGTCGTCGTCGCGCCCCGTCAGCACGCCGAGGAGGAGCCCGATCGCGCCGAGCGAGGCGACGCCGAGCAGCCGGAGCGGCGTCAGCTGCATGCGGAGCACGATCGTGTAGAGCTGCCGGAGCGTCGCGAGCGTCGCCGGCCGTGGCCGTGGCGTGTGGGCCGTCGCCGTCATCGCTCGACGAGGTAGCGGAAGACGCCTTCGAGGTCGCTGTCGAGGGGACGGACCTCCAGGAGCCGCGCGCTCTCCGCCCGGGCGATGACGGGGAGCTCGTGCGCGAGCCGGCGGGCGTCCTGCGTGTCGACGAGGAGCGAGCCGTCGTCCTCGAGCCGGATGCCCATCGACGACGCCGGCGCCGAGCAGCGCTCCGCCGAGCGCCCTGGCGGCGTCGGTTCGGACGCGCAGGCGCAGCGGCCGGTCGTCCATCAGCGCGCGGATCTCGTGGAAGTCGCCCGAGGCCGCGAGGCGGCCCTTCGACATGACGAGCACGTTCGACCCGAACCGCTCGACCTCCTCGAGCACGTGGCTCGTGACGATCACGCACCGCCCCTCCGCGCCGAGGCGATGGAAGAGCCCGACCATGTGGCTCCGCTGGCGCGGGTCGAGACCGGCCAACGGCTCGTCGAGGACGATCACCGGCGGGTCGTGCACGATCGCCTGCGCGAGCTTGACTCGCTGCCGCATCCCCTTCGAGTACGTCGGCAGCTTGCGCGTGTCGTCGGGGTCGAGCTCGACCCTGCGGAGCGCTTCCGCCGCCGCCTCGGCGGGGTCGGGCACGCCGTTCAGCACGGCGGTCGCATGGACGAACGCGTGTGCCGTGAGCGGCTCGAAGACGGACTCCTGCTGCGGCGCGAGCCCGATGAGCGCCGTCACGTCGACGTCCGTGCGCGGGTTGCGTCCGAGCACGCGCACCGTTCCCTTCGACGGCTGCGCGAGCCCGCAGAGCATCCGGAGCATCGTCGACTTGCCCGCCCCGTTCGGCCCGAGGAGCGCGGTCACCCCGACGGGGATCGTGAAGCTGACGTCCGAGACGGCGACGACGCCGCCGAACCACTTCGAGACGCCTTCGACCTCGACGACGGGCGCGGTCATGAGCGGGCCTCGATCCGCCGGTACGACAGCCACGTCACGGCGGCGCCGGCCGCAGTCCAGGCGGCAACGCCCGCGACGACGAGCGCCGTCGAGACGCGCCCGATCGCCGCGCCCTCCGACGGATCCTCCCCGAACACGCGGAGGGCGAGCTCCGTCGGCAGGTTGAGCAGGCCGAGCAGCGAGAGGGCGTCGGGCGCGCCCCCCGACTCGATCGCGATCTCGGCGACGATGCCCGGCACGAGGACGAGCAGCGCCACGAGAACGCCCGCGATCGCCTTCCGCGCCGTCACGCTCGCAGCGCCGAGGCCGACGGCGCCGAAGAGCGCCGCGACCGACAGCCCGGTGACCACGATCCGCAGCGCGAGGCCGGGCAGCTCGCTCGCGCTCGGCCCGAGCCCCTCGACGGCGTAGGCGATCATGAGGAAGAGCGGCGGCGCGAGCGTCATCAGGAGCATCACGCCGAGCACGGCTGCCGCCTTCGCGAGCAGGTAGCGGCCGCGGTCGAGCGGCCCGGCGAGGTAGAGGCCGAGCATCCCCGTGCGGCGGTCGGTGCAGAGCGCTTCCGGCGCGACGAACGCGGCGAACAGCGCGATCGCGCTCGAGATGAAGAAGTAGTAGTCGCCGTAGGTCATGAGCTCGTCGCCGACGGTCAGGACCTCGTCGAGCATCACCGCGACGACGATCGACACGACCGCCGGGAGGAACGCGATGACGATCGCGAGCCCGGGGAGGATCTTGTGGCGGAACGAGCGGCGCAGGCCCAGCACCCGCTGGACCGCGTGGAGGCACACCGTGAGCACGGCCCACCACGGCGGCCTGCGAGGGCCGTCGTACGAGCGGTAGCCGACGTCGTAGATCCGGGCGCCCGATGCTCGGCTCCCATGAGCGAGCGGTGTGGGGAACCGGGAGGTTCCCACTCTCGAGAGGGCGTGGGAAACGGTTCCCCACGGAGCGGCGAGCGACGCTCATGCGCTTGCCTCGAGGTAGACGTCCTCGAGCGTGCGGCTGCGCGCTCGAGCCGCGGAGCCGAGCCCGAGGTCGGCGACCGCGTCGCGGACGATGTCGTGCGGGTCCTCGCCGGAGACGAGGATCGTCTCGCCGGCAACCTCGGCCTCGAGCCCTGCGGCGCGCAGCCGCTCGACGAGCTCCTCGTGCCCGCTGTCGACCTCGACGAGCAGGCCCGCGTCGCCCTGGCGCAGCTCCGAGAGCGTCCCCGAGCGGATCATCCTGCCGGCCTCGAGGATCACGACCGCGTCGCAGATCCGCTCGACCTCCTCGAGGTGGTGCGACGAGACGACGATGTCGATGCCGAACTCCGTGCCGATCCGCCGGATCAGGGCGAGCATGTCGTCGCGCTGGACGGGGTCGAGCCCGTCGGTCGGCTCGTCGAGCAGGACGAGCGCCGGGTCGTGCGCGATCGCCGACGCCAGCTTCACGCGCTGTCGCTGCCCGGTCGACATCGTCCCGACGGGCCGGAGCCGCTCCTCGCCGAGCCCGACCTGCCAGAGCGCGTCGCTCGCGCGCTGGATCGCGCTGCGGGGCGGGATCCCGTGGAGCTCCGTCAGGTGCCGGACGAGGTCCTGCGCCTGCACCTCGGGAGGCAGGTTGTGGTGCTCGGGCCCGTACCCGATGCGCTCGCGCACCTCGATGCCCGCGCTCTGCGGGTCGTGCCCGAGCACCTCGAGCGCCCCGGCGTCACGCCGGCGGAGCCCGAGCATCAGCGAGATGAGCGTCGTCTTCCCCGCGCCGTTCGACCCGAGCAGCCCCGTCACGCCGTGGCCGATCTCGACGTCGAGCCCGTCGAGCGCGACCTTCGCGCCGTAGCGCTTGACGACGCCCTGTGCCCGGACGACGGGCGCGGGGTTGGATTCGGCCGGCTCCACGCGCTCCTCCTGACGGCTGCCCGGGGCGCGTCGATCGTATCCGCCGCCCCGTCAGGGCGCGCGGCTATCCTCCTCGCCGGGCATGAGCGAGGCCAACGCGCATCGCGTCGCCGTGTTCGGCGCAGGCTACGTCGGTCTCGTGACCGGCGCGTGCTTCGCCGAGCTCGGGCACGACGTCACGATCAGGGACGTCCTTCCCGGGAAGATCGACGCGCTCCGCCGCGGCGAGGTGCCGATCTACGAGCCGGGCCTCGACGAGCTCCTCGAGCGGAACCGCGAGCGGCTGACGTTCACGACCGACGTCGTCGAGGCGATCGAGGGCGCGGAGTTCGTCTACGTCGCGGTCGGCACGCCTCCGACGGTCTCCGGCGACGCCGACCTCTCCGCGGTGTGGATGGTCATCGACGAGCTGCCCGAGGTCGACCACCGCATCGTCGTCGTCATGAAGAGCACCGTCCCCGTCGGGACGGGTGAGAAGGTCAGGCATCGCCTCGACGCGCGCGGGCTCGGGCACGTCGGGTACGCGTCGAACCCCGAGTTCACGGCCGAGGGGACGGCGATCAAGGACTTCATGGAGCCGGACCGGATCGTCGTCGGCGCGTTCGACGCTGCCGACGCGGACGCCGTCGAGGAGCTCCACGCGGGAATCGACGCCCCGGTCGTCCGCGCGGACGTCGCCTCGGCGGAGATGGCGAAGCTCGCCGCGAACGCCGCGCTCATGACCCGGATCTCGTTCATCAACGAGATCGCGAACGTCTGCGAGGCGACGGGCGCCGACGTGGTCAAGGTGGCGGAGGCGATCGGCTACGACCGCCGCATCGGCAAGAGCTTCCTCCGGGCGGGGATCGGCTTCGGCGGCTCGTGCTTCCCCAAGGACTCCCTCGCGCTCAAGCAGCTCGCGGCCAACTCCGGCTACCACTTCCAGGTGCTGAGCGCCGTGATCGAGGTGAACGAGCTCCAGAAGCGCCGCGTCGTCGGCAAGCTGCAGGAGCTCCTCGGGGCCGCTCCGCGGGAAGCGCATCGCGCTCCTCGGCCTCGCGTTCAAGCCGAACACGGACGACACGCGCGAGGCGCCGGCGTTCGTGCTCGCCGGGCGCCTGCTCGCAGAGGGGGCGGACGTCGTCGTCTGGGACCCGATCGCGCACGCCGACGGCTTCCACGGCGTCGAGCAGGTGCCGAGCGTCGCCGACGCGGCGCGGGAGGCGGACGCCGTCGTGCTCGTCACCGAGTGGCCCGAGCTCGCCGACGTGGAGTGGGACGCCGTCGGGGCGACGATGCGCTCGCGCGTGTTCGTCGACGGCCGGAACATGCTCGACCCGGAGGCGATGCGCGCCGCGGGCTTCCGGTACGCGGCGATCGGCCGCGCCTCCAACGGGACCGTCTAGCCGTGGAGGCGATCGTCCTCGCGGGCGGCAAGGCGGAGCGCCTCGGCGACGCCGCCGGCGGCCTGCCGAAGTCGCTCGTGCCGGTCGGCGGACGTCCGCTCCTCGCGTGGCAGATCGGGCGGCTGCGGAACGCCGGCGTCGGGCGCGTGATCGTCAGCTGCCTCGGCGGGCACGAGGGAGAGTTCGAGCGGAGCCTGGCCGGGCTCGGCGTGGAGCTCGTCTGCGCGGGCGAGCCCGAGCGGCTCGGCCGCGGTGGCGGGATCCGGTACGCGGCAGGCTCGCGAGTCGAGGACGGCGACGTGTTCGCGATGAACGGCGACGAGCTCGTCGATGTCGACTTCGGCGCGCTGCTCGAACGGCACTGGGCGACCGGCGCCGCCGCGACGCTGACCGTCGCGCAGCCGCCGTCGCAGTTCGGTCAGGTCGACCTCACCGACGACGACGTCGTCACGGGCTTCCACGAGGTCTCGCGCGTGCCGTACTGGGTCAACTGCGGGATCTACGTGCTCTCCCCGGCGGCGCTCGCACGCTTCCCGGAGAAGGGCGACCACGAGACGACGACGTTCCCCGAGCTCGCGAGCGAGGGGACGCTCCACGCGTTCCGGCACACGGGGACGTGGCTGACGGTCAACACGCCGAAGGAGCTCAAGCGCGCCGACGAGTACGTCGGCGCGCACCCGGAGTGGCTCGCGTGACCGGCTCCGGCGGCAGGAGCCCGTACGCGGTCACGCCCCGCCGTGTCGAGAAGCCCTGGGGCTGGGAGCTCGTCTGGGCCGAGGCCGAGGCGTACGTCGGCAAGCTCCTGTTCGTCAAGGCGGGCCAGTCGCTGAGCCTCCAGTACCACGAGGTGAAGGACGAGGCCTGGCTCGTCCAGGAGGGACGCGCGTCGCTCGAGCTCGGCGAGGTCGGCGGGCCGCTGGAGACGGTCGAGATCTCGCCGGGAGACGCCTTCCGCTACCGGCCGGGCACCGTGCATCGGGTGACGGCGATCGAGGACCTGCTCGTGCTCGAGGTGTCGACGCCGCACCTCGACGACGTCGTGCGGCTCGAGGATCGCTACGGGCGCGAGGGGACGAGCGCGCCGTGACGCCTCAGAAGTAGAACGCCTTCCAGGCCTCCCACCAGGTGTCCGCCGTGACGGAGATCGTCCGGTCGTCGACGCGGACCACGCCAGGCCGGAAGCGGAGCCCGTCGGGGGCGAGCGTGTGCTTGAACTCGACCGTGATCTCGCAGGGGCTGCCGGGGCTCCACGGCGCCACGGCCGTGAGGTCGGCGAGCGCCGTCCTCGCGCCCTCCTCGATCATCGTCCGTGCCCGCACGGGCGGGATCTGGCGCGCGGACGTCGCGCCGAGGCCGGTCTTCACGGCGACCGTCGTGAGCCCGTCGCCGAGCAGCGCACGACCCTCGTCGCACGCCGCGTCGTCACCGGTGACGAGCAGCACCGGGCAGCCCCACGTGCCGCAGAGAGCGGCGTGGATGCCCGTCTCGCCGACGAGGATGCCGTTGAAGCGCAGGTTGAAGTAGTCGCGTCCCGACACGGTGTGGTTCATCACCCCGGCCCGCACCCCCGCGCGCGCGTGCATCCCGACCAGGAGCGCGGCGTCGCAGCCCTCCTCGAGAAACGCCGGTGTACTCCGTCCAGTTCTCCTGGACGACGAACTCGCAGTCCGGCTCGAGGAGCTCGGGAACGAGCGAGTTGAACGACCACTCCTTGCCCGCGCCGTGGCAGTCCATGACGACGATCTCCGTCGCGCCGGCCGCCTTGGCCCCGCGCACCGCGGCGTTGATCTCCTCGGTGTAGAGCCGCCGCGCCTCCTCGTACATCGGCTCGCCGCCGCCCGTCTGCCCGGCCTTGACGACTCCGGAGACGCCCTCGAGGTCGCTGATCACGTGGACGCGCACGTCGGGGAGCCTATCCCGCTACCTTGACACGACTGTGGTAAGGTTGCGCGGCGTTGGAGAGCTACACCGTCAGCCAGGCCGCCGCCCGCACCGGGTGGTCGCCGCGGATGCTCCGCTACCTCGAGTCGACCGGGCTCGTCGTCCCCGAGCGGAGCCCGTCGGGCTACCGCCGCTACGGCGACACCGAGCTCGATCTCCTGCGCGGGCTCGGTGAGCTGCGGCGCCGCTTCGGCGTCGAGCTCGACGATGTCGCGTTCGTCGTCCGGCTTCGCCGCAACCCCGAGCTCCGGGCTGCGGTCGAGGGCTGGCTGACCGGGGCGACCGTCCCCGCCGAAGGGGCGAGCGAAGCCGACTGGATCGAATGGGAGCAGCGCAAGCACGAGCGCCTGCTCGCAGCCTGAGCACACCAGAGAGGAACCATGGCCACAACCATCAAGCACGACGTCAAGGATCTCGCGCTCGCCCCCGAGGGCGTGCGCCGGATCGAATGGGCCGACCGGCAGATGCCGGTGCTCGTTGCGATCCGCGAGCGGTTCGAGCGCGAGCAGCCCCTGTCGGGGTACCGCGTCTCGGCCTGCCTCCACGTGACGACCGAGACCGCAAACCTCATGCGCACGCTGAAGGCCGGCGGCGCCGACGTCGTCCTCTGCGCGTCGAACCCGCTCTCGACCCAGGACGACGTCGCAGCGGCGCTCGTCGAGGAGTACGGGATCGGCACCTTCGCGATCAAGGGCGAGGACCACGACACGTACTACGCCCACCTCGAGGCGGCGATCGACCATCGTCCGCACGTGACGATGGACGACGGCGCCGACGTGATCGGGATCCTCCACTCGGCCCGGCGCGAGCAGCTCGGCGACGTGATCGCCGGGACGGAGGAGACGACGACCGGTGTCATCCGCCTCCGCGCGCTCGAGCGTGACGGCAAGCTCGGCTTCCCGGTGGTCGCGGTCAACGAGGCGCGCACGAAGCACCTCTTCGACAACCGCTACGGCACGGGCCAGTCGACGATCGACGGGATCATCCGCGCCACGAACGTCCTGCTCGCGGGTCGCTCGTTCGTCGTCGCCGGCTACGGCTGGTGCGGCCGCGGCGTCGCGATGCGCGCGAAGGGGCTCGGGGCGCACGTGATCGTCACCGAGGTCGACGCGATGAAGGCGCTCGAGGCCGTGATGGACGGCTTCCAGGTGATGCCGATGTCGCAGGCCGCCGAGGTCGGCGACATCTTCGTGACCGCGACGGGCGACAAGCACGTCATCTCCCGTCGAGCACATCGAGCGGTTGAAGGACGGCGCGATCCTCGCCAACACCGGGCACTTCAACGTCGAGATCGACATCCCGGCGCTCCGCTCGCTGGCCACCGACACGCGCGAGGCCCGCCAGTTCGTCGAGGAGTTCACGCTCGAGAACGGGCGGCGGGTGTTCCTCCTGGCCGAGGGCCGGCTCGTCAACCTCGCGGCTGCCGAGGGGCATCCCGCGCAGGTGATGGACATGTCGTTCGCCAACCAGGCGCTCTGCCGCGGAGTACGTGATCGCGAACGCCGCCTCGCTCGAGCGGACGGTCTACGACGTGCCGAAGGAGATCGACGACGAGATCGCCCGCCTCAAGCTGGCGACGATGGGCGTCGCGATCGACGAGCTCACCGAGGAGCAGGCCACGTACCTCGCGTCGTGGGACGAGGGGACGTAGCGCTGACGGACACCGACGCAGCACCCGTAGGGGCGAGATATATCTCGCCCCTACGCATGTCCAGGGACCTCGAGCCGCACCGGATCGTCCGCCTCGAGCACGACGCCGTCGTCGTGCTCGACCAGCGCCTGCTCCCGGAGCAGGAGGTCGACCTCCGCTGCGGCACGGTGACCGAGCTCGCCGAGGCGATCCGCGTGCTCGCCGTTCGCGGCGCGCCGGCCATCGGGGTCGCGGCCGCGTACGGCATGGCGCTCGCCGCCGAGCGGGGCGACGACCTCGACGCCGCGCTCGCGACGCTCGCCGCGTCCCGCCCGACGGCGGTCAACCTCCGCTGGGCGCTCGAGGCGATGCGGGACGACCCGACGCGCGAGCGAGCCGAGCGGATCCACGCCGACGAGGTCGAGCGCTGCCGGACGATGGGCGCGCACGCGGTGGAGCTGTTCCCGGAGGGGGCGCGCGTCCTCACGCACTGCAACGCGGGTGGGCTCGCGACGGGTGGGTACGGCACGGCGCTCGGAGCAGTCCGCGCCGCGCACGAGGCCGGTCGCGTCTCGCACGTCTGGGTCGACGAGACGAGGCCGCTCCTGCAGGGCGGCCGCCTCACGGCGTGGGAGCTCGAGCAGCTCGCCATCCCGCATGCCGTGATCGCGGACGGGGCGGCGGCGTCGTTCATGGCCCGCGGCGAGGTCGACCTCGTGGTGACGGGCGCCGACCGGATCGCCGCCAACGGCGACACCGCGAACAAGATCGGGACGTACGGTCTCGCCGTGCTCGCGGCGCACCACGGGCTGCCGCTCGTCGTCGTCGCGCCGACCTCGACGCTCGACCCGTCCCTGGCCGCCGGCGACGAGATCCCGATCGAGGAGCGCGACGGATCCGAGCTGACGACCCGCTTCGCCGCACGCAACCCGGCCTTCGACGTGACTCCCGGCGACCTCGTCGCGGCGATCGTCACGGAACGGGGCATCCACCGGACGCCGTACACGGCGTCGCTGCCCCGCGAGACCGCCGCCGCTCGATGATCCTGGACGACGTCGATCCCGAGACGCGTCGCGTCCTCGAGCGCTTCGGGTTCGACGCGGAGACGTTCGAGGCGCTCCGCGCGCGCGTGTCCGCCGGCGAGCTGACGGCGGCGTCGAACGTCGCGCGGGGCATCGTGGAGCCGCCTGCCGAGGGCGACGTGACGACGCTCCCCGAGCCCGGCTCGGACGACCGGGCGGCGGTGCGCTCGGCCGGTCTCGACGCCCTCGCGTCCGGGCGTGTCGCCCAGGTCGTGCTCGCAGGCGGGATGGCGACGCGCTTCGGCGGCGTCGTGAAGGGCGCCGTCGAGGCCGTCGACGGCCGGAGCTTCCTCTCGTGGAAGCTCGGCGAGACCGCACGGCTCGGCGAGGCGCTCGGCGTCGAGATCCCCGTCGCGTTGATGACGAGCTTCCAGACGGCGGACGAGACGCGCGCCCACGTCGCATCGCTCGAGGTCCCCGAGCCGCTCTGGTTCTCGCAGTCCGTGTCGCTCCGGCTCACCGAGAGCGGCGACCTGTTCCTCGAGGACGGCCGGCCCTCGCTCTACGCGCCCGGGCACGGCGACCTCCTCGGCGCGATCCGGCGCTCGGGCACGCTCGACGCGCTCCGCGAGCGCGGGGTCGAGCACATCGCCGTCTCCAACGTCGACAACCTCGGCGCGCGCCTCGACCCGGTCGTGATCGGAGCGCACCTTGGCGTCGGGGCGGCCGCTGACCGTGGAGGTGGCCGTCAAGGACGGCGACATGGGCGGTGCGCCGGCGCGCGTCGACGGGCGACTCGGGCTGCTCGAGGGCCCACAGTTCCCGCCCGACTTCGACCACGACCGCATCCCGGTCTTCAACACGAACACCGCCACCATCGCCCTCGACGCGCTCGACCGCGACTTCGACCTGCCGTGGATGTACGTCGCGAAGTCGGTCGACGGCAGGACGGCGGTCCAGCTCGAGCGCCTCTACCACCAGATCGCGTGGGTGCTCGACACGACGTTCCTCGAGGTTCCCCGCTCCGGTGCCCGCGGCCGGTTCTTCCCGATCAAGGAGCCCGACGACCTCGAGCGGGCACGCCCGGCGCTGCGCGAGATGCTCGCTGCCTCCGTGCTCGACTGAGCGACACGAAGCCGGCACGAAGCGTGGCACGTTCTCGTCACAGCTTCGGCCGTAGCGTCGGTGGATGGGCCTCCTCGGGCTCGTCCTGCCCCGACGCTGCGCCGGCTGCGAGGTGCCGGGGCCGCTGCTGTGCGAGCGGTGCCTCGCCGCCCTCGTCCGGATTGCGCCGCCCGTCTGCGAGCGCTGCGGCTGCCCGGGGGCGTGGCCGGTCCGACGCTGCGTCGAGTGCACGGGCCGCCGCCTCGCGTTCGCCCGTGCCAGGGCCGCGCTGGTCTACGACGCGCGTGCGCGGCCGATCGTGTCGGCCTGGAAGGAGCGCGGGCGGCGCGACCTCGCGCAGGTGCTCGCGGACGCTCGTTGCAGACGTCGTGGCGCGGCCGGCGGTCGACGCGCTCGTCGCCGTGCCCGGGCGACCGGGAGCGGGGGAGGGAGCGCGGCCACGTGCCGGCCGCGCGTCTCGCGGAGGCGCTCGGCGTCCGCTGGCAGCTGCCGGTCGCATCACTCCTCGCCCGCACAGCCGCGACGAGCCGACGGCAGGCCGGCCTCCCGCGGGCGGAGCGCGGGGCGAACGTCCGGGGCGCCTTCACGGCGGTCGACGGCGCGCCGGCGCGCATTGCGGTGATCGACGACGTCTACACGACCGGGGCGACCGGGATCCGCCTGCGCGACGGAGCTTCGTCGCGCCGGGGCACGTCACGTCGAGGTCATTTGCCTCGCGCGGGCAGTGCGCTAGGTTGAGTGCAACGCGAAGAGGAGGCGCCATGCGACTGAATCTCACGGTGCGACGCGGACACGTGAACGACGGGGTCCGGAGCTACGTGGAGGCGAAGTTCGTCAAGCTCGGGCGCCGCGTCCACGACGAGACGCTCATCGAGGTCGTGCTCGATCGCGAACGCAATCCGAAGATCTCGGACGACCACGTCGTCGAGGCCGAGGTTCACGTGAAGGGGCCGAACCTCCACGGTCGAGAGGCGGCGACCACCTACGAGGCGGCGACCGACCTGCTCGTCGACAAGCTCGAGCGGCAGATCGAGCGCCTCCGCGACAAGAAGGTGCAGGAGCCCCGTCGCCGCGCCCACGGCACGCCGCCGGAGCCGATGCCCGTGGAGGAGATCGAGCAGTCGCTCCGCGCGGCGCCCGACGGCTGAGCCGATCGTTGCCGCTTCCCCACGATCCGGGCCCGCACTGGGGCGAGGTCGGGATCCACGGGATCCATCGCCAGCGCGAGTGGGACGCCGTCGTCACCGTGCTCGCGCCCGACCTCGCCGGCGACGAGCTCTGGTTCGTGGCCCTCTCGGACGGTCGCGTCGTCGTCGACGACGGGGCCGCCGACCCCGCTGCGATGGTCCCGTTGCTCGACCGACAGGCGCCGTATCGGGCGCACGCGGTGAGGCGGGACGAACGGGTCTGGACGGTCGCCGTGCGTGGAATCGAGACCATCGAGCTCGCACGCGACCCGGGCGGCTCGTTCGTCGAGCTCGCGTGGGACGGCGTCGAGCGATCGGTGCGGATCGACGGCGAGCCGACGCTCGCCGGCGTCCCCGAGCTCGAGCGACTCGGCGCCGAGCGCCACGCCGCCTACGTGGTGACCGCCGCCCGGCTCGTGGACGACGTCTGGGAGATCGGCGTCACGCCGCTCTAGCCCGGGCGATTCGCGTCGTTGTCGAGCCACGTGCCGACGACGCGCGAGAGGAACTCCGGCTGCGGGCCGAAGCCGAGCGACGCGTAGAAGGCCTGCATGTCGTCGGTCTGCAGGCCGACGTGCTGCCCGGGAACCTCGTCGAGAAGACGGCGGATCATCGCCGAGGCGATGCCCCTCCGCCGGTAGGCCGAGGCCGTCCAGACGTCGACGAGGAAGGCGTTGCAGACGCCGTCCGAGAGCAATCGGGCCATCCCGACGACACGGGCGCCGACGCGGGCGAAGGCGACGTGCTGGGACTGCTCGAACGAGCGCCGGAGCGCCTCGGCCGACCGGCCGTTGTCGAAGTCGTCCGCGGCGAGGTCGGCCTTCGCCTGCGCCCAGTCGATCCCCTCGAGCGACCCGTCGATCACCACCGTCATGACCCCGAGGATTGCACGCGGCCGGGTAGGTTGCCCGCGTGCACGCTCCTCCGACGACGGGTGCCCTCGCATGGTGACCGCCGACGAGGTCGCGCGGATCACGATCTTCGCAGGGCTCGGTGAGGACGAGCGCGCGCGGCTCGCGCGGGCGTCGGCGGACATCACGCTCGCCATCGGGGAGTACGCGGCGCACCAGGGCAGCGAGCAGGCGCTCTTCGGGCTCATCGAGGGACGCATCGAGGCCGTCCAGGTCGTCGACGGGGTCGAGCGCACGGTCGGAGCGCGTGCGCCCGGCGAGGTCTTCGGGGAGGTGCCGATCACGTTCGGCACCGTCTTCCCGGTCGGGTTCCGTGCGGCCGAGCCATCCCGGGTGATGAGGCTCGACCCTCGCGACTACCACGCTGTCGCCGCGGTGGCTCCGGACGTGGCGGCAGAGGTGGGCCGCCTTGCGGTCAACCGGATCCAGGGCGCGCGGGGGCTGTCCGGGCTCGCGGTCGACCGGCCGCCACGCCGGGCGGTCGTGCTCGGCGCACAGTGGGATGCGTCCTGTGCCGACGTCCGCCGCTTCCTCGACCGGAACCACATCACCTACGACTGGGTCACGCCCGAAGCCGAGGATGCCGTCGAGCAATGGGGCGAGCCCCTTGCCGCCGGCAGACGAGCTCCCGTCCGTTCGCATCCTCGAGGCCGGGATCGTCGTGCGCCCACACCTCCGGCAGGTCGCCGACATGCTTGCGCTCGACGACAGGGCGGTCGTCCAGCCGCAGCTCCGTCGGATCGCGGAGCTCCTCGACCTCCCCACCGAGGCGGAGGCGACGGAGTACGACGTCGTCGTCGTCGGGGCGGGGCCTGCGGGGCTCGCCGCCGCGGTGTACGGCGCCTCCGAAGGGCTCCGCACGCTCGTCATCGAGCGCGAGGCGCCCGGCGGCCAGGCCGGCACGTCGTCCAAGATCGAGAACTACCTCGGCTTCCCGGACGGCGTGTCCGGTGACGAGCTCGCCGGCCGCGCGCTTCGGCAGGCAGGAAGGCTCGGCGCCGAGATCCTGGTCACGCGGTCGATCACGCACATCGACGCCGACACGCGTCAGCTGCATCTCGACGCGGGTGACGTCCTCCAGGCGCGGACGATCATCCTCGCGTGCGGCGTCACGTGGCGGCGGTTGCCGATCGAGGGGTTCGACCGCCTCGCGGGCAAGGGCGTGTTCTACGGGGCGTCACGCAGCGAGGCGCCCAACACGCACGGCCTCGACGTGCACATCGTCGGCGCCGGGAACTCGGCCGGCCAGGCGGCGATGTTCTTCTCGACCCACGCGCGGAGCGTGACGATCCTCTGCCGCGGCGACGGTCTCGGAAAGAGCATGTCCAAGTACCTCGTCGACCAGATCGCGACGAGGGCGAACATCGCCGTCCTGGGCCACACCGAAGTGGTGGCGGCACACGGCGACGTCAGCCTCGAGGCGATCGAGGTCTCGAACGCGGAGACCGGCGACACGACCACGGCTCGACTCCGCCGGGCTCTTCATCTTCATCGGGGCGGACGCGGAGACGGCGTGGCTCCCACCGGAGATCGCGGTCGATCCGAAGGGCTACGTCCTCACCGGCTCCGACGTGACGGCGGCGGGGCACTGGGGCCTCGAGCGCGACCCGTACCTGCTCGAGACGAGCGTCCCCGGGATCTTTGCGTGCGGCGACGTCCGCTACAGCCCGGTCAAGCGCGTCGCGGCGGCCGTCGGCGAGGGCAGCATGGCAATCGCCTTCGTGCACCAGTACCTGCGGGAGCTCCGCGCGCCGGTCGGCTCCTAGCCCGAGCTGCCCGCAGAGAGGGTGCTCAGCGGAGCGGCCCGGATCGCCAGCTGACCGACGCTGCCCGTCGCCCACGCCGAGCCCCAGCTGTCGGTCGAGAACAGCATCGGCTGCCAGGGCTTGATCGGGATCGCGCGGAGCAGGCGGTCGGCGCCGGTCGAGATGTGGCGCGTCCGGACCTGCATGCCCTTCCGGTAGACGATCGCGCGCTGGCGGTAGTCGAGCATCAGCGCGCCGGCGGGAAGGGTGACCTCGGCGCTCCCGACGTGGACGACGTTGCCGACCTGGACGAGCGGGCCGGCGAGGCCGAGCGCGATCGCGCGCACCGAGCCCGGGTCGTACTCCTCGGTGCGCAGCACGGCACCCGTGCGCGAGAGGAGCACGACGTCACCGTCCGCGAGCGCGGCCAGCACGCGGGCCGTGCCGGGCCCTGTCCCGGAGGTGAGGAGTCGCACCGGAGCGCCGAGAGTGACACGGAACTGCCGCGCGCCCGCCTCACTGACGTACGTGACGGCAGGGCCGACGGCGTAGGGCACGCCCTCGCGGATCCCGGAGCCGAGGACGATCGGCCTCGGCCCGTCCGACTCGGCCGACTCGAAGGCGAGTCGGCGCGGGCCCGGTCGCGTCGGCGTGGCCGTCCAGAGCTGGTAGTCCGTGAAGTTGCCGCCGATGTTCGTCACCCAGAAGGCCCTGCGGCCGGAGGTCGCCACCTGTCCGATGCCGAAGCCGCCGCTCGGGCCCTCCTCGCAGCCGCGGATCGTCCGGCTCCCGAACGTCCAGAGGCCGCGCGTCGCGGTGTCCCAGAGCCGCACGTGCCCGCAATCGCGCTTCGACCCTCCGACGGCCCACACGACCGAGCGGTGCGTGACCGAGAGCGCCGTCACCGGCGCGACGTTCGAGACGGTGCGGCCGGGCGTCAGCAGCGCCAACGCGGACGCCGGAGCGACGAGGCAGACGAGGATCAGCGAGACGAGGAGGCGACGCACAGCGACGGATCATCCTCCCGACGCGTGACGCGACGATGAAGAGTCCGTTCGGAGAGTGTGGGAGCCGGGCGGCGCGGCGGGCAGACGGTACCCTCTAGCCCATGCCCAGCTCGAGCTTCGGCCGCTTCGAGAAGGTCCTGCGGATCGGCGAGGGACGCCGCCTCAAGCGCCTCTCCGAGCAGGCCGCGTACGTCACCTCGCTCGAGCCCGACTTCGAGCCGCTCACGGACGACGAGCTCCGCGCGAAGACCGCCGAGTTCAAGCAGCGGGTCGAGAACGGCGAGTCGCTCGACGAGATCCTCTACGAGGCGTTCGCCGCCGTCCGCGAGGCGCGCAAGCGCGAGTCCGGGCAGCGCCTGTTCGACGTCCAGCTGATGGGCGGCATCGTCCTCCACGAGGGCGACATCGCGGAGATGAAGACCGGTGAGGGGAAGACCTTCGTCGCGAGCGCACCGCTCTACCTGAACGCGCTCGCCGGCGACAACGTCCACCTCGTCACGGTCAACGACTACCTCGCGAAGCGCGACGCGGAGTGGAACCGCCCCGTGTTCGACCGGCTCGGCGTCTCCGTCGCCTGGATCGAGAACATGATGTCGCACACCCGCCGCAAGGAGGCGTACGCCGCCGACATCACGTACGGGACGAACTCGGAGTTCGGCTTCGACTACCTACGCGACAACATGGCCGTCTCGCTCGACGGGACGGTGCAGCGAGGACACGTGTTCGCGATCGTCGACGAGGTCGACTCGATCCTGATCGACGAGGCGCGGACGCCGCTCATCATCTCCGGCGAGCCGGAGACGGCGGCGAAGACCTACTACGACTTCGCGCGCGTCGTGCGCGAGCTCGAGGGGGCGCCGCTCACCCGGAAGGTGATGAAGGGCGAGGACGAGACCGAGCTCTCCGGCGCCGACTACCTCTACGACGAGAAGTTCAAGACCGTCTCGCCCGCCCAGACCGCCCTCGACAAGGTCGAGCGCGCGCTCGGGGTCGACAACCTGTACGACCCCCGGAACGTCCAGCTCGTCAACCACCTCACCCAGGCGCTGAAGGCGCGAGTCGCTCTACAAGCGCGACGTCGACTACGTCGTGCAGGACGGCGAGGTCAAGATCGTCGACGAGTACACGGGCCGGATCATGGAGGGACGCCGCTGGAGCGAGGGGCTCCACCAGGCGATCGAGGCGAAGGAGGACGTCGCGATCCGCGAGGAGAACGTCACGCTCGCGACGATCACGCTCCAGAACTACTTCCGCCTCTACGAGAAGCTCGCCGGCATGACGGGCACGGCGAAGACGGAGGAGAAGGAGTTCGTCGAGATCTACAACCTGCACGTCGTCGAGATCCCGACCAACGTCGCCGTCGCGCGCGCCGACGAGAACGACTACATCTTCAAGTCGAAGGACGCGAAGTGGAACGCGGTGCTCGAGGACATCGTCGAGCGCCACGAGCACGGACAGCCCGTGCTCGTCGGCACGATCGCGGTCGAGACGTCCGAGTACCTCTCGGAGCTCCTCAAGCGGCGCGGCATCCCGCACAACGTGCTGAACGCGAAGGAGCACGAGCGCGAGAGCGAGATCATCGTCGACGCCGGTCTGCCGGGCGCCGTGACGATCGCGACGAACATGGCGGGCCGCGGCGTCGACATCAAGCTCGGCGAGGGCGTCGTCGAGGCCGGCGGGCTCTACGTGCTCGGTACCGAGCGGCACGAGTCCCGCCGCATCGACAACCAGCTCCGCGGACGCTCGGGGCGCCAGGGCGATCCGGGCGAGACGCGCTTCTACCTCTCCGCCCAGGACGACCTCGTCCGCCTCTTCGCCGGCGACCGGATCCACGGGATCATGGAGCGCTTCAAGATCCCGGACGACCAGCCGATGGAGGCGTCGATCCTCTCGCGCCAGATCGAGAACGCGCAGAAGAAGGTCGAGGAGCAGAACTTCGTCTCGCGCAAGAACGTCCTCAAGTACGACGACGTGATGAACACGCAGCGCATGGTCATCTACGAGCAGCGGCGCGGCGTGCTCGAGGGCGATGACCTCTCCGACGAGATCCGCGGGCTGGATCGAGGACGTCATCGCTGCCAACGTGACGCAGTTCACCGACGCGGAGATGCCCGAGGAGTGGGACATCGACGGCCTCGTGACGCAGATGCGCGCTCTCTACGGGACCGACATCACGGCCGCCGAGCTGCGCGAGGAGGTCGACGTCGCGAGCCAGGGTGCGCTCGTCGAGGAGTTCGTCGCCGACGCGCTCGACGCGTACGCGGAGCGCGAGGAGTCGTTCGGCCCCGAGCTGACGCGCGAGATCGAGCGCTACGTGATCCTCCAGATCGTCGACACGCGCTGGCGCGAGCACCTCGAGTCGATGGACTACCTCCGTGAGGGCGTCCATCTCCGCGCGATGGCCCAGAAGGATCCGCTCGTCGAGTATCGCGGCGAGGGGCACACGATGTTCGAGGAGCTCGGCCGCGTGATCCGCGAGGAGGTCGTGCTCACGCTGTTCCACGTCGAGGTGCAGCGCGAGGAGGCCGAGCAGCAGCTCCAGCCCGCGCAGGCGCCGAAGGCGCTCGCCTACGAGCACGATCAGCTCCACGGCGCGGACGCGATCGCCGCTGCGGGCGGCAGCGCCGCGACGGCTCTCGCCGAGCCGCCGTCGACGACGCAGATGGGCACGCCGAAGCCGGCCGTCAACGAGCACCGGGACGTCGGGCGGAACGACCCGTGCTGGTGCGGCAGCGGCAAGAAGTTCAAGCGCTGCCACGGCGCTTGACGCGCGACCGCGCGCCTTCTCCTCATCGCCGCGCTCTGCGCCGTGCTCTCCGGGTGCGGCCCCGACCCGCCTCCGGATCCCGGCGGCGGAGTACGGCACTCAGGACTTCCCGATCTCAGCACCGCCGACCGCGACGGGCTCCGAGAAGGGACGGCATGACTTCGACCTCGCGACGCGGGAGCCGGGGCGCGATGTCCGGCGACGCGGCGTCGTCCTGCTTGCGGTCGATGCGGACTACTTCGACAAGTAGGCTCGGCGTGCCGGTGTCCGTCGGAGGGAGGAGAGGATGAGCGCCACGAGCTCGATCGTCACGGGCGTCGACTTCGTCTCGATCCCGACCAGGGACATCGCCGCGGCCGCGGAGTTCTACGAGAGCGTGCTCGGCCTGGAACGGTCGAGCGCATGGCAGCGGCCGGGCGAGGAGCCGCTCGGCATCGAGTTCGAGACGGGGACCGTCACGATCGCTCTGATCGCCACCGAACGGCTCGGGATCCCGTTCCAGCCGCACAAGGTGCCGATCGCGCTGCAGGTCGACGACGTCACGGCCGCGCGGGCGAAGCTCGAGTCACGCGGCGTCACGTTCACGGGCGAGACGATCGACAGCGGGGTCTGCCTTCAGGCGCTCTTCGAGGATCCGGACGGGAACGTCCTCGACCTGCACCACCGCTACGCCCCGCGTACCACCGGCCGATAGCGCCTAGCTCAGCCGCTCCTCGAGGCCCACCTGGACGGTGTCGCCGGCCTCCTTCCCGATCGCCTTGCGGAGCTCCGCCTTGACCGGCAGCTTGTGCGTCCCGTCGCCCATCGCCATGAACGAGCTTCGGAACGGATGGCCGTCGATGGTTCCCGCGACCTTGACGAGACCGCGGGTGCCGAAGAACTCGACCGAGTCCGGCATCACGACGTACGTCCAGCCGCCCGGGCTCGGGCTCCTGACCAGCGTGGCGGTGAACTGCCGGTCGAGCGCGCGCGGCTCGTCTCCGGCTCTCGATGGACGGGGCATGTCCGCCTCCCTTCCTCCTGGAGTGTCGTCCATCAAGACCGACCGAGGAGGCGGAACTCATCGGTGGGAGAGGGCGTGGGGGCCGCCGCAGCGGCCCCCACGACCGCCGCCCTATTCCTTCAGCCCGCTGTGGATCTGGGCGTTCCCGCCGTCGAGCCGGTGCCCGTCGCACGTCGTACCTGAGCATCGGGCCGACGTGCGACCTGGACGGCGAAGGGTCGGTCGCCGGTCGTAGACGAGGACGGGCGCGCGGCGCGAACAGCTGCATGGCATCGCTGTCTTGCCGTCGCGGCGAGCGTCGCGACGATGGAGGACCGCGAGATGTACGAGCCTGTCGAGGAGTCGCGCTTCCCACCCCCTTCTCCCGACGCCGGTCGGCCGGCTCGTCCGCCAGGGGCACGACGAGCGCGACCGCCGATCGGCGTCGGAAACGTGATCGCGCGACAGTGTGACGCTTGTCACGAGCCGTTCCATCACCCGCCCGAGTGACCGGTCGGCGACCGTTCGAGGGGCGGTGAACCCGGGCGGGACCGCTCGACCATGGCGCCCGCGCCGTCGCAGCGGCTCCGCTCGGTGCCGTGGGACGGTGCGACGCAGCGGTCACGAAGACGGCACGATCCCGGCACCCATGCGCGACGAATCCGCCGGTACCGTGACCTCAGGGGGCCATCCCGCCCCCCTGGGGGCACGTGCGGCAGCGGCTTCCGGCGGAGCCGCTCACCGGCGTCGCACCGCCCGCCGCGCTCCTCGTCGCCCTCGTTCTGGCGCTCATCGGGTACGCCGCACTTGCCGCGGACGTCGTCAACGGCGGCGCCTTCTCCGAGGTCGACGCCGAGGTCGCGGAGTGGGTGGTGGGGTCGATGCCGACCTGGGTCGAGTGGCTGGCGCGTCCGTTCACCTGGCTCGGCGGCGTCGTCGGGATGACGATCGTCGTCACCGCCGTCTCGGTCGTCCTCCTGCGCCGCGGCCTCCGGCGTGAGGCAGTCGTCCTCGTCGTGGTGACGCTCGGCAGCCAGGTGCTCGTTCTCAGCGCCAAGGCGGGCTACGAGCGGGAGCGGCCGGACGTCGGGAGCGCGATCGAGCTTCCCTCGTCCTTCTCCTTCCCGAGCGGGCATGCGACGACGGGCGTCGCGGTGTTCGGGCTCCTCGGCCTCTACGCGGCGGCCCTCGCGACCACGCGAAGACGACGGATCGCAGCCGTGTGCACGGGGTTCGCGGTCGGCGGCCTCGTCGCGGCCAGCCGGGTGGTGCTCAACGTGCATTTCCTCTCGGACGTCCTCGCCGGCGCCTGCCTCGGCCTCGCCTGGCTCTCCACCTGCCTCCTGGTGGACGCATGGCTGCGCTCGCGTCGGGCGCGGGCAGCCGTCGGCTAGCGGCTACGATCGCCGCCATGGCAGTCACCGACGACAGATCCGTCACCGAGCAGCTCTCGGAGCTCGGGGCCCAGCTCGCCTGGGTCCGTGACTACCTTTGACCCCGATGCGCTGACATCCCGCCGCGCGGAGCTCGAGGCCCAGATGGGCGCCCCGGGCTTCTGGGACGACCAGGTCGCGGCCGCCGCCATCTCGACGGAGCACGCCCGCGTCACCCGCAAGCTCGAGCGCTACGAGTCGCTGCGCAGCGAGGTGGACGACGCCCGCGAGCTCCTCGAGCTCGAGCCCTCGCTCGAACGCGAGGTCGCCGAGCAGATCGCGCCCGTCCGCGACGAGCTGGCGCGGCTGCAGGAGGACGCGCTCTTCGACGGCGAGTACGACGCCGGTGACGCCGTCGTCACGCATCACGGCCGGATCCGGCGGCACGGACGCGCAGGACTGGGCCGAGATGCTGCTTCGCATGTACCTCCGCTGGACGGCCGACCGCGGCTTCCAGTCGGAGCTCGTCGAGGCGAGCCCGGGGGAGGAGGCCGGTCTCAAGTCGGCGACGCTGACCGTGCGGGGCGAGAACGCGTACGGGCTCTTCAGGGCCGAGCGCGGCGTCCACCGGCTCGTCCGGCTCTCGCCGTTCGACTCCGCCCACCGCCGCCACACGGCGTTCGCGCAGGTCGTCGTCGCGCCTCTCCTCCCCGAGAGCGCCGAGATCGAGATCGACGAGGGCGACCTCCGCATCGACACGTACCGGGCGAGCGGTGCCGGTGGCCAGCACGTGAACAAGACCGACTCCGCCGTGCGGATCACCCACCTTCCGACGGGCATCGTCGTCCAGTGTCAGAACGAGCGCTCGCAGACGTCGAACAAGCAGACGGCGATGCGGATCCTCCGCTCGCGGCTCGCCGAGCTCCAGGAGGAGCAGCGCGAGGCCGAGCTGGCGAAGGAGCGGGGCAGCAAGGTGGACGTCGGCTTCGGGAGCCAGATCCGCTCGTACGTCCTCCACCCGTACCAGATGGTCAAGGACCACCGGACCGACCACGAGGCCGGCAACGCGCAGGGCGTCCTCGACGGCGCGCTCGACGGCTTCATCCAGGCGTACCTGCTCGCTCGCGCGGCGGGCAAGGCGTAGGAAGCCGGCCGAGCGCAGCCGCAGGACTCGGCTACACTGGGGCGAACCCAGGAACCGGAGCGACCACGGGGAAGGTCGCGTCGATCGCTCTCGCCGGTGCATGGACGACCTGCTCACACCCGTGTCTGACTCTGCTGCCGCCCTCCTCGAGGGCCCCGTCGTCCAGGAGAACGGCTCCGAGAGGTCCGCGTCGTCGTCCGCGATGATCGTCTTCGAGGGCGTCCGGAAGATCTACGAGCCGGATGTCGTCGCGGTCGACGGTGTCTCGTTCGTGATCGAGAAGGGCGAGTTCGTCTTCGTCGTCGGACCGTCCGGATCGGGCAAGTCGACCATCATCCGGCTGCTCCTCAAGGAGCTCGAGCCGACGTCCGGGCGAATCCTCGTCGGCGGCCGCGATCTCAACCGGCTGAAGCGCTCCAAGGTGCCGCTGCTGCGGCGGAACGTCGGCTGCGTCTTCCAGGACTTCAAGCTGCTCCGCGACCGCTCGGCCTTCGAGAACATCGCGTATGCGCTCCGCGTCCAGGGCGAGTCGACCACGTCGATCCGCAAGAAGGTGCCGGAGGTGCTCGCGCTCGTCGGCCTCGCGCACAAGTCGGCGTCGCGCCCGGACGAGCTCTCGGGCGGCGAGCAGCAGCGCGTCTCGATCGCGCGCGCCGTCGTGAACCATCCGCCGCTCCTCATCTGCGACGAGCCGACCGGGAACCTCGACCCCGACACCTCGGTCGGGATCATGCAGCTCCTGCACCGCATCAACACGGCGGGGACGACGATCCTGATGGTCACCCACGACCGCGAGATGGTCGACAAGATGCGCAAGCGCGTCATCGCGCTCGGGGACGGGAAGATCGTCCGCGACGAGCGCCGCGGCGGGTACGAGACCGAGTGACCGGCCGTTTCAAGCTCGTCGTCTCGGAGGCGTTCCGCTCCATCGGCGCGAACCTCTCCACGTCGTTCGCCGCCACGATGACGGTCCTCATCGGCATGTTCCTGCTCGGGCTCCTGATCGCGCTCGGCACATGGGTCGTGTCGTGGTCCGACCACGTCAAGGACCAGCTCGAGGTGAAGGTCTTCTTCGTCGACGGGGTGACGCCGAAGCAGGTCAACGCGGTGGGCGGGTTCCTCCGCACCGACGAGCGGATCAAGGACTACCAGTTCGTCACGCGGGCCGAGGCGCTCGAGCGGATGAAGAAGAAGTACCCGGAGCTGACCGCCGACCTCCCCACGAACCCCCTTCCCGCCTCCTACGAGATCACCCCGCGCCGGGCCGAGGAGGTCAAGGAGCTCTCCGCGGCGATCCGGACGCAGAAGTTCGCGGGCGTCGAGCGCGTGAAGGACGGGCAGCAGACGTCGAAGCGGATCCTGCAGGTGGCGCGCGTGATCGAGGTCGTCTTCCTCGTCGCCGTCGTGGTGCTGTTGATCGCCTCGGTGCTGCTGATCGCGAACACGATCCGACTGTCGATCTTCGCGCGCCGCCGTGAGATCGAGGTGATGAAGCTCGTCGGTGCGACGAACTGGTTCGTCCGTGGGCCGTTCATGGTCGAAGGGCTCTTCTGCGGGTTCGCCGGTGCGCTCGCCGCTGTGCTGCTCCTCCTGATCGGGAAGGAGATCGCGCTGTCGGCCATCCTCGACGACTTCGACGCGACCTCGTCGGAGGACGTTCGCGCGCTCGGCTTCTCGGTCACCGCGCTCATCCTCATCGTCGTCGGCCTCGCCGTCGGCGCGGTGGGCTCGGGACTGACGCTCCGCCGCTACCTCAAGGTCTGATCTTGCTCGCGAAGCGAGAATCCGCAGGGGCGGATTCTCGCCGCTGATCCCCGCCTTCGGCGGGGCACATCCCTGAAGGCGGCGACTTCGTCGCCGCAGACGCACCGGGCGCGTCCTGCCCCGCGGATACGGTTGTCCAATGGCTCGAAGCCGCCGCTCACGACCTCCGCGACGACCGTCGCGTGCCGCGCGCCACGCCCGCGCGACCGGCGCGTACAAGCGCGCCGCGGTGCGGCGCGCCGAGGATCGGATCTCGATCCGGCTGCCCTCCCGGCGAACGCCGCCGGAGACGGTCGTCGCGCACCTCGGCCCGACGAACTCCGGCAAGACCCACGACGCCCTCGAGTTCCTCGCGGAGCGGGGGAGGGGCGTGTACGCAGGGCCGCTCCGGATGCTCGCGCAGGAGGCGCACCGGCGGCTGGCGGCCCGGCTCGGCGACGAGCGCGTGGGGCTCGTCACGGGCGAGGAGCGCGTCAACGAGAAGGCGCCGATCCTGTGCTGCACCGTGGAGATGGCGCCGAGCTCGGGCGAGGTGCTCGTGCTCGACGAGGTCCAGTGGGCGGACGACGAGGAGCGCGGCGCGGCGTGGACGCAGCTGCTGCTCGCGGGCGAGTACCGCCATATCCGCTTGCTCGGCGCGCTCGACGCGTTGCCGCTGGTTCGGCGTGCGTTCCCGGAGGCAGAGCTCGCAGGTGCACGAGCGGAAGCTTCCGCTCGAGTTCGTCGGTGCGCGCCAGCTCCGCGGGCTGACGCCGGGAACGGTCGTCGTCGCGTTCAGCCGCAAGGCGGTCCTCGCGCTCGCCGGCGAGGTAAACCGGCTCCATCCCGGCCGGGTCGCGGTGCTCTACGGCGCGATGCCGCTCGCGTCGCGGCGCGAGGAGATCGACCGTTTCCTTCACGGCGGGGCCGACGTGTGCGTCGCGACCGACGTCCTCGGCCACGGCGTCAACCTTCCCTGCGAGACGCTCCTCTTCGCGGAGACGACGAAGTTCGACGGCGAGCAGCGCCGCGACCTCCTTCCGTGGGAGCTCGCCCAGATCGCAGGACGGGCCGGGCGGTTCGGGCTCGTGGAGCGCGGGCACGTCGGGGTGCTCGTCGGCCTCTCGTGGGGGAACGCCGACCCGGAGCTCGTCGAGGACGCCCTCACGCCGCACGTTCCGCTACCCGAGGGGCACTTCGGCTACCGCATCGTCGACGAGGCGCGGATCGGCCCGCGCCTCGGCGATCTCGGGGTCGAGAACCCGCGCGACCTCGATGCCGCGCTGGCCGCGTGGCACCGCGTCGCGACGCGCGAGTGGGCGCACGAGCACTGGCTTGCGGTCGAGTCGCTCCAACCGATCCGCGGGCGACTCGCCGTCGTCGAGCGGCACCTCCGCGAGCGCGGACGGCAGCTCGGGCTCGAGGACACGTGGAAGCTCGCCAACGCGCCGATCGACCCGGACGGCGCCGAGATCCTCGGCGTGCTCGCCCTCGCGGTCGCCGGCGACCGCGACCAGCGCCACCTGCTCCAGTTCCTGCTCGAGCCGGGCCGACTGCGGGACTCGTCGCTCGAGGAGGCGGAGGAGGCCGGGCGCGTCGCGTCGATGCTGCGCTGGTTCGCCCTCCAGTACCCGGGCGTGGGCGGCGTCACGATCGAGAAGGCCGCCGCGCTCGAGCGGGCGGCCGCCGAGCGCGTCGTCCGGCGTCTGGCGGTCGAGGTCCGGGACGGCAAGGCTCGGACGCTGTCGCTCGTGCGGGCAGAGCTGCCCGCCGTGGTACCCGCTGTGCGATCGCTGTGCCCGCTCCGGCAGGCGCTGAGCCAGGCTCTGAACGCGTCGCGCGCGGCGTGCACGGTCACTGGGCGCTCGTGCCGATTCGGCACGAAGCCGGCACAGACACGTGACGGGATCCTCGATACCGTGACCACAGGGCACCGGGGGTGCCCCTGGGGGTGGTTGTGGCGGTCATCCGGCCGTCCGTGTCTCAGCGGAACCGCAGCACGGCGGCGGTCGTGATCGCGTACGTCGTGATCGCCACGGCGTTCGACACGATCAGCGCCGGGTTGGCGAGCGCGATGCCGTAGGCGAGCCACAGTACGAAGCCGACGAGGAGCACGCCGAGGTACGGAATCGAGATGTCCGCCGACGAGCCGCGTGCGACGACTCGGCGGAGCTGGAGAAGGGGCGAGAGCCCCATGGCGACGCCGAACGTGGCGGCGGCGAAGCCGAGCAAGGTTGTGACGTTCAACGAGACCTCCGGGAGGACGACGGGGCGACGGCGTCCGGCCGTCAGTCGCGGAGGTCGCCGCGCTCGAGGTCCTCGCCGTAGAGGGGCTGCCGGACGTCGATCGCGCGCATGGCGGCAGGGTAGACGACAGTCTCCCGGTCGGGATGCTCCCAGCTGATATAGGTCGAGCGTGGACATCGAGGAACTGCATGCGCTCCCGCTCCTCGCCGGCATGAGCCCTGCCGGCCTCGAACGCGTTTCGGCGTCGCGCCGCCGACCTCGAGGCGGACGACGGCCAGGTGCTCGCGCTCCAGGACGATCCCGGCTCGGGCATGTACATCATCCGCGAGGGCACGGTTGCGGTCGAGCTGCGCTCGGGAACGATCGAGCTCGGCCCCGGCGACTTCTTCGGCGAGCTCGCGCTGCTGATCGAGGACGGCGCACGTGTGGCGCGCGTCCGGGCGACATCACCCGTGCGCTGCGTCTCGATCCCACGAGAGGACTTCCTCGCGCTCGTCGAGAGCGAGCCGAGCTTCGCCCTCGCGCTCCTGCGGGAGCTGGCCCGCCGCCTCGCCGAGGCGCGGGCCGCCGTCTAGCCGACGCGGACATCGTCCCTACACTGGCGACGTGTCAGGGACGAAGCTCATCACCGAGAACCGCCGCGCGCGGCACGACTACCACCTTCTCGACCGCGTCGAGGCGGGGCTGCAGCTCACCGGAACCGAGGTGAAGGCGCTGCGGGAGACCGGAGCGCAGCTCGGGCAGGCGTATGCCGAGATCCGCGACGGCGAGGCGTGGCTCGTCGGCGCGTCGATCTCGGAGTACGCCCAGGGCAACATCGCGAACCACCGGCCCGAGCGCGACCGGAAGCTCCTTCTTCACCGCCGTGAGATCGACTCGCTGTACGGCCAGGTGCGCGAGAAGGGCCTCACGCTCGTCCCCACCAAGCTCTACTTCAAGGACGGGCGCGTGAAGGTCGAGATCGCGGTCGCCCGGGGCAAGGAGCGGATCGACAAGCGCCGCGACCTGGCCGACCGGGATGCGAAGCGCCAGATGGAGCGCGCCGTCAAGTCGCGTCGCTGAACGGCTCTTCCGCGTCGACGACGCGGCGTAGACGCCGTTGTCGCCCACTCGACGTTCGGCGTCGCCGTGTCGTCCCAGCGATCGACCGCCTCCGTCGCCCACGTCGCCCAGCGCAGGGTCGTCCTGGCCTGCTCGACCATGAGCGTGATGAGCAGGGCGTTGACATGGATGCGCTCGGGAAAGGGCCCCTCACCGCGGGCGTACTGGTCGCCCAGGTCGCACAGCTGGGTGACCCACTCCTGCGCGTCCGCCGCGACCCGCCGGATCGCCGCGTGCAGGTCGTCCTTCGAGCCGAGGTTGCCGAACAGGATGCGGACGGCGGGCTCGGACTCGAGACGCTGAGGCCCCGGGTCGTCGGCGAGCCAGCGCCCGCAAGGCCGTCGCGCCGTCGGCGTGATCGAGTAGAGGGTCCGCTTGCGGTCGCCGTTCCACACGACCTCTGCCGTCGCCATGCCCGGCCTCGACGAGCCGCTTCGGCTCCGCGTACAGGTTGCTCTCCGCCCGCGGCCAGAAGAAGTGCAGCGAGCGTGTCATGAGCTCGCGCGAGCTCGTACGTCGAATACGACTGGACTTGGTCGAGAGCAGGCCGAGGATGGCGTACGAGGTCGTGGTGAGAGTTCGGCTTGACATTTACTCCTGATCGGGAGTATATGAATACTCCTATCAGGAATATCCTAACAGAAGAATCCTGATAGGAGTATCCTGGCGACTGGAGGGAGGCACCATGCAAACTCGATCCCACCACGTGAGGGGCTGTACAGCGACCGCCGCCCTCATAGCGACGCTCTCGCTCGGCCTTGCGCCCGCCGCGTTCGGTGAGAATCGGGCGGCACCGTCTCAGCCGTCGACGATCGAGCGCCTCGTACGACAGGAGGACGCACGGCAGGTAGAGCTTGCACGGTACGACGCGATCGCGGACCAGTACACACGGTCAATGATGCTCGACGCGCGCGAGCGGGCCATGGCCGCCGGACGCGCTCCCACCGCAGCTGTCGCGCGCGACGATCGCTCTGGGCTCGACCCGCGATTCGCACTGCAATAGTCGCGCACGGGTCGGTAGCCGGTGCGACGGCATCGGACCCCGCGCTGTCGCCGACCGCCGGCGCCGCGTTCGCCTGGAGCGCAGCCGCGATCGGTCTCGGGGCGGGCGTCGCGTTCATGTGCATCCTCCTCGGATGTGTCACGCTCGTTCGGAGCCATGGACGTCTTCGCAGCGTCTGACCACGAGCAGGAGATCCGGGCGCCGCTGCGCCCGGATCTCCCGCCGCCCTCGATCAGACTCGCCGAGGCGAGCGAGCTCAACGAGATCGCATCGCTTTTCGAGCCGGGTCTCGAGCCGTACCAGGGGACGGACAACGACTGGATCCTCGACAACTACCTCGCGGATCTCGTGAAGATGGACGAGCGCTTCTGCGTCGCCGAGACGTGGGTTGCAGTCGCGGGGGAGCAGCTCGTCGGCTCCGTGGCGTTCTACCGCGACGTCGCGCTCGAGGGATGGAGCAACCTGCCGACCGGCTGGACGGGCTTTCGCGCGCTCATCGTCCATCCGGCGGCGCGCGGCCGGGGGGTCGGTCGCCTCCTCGTCGAAAGGTGCATCGAGAGAACGCGCGAGGTCGGCGCGCCGACGCTCGGAATCCACTCGATCGCCCTGCTGACGGACGCGATACGACTCTACGAGCGCCTCGGCTTCGTCCGCTGTCCCGAGTACGACCTTCGGGCGAAGGACGTCTTCGGTGCCCCGCCGGGGAAGGACATGCAGGGGCCGGCCTTTCGTTACGACGTCTGAGCTCCGTGCCGAGGTTGCCGAACAGAAGGCGGACCGCCGCCTCCGACTCGAGACGCTGAGGCCCCGGCTCCTCGGCGAGCCAGCGTCTGAACGCGTCGCTTCCGTCGTCGGTGATCGCGTAGAGCGTGCGTTTGCGGTCGCCGTTCCACACGACCTCTGCCGTGGCCATCCCGGCCTCCACCAGGCGTTTCGGCTCCGCGTAGACGTTGCTCTCTGCGCGCGGCCAGAAGAAGTGCATCGACCGCGTCATGAGCTGCGCTAGCTCGTAGGTCGAGCGTGACCGGATGGCGAGGAGGCCGAGGATCGCATACGAGGTCGTGGTGAGGGGACGGTTTGACATTTGCTCCGATCAGGAGTATATGAATACTCCTATTAGGATAGTCCTGTTAGGAGTATAGAGGAGGGATCATGCAATGTTCACGCCCACGGCCGGACGGGCCTCGCGACGGCTCTCGCGCTCGTCGTGCTGATCTCGCTCGGGCTTCCGGGCACGAGCCTCGGCATCGGGGCCGATGCCTCGTCGCAGCCGTCGGCGATGGAGCGCCTGCGACGGCAGGAGGACGCACGGAAGGCGGACCTGGCCCGGTTCGCCGCAGCCAAGAGGCAGAACGACGCGGCGACCATGCGCGACGTCCGTGAGCGAGCGATGCTCGAGCGCCCGTCGATCGCTCCGACCGCTCCCGTCGAGCCGACGACACGGCCGGGCGTCGTCGACGAGTTCGACTGGGGCGCGGCCGCACTCGGGCTCGGGGCCGGCGTGGCGGCGACGTGCGCCCTGCTCGCGTGTTTCGCGCTCGTTCGCAGTCCAGGTCGGCTTCGCGGTGTCTGACGCCGGCGAGGATCCGGATCCGGGTGCGCTTCGCGGCGCCCGGATCCGAGACCGCGGTCAGGGGATCGGGCCGCGCACGGTGATCGAGCCCGGCTCGACGACGTAGCCGTGGCGCTGGTTCAGGCGCCGGATCGGCTCGTTCCGCTCCTCGTTCTGGGTCTCGAGGCGGACGTAGCCGTTCTGCTTCGCCCAGGCGATCTCCGCCGCCTTGAGCGCTCCCGCGATGCCGCGACCGCGCCACGCGCGCTTCACGCCGGTGATGTCGTGCATCGCGACCGTCGGCCGTGCGAGGGAGAGCGAGAGCTTCGCGTACGCGACGACCTCGTCGTCGGCGAACGCGACGAACGTCGCCTCGGGTCGGTCGCCGGCGCCCTGCATGTCCATCGACAGCCACTGCTCGAACGGCTCCATCTCGGCGTCCTCCTCTCCCGGGACGTCGGGGTACGCCTCCTTCGCGACCTCGTACATGCCCGGCGTGGCATCCGGCCGCTCGGCCCAGGTGGCGATCTCGATCCCGTCGGGAGCGACGACCGCAGGAGCCTCGATCGACGTGAGGTCGAGGGCGAGCACCGAGTTCCGTCCGACCTCGACGAACCCGCGACGGCTCGCCCACGCGAACGAGTCGGCATCGACCTCCTTGACGGGGCCCATGAGCTCCGCGTACCCGAGCCCGCGCGCCCACTCCGTGAGCGTGTCGAGAAGCCGCGAGCCGACCCCGCGACCGCGCGCGTCGCCGACGACGCGGATCTCCCCGCGGGCGACGCCGTCGGGCGAATGCCAGCCGCCGATCCCGATCGCTGCGCCGACGTCCCGCCCGTCGTCGGACGCGAGGAACCAGCCGGTCTCGCGCGCCTGGCGCTTCCAGTCGAGGTACCCCTCGACCGTGTCGGTCTCGTCGAGCGCCGACCGCATCGCCGCCACCCAGCGGCCGAGCTCGTCCTCGTGGATCTCGCGGATCTCCGTCACGGGGCCGAGCCTAGACGACCCCGATGCGTTTTCCGCAGCCGAGCGTCGAAGCGTTAGGCTCGCTCCGAGGCTCCCTGCGACGAAGGAGGTGCGCCCATGCGAGGCGTTTCGCTGACCGTGAACGGGACCGGCTACGAGCTCGAGCTCGAGCCGCGCGAGCTGCTCGTCTACGTCCTCCGCGATCGGCTCGGGTTGACGGGGACGAACGTCGGGTGCGACACCTCGTCGTGCGGCGCATGCACCGTCCTCGTCGACGGCGTGTCCGCGAAGTCGTGCACCTTGCTCGGCGTCCAGGTCGACGGTGCCGAGGTGACCACCATCGAGGGGCTCGCAACGAACGGCGAGCTCCATCCCGTGCAGCAGGCGTTCCACGACCACCACGCGCTCCAGTGCGGCTACTGCACGCCGGGGATGGTGATGGCGGCCGTCTCGCTGATCGAGGAAGGCGGTGCGACGAGCGAGCTCGCTATCCGCGAGGGCCTCGAGGGCAACCTCTGCCGCTGCACCGGCTACCACAACATCGTCGCCGCGGTCGAGAGCGCCGCCGGCGCGATGGGGAGGGCCTCATGAGCGCGACCGAGGAAAGGACGGCGTACATCGGCGCGCCGGTCAAGCGCCGGGAGGACGAGCCGCTCCTCACCGGGCGCGGCACCTTCGTCGACAACATGACCCCCGTGGGGACCGCCTTCATGGTGGTCGTCCGCAGCCCGTATCGCGCATGCGCGCGTCGGAAAGATCGATTGTGCCGCGGCCCGGTCGTCCGACGGCGTCCTCGCGGTCTTCTCGGCGGCCGACTCCAGGACGACTGGAAGGCGGCGATGCCGTGCGCGTGGCCGGTCACCGAGGACATGAAGAACCCGCCGCACTACCCGTTGACCGACGTCGCGCGCTACCAGGGCGACGGCGTGGCGGTCGTGATCGCCGAGTCGCGCGCCCAGGCGAAGGACGCCGCGGAGCTCGTCGAGATCGACTGGGAGCCGCTCGACGCGATCGCCGACGTGGCGACGGCGCTCGACGACGGTGCCGCACTCGCCCACCCCGACCTCGGCTCGAACGAGTGCTACGTGTGGCGCCTCGACACCGACGCGACGGGCGAGAAGCTCGAGGACGCGGACGTGGTCGTCACGCGGAGCTACTACCAGCCGAGGCTCATCCCGAACGCGATCGAGCCGCGGGCCGTGCTGGCCGTTCCGGGAGCCGCCGGAGACTTCACCCTCTACTCGGCCACGCAGGTCCCGCACATCCTGCGGGTGCTCGCGGCCGCGACGCTCGGCCTCCACGAGTCGAAGCTGCGCGTCGTCGCGCCGGACGTCGGAGGCGGGTTCGGGTCGAAGCTGGACGTGTACGCGGAGGAGCTCCTCGCGCTCGCGCTCGCCCGGCGCCTGAACCGCCCGGTGAAGTGGGTCGAGGAGCGCTCGGAGAACTACCTGGCGACGATCCACGGCCGCGACGTCGTCACCGAGTACACGCTGGCGGCGACGAACGACGGGACGATCACCCACTGCCGCGCGAAGGTCCAGGCGGCGATGGGGGCGTACCTCCAGCTCGTGACGCCGGGGATCCCGCTCCTCGGGGCGTGGATCTACGCCGGCCCGTACGACATCCCGAACTACAGCGTCGTGTTCACGGGCGTGTTCACGAACACGACGCCGACGGACGCCTATCGCGGTGCCGGGAGGCCCGAGGCGACCTACGTGATCGAGAGGACGATGGACGCCCTCGCGGACGAGCTCGGCATGGACCGGCTGGAGCTCCGACGGAAGAACTTCATCGCGGAGTTCCCGAAGACGCTCTCCTCGGGGCTCACGATCGACGCCGGCGACTACCACGCGTCGCTCGACAAGCTCCTCGAGACGCTCGACCTCGACTCGTTCCGGGCCGAGCAGCAGAAGCGCCGCGACAACGGCGGCGCGAAGCAGCTCGGCGTCGGGTTCTCGACCTACAACGAGATGTGCGGGCTCGCGCCGTCGCGCATCCTCGGGGCGATCCGCTACGCCGCCGGCGGGTGGGACCAGGCGACGATCCGCGTCCACCCGACCGGATCGGTCCAGGTGATCACCGGGACGTCGCCGCACGGGCAGAGTCACGAGACCGCCTGGGCGCAGATCGTGGCCGACCAGCTCGGGTGCGACATCGACGAGGTGGAGGTGCTCCACGGCGACACGTCGATCTCCTCGATCGGGATGGACACGTACGGGAGCCGCAGCCTCCCGGTCGGCGGCGTCGCGCTCTGCTACGCGTCCGACAAGATCATCGACAAGGCACGGCAGCTCGCCGCGCACGAGCTCGAGGTGTCGGCGGACGACCTCGAGTACGCGAACGGCACCTTCACCGTCAAGGGCTCGCCCGACAAGGAGCGGACGATCAAGGGCCTCGCGTTCACGGCCTGGTCGGCCCACGACCTCCCCGACGGCATGGAACCGGGGCTCGAGGCGACGGCCGTGTACGACCCGCCGAACTTCTCGTGGCCCGCCGGAGCGCACGCGGCGGTCGTCGAGGTCGACACCGAGACGGGCGACGCCCGGCTGATCCGCTACGTCGCCGTCGACGACGTCGGTACGGTCGTCAACCCGACCATCGTCGACGGCCAGGTGCACGGCGGGATCACGCAGGGCATCGCCGCGGCGCTGTACGAGGAGGCCGCATACGACGAGGAGGGAAATCTCCAGTCGGCGAACCTCGTCACGTACCTCGTGCCGTCGGCGGCCGAGCTCCCGTCGTTCGAGCTCGAGCGGACGGAAAGCCGGAGCCCGACCAACCCGCTCGGCGTGAAGGGCGTGGGGGAGACGGGGACGATCGCCGCGGCGCCCGCGGTGATCGGCGCCGTGCTCGACGCCCTCTCGCATCTCGGCGTGAAGGACATCCAGATGCCGGCCACGCCGGAGCGTGTCTGGCGCGCGATCGAGGAGGCGAAGGCGTGATTCCGGCCCGGTTCGACTACGACGTCGCGGAGAGCGTCGAGCATGCGATCGAGCTGCTCGCCGCAGGCGGCGGCGACACGAAGGTGCTCGCCGGCGGGCAGTCGCTGATCCCGTTGCTCAGGCTCCGCATCGCGCGACCCGGCGAAGCTCGTCGACCTCGGGCGGCTCGGCGACCTCTCGTACGTCAGAGACGGCGGCACGCACGTCGCGATCGGCGCGATGACACGGCACTCGGCGGTGGCGTCGGACACGCTGCTCGCCGAGCACTGCCCGATCGTGTCGCACACGGCCGCCCAGATCGGCGACCCCCAGGTACGCCACCGCGGGACGATCGGCGGCACGCTGTCGCACGGCGACCCCGCCTCCGACATGCCGGCGGTCGTGCTCGCGCTGGGAGCGGAGCTCGTCGCGAGGGGCTCGGGGGGCGAGCGCGTCATCCCGGCGACGGAGTTCTTCACCGGCGTCTTCGAGACGGCGCTCGCGCCGGACGAGGTGCTCGTCGAGGTCCGTGTCCCGAAGCTCGCCGGGTCCACGGGGTGGGCGTACATCAAGGCGAACCGCCGCGCCCAGGACTGGGCGACGGTCGGGGTCGCCGCGCTCGTGCACAGGGACGACGGGAAGGTCGCCGGTGCCTCGATCGGGCTCGTCAACATGGCCGGGACCCCGCTCCGGGCACGGGCCGCGGAGGATGCCCTCGCAGGGGGCGCCTCGCTGGCGGACGCGGCCGCGGCGGTGACGGACGGTGCCGAGCCCCCGAGCGACCTCGCCGGGTCGTCCGAGTACCGCGCGCACCTCGCGCAGGTGGTCGCGCGCCGCGCGCTCGAGCAGGCGATGGGTTGAGCGGTCGGGGAGGCGGCTCGCGCCGCTTCCCCGACTAGAACCCGACCGGGTTCTCCATGGCGAACGCGAGGGCGTCCTGGGGCCGCAGGTCCTCGTCCTCGATGATGAGGCGGTGCGTCAGGACGTAGGGCGCCATCGCGCGGGCGTCCTCGATCGAGGCGGTCTCCCGCCCTTCGAGCCGCGCGTGCGCCTTCGTCGCGCTCATGAAGTGGATCGCGGCGCGCGAGCTCGCGCCGAGCATGACGCCGTCGATCTCGCGCGTCTTGCGGACGACGCCGACGACGTACCGGGCGACCTCTTCGGGCACGATCGTCTGGTCGAGCTCGATCCGGGCCTTGTCGAGACCGACGATCCCGAGCAGCGGCATGATCTCGCCGAGCATGTCCGGGGTGACGCCCGTGTGCGGGAGCCGGAGCATCTCGACTTCCTTCTCGATCGAGCAGTAGTCGATGTAGATCTTGAAGAGGAACCGGTCGAGGTTCGACTCGGGGAGCGGGAACACGCCCTCCTGCTCGAACGGGTTCTGCGTCGCGATCACGAGGAACGGGTCGGGCAGGCGGTGCACGCGACCCTCGATCGTGATGGCGCGCTCGGCCATCGCCTCGAGCAGCGCGGACTGGGTGCGCGGCGGGGTTCGGTTGATCTCGTCCGCGAGGAGGACGTTCGTGAACACCGTGCCCTTGACGAACTTCGTCTCGCCGGCGCGCGTGACGTTCTGGCCGATCAGCTCGGTCGGGGTCGTGTCCGGGGTGAACTGGACGCGGTTGAAGTCGGCGCCGAGGACGTACGCGGTCGCGCGGCCGAGGAGCGTCTTCGCGGTGCCCGGCGGGCCCTCGAGGAGCACGTGCCCGCGCGCCATCGCCGCGACCAGAAGGAGCTCGACGGCGTGACCCTGGCCGACGACGACCTTCCCGACTTCATCCTTCGCCCGCTCGCGCAGGGCGGCCAGACCCTCGTACGGCACCGTGGTAGCCACGTTTGTCGCCCTCCTGGGATCGCTCGAGTTCCCCTCTGACGATACTCGGCTCATCGGAGCGAGTCCTGAAGGGCCAAATGCGAACCTTGTGACGATACGTCACAAAGTCCGGTCTCTCCGGCGGCTATGCTCGGAGAGAACATACGGGGGCGACCAGGTTTCGACGTGGTCGATTCTCCGGTCGAGCAGCGAGCCGAGGTCGCCGGTCGGCCTCGTAAAACAACCGGCAAAAAAGCAAGTGCGAAGAATGATCTCGCACTCGCCGCCTAGTCGAATCTAGGTCAGGCGACGTCCCATCCCGGTTCGGCCCGAGGCCGGGGTACGGGGCGCCAACGATCGGGCTAGGAGCCGAAGGAGCGCCAATCGCCGGAGGCTCGACAACCAAAGGATAGGCTGGCCCGCCGGTAGGGCGTCCGCCCCCGGCCGTCGGGTGAGATCCAAGCGCGGACTACGCTCGTAGACGTTCGGCCGGTGCGTCCGCGGACGCGGGTTCGATTCCCGCCGCCTCCATCAACGGCTTGAATCCGCTCAACTGGTGTGCTCGGGCGCCGCGGGCGACGGCACGCCAGTGAGCGTCGTCGGCGGGGCCATGCTCAGCGGCTGCGTCGAGCGCCGCGCGTTCGGCGCGGGTGAGCTCGCGAACGAGGCAGAACTCGTTTCCGAACGGATCCTGCATGACCGCCCAGTCGATCAGCGGACGTGCGCCCTCATAGGCGTGTGGGACGGGGTAGAGGGTCGGCGGGTACTTCAGACGGCCGCCGATCCTCTCGACCTGCTCGATCGCCACGTCGACGTCATCGACGCCGATGTCCATGTGGGCTCGATTCGCTGCCGGGTCGATGCGTCGGGCGACGTCGACTGCATCCGGGTCGGACCGCTTCGCCGTCGTCACCCGGTGAAGGATGATCTGGTGCTGCCACGTCGTCTCGTCCTCGAAGCCCAGGTAGGCAAAGCGATCGGGCCAGGGGGACGAGATGCGCGGGATCCCGGTCAGCTCCGACCAGAAGGACGCGCCGACCTCGAGATCCTCGACATCGATCGCGAAGCAGCGAAGCGTCCCAATCGCCATGCATCCGCATCCTGCCGCACTGGATGCGTGAGGGCCCCGTTACCGGCCGACCTGGGTGGACGCGAGCCCAGCTCGATCGGGGTCGGTCCGGCTGGGCTCGTCGTGCCAGATCCACCACTCGTACGGCTTCGTCTGCGGGTACCCGTCCGGTGAGTCCTCCCACTCCTCCTGGCGTCCGAGTGCGGTCATGTCGAGGTAGCTCCAGGTGCTCCCGAGTGCCTCGTCGCCACGGGCGTCGATGAAGTAGGTCCGGAACACGCGGTCGCCGTCACGGATGAACGCGTTCGTGCCGTGCCATTCGTCGACGCCGAAGTCCGCGTCGAAGTCGTCGGTGATCGTGTACCACGGAATCAGACCCCAGCCCATCCGCTCCTTCACGCGCTCGATGTCCGGCTGTCGCGCCCGCGAGACGAACGCGAGACTCGTGTCGCGTTCGTTCAGATGGGCAGGGTGGGCGACCTGGTCGGCCACCATCGAGCAGCCGATACAGGCGTGCTCCGGCCAGCCGGCGACGCCGGGCTCGAGGAACGCGCGGTAGACGATCAGCTGACGGCGGCCGTCGAACAGGTCGAGAAGGCTCGCCTTGCCCTGCGGTCCGTCGAACTCGTACTCCTTGTCCACGGCCGACCACGGCATTCGTCGACGCTCCGCCGCGAGCCTGTCGCGGGCGCGCGTGAACTCCTTCTCCTTGACGAGCAGGTCCTGGCGCGCAGACGCCCACTCCTCCGGGGACACGATCGGCGGTGTGTTCATCGTGGGTCTCCTTCCCTGCCTCCTTCGGCTCGGCGTCTACCGACGCGAGGCTGATTCCCCCATCGGCCGGTTCCTCGGACTGGCAGCCGGTCGTCGCCTCGCGCAGCTAGTACTCGAGGATCGGCTGCAGGAGGAACCTGTGTGCGGCGTACGCGAGCAGCAGCAGCCACGCGATCTCGAATGCGGCGAGAACGAGAAAGAGCGGCAACACCGCGAGTCGCGCAGCAGCCGGTCGTGCGGCCGCCGAGGTGCGGCCCGTCCCTCCGGCTCTGGTGTCGCTCCTGTGCCGCGGCATGCGATGCAGCGTCGTTCCTCGTTTCGAGTCCTCCCGCATCGGGCTGGGCTCCCTCGTTCGACAACAGTGCTCTCTAGGGATCGCCCTAGGGCGCCCGCCGGAAACCGGAGATCACAATTCGCCAACATGCCGCCGGCGTGCCTCCGCGGCGCCCAGTGATGTTGGCTACCTCGGGACCCGCACATGTCCGAGCGCATCCGGGTTCTCTGCCCACGACGGCGCAGACGCTAGACCGGCGGGGAACTCATTACGCTTGTCGCCAGGATGCAGCCTCGTGCCGCGCTTCGCGTGCCCGCGCTCGCCGTGCTCGTCGCACTCGTGGTGCTGGGAGCAGCGCAGGCAGCCGAGCTGACGGGCACCGACCGTGCGGACCGGCTCGTCGGAACGACCGGCGCCGACACGATCCGCGGCCGCGGTGGGAACGATCGGATCGAGGGCCGTGCCGGCGGCGACCTCCTGCAGGGCGGCCCTGGTCGAGACGCGATCCTCGGGCAGGCAGGGCCCGACCGGGTCGCCGTGCAGGCGGACGGTGCGCAGAGACACGGTCGCCTGCGGTCTCGGCCTCGACGTCGTCAACGCCGAGCACCACGACGTCGTCGCCGACGACTGCGAGGTCGTGACCCGGCAGCTCTCGCGCGACCCGTTCACGGGCGTCGGCCAGCACGAGACGCAGGTGGAGCCGGACAGCGCCTCGTTCGGCTCGACGATCGTCGCCGTTTTCCAGTCGGGGCGGATCTTCGCCGGCGGCGCCGAGGGGACGGGCTGGGCGACCTCGGTCGACGCGGGGAGGACGTGGCGGCGCGGCTTTCTCGAGCGTGTCGACGATCGCGCCAGCGACCCGGTCGTTGCCTACGACCGGCTCCACCGGACGTGGCTGATCGCGACGCTCGGTGTCGCTGCCACGGGAGGAGGCGAGTCGTCGCACCTGCTCGTCAGCCGGTCGGCCGACGGACTCGTGTGGAGCCGCCCGGCGCCCGCTGCGGACGACCCGGCCGAGGACTACGACAAGGAGTGGCTCGCGTGCGACACGTGGACGTCGAGCCCGTTCTACGGCCGGTGCTACCTCGTGTACCTCGACGTGCAATCCGGCGAGATCCGCACACGACGGTCGAGCGACGGCGGCCGCACGTGGTCCGGCCCGGTCGCCGCACCGGTCCCGTCGCCGGACTACCGCGGGAACGGGGCGTACCCCGTCGTCCGGCCAGACGGCGGGCTGCTCGTGTTCTTCAGCGTCTACGGCTCGATCGACCCAGCGATCGACTCGATCCAGCTGGGCCGGTCGCTCGACGGCGGCGCGACGTTCGAGATGTCCCGGCGCGTCGCATCGCTTTTCACGGAGGACATTGCCGGCGTGCGAGCGCCTCCGTTCGTCTCCGCGGACGTCGACGCGGGCGGCACGGTCTACGCGACGTGGGCCGACTGCCGGTTCAGCCCCGAGTGCACGGCGAACAGCATCGTCCTCGCGAGATCGCGGGACGGCGTGTCCTGGACACAGCCGCGGCGTGTCCCGTTCGGGCCGGCCGAGACCGCCGTCGACCGGTTCGTCCCTGCGCTCGCTGTCGATCCCGCGACGCGTGCCCGGGGAAGCCTGGCGGTCGTCGCCTACTCGGCGACGCAGTCGCACGGCTGCGCGGGATGCCAGGTCGTGGACGCACACCTCGTTCGGTCGGGCGACGGGGGGACGACGTGGCGCGCCCCCGTCCGGCTGAACGCCGAGTCGATACCGCTCGGCTGGGTTGCAGACACCGGTCTCGGTCGGATGCTGGCGGACTACGTCTCCATGTCGTACGTCGGCGGACGCCCGGTGGCGGTGCTCTCGCTCGCCACCGAGCCCGTGGCCGGCGAGCTCCGGCAGTCGATCTACGCGACGACGCGGGCGCCCTGACGCGGCTACCCTCGAAGGCGTGATCACGCCTCGCCGCGCTGGCGCTCGCCGTCCTCTCGCTCGCTGCGACGGCGCAGGCTGCCGACGGCGGCTACGCGTCGACCGTCCGGCCGCTCTCGCCGTCCCTGCAGAAGACGCTCACGGGCAGGTACTGGAAGCCGGGCTGCCCGGTGCCGCTCTCCGACCTCCGTGTTCTCACGGTGCGGCACTGGGACTTCGCGGGCAAGGCGCGCACGGGGCAGCTCATCGTCCATCGCCGGGTCGCCGACCCGCTTCGGACCGTCTTCCGGCGTCTGTACGACGCGAAGTTCGCGATCCGCTACCTGCAGCTCGACATCTACCGCCGGAGCGACCGATTGCCGGCGAACGGCGACGTCAGCGGCTCCTTCGAGTGCCGCCAGTCGGTGCCGTCACCGTGCGTCGGCGGCACGGCGAGCGGCCGGTGGTCGAACCATGCGTACGGGCTGGCGATCGACCTCAACCCGCGCGAGAACCCGTACGTCGGCTGCGGCAAGGTGCGCGACGCGACACGACGGTCGTACCTCGACCGGAGCCGGATCCGCACGGGGATGGTGACACCCGCCGTCGTGCGCGCGTTCGCCTCGATCGGCTGGGGATGGGGCGGCGCCTGGACGGGCGACACGAAGGACTACATGCACTTCTCCGCGACGGGCGAGCTAGGGCCAGAGCGGCGCGCGCGGCTGCTCGGCGTCGAGCGCCTTCCAGTCGTCCCGGGTCGGGGCGAAGACGTCGAGCGCGATCGCGCCGTCGGGGCCGGCCGTGGCGGAGTGGGGGGTGTTCGAGGGGATACGCCACGTGTCACCGGGGACGAGCTCCCGTTCCTCGTCGCCGATCCGGAACGTCATCGAGCCGCGGAGGACCATGCCGAGCTGCTCGTTCTCGTGGTGGTGCTCGGGGAGCGGCGAATCGGGGTCGATCTCGACGATCGCGAACGTGAGGCGCTCGCCGTGGATCGTCCGTGCGAGGAAGCCGTCGAACAGCTGCTGCGGCGCGACATCACCCAGGCGGTCGAACGCGCTCACCGGCGCAGACTAACCCGATCTCGGGATTGCAGCGATTCGTCGCCCGCATAGGGTGAGACGGTGTCTTCGGGGGAACCTGCAGGCCTCGGCTACGACGAGTCCCAACATGCGTGGACCAGCAAGCGCGTCCTGACGGACCCGACGCCGCCCCGCGTGGTGTCGAAGCGGCCGCCCGAGCACGTGTCCGACAACGCCGACAGCGGCTGGACGGTGGAGTACGGCGACGAGTCGGGCCTCGGCCCGGAGGAGTTCGAGTGGAGCCCCGTCGGCGAGCTCACCTACCGCTTCCCGCATCTCCAGGAGGTCTTCCGCTCGGGCTCGGGCACGTGGCACTGGTCGTCGGCCGACGACCGGTACGTCGCCACGACCTAGTATCGAGGCGTGTTCGACCACGCCGCGCGGCAGCGCCGCCTCTCCGAGCGCATGCACGAGGAGGGCGTCGACCTCCTCTTCCTCGGGCTCTCGAGCGATCTCGAGTACCTCTCCGGCGTCGAGCGCGGGATCCCGTTCTTCGGGCAGAGCTCGTACCCGCACGGCTGGGTCGCGGGCGGGTTCTTCCGGCCCGATGCCGACCCGGTGTTCGTGCTGCCACGGATGGTCGTGCTCTTCGACCTGCCGGTTCGCCCGGACGGCGAGATCGTGGTCGTGGACGAGACCGACGACGGGGACGCGGTCTTCGAGCGCGTCGCCCGCGGGCTCGGTCACGGCGACGGAGCGGTCGCGGTCGGCGACCGTGTCTGGGCCGAGACGGCGCTTCACCTGGCCCGCATCTTCGGGGCCGATCGGCTCCGCACGGGCTCCGCGCTCGTGAACGGGCTCCGGCGCGTCAAGAGCGCCGACGAGCTCGAGGCGATGGGCCGCGCGTGCCGGACCGTGGAGAAGGCCATGGCCGCGGTCACGCCGCTCGTCCAGCCGGGCGTGACGATGGCGGAGCTCACGGAGGAGATCGAGGCGGAGCTCCGGCGAGCGGGCTCCCGAACGCCGTCCTTCGCGACCCACATCTTCACCGGGATGGATCCCGACAGCCTCGACAACCATGCGGCGAGCGCGCGCGAGCCGCTCGCCGACGGCACCGCGGTGCTGTTCGACTTCGGCGGCGTCGTCGACGGCTACTGCTCGGACTTCGGGCGGACGGTGGTCGCGGGTGAGCCCGCGCCGGGTCTGAGCGACGCCTACGACGTGATGCTCGCCGCCTTCGAGGCGGGCCGGGCTGCGTGCCGGCCGGGCGCCCTCGCCCGCGACGTGAACGCCGCGTGCCGCGCTCCGATCGAGGACGCCGGGCTCGGCGAGCACTTCCGCCACCGGATGGGGCACGGCATCGGGATGGACGTGCACGAGCGGCCGTTCCTCTCGCCCGAGGACGAGACGCCGCTCGAGCCCGGGATGACGTTCACCGACGAGCCGTCGATCGTCGTTCCCGGGGCGTTCGGGATGCGGATCGAGAACGTCGTCGTCTGCGACGACGGCGGCGCGCGGGTGTTGAACGACTACCCGAACGCGCTCGTCTGCAACGGCTGACCTACACGATGGTGACTGCGAACGGGGTGTCGATCGCGTCCTGCCGTCCGGGCACCCAGAGGTTGACCCGGAAGACACCTCCACCGACCGCGACGACGGTGGTCTCCGCGGCGCCGGAGCTCGCGAGCGGGACCTGGGCGGCGTTGCCGGGGAACCGCACCTCGTAGACGCCGGTGTTGACGCGGCGCGCCTGCGGGGCCGCACCGGCACAGTTGAAGCGCGCGCCGACCGCGGGCCTCGCGCTCGTGAACGCGTCGCCGATGTTCGCGATGCCCTTCTGCGGATCGCCGTTCACGGCGATGAAGCCACGAACGGCGCCGGGCTGGCAGCGGGCCTGAGGCCGGACGGCCTCGGTCACCGCAATGGCGGAGCCGCCGAGCGCGAAGAACAACGCGGCGCCGGCGATGACGGTGGACGGGCTGACGCGCATCGGAGTACCTCCTGAGGAGACGTTGCGCGCATCCTCCCTCGTTCGCCGGACGGTTGCCGCGGCTAGCTCGGCGGCGACCCGCCGTCGACGACGAGGTCGGCGCAGGCGATCGGGTCGTCCGACTCGACGTAGCGATCCTCGCTCGGCATCCACGTCTCGACCCACGTCGCCCGGGCGGCCTCGCCGTCGCGGGCGACGCCGCGGGCGAGGCGCGTCTCGTACGGGGCCTCGACCCACACGCGCACGTCGTAGTCGTCCCGGAACATCCGGTGGAGCGCGCAGACGCCCTCGACGACGACGATCCCGCGCGGCTCGACCATGCGAGTGCCGCCCGGCCTGCGGGCGTCCCAGTCCCACGCGGCGTATCGCGCGTCGCGCCCGGCGAGGAGCGGCTCGAACACCTCGGCGCGCAGGCGCGGACAGCTCGAACCCCTCGCCGTCCCAGAACTCGTCGGTCGACGACGACCTGCGCGCCGTCGATCGCGCGCGGCGAGCGTCGACTTGCCGGCGCCGCCGCGCCCGCCGATGCCGACGAAGGTGAAGGCGCGCCGCGGGGTGATCGCCGCGCGACGAGGTCGAGGACGGGCTGGACGTCCACGGCGTCACCGTAGAGCAGGTGTCCGACTGAAGTCGGACACCGAATCGTCTAACCTCGCCGTGGACCCATCGACCGAGCCTGGAGGACCGATGAGCGAGACAACCCGCGTCGTCATCCCGTACGAGTCGATGGATCCGCTCGCGATCGGCGCGACGGACGACGAGTCGAAGAAGCACCGAGACACGCTCGAGGTCGACATCCCGACCGCGAACCTGATCACGGTCGTGCAGCCCGACGAGCCGGCGCCCGTCGGCGACGCGACCGAGGCCGCCCGGGCGGCGCTCGCGGAGCCGACGAGCGGGCCGACCTTCGCCGCACTGCTCGCGGGCAAGCAGAGCGTCGCGGTCGTGATCGACAACCAGTTCCGCCCGACGCCGTCGTCGAAGCTCCTGCCCGCGGTGTTCGACGCGATCGAGGCGGCCGGGGTGACCGACGTCCGCGTCTGCTGCGCGAACGGGAAGGTCTTCCCGATGTCCGAGTCGGACACGGAGCAGAAGGTCGGCCGCGACAACCTCGCGCGGATGGAGCGGAACGGCTGGTCGTTCACCCAGAACGACCCGCAGAACGCCGACGCGTACACGTACGTCGGCGTGTCGTCGGGCGGCACGCCGGTCTGGCTGCTGAACGAGGTCGCGTCCGCCGACCTGAGGATCACGATCGGCCAGGCGCAGGCGAACCACTGGGGCGCGGGCGGCGGCGGCAAGCTGATCCTCCCGGGCGTCGTCTCCGACGAGACGGTCGAGTCGAACCACTGCGCATTCGTCACCTCGCCCCAGACGCACTACGGCGCGTACTGCGGCCCGATGCGGTCGGACATCGACGAGGTCGCGTCGATGTGCGGCCTCGACTGCACGATGAACGTGCTCCTCGACACGCACGGCCGCGTGATCGACGTCGTCTTCGGCTCGCATCCCGAGGCGCACCGCGAGGCGATCCGCCGCTTCAACGACATCTACGCGTACGAGTCGTTCGTCCCCGAGCACGGCCAGGCGGACATCGCGATCTGCGGTGTGTTCGCGCCCACCGACCACCTCTTCTTCCACACGGGCTGGGGGTGCATGTCCGCGGACCTCGTGGTGAAGGACGGCGGGACGCTCGTCTACGCGAGCCCGTCACCCGGTGTGTCGACCGCGATCGGCGACTTCCCGGGCCTGGCGCTGATGGACCTCATGAAGCCGTACATGCCGCCGACGCCCGAGAACTACGAGCGCGTCCTCCGGGACATCCACGCGCGCGCGATCCAGATGTGGGCGGGCTGCATCTGGGTGCCGATCTACGAGGTGATGACGCGCAAGCACCTGACGATCGTCACGCTCGAGGAGAACCTCGAGATGGCCGCGGACATCGGCCTCGACGCCACGACCTCGATCGACGAGCGCGCTCGCCGCCGCGTTCGAGCGCCACGGTCCCGAGGCGAAGGTCGTCGTGCTGCCGTACGCGCGCTACCAGCTGCCGCGGAACGCGGTGCGGATGGACCACGCCGACCGCCACGTGTTCGCGTACGCCGGGCAGACGTAGAGCCGGTGGACGACTCGGCGCGCCGCACGATCCCCGGTCTCCGGGCGTCCGGCGCGTCCGCCGCGGACGACGTCGGCCGCGAGATTCGCGGCTCGACGACCATCCTCGAGCTCCTGCGGATGTTCCCGGACGGCCGCGCCGCGAAGCTGATGGGCGAGATCCAGTTCCCGTGCGCCCATTGCGGGGGCGCCGTGCGTGAGCCGCTGACGCTGGCGGCGACCCGTCACGCACGGAGCCCGCGCGCCGTGCTCGAGGCGTTCCGCGCGCTCGAAGACGGCGCACCGAGCGAGGAGCAGCTCGCCGCCGCGCGCCGGCGGCTCCCGCGCCGGTGAGACCGCGTCCCGTGCGATGCTCCGTCGGTGGCCGTCGCCGCGGAGCAGACGATGTGGGTCGGGCGCTCGCTCGAGCGTGTCGAGGACGAGGCGCTCCTCCGCGGCGAGGGGCGGTTCATCGACGATCTCGAGCCGATTCCCCACGCCTGGCACGCCGCGATCGTCCGCTCGCAGCTCGCGCACGCGAAGATGACGGTCGACCCGACCGCGGCACTCGCGGTCGACGGCGTGCTCGGTGTGCTCACCGGAGAGGACGTCGTCCGGCTGTCGAAGCCGTTCCCGCGCGGCGATCGACTCGCCGAGTCCCCATTACGCAGCGGCAGCGGGCACGGCGCGGTACGTGGGCGAGCCGCTCGCCGTCGTCGTCGCACGCGACCGGTACGTCGCCGAGGACGCGGCGGAGCTCGTCGCGGTCGAGTACGAGCCGCTCGATGCCGTCCTCGACCGCTCGACGTCGGCGAAAAAAGAAAGTAAGAAGAAGAAACGCGACCGGTACATCGCCGAGGACGCGGCGGAGCTCGTAGCCGTCGACTACGAGCCGCTCGAGCCCGTCATCGATCCGCTCGGCGCCTCTGCCATCCACGACCGCTCGTTCCACTACGGCGACGTCGACGACGCGCTGGCTCGGGCCGATCTCGTCGTCCGGGAGACGTTCCGCGTCCCGCGGTTCACGTGCATGCCGGTGGAGTGCTTCGGCGTCGTCTGCGACTGGGACGAGGCGCGCCGGAAGGCTGACCGCGTGGGCGAACTTCCAGGGCCCGTTCACGCTGCACGGCGTCGCCGCGGCCGCGCTCGGCCTGCGCGGCGACCGGCTTCCGCCTCCTCACGCCGCCCGACTCGGGCGGCTCGTTCGGGATCAAGGCGGCCGTGCTGCCGTACGTCGTGCTCGTCGGGCTCGCATCGCGCGCGCTCGGCGTGCCCGTGCGCTGGACGGAGGACCGGCTCGAGCACCTCGCCGCGAGCTCGGCGGCGACCGGGCGCGCGACGACGGTCGAGGCGGGCTTCACGCAGGACGGCGAGCTCGTCGCGCTCCGCTACGACGCGATCGAGGACGTCGGCGCGTACGTCCGCGCGCCCGAGCCGGCCACGCTCTACCGGATGCACGGCTCGCTCTCGGGCGCCTACGCGCGTGCGCGAACGTCGCTGCCCGCTACCGCGTCGTGCTGACGAACACCTTCCCGTCCGGGCTCAATCGCGGGTTCGGGGGGCCGCAGCTCTACTTCGGGCTGGAGCGGGTGATGGCGATCGCAGCGGGCCGGCTCGGGCCTCGATCCCGCGCGAGCTCGCACGGCGGAACCTCGTGCCGGCCGACGCGATGCCGTACCGGACGCCGTCCGGAGCGCTGTACGACTCCGGCGACTACGAGGCGTGCCTCGACCGCGCGCTCGAGCTCGCGCGGTACGACGAGCTCCGCGACCGGGTCGCGGCCGCGCGGGCCGAGGGGCGGCTCGCGGGGATCGGGCTCGCCTGCGTCGTCGAGCCGTCGATCTCGAACATGGGCTACATCACGCTCGCCCAGACGGCGGTCGAGCGAGCCGGGCTCAGCGCCGAAGTCGGGGAACGCGGAGGGGGCGTCGCTTGCGGTCGACCCGCTCGGCGGGATCACCGTGCGCCTCGGGACGACCCCGCAGGGACAGGGGCATCGGACGGTCTGCGCGCAGGTGGTCGCGGACGAGCTCGGTTGCGCGCCGGAGGACGTCACCGTGCTGTCGGAGCTCGACACGCAGACGACGCCCTGGACGGTTGCGTCCGGGAACTACTCGTCCCGCTTCTCCGGGGTCGGCGTGGGGGCGGTTCAGCTCGCGGCGCGACGCATTCGCGCCAAGGTCGACGCGATCCGCGCGCACGTCGGCGACACGGAGCTCTCGCTGCGCCGGGTGGCGGGGATGGCGCACTGGAACCCCGAGGGGCTTCCCGACGGGCATGGAGCCGGGGCTCGCCGCGGTCGCGTTCTGGGCGGCGCCGAACCTCGACCCTCCGGACGCCGAGGATCGCGTCGCGTCGTCCGCCGCGCACGGGCTTCATCGTCGACGTCTGCGCGGTCGAGATCGACGCCGAGACGGGCGCCGTCGCGGTGACCGACTACGTGACGGTGCACGACGCCGGCGTCCTGCTCAACCCGCGCCTCGCCGACGGCCAGATCCTCGGCGGCCTCGCGCACGGCGCGGCGGCCGCGCTCTTCGAGCGCCACGTCTACGACGAGTCGGGCAGCCTGCTGACCGGGTCGCTCGTCGACTACCTGACGCCCACGGCGCCCGATCTGCCGGTGCCGCGGATCGGCCATCTCTCGTCGCCGTCGCCGTTCACGCCGCTCGGCGCGAAGGGGCTCGGCGAGGGGAACACGATGTCGCGCGCCGGTCGCGATCGCCAACGCGGTCGCGGACGCGCTCGGACGGGACGACGTCGAGCTTCCGCTCACGCCGCCGCGCGTCTGGGCCCTGATCGAGCCGGAGGACGGATGAAGCCGCCGCCGTTCGAGTACGTCCGCGCCGCTCGCTCGAGGAGGCGCTCGCGGCGCTCGCCGAGGGCGGGGAGGACGCGAAGCCGATCGCGGGCGGCCAGAGCCTCGTCCCGGCGCTGAACATGCGCCTCGTCAGACCGAGCGTGCTCGTCGACGTCAACGACGCCGGCCTCGGCGAGTATCGCGACGAACGGCGACGTCCGGATCGGCGCGACCGTCCGCCAGGCGGCGCTCGTCGAACGACGAGCGCGATCCACCCACTCGTGCGGCAGGCACTGCCGTTCGTCGGGCACTTCGTCACGCGGAACCGCGGCACCGTGGGCGGCTCGATCGCCCATGCGGACGGCGCCGCGGAGCTGCCGCTCTGCCTCGTCGTCCTCGACGGAGCGGTCGTGGCCGCGAGTCGGGGCGGACGACGGGAGATCGCGGCGGCGGACTTCTTCGTCACGCACTTCCTCACGACGCTCGCGCCCGGGAGAGCTCGTCGTCGAGACGCGTCTGGCCACGCGCGGCGGACGGGAGAGGCGAGCGCATTCGAGGAGCTCGCCCTCCGGCACGGCGACTTCGCGCAGTCGATGGCCGCGGTCGTGCTCCGATCGCGAGGCGGGTCGCATCGTCGAGGCGCGCGTCGGCGTCGGCGCCGTGACCGACCGCCCGACGCGCCTCGCCGAGGTCGAGGCGCTGCTCGTCGGCTCCTCGGGCGACGAGGCGGCGGCGGATGCGGGCGCGCTCGCGGCGACGCTCGTCGACCCGCCGTCGACGACGCACGCCTCCGCGGCTACCTCCGCGCGTTGACCGGCACGCTCGTCGGCGCGCGCGGTCGAGCGGGCACGATGATCGAGATCGAGCTGACCGTCAACGGCCGCTCCGTGCGGGAGCTCGTGGAGCCGCGACTGCTGCTGACCGACTTCCTCCGGCACCGGCTCGGCCTGACCGGGACGCACGTCGGATGCGAGCACGGGATCTGCGGCGCCTGCACCGTGCTCCTCGACGGCGTCGCGGTGCGCGGCTGCTGCCTGCTCGCCGTGCAGGTCGACGGGGCGACCGTGTCGACCGTCGAGTCGCTCGCCGGCACGGTCCGGGCTGACCCCGCTGCAGGAGGCGTTCCGGCGGCACCACGCGCTCCAGTGCGGCTTCTGCACGCCCGGGGATCCTCATGGCCGCGACCGACCTCCTCTCGCGCGGGACGCCGACGCGCGACGAGATCGTCGACATGCTCTCCGGCCACCTCTGCCGCTGCACGGGCTACGCGCCGATCGTCGACGCCATCGTGGAGGCCGCGGGCGCATGAACCTCGCCGAGTCGCTCCTCGGCGCCTCCGAGCGTCACCCCGAGCTCGAGGCTTTCCCCGGGATCCCGTACGGCGAGCTGCTCCCGCGGGTGCGCACGGATCGCCGGCGGCCTGGCCGTCGCTCCCGGAGACCGCGTCGCGCTCGTCCTCGACAACCGGCTCGAGACCGCGCTCCTCTACTGGGCGTGCCAGTGGGCGGGGGCGGTCGCGGTGCCGCTCTCGTGGCGGCTCTCCGAGGACGAGCTCGCCTACTGCATCGAGGACTGCGGCGCCGGCGATCGTCATCGGCGAGGACGACCCGCTGCCCGACGGCCCCGAGCACCCGGGCGAGCTCGATCGCGACGAGCGGGAGACCTCGCTGCTCCTCTACACCTCCGGGACGACGGGCCGGCCGAAGGGCGTCCCGCGCTCGCACGCGCGCCGACCGCGCGGGCGCGTGGTCGCAGGCGCTCCAGCACGGCTACGCCTGGCGCGACCGGACGCTCGGCGTGATGCCGCTCTACCACACGATGGGGATCCACTCGCTGCTCGCGATGCACCTCGTCGGCGGCTGCTTCGTCCCGCAGCCGCGCTGGGACGCGGGCGAGGCGCTCCGGCTCGATCGCGGAGCAGCGGATCAGCTCCCTGTACCTCGCGCCGACGCTCTTCCACGACCTCGTCCACCACCCGGACGCGGCCACGGCGGACCTCTCCTCGGTGCGCGCGCTCGGCTACGCCGGCGCCGCGATGACGTCGACGCCTCGTCCGGCGCTGCGTCGACGTCTTCCGGCCGGAGGTGTTCGTCAACCACTACGGCTCGACCGAGATCTACACCTTCACGATCGGACGCGACCAGCTCGCGAAGCCGGGGTGCGCCGGCCGCCCGGCCGTCAACACGCGGCTCCGGCTCGACGAGAACGGCGAGATCCTCGTGCATCTCCGGTCGGACGAGGCGTTCGCGGGCTACTGGAATCGGCCCGACGCCGACGCGAAGGCGATGCGGGACGGCTGGTACCGCACCGGCGACACGGGCACCTCGACGAGGACGGCGACCTCTGGCTCGACGGGCGGGTCGACGACATGATCGTCTCGGGCGGCGAGAACATCCATCCGCTCGAGGTCGAGGAGGTGCTGGCAGCGCATCCCGGCGTCGACGAGGTCGCGGTCGATCGGAGCGCCGGACGAGCGCCTCGGCCAGCGCGTCGTCGCCGTCGTGGTCGGGACGGCGAGCCGGCGAGGAGCTCGACGCGCACTGCCTCGGCTCGTCGCTCGCGCGCTTCAAGCGCCCGCGCGAGTACCGGCAACGCGACGCGCTGCCGAAGAGCGCATCGGGGAAGATCCTGCGACGGCTGCTGCGAGACGAGGAGAGCGCGTGACGGAGCACGACGGATTCAGGATCGAGCGGGACGGGCGAGTCGCGACGATCACCCTCGACGTCCCCGGCAAGCTCAACCGCGTCTCGATGCCGCGCGCGACCAGCTCTCGGCGGTCGTTCGCCGAGCTCGACGCCGACGACGACGTGCGGTTCGTCGTCCTCACCGGCGCCGGCGGCGCCTTCACCGCGGGCGGCGACATCGCCGGGCTTCCTCGAGCGCTCCCCGTGGGTCGTCTCGCAGCTCGCCCGCAACGTCGCCGCGCCCGAGCGCTGCTCGAAGCCGGTCATCGCGCGCCTCGAGGGCTACGTGCTCGGCGTCGGCCTCGAGCTCGCGCTCGCGTGCGACTTCCGCATCGCGGCCGACGACGTGCAGCTCGGCCTCCCCGAGGTGACGATCGGGATGATCCCGGGCTCGGGCGGCACGCAGCGCCTCGCGCGGCTCGTCGGCCTCGGTCGCGCGAAGGACATCGTCATGCGCGGCCGGCGCGTGCCTGCGGACGAGGCGCTCGCGCTCGGGCTCGTCGGACGCGGTGGTGCCGGCGGCGGAGCTCGACGACGCCGTCGTCGTCGCTCGTCGAGGAGCTCTCGGCCCACTCGCCGCTCGCGCTCGCGATGGCGAAGCGCGTGCTGAACACGGCCTACGACAGCCCGCTCCACGTCGGGCTCGAGCTCGAAGGACTCGCGTACGGGCTCCTGCGGCAGACGGCCGACTTCCGGGAGGGCGTCGAGGCCTTCGTCGAGAAGCGGCGGCCGGAGTTCACCGGGGAGTGACGGAATGGAGGCACGCGACCTCGCGCTGCGGAACCTGACGTACGGCCTCTTCGTCGAGCTCGGGCGCGCGCCGAGCGCTCGACGAGGTCGCCGAGCGCGAGGGCACGACCGCGGACGAGGTGTCGGCCGGCTGGCGCCGGCTCCACGACAGCACGCGATCGTGCTCGACCCGACCACCGACGCGCTTCGGATGGCGAACCCGTTCTCGGGCGTCCCGACCCCGCACGTCGTGGAGGCGGACGGGCGGCGGTGGTACGCGAACTGCGCGTGGGACGCGTTCGGCATCTGTGCGGCGCTCCAGACCGACGGTCGGATCGAGACGAGCTGCCGCGACTGCGGCGAGCCGATCGAGATCGAGGTCCGCGACGGACGTCCCGGCGACGAGAGCCTCGTCTTCCACTGCCTCGTCCCGGCCGCGCGCTGGTGGGACGACATCGTCTTCACCTGAGGGGCGATGAACCTCTTCCGGTCGGAAGAGCACGTCGAGCGCTGGCTCGCAGGGCGTGAGCCGGGTGCGACGATCCCCGTGACGACCCTCGCCGATCTCGCGGTCGCCTGGTGGCACGACCGCCTCTCGCCCGACTGGCGACCGCACACGCGGGAGCAGAACCAGGCGATCCTCGAGCGGGTCGGTCTCACCGGGCCGTTCTGGCAGCTGCCCTGAGAGCGGAACCGACAGACGCCTGAGCGTCACATCCGGAAGACGCCGAACGTCGTCTCCGGGACGGGGGCGTTGGCCGCCGCCGCGAGCCCGAGCGCGAGGACGCGCCGGGTGTCCCGCGGGTCGATGATCCCGTCGTCCCAGAGCCGTGCGGTCGAGTGGTACGGCGAGCCCTCGCGCTCGTACTTCGCGCGGATCTCCTCCGGGTCGGCGTCGCCGACCATCGTCAGCACGGTCGCCGCCTGCTCGCCGCCCATCACGCTGATCCGCGCGTTCGGCCACATCCAGAGCTGCCGCGGGCCGTACGCGCGCCCGCACATCGCGTAGTTCCCGGCCCCGAACGAGCCGCCGGTCACGACGGTGAACTTCGGCACGTCCGCGCACGCGACCGCCATGACGAGCTTCGCCCCGTCCCGCGCGATGCCGCCCTCCTCGTACTCGCGGCCGACCATGAAGCCGGTGATGTTCTGGAGGAAGACGAGCGGGATCCGCCGCTTGCAGGCGAGCTCGATGAAGTGCGCGCCCTTCTGCGACGACTCGGCGAAGAGGATCCCGCGGTTCGCGAGGATCCCGACCGGGAACCCCTCGATCCGGGCGAAGCCGCAGACGAGGGTGTCGCCGTAGAGCGCCTTGAACTCGTGGAACCGGCTGCCGTCGACGATCCGCGCGATCAGCTCGAGCGGGTCGAGCTCGTGGCGGAAGTCCTCGGGGACGAGCCCGTAGAGGTCGGCCGGGTCGACGACGGGCTGCTCCGGCGCGGCGAGCTCCCAGGGCACCGGCGGCGTGTCGCCGAGGTTGCGGACGACCTGCCGCGCGAGCGCGAGCGCATGCTCGTCGGACGTCGCGTAGTGGTCGGCCACGCCCGAGCGGCGCGCGTGGACGTCGGCGCCGCCGAGCTCCTCGGCGGTCACCTCCTCGCCGGTGGCCGCCTTCACGAGCGGCGGGCCGCCGATGAAGATCGTGCCGGTGCCGCGGACGATGATCGTCTCGTCCGACATGGCCGGCACGTAGGCGCCGCCGGCCGTGCACGAGCCCATCACGACGGCGATCTGCGCGATGCCCTTCGCGGACATGCGGGCCTGGTTGTAGAAGATCCGGCCGAAGTGGTCGCGGTCGGGGAAGACCTCGTCCTGCAGGGGCAGGAAGGCCCCGCCGGAGTCGACGAGGTAGATGCACGGCAGGTGGTTCTGCTCCGCCACCTCCTGTGCGCGGAGGTGCTTCTTCACCGTGAGCGGGAAGTACGTCCCGCCCTTCACGGTGGCGTCGTTCGCGACGATCACGCAGGTGCGACCCTCGACGACGCCGATGCCCGTGACGATGCCTGCAGACGGCGCCTGCCCGTCGTAGAGATCCCAGGCCGCAAGGGCGTTCAGCTCGAGGAACGCCGTGCCGGGGTCGACGAGCCGGTCGACCCGCTCCCGGGCCGGCAGCTTGCCGCGGGAGCGGTGGCGCTCGAGGGACTTCTCGCCGCCGCCGGCCGCGACGAGTCGCCGTGCGCTCGCGGAGCTCCTCGACGAGCGCCTGCATCCGTGCGGCGCGTCGCTCGAACGCCTCGTCGCGCGCGACATGCGTCGTCAGCACCGTCATGCCGTCTCCAATGTGACGAGGACCGCCCCCGAGCGCACCTGGTCTCCGACGCGGACGTCGACCGATCGAATGCCGGCGTCGTACGGCGCAGTCACGACCTGCTCCATCTTCATCGCCTCGAGGACGACGAGCGGCTGGTGCGACTCGACGGCGTCGCCCTCCTCGACGCGGACCTCGATCACCTTCCCCGGCATGGGCGACACGACGCGCCCGTCGCCGACGGCGCCGGCGGAGCCGGTGCGCGCAGCCGCCTCGACCTCGAGCGCCACGAGGAGTCGGCGCGGGAGGCAGGTTGAGCCGCCAGGCGCCGTCCCAGGGACCCGGCGGGGCCGGGCGCGGCGGGGAGGAGAGCGGCGCGTAGCGCGTCAGGAAGTCGATCGAGACGTCGCCGGAGCGGAAGGCCGGATGGGCGACGAGCCAGCGCAGGAACGGGAGGTTCGTCGTGACGCCCTCCACGACCGTCTCCGCGAGCGCCGCCTGGAGCCGTTCGAGCGCCTCGTCGCGGTCGTCGCCGAAGGCGATCAGCTTGGCGATCATCGGGTCGTAGCTCGCGCCGACCTCGTCGCCTTCCTCGATCCCGGCGTCGACGCGGACGTTTGCGCGGCAGCCGGAGGCGGCGCACCGGGCCGGGCTGCGGCAGGAACGTCCGCGGGTCCTCCGCGTACAGGCGCGCCTCGATCGCGTGACCGTTCGTCGACGGCACGAGCCCGGCGAGGGTCTCGCCGTCCGCGACACGAAGCTGGAGCTCGACGAGATCGAGGCCGGTCACCGCCTCGGTGACCGGGTGCTCGACCTGGATCCGGCCGTTCAGCTCGAGGAAGAAGACGGCGTCGCCCTCGACGAGGAACTCGGCCGTGCCGGCGCTCTCGTATCCCGAGCGCGCGCGCGAAGGCGACGGCGTGCTCGGAGATCCTCTCCCGGAGCACCGGCGACAGGCCCGGAGGCGGGGACTCCTCGACGACCTTCTGGTGGCGCCGCTGCACCGAGCAGTCGCGCTCTCCCAGTGCGAGCGCCGTCCCGTGGCGGTCGCCCATCAGCTGCACCTCGACGTGCCGCGGGCTTCGGAGGTAGCGCTCGCAGTAGACCGTCCCGTCACCGAAGGCGGCCTCGGCCTCGCGCGCCGCGGACTCGAGGGCGTCGTCGAGGTCGGCCTCGTGCTCGACGACCCGCATCCCGCGTCCGCCTCCGCCGGCGGCTGCCTTGACGAGCAGCGGGAAGCCGAGCTCGGCCGGATCGCCGGTCGGGAGCGTCGGGACGCCGACGCTCGCAGCGATCCGCTTCGCCTCGAGCTTGTCTCCGCCCCGACGCAGGACGTCCGGCGGAGGGCCGACCCACGTCAGCCCCGCTGCGACGACCGCCTCCGCGAACGACGCGCTCTCGGCGAGGAAGCCGTAGCCGGGGTGGACGAGCGTCGCGCCCGTGGCGAGCGCCGCCGCGACGAGCGCATCGGCGTCGAGGTAGGACGGCACCTCGACCGCCTCGTCGGCGACCCGCGCGTGCATGGCACCGGCGTCGCCCGGTCCGGTGACGGCCACCGTCCCGATGCCGAGCCGCCGGCACGTGGCGAAGACGCGTACAGCGATCTCACCGCGGTTGGCGACGAGGAGCTTCCGAGCGGCGCTCACCGGCGCGACACTATCCCGTCCGGGCGCGTCGGACGGGGGATGGTCACGGTCCGGGCGGGCTCGTACCATCGAGCACGACGTGAGGACGACGATGCTCGCGATCGCCTCGCTCGGGCTCCTGTGCGTCCCCGCCGCCGCCGCCCAGGAGCAGCCGCGCGCGACGGAGGCAGTCCGCGCCGGCGCGTGCGGGCAGCGGATGCTCGCGATCGCCGCGCCCGTCGCGATCACGCCCGACGGAGACGGGACTGCCGACTGCGCCGTCGTTCGCATCCGCCTCGAGCGGCCGGCCACGGTCGAGCTCGTCGTCGCGCAGCGAAAGCCGCAGCCCCGGACCGTCCACGTCCACCGGGCCGCCGCCGCGCGCGGGCTCACGACGCTGGTCTGGACGCCGGGCTCGGACACCGCCGCGCGGACGTACGTGACGCGCGTGACCGTCATCCGTCCCGGCACGCGCGTCACGATCGACGGCCCGGTGATCCGCGTGCGGGGCATCCACGCGCGGTTCGCGCGAGAGAGCTACGCGCCCGGTGACGTCGCAACGCTCCGCGTCGACAGCCCGGTTCGATCGCTGGCCCTCCACATCGTGGACGTCGTGGACGAGCGACCGGTGTCGCCGGAGCGCCGTCATTGCGATCCGCGGGAGCGAGACGATCGTCGGCGTGCGCGTCGGGCGGTGGCGACCCGGCGTCTACGCCGCGGAGCTCCGCGGAGGAGGGATCGTCTCCCGCGCGCCGCTCGTCGTCCGTGCCGCTTCGACCGCGCGACCGCGCGTCGCCGTCGTGCTCCCCACGACGACGTGGCAGGCGTACAACCTCACGGACGGCGACGGGGACGGGACGGGCGACAGCTGGTACGCGACCCGTCGCCGCGAGAGCGCGCGGCTGGGACGGCCGTTCATGGGAGACGGGATGCCGCCGCGGTTCCGGCGCGACGACCTGCCGTTCCTCCGCTGGCTGCGCTCGGCGGAGCGGCGTGCCGACTTCCTCACGGACGCGGATCTCGAGCGGGTGCCGAGCGCCGAGGCGCTCGCGCGCCGCTACGACCTCATCGTCTTCCCCGGTCACCACGAGTACGTCACGTGGCACGAGTTCCACCTGATCCGCGACTACCGCGATCTCGGCGGCAACCTCGTCTTCCTCGCCGCCGACAACCTTCACTGGCGCGTCGTGCGGGTCGGGTCGTTGCTCCGTCGCAAGGAGCAGTGGCGCTCGATCGGGCGACCCGAGGCGGCGATCGCGGGCGTGCAGTACCGCGCGAACGACCACGGGACGCGAGGCGCGTACGTCGTCCGCGACACCCGGTGCGCGCCGTGGCTGTTCCGCGGCACGCGCTTGCGCGTCGGGTCGAGGTTCGGCTGGAGCGGGGTGGAGATCGATGCCTCGACGGCCGCGTCGCCGCCGGGGCTCTGCGTCGTCGCGGAGATCCCGCACCTTCTCGGCCGGACGCGGACCGCGCAGATGACCTACTACGAGACGCCGGGGGGCGCGAAGGTGTTCGCGGCCGGCGCGTTCTCCCTGCCCTCCGGCTACCGCGTCATGCGGGTCATGCTGGACAACCTCTGGGCACGGCTCTCGCGACCATGAGACGGCTCGTCCTCGTGGTCGTGCTGCTCCTCGTCATCGGCGGTGGGTCGCCCGGCCGCAGCGCCGGCCCCTCCGGCCGGGGTCCTCTGCACGCTTCCCGAGGGCGCGGCGCGGCTTCCGGCGTCCACACGCCGCGGCCTGATCGGTCACCTCGAGCAGTACCCGAACCCTTCGCTCGCGACCGCCGCGGAGCGACGCGCGGCGCAGCGACTGCTCGACACGCTCCGGGCGCGCGCCGCGCGCTGGACGACCCTGGGCGCCGCGCGCCGTGCGGGCTTCGAGACGCGGCATCGCTCCGCGGGCGTCGAGCGACCGGCTCCCGCACTACCTCCATGCCGAGCGGCTCCGCGAGCGCACGGACAACCGCGTGTTCGACCCGGGTCGGCCGAAGGCGCTCATCTTCGCGCGCGAGCCGGGACGGGCTGCGGTGCTCGTCGGCGCGATGTACAGCGTGCAGCGTGGCGAGCACGGTCCGTCGCCCGGCGGGCCGATCACCCGGTGGCACTCGCACCTCGTCTGCACGGTCGGCCGCAAGCGCGGGTTGAAGCCGCGCGCCGACGGCACGTGCCCGACCGGGGCGGTGGGGCGCCAGGGGAGCGAGATGATGCACGTCTGGTTCACGGGCGACCTGCGGAGCGCGTTCGCGATCCGCGCGCCCGAGCCGGAGCTCTGCCGGCTCGACCTTCTCTCCGGCGCGTTCTGCCGGAATCCCGGCTCGCGCCGCGGGATGTGACCTAGGTCAGGAGGACGACGAGCAGCGTCACGATCGCGAGGATGCCGCCCGCGCCCGACAGGGCGACCGTCCACGTCCCCGGCAGCGGCGCGTAGCCGCCCTCGTCGAGCGCGCGGTCGACGGCACGCTTGCGGGCCTCGCCCATCACGAACATCGACACGGCGAGGCCGGCGTAGCCGACTCCGAGGATCACGTACGGCCATTTGGAGCCTTCGATGAGATCCGGCGCGAACGCGCCGACCGCCAGCGATGCTGCGGTTGCGGCGATCCCCGAGCGCCACCAGGCGAGCCACGTCCGCTCCGCGGCGAGACGCGTCCGCCGGCTGACGTCTACCTCGGCGGCGACCTCGGCGTCGCTCACACCGCGGGAGGCTCGTCGCCCGAAGCGGCAGGCTTCTGCGGCGTCGCGGCGGCCTTCGGCTTGTCGTCCTCGCCGGCCTCGAGCATGCGCCGCGGGTCGACCTCCGCGACCGCGTCCTTCACCTCGCGCATCCCTGTCCCGAGGCGTCGCGCGACCTGCGGCAAGCCCTTCGAGCCGAACAGCAGCGCGAGCACGCCGACGAAGATCAGAATCTCCCACCCGCCGAGGCCGAAAGGCATAGGTGCTGGATGCTACGCGAGCCGTCTCCGCACGGGGGACTGCGTTCACTCGGACGAGGCATTCGCAGCGGGCGTCAAGCCTGGCAACGTTCGACCACCGCCATGCGTCTCCTCAATCGAAGCGCACCGCCACAGCGCGACGAGCACCTCGACGTACTTCACCGTCGCACAGGCGTGGGAGTTCCGCCGGCTGGTGGAGCGGTCCTTCGCAAGCGCCGGCCGCGACGTGTCCGTCCACTCCGACCACGTCGAGGATCGCGGCGGCACGACGTTCAGCCTCTTCAACCTCGGCCTCCTCTGCGTGGGCGCGCCGTCGGACGACTGGCCCGCCCTGATCGACGATCACGTCCGGCTCGTGACGACACCCGCCCGCGACCTCTCGGAGCTCTCGCAGCAGGAGCTCGAGGCCGGCCTCTACCTGCGGCTTGCCGAGGCAGCGTCGGTGCCCGACCCGGACGCAGTCGCGTACGCCCGCGTCGTCGCACCCGGCCTCCTGGAGGTGCTCTCGGTCGACCTGCCGGACTCCGTGGCCACGCCGACACGCGAAGCGCTCGAGTCGCGCGGCACGCTCGGCGAGCTCCTCGACCGCGCACGCGAGAACCTCTCGGCGCTGCTGGGCAGCGACGGGATGCGCGCGGAGCAGGTCGGCGACGCGAGCCGCGGCCGGTACACGGCCGTCACCGGCGACTCCTTCTTCACGGCGAGCCTGGCTCTGCTGCTCGCGGAGACGATCGAGCAGTTCTCGGGCGAGGACGACTGGGGACGCGGCGTGCTGGTGGCGGTGCCGTGCCGCCACCAGCTCCTCTACCGGCCGATCAACGGGCCGGACGCCGAGGCGGCGCTCCACCACATGCTCGAGAGCGCTGTCCTCGGCTTCGCCGCCGAGGCGGGGCCGCTGAGCCCCGACGTCTTCTGGGTGCGCAACCGCCGGTGGACTCAGGTGACGTCCTGGCGGGGCGGGAAGCCGCGCGTCCTCCGCAGCACCGGCGTGCGGGACGCGCTGAAGGGCTTCTAGCCCGTCGGCGTCCTAGGGAAGGCGCCAGTCGACCGGCGCGCGGCCGGACGCCTCGAGGAACGCGTTCGCCTGAGAGAAGTGCCGGCAGCCGAAGAAGCCGCCGACGCTGTACGGGGAGGGGTGGCTCGCGGTCAGGACGTGGTGTCGCGTCGCATCGACGCTCGCGCCCTTCTCGCGCGCGTACTTGCCCCAGAGCAGGAAGACGATCCCCTCACGGCGAGCCGAGAGCTCCGCGATCGCCCGGTCGGTGAACTGCTCCCAGCCCCTGCCCGCGTGGGAGGCGGGCTTGCCCGGGGAGACCGTGAGGACGGCGTTGAGGAGGAGCACGCCCCGCTCCGCCCACGGCGTCAGGTCGCCGGTCGAGGGCTGCGGCACGCCGACGTCGCGTGCGAGCTCCTCGTAGATGTTCCGTAGCGACGGCGGCGTCGGCACGCCGTCCGGCACCGAGAAGCAGAGGCCCATCGCCTGGCCCGCGCCGTGGTACGGATCCTGGCCGAGGATCACGACACGCACCTCGTCGAAGGGAGTCAGCGCGAGCGCGTTGAAGACGAGGTCGGCGGGAGGGTAGAAGCGCCGCCCGGCCGCGACCTCCGCGACGAGGAACGCACGAAGCTCGTGCATGTGCGGCGTCTCGAGCTCGTCACCGAGCACCGCACGCCAGCTCTCGTGCATGCGCGGCTGCACGCCGCGGAGCCTACGCCGTCAGCGCGCCGACTTTCGCGACGACGTCACGGCACCACGCCGCGTGTCGCGACGCGTCGTCGAGGAACTGCGACGGCTTGATGCAGATCGACGTGAAGCCGCGCTCCACCTGCGCGGGGATCGTCGCGAGCGCCTCGTCGAGGTCGGCCGGCGAGTGTGCGTCCGGGAAGCGACCGCGGGTTCCGCCGACGAGCTCGAGGTCGGCGACGTCGCGCCCCGCCTCCGCGAGCGCCGCCCGAAGCCGCTCGACGTCGCCGTCCGACGGCCGGCCGAGCGGGTTCCACCCGTGCCCGTACCGGACGAGTCGCGACAGGAGCCGATCGTGCAGCGTCGTCGAGCCGAACCACAGGCGGATTCCCTCGGTGCGGAACGGCTTCGGCTCGACCCAGACGTCCTCGAACGAGTAGAAGCGGCCCTCGAAGGACGCGGGTGACGGGCTCCAGGCCGCGTGCCAGGCGGCGAGGTGCTCGTCGAGCAGCGCGCCGCGCCGTGCGTACGGGACGCCGAGCGCCTCGTACTCCGGCGGGTGCCAGCTCACGGTCGGCTGGACGACGAGCCGCCCCTCCGAGAGGAGATCGAGCGTCGCGAGGTCCTTCGCGAGGAGAAGCGGGTGGCGGAGCGGCGCGATGATCGCCGACGCCGCGAGGCGGAGTCTCGTCGTCGCGGCCGCGATCGCCGAGAGCAGGACGAGCGAGCTCGGCCACGGCATCGCCGGGTCCTGGTTGCCGGGGAGCGCATAGTCGCGCGGGTTCGGCATCAGGCCGTCCGCATCGGCGCCCCGCCCGAGGACGACGTGCTCGCTCAGCATCACGGCGTCGAACCCGGCGTCTTCCGCCTCCTGGGCCATGCGGACGAGCGCCCGAAGGTCGCGTGGGTCGGTGAGGGTCCAGTTCTCGGAGAGGACGTGAATCAGCCGGACGCCGCTCACCGGTGCTCCGGCCTGCGACGAGCTCCAGTGGCGCCAGGCGCTCGCGACGTGCTCGCGCATGAGGGTCTCGGCGAGGTCGCCGTCGCCGGACTCGATCGCGGCGAGGAGCTCCGCATGCTCGGCGACATCGGCCTCCTGCCAGTCGGGCTGCGTTCGGCGCCGTGCGAGAAGTCGCCGCCCGACATCGGCGATCCAGAGCGAGTCGATGAGCCGGACGAAGGCGTCGTTCCCCGTCGCCTTCGCGACCGCGAGATGGAATGCCCGGCTGGCGTCGTGCGCGGCCGCAGCCGTGCGCGCGGCGCGCTCGTCGTCGACCGAGCGCCCGAGAGCGGCGAGATCCTGGTCCGTCCGTCGCTCGGCCGCGAGGCGCGCGAGGACGGGCTCGAGGTGGAGGCGGACCTCGAGCCGCTCGAGGACGCGGCCGAGGCCGAGATCGGCAACGAAGAAGCCGCGGTTCACCTCGAACTCGACGAGCCCGTCGCCGACGAGTCGGCGGAGCGCCTCCCGCACGGAGCCGCGGGAGATGCCGAGCGCGTCCGCCAGCTCTGCCTGCCCGACCCGCGCACCGGGGGCGAGGCGCCCGTCCACGATCATCGCGCGCAGCTCGTCGTACGCCAGCCCGACGACGGAGCGCACGCGAAGCGGACCCGGGGACGTCTCGCTCACCGCATCAGCCGAAAGGTTGACATTCGATGTTCGAACCTTTATACCCTCGGCGTCCCCGGCGCAAGGGGCGCCGGGAAGCTGGAGGAGGAACGGATGAGTCAGGCGGACTCGACGGCCCCGGGCGCAAGCCTCGGCGAGAAGAACCTCTCGACGATCCACGCCGTGGCGCAGTCGCTCGCGATCGGGCCGATGTTCTCGGTGGCACTGATCCTCGGCGGGATCTCTCGCCCCGACATCGGCGCCGGGTGGAACGCGGCCCTCGCCGTCCTGATCGCGACGCTCGGCGTGCTCGCGATCGGGTACGTCGTCGCGCTCTACGCGCGCCGCTTCGCCGGCGCCGGCGCCGTCTACGAGTACCTGACCCACGGCGCGCACCCGTGGCTCGGCGTCCTGACGGCCGGGTTCTTCTTCGTCGGGGTCCTGTTCCTCGGCGGCGGGGGGATCTACCTCGGGCTCGGCATCCTCATCGACGGGTTCTGGACGACGCACATCTCCGACTCCGGCCCGGCCTGGTGGATCTGGGCGCTGATCACGCTGGCGATCGTGCTCGCGCTGAACTACCGCGGCATCCGGATCGCCGTCGGCGCGATGCTGACCTTCGCGCTCGTCTCGTTCGTCCCGATGGTGATCCTCGGGATCGTGATCGTCGCCAAGGGCGGCGAGGACGGCGTCACCTTCTCGATGTTCAACCCGAACGAGACGTCGTGGCTCGGGGTCACCGGCGGCGGCGTGCTCGGCGGGGTCCTCCTCGGGATCCTCCTCTTCGTCGGGTTCGAGGCTGCGGCCTCGCTCGGCGAGGAGTCCTCGGATCCGCACCGGTCGATCCCCCGCGCCGTGCTCTGGACGATCGGCGCCGCCGGCGCGTTCTTCGTCTTCATGGCCTTCGCGTTCTCGATCGGCTACGGCAAGGTCGCGGTCGCGGACGGCGCCTGGGCGTTCTCGCCGGGCCCGGTGAGCGAGATGGCGACGAGGTACATCGGCTCCTGGTACGCGACGCTCCTCGAGCTCGTGATCATCCTCGACGCGATGGCGCTCGCGCTCGCGATCTGCGTGCTCATCGGACGCGGCTTCTTCGCGCTCGGCCGGGACGGGCTGCTGCCGAGCGTCTTCGCGAAGACCTCGCGCCACGACACACCGTGGGTCGGGAACCTCATGGTCGCCGTCGGGTGCATCGGCCTGATCGTGCTCGTCCAGGCGACGGACTACGCCTCGTCGTTCGGGTTCGTCGGCGAGGACGCGGAGTTCGTGCCCTTCTTCCCGAACGACCAGTTCGCGACGTTCATCCTGTCGGCGACGATCGGGTCGTTCGCGGTCGAGCTCGTGTACCTCATCCTCGCGGTCGCGGCGTTCCGGCTCGCGCAGCGGTGGTGGCAGTACCTGATCGTGGCGGTCGCGGTCGCGACGCCGATCCTCGGCTTCTACGGCGCTCTCAACCCGGAGCCGCACGACGGCTCCAACTACAACTGGGTGGCGATGTACTGGACGCTCGGGCTCATCGCCGTCGCGCTCGTGTGGTTCGCGATCCTGCTCGTGACCCGGCGGAGCCGGGTCGACAACGCCGCCGCGCACGCGGCGGGGCACCACGGCGTGCCGCCGCTCGACGAGACGCTCGACTACCGTCCAGCGCAGTAGTGGCGGAACAGCAGTGGCACGACGTCGGTCCGGCCGGCGACGCGCCGGAGGGTCACCTCCGGCGCGTCGAGGCCGGCGGGCGCGGAGTCTGCGTCGGTCGCCTCGGCGGCGCGTGGATCGCGTTCGACGACACCTGCACGCACGAGGAGTGCTCTCTCGCCGAGGGCGAGCTCGACGGCGCCGTCGTGGTGTGCCCGTGCCACGGATCGGAGTTCGACGTGAGGACGGGCGACGTGCTGACGCCGCCGGCCCTCGAGCCGCTCCCGATCTACGAGGCGCGCGAGGACGCCGGCGCGCTCCTCGTGCGGCTGGCGCCGCCACCGGATGCCGAGGAGGCAGCCCACGCGCGCGACGACCACGTGACCGACGAGGAGGCCCGCGCGGTCACCGTCGCCGCGCCGTCGCTCGAGGGCCTGTCGCTCGACGACGTCGACCTCACCGACCTCGACACGTGGGAGGAGCGCGTGCCGTACGACTGGCTCGCCCTCCTGCGCCGCGACGCGCCCGTGTTCTGGCAGCCCGAGGTCGAGGGCAACGGCTTCTGGGCCTTCACCCGCTACGACGACGTCGTCTCGGTCTCGAAGGACTGGGAGACGTTCTCGAGCGAGCTCGGCGGGACGTCGCTCCAGGACCTCACCGACGAGGAGCTCGAGGCGCGGAAGTCGATGCTCGACACGGATCCGCCGCCGCACACGCGGATGCGCGGCGCTCGTCAACAAGGGCTTCACGCCACGCGTGATCAACACGTACGAGGAGCGGATCCGGGGCCTCGCGCGGGGGATCCTCACGACGGCGTTCGAGCGGGACGAGTTCGACTGGGTCGAGTCCGTCGCCGCCGAGATCCCGATGTGGGTCTTCTCCGAGATCATGGGCCTGCCGGTCGAGGACCGGCGGCTGATCATCGAGCTCGGCGACAAGATCCTCGGCAACACCGACCCGGACGTCGTCGGCGAGGAGTACGTCGTCGAGCGCGCGCTCCGTGACCCGAAGCTCCGCATGCTGCCGTTCTCGAGCCCGTTCTCGCTCGACCTGATCGAGTACGGGCGCGCGCTCGGGCGAGGCCCGCCGACACGAGCCGCGGGACGACATCACGACGAAGCTCGTCGAGGCCGAGATCGAGGGCTCGCGGCTCACCGAGCAGGAGTTCGGGACGATGTTCATCCTGCTGACGACGGCCGGGAACGAGACGACGCGGCACACGATCAGCCTCGGCCTCGCCGACCTGCTCGAGCACCCCGACGAGCTCCGGCGCCTCGCGGGCGACCCGTCGCTCGCCGGCGCAGCCGCCGACGAGCTCCTGCGCCGCGCGCATCCCGTGCACCACTTCCGCCGCACGGCGACGCGCGACGTGGAGATCCACGGCCGGACGATCCGCCGAGGGGACAAGGTGACGGTCTGGTACGCGGGCGCGAACTACGACGAGGAGAAGTTCGCCGACCCGTACCGCCTCGACGTCGGCCGGACGCCGAACCGCCACGTCACGTTCGGCCTCGGCGGGCCGCACTTCTGCCTCGGCGCGCACCTCGCCAAGCTCGAGATCAAGGTCTGGCTCGAGGAGATGATCCCGTACCTCCTGCGGCTCGAGCTGGCCGCCGAGCCGGTGCGGCTACGCTCGAACTTCTTCAACGGCATCAAGCGCATGCCCGTACGGGTGACGGCATGACCGAGATCACGAGGAGCGAGCGAATGACGACGGACGACCCGGAGGCGGTCGCGCACGACCTGGCCGGGCAGGGCGTGCGTGCCGTGCGCCTGCTCTACACCGACCTGCACGGCGTCGCGCGCGGCAAGGACATCCCGCTCCGGCACTTCGCCGGCCTCTGCGAGGAGGGAGTGAACTTCTGCGCGGCCGTCATGGGAACCGACCTGCGGCACACGCCCGTCGTGGGCGGCGAGATCGGGTACGTCGACCTCGCCGTCCGGCCGGACCTCACGACCGTCCGCCGCGTGCCGTGGATGCCCGAGGTCGCCTGGTGCCTCGGCGAGGCGTGGACGCTCGACGGCTCCGACCACTGGCCGTCGTGCCCCCGGGCGCTCCTCCGGCGCGTGACCGACGGCTACGCCGCACGCGACCTCGTGCCGATCGTGGCCCCCGAGCTCGAGTTCTTCCTGGCGGAGCGCGACCGGGACGACGAGGGCGGCCTCCGCCGCTACGTCGACGAGCTCTCGCGCGTCTACACCGTCGGCGCCGTCTCCGATCCGCGCGAGGTCGTCCTCCGCATGCTCCTCTGGTGCGACGAGCTCGGCCTCGAGGCGTTCGCGGCGAACCACGAGTTCATGAACTCGCAGTACGAGATCAACGTGAAGCACTCCGCCGCGCTCGACGCCGCCGACCGCGCGTTCATGCTCAAGGCCGCCGTGAAGGAGATCGCGGCGCGGGAGGGGCTCCTCGCGACCTTCATGGGCAGGCCGTTCGCCGACCAGGGCGGCTCGGGCTTCCACCTGCACATCTCGCTCCAGGCAGGCGACGGCCACAACGCATTCGCGGACGAGGGCGGGGCGGAGGGGCTCAGCCCGCTCGCCGGGAGCTTCGTCGCGGGCATCCTCGAGCACTCGGCCGGGCTCCAGGCGCTGCTCGGGCCGACGGTGAACGCGTACAAGCGGATCCTCCCCGACAGCCTGGCGCCGACCCACGGCAACTGGGGCCACGACAACCGCACGGCCATGTGCCGGATCCCGCTCGAGCGGGGTCACCGCTCGCGCGTCGAGATCCGGACCGGCGACGGCGCGGCGTGCGCCCACCTGATCACGGCGGCGCTCCTCCTGGCCGGGCTGGACGGGATCGAGCGCGAGCTCGCCCCACCCGAGCCGGTGACCGGCGACGCGTACCGGATGGACGACGCCCACGCCGGGTCGCGGCTGCCGTCGGACCTCGGGGCGGCGCTCGACGCGCTCGAGGCGGACACGTGGCTGACCGAGCGCCTCGGTGCCGACCTCGTCTCGACGTTCGTCGCGATGAAGCGCTTCGAGGTCGAGCGGTTCGGCCAGGAGGTCGGGGAGCTCGATCCGGAGGTCGTCAGCGCATGGGAGGTCGAGGAGTATGCCGCGCACCTTTGACGTCGACCACCGGCGCGTCCGCGTCGAGGTCGACGGCGAGCCCCGCTGGGGCCGGCGGGACGGCGACGCGATCGTGCTCGACGACGGCACGCGCCTCGACGAGGCGGACGCGTCGTACCTCGCACCCGTCGAGCCGACGAAGATCCTCGCCGTCCACCTCACGTACCGCTCGCGCGTCGAGGAGTACGCGGCCCGGACGCCGCCCGAGCCGTCGTACTTCGTCAAGCCGCCGACGACGCTCAACGGCCACCGCCGCCCGATCCGGATGGCGAAGGGCGCGCGCTTCCTCAACTACGAGGGCGAGCTCGCGGTCGTCGTCGGCAGGCGGATGAAGGGCGTGCCGATCGACGAGGTCATCGACTACGTCGCGGGCTACACGTGCGCGAACGACGTCGGGATGCACGACTTCCGTCACGCCGACCGCGGCTCGATGCTGCGCGTCAAGGGGCAGGACGGGTTCCTCCCGCTCGGCCCCGAGCTCGTGCCGGCATCGGAGTTCGACCCGGCGGACTTCACGCTCCGCACGTACGTCAACGAGCAGCGTCGTGCAGGAGACGACCGCCGACGACCTCCTCTTCGGTGTCGCGTACCAGCTCGCCGACCTCTGCCGAACGATCACGCTCGAGCCGGGCGACGTCGTCCTCACCGGGACACCCGGCGAACTCGCGGCCGATGAAGCCGGGCGACGTCGTCGAGGTCGACATCGAGGGCCTCTGCCGGCTGACGAACACGGTCGAGGAGTGGGACGTCGACCTCGCCGGGCCCGGCGAGCAGCTCCAGGTCTCGGCGCAGACGCTCCACGTCGCGCTCGCGATCCCCGAGGACGAGGCCGAGCGCATGGTCCTGGAAGGCCGCAGCTGATCCGCCTCGGGCGCATCGACCACGTCGCGCTGCGGGTCGCCGACCTGGACGAGGCCGCGGCGCGGTGGTGCGTCCAGCTCGGGCTGGTCGAGCGGCGGCGGGAGAACGGCCGGTCCTACCTCGCGTGCAACGACGAGCCGTACTGCCTCGAGCTCGTCGAGGGCACCGACCCGGGCTTCGACCACGTCGCGTTCGAGCTGCGTCACGACTGCCCGCTCGAGGAGGCGCGCGCGCTTCCGGACGTCCGCGAGGACGGCGACGGCTCGTTCTGGGTGCACGATCCGGACGGCCGCGCGATCCAGCTCCTGGCGTTCCACCGGCCGTCGGCCGAGGTCGACCGGTGGCCGCAGCACGCGCGCCCGTCGTCGACCGTCCACGTCGGCGGCCCGCGCCGCCTCGGTCACGTGAACCACCTCACGGGCGACGTCGGCGCCAACGTCGCGTTCTACCGCGACGTCCTCGGGATGAAGGTCTCCGACTGGCTCGGCGAGATCGGCGTCTGGCTCCACATCGACTCGGAGCACCACGTGATGGCGCTCGTCGAGACGGGTGACGCCCACTTCCACCACCTCGCGTTCGACGTCGTCGACATCGGGAAGATGCGCGACCTGCTCGACCACCTCGCGCGGCACGGGCGCTGGGTGTCGTGGGGCCCGACGCGGCACGGGATCGCCGGGAACATCGCGACGCTACGTGCGCATCACCGAGGAGCCGTGCCACGTCGAGCTCTACTGCGACATGGAGCGGCTCGCCGACGACCACGTCCCGCGCATCTACCCCGACGACCGGTACTCGTCGAACACCTGGGGGCCGCTCCCGCCCCGGTCGTACTTCCGGTTCGACCCGGTCGCGGTCGAGTTCGAGCGGGAGAGCTGGGAGACCCGCGGTCGGGTGCTCCCGCCACCGGAGGAGGCAGCGTGACGCTCGAGGGCTACACCGTTCCGCGGACGCCCGAGGGGCGCTCGTCGCTCGTCCCGTACCCGCCGTGGCACTACGTCGGCGCGTTCCTCGTGATCGACTACTGGGCGGATCCCGAGAAGGCCGTCTCCTTCCTGCCGGAGGGCATCGCCGCGCATCCCGACCCGGGCCGCTGCGCCTTCGTCGCCGCCGACTGGCAGTCGTGCTCGGAGCGCGGCGACGAGCTCGTCGACCCCTCGCGGTCGCAGTACAAGGAGGTCTTCGTCGTCGTCAACGGCCTGCTCGACGGCGAGGAGGTCACCGTCTGCTCCTACATCTGGGTCGACCGGGACTTCGCGCTTACACGGGGCTGGATCCAGGGATTCCCGAAGAAGCTCGGCTCGATCTGGATCACGCGGAGCTTCGGGCTCGGCGGCCCGGCCGATCCCGGGATGGAGGCGGGCGCGCGCTTCGGCGCCACGTGCGCCGCCTACGAGCGCCGCGTGGCGCAGGCGACGGTGACGCTCGAGCACCCGTCGGAGGGAGGGCCGTTCCACAACGGCCCGCCGATCGTCAACGTCCGCCACTTCCCGCGGCTCGCCGCGGGACGGCACGACGAGCCGGCCGTGCACGAGCTCGTCCGCGCCGTCTCCCGCGACCGCGCGATCTCCGACGTGTGGGAGGGCAGCGCGACGCTCGAGCTCTTCGGCGCCGGCCACGAGGAGGTGGACGCGCTCGCGCCCGTGCGGATCGGTCGGGGCTACCGCTTCACGTTCGGCTACACCGTCGACGACCTCGAGACCGTGAAGGAGCTCGGGTGACGAGGGTCGCGCTCGTCACCGGCGGCGGGACGGGCATCGGCGCCGCCATCGCCCGGCGGCTCGCCGCCGACGGCTACGCGGTCGCCGTCACCGGCCGCCGCAGCGGGCCGATCGAGGAGGTCGCGGCCGAGATCGGAGGGTGTGCGATCGTCGCGGACACGGGCGACGCCGCGGACGCCGAGCGGGCGGTGGAGACGACCGTCGCGCGCTTCGGCGGCCTCGACGGGCTCGTCTGCAACGCCGGGACCGGCGGCGAGGGATCGCTTCGGACGCTCGACGTGCAGGCGTGGGACGACGTCCTGCGGACGAATCTCACCGGCGCGTTTCTCATGGCGCGGGCGGCGATCGAGCACCTGGCCGCGCGGCGCGGAGCGATCGTCACCGTCTCGTCGGCGGCGGGGATCCGTGCGAGCCCGGACTCGCTCGCGTACTGCGCGTCGAAGGCCGGTCTCGCGATGCTGACCCAGTGCATCGCGGTCGACCACGGGCCGGAGGGCGTTCGCGCGAACTGCGTGTGCCCCGGCTGGGTGCGGACGCCGATGGCCGACGAGGAGATGGCCGCGCTCGGCGAGCGGCTCGGCACCGACCGCCAGGGCGCCTACGACGCGTGCATGGTCGACGTGCCGCTCCGGCGCGCCGCCTCGCCCGGCGAGGTCGCGGCGCTCGTCGCCTGGCTCCTGTCCGACGAGGCGTCCTACGTCAACGGCGCCGTGCTGCCGATCGACGGCGGTCACACGCCGGTCGACGTCGCGACGGTCGCATTCGCGAAGGCCTCTGCGTGAGCCGCGCGACGGTCGCCGGGATCGAGGTCTCGACGGACCACTTCATCGGAGGCGAGCGCGTCGGGAGCGACGGCGAGCTTCACCGACCTCTCGCCGATCGACGCAGAGCCGCTCGCCGAGGTCGCGCGCGGCGGGGAGCGGGAGGCGGAGCTCGCGGTCGCCGCGGCGACCGAGGCGTTCCCGGGCTGGGCGGCCCTCGGCGCCGACGGGCGGGCAGAGCACCTGCACCGTCTCGCAGACCTCGTCGACGCGAACGTCGACCGGCTCGCCGCCGTCGAGTGCGCCGACATGGCGATGCTGCTCCGCTCGCTGCGGGCGCGGGTGATCAACCGCGGCGCGCGGAACTTCCGTGCCTACGCCGACCTCGCGGTCGCCTACGAGGAGCGCACCTGGGAGTCGAACGGCACGCGCAACCGCGTGATCCGCATGCCGAGCGGGCCGGCGGTCGTGATCACGCCGTGGAACGCCCCGTTCATGCTCTCCACCTGGAAGACCGCGCCCGCCCTGGCGGCGGGCTGCTCCGTGATCCTGAAGCCGGCCGAGTGGTCGCCGCTCTCCTGCTCGCTCCTCTGCGACCTCGTCGCCGAGGCGGGTCTTCCTCCCGGCGTCTTCAACGTCGTCCAGGGGATCGGCGAGGAGATCGGCGCGGCGCTCACGCGTCATCCGGGCGTGCGGCGGATCTCGTTCACGGGCTCGCCGGAGACGGCGGTGCACATCGGCACCTCGGCCGCGAGGAACGTCGTGCCGTTCACGGGCGAGCTCGGCGGCAAGGGGCCGCTCCTCGTCTTCGCGGACGCCGACCTGGAGGCGGCGGCCCGCAAGGCTGCCGGCCAGTACGACGACGCGGGTCAGGTGTGCCTGGCGGGCACGCGGCTGCTCGTCGAGGAGTCCGTCGCAGAGGAGTTCCTCGAGCTGTTCCACCGCTTCACGGACGAGCACGTGCTCGGCGACCCGCGCGACGACGCGACGACGGTGTCGCCGCTCATCCACCCCGACCACCTGGCGCGCGTCGAGGGCTTCGTCGAGCGGGCGCGCGAGAACGGCGACGAGATCGTCCGCGGCGGTCGTCGCCGCGAGGACGTGGGGCCGCTGTTCTACGACCCGACCCTCGTCGTGCCGCGGTCGAACGACTCGGAGATCGTCCAGCGCGAGGTGTTCGGCCCGGTGCTCACCTTCCAGACGTTCGGGGACGAGGACGAGGGCATCGCCCTGGCGAACTCGACGCGCTACGGCCTCTCGGGGATCGTCTACACGGGCTCCGAGGAGCGCGCCGCGCGGGTCGGGCGCGCGGTCCGCGCGGGCACCGTCTGGGTCAACAGCTTCCTCGTCCGCGACCTGACGGCGCCGTTCGGCGGGATCGGGATCTCCGGGATCGGGCGCGAGGGTGGTGACTACGCGCTCGACTTCTACTCCGACCTCAAGACCCTCCAGATCCTCGACGGGACGACCGGGTGAGCACGGCTCACGAGTTCGCGGCCGCGGTGACGGTCGAGGCGCTCGACCGGGACCCGTACCCGATCTACGCGCGCCTCCGCGACGAGGCACCCGTCTGCCTCGTCCCCGCCGTCGGGCTGTGGTTCGTCACACGGTGGGCGGACGTCGAGGAGGCGGCGACGCGGCCCGACGTCTTCGCCGCGCGCGTCGACCCGTCGCCGCTCGAGCGGACGATGGGCGGCGAGAGCATCCTCCTGCTCGACGGCGCGCCCCAGAAGCGGCTCCGGACGATGCTCGACCCGTCGCTCCGGCCTCGTGTCGTCGAGGCGACGACGCCCGACCTGATCGAGCCGCTCGTCGCAGAGCTGCTCGACGGCCTCGCAGGGCGCGACGAGGCGGAGCTGATGAGCGAGTACTTCGAGCCCGTGTCGGTCCTCGGCCTCGGCCGCGTGCTCGGCCTCGGCCACCTCGACGGCGACACGCTCCGCCGCTGGTTCCACGGCCTCGCGGAGGGAGCGATCAACTTCGAGGACGACCCGGCGAAGTGGGAGATCTCCGACGCGGTCGCCGCCGAGATCGACGTCGAGCTCGCGCCCGTCTTCGAGCGGCTCCACGCGGAGCCGGACGGGTCGACGATCGCGACGATGCTCGAGCTCGCCGACGGGACGCTCGAGGAGCGCGTCGCGACGATCCTGCCGACGCTCAAGGTGATCCTCCTCGGCGGGATGCAGGAGCCGGGGCACGCCGCGGGCTCGACGCTCGTCGGCCTGCTCGAGTCGCGGCAGATCCGGGCGGTGACGGACGACCTCACGCTCGTGCGCGATGCGATCGAGGAGGGCCTCCGCTGGGTCTCGCCGATCGGGACACAGACCCGGCGCGCCCTGGTCGACGTCGATCTCGGCGGCGTCTCCGTCCCCGCCGGCGCGAACCTCGGCCTGCTCGTCTCGTCCGCCAACCGCGACGAGGACGTCTGGGGGCCGACGGCCGACGCGTTCGACCTCTTCCGGCCGCGGCGGAACCACGCGGCGTTCGGCTTCGGCCCGCACTTCTGCTCGGGCCACCACTTCTCCCGTGTGCAGATGCGGATCGCGCTCACCCGGCTGCTCGAGCGATTCCCGGGGCTGCGCCTCGACACCGACCGGCCGCCCGTGTTCGACGGCTGGGAGTTCCGCGCACCGCAGCACCTTCACGTGCGGCTCGACGGATGACCTGGGTCGACGCCGCCGATGCCCGTCGCCCCGACGGGACGGTGGTCGGCGCCGGCGTGGGGGACACCCTGCTCGCGCTCGCCCGCGTCGACGGCGCGTGGTACGCGGTGGAGGCCTGGTGCACGCACGCCGAGTGCCCGCTCACGGACGGCTGGGTCGAGGGCGACGCCCTCCGGTGCCCGTGCCACGGATCGCTCTTCGAGCTCGCGAGCGGTGCGGTGCGGGAGGGCCCTGCCGACGAGCCGCTCCGGACGTATCCGACGCGCGTCGTCGACGGCCGGGTCGAGGTCGAGGTGTGAGAGCCGAGGTCGCGATCGTCGGGAACGGCGTCGGCGGCTACGCCTGCGCCGCGAAGCTCGCCCGACACGGGATTCGTCCGCTCCTCATCGGGCGCGGGCTCCCGGTCGACCGGCCGCCGCTGACGAAGTCGGCGCTCGCGAAAGGCGCGCCGGTGCTCCTCTCCGACGAGGCACGGCTGGCCGAGCGGGGCATCGAGCGGCTCGACGGCCTCGTCGTCCAGGCCGACCTCGACACACGGCGCCTGCAGATCGACGACGACACGGAGATCGAGGCCGACGCCGTCGTGCTCGCGACGGGGCTGCGCTACGGCCGTCCGCCGATCCCGGGGATCGAGCTCGCCCACGTGAACGCCGATCCGGCGAGCCTCGGGGCCGTCGCGGCGACGCTCGCCGCGGGCTCGAAGCGAGTCGTCGTCATCGGCGCCGGCCTGATCGGGACCGAGACCGCGGCGACACTGGCGACGGCCGGTCACGACGTCACGGTGCTCGACGTCCTCGCACGCCCGCTCGACCGCCTCCACGAGCCGCTGCCCGCCCTCGGTGCGGACGCGCTCGCGGCGACGGGCGCGCGCTTCCACGGCGGCGTCGCGATCGCCGCGCTCCGGCGGGACGGAGAGCGTGTGACGATCAGCTGCGATCTCGGCGAGCTCACGGCCGACCTCGTCCTCGCGGCGACGGGAGGAGCCCTGTTCGCGCCGCCCGGGCTCGAGGACGCGGAGCTCGCGCTCCCGCTCACGGTCGACTCCGCGCTCCGCGTTCCCGGCTACGAGCGGGTGCACGCCGTCGGCGACCTGATCGTCGTGCCGCATGCCCGCTTCGGCCCGATGCGCTTCCCGCACTGGGACATGGCGATCGGCACCGGCGAGCGGGCGGCGGACGCGATCGCCGGCGTCGACGGCGAGCTCGACCGTCTCCCGTACTGGTGGACGGACATCGGAGCGCACACGTTCGCGGAGGTCGGCTGGGCCGACGCTGCGACCGAGTGGGCCGACGAGAGCGGGATGCACGTCGGCCGCGACGCCGACGGCGAGCCGGTTGCAGCCCTCGTCGTCGACGAGCCGAGGCGGCTGCGGGAGGCGCGGGCGCTCGTCGCCGGGTGACGACGACGCCCGGCACTAGACTCCGCGGGCCGATGAGCGCGACCTCCGACGTCCCGTCGCTCCGCCTCGACGCGTCCCGCGACGAGGCACTGGGCCACGCCGCGGCCATCGTCGCGGATGCGTGGCGGAGCTTCGACCAGGCGCGCCCCGGCGAGCCCCGGATCGACGACCGCCTCCAGGCGCTCCTCCGGGCCGCGCTCCCCGGAGAGGGGTCGAGCGCCCTGGCGGCCCTCGACGACGCGGCGAGCATCCTCGACGTGTCGATCGCGCAGCCCCGGCCGCGGTTCTTCGCGTTCGTCGGCTCGTCGGGGCTCGAGATCGGCGTCATGGGCGACCTGCTCGCGTCGTGCTTCGACGTCAACCTCGCGGTCTGGTCGGGCGCCGCGTCGGAGGTCGAGGACCAGGCCGTGCGCTGGGTCGGCGAGTTCGTCGGGTTCCCGGCCGCGGCCGGGGCGTTCACGAGCGGCGGGACGATCTCGAACGTCACGGCCCTCGCAGCCGCCCGCGAGCGCGCGCTTCCGGGCTCGCGCCACGACGGCGTCCACGGGCGCCGGGCGGCCGTCTACTGCTCGAGCGAGGCGCACTACTCGGTGGTTCGCGCCGCCGAGCTGCTCGGGCTCGGCTCCGCGAGCGTGCGCGCGCTTCCGCTCGACGATCGTCGCCGGCTTCGCCCCGACGCCGTGGCGGAGGCGATCGACGCCGACCTCGCGGCCGGTGTCGCGCCCGTTGCGGTGGTCGCGACCGCCGGGACGACGCTGACGGGCGCCGTCGACCCGATCGACGCTCTGGCCGACGTCTGCGAGGAGCGGGGACTCTGGCTCCACGTCGACGGCGCCTACGGCGTCGCCGCGGCGACGACCCCGTCGGCCGGGGCGCTCTTCGCCGGGCTCGAGCGGGCCGACTCCGTGACGCTCGACGCGCACAAGTGGCTGTACCTGCCGAAGGCGTGCGGCGTCGTCCTCGTCCGCCGGCGCGAGGACCTGCACGGCGCGCTCGCCCACGAGGAGGACTACATCCCGCACGAGCGGCCGGAGCACCACATGGTCGACATCACGCTCGAGTACTCGCGTCCCTTCCGTGCGCTCAAGCTCTGGCTCGCCTTCCGGGCGCACGGCGCCGACGCGATCCGGGCGGCCATCGAGCGGAACCTCGGCCAGGCACGGCTCCTCTACGACGAGGTGTCGCGCCACGACGACCTCGAGACGCTCTGCGGCCCGCCGTCGCTGTCGGTCGTCCCGTTCCGCCACGTGCCGGCGGGCGTCGCGGATCTCGACGAGCACAACGCGCAGCTCGTCCGTGCGCTCCAGGAGGACGGGCGGGTCTGGATCGCGCCCGCGAAGGTCGACGGCGCCGTGTGCCTGCGGCCGTGCATCGTCAACTACCGCACGACGGACGACGACGTCCGAACGCTCGTCGAGCTGACGCGCGAGGTCGGCGCCTCGCTCGTCCGGCGCGGTCCTAGCGCTTCTTCTTGCCGCTCTTGCGCCCGGCGGCGCCGGGGCGCTGCGACACGGGCGCGGTGCGCACGGGCATGCCCGCGCCGCCGTGCTCCATCCGCCGGCGGAGCTGGCGGTTCGTCGCCTCGGGCATCTCCGTTTCCTGCCCGACCGCCTCCATGTACGCGCGGCGCTCGGACGGCGTCAGGAGGTTGAGCATCCGCTGCGCCTGCTCCGGGGTCTTCGGCTCGCCGAACGCCTGCATCTTCTTCATCGCCGCCGCGAGCTCGGGATTCTGGCGCTCGAGCGCGGCGATCGACATCTTCTGGAACCACCGCTTGAACAGCGGCACCTTCGAGAGGAAGGTGACGATCGGCCGGAGGTAGCGGCCGCCGCGGATCCGGCCGAGCAGCACGAGGATGCCGAGCAGCACGGCGAAGACGAGCAGCACGACGAACGGGATCCAGGCCCAGAACGGCACGGCGCGATGGTAGCCATTGTCGTTCGCGAGCGGGAATCCACGCGGTGGACTCCCGCCGCCCGGATCCCCGGCTCCGGCGGCGCACGTCCCCGAAGGCGTCCGCTGACGCGGCCGCGAACACCTACAGTCCAGGGCGTGAGCGCACGGCGGCGACGCGCCCTGATCGGGCTGGGGATCGGGCTGGCGCTCGCGGACTCGTCCGTCGTCACGCTCGCCCTGCCCGACATCCTGCGGGAGTTCGACGTCGAGATCCCGGAGGTCGCGTGGGTCCTGACGTCGTACAACCTCGTGCTCGCGGTGGCGGCGGTGCCGGCCGCCTACGCCGCCCGCCGACGGCCCGTGCCGGCGTTCGCGATCGGAACGCTCGTCTTCGCGGCCGCGTCCCTCGCATGCGGGCTTGCGCCGTCGTTCGGCGTGCTCGTCGGCGCGCGCTGCGTCCAGGCGGTCGGAGGCGCGCTGCTCGTCTGCGCCGCGCTCGACCTCCTCTCGGAGACGGAGGGCGGCGGCTCGGACGCACGCGCCGTGCGGACGTGGGCCTCGGCCGGCATCGCCGGCGCCGCGCTCGGGCCGGCGGCGGGCGGGATCCTCACCGAGACGCTCGGCTGGGAGTCCATCTTTCTCGTGCAGGCGCCGCTCGCGCTCGTGACCCTGCTCGGCTGCTGGCGGCTGCGCGTGAGGCCGCTCGCAGAGCCGGCCGGGAGGCCGAACGTGCCGGCGAACCTCGCGCTGCTCCTCGTCTCGGGCGCGCTGACGGCGGCCCTGTTCCTGCTCGTGCTCCTGCTCGTGGACGGGTGGCGCATCCCGCCGGCGGCGGCGGGGATCGTCGTGACGATCATGCCGGCCGCCGCAATCGCGACCTCCGCCGTCGCCGGGCGCTTCGGCGGCCTCGTCACGCGTGCGGCCTGCGGGTGCGTCCTCATCGCCGGCGGCCTGACGGCGCTCGGCGTCCTGCCCGGGTCGGCATGGTGGTGGACGATCGCGCCGCAGATCCTCGTCGGCGCCGGCCTCGGGCTGACGCTCTCCGCCCTGACCGAGCGAGCGCTCCACGGTCGCTCGCCGCAGGCGGTGCACGGCGGCTGGACGATCGCGGCGCGTCACGCCGGTGTCGTCGTCGGGCTCCTCCTGCTCACGCCGGTGTTCACCACGGCCCTCGACCGCAACGAGGACAGGGCGCTCCGGGCAGGGGCGGCCGCGGTGCTCGACAGCTCGATCCCGCCGCTCGACAAGCTCGGGGTCGCGCAGGACGTGCTGGCGATCGTCCGGGCCGCGGACCGGGAGGTGCCCGACGTCCGGCAGGCATTCGAGGATCGGCCGGACGACGAGGAGTACCGGACGCTCGAGGAGCGGCTCGTCTCCGAGCTGGATCGGGCCGTGACGGCGGCGTTCTCGCGGCCGTTCCTGCTCGCCGCGCTGCTCGCGCTCGCCGCCCTCGTGCCGATCGCCGTCTCACGCCGGGAGCCGAGCGTTTGAGGCCCGCCGTCCCGCTCGTCGCCTGCGTGGCCGTGGCGGTCGCGCTCGCGGGCTCGTACGTCGCGCTCGGGGGGACGTCCTACGAGCCGACCCCCGTCGCCGACCCCTGCGCGCCGAGACCCGCGCGCGAGACGTCCGGCACGGGCGAGCGCGTCGAGGTGGTGCTCCTCGCGGCGGCGGACGAGACCGCGTGCGAGCTCGGGGTCTCGCGGGAGGACCTCGTCCTCGCCCTGCGCAGCGTGGACGAGCTCGAGGAGCTCGCCGACCGGGAGGGACGCTCGCGGGACGAGCTCGAGGACGCGCTCCGCGCCGGGCTCGTGCGTGCCGTCGACGAGGCGCAGGACGAGGACCTGATCGGCGAGTCGACGGCCGGCGCGCTCACCTTCGCCGCGGAGCGCCTGCCGCTCGGGCTGCTCCTCTCCGTCCTTCGCGGCGCCTCGTCGTTCCTCGACTGACGGGCGCTGCCGTAGGCTGGGCCGGTGAGCAAGCGGGCGCGGAACCTCGTCTTCGGCGCGCTCGGGCTCGCCGTGGTGATCGTGACGTTCGCGGTCGTCCTGCCCAAGATCGCGGACTACGGCGACGTCTGGGAGATCGTCAAGAGCCTCGAGGCGAAGTGGCTCCTGCTGCTCGCCGGCGTCGTCGTCCTCAACATCGTCACGTACGCGCCCCCCTGGATGCTCGCGCTCCCCGGCCTTCCGTTCCGGCAGGCGCTGCCGTTCACACAGGCATCGACGGCGTTCACGTACATCGCCCCGGGCGGCGGGCTCGTCGGGATGGCCGGCTCCTTCGGCCTCCTGCGCGCCTGGGGGTTCGAGTCGGGCGAGGTCGCGCGCGCGGTCGCGATCACCGGGATCTGGAACCAGCTCTCGAATCTGCTGCTGCCCGTCGTCGCCGTGACGCTCCTCAGCATCGAGGGCGGTCAGGACGCGCTCCTGACGACGGCCGCCGTGGTCGGCGCCGTCATCTTCACCGTCGTCGTCGGGGCGCTCGCCCTGATCCTCTGGACCGACGGGCTGGCGCACTCGGTCGGCGCGCTCGCCGAGCGCGTCGTGAACCGGCTCCTCCGCATCGTGCGTCGCGGCCCGGTCGCCGGCTGGCCCGACGGGCTCGTCGGCTTCCGGCAGGACACCGTCGGGCTGATCCGCCGCCGCTGGCTGCTTCTGACGCTCGCGGCGGTGGCCGGCAACCTCGCCGTGTTCCTCGTTCTGCTCGTCTCGCTGCGAGCGGTCGGGGTGAGCTCCGACGAGGTGACGTGGGTCGAGGCGTTCGCGGGCTGGTCGCTCGGGCGCGCGCTGCAGCTCATCCCGCTGACCCCCGGCGGCGTCGGGCCTGTCGAGCTCGGGCTGACCGGCCTCCTCGTCGGGCTCGGCGGCTCCAACGTCGAGGTCGTCGCCGCCGTGCTCGTCTACCGCGCGTTCACGGTGCTGCCCACGCTCCTGCTCGGGCTGGCGACCCTCGGCGCCTGGCGCTGGCTCCGGCCCGATCGAGACGAGGAAGGAGTCGACGAAGCGACGGGGAAGCGTCCGGCGGGTGAAGGAGCAGAGCCACAAGGACGAGATGTCGAAGGCGCTCCGCGGTGACTTCGAGCGGCTTCGTGACCGCGGTGTCGCCACGACGCTCGCGCCGCAGGACGAGGAGCACGCCCAGCCGACGCCGGACGAGCCCGAGTCCTTCGAGGAGCCCGAGCCCGAGCCCGAGCCCGAGCCCATACCCGAGCCCAGAGCCCGAGCCCGAGCTCACCGAGCCCGAGCCGGTGACGCAGCCGGCAACGGACGCACCGGTCGCCGAGGCCGAGGAGCCGCGCTCCGGCTGGCTCGACCGCCTGCTCGGACGCTGACGAGACGGCTCGAGCGCCGTGCACGGTGCGGTTCTCCGCACCGCCCGCATCGGCGACCCCGGCACTAGCGTTCAGCGGGTGCGCGTCGTCCGCCGCGTAGTGCAGCTCATCTGGGGCGACGACCTCGACGACGCCTTGCGCCCCGTGCTGGGCGTGACGCTCGTCAGCTCCGCCGCCGGCTCTGCGACCTGGAGCTTCATGGCGATCTGGGCGATCGAGGAGCTCGACGCCAAGGCGGAGCTCCCGTTCGCGCTCCTCGCCAGCGCCGTCCTCGCGATGCTCAGCGGCTTCATCGGCGGGTACCTGTCCGACCGGATCGGTCGACGCCGGGTGATCCTGTTCGGCTCAGGCGATCATGGTGGGCTATCCGCTGCTCCTGCTCTCGCTCGTGGACACGAAGTGGGCGGGGCTCGCGGCCCTCTCCCTTGCGGGGGTCTTCGGCGCGCTCGGCGGCTCGGTCTCCCAGGCGATGGTCGCCGACCTCGTCGCGCCCGAGCGACACCAGGCGGCGTACGCGTCGGTCCGCGTCGCGGCGAACGTCGGGGTCGTCATCGGCCCACCGCTCGGCGGGCTGTTGCTGATCCTCGGCTCGTGGTCGCTGCTCTTCCCGAGCGTCGCGGTGCTCTCGGGCATCGCGTGGCTCGTCGCGTTCCGCTACCTCCCGCACCGAGGGGCGTACGCCCCGGAGGGGCCGCCGGAGCGCGGCTCGCTCGCGGTGATCTTCCGAGACAAGCGGTTCCTGATCTTCCTCGGGTCTGCGGTCTTCGCGTGGCTGACGTACGTCGCGTACGAGGTCGTGCTCCCGGTGTCGATCGTCGACGGGTACGGGTACGAGCCGCAGGCCTGGGGCTTCCTCGTGTGGGTCAACCCGCTCCTCGTGACGCTCCTCCAGGTGCGCCTGACGCGCGCCACCGCGCCGATCGCGCCCGCACCGAAGCTCGTGGTGGCGATGCTCGTCATGGGCCTTCCCTTCCTCGTCCTCGTGTGGTCGCACTCGCTCGCGGCGATCGTCTTCGTGGTCGTCGTGTTCGTGTTCGGCGAGATGCTGTGGGTGCCCACGTCGCAGGCGGTCGTCGCCGACCTCGCGCCGTCCGACATCCGGGGCGCGTACATGGGCGCCTTCGGGAGCGCTCCCGCGATCGGGTTCGCGCTCGCGCCCCTGATCGGCCTCCAGATGCGGAACAGCTTCGGCGACGAGGCGACCTGGGCGTTCTTCGCCGGGGTCGGCGTCGTCGCGGCGGTGCTCGGCGGCCTCGCACTGGTCGGGCTCGACCGGCGGGCGCAGGGCGGCCGGTCTGCTGTACTGGAGGCGTGAGACCGGAGGAGCGCGACGCAGTGCTCCGCGAGGACGCGCCACGGGCGCAGACGGCGCGGGAGCGACGCCAGCTGGCCGACCTCGACGAGGATCTCCGCTCGATCCCGCTCCGCGGCGCGCCGCTGCCGCTTCGGCTGCGCAACTTCCGGCCGGACGCCGAGGGCTACCTCGCGTCGCTCGGAGGGCCGCTGCCGTACATGGTCCGTCTGCGCGAGATCGAGGCGATGACGGCGGCCCACGAGCAGGCGCTCGGGGCCGCCTACGACCGCGTCGCGGCGGAGGTGTCCGCGGACGCGTTCGCCGATGCCTGGCGGGACGAGGTCGCTCGATGGGGGTTCGACGAGGTCAACGACCTCATCGCGCGGCACAACCGGTGGTACCCGGTGGAGGCGCGGCTGCGGATGGATCCGCGCCGCCGCGACTACGCGCTCGTCAACGGGCGCGACTACCGTCTGCAGCCGCTCGACGCGGCGTGGGCGCTCGAGCGATTCCCGGCGGTCAGGCCGGTCGCAGGCGCGCCACGCCGCGGGTCGCGGCCAGCAGCGTGAGCCCGCAGAGCGCACCGCAGAGCAGGTAGGGAACCGGGTCGCCGAAGGCCTGCGCGAGCGCGCCGCCCACGGCCGGGCCGATGAGCGCGCCCGCCGCCCACGCGCTGTTCGTCACGCCGAAGCCGATGCCCTGGGGGAGCCCCGCGCGCTCGGACCGGTCGGCGACCAGTGCCATCCCCGGCGTGTAGAAGCCGGCGGAGCTGATGGAGCCGGCGACGACGAGGGCCGCGACCACGAGCGGCTCCGTCGCGAACGCCAGCGCGCAGGCGACGGCGATCGTGGCCGAGAGCGACACCCGGACGGGGAGGAGGCGTCCGCGGCGATCCGACACGCGTCCGACAAGGGGGTTGAGGACGACCTCGATGAGCCCGGCGACGACGAACACGGCCGCGATCGCGATCGCGCCGTAGCCGGCGTCGTCGAGGTGTAGGGGAACGAGCACGTCGAGCACGCCGAAGAACAGGGCGGGCAGCGTGTTCAGCCACAGGCCGCCGAGGAAGGCGCGGTCACGAATGGCCCTGCCGATCGCACCCGGGCTCGCCGTCTCCGAGGCCGGCCGGTCGAGTGGCACGACCACGAGCGCAAGGGCTGCGGCAACGACGGTGACGCCGAAGAACGACCAGCGGATACCGACGAGGTGAGCGACGCCGCCGAACATCGGGCCGACCACGAAGCCGAGCACCGCGACTCCGAACACCGTCCCGAGCGCCTGCCCGCGCCGTTCCCGCGGCGTGCTGACCGCGACCCAGGCGAGCGCCGCCGACCACGTCGTCGCGCTCGAGAGCCCCTGGACGAAGCGGCACGCGCCGAGAGCGACGGGGCCTCCGGCCAGCGCGAACGCGAGGCTCGAGAGCGCAAGCACGCTCAGGCCGAGGAGGAGGCCGCGCTTGGGGCCGATCCGGCCGACGAGGAGACCGCCCGGGATGCCGCCGACGAGCGCTCCGGCTCCGTAGGCGCCGAGGAGCGCGCCCGCCTCGAGCTTCGTCAGGTCGTACGTGTCGGCGAAGTCGGGGAGGAGCGGGATGATCGCGCCGAACAGCATCGTGTCCAGGAAGACGATCGATCCCGTCGCGATGAGCACCCGGCGCATCGCCCGAGGATACGCACCGGCGTCCGGCGTGCTCGGGCGGCGTTCCCGGACCAAAGAAAATGCACCGAGTCGGTGTCGCCTCCGTCCAGCTCACCCGATCGACCGCCGCCGAAGCGACTGCCTGTCGGGAGTGCCTTCAACCTTCGGCGCTCCGTGCTCGGTGCAATTCGCAATCTAGCCGCGAATTCCACGTACCGTCAAGCATCGTTCAGACGCAATTCGTCGCAAATTGCGCCTTTCGTCGTTTCGCGTCGAGGCGAGGGCATCGCACGTGAACAGGCGGGCGTGGATTCGATCTCGAATTGGGTCCACGCAAAAGCGCACCGAGGCCGGTTCACCTTCGTCCGACCTCCCGACCGACCGCCGCCGAAGCGACTGCCGCTCGGAGGGCCATCAACCTCAGGCGCTCCGTCCTCGGTGCAATTGGGAGACTACGGGTCGCTCGACAGCCCGTCAAGTGATGTGGAAACACGAAAGACGCTATTTGCGACTTTTCCTTTACAACGCGCACACATTTGCGTCGAGTCGCACATGCTCTACCTAAAGAGGACCAAGGTTTCGCCGAGCCGGGTGCGCTTTCGTCCACTTCCCCGACTGACCTTCCGCTTCCGCGTACGGCCCTTCGGGAGAGCTTCGTCCTAGTCGCGTCCCGTGCTCGGCGCAGCGGCAATCTACGCTTTGCCGACGGTCCGGTGCAAGGGGATCGGACGACGGAAACCCCGCAAATTGCGACGAGTGGAGAGCGGATGAGCGACAGGCATGTGGTGGTGACCGGGGCCGGCAGGGGGATCGGGCGCGCGATCGCCCTTCGGCTGGCGGGTGAGGGAGACGCCGTGAGCCTGATGGGTCTCGAGCGCGGAGAGCTCGACGAGACGGCGGCGCTCGTCGGTGGGCGCAGGCACGTCGAGGCTTGCGACATTCGCGATCGGGATGCCGTCGACGCGGCCGTCGCACGTGCCGCGGACGCGCTGGGCCCGGTTCACGCGCTCGTCGCGGTGAGCGGGATCGGCGGCGGCAACAGCGAGGACGACGAGGGCGGCGACCGCTTCGACGACCTCGTCCGGACGAACCTGAACGGCACCTACTACTGCGTGCGCGCGGCGCTGCGGCACCTGGCGCCGGGGCCGGAGCAGCGCCACATCGTGGTGATCTCGTCGATCCTCGCCCGGATCGCGGTCCCCGGCTACACGGGCTACAGCGCCTCGAAGGCCGGCCTCCTCGGGCTCGTGCGCTCGCTCGCCGCCGAGCTCGCCTCGGACGACGTCCTCGTCAATGCGATCTGCCCCGGCTGGGTCGAGACCGACATGGCGTGGCTCGGGCTCGATCTGCTCGCCGGCGAGATCGGCGGGACCCGTGACGACGCCTACGAGGTCGCGATGGGCGCGGTCCCCCTCGGGCGCATGGCCCAGCCGGAGGAGATCGCCGGCACGGTCGCCTGGCTGCTCTCGCCGGTGGCGCGCGGCATCACCGGCCAGGCGATCGACCAGAACGGCGGCGCCTGGATGGGCTGACGGCTAGTACTCGCCGGTGTCGACGATCTCGGCGATCTGCGCCTTGGGGTCGTGCATCAGGTCGGTGCCACGCCAGAGCTCCTGCAGCGCGGAGAGAAACGCCTCCGCCTCCGCGCGCTCGCCGAACTCGAGGTCGATCAGCGCGTACCCCGCATCGTCGGCCCCGCGCATGACGCGGTACCGCTTGACGCCGCTCCGCTCGCGGCCGAGCGGGTCCGAGTCGAATCTCGCCTGCCAGGCCTCGAAGCTCGGGACGGGGTGCTCGACCCTGATCACGTACGTCATGGTGCGACGACCCTCATGCGCACAGTCTAGGTTCTCGCTGACTCGTCAGCGGAAGTGCGGGAGGCACGGTGAGGGAGCGAGCGAGGGCGGTCGTCATCGGCGGTGGGGTCGGGGGCTGCTCGATCCTCTACTGGCTGACGCGGCTCGGCTGGGACGACGTCGTCCTCGTCGAGCGCGCCGACCTCACGAGCGGCTCGACCTTCCACTCGGCAGGGCTCGTCGGCCAGCTGCGCTCGTCGCTCTCGCTGACCCGGATGATGATGGACTCCGTCGACCTCTACCGGACGCTGACCGGCGAGGTCGGAGCTCGAGACCGGCTGGCGCGAGGTCGGCTCGCTCCGGCTCGCGTCGTCCGAGGAGCGGCTCGAGGAGATCACGCGCCAGGCCGGGTGGGCGAAGACGTTCGGGCTCCCGCTCGAGCTGATCTCGCCCGCGGAGGCGCAGGCGCTGTTCCCGCCGATGTCGCTCGACGGCGTGCTCGGCGCCGCGTACCTGCCGACCGACGGCTACATCGACCCGAGCCAGCTGACGTTCGCGCTCGCCGAGGGTGCGCGCCGGCGTGGGGCGGAGGTCAACACGTCGACGCGCGTAACCGGCATCCGCACGCACCGGGGTCGCGTCCAGGGCGTCGAGACGGACAAGGGCGATGATCGAGACGGAGGTCGTCGTCAACGCCGGCGGCATGTACGCGCGCGAGATCGGCGCGCTCGCGGGCGTCGTCGTGCCGATCGTGCCGATGGCCCACGAGTACCTCGTGCTGAAGCCGAGCGGCCTGCCGCTCGACATGCCGACGATGCGCGACCCCTCGCTCCTCGTCTACTTCCGCCCGGAGTCCGGCGGGCTGATCATGGGCGGCTACGAGCGGGACTGCGCGCCGTGGTCGCTCGACGGGATCCCGGCGGACTTCAACGGCAAGCTGCTGGAGGAGGACTGGCCGCGCTTCGAGGAGCTGATGCAGAACGCGATCGTGCGCGTGCCCGCGCTCGAGGAGATGGGCGTCGTGAGGCTCATCAACGGCCCCGAGGCGTTCACGCCGGACGGCGAGTTCATCCTCGGGCCGTCCGACCTCCGCGGCTTCTGGGTCGCGGCCGGCTTCTGCGCGCACGGCCTCGCCGGGGCGGGCGGGATGGGAAAGCTCGTCGCGGAGTGGATCGTCGAGGGCACGCCGTCGCTCGACGTCTGGCACATGGACTCGCGACGGTTCGGCGCCGCGTACCGGTCGCAGCAGCACACGCTCGCGCGGACGAAGGAGATCTACGAGACCTACTACGACGTGAAGTACCCCGGGCACGAGCGAGAGGCGGGCCGGCCGCTGCGGATGTCGGCCGCGTATCCACGGCTCGCCGAGCTCGGCGCCGTGTTCGGCGAGAAGTCCGGCTGGGAGCGCGCGAACTGGTTCGAGCCGAACGCGGCCGCAGGCGACGAGTCGCTTCGCCCCCGGGGCTGGGCCGGGAAGCTCTGGTCGCCCGCGATCGGCGCCGAGCACGCGGCGTGCCGCGAGGCCGCAGCGCTCTTCGACGAGTCGTCCTTCGCGAAGATCGACGTGTCGGGCGACGGCGCCGCCGCGTTCCTCGAGGGGCTCTGCGCGAACCGGGTCGCGCGTGAGGTCGGACGCGTCACGTACACGCAGATGCTCAACGCGCCGAGGCGGGATCGAGTGCGACTTCACCGTCACGCGGCTCGCCGACGACCGCTTCCGCATCGTCACCGGGACGGCCTTCGGGCAGCACGACCTGGCATGGATCCGGCAGCACGCGCCCGAGGACGGGTCGGTGCACGTCGCGGACGTGACGTCCCAGTACGCGTGCCTCGGCCTCTGGGGGCCGGAGAGCCGCGCGATCCTGCAGCCGCTCACCACGGCAGACCTGGGGAACGAGGCGTTCCCGTACATGACCGCACGCGAGCTCTCGGTCGGCTCGGTGCCGTGCCTCGCCGTGCGCGTCACCTACGTCGGGGAGCTCGGCTGGGAGCTCTACTGCCCGACCGAGTACGGCCACCGCCTCTGGGACACCGTCTGGGAGGGAGGCGCGGGAGCGCGGCCTCGTCGCCGGGGGCTACAAGGCGATCGACTCGCTCCGCCTCGAGAAGGGCTACCGCGTCTGGGGCGCGGACATCTCGCCCGAGGACACGCCGTTCGAGGCGGGTCTCGGCTTCGCGGTGAAGCTCGACAAGGACTTCGTCGGGCGCGACGCGCTCGAGGGCGCCCAGCAGCCGGAGCGCCGTCTGCGGTGTCTCGTGCTCGCCGACCCGCGGGCGATCGCCCTCGGCTCGGAGCCCGTCCGCGTCGGCGACGCGGCGGTCGGACGGGTGACGAGCGGCGGGTTCGGCTACACGACGGGCTCGTCGATCGCGTACGCCTATCTCCCGGCCGAGTACGACGTCCAAACCGAGGTGGCCGTCGAGATCTTCGGAACCTGGGTCGACGGCGCCGTGGCGGCCGAGCCGCTCTTCGACCCGGCCGGCGAGCGGGTGCGGTCGTGAGCCCGGACTTCGACGACCATCGTCGCGCGCGTCTGGCCCGACGGGGAGTCGCGCTGGGAGATTCTCGGCGGGGGGATCACGAACCACAACCTGAAGGTGACGCGTCCCGACGGCGTGTTCGTCCTCCGCGTCGCCGGGGAGGGGACGGAGCTGCTCGGGATCGACCGCCGGACCGAGCTCGAGGCGACGCGGGCCGCCGCAGCCGTCGGCGTCGGGCCCGAGGTCGTCGACTTCCTCGAGCCGGAGGGCTGGCTCGTGACGCGCTTCGTCGAAGGCGCGATCCCGCCGCTCGAGCGGATGCGTGAGCCCGAGACGCTCCAGCGCGTCGCGCGCGCCCTCCGGGCGGTGCACTCCGGGCCTCCCATCCCGGGCCGCTTCAACTCGTTCCGGATCGTCGAGGACTACCGCACGACGACGTTCGAGCGCGGCGCCGACGTGCCGCCCACGTACGCCTGGGCGCGGCAGGTCGCACGGCGGATCGAGCAGCTGCGCCGCGCCGCGCCCGAGCGGCCGTGCCACAACGACCTCCTCAACGCGAACTTCATCGACGACGGCAGGCGAGTCCGGATCGTCGACTGGGAGTACGCGGGGATGGGCGACGTGTTCTTCGACCTCGCGAACTTCGCGATCAACCACGAGCTCGACCTCGCCGGGCGCGAGGCGCTGCTCGAGGCGTACTTCGGGGCGGTGCGGCCCGACCAGCGGCGCGCGCTCGAGCTGATGCGGTTCATGTCCGACTTCCGCGAGGCGATGTGGGGCGTCGTGCAGACCGCCGTCTCACAGCTCGACTTCGACTTCGAGGGCTACGCCGCCGAGCACTTCGAGCGGATGCAGCGCACGGCCGCCGAGCCGGAGTTCCCGGCGGCGCTCGACGGGATAGTGCGAGGGGGCGCCGACGGCGCCCCCTCGCACGAGCGTGCTAGGCGCGGCTCGCCTCCGTGGGGAGGTCGAACTCGCCGAGCGTCTCCTCTTCCATCCGCTCGAGCTCCTCCTCGGTGCCCATGCGCGACGGGGCCCTTGAACCACTTGCTTGGCCGAGAGCAGCCACCAGCCGCCGAACAGCAGCACCGCGCCGCCCACGAGGATGGCGCGTAGTTCAGCGGCTTCCCACGTGAAGCTCGTCCTTCCACGGGACGCTCGACCTTGTAGGGCGGCAGAGGAAGAGGATCGCTGATGAAGACGACCCAGAGGATCGCGATCGGGTCGATCCACTTGTAGTGCTTGCCGAGGCTCCATGCCCCGGCTCGAACGCGAGTCCGAGCCGGAATCGCAGGATCACCGGGAGGATGAACGCGATGTAGAGCCCGATCACCGCGATCCCGGTCCCGACGTAGTAGCCGACGAGGTAGTTCCAGAGCGCCGGGATCATGATCAGCGCCGCGGCGAGGACGCACGATCGCGATCACGGCGTAGCCGCGGGACGCGGTTCCGCGCCGACCTTCCGCCAGAGCTGGTGCCCCGGCACGGCCCGGTCGCGCGAGAACGCGAACATCATCCGCGACGCCGACGTCACCGATGCCGTGACGCAGAAGAACTGCGCGACGACGCAGATGAAGAGCAGGCCTCGGCCCAGTTCTGGCCCATCGACTCGGCCCAGATCGACGGGACGATGATGCCGAGGTTGTCGATGGCGCCGTCCGTGCTCGGGAGCGCGAACGTCACGGCGACGAGCAGGATGAAGCCGAAGACGACCGACGCGACCACCGACATGTACATGCCGACGGCCGCCGAGCGCGACGCCTGGTGCGTTTCCTCGGCCATGTGCGCCGAGGCGTCGAAGCCGGTGATCGTGTACTGGGCCATCAGCAGGCCGGTCAGGAAGACGTACCAGAAGACGAGGCTGCCGAACGTGTCGGCCGTCGCCCCCGAACCCGGTCGCGTTGACCGTCTCGGTGAAGACGTAGCTGAACGACTGGTGGTTGTCCGGGACGATGATCAGCACGAGCACGATGAACGCCGACGCCGGCCATGTGCCAGTACGCAGAGATCGTGTTCAGCAGCGCCGTGATCCGTGACGTTGAACAGGTTCAGCACGAGCGCCGACGAGCAGGAAGACTGCGTACGAGCAGGTAGACGTACTCCTTCGTCGTTCGGGTAGTCGAACCAGTAGTTCAGGAGCGCCGTCCCGAACGTCGCGAGGCCGTAGCCGATCGCCGCGGTGACGGCGATCTGCCCGATGAGGTTGAACCAGCCGGTGAACCAGCCCCACGCCGGGCTGACCGAGCTTCGAGGCCCAGTAGTAGAGGCCGCCCGGCCGTCGGGATACGCCGACGCGATCTCGGCCATCGCGAGGGCGACGATCGTGCTCATGAGGCCGACGAGGAGCCAGCCCCAGGTGACCGCGATCGGGCCGCCCTGCCCGAACGCGATGTAGTACGAGGTCAGACAGCCGGCGAGGATCGAGATGATCGTGAAGCTGATCGCGAAGTTCTGGAACCCGCCCATCCCCCGGAAGAGCTCCTGGGCATAGCCGAGCCGGTGGAGGATCTTCTCGTCCTCCGAGGTGTGGTACCCGCCGTCTGCGGGCCCTGTGCTCATTGCCGTCCTCCCTTGTGTCGAGCGACCCCGGCGGGTATTCACCCAGGGCCGCCCGTCCGCTGTCAAGGCATGTCACCGATTGCGGCAAGTGTCTCGCGCTGGGCGGACGGCGGCGGTCGCATAGGATCGCCCGCATGCTGAGCACCGACGAGCTGCGAAAGCTGGTCGCCACCGGCGAGGTCGACACGGTCGTCGTCGCGTTCACCGACATGCAGGGGCGCCTGATGGGGAAGCGGCTCCACGCCGAGTTCTTCGTCGAGGAGGTCCTCGACGCGGAGCACGCCGTCGAGGGCTGCAACTACCTGCTCGCGCTCGAGATGGAGATGGACCCGGTGCCCGGCTACGAGATCGCGAGCTGGGACCAGGGGTACGGCGACTTCGACATCGTCCCCGACCTCGGCGACGCTGCGGCGGATCCCGTGGCTCGAGGGGACGGCGCTCGTGCTCGGGGACGTGCAGTGGCACGACGGCTCGCCGGTCATGCCCTCGCCGCGGCAGGTGCTGAAGGCGCAGATGGAGCGGGCGGCGGCGCTCGGGTACGTCCCGATGGCCGGCTCGGAGCTCGAGTTCTACCTCCTCAAGGAGACCTTCCAGGAGGCGCACGCGAAGGGCTACACGGGCCTGACGCCGTCCGTCCCGTACGTCCTCGACTACCACGTCCTCGGCACGACGTACGACGAGCCGCTGCTTCGCGCGATCCGGAACGGCATGCAGGCGGCCGGGATGCGCGTCGAGACCTCGAAGGGCGAGGCGTGGCCCGGCCAGCAGGAGATCAACTTCCGCTACGCGGACGCGCGTGACGATGGCCGACAACCACGTCGTCTACAAGAACGGCGCCAAGGAGATCGCGTTCCAGCACGGCTGCTCGATCACCTTCATGGCGAAGCCGTTCGAGGACTGGATCGGCAACTCGTGCCACATCCACTCGTCGCTGCAGAAGGACGGCGAGGCGGCGTTCGCGGACGACGACGCGCTGTTCGACCGGTGGCTCGCCGGGCAGATCGCGTGCGCGAAGGAGCTCGCCGTGTTCTTCGCGCCGACGATCAACTCGTACAAGCGCTACGCCGCCGGAAGCTGGGCCCCGACGACGCTCGCCTGGGGTCACGACAACCGCACGTGCGGCTTCCGGGTCGTCGGGCACGGGAAGGCGCGGCGGGTCGAGACCCGGATCCCGGGCGGCGACGTCAACCCGTACCTCGCGTTCGCCGCGATGATCGCCGCCGGCCTCCACGGGATCGAGCAGGAGCTCGAGGCGCCGCCGCCGCTCGAGGGCAACGCCTACGAGTCCGACGCCGACCGGTTCCCGTCGACGATGCGCGACGCGATCGAGGCGCTCGAGTCGGGGACGATGGCGCGGGCCGCGTTCGGCGACCAGGTCGTCGACCACTACCTCAACTACGCGCGGACCGAGCAGGGGCTCTACGACCGGTTCGTGACGGACTGGGAGCGGGCCCGCTACTTCGAGCGGGGGTAGCGCCGTGACGCACGAGAAGCGCATCGAGATCCGGTGGCGCGACCTCGACGCGTACCGGTCACGTGAACAACGCGGTCTACGCGACGTACCTCGAGGAGTGCCGCGACGAGTGGCTCGAGCGCGCGTCTCGGCGACGTCGGCGACCTGTGGGACTTCGTGCTCGCCCGCGTCGCGATCGACTTCCGCGCAGGAGCTGACGCAGGAGGACGACGACGTCGTCGTGAGCATCACGCTCGCGCGCATCGGGACCTCGAGCCTCACGCTGCGCGAGGAGATCCGGAAGCTCGACGGGACGCTCGTCGGCCGAGGCCGAGTCGGTCATCGTCGCCCGGGACCGCGCGACCGGCCGCTCGCGCCCTCTGACGCGGGCAGGAGCGCGAGCGCGCTGCGAGCCGCGAGCACTGCCGCTACGCGTGACGCCGTGACGACGGCCGCTGATCGGCATCACCTCGTACGCGCAGCCCGCGCGTTGGGGCGCATGGGAGCTCCCGGCCGCGCTCGTGCCGCTCTTCTACGTCGAGTCGGTCGAGCGGGCCGGAGGCCGCGCGCTCGTCATCCCGCCGAGCACCGACGCGGTCGACGAGACGCTGGACGTCCTCGACGGCGTCGTCTTCTCGGGCGGCATCGACATCGATCCGTCGAACTACGGCGCCGAGCGTCACGCCTCGACCGATCCGGCCCAGGCGCACCGCGACGCCGGCGAGCTCGCGCTCCTCTCGCGCGCGCTCGAGCGCGACGTGCCGACGCTCGCGATCTGCCGCGGCTTCCAGCTCCTCAACGTCCTGCGCGGCGGGGATCTCGTCCAGCACCTTCCCGAGTCGCGTCGGCCACGAGGGCCACCGAGAGGTGCTCGGCACGTTCTCCGAGCACCCCGTCGAGGTGAAGGAGGGCACGCGGCTCGCCTCGATCCTCGGCGAGCGCCACGACAGCGTCCAGTCGAGCCACCACCAGGGCGTCGGCCGCGTGGGGGAGGGGCTCGTCGAGACCGCCTGGGCGGAGGACGGCTCGCTCGAGGGGCTCGAGGACCCGGACAAGCGCTTCGCCGTCGCCGTCCTCTGGCACCCGGAGATGGAGGAGGACAAGCGGCTCTTCGAGGCGCTCGTCGACGAGGCGCGCCGGTACCGCGCGGAGCGTGAGCGTGCGAGCCGAGCGGCGACCGACGTGACCGACGCCGTCACGCCGTTCCACTCCCAGCTTCCCGTCAGGATCGCGTTCGGCGACGGCGTCATCGCGGAGCTGCCGGACGCGCTCCGCGCGCTCGGTGCGACGGGGGCGCTGGTCGTCGTCGAGGAGCCGGTCGCGGGCCACGCCGAGGTCGTCGCTGCGCTCGCAGCGGCCGAGGGTGCCGGTGTCCGGCTCGAGCGGTTCGTCAAGGGGCCGGGCGAGCCGACCTTCGCGCTCGCGGACGAGCTCGCCGCACGCGTTCGCGACGGCGGTCTCGACGCGGTGGTCGGGATCGGCGGAGGCTCCGCACTCGACGTCGCCAAGGCGGCGCGCATCGCCGCCGATCAGGGCGGCTCGACGGCGGACTACGCGGAGGGCACGCGGACGCCGGAACCGCCGCGCATCGGGCTCGTCCTGTGCCCGACGACGGCGGGGACGGGAAGCGAGGTCTCGGGCGCGAGCGTCCTCACGGATACCGAGCGCGACCGGAAGATCGGCTTCGGTCATCCCAACATGCGGGCGCAGCACGCGCTGGTCGATCCCGTGCTCACGCACGGGCTCCCGGCCACGCCGACCGCGCATTCGGGGGTCGACGCGATGGCGCAGGCGATCGGTGGGTGCACGGTGGCGAACTCTTCGCCGCTCTCGGTCGCGTTCGGGCTCGAGGCGTGCCATCACGTCGCCCAATCGCTGCTCCCCGCGATCGAGGACGGGTCGAACGCCGAGGCGCGTCGCAGGCTCGCGGTCGCCAGCTTGACGGCGGGGCTCGCCATGAACCTGTCCGACTGCGGGGCCGACCATGCGCTCGGGCAGGCGCTCGGCAGCGTCAAGCACCTGCCACACGGGCTCACGGTGGGGCTCGTCGTGGCAGAGACGCTCGAGCTCTCGCGCGCCGACTGCGCCGAGCGGCTCGAGCGCGTCGCCGACGCGCTCGGCGAGCCCGCCGACGGGACGAGCGACGGCTCGCGTGCCGTGCGTGCGGTGCGCCGTGTCCTCGCGGCAGCGGGCTTGCCGACGCTCCGGGACGTCGGCGTCACCGAGGACGACCTGCCCGCGCTCGTCTCGAGTGCGACGGGTGAGCAGTCGTACAACCTCGATGTCGACTGCCACGACTGGACCCCGGGGGAGGTCGAGCAGGCGTTCCGCGCCGCGCTCGCGCTCGAGACGCGCTGACGCTCGGCGCGTCGCCGGAGAGCCCTCGACACGACGCCGAGGCGCCGGGGCTGGCCGCCTCGTCCGCTACCGTGTGACGGGCTGAGGCGTTCCGTGCACGGGCCTCGGTCGACCAGGCAGGCCATCGCGGCCTGCGCCGCACGACGGATCAAGGCAGGCGAATGGGTCTTCCCGCACGCAGCGGTCCGGTTCGGGACTGCCCGTGAGCGACAGCGAGCGGCCGTTCACGGCGGGTCAGCGTCCGACGGAGATCGGCCCGTTCAGCGGGGCACAGCCCGGTACGAGCCGGATGCGGCCGATCCCTGCGCCGTGGATCGACTGCGCCGAGTGCGGCTGGCGGCACTATCCGAACACGACCGGCGGCGCCTGGCACATCGTGACCGCCTGCGTCTCCTGCGGCGAGCCGCTGCAGGGCGTGGTCGATCACACCGACGAGAAACAGGAGGCACCAGGTGGCGTCGAACCGGCAGACCACGATGGCGAAGCTCGAACGTGAGCGTGCGGTGAGAGAGCGCCGAGCGCGCAAGCAGGAGAAGAAGGAGGCGCGCCGCGCGGCGAAGGCGGCCGGGATAGCGCCGGAGGCTACGGACGAGGATCCAGACGTCGCGTCCGGCGATCCCGAGGTCGCCGGTCCGGCGGAAGACGCCTCGCTCTAGCGCTCGGTCGACACGAAGACGCTCTTCAGCTCGGTGTTGTGCGCGAGGCCCTCCATCCCGAGCTCCTTCCCGATGCCCGACGCCTTGTAGCCGCCGAAGGGCACCTGCGGAAAGACCGAGCTGTTCGAGTTGACGCCGATCGCGCCGGTGCGAAGCGCGCGGGCAACGCGAAGCTGGCGCGCCCCGTCTCGGGTCCACAGTGAGCCCGAGAGCCCGTACGGCGTGTCGTTCGCGATCCGGATCGCGTCGTCCTCGGTCTCGAACGTGATCACGGACACGACGGGGCCGAAGATCTCCTCGCGTGAGACGACCATCTCGTTCGTGCAGTCGTCGAGAACCGTCGGACGAAGGTAGAAGCCGCGGTCGAGACCGTCCCCGTCGGGACGGCGGCCTCCCTCGAGGACGCTTGCGCCCTCACTGACGCCCTTCTCGATGTACCCCTCGACGGTCTCGCGCTGGCCCGCCGACACGAGCGGCCCCATCTGGGTGCCCTCCGCCTCGGGGTCGCCGACGACGATCGCGCGCGTGGCGGCGACGTAGTGCGCGAGGAGCTCGTCCTTGGCGGACGCCTCGACCAGCAGCCGGGAGCGCGCGCAGCAGTCCTGGCCGGCGTTCTCGAAGACGGAGAACGGCGTCATCCTCCCGGCCTTCTCGAGGTCGGCGTCCGCGAACACGATGCAGGCGCTCTTGCCGCCGAGCTCGAGCGTCACGCGCTTGACCGTCCCGGCCGCCTTGCGGGCGATCTCGACGCCGACCTCGGTCGACCCCGTGAAGCCGACCTTCGCGACCAGCGGATGCTCGACGAGCGCGTCGCCGACCGAACGACCGGGTCCCGGCACGACGTTCAGCACGCCCGGCGGCAGGCCGGCCTCGAGCCCGAGCTCCGCGTACCGGAGCGCGGTGAGCGGCGAGAGGCTCGCGGGCTTCAGGACGACGGTGTTCCCCGCCGCGATCGCCGGCGCGGTCTTCCAGTTTGCGATGTTGAGCGGGAAGTTCCACGGCGTGATCAGCGCCGTCACCCCGATCGGCTCGCGGAAGGTGAGCACGATCCCGTCGCGGTCGACGGGGATGGTGGAGCCGAAGAACTTGTCGACGGCGCCGGCGTAGTAGCGCATCACCGCCGCGGCGTTCCCTGCGCACCAGCGGGCGTCGCCGAGCGCCATTCCCATGTCGCGCGTCTCGAGCAGCCCGAGCTCGTCGACGTTCGCCTCGATCAGGTCGGCCCAGCGGTAGAGCACCTTGGCGCGCTGGATCGGGGTGCGAGCGCCCCAGTCATCGAACGCCCGCGCGGCGGCGCGCACCGCGCGGTCTGCGTCCTCGGATCCGGCCTCGGCCACCGTGCGGTACACGTCGCCGTTCGCCGGGTTGACGGTGTCGAACGTCCGTCCCTCGGCAGCGGCGACCCGCTCGCCGTCGATGACGAGGTTCTCGACCGCGCTCACCGCCGCGACGTCCTAGACGCCGACGACGTGGACGAGCCAGCGCCGGTCGCGCTCGCGGTCGAGCTCGAGAAAGAGCACTCGCTGCCAGCGCCCGAGGCACAGCACGCCGTCGCGAACGGGGATGGCCTCGCCGGCAGGGCCCATCAGCATCGACATGCAGTGCGAATGACCGTTCGACGCGCCCATGTCCTCGTCCGAGACGTTCTCGGTGCGGCGGTCCCAGTCGTCGTGGGCGTAGTAGTGCTCCGTCGGGACGAGGCGGCGCAGGAGCACGGAGAAGTCCTCGAGGAACCCGCGCTCGTACTCGTTGACGCGGACCGAGCAGGTCGTGTGGGGCGAGTAGACGCAGCAGACGCCGTTGCGCACACCGCTCTCGCGCACGCCCTCCTGCACCTCCTCCGTGATGTCGGTCACGGTCAGGCCGCCCGCCGTCCGCAGTGGTGTCTCGCGATGGAAGGACTTCAGCGAGCCGCCGTTCGGGCCGGCGTCGACATCGGTCGAGGTCGTCTCGGGTGCACTCGCCATCGTTCCCGGCCATTGTGTCAGCCGCGAGCGGAATGCGGTTGCCGATACCGCACGTCGTCCAGGGCGAGGCTCTACGCTGGACACCTCGGGCCCGTAGCTCAGCTGGTCAGAGCAGCCGACTCATAATCGGTAGGTCCCTGGTTCGAGTCCAGGCGGGCCCATTCAATCCCAGTAGCCATGCGGCACCGGCTTGAAACCGTGGGTCGTCGTGCCGGGGTATCGGGAGTGCTCGTCGCGTGCGTGCACCTCCGGCCAGACGGCTGCGCGTGGTGAGACGGCGCGGCGCACAAGGCCCCGCGCCGTCTCGCCGGCGCGTTTCGATGGCTCTATCCCTGGGCCGGCTACCGGTCGTGGATCACGTCCCGGTCGTGCACGACGGTGTCGCGGCGGTAGCCGCCGAATCCGCCCCAGCTCGACCAGAACACGAGCGACAGCACCGCACCGACGATCCCGACGACCATCAGGATCACGCCGACGGTGTTGAGGTCGATGCCGGACGCTTCGGCAGTGACCGCCCAGGTAAGGATCGCGCCTGCCGCGATGAGAATGAGACTTAGGCCGATACCCATCGTCTTGCCCCCTCTTTGCTCGACTACGGACTGTTAGAACCCGCCGCTTACCCGGTCGTCGGGGACACAAAACAGTTTCCACGAGCGTCCTCTGGGTAGCCGTATCTCGGAAGCAATGACAAGGAGCCGAGATGGCTAGAGGGTTTGTCCACACAGTTCCCACGAGCGGACGGTGGCGCAACAGAGTCGAGGCCGCGGAGCTGTTGCCCGGGGTGTACGACGTCAAGACGTGACGCAGTCGAAGCGGGCCGCAGCGAAGCAAAGCGGCGCGGAACCGAGCACGTTGTTCACAACACCGACGGGTCAATCGCACGACGGAACTCGTACGGGCGTGACCCTGCCCACCGACCCGGGTAGGCGCTCCGCCCAGGCGGGTTTCAGGTAGGCGCAGTTTGGAAACAGAGTGCCGGTGACGGTGGTGCTCGGCCTCTGGGGACACTCGATAGCCCTACGCCTACCCGCTGCAGGCGAGACCCAGCTGACCATGGCATGGGTGATCGGGCCGGAGCCACCCAACCAACCCTCTGTGCAAACAGACGTTTCGAGGTTCGCCCCGGGGGTGTATCCCGAGGCGCTGCAAAGAGGCTTCGTCCTTCGGGCAGCGCATGAGCCACCGCACCAGCGCGATGCCCACACTGTGAGGAGCCGGTGACGATGCGTTTTGCTCCGAGGCCGGCGGGGTAATGGGTTGGCCCTGTGGCCGAGGGGGCGGAATCCGTACAAGCCGGTGCTCCGAGCGACGAGGCTCGAGCAGAAACCGCGGACGCTGAGGGCTGGCCAGTCTTGTCAGACCTCGAACTCGACGTATGTGTGTCCGAGTCGACGGTTCCCGGTGTGACGATTCCGTCTCCGGAATCGGGGGATGCGTGAACGTGCTCACGGGCGGACGGAGAGCCCGGCGACGAAGCTGGATGCACCACCCCTGGCTCGCGGCCGTTATCGCTGGCTTCGCCTGCACCGCGGCCTTGATCACAAGGCTCTGACGATGCTTACGGTCTTCGTGTTTGATGAGCGCGAGTCCAGGCGGGCGGAGGACTTGCGACCTGCGCTCGACCAGCTTGGGGAGAAGGCGTTGCTTTGGCTGGCGCTACGCGACCCGACCGAGGAGGAGGTCGCGGCCGTCCAGGAGGTGTTCGAGTTCAGCGACGAGCAGGCACACAGATTGCTCGAGCAGCCAAGCCGCGCTTCTTTGTTGGACGCGGGTGAGCACATGCATGTGACGCTGTATGTGGCCAGCGGCGAGGGGGGTGAGCCAGTCCTCCGTCCTGTCGAGTGCGTGATCGGCACCAACTGGGTCGTGACCGCTCACGAGGCGGAGATCGAGGTGCTCGAGGAGTTCCGCGAACGCGCCGAAGGAGGAGGTCAGATCGGGGAGCTGGACTCACCGTCGTTTGTTGCGGCGGTTGTCGATTGGGTCGTCACCAGCTACTTCCGCGCCTTCGAGGAGGTCGAGCGCGAACTGGAGGAGCTTGACGCGAAGGTCATGGCCGACATCCCGAAGAACGTCGCCGACGAGCTGGCACGGCTGGTGGAGCTCCGCCGCTCGATCGGGACTCTGCGACGTGCGCTCTCGCCGCACCGTGAGGTGATCGTCGCGCTCGCGCATCCCGAGCTCGATCTGCTGTCGAGCGAGGGATCGGCGGAGCGGTTCGCCAGCTCTCGAGAGCCGGGTCGCCCAGGCGGTGGAGGCGGCGCGAGAGGCGAAGGAGTCGACCCGTGGCTCGTTCGACCTCCTCGTCGCCCGCATCGGACAGCGGACGAACGACATCGTGAAGCTGCTCACGCTCGTCACGGTGATTCTCCTGCCGGCAAGCGTGCTCGCAGGGGTCATGGGGATGAACTTCAAGGTCGGCCTCTTCGACCTGGTGTGGATGTTCTGGGTCGTGATCGGCGCGATGCTCGGCATCGCCGTGCTCGTACTCTCGATCGCCCGCAATCGCCACTGGATCTAGTCCGTTCTCCACGGACGTCCGTAATCAGGGTTGCCCTGAGCGCCGTTCATCGCTGCACCCTAATCAGGCGCTGCGGGGGTACCACGCCGCCCGCGCGGCACCGTCCTCGCGTCCTGACCGGTGTTCGCCGTCTCGTCCAGCGGCCGACATCGGCCGGGTCGTACCGGGGGAGCGGCTCCGTGGGCGACGCGCACGCTCGTGAGTGCGCGTTGGGAGGACTGGACGCGGCCGGGCTGAAGGCAAAGGGTGCGCCCCGGGGTGCTGCTGGCCGATCTCTCCCCCGACGGCGGCACGCTCCGGGGCGCATTCACTACCTCGTCACCCGGCGCGCGCTGCTTGAGCGGTCGAGCTCAAAGCCTTGCGTCACGCCAGCCGTGCAGAGCTTCTCGCACCGCGCACTTCGCCACTCGGCCTGCTGAATCTCGACCTTCGGGGAGGCCATGGCGGGCCAAAGCGGCTTACGGTCAACCGATGGAGATCAATCTGGATCTGGGCCTCGTAGGCGTCGAGTTCGACGAGTCGAGCGTCACGGTCGATGACGACATGAGCATCAGCGGCGTGCTTCATCTCACCGGGTCGGTGGACCAGGAGTGGCTCGATGCGTTCGGGCAGTCCGCGCCTTCAGAGGTGCCCTGGAGGTTGGAGGAAGGAAACGCGCTTGGCTTCGGCCCGATTCCGCTCCGGGAGGTCGCGGGCTATCTCGGAACGCTCCGGAGTCAGGTCAACAAGGCCAACGAGAGCGTTCAGGGCGAGCGCCACAGGCGCGCGATGTCCGAATACCTCGACGCTGAAGAGCGAGCTCGGGCGTATCGCCAGGCGATGGATGCCCTGAGCGGTCTGTTCAGCAGGCGTCTCAGCACTCTCGAGGTGAGCTCGGGCTAGGCGGCCGAGCCCCTCCTCTGCGGAGGCAAACCGCGCATGGTGCGCGCCGACAGCGAGAACTAGCCGGTAAGACAACCCATCCCTAGCCCTGGGGCTAGGAATCGCGCGCGACGCGGGAGAAATACTCGCCGGCGGGGGACCCCACGTCGGGGAGAGGACGAGTGGGGGCGGGCGGCGCCGCCCTCCTCGTCTGAGTGTGGGCTCACGATCGAGATCCGCTCGACCCAAAGGGGCGCGAACGTCTGCATTGCGTCTGGCCCCAGAGGAGTGGTCCCAGACCCGCCGCGCGAACGCCCGCGCCCCCGCACTCACTATCCGGAATTTGGCCATGCGCGCCAGTCCCGGTGGGAGACCCGACAACGCGCGGCGGGCCGGCGGGGGACCTGGTCGTCTCGCGGGGGCTCTGCCGCCTGCCTGGCCGTCGGGGTGATGCTGCCGCCGCGTGCCGCGGACCGACCTAACACGGCTCTTTCGGCCAGTTCAACAGGCGCCGCAGACCCAACAGGATCACGTTGAGATGCGAGCGGACGGACTGCTTCACTGCGAGGATTGCGGTTGCGCAAGCGACGAGCGCGCTGCCGGCTGGGCCGCGTTCACCGGCGAGGATCCCGAGGGCATCGAGGAGACCAGCGTCGTGATCATGTGCCCGGTCTGTGCGGCGCGCGAGTTCGAGTGGCGCCCCGAAAGGGCCGACGGCTACGTCTGAGCGTGGCTGCCGGCCCAGCCGTGAGCTGAGGCGTCGATCGCCGCGACGCCGCGGCCCGTGCTCTCGACGTTTCGCGGTGCTCGCACTACGTTTGGTGGGGAGCTCTACAGGTGGCACGCCGGACGAGCTGTCGGCGTGAGGGGGTGGGTGGCATCGTGGTTGTGAGGGGGATAGTGCTCGCGCTCGTCGTGCTGACCCTGCTCGGCATCGGGCTGACACAGGCGACCGCCGACGACACCTCGCCGCCGAACGTGTGCGTCAGCGCGGTGGGACCGGTGGATGCCGGCGGTCACGGTGAGACGACTCCGGTCGAGGCGGGCGAGTGCCCGTAGCCTCGGGGACGAGCTCACCGCGGGTGGCGCTTGCTCCGCCGGCGTGTTTCACCCGATGATCCTGGGGTAGGACACGGCCGGGAGGTTGCGGTGCTCGTTCGGGAGGCGGCGGTCCTCGGCACGTGCTCTCCATCCCGGGGAAGCGTTGGCCGCCAATGGGCCCGCACCTCCCGTTGATCTTGTGGCGGCTCACGACCTCCGGGTGCCTTGGCTGGACGCCATCGGCGCCCGGCCCCTCCCGGGACGCCGTCAGCTGCAAGGCGCGACCGCAGTCCGGAGCCGCCGTCTGCGTTGTCACCAGGTCGCGCGAGGGCTAAACGCGTCGCATCCCGCTCGGGAAAGCCTGGCCGGCGTGGAGATCTGCCCAGGAGGGCGGCGGGCAGGGCGCCACGCCGAACCAGGATGGACCCCGGGGCGTCGCTACCCGTTCTGCCGCCCGGCGGAACCTCGTCGCTGTTTGCGGTGCCGTCGCGCTGGGCACAGTGTCTCCATGCCGACCGACATGCCGCTGCCGCCCTCGCCCGAGCCACCGATCCCGACGCCCGATCCCCTGCCTCGGCCCGAACCGGTTCCGCCCGACGAGCCGGACCCGGTTCCGCCGCCGATCATCTGATGCAGGCGCCCGATGACGCGCGGCTCACGGCCGCGCGGGGTTCCACGTTCAGGTGTAGTCGACCGCGGCCTCGGGGCGCCACTCGAACTCTCGGGCGGCGCAGATGGGGCACATGATCGCGATGCTCGTCGACTCGACGCCGTCGGGATCCTCGCCGGAAAATGCGGCCCAGGAGCGGCCGAGCTCGTCGCTCACGCACCCGCATTCGTCGCACCGGAGCACGGCGGGATGCTAGCGACGCATCCGGCTTCTCGAAGGAACCGCCACGTCGAGGCCGTACTCGTCCGTGCGGCCCGTCCTCATGGGCCGCCGTGGGGTGGGGTGGGAGCCCTGCCTCGAAGGCCGGCTGCGGGCCGCCGCTGCCCCCTCCCCTGAGGTGCGGCGGCCCCGGCCGCCTTCATTGCGCCGACGCGCGCCGACCGTGATCCCAGGCCCTCGATCGATGGGGCCCCGACATGCGGGGCCCCGTCGCCAACGGCGCAACGTGAGGTCAGGCGAGGGGGCCCGCCTGCGGGGAGAGGAGTCGCGCCGCGAGAGTCGTATCTCTCCCACATTCGGCGCTCGAATGCGAGAGAATCCGCCAACCCTCGGAAAGGAAACGGCGGAAAATGGACAAGTTCAAGGAGCTCACGACGGGCGCCAAGCTCGTTCTCGGAGCGGCGGTCGCTCTCTTCATCGTCTCGTTCTTCAAGTGGTTCAAGGTCGGAGACCTCGGGCGTCGGAGACGATGTGGAGTGGCATCGGCGTCATTGCAGGGCTGTCTCGCTTCTCGCCCTCGATCGTCTGGCAGGCGCTGCGCCTCGCGAACATCGAGCTCGAGCTCGGCGTGACGCCGTCGATGATCACCGCCGCGCTTGCGGTGCTGATGCTGATCTTCGTGTTCATCCGTTGGATCGACAAGCCGGGCGGCAGCGACGCCGCGGACGTCGTCGACCGGACGATCTGGGCCTGGCTCGGCCTGGCACTCGCGATCGTGGTCGTCGTCGGTGCGTGGATGAACATGCAGGCCTCCGGCGAGGGCCTCGCCGAGATCAGGTCCTCCGTCGCAGGCGCCACGGCGGCGCCGAAGGGAGCGGTCGACCGCGACGACAAGCCGTCCGCCGCCACTCCCGCGCCGCAAGATGCACCTGCCGCCGCACCCGCGCCGCCGCCCACAGCGCCGGTGGAGGCACCCGCCGACATCCCGGCCGAGCCGCCGTCGGAGCCGACCGAGCCCGACGACGCCCCGCGGGCGTCCTGAAGACACGTTCCTCGGGCTGCCTTGCCTCCTGAGAGGCAAGGCAGCCCGGCTACACTCCGGGCGTGACCGAGATCGGCACGCTGCGCGTCAAGACCGGCCTCGCCGAGATGCTCAAGGGCGGCGTGATCATGGACGTCGTCGACGCCGAGCAGGCGCGGATCGCCGAGGACGCGGGCGCCTGCGCGGTGATGGCGCTCGAGCGCGTGCCGGCCGACATCCGGCGTGACGGCGGCGTCGCGCGCATGTCCGACCCGCAGATGATCCGGGACATCCAGGAGGCCGTCTCGATCCCGGTGATGGCGAAGTGCCGCATCGGGCACTTCGTCGAGGCGCAGATCCTCGAGGCGCTCGAGATCGACTACATCGACGAGTCCGAGGTGCTAACGCCCGCAGACGTCCTGCACCACGTCGACAAGCACGCGTTCACCATCCCGTTCGTCTGCGGCGCGACGAACCTGGGCGAGGCGCTCCGTCGCATTGCCGAGGGCGCGGCCATGATCCGGACGAAGGGCGAGGCGGGCACCGGCGACATCGTCAACGCCGTCACGCACATGCGGTCCGTGTTCGGTGCGATCAGGCAGCTCCAGGGGCTGCGCGAGGAGGAGCTCTACGCCGCTGCCAAGGAGCATCGCGCGCCCTTCGAGCTCGTCCGCTGGGTCGCCGAGAACGGGAAGCTGCCGGTGGTGACGTTCACCGCCGGCGGGATCGCGACACCGGCCGATGCGGCGCTCTGCATGCAGCTGGGAGCGGACGGCGTGTTCGTCGGCTCCGGGATCTTCAAGTCGGGGCGCGACCTCGTCCTCGACCACGACGGGTGGGTGGAGGACGTCTCGCGTCGCGCCAAGGCGATCGTCGAGGCGACGACCCACTACGCCGACCCGAAGATCCTCGCCGACGTGTCCGCCGGGCTCGGCGCACCGATGGTCGGGATCTCCGCGAGCACGCTCCCCGAGGGCGAGCGGCTCGAAGTCCGCGGCTGGTAGCGCGCGTCGCCGTCCACGGGACGGCGAAAGTCGATCTCGCGGGCCGCATCTAGACTTGGACGCGTGATCGGATCCTCCCCACGCATCGGCGTTCTCGCCCTGCAAGGGGCGTTTCGCGAGCATGCCCGCGCACTCCGGCAGGCAGGCGCCGAGGTCGTCGAGGTACGCCTCCCGGAGCAGCTCGAGGGGCTCGACGGGCTCGTCATCCCGGGAGGCGAGTCGACGACGATCACGAAGCTGGCGGCCGAGTACGGCATCGACGAGGCGATCCGCGTCTTCGGACGACCGATCTTCGGCACCTGCGCCGGGATGATCCTCCTCGACCGCACGCACCTCGGGCTGGTGGACGTCGAGGTCGCGCGGAACGCGTACGGCCGGCAGGTCGCGAGCTTCGAGGCGGATCTCACGATTGCGGGCGATGACGAGCCGTTCCGGGGCGTCTTCATCCGCGCCCCGCGCGTGCGGGACGTCGGCCCTGGCGTCGAGGTACTCGCCGAGCACGACGGCGAGCCGGTGCTGCTCCGCGACGGCGCGATCCTCGTCGCCGCATTCCACCCCGAGCTGACGGACGACACCCGGATCCACGAACGATTTCTCGAGCTGGTGACGGAGGCGACGAGTGTCAGGGCATAGCAAGTGGTCGACCATCAAGCACAAGAAGGGCGCCGCCGACGCGAAGCGGGGCAAGCTGTTCTCGAAGCTCTCGCGCGCGATCATGGTCGCGGCCAAGGAGGGCGGTGCGGACCCGGAGTCCAACCTCGCCCTCCAGAACGCGATCGAGAAGGCGCGGTCGTACTCGATGCCGAAGGACAACATCGAGCGCGCGGTCGCGAAGGGCGCCGGTGAGGGAACCGACGGCGCGAGCTTCGAGACGGTCGTCTACGAGGGATACGGCCCGGAGGGCGTCGCCGTGATCGTCGAGGCGCTCACGGACAACCGGAACCGGACCGCCGCGGAGGTGCGGCATCTGTTCTCGAAGCACGGCGGGAACCTCGGCGCGACCGGTGCGGTCGCCTGGCAGTTCGAGCGGCGGGGCGTCGTGCTCGTCGCGGGCGACGGTGTCGACGAGGACGCGCTCGTGCTCACCGCCGCCGACGCCGGCGCGGAGGACGTCGAGCGCGACGGCGAGACGTTCGTCGTCTCGTCGACGCCGGACGACCTCACCCGCGTGCGCGAGGCCCTCGAAGGGGCGGGGTACCCGCTCGAGTCGGTCGGGCTCCAGATGGTGCCGAAGACCACCGTGGCGATCGCCGAGGAGTCGACCGCGAAGCAGGTCGTGCGCCTCGTCGAGGGGCTCGAGGACAACGACGACGTCCAGGACGTCTACGCGAACTTCGACATCCCCGAGGCGGTGCTGGAGGCGGTCGCCTCGTAGTCCCGGGGTTCGGCGCGAGGCGCCCGTGGGTAGGCCATCTCTTGGCAACACGTCGAGAGGAGGCACCAATGGCGACTCGCGTCGCGACTGCCCGCACGGAGATCGAGGCCAGCCCGCAGGAGGTCTGGAAGGCGCTCACCGACCCTGCCCTGATCGGCAAGTACATGTTCGGCACCCAGGTCGAGACCGACTGGAAGCCCGGGAGCCCGATCGTCTGGAAGGGCGAGTACGAGGGGAAGCGCTACGAGGACAAGGGCGAGATCCTCGACTTCGACCCGGAGCACCGTCTGTCGATGACCCACTTCAGCGCGATGAGCGGGCTCGACGACCGGCCCGAGAACTACCACACCGTCGTCTACGAGCTCGAGCAGCAGGGTGACACGACCGTGGTCAGCCTGAGCCAGGACGGCAACGACAGCGAGGAGGCGGCCGAGCGCTCGCAGAGCACGTGGGAGACGATCCTCGCGGGCCTGAAGGAGACGGTCGAGCGCCGCTGACCGGTCGAAGCCGTCCGAGGCCCGGCGTACCCTCGGGCCGTGAAGGTCCTCGGCATCGACCCAGGGACGGCTGCGTGCGGATACGGGATCGTCCACGAAAGCGACGGGCGCCTCCGGGCCCTCGTCCACGGGTGCTGGACAACCGGCGCGCGGGAGCGTCCGGAGCATCGGCTCAGGACGATCTTCGACGGGGTCGGCGAGCTCATTGCGGAGCACGAGCCGGACGCCGTCGCGCTGGAGGAGTCGTTCGTCGGTGCCGACGCCCGCATCGCGCTCTTCGTCGGACAGGCACGCGGCGCCGCGCTCGTCGCGGCCGCCACGCGAGGGGTCGCGTGCACCGAGTACGCGCCGGCGCGCGTGAAGCAGGCTGTGTGCGGCTACGGCAGGGCGGACAAGGGCCAGGTCTCCCGCATGGTTCGGATGCTGCTGTCGCTCTCGGCCGAGCCGTCCACGTCGCACGAGGCCGACGCGCTCGCCGTCGCGATCTGCCACGTCTCGATGCCGCCGCTCGCGCGCATCGCCTCGTGAGAGGAGGAGAGGGATGATCGCGCGGCTCAGAGGGCGACCCGCGGGTCGGACGAACGACGGGCTCGTCCTCGACGTGAACGGCGTCGGCTACCTCGTCGCCGCGACGCCGTCCGCCCTTCGACGGGCAAGCGCCGGGTCCGAGCTCACCGTGGAGACCTACCTCCACGTCCGGGAGGACGCGCTCCAGCTCTACGGGTTCGCCGATGCAGAGGAGCGCGAGCTGTTCGTGCACCTGCTCACCGTGAGCGGCATCGGCCCCAAGGTCGCGCTGGCGGTCGTGTCCGGGTCACCTCCCGGCGAGCTCCGCAAGGCGATCGCGCTCGGCGACCACGCACGGTTCCAGGCGATCCCCGGAATCGGGAAGAAGACGGCGGAGCGGATCGTCCTCGAGCTTCGCGAGAAGCTCGGCTCGGTGTCGGACACGGGCCTCACGGCCGCTCGACGACGCCCCCGGGCATCTCATGGCGCGCGACGCGCTCGTCGAGCTCGGCTACACGGTGATCGACGCGGAGCGCGCCCTCGCGGAGGTCGATCCCGAGCTGCCGCCCGAGGAGCGCGTCAAGCTCGCACTCAGAGGCGCGGCGGCGTGAGCGTCGCTCGCCTTCGGCTCGCTCCTGCGCCAACCGGAGTTGGCTCATGAGCCAGTTCCTCGCGCCGGCCCTCTCGCCCGACGAGGACGAGGCGGAGCGCTCGCTTCGCCCCAGGCGCCTCGACGACTTCGTCGGCCAGGAGCGGGTCAAGGAGCAGCTGCGGATCGCCCTCGAGGCCGCCCGCGGCCGGGACGACGCGCTCGACCACGTCCTCCTCGCCGGGCCGCCGGGGCTCGGGAAGACGACGCTCGCCCAGATCGTCCGCGAGGAGCTCGGCGTCGGCCTGCGCACCGTCGCCGGCCCGGCGCTCGAGAAGAAGGACATCGCAGCGATCCTGACCGCCCTCGAGCCGCGCGACGTCCTGTTCGTGGACGAGATCCACCGGCTGAACCGCGCCGCCGAGGAGATCCTCTACCCGGCGCTCGAGGACTTCCGGCTCGACATCGTCTTCGGCCAGGGCGCCGCCGCGCGCACGCTGACGCTCGACCTGCCCCCGTTCACGCTCGTCGGGGCGACGACGCGCACCGGGCTCCTCACGACACCGCTCCGCGACCGGTTCGGGATGACGTTCCGCCTCGGCTACTACGACCCCGGTCAGCTCTCGACGATCGTGCGTCGCTCGGCGCGAATCCTCGGGCGTCGAGATCGCCGACGACGCGGCCGACGAGATCGCCTCGCGCTCACGCGGCACGCCGCGCATCGCCAACCGGATCCTCCGGCGCGTCCGGGACGTCGCGGAGGTACGGCACCAGGGCGCGATCACCTCCGACGTCGCCCGGGAGGCGCTCGAGCTCCACGAGGTCGACGAGCGAGGGCTCGAGCGGATCGACCGCGAGCTCCTCGAGACGATCGCCTTCAAGTTCGGCGGCGGCCCGGTCGGCCTCTCCACGATCGCCGTCGCGCTCGGCGAGGAGACCGACACGATCGAGGACGTCTACGAGCCGTACCTGCTCCAGCTCGGCTTCCTGCAGCGAACCCCACGCGGTCGTGTGATCACCGACCTGGGGCGAGCGCACCTCGGGGCGGTTCGCGACGAAAGCAGCCTGTTCTGAGCCACCAGCTCTGGACACCCGGGATGGCGGGTCCGGCCGAGGAGCTCGTCAAGCGGATCGAGCGGCGGGTCGAGCGGTTCAAGGAGGAGCACGGGCTCGCGGAGGTCGAGGTGACGATCGAGCTCCTCGACGGGTCGTTGCACCGTCTCAGGACGCTCGCGGCGGAGCCGGGATTCGGGTTCGTCAGCTTCTGCCCGCATGCCGACGAGCCCGAGGAGGTGATCGTCCCGCTCGGGGCGATCCGCGAGATCCGGCTCAGCGTGCCGGGGCCGGAGCAGACCGTCGGCTTCGCGGGGACCGAGGTCGTCTAGCGGCGGTACTGCAGCGCATGCCAGGACGGCGTGGGGGCGAGCTCCAGCAGCGCCCGGCCGCCCTGGGGCTCCGCGTACGCGAACTCGCCGCTGTCGTCGTCCCACGAGACCTCGAGCAGGCCTTCCTTCACGCGGTGGTCGAGGTACGCGCCGCGGAAGACGAGCTTGCGGAGCCAGTAGACGAGCGATTCGCCGTCGACCAGCGCGATTCGCTCCCAGTGCCGGACGAGGTACGACCCGAGCGGGCTGCGCGCCTCTGCGATGCGCCCGTCGGCCGCGAGCTCGACGAGGTCGCCGACCTCGTCCTCGTCGAGGTCGTTCGATGCGACGAGGCCGAGCCGGACGGCAGCGGCCGCGACGCGCTCCTCGAAGTCGCGCTCCCCGAACGAGAAGTGGTAGCCGAGGAACTCGAGCGCGTAGTCGTCTCCCGACGAGTAGTTCGCGGCATCCTCGCGCACGCCTCGCAGGCTAGCCTGCGGATGTGAAGGACCATCGACTCCTCGCCGGCGTGATCGTGGCGGTGCTCGCGATCTGGTTGATCGGGGCGGCGGTGACGAAGTACTCGCTCGAGCAGATGGCGTTCTTCGCGCCGATCGCGGTGTGCGTGATCGGCGCCACCGTCGGCGTCGTGATGCTCTGGATCAAGGTCGTGCTGCAGCTCCGCCGCGAGCGCCGCGAGTCGCGTGCTGCGCGAAGCGGGTTCCGCAGAAGCGGAATCCCGCCGCTTGATCCCCGCCTGCGGCGGGGCAGATCCCTGAAGGCGTCGGCTTCGCCGCCGCAACTGCCTGACTGTTGGCTCAACGCCATCCGACGCGGTCCGTACCGTCGATCGGGCGATGCAGGATGGCCGCTGGATCACCAGACCGTGCGACTGGGCGAGGGTCGAGGCGCTCGCCGGAGAGCTGGGAGTGAGCGAGACGACGGCCACCGTGCTCGTCCGGCGCGGCCTCGACGACGCCGTCGAAGCGCGCGCGTTCCTCGAGGCCGACGACCCCCGTCACGACCCGCTGTCGCTCGGCGACATGGCCGCCGCCGTCGAACGCATCCGCGCCGCGGTCGCCGCGGGACAGCGCATCTGCGTGCACGGCGACTACGACGTCGACGGGATCTCCGCGACCGCCGTCTGCGTCCTCGTCCTGCGGGAGCTCGGCGCGACGGTCGACTGGCGCCTGCCGAGCAGGTTCGACGAGGGCTACGGCCTCGCGCTCGAGACGATCGAGCAGCTCGCGGCCGACGGCGTCGATCTCGTCGTCACCGTCGACTGCGGCATCACCGCCGTCGCGGAGGTCGCGCGGGCCCGCGAGCTCGGCGTCGACGTCATCGTCACCGACCACCATCGGCCGGGCGAGGCGCTGCCGGACTGCCTCGTCGTCGCGACCCGTCCGTCCGACTACCCGTGCGCCGACCTCTGTGGGACGGGCGTCGTCCACACCCTCGCGCGGGCGCTGCTCGGCGACGATCACCCCAGGCTCGCGCAGATGCTCGACCTCGTCGCGCTCGCGACCATCGCCGACGTCGTCCCCCTCGTCGACGAGAACCGCGCTCTCGCCGCCCGCGGGCTGCGGACGCTCGCGCGCACGAACCGTCCCGGCCTCCAGGCGCTGATGCGCTCGGCACGCGTCGACCCGGCAGCCGTCGACGCGACGGCCGTCGGCTTCCGGCTCGCGCCGCGGATCAACGCGGCCGGCCGGCTCGGGCGGCCCAACGTGGCGCTCGAGCTCCTCCTCACCGACGACGCGGACGAGGCCGAGAGGCTCGCCGCCGAGCTCGAGGACCTGAACCGCGAGCGGCAGGCCGTCGAGGAGCGGATCCTCCGCGAGGCGGTCGCGCTGGTCGAGTCGTGGTCGCCCGCCGAGCGGCAGCGGCGCGGCTACGTCCTCTGGGACGAGACGTGGCACGAGGGCGTGAACGGGATCGTCGCCTCGCGGCTCGTCGAGCGGTACAACCGGCCCGTCGTGCTCATCGCCCGGAGCGCCACGGGCTGGAAGGGATCGGGCCGCTCCATCTCGACGTTCGATCTGCACGGGGCGCTCGGCGCGTGTGCCGGCCATCTCGAGCGCTTCGGCGGGCACCGCGCCGCCGCCGGGCTGTCGATCGAGACGGAGCAGCTGGAGTCGTTCCGCGAGGCGTTCGCGGCGCACGCCGACGCCGTCCTGACCGACGTCGACCTTCGCCCGGTGACCACGATCGACGCGATCGTGCCGGCCCGCGCGCTGACGCTCGACCTCGCGGAGGAGCTCGACCGGCTCGCGCCGTTCGGGCTCGGCAACCCCGAGCCGACGCTGCTGGTCGCGAGCGTGGAGGCCGTCTCCGCGAGCACGGTGGGGGAGGGGAAGCACCTCCGCTTCCGCATCCGCCAGCACGAGCGGGACGGCGGGTCGGCGATCGCCTTCGGGCTCGGCAGAGAGCTCGACCGGATCCAGCGGCCCGGCCGCTACGACGTCGCGTTCCGCCTGAAGGAGAACCGCTGGAACGGGACAGTCGCCCCGCAGCTCGTCGTCCGCCGTGTGTTCGACGCGGCGATGACGTACGACGAGCTCCGGACGTGGCTCGCCGAGCAGTGGCGTGCGGGCGAGGCGTCGTGGACGTCCGACGCGCGCGCGATCTTCGCGGAGCTCGGGCTCGTCGGAGGAAACGGGCGGCGGGAGCTCCTGGAGTCGGGGTCCTTCCGGGCCCTGCTCGAGCGCCACCCGGTGGCGCTGCCCGAAGCGGCGTAGCGCCGTCGTTCAGGCCTCGCCGTCGTAGTACTCGAGCTTGTCCCGGCGCATCATCAGCACGTCCCGCTCGTCGCCGGGCCAGATCCCGACCTTGCCGCTGTCCGGGTAGACGGCGATCCGCGGGCTTCTCCTTCGTCGAGATCATCACGACCCGCGCGGTCTCGTCGCCGAGGCACGTCACCTTGTGCGCGCCGTCGGGCCCCGGCGGGAAGCAGACGAGATCTCCCCGGCCGAGCTCCATCTCGCCGCCTTCGTGCCGGAGGGTGACGCGACCCTCGAGGACGAGGAGCCACTCCTCGTCCGGGTACTCGTAGTGGTACGGGCAGATGCTCTGCCCCGGCGGAAGCTCGTACAGGGACGCGCCCATCTTCTCGGCGCCCAGGCTCGGACCGAACCGCGCCATCCCGGCGCGGTACCCGTCCGGGTCCGTGTCGTCGTACTCGGGGACGAGCTCGCTGTAGTTGACGCGCCTCAGATCGGCCACACGCCGATCATAGGCCGGAGGCCGAGGGCCTCCGCGTCCTACCGCTTCGCCGACGCCGCGAGATGGATGAGCATTCGCCGCAGCCGGCGACGCTCGAGGTAATCGAGAAAGAGCCGCATGCCGTTCTATCGGTTCGAGGCGGCCCCTCCCTCACCTCCCCGAAGGAGGGAACTCGAACACGCGGGCCGTACACTGAGCAAATGACGGTCGTCAGCGCTCAACGGGAGCACGAGAACCTCGTCGAGGAGCTGATCGCGAGCGTCGAGACGTACAAGCCCGGCGTCGACCGCGAGCTGATCCGCCGGGCGTTCGAGTACGCGGAGGAGCGGCACCGTGGGCAGGTGCGTCGTTCCGGCGAGGAGTTCATCCACCACCCCTGGGGCGTTGCCCGCATCTGCTCGGAGCTCCACCTCGACGAGCAGACGATCGCCGCGGCCCTCCTGCACGACGTCGTCGAGGACACCGAGACCGAGCTCGACGAGGTGCGCGCCGAGTTCGGCCCCGACATCGCTCAGCTCGTCGAGGGCGTCACGAAGCTGACCCGGATCCAGTTCTCGAGCCGCGAGCAGGCCGAGGCGGAGAACTACCGGAAGATGATCGTCGCGATGGCCCAGGACGTCCGGGTCATCCTCATCAAGCTTGCGGACCGGCTCCACAACATGCGGACGATCGAGTACCTCGGCAAGCAGAAGCAGGTGCAGAAGGCCAAGGAGACGCTCGAGGTCTACGCGCCGCTCGCACACCGGCTCGGCATCCACGCGCTGAAGTGGGAGCTCGAGGACCTCTCGTTCCAGATCCTGCACCCGCGCAAGTACGCCGAGATCAAGGCGATGGTCGCCGACCGGCGCGCCGACCGCGAGGAGCAGGTCGAGCAGGCGACCACGATCCTCGGCCTCGAGCTCGAGAAGGCCGACATCCCCGCCGTGATCCTCGGGCGGGCGAAGCACTTCTACTCGATCTACGACAAGATGGCCAAGAAGGGCCGCGAGTTCAACGAGATCTACGACCTCACGGCGATGCGCGTGATCGTCGAGCGCTCCGGCGAGGAGGGGACGCGGGACTGCTACGGCGCCCTCGGGATCCTCCACTCGCTCTGGAAGCCCATGCCGGGGCGGTTCAAGGACTTCATCGCGATGCCGAAGCTGAACCGCTACCGCTCGCTGCACACGACGGTGATCGGGCCGTCCGGGCGGCCGCTCGAGATCCAGGTGCGGACGCGCGAGATGCACGAGGAGGCCGAGCTCGGCGTCGCCGCCCACTGGCTCTACAAGCGCGGCCGCCCCGGAAAGCAGGACGACGAGTGGCTCACCTGGGTGCGCACGCTCATGGACTGGCAGGGCGACGAGCAGGACGCCGGCGAGTACATGCGGACGCTCCGCACCGACCTCTTCGACGACGAGGTGTACGTCTTCACGCCGAAGGGCGAGGTCAAGACGCTGCCCGCCGGCGCGACCCCCATCGACTTCGCGTACGCCGTCCACACGGACGTCGGCCACCGGACCGTCGGCGCCAAGGTGAACGGTCGGATCGTCCCGCTCCACTACCGTCTGAAGAACGGGGACTTCGTCGAGATCCTCACCTCGAAGTCGGGTCGCGGCCCCTCTCGCGACTGGATGTCGCTCGCAGCCTCGTCGCGCGCCCGCAACAAGATCCGCCAGTGGTTCCAGCGCGAGACGAAGGGCGAGACCGAGCAGAAGGGCCGCGACGCGCTCGACCAGGCGCTCAAGGCCCAGAACCTGCCGTACCGCAAGCTCCAGGGCTCGAGCGTGCTCGCGTCGGTGATCCGCGAGATGGGCTTCAAGAAGGCGGAGGACTTCTACCTCGCGCTCGGCTCGGGCAAGGTCGGCACCGGCCAGGTGGTCAACAAGGTGCTCCAGGGCCTGAAGACCGAGCAGGTCGCAGACGAGCCGATCGTCACGATCAAGTCGACGGGGCACAAGCGGACGGTCACCGGGGAGTCGCTCGGCGTCGTCGTCCCGGGTGTCGAGGACGTTCTCGTGCGGGTGGCCAAGTGCTGCACGCCGGTGCCGGGCGACCCGATCGAGGGCTACATCTCGCTCGGTCGCGGGATCACGATCCACCGCTCCGACTGCCCGAACGTCCGCGCGTTGATGCGGAACCCGGAGCGCTTCACCGCCGTCGAGTGGGACACCGGCGCGACGTCGGCCAGCTTCCGCGTCCAGATCGCGGTCGGCGCGTGGGACAGGGCGCGCCTGCTGGAGGACGTCGCGCGGACGTTCTCCGAGCACGGCGCGAACATCGTGGCCTACGGCGGTGCCGTCGAGGACGGCATGGCGCGGAACTGGTACACCGCCGAGCTCGGCGACGTGAAGGACCTCCGGTCGCTCATCACCGCGCTCCGGAACCTCGAGGGCGTCGTCGACGCCTACCGTCAGACGCCCGGCGCGTAGCTCAGGTCTCGAGGAACCGGTCGCGCACCGACGCGAGGTCGTCGTCGCGTGCGGCCCACTCGCGGATGCGCGGCTCGATCGCCTGGGCACGGCGGAGGGTCTCGAGCGCCTCGTCGTCGCGGCCGGCGAGCGCCTGCCAGCAGGCGATCGAGAACAGCACGCCGACGTGATCGGGGAGTCGAGTCGGCGGAAGCGCTCGCGCGCCGCGTCCGAGCAGCGCGAAGCGCCGAGCTATCGGTGTCCATCGTCGGCCGGAACCGCTCGGCCTCGAAGTACCACTCCCACGCGGACGGCGTGTACGCCTCTCCCGGCTTGCCCCCGATCGCGAGCACCACGGTGTTCGGCTCCTCGGCGCGCGCGTAGCGCCTGACGGAGGGGTCGGCGAGGTGGACGATCGTCCCCGCGGGCGCGTCGTGCTCCTCGCCGTCGAGCGTGAAGGTCGCCCGGCCGGAGACGACGACGTACACCTCCTCGTGGCCGAGCCGCTCCTCGGAGTGCTCCTCGATGACGTCCTCGCCGGGGCCTGCGACGTACGCGTTCGTGCCGAACGCCTCGATGCCCAGCGTCCGGCGAAGCGGCTTCCAGTTGACGCCTGCGGCGAGGATCGGCTCGAGCTCGTCGAGACGAAGCGTCTGCCAGCCGTTCGCCGTCACATCGACGAGCGTAGCGCGGCCGGGAACGCGATCGGCCCCGGCGGTGTAGAAGGAGTCGGTGGAGAGCCGGCCACCGGACGAATCGACTCTCGTCGCGCGCGCCCGCCGCGGCGAGGCAGCCGCCTACGAGGAGCTCGTGCGCATGCATCAGGCAATCGCGTTCCGCGTCGCGCTCGTGAACGCCGGCGACCGGGCCGACGCGGAGGAGGCCGTACAGGACGGGTTCGTCAAGGCGTACCGCGCACTCGGCCGCTTCCGGGAGGGGGCGCCGTTCCGCCCCTGGCTGCTCCGGATCGTCGCGAACGAGGCGCGAAACCGGCGGCGCTCCGCGGGACGCCGGGCCGGGATGACGCTGCGCGTCGCGGGGACTGCGGCCTCGGGGGACGCGGCTCCGTCCCCCGAGGCGGCCGTCCTCGACGGCGAGCGGCGCACGGAGCTGCTCGACGCCATCGGCCGGCTCGACGACCGCGACCGGGACGTCCTCGTCCACCGGTTCCTGCTCGGGCTCGACGAGCAGGAGACGGCCGACGCGCTCGCGATCCGGCGCGGGACCGTGAAGTCGCGGACGTCGCGTGCGCTCGACCGCCTCCGCGCCGAGCTGCCGGAGGAGGTCGCGTGACGCCGCTCGAGCGCGAGCTGCAGGCGCTCTCGAGCGCCTCGACTGGCCGGAGACGCCGGACGTCTCGCGGCGTGTCGTCGCCCTGATGGCAGAGGAGCGACCGAGACCGGTCGTGCGCCGGCGCCTCGCGCTCGCGCTTGCCGTCGTCCTCGCGGCGCTCGTCGCCGTGCTCGCCGTGCCGCCCGCGCGAACGGCGGTGTTCGACTGGCTGGGGATCGGCGGCGCGCAGATCATCCGGGTGGACGACCTGCCGTCGGTCTCGGCGACACCCGGTCTCGAGATCCTCGGCGACCGCGTCACGCTCGACGAGGCGCAGGAGCGGGCCGGCTTTCCCTTCGCGGACCCGCCCGAGGACGAGCGGGCGCCGGATCAGATCCTCCTGGCGCCCGGGCATGCGCGTCACGTACGTCTGGCGCGCCGAGGATCGCGCGCGGCTCCTGCTCACGCAGTTCCCCGGTGACGCGACCGAGCCCGGCCTCGTCAAGAAGCTCGTGTCGTCGGCGACGCGGATCGACATGCTCGACATCGACGGTCATCGAGCGCTGTGGCTCGAGGGCGGGCCGCACGCCGTGCTCTTCCTCACGCCGGACGGCAACATCGCGGACGACCTCGGCTGGCTCGCCGGCAACACCCTGCTCGTCGAGAACGACGGCGTGACGGTGCGGATCGAGGCGCAGATCGACCGCGCCGACGCGATCGAGCTCGCCCGTTCGCTCCTTCGCTGACGACTTCCCTCGACCGAGGGATCATCCCTCGATCGAGGGGGGTACCTCGATCGAGGGATATGCATCCCTGAAACGAGGGATGGTCACCCTCGTCAGGGTGAGTACAACGCGTCTGGGGGAGGGGAAGCCGTGCCGCGCCCGTCCGGCTTGCCGGGCGGGCGCGCCGGCCGATAAGGGCCCGCGTCTCGTTCACCGACGCCTAACGCTCCCTTTCACGAACCTTTCAGGTTGCGCGGCGAGACTCGATCGGTGCGGATCCTCGTCGTCGACGACGAGCCGGCCGTCCGGTCGGCCGTCACGCGTGCTCTGACCCTCGACGGGTACGAGGTCGTCGCCGCCGAGGACGGTCCCGCGGCGCTCGGGGCGGTGCAGCGCGTGCGCCCGGAGCTCGTCGTGCTCGACGTCCTGATGCCCGAGCTCGACGGCATCGCGGTCTGCCGGAGGCTCCGCGGCGACGGTGACCGGACGCCGATCCTCATGCTGACGGCACGCGACGCGGTCTCGGATCGGGTCGCAGGCCTCGACGCCGGGGCGGACGACTACCTGGTCAAGCCGTTCGCGCTCGAGGAGCTGCTTGCGCGTGTCCGCGCCCTGCTCCGGCGAACGGTCAACGGCGACCCTCACGGGGTTCTCCGCTTCGCCGACGTCTCGCTCGACCCCGCCACCCGCGAGGTCAGCCGTGGCATGCGGGACGTCGAGCTCACGCGTACCGAGTTCCTGCTCCTGGAGCTGTTCCTGCTCAACCCGCGCCAGGTGCTTCCCCGCGCCCTCATCTTCGACCGTGTCTGGGGCTACGACTTCGGGCCGACGTCGAACTCGCTCGAGGTGTACGTCGGCTACCTGCGGCGCAAGCTCGAGGCAGACGGCGAGGCCCGCCTCATCCAGACGATCCGCGGCGTCGGCTACGCGCTCAGGGAACGCTGACCGAATGAGCTTCCGCGCCCGCATCGCGCTCGCCGCCGCCGGGGCAGTGGCCGTCGCCGTCGCCGTGCTCTCCGTGGCGACCTACGTGATCGCGCGGGACGTTCTCTACGGCCAGGTCGACCGCACGCTCGAGGAGCGCGCGAACGAGGCCGTGCTGCGCAACACGCCGGCCGGGTTCGTGATCCGCCTCCCTGCCGGTCCGCTCGGCGTCTCCGGGACGTTCGCGCAGATCGTCAGCGCCGCACCGACCGGCGTCGGGCCGGGTCCCGAGGTGCTCCCTGTCTCCCAGTCGGATCGCGAGGTCGCCGCGGGACGCCGTCCCGGCGGTCACCGGACGATGGAGCTCCAGGGCGTGCCTGTGCGGGCCTACGTCCAGCAGCTCGCCCCGGACTTCGCCGTCATCGTGGCTCGGCCGCTCACGGAGGTCGACGAGACGCTCGGGCGGCTCCGGACGATCCTCGTCGCGATCGCGATCGCGGGCATCGCCGGCGCCGCGCTCCTCGGGCTCCTCGTCGCGCGGTCGGCGCTCCGGCCCGTGCGGCGGCTGACGACCACTGCGGAGGAGATCACGCAGACGGCCGACCTCACCCGCAGGATCGAGGTCACCGGAGACGACGAGCTCAACCGGCTGGCGGCCACCGTGAACGAGATGCTGGCCTCGCTCGAGCGGTCGATGGCCGCCCAGCGCAACCTCGTGGCCGACGCCTCGCACGAGCTGCGGACGCCGTTGACGAGCATCCGCACGAACGTCGAGCTCCTCGCCCGCTCCGAGGGAGTCGAGCCTGCGAGCGGAAGCAGATGGTCGAGGACGTCGTCGCGCAGCTGGAGGAGCTGACGGGGCTCGTCGGCGACCTCGTCGAGCTCGGTCGGAACGGTCAGCCGGACGACGCGATCGAGGACGTTCGGCTCGACGTGCTCGTGGCCGACTCCGTCGCGCGTGTCCGGCGGCGCGCCCCGGCCCGTTCCTTCGACGTGCGGCTCGAGCCGACGCTCGTCCGCGGGTCGCCCGCACGGCTCGACCGCGCCGTCGTCAACCTGCTCGACAACGCCGTCGCATGGAGCCCGCCGGACGAGCCGATCGAGGTGACCGTCGCCGACGGCGCCGTCGTCGTCCGCGACCACGGTCCCGGCATCGCGGACGAGGACGCGGAGCGCGTGTTCGACCGCTTCTATCGCTCCGCCCGCGCACGCGGCCGTCCGGGATCGGGGCTCGGGCTCGCGATCGTGCGGCAGGTCGCCGACACGCACGGCGGGACGGCCTCGGTCGAGAGCGCCGCCGGCGGCGGCGCCCGCTTCCGGATCAGCCTGCCGGTCGAGGAGCTCTCAGCGACTTCTTAGGAGCGGCTCAGGCGCCTCTTACGCGCCCCCGGTTCTCTGAGCGTCGTGATCGCCCGCGACGAAAGGAGAACCGTGAAGACCCGTACCGCGATGCTGGCGGCGCTCGTCGTGCTCCTCCTCGCGATCGCGGCCGTTGCGAGCGGATGCGGGTCGGCGTCGTCCGACGACGGCGTCGCCGCGCTCGACGACACGGCCGCGACGACGGACAACGACAGCTCCGAGGGCGCAAGCGCCGACGAGGAGGATCCGGAGGAGGTCGCGCTCGCCTGGGCGGAGTGCATGCGCGAGCACGGCATCGACGTCCCGGATCCCGAGATCGACGAGAACGGACGCGTCCGCGTGATGATCCAGTCCCGCCGTGCCGCCGAGGGCGTCCGCGACGACGCCTTCGCAGAGGCGCGCGACGAGTGCGGGACGCCGTTCGGGGACGAGGGGCCGCCGCAGCTCTCGGAGGAGGAGCGGCAGGAGATGCAGGAGACGATGCTCGAGTTCGCCGCGTGCATGCGCGAGCACGGCGTCGACATGCCCGACCCGGACTTCTCGGGCGGCGGCGCACGGATGCAGTTCCGCGCCGGTGCGGGTGGGGTCGATCCCGAGAGCCCGACCTTCCAGAAGGCGCAGGAGGCGTGCCAGGAGATCCTCGAGGAGGCGTTCGGGGACGGGCCCGGCTTCCGGGTCGGCGGCGGACGGTCAGACGCACCGGCCACGAGCAGCGACGGTGGCTCGTGAGGCGCTCGCTTCTCGCGCTCGCCGCGGTCGGCCTCGGCGTCGTCGGTGTGAGCGTCGTCGTCCTCGGCTCGGGGGGCTCGGGCGGCGCGGCGACGGCTGCGACGACCGACGCGGCGCCCGCGACCGCGGAGGTGACGCGCCGGAACCTCGTTCTCGTGGACGACGTGGACGGGACGCTCGGGTATGCGGACGCGCGCACGCTGGCGGCATCGGCGCCGGGAACCGTGACGCGACTTCCCGCCGAGGGGTCGGTCGTCACCCGGGGCCGGTCGCTGTACGACGTGAACGCGGCGGGCGTCCGCCTGCTCTACGGGTCGATGCCGCTGTGGCGCAGGCTCGGCCCCGGCGTCTCCGACGGCGCCGACGTCGAGCAGCTCGAGCGGAACCTCGTCGAGCTGGGACACGACCCGGGCGGGATGACGGTCGACGAGGAGTTCGACGCCGACACGGCCAGCGCGGTCGAGTCGTGGCAGGACGCGATCGGCGTGCCCGAGACGGGAGCCGTCGAGCCCGGCGACGCCGTGTTCCTGCCAGGGCCGCGCCGCGTGGGACAGCTCGCCGTGCCCGTCGGGGCGCAGCTGCAGCCGGGGATGGAGGTGCTGACGAGCACCGCGACGGCGCCGGTCGTCCAGCTCGACCTCGACGCACGACGGCAGGAGCTGGCCACGGTCGGTGGGAAGGTGAAGGTGGAGCTGCCGTCGGGACGCGTCGTCGACGGGACGATCGACTCCGTGGGGAAGGTCGCCGAGTCGTCGACCGGCGCTCAGGGCGAGCCCGGGCCGGCGACGGTGAGCGTCGTGATCCGACTCGGCGAGCCCGCGAAGCGCGACGGGCTGGACGGGGCTCCGGTCGTCGTCTCGCTCGAGCGCGCACGTGCGAAGGGTGTCCTCGCGGTGCCCGTGGAGGCGCTCCTGGCGCTCCGCGGCGGCGGCGTTGCCGTCGAGGTGGTCGCGACCGACGGGGAGCGAACGCTCACGGCCGTCGAGACGGGATCCTTCGCGGACGGGTACGTCGAGATCGAGGGCAAGCGGATCGCCGAGGGTCTCACCGTGGTGGTCGCGGAATGACCACGGTCCTCGAGGCAGCCGGGCTCGAGAAGCGCTACGGGTCCGACGTCGCCGCGCTGCGCGGCGTCTCGCTCTCGATCGAGGAGGGCGAGCTCATCGCGATCGTCGGCCCGTCCGGCTCGGGCAAGTCGACGCTCCTCCACGTCCTCGGGACGCTCGAGCGGCCGTCCGCCGGGACGATCAGGATCGACGGGCATCCGGCGTCCGAGCTCTCCGACCGCTCGCTCGCGGCGCTCCGGGCGCGCGCCATCGGGTTCGTGTTCCAGCAGTTCTTCCTGCTCGACGGCCGGTCGGCGCTCGACAACGTCGCCGACGGCCTGCTCTACACCGGCCTGCCGCTCCGCGAGCGCCGGGCACGCGCCGAGGAGACGCTCGACGAGGTCGGGCTCGCGCACCGCCTCGGCCACCGGCCCAACCAGCTGTCCGGCGGCGAGCGCCAGCGGGTCGCGGTGGCGCGGGCGGTGGTCGGGCGACCCGCGCATCCTGTTCGCCGACGAGCCGACAGGGAACCTCGACACGCAGTCCGGTCAGGGCGTCGTCTCGCTCCTCCGCGCGCTGAATCGCGCGGGGACGACGGTGGTCGTGATCACGCACGAGCGTGAGCTCGCCGAGTCGCTGCCGCGACGCGTCGAGCTCCGCGACGGCGTCGTCGAGCTCGACACGAAGCGGGCCGCATGATGGAGCTCGCACCGAGCCGGCTCGCGCCGCGCGACGTCCTCCGGGTCGGGGCGGTCGGCCTCTCGGCGCGCAAGCTGCGGGCCGCGCTCTCGGGCCTCGGGATCGCGATCGGCATCGCCGCGATGGTCGCGGTCCTCGCGATCTCGGAGTCGAGCAAGGCAGATCTCCTGTCGTCGCTCGACCGCCTCGGAACGAACCTGCTCACCGTCGCGCCCGGGCAGTCGATCTTCGGCGAGGCAGCCGCGCTGCCCGACCAGGCGCGAGCGATGGTCGGCCGGATCGGCCCCGTCCAGGCGGTCTCGGCGACCGGTGCCGTCGACGCCTCGGTCTTCCGCTCAGAGCTGATCCCGAGCACCGAGACGAAGGGGCTCACGACCTTCGCCGCCGATCCGTCGCTCCCGGTGACCGTCGGCGCCACGCTCGCCGACGGCGTCTTCCTCGATGCCGCCTCGGCCCGGTACCCCGCCGTCGTCCTGGGATCGACGGCCGCCCGCCGGCTCGGAATCGCCCGGGCCGGCGGCGGGGTCCAGGTCGTGATCGGCGACCGGCGCTTCACCGTGATCGGGATCCTCGACCCCGTGACGCTCGTCCCGGCGCTGGACACGGCGGCGCTCGTCGGGTTCCCGGCTGCCACGCGCTATCTCGACGACGAGGGCGACGTCTCGGCGCTCTCGGTTCGCAGCGACCCGGAGGACGTCGACGACGTCCAGTCCGTGCTCGCCGTCACCGCCAGCCCCGAGCACCCCGACGAGGTCGACGTCTCGCGCCCGTCGGATGCGATCGAGGCGCGGGCGGCGGCCAAGAGCGCCTTCACGTCGCTGTTCTCGGGCTCGGCGCCGTGGCGCTCCTGGTCGGCGGCGTCGGGATCGCGAACGTCATGGTGATCTCCGTCCTCGAGCGCCGGTCGGAGATCGGTCTCCGCCGCGCGCTCGGCGCGACGCGACGGCATCTCGGCATCCAGTTCCTGACCGAGTCGCTGCTGCTCTCGCTCGCGGGCGGGATCGCCGGCGTCGCTCTCGGCGCCGGCGTCGCCGCGGCGTACGCGTCGAGCAGGGGCTGGGAGGTCGTCGTACCGCCCGTGGTGATGCTGGGCGGCGTCCTCGCAGCCGTCGCGGTGGGCGCGGTGGCAGGTCTCTACCCGGCGCTCCGGGCGGCACGCCTCGCCCCGGTCGACGCGCTCAGGTCGGTGTGATCGCGTTGCTGAGCTCGACGAGATTGCCGTCCGGATCGCGGAAGTAGACCGAGAGGATCGCGCCCCGTTGCTCCGCCCGCTCGCCGGGGCCGTCCTCGACGGAGATCCCCTCGGCGGCGAGATGAGCGACGACCTCGTCCATCGGGATCTCCGTCAGCAGACAGAAGTTGCCGGTGCCGGGGATCGTGTCCTCGGCGATCGTCGGCGACGCGGCGGCGTCCTGGAGGCTGATCTTGTTGCGCCCGAAATGCAGCGACCACTTCCCCGGACGCTCCTCCCGCGCCTCCATGCCCATGACCCGCTCGTAGAACTCGATCGTCGTCGGCACGTCGCGGACGCAGAGGACGATGTGGTCCAGCGCGTCGACGCGCACGCCGCTCACTCGAGCAGGTCGGCGCCTTCGAACGCGCGAACCGGCTCCCGCACGCTGTCGGGGATCGGCGTCGGGCGACGCGTCTCGAGGTCGATCAGGACGAGTGTCTGCGTCGCGGTCACCATGAGCGCGTCGTCGGGCAGGCGGAGCGCGCAGAGGTCGTAGGAGACGCTCGTCCGGCCGAGCCGCTGGACGCGCACGAAGCACTCGAGCAGGTCGTCGAACCGCGCCGGCGCGTGGTACTCGACGTCCGAGGCGCGCATGACGAACTGCGCGCCGTCGATGCCGAGGCCGCCGAGGTGCCGGTGGTACTCGGTGCGCGCGTGGTCGAAGTACGGCAGGTAGCGGCCGTAGTAGACGACGCCCTGGGCGTCCGTGTCCGAGAACCAGACCCGCGTGAGCGCCGAGTACTTGTACGGCGGACGCCGGTCGGTGACCCGGCCGAGCTCCGGTGCGTCGGTGCTCACCTACTCGCCGATCGGGCCCCGGGTCAGCGCCGTCAGCGGCTCGTTGACCTGGAAGACCTTCGCCCTGATGTCGGTGACGCCGAAGCCCTCGAGTCGCGCCGTGTGCTCCTCGACGTAGGCGAGCGCGCTCTCCTCGTCGTCGAAGAGGTAGATGCCGCCGCCGGTCTCCTCGCTCTCGTTCTCCGTCCAGATCTTCCACTGCAGCCCCGGAGCCCGTCCGATGATGTTGGCGAGGTCGCGGAAAGCGACCGCCATCTCCTCGCCCCACGGCCCCTTCATCGGGAAGTCGAACTGTACGAGTGTCGGCATCGGTTCCTCCTGTCAGGATCGGATCACGTCGAGGACCTCGTCCCGCTTCGACTCCATCAGCGGCTCGGAGAGCGCTTCGAGGTTCAACCGCAGCAGCGGCTCGGTGTTCGACGGGCGCACGTTGAAGTGCCACTCGTCGAAGTCGACCGACACCCCGTCGAGGTGGGAGATACGCCCTCCCTCGGCCGCGTAGCGCTCCTCCAGCTCGCGGAGCTTCTGCGCCACGTCGGCGACCGGGGTGTTGATCTCGCCGGTGATGAAGTAGCGCTCGCGGAACGGGGCGAGGAGCTCCGAGAATCGCTTTCCCGTCCGTGAGAGCAGCTCGAGCATGACGAGGAACGGGACGACGCCGGTGTCGGCCTGCGTGAAGTCGCGGAAGTAGTAGTGCGCGGAGACCTCGCCCGCGAAGAGCGCGTCCTCCTCGCGCATGCGGTGCTTGATGAACGCGTGGCCGACCCGGTTGACGAGCGGCGTCCCGCCCGCCTCCTCGATCGCGCGCGGCACGGCCCAGCTCGCGCGCACGTCGTAGATCACCTTCTTGCCCGGCTCCTTCGCGAGCATCGCCTGCGCGAGCAGCGCCGTGACGAAGTCGCCCGGGACGAACTCGCCGCTGTCGTCGACGAAGAAGCAGCGGTCGGCATCGCCGTCGTAGGCGACTCCGAGATCGGCGCCCAGCGAGCGCGTCTGCTCGACGATGAAGGCGCGGTTCTCCGGGAGCAGCGGGTTCGGCTCGTGGTTCGGGAACGAGCCGTCGGGCTCGAAGTAGCACTCGACGACGTCGAGCTGCGGGAGTCGGGCCAGGACGGGCGGGAGCATCGTCCCGGCCATGCCGTTCGCGGCGTCGACGACGACCCGGAGCGGGCGGATGGCCTCCTCGTCCACGAAGGAGAGCACCTTCGCGACGAAGCCGTCCCAGACGTCGGTCGGAGCGACCTCGCCGCGTCGCTCGACGTCGCCGAACGAGCCCTCGGCGCGCTTGCCGGACCTCCTGGAGCCCCGAGTCGCCGCCGACGGGCAGCGCGCCCGCGCGGACGATCTTCATCCCGGTGTACTCCTTCGGGTTGTGCGACGCGGTGACGCACACGCCGCCGTCGAGCCCGAGCTCGCCGACCGCGTAGTAGACCATCTCGGTGCCGACGAGCCCGAGGTCGAGGACGTCGGCGCCGCCGTCCGCCGCGCCTTCGATCAACGCTGCCGTCATCGCGGGCGCCGCGAGGCGCATGTCCCGTCCGACCGCGATCCGCCGCGGCTCGAACTCCTCGACGAAGCCCCTCCCGATCCGGTACGCGCCGTCCTCGTCCAGCTGGGTCGGGTGGATCCCGCGGACGTCGTACGCCTTGAAGACGGTGGGGTCGAGCACGTCGCGGATGCTAGAGGCTCGATGTTCGACGGCGGGCCGCGAGGTGCGGAAAACCGCCTCGCGGAGCCTCCTCGCGCGACCCTAGACTCCGTCCATGGAGCGCAAGCTCGCGACGGCGCTGTTCGTCGATCTCGTCGATTCCACCGCGCTCGTCGCCGGAAGCGACCCGGAGGTCGTCCGGCGCCGCGTGACCGCGTTCTTCGACCGTGCCGCGGCGCACATCGCGGCGTACGGCGGGACGGTCGAGAAGTTCGCCGGAGACGCGGTCGTGGCCGTGTTCGGCGTGCCGATCGCGCACGAGGACGACGCCGAGCGCGCCGTGCGCGCAGCCGTCGCCATCCTCGAGACGGGCAAGGGAGACCTGCCCGTGCGGATCGGGATCGAGGCCGGCGAGGTCGTCGCGGAGACGGGTGACTCGACCTTCTCCACCGGTGAGGCGCTCAACGTCGCCGCACGCCTCCAGCAGAGCGCGGAGCCCGGCGAGATCCTGATCGGCCCGACGGCATACGGTCTCGCGGCCGGGAGCGTGACCGTCGAGCCGCTCGGCGACCGCGTCGTTGAAGGGGCTGAACGGCTCGATCGAGGTGCGGCGCGTCGTCTGCGCCGACCGCCCGACGGGGCGACCGATCAGCGTCGCGGCGCCGTACGTCGGCCGCGAGGAGGAGCTCGACCTGCTCGGCAACGTCTTCACCCGTGTCGTTCGCGACCGGCGTGCGCAGCTCGTGACGATCTTCGGCGACCCCGGGATCGGGAAGAGCCGGCTCGCGCAGGAGTTCTTCGCGGGGCTCGAGCGCACGAGCGTCCTCACGGGACGGTGCGCGCCGTTCGGGGAGGGCATCGCGTACCGGCCCCTCGCGGAGATGGTGCAGGCGGCGGCGGGGATCTCCGACGACGACTCGCCGGAGGAGGCGATCGAGAAGCTCCGGGAGGCGTGCACGAGCGACGCGGTGGCGGACCTGCTCGGGCTCGCGTCCGGCGTGCTCGACAACGTCTCGGGCAGCCGCCGCGGCCTCGAGATCGCCTGGGCCGCGCACGAGTGGGCGACGAGCTTCGCCGAGGCGCAGCCGCTCGTGCTCGGCTTCGAGGACGTCCACTGGGCGGAGGAGCCCCTGCTCGATCTGATCGAGCATCTCGCGGACAGGATCGACGACGCGCCGGTGCTCATCGTCTGCCTCGCCCGCCCGGAGCTCCTGGACGCGCGCCCGAGCTGGGGCGGTGGACGGCGACGGTCGATCACGATCGAGCTGGCGCCGCTGGCGGACTCCGAGGCGGCGGCGCTCGTCGACGCGCTCGTGGAGGGCGCCGCCCTGCCGGAGGGGTTGCGGAGCGTCCTCCTCGACAAGACCGAGGGCAACCCGCTCTTCGTCGAGGAGACCGTGCGGATGCTCGTCGAGCAGGGAGAGGGTGCCGCCGTGCGGATCCCGGACACCCTGCAGGCGCTCGTCGCGGCCCGGATCGACACCCTGCCGCCGGAATCGCGGTCGGTGCTCCGCCACGGCGCCCTGATCGGCCGCGTGTTCTGGCGCGGCGCGATCGCCGAGCTCGACCCCGACCTGGACGTCGACGCCGCGCTCACCGATCTCGTCGACCGCCAGATCCTGTCGCGCGAGCCGATCTCGACGGTCACGGGCGAGGTCGCGTACCGGTTCCGGCACGTCCTGATCCGCGACGTCGCCTACGGCGGGCTCGCGAAGAGCGTCCGCGCATCGCTCCACCGCACGTTCGCCGAATGGCTGCGCACGCGTCCGGACGACCTCGTCGAGACGCAGGCGTTCCACCTCGAGCGTGCCGCCTCGCTGCTGGCGGAGCTCGACGGGCGCGTCCCCGACGACCTCCGCGCCGAGGCCGCGTCCGCCCTCGAGCACGCGGGCCGCCGGGCGCTCGAGCGCGAGGCGAACCGCAGGGCGCGCAGGCTGCTGCTGCGCTCGATCGAGCTCGAGCCGAGCCTCACCCGCCGCTACTGCGCCGCCCGGGCTGCGTGGCGGCTGTGGGAGCTCCCCGCGGCCGCCGTCGAGATGGAGGCCGTGCGCGAGCAGGCACGCGCGGCGGGGGACCGGACGATCGAGGGGCTCGCGCTCGTCCAGATCGCCGAGATCGGGCTCGACCGGAACGCCGACGTCGAGCAGGGGCGGAAGCTCGGCCGCGAGGCGCTCGAGCTGCTCGCCGACGCCCCGGGCGACGCGCGGTCCGAGGCGCTCACGCTGCTCTCGACCGTCGGCTGGTGGGAAGGTGACCTCGGCAGCGTCGAGCGGTACACGCGCGACGCGCTCGAGATCGCGCGCGAGGCGGGGCGAGCGGATCTCGAGAGCCTGGCGCTCAGCGAGCTCGCCGCAGCGCACCTCCAACGGCTCGAGCTCGCGAAGGCGGAGGAGGTCCTGTCGGCCGCGGTCGCGCTCGCCGACTCGAGCGGCAGCCTCTCGGCCTCCGCCTGGGCGTCCCGCATCCAGGGCTCGATCCTCCTTCGCCGGGGGCGGTTCGACGAGGCGGCGGAGGCGTTCGGCACCGCCCGCGCGCTCTTCGACGAGATCGGCGCCGCGTCGGACGCGGGGCGAACGCAGCAGCTCGAGGGCGTGGCCGTCTGGCAGGGCGGCGATCCCGACCGCGCCGAGCGGATCCTGCGCGAGGCGGTCCGCCAGCTGCTCTCGCTCGAGGAGCGCGCGAAGGTGATCGAGGCACAGCGGACGCTCGCCGAGATCGTCCTCGCCAAGGGACACGTGGAGGAAGCCGAGCGCTGGGCGCTCTCGGCCGTCGAGACCGTCGGGATGCAGGACATGATGTCGCGCTCGAACGTCCGGATGGTGCTCGGGCTCGTGCGAGCGGCGCAGGGCCGGGACGAGGAGGCCGAGCTGCTCCTCCGGGAGGCGATCGACGCCCTCGCGGAGACCGACTACCGCAACGTCGAGCCCGAGCCGATGGCGGCGTACGCGCGGTTCCTCCGCGAGCGGGGCCGCGACGACGAGGCCGACGCGATCGAGACCCGGCTCGACGCGCTGCTTCAGCCGGAGAGCGCCGCGCGGATCATCTGACTCGACTCCTCGTCGGGCGACTCCGAGATCACCGTGGCGGGACGGTCGAACGCCTCCAGCGCCTCGCGCAGCGGGTCGGCCCGGAGCGTGCCGTCGCCGTAGGGGAGGTGCTTCGTCTCGTTGCGGTTCGCGAAGGCGATGTCCGAGAAGTGGATGTGGAACGGCGCACCCGGCTCGAGGACGCTGTCGGCGAGGGCGAGCGCCTCGCGGAAGCGGTCGGCCTCGAGGAACGCACCGTCGCTCGTCGCGTGCATGTGGGCGAAGTCGACGACGGGCCGGACCCATCCGACGCGCCGGCTGATCTCGACGCAGTCCTCGAGCGATCCGAGGTCGCGCACGCGGCCCATCACCTCGATCCCGAACGGGACGGCACGGTCCTTGCCCTCGAGCCGCTCGCGGACGATCGCGAGCTGCTCGACGACCGAGTCGATCGCGTCCTCGCGGCTCCGGCCGAGCAGGAAGCCGGGGTGGAAGACGACGACCTCGGCCCCGCAGGCGGCGGCGATCCCGGAGCTCCGGTCGAGCGCGCCGAGGGCGGACGACCACTTGCGTCCGCTCGCCTCGAGGTGGCCGACCCAGCCGAAGAGCGGCGCATGCACGGAGAGCGCGACATCGTTCTCGCGGGCCACGTCGCCGAGGCGCTCGGCCCAGGGGTAGTCCATCCAGAAGCCCGACTCGAAGTCGATCTCGCACGCGTCGTAGCCGCGCTCGCGCACGATCGCGATCGCCTCCTCGGGGCTCTCGCGCGAGGGCACGCGCGCCGGGCCGACGCGGGTCCGGGCCATGCGACGACTCTACGGAATTCGTCGACCGCTGCGGTCCCCGGGCCCTTTCCCCTGCAAAAGTGGCATGTCGTCCGACGGGGTCCGTAGCCTCGTTCGCATGCAGCCCACGCGGATCGACCTCCTCGAGCTCGACATCGATCTCCGCCTCACCGACCTCTGGCGCGAGGCGGCGGAGATCGGCGAATGGAACCTCGAGGTCGTCTCGGCGTTCATGCGCGCGGCGTACGGCAAGGGGTATTGCGACGCGCTCACCGAGGATGCGCCGGGATCGCTCTGCCTCGAGCACGGGTACGAGGTGCCGACGCGGCGTGCACCGAGACGCCGCCGAGGCCTGACCGAGCCAGAGAAGACAGGTGCCCGACTGAGGTCGCACAGCGGCCTCTAGACTGTCTGGCGTGGCACGGACGTCTTCTCCTGCCCGGCTCGTGATCGCGCTCTCCGTCGCCGGAGTCCTCGCGATCTTCCTGCTCTACACCTCGCTCGCGGGTGGCGGCACGCCGTCGGTCTCGCCGAGCGAGCTCGCGACGAAGACCGGCGAGGTGTCGCTCGCGGGCCGCGTCGTGGGTGCCCCGACGGGCGATCCGCACGGGGCCGGAATGCGGTTCGTGCTCGAGGACTTCGAGGGTGCGCACAAGCAGCGGGTCACGGTGCTGTACAAGGGATCCGTGCCCGACCTCTTCCGCACGGGGCGCGACGTCGTCGTGACGGGGACGCAGCGGCCGGGCGGGCTCTTCGTGACGACACCCGGGTCGATGATCACGAAGTGCCCGTCGAAGTACCAGGCCGCCGACACACCGTCCTAGTGCCTGCCCAGGCAATGCAATCCATGTCCCAGACGTGCGGCATCACCTGAGCAGGCACTGATGGCCGAGCTCGGCCGCGCGGCACTCCTCGTCACCCTCGGGCTCTCGGTCTACGCACTCGTCGCGGGAGGGCTCGCCGCGTGGCGCGGCAAGCGTCGGCTCGCGCACTCCGCGCGGAACGCGCTCCTCGCCTCGTTCTTCTCGACGCTCGTCGCGTCACTCGTCCTCGTCGTGGGCTTCGTCCGGGATGACTTCTCGCTCGCGTACGTGGCGGGGCACTCGAGCGAGGCGCTGCCGCTGCAGTACAAGATCTCGGCGTTCTGGGGTGGGCAGGAGGGCTCGCTGCTCCTCTGGCTGCTCGTGCTCACCGGCTACGCGGCGCTCGCGGTGTGGTTCGCGCGGAAGCGCGCGCGCGACCTCGTCGTGTGGGTCACCCCGGTCTTCGGCGGGATCGCGGTGGGCTTCACCTGGCTCCTGGTGGCCATCTCGAGCCCGTTCGACACGATCGCCGCGCCCGCGGACGGGAACGGGCTCAACCCGAGCCTCCAGAACCCGTACATGGTCGCCCACCCGGTCTTCCTCTATCTCGGGTACGTCGGCCTCGCGGTGCCGTTCGCCTTCGCGATGGGAGCGCTCCTCTCCGGCCGGACGGACGAGCGGTGGATCGTCGCGACGCGGCGCTGGACGATCGTCGCCTGGACCGCCCTCGGCATCGGGCAGCTGCTCGGCGCCCACTGGGCGTACGAGGAGGTGGGGTGGGGCGGCTACTACGCCTGGGACCCGGTCGAGAACGCGGCGCTGATCCCGTGGCTCGCGGCGACCGCGTTCCTGCACTCGGTGATGATCCAGGAGAAGCGGGGGATGCTTCGCGTCTGGAACGTGACGCTCGTGAGCCTCGCCTTCTGCCTCTCGCTGTTCGGCACGTTCCTCACCCGCTCGGGCGTCGTGAGCTCCATCCACTCGTTCACCCAGAGCGCGATCGGGCCGTGGTTCCTCGGCTTCATCGTGGTCGCCGTCGCGTTCTCGACCGCGATGATCTGGCTCCGGCTGCCGCAGCTCCGCACGACGGCCAAGCTCGAGTCGCTCGTCTCCCGCGAGGCGGCGTTCCTCTACAACAACCTCCTGCTCGTCGCGCTCTGCCTGACGATCCTCTGGGGGACGGCGTGGCCCATCGTCTCGGAGGCGGTGCGCGGCGAGTCGGTCGTCGTCGGTCGCCCGTACTTCGACTTCTTCCTGCGGATCTTCGGGTTGCCGCTCCTCCTGCTGATGGGGATCGGACCGCTCGTCGCATGGCGGCGCGCGTCGCTCGGCGGCCTCGCGAGGGCGGTCGCGTGGCCCGCGGGCATCGCGGTCGGCACGGGGATCCTGCTCGTCGCCTTCGGGGCGGGATCGTCCATCCCGGGGCTGATCGCGTACACGTTCTCGGCGTTCGTCCTCTCCGCGATCGTCGTCGAGTTCGTGCGCGGGACGGCTGCCCGGCGCGCCCTCACCGGCGAGCCGATCCCGAGGGCCTTCGGGCGCCTCGTGGGGCGAAACCGGCGTCGCTACGGCGGCTACGTCGTCCACGCGGCGGTCGTGCTGCTCGCGATCGGCGTGGCGGGCTCGAGCGCCTACGACTCCGTCGTCGAGGGCAGGCTCGCGCGCGGCGAGTCGCTCGCGGTCGGGGGCTACACACTCACCTACCGGGAGCTCACCGAGCGCGACGGGCGCGAACGCGACCGAGATCCGGGCCGTGCTGGACGTCCGGCGCGGCAGCGACGATCTCGGGACGATCGCCGCAGGAAAGAATGCGTACAGCGTCGAGCAACAGGTGTCGAACGAGGTCGGGATCCGCTCCGACCTCCTCACGGGCGAGGATCTCTTCGTGATCGCCGAGCAGGTGCGCGACGACGGGGCCGTCGTCTTCCGCGTGTTCGTCAAGCCGCTCGTCAACCTCATCTGGCTCGCGGGCATCGTGTTCGTGCTCGGCTCGCTGATCGCCCTGTGGCCCGACGCGCGGGAGGAACGGAGGCTCGCGACGCGGTACGCCCGCGCCGACGAGCGCTCCGAGACCCCCGCCGTCACGTGAGCGGCTGGTTCGTGCTCGCGGCGGCGCTCGCCGCCGGGACGGTCGTGGTCGTGGCACTGCCGTTCCTCCGCGACCCCGCACCTGCGTCGGACGCGCTCCACGAGCTCGACGCCCACGAGCGCGCGCTGCTCGAGGCCGAGGAGGAGCGAGACCGCGCGCTGGCGGCCCTCAAGGAGCTCGAGGCCGATCACCGGGCGGGCCGGCTCAGCGACGAGGACTACCGGAGCGTCGTCGGGCCGCTCCGGCGGGAGGCGGCCCAGGCGCTCCGGACGCTCGACCGGCTCGAGGCAGGGACGGCGGGAGTGGAGGCGAAGAGCGGATGATGGGTCGTCGCGCCGGCCTCGTGACCGCGGTCGTCGCCGCGATGCTCGCCGCGACGCTCGGCGCCACGGGGAGCGCGGCGGGCGATCCGGGAGCCGAGAAGGCGCGCGTCGACAGCGAGATCGGCCGACTTCGCGATCGAGCAGCGGCGGCCGACCAGCAGGCGGGCGTGCTCACCGAGGAGCTCAGCGCCGTCGCGGGGCGCGTGCGTGAGCTCCAGGCCGGGGTCGACGCCCAGCAGGCGCGGCTCTCCGTGCTCGAAGGACAGCTCTCGCAGGCGCGCGCGCGGCTCGCGAGCCTCGACCGGACGATCGCGACCCAGACAGCCCGCCTCGAGCGGCTCCGCGGCGAGTACCGCATCGCGCTCTCGCGGCTCGAGGAGCGCGTGCGCTACCTCTACATGACGGACGGCCCGGACGTTCTCTCGTTCATCGTCGGGACGTCGTCGTTCACCGACATCCTCGACAATCTCGAGCTGCTCTCCCGGATCGGGCGGCAGGACAAGCGCATCGCGACGCAGGTCAGGGCGGCTCGTGACGGCGTCGCCGAGGCGCGGAGGGAGACCCGCGCCGCGCGGACGGAGCAGGCGCGCGTCGAGGCGCTCGCGACCTCGGCCGCGTCGGAGCAGCGGGGCGTCGTGACGCGTCTCGTCGCGAGCCGCGACGCGCTCGTCGTCGCGCAGCGCGAGAAGTCGGCGACCCTCGCCTCGATCGAGGGCGACCAGTCGGACATCCACGGCGAGATCGAGGACCTCGAGGCGCAGAGCGCCTCGCTCGCCGAGCAGATCCGCCAGGCGCAGCAGCCGTCGTCGTCCGGGTCGACGCCGCCGGTGGTCCCGATCGGGAACGGGATGCTGGGCTGGCCGGTGTCCGGCCCGGTCGTGAGCGGCTTCGGGATGCGGTGGGGGCGCATGCACGAGGGAATCGACATCACGTGCGCGACGGGAACCCCGGTTCGCGCGGCAGGCGCGGGGACCGTGATCTGGGCCGGCTGGCGCGGTGGCTACGGCAATCTCGTCGTGTCGACCACGGCGGCGGTCTCTCGACCGCCTACGCGCACAACTCGGCGTTCGCGTCGTCCGTCGGCCAGTCGGTCGTGCGTGGTCAGGTGATCTCGTATGCGGGCAGCACCGGCGACTCGAGCGGCCCGCACGTCCACTTCGAGGTGCGCGTGAACGGCAGCGCGGTGGATCCGCTCGGCTACCTCTGATCGGGAGCGGCGTCTACGCGGCGTCGATCGCCACAGGCAGCTCGTCGGCGAGCACGAGGTGGAGATCCGGCAGCGCACGCCAGCGCTCGTCCAGGCCGAGGCCGTAGCCGGCGAACAGCTCGTCGGGGACCGTGAAGCCCACGTGGTCGAGGGGGATGTCGTCCACCAGCCGGCGGTACGGACGGTCGAGGAGCGTCACGGCGGAGAGGCTCGCGGGGCCGCGCTCGCCGAAGCAGCGCGTGAGGAATCCGAGGGTGAGACCGGTGTCGACGACGTCCTCGACGAGCAGCACGTCCCGGCCCTCGAGCGGCGCGTCGAGATCCTTCAGGAGCCGGACGCCGCCTCCGCCGCGGCCGCTTCCGTACGGCGCGAGCTCGATGACGTCGAGCTCGTGGTCGAGCGGCAGCGCACGCGAGAGGTCGGCGAGGAACACGGTGCTCGACTTGAGCGGCGCGACGAGGAGCGGAAAACGGCCGGCGTAGGTGGCGGCGATCGCGGTCGCGAGCTCGGCGACGCGGCCCGCGATCTCCGCCCGGCTGAGGTAGACGTCTCCGATCGGTTGTCCCTGCGCGCGCAGGCGGTCGGCGGCCGTGTGCGTCACGAGGCGATCCGGAGCCGCAAGCGCTGCGCGAGGCGCTCGATGTCGCGCCGGTAGAACAGCTTCACGTTGACGCCGGGATAGAGCCGCCGCACTTCTCGAAGCTTGCGGTTCTTGCGCGTCACGAGCGACTGCTTCATCACCGTGACCTCGATGTAGAGGTCCTGCTCCGGGAGGTAGAAGTCGGGCGTGAACGCGCTCGTGACGCGTCCCTCGGCGTCACGCTCGAGCACGAACGACCGCGGCTCGTACTCCCAGGGGATCCCGTACCAGTCGAGGATGCGGGCGCACTCGAGCTCCGCGCCGTTGACGAAGCGAGGCGGCTCGGAGCCACGATATGCCTGGAACGGGATGGATTCCGGGTTGGGCGCCGGCACCTCTTCGAGGGTACCGACTGCCTCGGACGCCACCTTTCGGCGATTGTTTGCGACCGCGGGAGCGGGCGCCTTCAGGGATGTGCCCCGCCGCAGGCGGGGATCCGAGCGCGGGATCTCGCGAGAGCGAGATCCCGCTGCGAACAAGCCATAGACTCCGCACGATGGCCTCCGCCGCCCGGCCGTTTCGCATCGCCCATCTCTCGGACCTCCACTGCGGAGGGACGTACTTCGAGCCGAACCTGCTCGAGCGCGCCATCTCCGAGGTCAACGAGCTCCGTCCCGACATGGTGATCTGCACCGGAGACCTGACGACGTTCGGCTTCAAGCACGAGTACCAGATGGCCCGCTCGTACCTCGACCGGATCCACTGCGACTCGTTCGTCGTCATCCCGGGGAACCACGACGCGCGGAACGTCGGCTACGTCCACTTCGAGGACCTCTTCGGGGAGCGGAGCAGCGTCCTGCGGAAGGACGGCGTGACGGTCGTCGCCGTCGACTCGACCGAGCCCGACCTCGACCACGGGCAGATCGGGCGAGGCCGCTACGGCTGGATCGAGGAGCAGTTCGCCGCGGAGCCCTCGCACCTTCGGATCTTCGTCCTCCACCATCACCTGCTCCCGGTGCCCGGGACGGGGCGCGAGCGGAACGTCGTCTACGACGCCGGCGACGCGCTCGAGTGCCTGCTGCGGGCAGGCGTGCACCTCGTGCTCTCCGGGCCACAAGCACGTGCCGTACGCCTGGCGGCTCGAGAACCTCTTCGTCGTGAACACCGGGAACCGTTTCGTCGCTGCGATTGCGGGGAAACACGAGGCCCTGTTACAACGTGATCGAGGTCAACGGGCACCACGTCTCGATCTCGCGTCGCCACCCGTTCCACGGGGAGGAGCGGATCATCCAGTTCTCCACGGAGACCTTCGAGTACGAGAAGTACACGAGCCGGATCGAGCGGGAGGTGACCACCCGGGGATGACCATGCCGCGCCGTGCAATCGCGATCGTCGACGGCGAGCACTATCCGCCCGTCGTGCGCTCGGCCCTGGAGGAGGTCGACGACCTCGTCGTCGCCGCCGTGCTGATCGGAGGCACCGAGAAGCTCCGCGCCGACGTCGACGGGTACGGGGTTCCGCTCGTGCCGACGCTCGAGGAGGCCGTCGCGCACCACCGGCCGGACGTCGTCCTCGACCTCTCCGACGAGCCGGTTCTCGGCCCCGCCGAGCGGCTCGCGCTCGCGAGTCGCGTGCTCGCGCTCGGCATCCCCTACGAGGGGCCGGACTTCCGCTTCACGCCGCCGCCGATGGAGCCCGTCGACGTCCCGACGCTCGCGGTGATCGGCACCGGGAAGCGCGTGGGGAAGACGGCCGTGACGGGCCATGTCGCTCGCTCGCTCGCGCGGTCGCGCGAGGTCGTCGTCGTCGCGATGGGCCGCGGCGGGCCGCCGGAGCCGGAGACCGTGCACGTCCGGCCGACCGTCGACTCGCTCCTCGAGCTGTCCCGCCTGGGCCGGCACGCCGCCTCCGACCATCTCGAGACGGCCGTCGTCGCCGGGGTCGTGACCGTCGGGTGCCGCCGCTGCGGTGGAGGGCTCGCGGGCGCCGTCGCGGTGTCGAACGTGCTGGAAGGAGTCGCGGTGGCGCGGTCGCTGTCCCCCGACCTCGTCGTGCTCGACGGGAGCGGCGCGGCCATGCCTCCGGTCGCCGCAGGGAGGCGGCTCCTCGTCACGTCGGCCGCGCAGCCGGTGGACGTCGCCGCGGGATACCTGAACGCCTACCGCGCACGCATCGCCGACCTCGTGCTCGTGACGATGGCCGAGCCCGACGCACCACACCTGGCGCTCGCTGACGCGATGCGCGCCCACGTGCGGCCCGAGATCCCGGTTCTCCGCGCCGTCCTGCGCCCTCGGCCGCTCGAGCCGGTCGCCGGCGAGCGCGTTGCCTTCTTCTGCACCGCTCCTCCGACCGCGCACGCGCCTCTCGCGCGCCACCTGGAGGAGACGCACGGCGCGCGCGTGACGCACGTGTCGGGGAGCCTCGCCGACCGGGCACGCCTCCGCGACGATCTCGCGCAGACGGACGCGGACGTCTTCGTCGTCGAGCTGAAGGCCGCGGCGGTCGACGTCGTCGTCGAGGAGGCGCGGCGGCGCGGCGTGCGCGTCGTGCTTGCAGCGAACGACGTCCTCCCGATCGCGGGTGAGCGCTCGCTCGACGTGGAGCTCGAGCGGCTCGCGGCGGAGGCGATCGTGCACGCACCGCAGGCGGTCCGGTGAGCGAGCGGCGCTACCTCGCCCCGCTCCCGCTGGGCGGCGACGACGGGCTGCCGTGGTCGAAGGGGCTCATGGCCCGCGCGCTCGCGGCCACGGGGCTGACCGTGACGAAGGCCTACGACCTCGCGCGCCGCGCCGACGCCGATCTCGCGACGCGCGGCTCGGATCACCTCGATCTCGACCGGTTCGGCGAGCTCGCCTCGGAGGTGCTGGGCGAGGCGGAGGGCGGCCGCACGATGCGGCGCCTGCGCCGGCTCCACGCGCTCCGCCAGCTCGACATCCCGATCATCCTCCTCGTCGGCGGCGCGACCGGGACGGGCAAGTCGACGATCGCCACCGAGACCGCCCACCGGCTCGGGATCACCCGCGTGACGTCGACGGACTTCATCCGGCAGACGATGCGCGCGTTCTTCTCCCCGGCGTTCATGCCGTCGGTCCACTACTCGAGCTTCGAGGCGGGCCTCGGCCTGACGAAGGCGGAGGAGGACGAGACGGGCGACGCGCGCCTGCTGGGCTTCCTCGACCAGGTGCGTCACGTCCTCGTCGGCGTCGAGGCGGCGATCGACCGCTCGCTCGCCGAGGGCTGGTCGATGGTGCTCGAGGGCGTGCACCTCGTCCCGGGCATGGTCGAGGTCGACCGCGAGCGCGCCATCGTCGTCCAGTGCCTCGTTGCGATCGACGACGAGGACCTGCATCGAAGCCACTTCTGGGTGCGCGACTACGCCACCGAGGGGCTCCGGCCGCTCGAGAAGTACATCGACGGGATGCCCGAGATCCGCTTCATCCAGGACGCGCTCGTCGAGCGCGCGCGGCGCTGTGACGTGCCGGTGATCATGAACACGACGCTCGACCAGGCGATGGGCGAGGTTCTCGATCTGGTGCTGTCGACCGCCGACCGGCTCGTTCGCGCGTAGCCTGCTCTCGACATGGCGGATTGCATGTGCACTCGCTACGCGCGGGCGACGGAGTGGGCCGCGCTCGCGGGCGCGCGCTGGCTCGGCCGCGCCGACGAGGAGGCAGCCGAGGAGGCCGCGGCGAACGGGATGAAGGCCGCGCTCGACCAGATGCCGGTCGACGGGCGGATCGTGATCGGCTCGCGAACCGGCGAGGCCCTCGCACCGGGAGGAGAGATCGGCGCCGGCGGCGATCGCGTCGACCTCGCGCTCGACCCGATCGAGGGACGGGGCGTCGTCGCGCGGGGCGGTGTCGGTGCGATCGCGATGCTCGCGGTCGCGCCCGAGGGCGCGCTCCTCCAGCTGCCCGACATGTACATGCGGACGATCTCCGTCGGGCCGCGCGCCCGGGGCGTGATCGACCTCGACCGCCCCGTGGCCGACAACGTCCGCGCCGTGGCGGAGAGCTTCGACCGTCAGCCGATCGACATCACCGCGCTCGTGCTCGACCGGCCGCGGCACCACGACCTCGTCGAGGAGCTCCGGGCGGCGGGCACCCGAATCAAGCTGATCGGCGACGGCACGGTGACGGCGTCGATCTCCGCGGCGATCCGCGGCACGAACGACCACCTCTCGATCGGGATCGGCGGCACGCGCCAGGCCGTCCTCTCCGCCGCGGCGCTGCGCTGTCTCGGCGGCGGCCTCCAGGCGCAGCTCTGGCCGACGAGCCGCTCGCAGATCGAGGCCGCCCGCGAGCTCGGCGTCGAGGACACGACACGCGTCTTCACGCAGGACGACCTCGCGCGCGGCGACGTGATCGTCGTCGCGACGGGGGTCACGAACGGCGACCTGCTTCGCGGCGTCCGCTTCCTCGCCGACTCCGCGCGGACGCACTCGCTCGTGATGTGCATGCGCTGCAACTGGGTCCGCTTCACGGACGGGATCCACTTCTTCGCCCGCGAGCGGCGCGAAGAGGTCCGGCTCCTCGGCTGAGCTCTCCCGCGAAGGGTCGTACTAGCCGAAGCCCAGGATGAACTTGGCGTCGTCCGACATGCGGTCGGGCGTCCAGGGCGGGTCGAACGTCAGCTCGACCTCGACCTGCTCCACGCCCGGCAGCGCGGCGACCGCGTCGTGGATGTTCTCCTGGATCATCGGCCCGGCGGGGCAGCCCATCGACGTGAGCGAGTGGATGACCTTGATGTGCGGGCCGTCGATCTCCGCGTCGTAGTAGAGGCCGAGCTCGACGATGTCCATCCCGAGCTCCGGGTCCTCGACGGTGTGCAGCGCCTCGACGACGTCGTCCTTGGTGACCATGGGCGTACCGTAGCGGCTCGCCGCGCGTCGGTCTCAGCCGGGGCCGCTCCCGTTCGTCGACGGGACCGGCACTCGCGCGAACGACGAGCGGACCTCGACGGGGCGTCCCTCGGTCGCCGACTCGACGATCGCGTCGAGGATCTCGACGACGTGGGCCGCGTGGGCGCCGGTCGCGCGGTGCGGACGGTGCTCGGCGATCGCGCTCGAGAGCTCGGCGACCGCCCGGCCCCAGTCGGTGCCGCGGGTAGGCGTGGGGGAGCAGGCACCGGCTCGTGCGAGTGCCGCCGTTTCGCGCCACCTCGACGGCCGCGTCGAAGTACTGCCAGCTCGAGAGGAACAGCGAGCCGTCGTCGCCGTGGAACTCGATCCCGCGCTGCTTCGAGTGCTGCATCACGTAGAAGCTCGTCGTCAGCCGGACGACGGGGCCGTCCTCCAGCTCGACGACGGCCACGCCGAAGTCGGGCGCCCCGACCGTGAACGGCTCGCCGCTCATCGTCACGCGGTCGGGCAGCAGGATCGTCCCGAACGCCGTCACGCGCCGCGCGGGGCCGAACATGGCGGTCAGGATCGTCAGCGGGTAGACGCCGACGTCGGCCAGCGGCCCGATCCGGTAGAACGGCTCCGGACGCGGGTGCCAGCTCTCGATGCGGCCCCAGTTGACCTCGGCGTAGGCGACGCGGACCGTTCCGATCGCGCCCGACGCGATCGAGCCGCCACGCCTCCTCCTGCGCGTCGCCCATGAACGTGATCGGGGAGCACGAGAGCCGAACGCCACGGGCGTCGGCGAGCTCGACGAGCGAGCGTGCCTCCCCGTAGGTCGCCGCGAGCGGCTTCTCGCTGTGCACGTGCTTGCCCGCCTCGAGCGCCGCCGTCGTCACCTCCGCGTGGACGCCGTGCGACGTGAGGTTGACGATCGCATCGACGGCGCCGTCGGCGAGCACGTCGGCGAGCGATGGATACTGGACTCCCCCGAACCGCTGGACGAACTCGGCGCTCAGCGCGCGGTCGACGTCGGTCGCACCGGCGATCTCGATCGCGGGATACGCCCCGATCGTCTCGCCGTACGGGCCGGAGATGTTGCCGCAGCCGACCACTGCGACGCGCAACGCGCCGTTCCGCATCATTCGCCTCCTGTTGCTCTTTCCAGGTGCGCCTGGAGCGCCTCGCGCATCCGGACGCATTCGGTCGTTGGATCACGGTCGTAGGGCTCGTGCTCGACGGACAGCGCGCCGTCGTAGCCCAGGGAGAGGAGGGCGTCGACGCAGCCCTCGATGTCGACGCACCCTGTGCCGTGCGCGCACGTGACGTGCTCGCCGGGGCGCTCGACGTCCTTCAGGTGGACGTGGAAGAGCCGCTCGCGGAGGTCGCCGATCGCACGGACGGCGTCGTAGCCGTGCGTCGCAAACCAGCCGGTGTCGATCGTCGCGCCGAGGACGTCCGCGTCGTCGCCGATCAGCTCGAGGACCTGCGACGGGTCGTGCTCGGGATGGTTCTCGTAGCCGAAGCGGACACCGTGGTCGCGGAGGACCGCGGCCGCCCCGGCGAGATCGGTGCGCAGCACGTCGCCCATCCCGCCGAGCAGGTCGACGTCCAGCGCCGCGGCGAGCCGGCACGCAGTATCCAGCTCCGCGGCGGTGCTCCCGAAGTTGCCGGCGAGGCTCACCACGCGCAGCTTGTGGTCGTCCAGCGCGGCGCGCGCGAGCCGGACGTGCTCGGGCGTCGCCCAGCGCCAGTTGAGGTGCGCCACCCAGAGGTCGAGCGCGTCGAATCCTGCACCCGCGATCGTCGCGAGCACCGCGCGGAAGCGCTCGTCGAACGTCTCGAGCGGCGCGAACGCCTCGTTCGTCGCCTCGTCGAACGGCCCCCAGTCGTCGGCCGCGCCGTAGCCGAGCGCGGCGGAGACGTAGTTCGCGCTCATGAACGAGAGCGTGAGCGGTGCAACGGTGGTCTCGGAGGTCGTCATCGTCTCCCTCATGTCGCTACGAAGTGGTCGTCGTCGATCCGCTGAAGCGGCCCGTCGGCTGCGTCGTCCAACGACGTCGGCGCATCGATCGCGCCCGCGCCCCACTTCTCCGACAGGTGCGGGACGGACGTCAGGAGCATCTGCGTGTACGGGTGCGCAGGACGCGCGAAGACCTTCGGGGTCGCGCCCATCTCGACGACGCGGCCGCGGCGGAGGATCACCGTGCGGTCGGAGATGTAGTTGCCGAGCGCGAGATCGTGGGTGACGAAGAGGACGCCGAGCCCCCGCGCCTTCAGGTCGCCGAGCAGGTTGAGCACGTCGATGCGGGTCGAGGCGTCGAGCATGCTGATGATCTCGTCCGCGACGAGGAAGCGAAGCTCGAGCATGCAGCGCTCGCGCGATGAGCAGGCGCTGCAGCTGCCCGCCGCTGAGCTGGTGCGGGTACTTGCCGAGCACGTCGGCCGGCTCCAGCCCGACCGCCTCGAGCGAGCCGCGCACCTTCGTCTTCCAGTCCGCGTCGCTCAGGCCGGGGAGGTAGTTCGAACGGATCATCCCGAGCACGCGGTCGACCTTGAAGACCGGGTTGTAGGAGCTGAACGGGTCCTGGAAGATCGCCCTGGACGCTGCCGTAGTAGGCACGCACGTCGGTGCGACCGAGTGTCGCCACGTCCCGGCCGTCCACCGTGACCGCGCCCGTGGTTGCCCGGGTGAGGCGGAGGACCATGCGGCCCACGGTCGTCTTGCCACTTCCGCTCTCGCCGATGAGCGACACGATCTCGCCCTGCTCGACGTCGAACGTGACGTCCGAGACAGCCGTGAACTCGGCCCGTCCGAAGACGCCCGTCCGGAACACCTTCGTGACGCCGTCGAGCCGGAGCATCAGGCGGCCGCCTTCCAGCACGCGGCGTAGCGTCCGGGAGCGACCTCGACGAACGGCGGCTCCTCGGCGCACTTCTCGAATGCGAGCGGGCAGCGTGCCCGGAAGCGGCAGCCCTGCGGCGGGTTGAGAAGCGAGGGGGGCCGACCGGGGATGCCCGTCAGCCGCTTCTCCTCGAACCGCACTCCGACCTCGGGGAGCGACGCGAGCAGGAGCTGCGTGTACGGGTGCTTCGGCGACGCGGTGAGCTCGGCCGCCGGCGCCTTCTCGACGAGCTTGCCCGCGTACATGACGAGGATCGTGTCGGCGATCTGGTACAGGATCGACAGGTCGTGGGTGATCACGATCGTGCTCTTCACGAACCCGCGGTCGCGGAACTCGACGAGCATCTCGGCGACGGCTTTCTGCGTGGAGACGTCGAGTGCGGAGGTCAGCTCGTCCGCGATCAGGAGGGACGGGTTCAGGAGCGTCGAGAGCACCATCACGACCCGCTGCTTCATCCCGCCGGAGAGCTCGATCGGATACCGGTCGAGGACGTCGTCGTCCAGGCCGACGAGCGCCAGGCGGCGGCTGAGCTCGGGGAACGTCTCGTCGTAGCGAGACGCCTCGTGACGTCGAGCAGCTCCGAGATCATCCGGCCGATCTTGCGGATCGGGATTGAGCGCGCTCATCGCGTACTGCGGGACGATCGAGACGTCGCGGAAGCGGAACTCGTTCATCGCCCGGTCGTCGCTCGATCGGCAGCGCGACGCCGTCGAGCGTGCACGGTGCCCTCGACGACGCGCATCCGGCCATCCAGCCGGATCAGGCTCTTCCCGAGCGTCGTCTTGCCGCAGCCGGACTCGCCCGCGATGCCCATGATCTCGCCGTCCGCGACGCCGAACGTGACCCCGTCGAGCGCCTTCACGTCGCCGCGCAGCGTGCGGTAGTACACCCGGAGGTTGTCGACGGCGAGGCTCACGTGCGCCGCAGCCTCGGGTTGAAGACCTCGTCGAGCCCCACGTTCATGACGTACAGGCCGCCGACGATCGCGGTGATCCCGATGCCCGGGCGGGATGAACCACCACCACATGCCGAGCTGGAGCGCCGCGTTCGAGACGGCGTTGTTCATCATCAGACCGAGCGACATCACCTGCGAGGGGCCGAGACCGAGGAAGTCGAGCGTCGCGGCGGTCAGCACGGAGCCGCCGAAGAGCAGGATGAACGTCAGGAAGAGGTACGAGCTCATGTTCGGGCGCGATCTCGCGGACGATCACCTTGACCGTGCCCTGCCCCGAGAGCCGCGCGAGGCTCACGAAGTCGCGGGACCCGAGCGAGAACGTCTGGGCGCGGATCGCCCGCGCCGCCCAGGGCCAGGACGTCAGGCCGATGAGCATCGCCTCGGAGAAGAGGCTGCCGACGCTGAGGTAGGCGGAGACGATGATCAGCACCGCGAGCGTCGGGATGACGAGGACGATGTTCGTGAGCATGCTCAGCACCTCGTCGACGACGCCGCCGAGGTAGCCGCCGACGAAGCCGATCGCCATGCCCGAGCGACGGCCGCCACTGCGGCCGCGAGCGCGCCGACGATGAAGCTCGATCGCAGGCCGTAGACGAACTGTGCGTAGACGTCCTGTCCCGGCGACGTCGTGCCGAGCCAGTGCTCGCGTGAGGGCGGCTCGCCCAGCGGATAGCCGAACTCGAACGGCGTGGCGTCCGTCAGCCACGGCCCGACGATCGCGAGCGCGAGGAAGGCCAGCACGACGGTGAGCCCGACGACGAGCTTCGTGTTGCGAAACGCGAAGTGCAGGGTCTCGGAGCGCGCGCCGCGCGGTCCGCCGTCCTCGCCGAAGGCGCCTGCGCCCTCTCCCGTCATGGCGACCTCGGGCGTCGCCATGAGGTCCGCCTGCTGACCGGTCGCCGCCATCAGGACCCCTGGATTCCCGCGCGCGTCCGCGGATCGACGATGACGTAGAGGATGTCGACGACGAAGTTCGCGATGAGGACGCCGATGATGATGAACAGGAAGAGCCCCTGCATGAGGAAGTAGTCGCGGTTCTGGAGCGCCGTGATGATGAGCGTCCCGATCCCCGGATAGCCGAAGACGATCTCCGTCACGAGGGCGCCGCCGACGACCGCGCCGAGCGCGAGCGCGAGACCCGACATCTGCGGCAGGACGGCGTTGCCGTACGCGTACTTGCGCACGAGCTTGCTCGGCGCGCCGAGCGCCTGGAGGTAGTTGGTGTACTCCGACTCGAGCTCGTAGATGATCAGGTTCCGCATCCCGATCGCCCACCCGCCGAACGAGACGAGGAAGAGCGTCAGGAACGGCAGGAACCAGTGCGACGAGGAAGCTCTTGGCGAACTCCCAGGTCCAGGCCGGCTGGATCGAGAAGTCGTAGGCGCCGGAGACGGGGAAGATGCCCCACTTGAACGCGAAGAAGTACGCGAGCACGAGAGCGAGCCAGACGTACGGCGTCGCCGTGAGGACGTAGGCGACGGGAAGCGCGGTGTTGTCGAGCACCTTGCGCCGAGCGGCCATCGCGCCGACGCGGTTGCCCGCGATGTAGCTGAGAACGATCGCCGGCACGAGGAGCGCGAGCGTGTACGGAAGCGCGGCCCAGATCAGCTCGCTGACCCGTGACCCGACGTAGGCGATGCTCGGGCCGAGGTCGCCGTGGAGCAGCCCGCGCCAGAAGTTCAGGTACTGCTGCCAGAGCGGCTGGTCGAGCCCGAAGGACTCGGTGAAGTAGCCGTGGAGCTCCTCGGAGGCCGTCGGGTCCGCCTGGATCCGGCTGATGAGGCCGTCGATCGGGTTGCCCGGCATCAGGCGCGGGATGGCCCAGTCGATCGTCACCGCAACGAAGAAGGTCAGGAGGTAGAGGAGGATCTTGCGGGCGAGGTAGCGGGTCACCGGGTCTCCATCAGCGTGGTGCGGGGTCCAGGCGGCGCGGTCGGGCTCCGGCGACACGCCCCGTGGGGCGTGTCGCCGGATGCCGTGCGTTCAGCACATCTGAGCTGGACTACTTCGCTCGCGGCTTGAGACGCGCGAGAGCGTCGATGCCCGTCATGTTGAGGTACCCGTTCCACACGCTCGGGGTCGTCTGCAGCCCCTTGCCCGTGGACTTCGGGAAGTTCGTCCAGTACGTCGTGTTGTACTGAGACCACATCCCGTTGTACCAGAGCGGGATCGCGGGCAGGTCTTCCAGGATGTACTTCTGGATCTGCCCGTGGATCTGCTTCTGCCGTGCGATGTTGCTCGGCTTCACCTTGTTCAGCGCGAGCGTCAGAGCCCACGGCTTCGGCCCGGCGGCCGTGAACCGCGAGTAGTTCGCGAAGGTCTGCGTCTCCGCCACCGGGAGGTGGAAGAGGTAGTCGTAGTACGTGTACGGCGTCGGGCCGAGCTGCTTGTCGTTGTTGATGACGAGGTCGAACTTGCCCGAGTTGCGCTCGTCCACGAGCCCGTTGAAGTCGGGGTACGCCGGGGTGATCTTGATCCCGGCGTCCTTGGTGCTGGCCGAGATGATCTGGATCGCCGTCATCCAGTCCGACCAGCCGTTCGGGACGATCAGCCGGAGGTTGATCTGCCCGCCGTTCTTGTTCTCGACGAAGCCGTCGCCGTTCGTGTCCCGGTATCCGTTCGCCGCGAGCAGCGCCTTCGCGCCCGCGATGTTGTACTTGAACCCGAGCTTCGCCACCTGGGCCTTGTCGATCCACTTGCTCCAGGTCGGAAGCAGGCCGGTCGGGTTCGCCTTCGCGACGATGTTCCCGTAGTCGGCCGTCACGATCTGGTTGATGTTGATCGACATCGCGAGCGCCCGGCGGAACGCGGCGTCGTTGAGCGGAGCCTTGGTCGTGTTGGGGACAAGCCAGGCGGTGTTCGCCGAGAGCATGTACGGCGCCTTCGAGTAGTAGGTCTCGATCCTGCCGCCGATCTGCTTGTCGATCCCGGGGAAGAAGTTGTTCGAGAGGTCGATGTCGTTCTTCAGGAAGTTCTGCAGGGACGCGGTGTTCTGGGTGTTGTGGATGTCGACGATGTACTGCATCGGCATCCGCATGCCGAGTGCCTTCGTCGCCCACCAGCCGGCCCGCCGGTTCCACTGGAGCGTGCCGGACGTTCCCTTGCCCGCGCCGTACTTGAACGGCCCGGTGCCGACGAAGTACTTGTCGGTGTTGCCGGTCGTGATCTCCTTGGCGCTGTAGTTCTTCCAGACGTGCGCCGGGACGATGCCGAACGAGAAGATGTTCGTCGCCCAGTCGAGGTAGTTCGGCTGGCCCTTGAAGCGGAAGCTGACGACGTTCCCCTTGACGGTGATCGCCTGGAGGCCGGTCTTCCACATCGTCGAGAGCTCGGAGCCCTCGAGCTTCCCGGTCTCGAACGTGAACTTCACGTCCGCGCCCGTGAACGGCTTGCCGTCGTTCCACGTCACGCCCCTGCGGAGCGTCACGACGTACGATGTTGCCGACCCACTTCCCGTTCGTGGCGAGCCACGGGATGTAGCGGTCCGAGAGCGGGTCGTAGCGGAACAGCGTCTCGTAGAGCAGCCCGACCGTGCCGGTCGAGTTGCCGCTCGTCCGCAACGGGTTGAACTGGGCGAACGGCCCCCAGGCCGTCCCGGATGTGTAGAGGGTCGCTGCGCGCGGAAGCGCGTTCGCCTTCGAGCTCGACGCACCGGCGGTCACCGTGAGCGTCGAGAGCGCGAGCGCAGCGATGAGAGTGACCACGCCGAGGGCGACGGTGGCCTTTTTCCTCTCGACTGCCATCTCCATTTTCCTCCTAGTCGGGGTTCGAAACCAAAATCTGGTGTGGTGGGGGCATCTCGCCTCCCGTTCAGGTCGCGTCGTGCGTCGGCCGCAGGTCTGACGTCGGCATCCCTCCCTTCGTTAGCGGGGTGGCAGCGAGCGCGAGGGTGATCGGCTCGTGCCGCCCGTCGCCGTCGGCCGCCGGCTGGGCGAGCCCGAACGCCGCCGCGCCCCGTGGCGCGAGGACGAGAGGCCATGACGTCCCGTCGCCGGTCGTCTGTTGAGCGACCGGCTGGAGCGAGACGGCAGACGAGGAGCAGTTGACGAGCAGCGCGACGTCCCGTGTGTCGCCCCGGACGATTCCGGCGAGAACCTGCGGGTCGTCGACCCGCACGTGGCGCTCGACGCCGGCGAGGGCGGCCAGCGCCGAGTAGATGCGCCACGTGTTCTCGGGGTTCGCCCAGGGTGTCCGGGCCGCCATGTGCTCGAGGGGATAGGTGCAGAGGACTGTCTGGCCGGCGCCGACGCGGTGGCGAAGGAGCGCCGGGCGCCCGTAGCTGTCGATCGCGACGATGTCGGCGCCCACGGGCTCGACCGGGAGGTGCGCGCGCGCCGACGGCTCGCCGGAGACCGTGAACGAGAGGCGCGTCCCCGTCGTGAGCTCGCCGAGGTCCGACGACCAGCTCGAGCACGACCTCGTCGTCCTCGATCGGGTCGACGAGCCCGTACCGGAGCCGGTGCTCGACACCGAAGAGCTCGGGCAGCCAGGAGAGCCACGGGCCGCGCTGGTTCGTGGTGCTGCCCGCGAAGTACGAGAGGTAGAGCGTCGCGCCGTCGTGCACGAGGCCGCGCAGCCGGTCGATGCCCGGGCCGGTCAGCAGCTTGGCGCACGGGGCGATGAGCAGCTGCGCGTCGGTCTCGAGCCCGTCCAGCTCGCGGACGAAGCCGACGGGAAGGTCCGCCTCGCGTGAGGCGACGTACGACTGCAGGAGCTGGTCGCGGATGTCCCGGCGATAGGCCGGGTCGGTGAAGGGGAGCTCGCGCTCGAAGTGCTCGGGAACGACGATCGCCGCGCCGCGTCGCTCCGGCTCCCAGCCTTCCGGCAGCTCGCGGACGAGGGACGAGAACTCGCGCATCGCCGCGAGGGTCGACTTCGGCCGCCCGCGTCGAGTCCGTCAGGCCGAAGTGGAGCTCGAAGACGTGGTGGCGGTACGGGTCCTCGTCGCGCAGGCCGTCGTAGTCGGAGTTGTTCCACGCGAGCCAGCCGCGGGCGCCGGCGAGCAGGGTCGTGTGCAGCACCTGCCGGTAGTACGCGGCGGCGTTCTCGTCGGACGCGAAGTCGGAGCGTGACGCCGAACTCCTCGAGGACGACGGGCTTCCCGAAGCCGCCCGCCAGCTCGCACGCGAACGCGGGGGAGAGCAACTGGCGCAGCTCGTCGTCCTGCATCGGGTACGAGTGCGGCCCGACGAAGTCGACGAGCGGTGCGAGCCTGCGGAGCGAGTACCCGTTGTCCGCGCCCGTCACCTCGATGCCCCAGGCTCCGTCGCCCAGCGAGATCGGGTGGCGCGACCCGGTCGACCGGACGGCCTGAACGACGATCCGCGCCCAGGCGGTGATCTCCTCCACGGAGCCGGGCCCGCCGTACAGCGGCATCTCGTTCGAGACGAGCCAGCCGCAGACCGCGGGATGGTCGCCGAAGCGCCGCGCGATCTCTGCGGCGAACCAGGCCTGCTGGGAGACCATCCAGACGTCGCGGTGGAGGTCGCGTCCCTGCCGCCACGCCGGGTCCCAGTTCTCGCCGGACATGTGGCCGACGAGGAAGGTCGGGATCGTGCGCATCCCGGCCTCCACATGCCCGTCGAGGAAGTCGCCGAACCGCGCGGCGACCTCCTCGTCGATTGTCTCGGGCTGGGGGACGAAGTCGGGCCAGAAGCAGAAGGAGCGCGTCACGTCGAGGCCGTGCGCGGCGAGCACGGCGAGCTCCTCGCGGACGATGGCGGCGTCGTAGCGGGCCCACATGCGCGGCCCGCCGGCGCGCGACCAGAAGTTGGCGCCGAGCCAGGGAAGCGACGTGGCGTCCGTGCTCGAGTGGCCGCTCCTTGCGCCGTTCGGCGGCGTCATCGCCGAGCCCGGTGTCGACATCGACTCCGCATGGTCCGGCAGCCAATCACTTACACGGTTAAGTGTCAAGGGTTGGTTACACGGTTAAGCAACCGGTGCCACGTTGTCCGCCGCCGCGACCCGGCGTGGGAACGTCAGCGACCGGAGCGGCGCCCGGCGGGACGCCCCGTGCTGCCCCGGGGCGTCAGCACGGCACGCGGCGCCTCGAGATCGCCGACCTCGTGGCCGTCGATCAGGGCGAGGAGCTGGCGCGTTCCGAGCGCTCCGAACTCCGCGATGTCGCGTGTCAGCGTGGTGATGGGCGGGTGGACGACCTGGCAGAGGAGCGAGTCGTCCCACGCAACGATGGAGAGCTCGTCCGGGACCGAGACGCCCATCTGCTGCGCGGCCCCGGCCCCGGCGACGGCGAGGACGTCGCTGTCGAAGGCGATCGCCGTCGGCGCCTCGGGATCCGTGAGGAGCTCGCGGGTCGCGCGGGCGCCGCTCTCCGGCAGGTAGTCGGTCGGGACGACGCGGGCGGAGAGCCCGAGGTCGCGCGCCGCCTCCTCGAAGGCCCGCGTGCGCGTCGCGCTGTGCACGAAGCCGACCACGCCGGCGACGCGTGCGATTCGTTTGTGGCCGAGAGCGGCCAGGTAGCGCACCAGCTCGACGACGGCTGCATGCTCGTCGTGCCAGACGGAGCCGAGTGAGCGATCGTCGAGTGGTCCGCCGACGACCACGGCTGGGAGCCCGAGCTCGCCGAGCGCTTCGATGCGGGGGTCGTCCTCTCGGAGGTCGAGCAGGAGCACACCGTCGACCCGATGCTCCGCCCACCAGCGCCGGTACACCTCGACCTCGCTCTCGACGTCGGTCGCGAGCTGGAGGGTGAGCGCGATCGAGCGCGCGGAAAGCTCGGACTCGACGCCCGCGAGGAACTCGGGGAAGAAGCCCTCGACCGCAAGCGTCCGCGCGGGCCGAGCGAGGACGAGCCCGCACGCGTTCGCGCGCGACGCCGAGAGCGAGCGTGCCGCGCTGTTCGGACGCCAGCCGAGCTCGTCCGCGATCCGCAGGATCCGCTCGCGCGTCGTGTCCGCCAGCCCGGGCCGATCGTTGAGCGCGTACGACACCGCACCCTTCGAGACGCCGGCCTCACGAGCGATGTCCTTGATCGTGACCCTGCGTCCCGGCTGCGGGGAACTGGCCATTGCGACGTTATACCGGTTAAGGAGGCTCAGGTGAAGCGGCGAGAGCTAAATCGGTTAAGCATCGTCCGCCACAAGGGTGTGCTCATGACCCGTCGGGCATGAGCAGCACGATCTTGCCCAGCTGCTCTCCGGCCTCGAGCCGCTCGTGGGCGGCGGCGATCTCGGAGAGCGGGTAGGTGCGGTCGACGTGCACGCGCGCGCGCCCGGAGCGGACGAGGTCGTAGGCGCCGACGAAGTCCTCTCGCGTCCCCATCGTCGAGCCCAGCACGTCCAGCTGCTTCCACCAGAAGCGGTGGAGCTGCGCCGGCGGGTTCGGCCCGCTGGTGGCGCCGCAGACGACGACCCGTCCTGCCGGCCGCACTGCGGCGAGCGAGCGGGCCCACGTCGCGTCGCCGACTGTCTCGACCACGACGTCGACGCCCTTCCCGGTCGCCTCCTTGACCGCCGCGACGACGTCGCCGTCCTCGTGGTTGACGGTCAGGTCGGCTCCCCATCCGCGCGCGATCTCGAGCTTCGGGTTGCTGCCCGAGGTGACGATGGTCTTGAGGCCGAGTGCGCGGCAGATCTCGAACGCCGCGGTCGCGACGCCGCCGCCGATGCCCCAGATGAGCGCCCACTCGCCTTCGGTCACGCGCGCTCGCGTGACGAGCATCCGGTACGCGGTCTCGTAGACGAGCGGGAACGCGGCTCCGACCTCGAACGAGAGCGCGTCGTCGAGCGGGAACACCTGCGCCGCATCGATCGCGATCAGCTCGGCGTGGGTGCCGTCGAAGTGCTCGCCGACGACGGTGATCTTGTCGCCGTGCTCGATCCCCGGATTGATCACGACGCGGTCGCCGACGGCCAGGCCCGGAGACCCCGTCGCCGAGCGATTCGACCACGCCCGCGCCGTCCGCACCGAGGATGCGCGGCTTCGGAACCGAGGGCAGCCCCTTGCGGACCCAGACGTCGAGGTGGTTGAGGGACGCCGCGCGGATCCGGACGAGCACCTCGCCCGGGCCGGCGACGGGATCGGGTACCTCCTCGACCCGGAGGACGTCCGGGCCGCCGTCCTCGTGGATCCGGGCAGCGAGCATGGCACGATCCTACGGATGACACGCCGCGTCACCGCCGACGAGCTGCGCATCGCCGCCGAGGAGCTCGACCTCGACGTGATCGGGGCCGCACCTGCGGCCCCCTACGAGGACACCGAGCGGCACATCCTCGAGCGACGCGAGCGCGGGCTCTTCGGCCTCATGCGGTTCACGATGGCGCGCCCCGAGATCTCGTGCCATCCGGAGACGCTGCTCGACGGCGCGCGGACGGTGATCTCGGCGGCGCTCTGCTACTGGGCGGACGGCCCCGAGCCCGGCCCCGTCGAGGGACGACTCGCGCGCTACGCGTGGCGCGACCACTACGCGCTGCTCCGCGAGCGGCTCGACGCGCTCGGGCGGCGGCTCGGCGGCTCCTACCGCGTTCTCGTCGACGCGAACCACCATGTCGACCGCGCGGGAGCCGAGCGCTCCGGCGTCGGGTTCATCGGCAAGAACACGATGCTCATCACGCGCACACACGGGTCCTGGGTCGTGCTCGGGACGCTCGTCACGGACGTCGAGGTCGAGGCCACGCCGACTGTCCCGCCGGGCTGCGGCTCCTGCACGCTCTGCATCGACGCCTGCCCCACCGACGCCCTCCACGAGCCCGGCGTCCTCGACGCGACGAGGTGCCTCGCCTACTGGACGCAGACGCCGGGCGAGATGCCGGACGACGTCATGGACGGGCTCGACGACCGCGTCTACGGATGCGACATCTGCCAGGACGTGTGCCCGTGGAACCGCGGCGTCGAGAAGCGCCGGGCCGGGGAGCACGGCAGGCGACGACGCCCAGCCGGTCGTCTCGCTCACCGACTGGCTCACGCGCGACGGCCCGGAGCTGATCGGCGAGCTCGAGCGGCTGTACGTCCCGAAGAACGACCCGCGTTGGCTCCGCCGGAACGCGCTCGTCGCGCTCGGCAACGTCGGGCGACCCGGCGACGAGCGGCACGTCGAGCCCGCTCTCGCCGACCCCGACGACTCCGTTCGCGCCGCGGCCGCGCGTGCCGCGTCGCGGATCGCGGAGCGCTCGGGATGAGCGACCGCGAGCGGCTCGAGGTCGTCGTCCACGAGCTGCGAAGCCCGGTCGCGGCGCTCGCCGCGCTCCTCGACGCGCTCCCGACCGTTCCCCCGGACAGCCCGTCGTCGCGTCATCGACCTCGCGGTCGCAGCGGGCAGGGACGTCGAGCGGATCTGCAGCGACGCGGACCTCGTCTCCCTGCGACGCGAGCGCGTGGACGTCGTCTCGCTCGTGGCGGGCTTCGCGTCGGACGACGTGGTCGTCTCGGTCGCCGGCGAGCCCGGCGGTCGAGGGCGACCCGACGAGGCTCCGTCAGGTGCTCGGGAACCTCGTCGGGAACGGGCTCCGCCACGGGTCGACCGTCTCGATCGACGTCGTGCAGCGCGACGGGCGCGTCGAGCTCGACGTGTCCGACGACGGGCCGGGTGTGGATCCCGGGCTCGACCCGTTCGCGCGTGGGACGAGCAACGCGGGCTCCACCGGGATCGGGCTCTGGCTCGCTCGCCGGATCGCCGAGGCGCACGGCGGCTCGCTCGAGCTCGTCCGGGACGCCGGGGCCGGCGCCCGCTTCAGGCTCGCTCTACCGTCCGCTTCCGTCGCGCGCTGAGCCCGAGCTCGCTCTGGAGCGCGCGGGCGCGCTCGACGATCGCGCGTCGCATCGCCGCGGGCTCGAGGACGACGGTCTCGCCGCGGTCGGAGAGGACCTCCGAGAGGAGCCACTCCTCCGTCTTGAAGGTGACCTCCGACAGAGCGGCCTTGTCGGTGAGCTGCCGGGCGCCACGCTCGAGCTTCCAGCGCGCGATCGCGGGCGCGTGCCACAGCCGCGCGACGGCCGGCTCCATGAGGTAGTTCGGATCGAAGCCCTGCCGCGGCTCGAAGCGGTCGCTCGTCAGCCGCGCGGAGCGCATCCGGTCGAGCCGGTACGTCCGCGGGCCGTCGACCGTGCGGTCCCACGTGTGGACGCGCCAGAACGGGAGCTCCCGCTCGATCGTGTACGGCTCGACGAGCCTCGTCGTCGGTTCCTCTCCGCCTTCCTTGAGGTACTCGAGCTCGACGAGACGGCGCTTCTCCGCCCCCTGCGAGAGCGTCTTCACGAGCGCTTCCTCGTCGTCCGCGGCGCGGCTCGCGCGCGTGGGAGCGAACTCGAACTGGCCGAAGGTCTCCTCGAGCTTGCGACGGACGCGGTCGAGCGGCGTGTGCGCGTCGGCAGCGATCGTCGGGCCGACGTACTCGATCGCGAGCCGGATCGCGCGCGCCTCGAGCGGTGTGAGCTTCGGCGGCTTGCGGAAGACGTCGCCGTAGAGCTCCTTGTCGACGCGAACGAGGCCGGTGCTCTCGTCCACCTCGGCGTACACCGTGTAGCAGCCGCCGCCGAAGTTGACGAGGTTGAGGAGCGAGAGCGTCTCCTGCAGCTCCTCCCGCGGGATCGTGAAGCGCTCGGCGAGCTCGCCGGCGTCGAGCATCGCGCGCTTCTCGTCGCCGCACGCGGCCAGGAGGTGCGCGAGGAGCGCCTGGAGCACGCCGAACCGCTCCGGGGCGACCGGACCGGCGGGCTGCCGCTCGACGGCCTGCCGCACCTCGACACGGCGCATGCGGGCGGGCTCGTCCGCGGCCCCCGTGTGACGGTCGCGGAGCGTGCGAAGCGCGTCGGCGACGTCGTCACGCAGCTCGGGCGGCTCGAGCGGGATCGCCCGCCCGTTCTGCCGGAGGATCCAGGAGACGAGCGGGCCGAGCGTCGCGTAGCTCGTCTCGAAGACGCCGTCGTCGACGGTTCCCGCGTCGGCGAGCGTGCGATGCACCCACCAGGCCGTGTCTCCCTGGACCTCGATCCGCGCCGTGCCGGCGATCGGGCCGATCTGCCACGGTCGCGCGATGCGGTGCGCCTCGACGTCGAACTCCTCGGGCTGCCGGAAGTCACGCTCGCGTCGTGTCGCGAAGCGAATGTCGGAGCGCACGCGCGAGACGCGGAAGGTCCTGATCGCGTCGCGGTCGAGGTCGTGCCCGACGACGTACCAGACGCCTTCGTCGAGTCGGAGGGCGTACGGGTTCAGCCGGCGCTCCGTCTCGCGGTCGCGGCTCGGCGACCAGTAGCGGAACTGGATCGTGCGCTGCTTCGAGATCGCCGCCTCGAGCTTCGAGAGCCGCGCGGCGAGCTCGGGCGAGTAGTCGGGCGCCGTGACGCGAACGCGTTCGGCGGTGTCGGTCGGCGCGTGCTGGAAGCCGGGGCGGCCGAGCGCGAGGTTCTGGAGCGCGAGCCGCAGCGGCTCGGCGTAGGCGAACTTCCCCTCGAGGGTGTAGAGCGCGGTCTGGAGCGCCGCGAGCTCGTCCTCGTCGAGCTCGAGCTCGTCGAGGAAGTAGTGCTCGGAGCGGAGGGTGTAGAGCTCCTCGCCGGTGAACTCGTCGCGCTGCGAGGTGAGCGGGATCCCGAGCGCGGTGAGCTCTGCGCGGTCGGAGTAGAACCGGCGCGCGAAGGCCTCGTCCGACATCTCCGAGTACCCCTCGACGTTCCCCTTCACGTCCCGCGCGGTGAGCGGTCGCCGCTCTGCCATCAGGAAGGCGACCAGCGAGAGCTGACGGATCAGCTTGTCCGCGTCATGCGACATCGAAGGCCCTACCCTACCGTCGGGCGCTTTTCACGCGTTGGCCGCGGACCGGCCGGCTACGCGGCCGCGGCTGCGCGAGCGGGCAGAGTCGTCCGCTCGAGGTGCTGGTGCGACGGGCAGTAGTCGCGGCCGGGCAGCGGCGTGCGCTGGCAGGCCTTGCCCTTGCGCGTCGTCGCCTTGCACCGTGCGACGCCGCCGTCGAGCAGGCCGGCCTCGAGCTGTGCCTCGATGAACCCGACCGCGGCGTTGACGCCCTCGCGCACGGCCCAGGCGACGTGCGCCTGCGCGGTGATCGGGAAGTACCGGCGGATGTCCTGGAAGAGGGCGCGATCGGGACGCGAGAAGTAATGGGGATCCTGCGCCAGGCGCGCCATCGTCTCCTCGCACTCGCACAGCACGGCACGCCGGTACTCGAGGCGGGTGGGACGGTCGACATAGGGGTCGATCAGGTCCTTCACCGAGCGGTAGATCGCACGCGAGTACTGATACATGCAGGACTGCAACTGCGCGAGATTGGACTCCATCCGGATCTGTCTCCCGTCCGTCGTTCGCGTCGGCCACCGGCTCGAAAGCGGGGCCCGATCGCCGGTTGAGGTCGAGTCTACCGTGTTCGCGCCCGTGTTACAAACTCGGTCACGATCGTTGTCTTGTTGGACGACGGGCGAGGAGGTCGATCAGGGCTCGACGCGCTGCACGCGCGCGCCCTTGACGGCCACGCGGGCACGGCGCAGCGACCCGGTCGCCTCCGCCTCGCTGCCGTAGCGTCCGGAGAAGGTCATCCAGTAGCCGGGGCGCAGGCTCGCGAACTGCGACGAGTCGATGACGCCGACGGTGCGGAGCCCGCTGACCCGTGCCTGCTGCGCGACCGCGACGGCCTCGTCGCGTCCCTTCGCCTTCGGGACGGACACGAGGACGATCGTCCAGCCGCTCGCGCTGCGCGGCCACTGGGCGAGGCGGGCGCGCGGGGCGGTCGGGGTCGTGACGCTGCCGCCCGTCGCGGTGATGACCGGCTCCGGCCCGTTGCCGTCGTCGACGGCCGCGACCGCGACGCCCGTGCCGGCAAGGGCGACGCAGGCGAGCCCCGCGACCCGCAGCCGGAGGCTCCGGGTGTCGGTCGGGAGCGGGCCGACGCGTGCCCGGCCGGGCAGGCGCAGACCGCACTCGAGGCAGTACTCCTGGAGCCCGGCGACGGCGCCGCCGCAGCGGGGGCAGGCAGCCTCCGCCGCGTTGCTCACGCGGCGGTGTCCTCGCCCGGCCCGTCGCCGTCCTCGTCGTCGATCGCGCTGCCGCAGCTCGGGCAGTAGCGCGCCCCGATCAGGATCGGTGCGCCGCACGCGCAGATCGCGCGCTGCCGTCGCCGCAGCCCGGCGCCGGAGACGATCGCGTCGATCTCCGACACGCGCGCCTCGATCGCGATGAGCTCGGCGCACCGCTCGACGACCAGCACCTCGTTGAACTGGTCGCGGCGGTACATCTCGAGCGTCAGCCCGCCCAGGTCGCGCAGCCGGTCCTCGCGGAGGAGGAGCAGCGCACGGCGTTCGCGCCGGAGATCGCTCGCCGCGGGCGCGGGAGGCTTGCGGCTGAAGAGGGGCACCGGGTGAGGATAGTCGCGGCCGCGGCCTACAACTGGACGACCACGAGCCGCTCCTCCGTCATCTCGCGCACCGCCCACGCCGGGCCCTCGCGCGTGTTGCCGGAGTCCTTGACGCCGCCGTACGGCATCTGGTCCGCCCGGAACGTCGGTGCCTCGTTGACCGTCACGCCGCCGAACTCCAGCCGTCGCGACGCCTCGAGCGCCGATCCGGAGGCTCGACGTGAAGATGCCGGCCTGGAGGCCGTACCGGGTCGCGTTCGCGGCGTCGATCGCCTCGTCGAGCGTGTCGTACGGCTGCAGGGTGCAGACCGGGCCGAACGCCTCGTCGCACGCGAGCTTCGCGTCGGACGGCGGCTTCTCGACGATCGTCGGGAGGAGAAGGTCGCCCTCGAGCCGGCCGCCGCTGAGGATCGTGGCGCCGCTCTCCCGCGCCTCCTCGATCCACGCCAGCACGCGGTCTCGCTCCGACGGCGTGATGAGCGGCCCGACGTCGGTCGCGTCGTCCGCCGGGTCTCCGACGACCAGCGCCTCGACGCGGGGCACGAAGGCGGCACGGAACGCGTCGTACGCGTCGCGCTGGACGTAGATCCGCTGGACCGAGATGCAGCTCTGGCCGGCGAACGAGAACGCGTTCGCGGCGCAGCGCGCGGCGGCGTCCTCGACGTCTGCGTCCGCCTCGACGATCACCGGCGTCGCGTTCCCGAGCTCGAGGTTGACCCGCTTCCGGGGCGCCCGCTCGCGGAGCTTCCAGCCGACGCCGGCCGACCCCGTGAACGTGATGAGCGTGACCCGCTCGTCCTCGACGAGGACGTCGCCGATCTCGGAGGCCGGGCCGACGAGGACGTTGAGCCAGCCGGCCGGGAGACCCGCCTCGTGCTCGAGCTCGGCGAGCAGGAGCGCGGAGAGCGGCGTCTGCGACGCCGGCTTCAGCACGACGGCGCACCCGGCTGCGAGCGCAGGGGCGATCTTGTGCGCGACGAGGTTCAGCGGGAAGTTGAACGGGCTGATCGCCCCGACGACGCCGATCGGGACACGCTGCGTGAAGGCGAGCTTGCCCTCGCCGGCCTGGGAGGCGTCCATCGGCACCATCTCGCCCGCGAGCGTGCGCGCCTCGACCGCCGCCATCGTGAACGTCGACATCGCGCGCGCGACCTCGACGCGGGCCGCCTTCAGCGGCTTGCCCGCCTCCGCCGTGATCTGGCGCGCGACCTCGTCGGCCCGCTTGCCCAGAGCGCCCGCGACGCGGACGAGGATCTCCGCCCGCTTGTGCGCCGGGAGCGGGTCTCGCATCGCGCGCTCGGCCGCGTCGACCGCGGCGCGCGCCTCGGCGGCGCCCGCCTTCGCGACACGGGCGACGAGCGAGCCGTCGTAGGGCGACGCGACCTCGACCCATTCGCCGGTCTCGATCCACTCGCCGTCGAGGAGCAGCTTCCGCTCCGCAGTCGCCGTCGTGGCCATGCCGTGAGTCTACGCCCGCCGCTGCGAGACTCCGGGCGTGGACGCGCGGAGCGCCTCGTTCCCGATCGGTGCCTCGGCGACCCTTGCCGAGCTGGAGGGCACCGACCCGCACGCGCTGCTCGACCGGCTGCGCGAGCGCGAGCCGGTGTCGTGGCTGCCGACGCTCGACGGCTGGCTCGTGACGCGACGCGACCTCGCGCTCGCCGTGATGCGCGACGCGGAGACCTTCACCGTCGACGACCCGCGCTTCTCGACGGCGCAGGTCGTCGGGCCGAGCATGCTGTCGCTCGACGGCGCGGAGCACGAGCGACATCGGGCGCCGTTCTCGCGCGCGTTCCGCCTGGGGCCGGTGAACGAGCGGTTCACGGAGCTCGTCGAGGCGGAGTGCGAGCGCCTGCTCGACCGGATCGCCGCGTGGGGGGCGGCCGATCTCCGGACGGAGCTCAGCGGGCCGCTCTCGGTCGCCGCGATGGCGGCGGCGCTCGGGCTCGACGACCTCCCGGCCGACGTTCCCCTCGCCTGGTACGGCGCCATCGTCGGCGCCGTGACGGACATCACGGCCGGCCGCGAGCCGTCGCCGGAGGGCGCCGACGCGTTCGCAGCGCTCGGGCGCGCCCTGGAGCCGGTGCTCGAACGGGAGCCGGCCGCGACGCTGCTGGGCGCGGCGGCCCGCGGAGCGGGCGCGCTCGACCGCGGCGAGGTCGTCTCGAACGCGGCCGTCCTGCTCTTCGGAGGGATCGAGACGACCGACGGGATGATCGCGAACGCGCTCTGGCACGTCCTGTCGAGCGACCTCGCGCCGGCGGAGCTCGCGGAGCGTCCGGCGCTCGCCGCGAACGTCGTCGAGGAGTCGCTGCGGCTCGAGCCGGCGGCCGCGGTCGTCGACCGATACGCGACGCGGGACGTCGAGCTCGGCGGCGCGACGATCGGTCGCCGCGAGCTCGTCCGCGTCTCGCTCTCCGCCGCGAACCGCGACCCGTCCGTCTTCGTCGAGCCGCACCGGTTCGTCCCCGACCGGGAGAACGCGAGGCTCCAGGCGGCCTTCGCGCACGGGCCGCACGTCTGCCTCGGGATGCACCTCGCCCGGCTCGAGGCCCGGGTCGCGCTCGTGCGCGCCGCGGAGCGGCTTCCCGGGCTCCGGCTCGACCCCGACCGCGACGGCACGCCGACGGGCCTCGTCTTCCGCAAGCCGGCCGAGCTGCGGGTGCTGTGGTCGCCTTCGGCAGTGGTACCGTGACCGCCATGACCGACGCACTCATCATCGATGCCGTCCGCACCCCGATCGGCCGCCGGAACGGCGCCCTCGCAGGCGTTCGCGCCGAGGAGCTCGCCGCCCAGGTGCTCAACGGGCTCGTCTCGCGTCACGACCTCGAGCCGGGCGAGATCGAGGACGTCCAGATGGGGTGCGTCAGCCAGGTCGGAGAGCAGGCGCTGAACGTCGCGCGCATGTCGGCGCTGGTCGCCGGCTGGCCCGAGACGGTGTGCGGCACGTCGATCGACCGCCAGTGCGGCTCGTCGATGCAGGCTGCGTTCAACGCGTCGTCCGCGATCCAGGCGGGGCACCTCGACGTCGTCGTCGCCTCGGGCGTCGAGTCGATGTCGCGCGTGCCGATGGGATCGAATCTCACGGTAAACGGCTTCGAAGGGTTCTCGCCGAAGCTCTACGAGCACTGGGAGGTCGTGCCGCAGGGCATCTCCGCCGAGGTCATCGCCGACGAGTGGGGCCTCTCGCGCGAGGACCTCGACGAGTACTCGTACGAGTCCCACCGGCGCGCGATCGCCGCGATCGACGAGGGTCGCTTCGAGCGCGAGATCGTCCCCGTCGAGACCGGAGCGGGCGGCGCAGCCGTCCTCGTCGCGGTCGACGAGAACCCGAGGCGCGACACGTCGCTCGAGAAGCTGGCGTCGCTCAAGCCCGCATTCAAGGAGGACGGCAAGGTCACCGCGGGCAACTCGAGCGCGATCGTCGACGGCGCCGCCGCGATGCTCGTCACGAGCGAGGCCGCGGCCGGCCGGCTCGAGCTCGAGCCGCGTGGGCGGTTCGTGTCGTTCGGGATCGCCGGCGTCGACCCGTACCGCATGCTCCACGGCAACCCGCTCGCGTGCGAGCGCGCGCTCGCCAGGGCGGGCCTCACGTGGGACGACATCGCCGTGATCGAGGTCAACGAGGCGTTCGCGTCCGTCGTGCTCCAGTTCCTGAAGGACACCGGGCTGCACGAGCGCTGGCAGGCCGGCGACGTGAACCCGAACGGCAGCGGCATCTCGCTCGGCCACCCACTCGGAGCGACCGGCGCGCGCATCACCGCGACGCTGCTCGCCGAGCTCGAGCGGCGCGAGGAGCGCTACGGCGTCGCCTCGATGTGCATCGGGCAGGGCCAGGCGATCGCCGCCGTCGTCGAGCGCCTCTGAGCGCCGCCGTGGGGCGGCGTCCCACGGTTCTCATCCTCTAAAGACTCGGGCCATCCGTGGTTTCGCCGGGCGAGGCCCCGTCGTACGGTCGACGGGATCCACCCGAAAGCGAGACAAGGAGAGTTCCGATGAAACGTCTACCACTCGTGCTGTCCGCGACCGCGCTCGTCGTGGCGGTCTTCGGCTCGACCCCGGTCGGTCACGCGGTCGGCTCGGCGATCCCGGCGTTCGCGAAGTCCGCCGGGTACGCGAAGCAGGCGGGGAACGCGTCCGCCCTGAACGGCATCAAGGCATCGAAGCAGCCGCGGCGCCGGCATGCTCGTGCCCCTCGGCGCCGACGGCAGGTTCCCCTCGTCGGTCGGGCTCGTCGGGCCGGCCGGCCCTGCCGGGCCGAAGGGCGACAAGGGCGACAGGGGTGATACCGGCGCGGTCGGCCCGAAGGGGCGCCACGGGCCCGGCGGGTCCCGTCGGGCGCGCGCGGCCCGAGCGGGCCGAGTGGCGTCAGCGGCTGGTCGTACCTCACGAAGGGCGCGTCCCTCTCGGGCGAGTCCTTCAAGACCGTGAACGTCGACTGCCCGGCCGGAAAGAAGGCGCTCGGCGGCGGTGTCGCCGTGACCTCCGGGCTCTGGGCGATGCGCGTCATCCAGAGCGCGCCGAGCGGAGCGGCGGCGACGGGCTGGCTCGCGACCGTCGCGAACGACGCGTCGAACTACACGACGTCGTTCTACGTCTGGGCGATCTGCGCGAACGTGAGCTGAGCGTCCCGGTGCGGCCGAGGCTCCCCGCCTCGGCCGCACCGATGCTCGACATCTCTACGGCTCGACGAGGGCGCGCTCGATGTCCGCGCTGACGTCACGCGCGATCTCGATGAACGCGCGGGCGGCCGGTGACCGGTGCCGGTCGCGGTGCCACACGACCGCCACCTGCCGGCGCGGGACCTTCGGCACCAGGCGGAGGACCTTCACGCGGTCGTCGCCGGGTGCGATCGCGAGGAGCGGCGTGAGCGCGACCCCGAAGCCGGAGGCGACGAGCCCCTGCACCGTGCCGTTGTCGTCCGAGCGGAAGGCGTAGCGGATGTCGTATCCGCGGTCGCCGAGCTCCCGCTCCACGACGACGCCGCTCGCGCAGGTGTTGGACCCGATCAGCGGCTGGTCGCCGAGGTCGTCCATCGACGCGGACGCGCGGGACGCAAGGGGGTTCTCCGCCGGGACGAGCAGCACGTACGGGTCGCTCATCAGCTCGAGCATGTCGAAGGGCCCGTCCGGGAGCGGGGGGCTGCAGAACGCGAGGTCGAGCTCGCCCGACTCGATCAGGCCGTACAGCTCGGGATCCGTCGCCGGCTCGGACAGGCCGAGCTCGATGCCGGGCCAGTCGCGCATGAAGCGGCGCATCACCTCGGGGAGGACGCGCGCGCCGATCGACTGGTACGTCCCGACCCGAAGCGCTCCGGTCTCGCCTGCGCGCAGCGCGGCGATGTCGGCGCGCGCCGCGTCGAGGCGCGCAACGATCGCCTCTGCGTGGCGGAGCAGCACCTCGCCTGCATCGGTGAGCGAGACGGCCCGTGGGCCGCCGGGGCGCTCGACGAGCGTCTCGCCGACGATCTTCTCGAGCGTCGCGATCTGCTGGCTGACGGCCGACTGCGTGTAGCCGAGCCGGTCGGCGGCGCGACCGAACGATCCCTCGCGCGCGACCGCGTCGAGGGCCGCGAAGTGGCGAACCTCGACCCCCAGCCATTGATCAGGTTTCGTGATCGTTTGCATGAATACCTCGACTTGCCCTAATAGTACCTGCGCAGCCATGATCCTGCCATGGAAATCGCACTCATCATCTTCGTGCTTCTGGTCGGTCCGCTGGCGCTCTTCGCCGGGCGCGACTCGCGAATCGACGACGTCGACCGGCGCAGGCACTACCAGGGATGAGGTCCCGGGTGCCCGCGACCGTTGCGTCCGCGGTCGGCGGGCGTAGCAGGATCGTGATCCGCTACGCCTGCCCGGCCGACGGTCCAGCGCTCGCGCGGCTCGAGGGGCTCACGGGCCGATCGCTCGGGAGCGAGCCCATCCTGGTGGCCGAGTCCGACGGCGATGTGGTCGCCGCTTCGTCGACGCTTCGCGGGGACGTGGTCGCCGATCCCTTCCGCGTGACGCTCGACGTCTCCGAGCTGCTCCGGCTCCGGACGAGCCAGCTCCGCGCCGCCGCCTGATCGGTAGATTCCGCCGCCGTGGCGGTGCAGCGGATCGGCGTGGTCGGCCTCGGCGCAATGGGCGCGGGCATCGCGCAGGTGGCGATCGAGGCGGGCTTCGACGTCGTCGGCCGTGAGGTGACGGCCGAGCTCGGGGAGGCCGCCGCCGCCAAGATCGGCCACTTCCTGACGCGCAAGGTGGAGAAGGGCCAGCGGACGGAGGCGGAGCGCGAGTCCGCGATGGCGCGCCTCGAGACGGCGACCGAGCTCGACGCGCTCGCCGACTGCGACCTCGTGATCGAGGCGATCGTCGAGGAGCTCGACGCGAAGCGGACGCTCTTCGCGGAGCTCGAGCGGCTCTGCCGCGCGGATGCCGTGCTCGCGACGAACACCTCGGCGCTGTCGGTGACGGAGATCGCCTCCGCGACGTCGTCGCCGGAGCGCGTGGTCGGGATGCACTACTTCAACCCGGCGCCGCTGATGCCGCTCGTCGAGGTCGTCCGCGCGGAGCTGTCGTCGGACGACGCGGTCGCGACGGCCCTCGACGTCGTGGAGCGGATGGGCAAGGTCGCCGTGCCGTGCCACGACACGCCCGGCTTCGTGGTCAACCGGGTCCTGATCCCGCTCCTCAACGACTGCGTCCGCGTCATCGACGAGGCGCGCGTCACGCCCGAGTCGCTCGACGCGGCGATGACGAACGGCGCCGGGTGGCCGATGGGGCCGTGCACGCTGCTCGACCTCGTCGGGATCGACGTGCACGTGCACGCCTCCGAGGCTCTCTACGACAAGCTCCGCGAGCCGCGCATGGCGGCGCCGCCGCGGCTCGTGGCGATGCGCAACGCCGGCCTGTTCGGACGGAAGTCCGGGCGAGGCTTCTACACCTACGGCTGAGACTCCTCCGCCCGCTCGCTCTCGTCCATCGGCACGCCCAGCCGGCTCGCGACCGTGGGGACGAGCGTGCCCTGGACGACGACCGAGAACAGCACGACGACGAAGACGATCCCGTAGATCTCCGCGGAGTAGTCCGTCCCCCCGACCACGGCCAGCGAGGCGAGCAGGATCGGCACGGCGCCCTTCAGGCCGCTCCACACGATGAACGCCCGCTCGCCGTGCGACAGGCGCGCCGCTGCGAGAAGCGGCCAGGCGACGAGCGGGCGCACGACGAATCCGAGGAGGACCGCCAGCACGAGGCCGCGCCACCAGAGCCCCTCCTCGGCGATGAACGTGAGATCGATCGTCAGGCCGAGCGCGACGAACGCGGCCAGCTCACCGAGGTCGCCCAGGGCGCCGTTGAACACCCGCACCGCGCGCCGCGCGGGGTAGCGCAGGTCGCCCACGAGGATTCCCGCCACGAAGACGGCGAGGAACCCGGAGCCGTGGAGGACGCCGGCGAGCCCGTAGACGGCGCCCGCGGCGATGATCACCGCGAGGGGGTAGAGCGTCCTGTCCGGAAGCGGGACGAAGCGGATCACTCCGGCGATCGCGAGGGCGCCTGCGACCCCCACGGCGAGGCCGACACCCATCTCGACGAGGAACTCCCCGACCACGAGCGAGCCGAACGAGCCATGCGTCGCTGGTCGCGAGCTCGACCAGCCCGATCATCAACGCGATGCCGACCGGATCGTTGAAGCCCGACTCGCCCTCGAGGATCGTCCCCGAGCGGCCCTCGACCTCCTTCCCGGCGAGGACGGAGAACGTGACCGCCGGATCGGTGGGGGCGAGCGCCGCGCCGATCAGGCCGGAGACCGTCCAGGAGAGGTCGAACAGCACGTGAGCCGCGACGGCGAGGAGCGCCGCCGTGGCGAAGGTGCCGACGACGCCGAGCGAGAGGATGGGGAACGCAGAGCGGCGGAAGCGGCGGAAGCCGATCTTCTGCCCGCCCTCGAACAGGATCACGATCAGGGCGAGCGTCGCGATCCGCTGCACGTCCTCGAACGTCAGAATCGTCGCCAGGCGGTCGATCGCGTCGGAGGCGACGGCGGCGACGACGAGCAGGAGGCCCGCGGTCGGGATCGCGAGGCGCCCCGCGACGACGCGGACGCCGAGCGCGAGCGAGAGCCCGCCGCAGACGACGAGGATGACCTTGGCGAACTCGGCGACGTCGTCCATGGAGCGGCATCTTGCACGGCCGGCCGGGCGAGGACGCCCGACCGGCTTACACTTTCCTTACGCGAGACTCACCCGTCACCCACGCACCGTCCCGATACTGCGTGCACGCATGCGTCTCGTGCTCGCCTCTCTCGCCGTGCTCGCCGTCGCCGTCCCGCATCGGGACGGCCGCGACACGTCCCGTCGGCTCCCTCTCGATCGAGGAGGGCCGGGGGACGGTCACGCTGCGCGGGAAGGGCATCGTGATCGGCCGTCTCGAGCGCGGTGAGGTACAGATCGTCGACCAGTCGCCGCTCGATCAGTGGAGCCCGCGGGTGAACGGCGTGCCGCGCGGCCGGACCGTCTGGCTGCGCGGCAAGGACGTCAACTTCTACGTGCCGGGCGGTCGCTACAAGATCACCGTCACGGGCACGGGCTTCTCGATCTCCGCACGAGGCCAGGGGACCGCGACGCTCGACGGGACGGCTGACCTGAACGGCGCGACGGGGACGTACGCCGTCGGCGACGGGGTCCCGGCGCCGATCCCGGACGAGCCCGTCACGATCCAGTACGGTGCACCACTCGTCGTCAAGCCGTCCATCAAGGCGGAGTAGCCATGAGCGCCCCCCAGTCGGTCCTGGTCGTCGAGGACGAGCAGTCCATCGCCTCGTTCGTCTCCCTGTACCTGAAGAACGCGGGGTACGCGGTGCGCGCCGTCGGCACCGGCTCGGGCGCGCTGAACGCGGTCGCCGCCGAGATGCCGTCGCTCATCGTGCTCGACCTCAACCTGCCCGACATGGACGGGATCGAGATCTGCCGCCGGATCCGCAAGAGCTCGGACGTGCCGATCCTGATGCTCACCGCCCGCGACGAGGACGTCGACAAGATCATCGGGCTCGAGGTCGGCGCGGACGACTACCTCACGAAGCCGTTCAACCCGCGCGAGCTGGTGGCGCGCGTCAAGAGCGTGCTCCGCCGGGCGACCTCCGACCGCCGGATCGACGAGGGCAACGAGCTCCGCCACGGCGACCTCCTCATCCACTCCGGCCGACGCGAGGTGCTCGTCGGCGACGACGGAGATCCAGCTCGCGCCGAAGGAGTTCGACCTGCTGTGGGAGCTCCTCGACCACCGCGGCATCGTCCTCACCCGCGACCAGCTGCTGGAGCGCGTGTGGGGCTACACGTTCGCCGGAGACACGCGGACGGTGGACGTTCACGTCCGGCAGATCCGGCGCAAGCTCGGCGATGCGTCGCCGATCGTCACGGTCTGGGGGGTCGGCTACAAGGTCGCCTCCGATCGCGCGCCGGCACCGACGGCGTAAGGGCGTCGCCGCATGCCTCGCACGGGGCTCGCCGGCGGCACCTCGCGACGACGCCGTGATCTGACCCGCGGCGTACCCTTCCCGTCGATGCCCGGCTCGCTGCGCTTCCGCCTGCCGGCCCTGTTCCTGCTCGGAATCGTGATCGCCGGCGTGGTCGCGGCCGCGATCGCCGTCCAGCTGTTCCAGGGCTACACGCGCGACTCGTCCTACGAGGAGCTCGCCCGCGAGGCGCGCGGCATCGCACGGCTCTACGGCGACGCCGCCCTGCGTGCCGCGGAGGAGGGGACACCCGCCCCGGACTTCGCGACCGAGGCGCTCGAGCTCGCGACCGGCGACCAGCTCTACTACTTCGGCGCGCCCGCCTTCCCCGGCCAGGACGTGGGTGTCGAGCAGCTTGCGGAGTCGGCGCTGCCCGAGGACGTGCGCTCCGCCGACAAGCAGGTGGCGTTCGAGTTCAGGCCGCCGGGCGAGCGACAGACGTTCCTCGCGGTCTCTCAGCCCCTGCGCCTCGAGCCCGGCGGGCCGGCGCTCGGGGCCTTCGTCGTGGCGAAGCCGCGTGACGTCGTCCGCGAGCAGTGGGTGCCGCTCATCGGCCGGCTCGCCGCGGCGGTCGTGATCGGCGGTCTTCTTGCCTGGCTCGTCGGCGCGTGGCTCTCGCGCCGGATCAGCGGGCCGATCCAGGAGCTCGCGCGCGCCTCGGACGAGATCGCGTCCGGGAACTACGCGGTGCAGGTGCCGGTCGGCCGCGGTGGGAGCGAGGTCTCGCACCTCTCGGAGCGCTTCAACGAGATGGCCGCGCGGCTGGCGGCGACCGAGGAGCGCGAGCGCCAGTTCCTCATGTCGGTCTCGCACGAGCTCCGGACGCCGCTGACCGCGATCAAGGGGCACGTCGACGCGCTGCGCGACGGCCTCGTCGACGATCCGGAGCTCGTCAGCGCCTCACTCGACGTCGTCGCGAACGAGGCGACGCGGCTCGAGCGGCTCGTCGGCGACGTGCTCGATCTCGCGAAGCTCCGCGCCCATCGGTTCACGGTGCATACGGAGGAGGTCGACATGGGCCGCCTCGTCGAGCAGGCGTACGGCTCGTTCGGCGACGAGGCGCGGCGGCGCGAGATCGCGTACACCCTGGGCGGGTCGGAGACCGCGCCGACGATCATCACGGACGGCGACCGCGTCCTCCAGGTGATCACGAACCTCCTCAAGAACGCGTTCCGCTGGACTCCCGACGGCGGGTCGATCGGCGTCGCGCTCGACGCCTCGAACGGGACGGTGCGCGTCGACGTCACCGATACCGGGCCCGGGCATCGCGAGCGAGGACGCCCAGCGGATCTTCAGCCCGTTCGTCTCGCACGACACGCAGGGAACCGGGCTCGGGCTGCCGATCGCGCGGGAGCTCGCCGGGGCTCTCGGCGGCCGCATCGAGCTCGACACGGAGCCCGGCAAGGGCAGCCGCTTCCGCCTGGTACTGCCCGCGCGGTCGACGTAACGCCGCCGGCTCGCCCACTCGCGTCGCCGCTCGCGCAATAGAGTCGCGACATGGCCGACGCGGCTCCTGCGACGATCGTCGAGCTGCCCGCCCGGCGCTCGCCCGCGATGGCGGCGTTCGTCGCGCTCCGGCCGCGCCAGTGGACGAAGAACCTCCTGCTCTTCGCGGGGATCATCTTCGCCGCCGAACTCGGGCGACGCGGGCAAGTGGGCCGCCGCGATCACCGCCTTCGTCGCCTACTGCGCGGCATCGAGCGCCTCGTACCTCGTCAACGACGTCCGCGACGTCGCGTCCGACCGCCTGCATCCCGTCAAGCGCGCGCGGCCGGTCGCGCGCGGCGAGCTCGATCGGCGACGTGCGTTCGTCCTCGCGGCGGCGCTCACCGCGCTCGCGCTCGGCCTCGCCGCCTTCCTCGGGCCGCTCTCGCTCGCGTGCATGGCCGGGTTTCTCGCGCTGCAGGCGGCCTACTCGCTCCGCCTGAAGACGATCGAGCTCGTCGACGTGATCGCGATCGCCGGGCTGTTCGTGCTGCGGGCATCCGCCGGTGCCGTCGCGGTCGACGTGCGGATCTCGGAGTGGCTCCTCCTCTGCACGTTCCTGCTCGCGCTGTTTCTCGCACTCGGCAAGCGGCGGGCGGAGCTCGCGCTCGACGGCACCCGCACGCGCCCGGTGCTCGCGGGCTATGCGCCGGGGCTCGTCGACCAGCTGCTCGGGATCGTCGCGGCGGCGACGATCGGCGCGTACTCGGCGTACGCCCTCACCGCGCACGAGTCGGGCTGGCTCGTCGTGACGGTGCCCTTCGTCGTCTACGGGCTCTTCCGGTACCTGCTGCTGCTGCACCGCCGTGGGCTCGGCGAGGAGCCCGACGCGCTCCTCGTCGAGGACGTGCCGCTGCTCGTGACGGTCGCCGCCTGGGCGACGACGTGCGCCATCGTGCTCGCTCTGGGCTGAGCGAGCCGCGGGTCGGAGTCGATTGCCCTACGCCGCGTCGGCTGCGGCCGAGGCGGGGAGCGTCGCATCCTCCCGCTCGGCCCGGAACGGCACGACTGCGCCCTGGAGGCCCGCTTCGAGCTTCCGGAGTCGCTCGTCGACGCCGCTCCAGCCCGACGACACGAGATCCACGAGGATCGCGAGATCGTCGATCCGGGCGTTGCGCTCCGCGAGGAGCTCCTGCTCGAGCCGCTCGAGGCGGCGCAGCGCCTGGTTCACCCCGCCACGGATCTCGGCGAGGCTCCGCGAGACCGGAACCACCTCGCGCGCGATGCCGTCGCGCACCGCGGTCGAGACCTGCTTCGGAAGCGACGACTCGAGGTCGTCGGCGACCTTCGCCAGCCGCATCACCTCGGCCCGCGCGCGCTCGAGCGCCGCATCGAGCCGTTCGCCGGTGACGCCCTCCGTCCGTGCCTCGGCGATCCGCCGCCGTGCCCGTTCGAGTGCCTGTTCGTCCATGGCGCCAAGGCTACGCTCGCCGTCGGATGAGATCAACTGACCTCGACTACGCGTTGCCGCCCGAGCTGATCGCCCAGCGGCCGGCGGAGCGGCGCGACGCGTCGCGGCTGCTCGTCTACGACCGCCGCTCCGGCGACGTCCGGCAGCGGTCGTTCGCCGAGCTCGGCCAGGAGCTCGCGGGCTACCTGACGGTCGTCAACGACACGCGCGTCGTCCCCGCGCGACTCGCGCTTCGCCGGGAGACGGGCGGCGCGGTCGAGCTGCTCCTCGTCGAGCGACTCGGAGACGAGCGCTGGGAGGCACTCGCTCGGCCCTCGCGACGGCTGCGCGCGGGCGAGCGGCTGCGCGGTCGCGACTCGGCCTCTGCGGTCGAGCTCGTCGAGCCGCTCGGCGCGGGGCGCTGGGTCGTGCAGCTCGCCGGCGAGCCCGACGGGGACCTGCCGCTGCCGCCGTACGTGCACGAGACGCCGGCCGACCCGGAGCGCTACCAGACGGTCTATGCACGCGATCCCGGCTCCGCCGCGGCGCCCACCGCCGGGCTCCACTTCACACCCGAGCTCCTCGCGAGCCTCGACCACGAGACGGTCACGCTGCACGTCGGCCTCGACACGTTCAGGCCGCTCACGACCGAGACGGTCGAGGAGCACGCGATCCACGGCGAGCGCTACCGCGTCGAGGACGCGGCCTGGGCGCGGATCGAGGCGGCCGACCGGGTCCTCGCCGTGGGCACGACGACGACACGCGTGCTCGAGACGCTCGCCCGCGGCGGCCCGCTCGAGGGCCGCACGGACCTCTTCATCACGCCCGGGCTTCGCCTTCGCGCGCGTGGACGCGCTCCTGACGAACTTCCACCTCCCGCGGACGACGCTCCTCGCCCTGGTGATGGCGTTCGCGGGCATCGACGCCACGCGGGAGCTGTACGGGCTCGCGATCCGCGAGCGGTACCGCTTCTACTCGTTCGGCGACGCGATGCTCGTGCTCTGAAGCGCTCAGCGGCACAGCGTTTCCCGCACGGCAATGGTGTCTTGCCGCCGTCGGAGGCGGAGTCGTACGATGGCCCGGATACCGACGACCCGGGGGTTGCAGCATGTCCGAGAAGATGTGGGGCTCCGAGCCGTTCTGGGGACTCGGCTACGACTGGGATCCGGACTGGGTCCTCACCGACCGGCAGCAGGAGCTTCGCGCGACGCTGATCGAGCTCTGCGAGAAGGAGATGCGCGCGAACGCGAAGCGCTCCGACGACGAGCTCCTCTTCCCGCGGCGCAACCTCGAGCTGCTCGGAGAGCACGGCTTCCTGGGGCTGACCGTGCCCGAGGAGTACGGCGGCCTCGGTGAGAACCACGTCGCGTTCTCGATGACGTGCGAGACGATCGCGCGATACGGCTGCGCATCGACGGCGATGTGTTACGTCATGCACGTCGGCGCGGTGCAGGCGATCATGCTCCGCCCGACGCCCGAGCTGGTCGACAAGTACATCCGGCCGCTCAACACGGGCGTGATCGGGACGCTGTCGTACTCCGACCCCGAGACGGGATCGCACTTCTGGTACCCGATCTCGTCGAAGGCGGAGCGCTCGAACGGCGGCTACCGCGTCACGAAGAAGGCGTCGTGGACCACGTCGGGCGGCTTCGCCGACTTCTACGTCGTCCAGACCACCAGCCCCGAGTTCAAGGGCTACGACGACCTCTCGGTCTTCGTGATCGACAAGGAGCACTGCGAGGCGCAGCCCTCGCTGTGGGACGCCCTCGGCCTCCGCGGGAACCAGTCCGGCGCGATCGCGTTCAACGACGTGGAGATCCCCGGCACGCAGATCGTCGGGCCCGAGGGGGACGGCGCGACGTCCAACGACGAGGCCGTCGACCCGTGGTTCCTCATCGGCTCGTCGTCGGTGTGGAACGGGCTCGCGCTCGGCGCGATCGACATCGCGAAGCGCCACACGACGCGCAAGAAGCACGTCGACGTCGGCATGCGCGTCGCCGACTACCCGACGATCCAGGACTACGTCGGCCAGGCCGTCATGGAGACGAACGCGTCGCGGCTGTTCGTGTTGTCCGTCGCGCAGGCGTTCGACGGCGCGACGCAGAACAACACCGTCGTCCTCGAGCCCGGCGTGCTCGCGCGCGGCAACTTCCTCCACTGGGCCTGGCAGATCAAGTTCGTGGCCGCCCAGAACACCGCGACGGTCGTCGACAAGATGCTGCACGCGTGCGGCGGCTCGGGCTACAAGCGCGACATGGAGCTCGAGCGCTACGTCCGCGACGCGAAGGCCGGCTGGGTGATGGGCCCGACGAACGAGGTGCTGCGGCAGTTCGTCGGCAAGGCCGTGCTGCTGGGCTTCGAGTCGCTCGACTACTGGAACCAGTCGTACAACCGGCGCGCGGTCGAGAACGAGGTCAAGAAGCTCGACGCCGCCGGTAAGCGGGAGCTCGCCGAGCAGCTGGTCGCCGAGGCCGAGGCCCAGGAGGCGAAGGAACCGGCGAAGGCGTAGCCGTGGCCGCCGCCGCCCGCCCGCGCCTGCTCGTCCCGGGGCTCGTGCCGCGCGACCCCGGACGCGAGCGACACCGCGTCCGGCGCGGGGCGGCGACGGCGATCCTGCTCGAGCCGGACGACCGGCTCACGATTCGCGACCTCGACGGCGGCCAGCGCGCCGAGCTCACCGTGCTCGGCTTCGGCACGGACGGCTTCGACGGGCTCGGCGTCGCGCCGGACGGCGACGCGACGATCCTCCGGTCGCTCGTGGGGTCGGACGAGGACGGCGCCTCGGAGGTCGTCGCGGCGGTCGCGGCACGCGGTGCCGACCCGACGCGCGCGAAGGCGGCGGTGCTCTTCGGGCCCTCGACGCCGCCGGGCGCGGAGACGACGCTTCGGGCGGAGCGGCCGCTCCTCGTCGTCGTCGGCGCACCGGCCTCGGGCGAGGACGGTCGTCGACGGCGGGCTCCCCGCGTCCGACCTCGAGCTCGAGATCGCCCGGGCGCGGCCGGTCGAGGAGCTCGAGCCGCGTCTCCCGGAGCCGCTCGCCGACCCGCGGCTCGACTTCCAGGTCGACCGGGCCTCGGCGCTCGCCTACGAGGTGAAGGCGGGGGAGTACATCCAGATCATCGACGTCCAGGGACGGCAGTGCTCCGACTTCCTCGCGTTCAACGCCGGGAAGCTGCAGGCGGGCAAGGAGCGCGGGCTCGACTCGACCGCCACCCGGTCGCTGATGGGGAGCGCGTATCCCCAGCCGGGCCTCTACTCGAAGTTCTTCGACCACGACCTCGAGGCGCTCGTCGAGGTCGTCCGCGACACGGTCGGGCGGCACGACACGTTCGGGCTCGCCTGCACGGCGAAGTACTACGAGGACATGGGCTACTTCGGCCACGTGAACTGCTCGGACAACTTCAACGGCGAGCTCGCGCCGTACACGATCGAGCCGCGGAAGGGCTGGCCGGCGATCAACTTCTTCTACAACACGGCCTTCGACGCGAGCAACGCGTACTTCCTCGACGAGCCGTGGTCGCGTCCGGGCGACTACGTCCTGCTGCGCGCCGCGACCGACCTCGTCTGCCTCTCGAGCGCGTGCCCGGACGACATCGACGCCGCGAACGGGTGGAACCCGACCGAGGTCCACGTCCGCGTCTACCCGGCGGAGCAGCGGTTCTCTGCGGCGATCGCGCACCGGGTGACGCCCGACTCGGAGCCGAAGCTGACGCGCGAGACCGGCTTCCACTCGCGCACGTCCGCGCTGACGTCCCGGTTCACCGAGTACAACGGCTACTGGCTCCCGACGTCCTACGACAACCACGGCGCCGTCGACGAGTACTGGGCGTGCCGCGAGCGGGCGGCGATCATGGACCTCTCGCCGCTCCGGAAGTTCGAGGTGCTCGGGCCGGACGCCGAGGCGCTCCTCCAGGCGACCGTCACGCGAGACGTCCGGCGGCTCGCGGACGGCCAGGTCGTCTACACCGCGATGTGCAACGAGACGGGCGGGATGCTCGACGACGGGACCGTGTTCCGCCTCGGCGCGGACAACTTCCGCTGGGTCGGCGGCTCCGAGTACGGCGGCGTCTGGCTCCGCGAGCAGGCCGAGCGGCTCGGGCTCCGCGTGTGGGTCAAGGAGTCGACGGACGACCTCCACAACGTCGCCGTGCAGGGGCCGCTCTCGCGCGAGATCCTCTCCGAGATCGTCTGGACGTCACCGGCGCAGACGCCGTTCGCCGAGCTCCGGTGGTTCCGCTTCTCGGTCGCGCGGCTCGACGGCCCGACAGGGATCCCGCTCATCGCCTCGCGCACCGGCTACTCGGGCGAGCTCGGCTACGAGCTCTTCTGCCACCCGAGGGACGCGCCGGCGCTCTGGGACCGCGTCCTCGAGGTCGGGTCGCCGCGGGGGCTGACGCCGCTCGGGCTCGACGCGCTCGACATGCTCCGCATCGAGGCCGGGCTCATCTTCGCCGGGTACGAGTTCGACGACCAGGTCGACCCGTTCGAGGCCGGAATCGGCTTCACCGTGCCCGAGGACAAGGAGGACGACTTCGTCGGGCGCGAGGCGCTCGCAGAGCGCAGGGCGCACCCACAGCGGCGCCTCGTCGGGCTCGAGCTCGAGGGCAACGAGACCGCCGGACACGGCGACTGCGTCCACGTCGGCCGCTCGCAGGTCGGCGTGGTCACGTCGGGCACGCGCTCGCCCGTGCTCAAGAAGAACGTCGCCCTCTGCCGCATGGCCGTTCAGTACGCCGAGCCCGGGACCGAGGTCGAGGTCGGCAAGCTCGACGGCCACCAGAAGCGGATCCCGGCGACCGTCGTCCGCTTCCCGTTCTACGACCCCGACAAGACGAGGCCCCGCTCGTGACGGCGACGGTCGAGTCGCTGACGCGAGAGCAGATCGAGTCGTTCGACCGCGACGGCTTCCTCATCGTGGAGGAGGGCCTCATCTCCGACCGTGCGCTCGAGCTCCTGCGCGAGCGGTACGAGGGGATCTTCGACGGGGCCTACGAGACCGGGATCAAGCCCGACGAGGTCAACTGGGTTCCCGGACGCGACCCCGAGGACCGCACGCGGCAGATCTGCAACGGCTGGAAGGCGGACGAGACGATCGCGGCGATGGTCCTCCACGAGCGCGTCGGGCGGCTCGGCGGGCAGCTCTCGGGCTGGTCGGGCACGCGGATCCTCCAGGACAACGTCCTCTGGAAGCCGCCCGGGACGAAGGCGATCGGCTTCCACCAGGACGCGTCGTACGCGGGCTACCTCGTGCCGCCGGTGATGCTCACGTGCTGGCTCTCGCTCCACGACACGACCGCCGACGCCGGGCCGGTGGCCTACGTCCCCGGCTCCCACCGCTGGCCCGTCTCGCCGCCGGAGCGCTCGCAGTTCCACGCCCCGGAGGACTGGCTCGCGCCGGCCCGGTCGGCCGCACCCGAGGGCACGGAGGTCGAGACCGTGCCGGTCGTCGTGAAGGCGGGCGGAGGCTCGTTCCACCACGGCCTCTGCTGGCACGGCTCCGCGCCGAACGAGAACGCCACGGTCGCGCGGATGGCGCTCGTCTCGCACATGATCCCGGCCGAGGTGCGCTTCCACCACGAGAACGTCGACCTGAACTACTCCCGCTACCGCAAGCGCGGCGACCTCTCGCTCGACGAGTCGTTCTTCCCGGTGATGTGGCACCGGACGGGCTATCGAACGCCCTGGCTCGCCGAGCTGCCCGCGATCGACTGAGCCGCTAGGCCGTCTCGCGGAAGCGGCCCGCGAGCACCTCGATGAGCGCCATTGCCGCGCGCGAGTCGGCCTCGAGGGCGGCGATGACCGCATCCCGTGGAACGCGCAGCGCGCGGACAGGGCCTTCGGCGTGGACGTTCGCGGTGCGTGGGCCGCCGGCGAGAACCTCGATCTCGCCGACGAGGTCGCCGCGACCGATCTGCGTCACCCGTCCGGGGCGTTCGATCCGGACCGTGCCCTCGAGCAGCAGGTACAGCGCGTCCGCCCGCTCGCCGAGGCGCATCACCATCTGGCCGTCGGCGAAGCTGACCTCCTCGCCCCTCTCGAGGAGCGGATCGAGCAGCTCCTTCGGGAGCGCCGAGAACGCGCCCAGGTCGTCGACGATCCGCTCGTAGCGTCCGCCGTGGAAGAGCAGCGGCCGGCCCTCGCCGTAGCGGGCGTACTCGACCTGCCCGAGGAAGAGCGAATGGTCGCCGCCCCAGTAGGAGCGGACGACGCGCGCGACGAGGTGCGCGAGCGCGCCGTCCACGAGCGGCGTCTCGCGGACGGTGACGAAGCGCGGCTCCGGGACGTCGTCGCTCGTGCGCCCGGCGAACCGGTCGGAGAGGCCCGCCTGCCCGTCGGCGAGGACGCTGACGCCGTACCGCGTTCCTTCGTGGAGCATCGAGCAGAGCCGGGCACGCCGCTCGAGCGAGATGAGGACGAGCGGAGGGGAGAGGGAGACGGACATGAACGCGTTCGCCGTCATCCCGTGCACCTGGTCGCCGCGCAGGGTCGTCAGCACCGTGACGCCGGTCGCGAACATGCCGAGCGTGCGCCGGAACGCGATCGCGGGATCGCCGGCGAGCTCGCCGATGTCGAGCGTCTCCGTGTCGGGCACGTCGTCGAACTGCGTGCCGCCGGACAGGCCCGCCCCCGTCGTGAGCGGGACGTCGAACTCCTCCGGGAGCGATGTGGAGCCCACGGCCCGATTCTCGCATCACGCCGTACGGCCTGCGCTACCGTGCCGCGGATGCTCGCGCCGCGCGTCCCACGCAGGCCATGAGCTTCAGCCTCCAGGCGACGGACGGCGCGGCCCGCGCCGGCGTCATCCGCACCGCCCACGGCGAGATCCCCACGCCGGCGTTCATGCCGGTCGGGACGAAGGCGACCGTCAAGAGCCTCCATCCGGACGAGGTGCGCGAGCTCGGAGCGCACGTGATCCTCGGGAACACGTACCACCTGCACCTGCGGCCGGGCGAGGACGTGATCGAGGAGCTCGGCGGGCTCCACGCGTTCTCGGGCTGGGACGGCCCGATCCTCACCGACTCGGGCGGCTTCCAGGTCTTCTCGCTGCGCGACACGCTGCTCGCGGTCGACGACGACGGGGTCACGTTCCGCTCGGTCTACGACGGAACGCCGGAGCGCCTGACGCCCGAGCGCGTCGCCGAGATCCAGCGGCGCCTCGGCTCGGACATCGCGATGTGCCTCGACATCTGCCCGCCCGCCGGTGTCTCGCGCGCCGAGCACGAGGAGGCGGTCCGGCGGACGCAGCTCTGGGCCGAGCGGCAGGTCGACGCGCCGCGCGCGGAAGGCCAGCTCCGCTTCGGGATCGCGCAGGGCGGCGTCGACCGCGACCTCCGAGGCCGCTCGATCGAGGGGATCACGTCCCTGCCGTTCGACGGCTTCGCGCTCGGCGGGCTCGCGGTCGGCGAGAGCCGCGAGGAGATGCTCGACACCGTCGAGTGGGCCGCGCCCGCGCTCCCGACGGAGCGCCCGCGCTACTTCATGGGCATCGGGGACGCGGAGGGGATCCTCGAGGTGGTCGCGCGCGGCATCGACATGTTCGACTGCGTCCTCCCGACCCGTACCGCCCGGACGGGGTCGGCGCTCACCGCCAAGGGGCGGCTGAACCTCCGGAACGCGCGCTTCGCGCGCGATCCGCGGCCGCTCGAGGAGGGCTGCGGCTGCCCGGCGTGCGAGCGGTTCACGCGTGCGTTCGTGCGCCACCTCCTGAACCAGCAGGAGATCCTCGGGCTGCGGCTCCTCACGCTGCATAATCTGTGGTTCACGTTGAGACTGACCGCCGGCGCGCGGGATGCGATCACGCGCGGGGCGTTCGACGCCTACCGCCGCGACGTGCTCGCCTCGCTCGCCGCGGGACCGAAGGAGGAAACTTGGCAAGCCTGATCCTGCTCCTCGCGATGTTCGTTCTGCTCTGGGTCCTGCTGATCCGGCCCCAGCGCCAGCGCCAGCAGAAGCAGCAGCACCTCCTCTCGTCGGTGGAGCCCGGCGACGAGGTGCTCACCGTCGGCGGCCTGTACGGCATCGTCCGTGACATCGACGAGGAGGACGACCTGATCGTCGAGATCGCCGAGGGCATCCAGGTGCGGATCGCACGGCGTGCCGTCGGAGGCGTCGTCAAGCCCGAAGACGAGGACGACGAGCTCGACGAGCTCGACGAGGACGTCGACGAGGCCGACGAGACGCCCGAACATGAAGACCGTGTTGTCGACTCCGAAGATTCCGTGAGCGAAGCGGCTCCGGAGGACACACCGGCGCTCGACCACCGCTAACCTGAGCGGCCCGAAATGACCCGCCGCGCAGCAGCCATCGTCGTCTCGCTCGTCGTCGCGGCCCTCGTCGGGGTCGGGCTGCTCGCCATCCCCGGGTCACCGTTCGAACAGCGCCCGACGCTCGGGCTGGACCTCCAGGGCGGCCTCGAGGTGACGCTGCAGGCCGTGCCGCCGCGCGACCGGGAGCTGACGAAGGAAGACCTCGATCGCTCCGTCTCGATCATGCGCGACCGGGTCGACAAGCTCGGCGTCTCCGAGCCGGAGATCCGGACGCAGGGCGACGACCAGATCTCGATCCAGCTGCCGGGCGTCAAGGACCCGGCCGCGGCCGCGGCGATCATCGGCAAGACCGCGCAGCTCGAGCTCTTCGACCTGCAGGCGAACCTCGTTGCGCCGTCGATCGACGTCAGGACGAGGCAGCCGATCGCGACGCCGAAGCTCTACGACCTCCTCGCGGGCCAGCAGTCACTCGCCGCGAAGGGCGAGCCGGACACGTACTACGTCTTCGAGACGAAGGGCAAGAAGCTCGTCCGGGGGCCGGTGAGCTCGAAGGAGTCGGCGCTCGCGAAGTGGGACGGCAAGCTCCCGCCCGGCCACAAGCTCTTCGCGGTGCCCCCCGACACGGTGGTCGTGAGCTGCGGCATCGGCGAGGAGAGCTGCCCCGGGGTCGGCCAGCTGAACCCGACGAGCAACAACTGGTACCTCTTCCGCTACACCCCGCCCGAGGTGCCCGAGATGACGGGCAAGGATCTCGACCTCAGCGGGACGCGGCAGGACTTCGACACGCGCACGGGCGAGCCGATCGTCCTGATGGACTTCACGGGCGAGGGCTCGGACAAGTTCGAGGACATCACGCGCGAGATCGCGCAGCGGGGCAAGCTCCTCTTCAACACCGTCGGCGGCGGCCAGGGCGACTACCAGAACTGGCTGCAGAGCTTCGCGATCGTGCTCGACCGCGAGATCAAGTCGTATCCGACGATCGACTTCGAGGAGTACCCGGGCGGCATCACCGGCTCGAACGGCGCGCAGATCTCCGGCATCGGGGACATCGGCGACGCGAAGGACCTCGCGCTGGTGCTCCAGACGGGCGCGCTGCCGGTCGAGTTCCGCACCCTCGACCAGACCGCCATCTCCGCCACGCTCGGGAAGGACTCGCTCGAGGAGGCGAAGACGGCTGCGCTCGTCGGCCTGCTCGCCGTCGCGATCTTCCTGCTCATCTTCTATCGCTTCCTCGGCGTCGTCGCCGTCGTCGGCCTCGGCGTCTACGCGGCGATCCTCTACGCCGCGATCCTCATCTTCAACGTCACGATGACGCTGCCGGGCATCGCGGGCCTCGTCCTGACGCTCGGCGTCGCAGCGGACGCGAACATCGTCATCTTCGAACGCATCAAGGAAGAGGTGCGCGCCGGCAGATCCGTGCGGGCGGCCATCCAGACGGGCTACACGAAGGGCTTCGCGACCATCGTCGACGCCAACGTCGTCACCATGATCACGGCACTGGTGCTGTTCGCGGTCGCGACGGCGAGCGTGCGCGGCTTCGCGTTGATGCTCCTCGTCGGTACGGCGATCTCGATGCTGACGGCGGTCGTCGCGACGCGGGCGTTCCTCGCCGTCCTCGCGGGCATGAAGGTGCTCGACAGCCCCCGGGTGATGGGCGCCGCCGGCGGCGGGATCCCGCGCTGGCTCAGGCTCGACTACATCGGTCGCCGGAACACGTGGTTCGCGATCTCCGGGATCGTCGTGGTCATCGCAATCGGCGCGATCGCGATCAAGGGCCTGAACCTCGGAATCGACTTCAAGGGCGGCACGCAGATCGCGTTCGAGACGCCCACGCCGGTCTCGCTCGACGAGGTGCGCGCCGAGGCGGCGCGGATCGGCGAGGCGAGCGCGCAGATCCAGGGCCGCGGAGCCTCGACCGGGGGAGACGCGTACCGCAGCTTCACCGTTCGCACCGAGTCGCTGACGACGAGTGAGGTGCAGGGGCTCCAGGCGAACCTCACGAACGCCGTGCAGGCCGAGGCGTTCGGGGTGAAGAACGTCTCGGCGAGCTTCGGACGCCAGATCGCACGGGGCGCAATCCTCGCGATCATCGTGTCGCTGCTGCTGATCGTCGGCTACATCTCGCTCCGGTTCCAGTGGAAGTTCGCGGCGCCGGTGCTCGTCGCCCTCGCGCACGACGTGCTCATCACGATCGGCATCTACGCGCTCCTCGGCCGGGAGGTGACGACCGCCACGGTCGCCGCGGTGCTCACGGTGCTCGGGTACTCGATCTACGACACGATCATCATCTTCGACCGCATCCGCGAGAACATGCCGCTGATGAAGCGCGCGCCGTTCCGCGTCATCGGGAACGTCTCGCTCTGGGAGACGATCCCGCGCTCGCTGGCCACGACGTTCATCACGCTCGTGCCGATCGTCTCGCTCTGGCTGTTCGGCGGCGACACGCTGAAGGACTTCGCGTTCGCGCTGCTCGTGGGCATCGGGGCCGGGGCCTACTCGTCGATCTTCATCGCCGCGCCGCTCCTCGCGATGTTCAAGGAGCGCGAGCCGGAGTACGCACGGCGTCGCGAGGACGAGGCTGCGGTCGACGTGTCGGTCGGCGGCGCCCTGCTCGAGACTCCCGTCGCCGCAACCGCGGCTCCCGCACCCGCCACGCCCGCGCCGGTCGAGGCGCCCGTCACGGCGTCGAGCTCGGCGGCTCGCGAGCGCAGGCAACAGCGGCGGAGCGGTCGCAGGCCGCACGGCCGCGCACGCTGACCCTCGAGCCTCCTACACTTGGGGCCATGAGCGCCCAGGCTGACGACGGGCCGCGGCCGGTCTCCGAGCTCCTGCTCGCCGGCATCGGCTTTGCGACGCTCGGTATCGAGGCGGCCGACGACCTCGCCGACAACCTGGCGCGGCGATTCGGCGTCGATCGCGACGCGATGCGCGGCGCCGTCCGCGACACGCTGCAGGCGTGGCGCACCGAGGCCGACCGGCTGGGGATGCGCCGCGACGAGGCGTTCGAGCGGGCGCTCGCGAAGGCGGGCCTGGTGCGCCGCGAGGAGATGGACGACCTCGCGCTGCGGGTCGCGCAGCTCGAGCACCGGATCCGGCTTCTCGAGCACGACCCCGCCAAGGTCGCTCACTAGCACCCACAGGTGGCCGCCGAGTCCCAGCGCAGCCTCGGCAGGATGACGGAGATCGGCCGCGTCGCGACGCGGCACGGCTTCGGCTACCTCCTCGACCGTCGTCGCGCGTCGGACGGCGAGCCCGATGCCGACCGGGGCCGCCGTCTGCGGGAGATGCTCGACGAGCTCGGCCCGACCTTCGTGAAGTTCGGCCAGCTCCTCTCGACGAGGCCGGACATCGTCCCGCCGGACGTGATCGTGGAGCTCCGGAAGCTGCAGGACGACGTGACGCCGTTCCCGATGGAGGACGTCGAGCGGGTCGTCCGCGAGGAGCTCGGCCTCACGGTGGAGCGCGCGTTCGTGGACTTCGACGAGCGGCCGATCGCCGCCGCGTCGATCGGCCAGGTGCACCGCGCGACGCTCCCCACCGGCGTCGACGTCGTCGTCAAGGTGCAGCGCCCCTCGGCGCCGCGCCAGATCGAGTCGGACCTCCGGTTGATGGGCTCCGCCGCCAGCTTCGTCCGGGAGCGGGTGCGGCAGCTCGACTTCATCGACACGGGTGAGCTCGTCGACGAGTTCGGGCGCTCGATCCGGCAGGAGCTCGACTACCAGCAGGAGGCGCGGAACGCCGAGGCGTTCCGCAGGAACTTCGCAGGCGACGACCGCGTCGCGGTCCCGCGCGTCTGGTGGCGGTACACCACCGGCCGCCTCCTCACGCTCGAGCGGCTCGAGGGGATCCACGTCCGGGACCTCGCGCTCGAGTCATGGACGGACGAGAAGCGGCGTGACCTCGCCTACCGCCTCACCGACGCGTGGATGACGATGATCTTCCGCCACGCGTTCTTCCACGGGGACCCGCATCCCGCCAACATCCTCCACCTGAACGACGGCCGCCTCGGGCTCGTCGACTTCGGGCTCGTCGGCCGGCTGACCGATGCCGACATGGCCCGCCTCACGCGTCTGTTCGTCGACGCGGCCACCGAGAACATCTCCGCGCTTCCCCGCCGGCTCGCGGATCTCGGCGTGCGGTACCCGCGCGACCGCGAGGACGAGCTGCGCTCGCGGATCGAGGAGCTCTACTACCGCTACTACGGCTCCCGGCTCTCGGACATCGACCCGATCGAGGCGATCCGCGAGGGGCTCGACCTCATCTACGCGATGAACCTGCGGCTCCCGACGCGGTTCGTGATCCTCGACAAGGCGATTGCCACGCTCGGCTCGGTCGCGGCCGAGGTCTACCCGGACTTCAACGTGTTCGAGGTCGCCCGCCCGTACGCGAAGCAGCTCGTCGCCGATCGGCTGTCGCCGAAGCGACTCGCGCTGCGAGCGCGGCAGGAGGTGGAGGAGCTGAGCGAGATCGCCTTCGAGATGCCGCGCCAGGTGCACGACGTGCTCAACGAGCTCCGCGACGGCGAGCTCCTGATGCGGATCTCGAACCCGGGCGTCGACGACCTCGCGCACCACATCGACGTCTCCGTCAACCGGATCGCGGTCGCGCTCGTGATCCTCGGCGGGCTCGTCGGGTCGTCGCTCATCGGCGTGCTGGCGGAGGACGGGCCGCACCTGCTCGGACTGCACCTCCTGTCCGTCATCGGCTTCGTCCTGTCCGGCGTCTTCGGGGTGTGGCTCCTCTGGGGCGTGATGCGGAGCGGGCGGCTGTAGCTTGCTCGCCAGGCAGGATTCGGCAGGAGCCGAATCCTGCGGCTTGATCCCCGCCTTCGGCGGGGCAGATCCCTGAAGGCGCCCGCTGTCGCGGTCGCAACGGACAGCGCTCACCGTGCCGTTGCGCGCCCAACGGACAGCGATACTCATCCGTCGATGACCGTGTCTGGTGCGTGACGAGTGGGGGGAGCGCGGCCGCGGGTACCTGAACACCGCGTCCTACGGGCTTCCGCCGCAGCGGGCGTTCGACCGCCTGCAGGCGGCGCTCGGCGACTGGCGCGTCGGTGCGACCAGCTGGGAGCCGTGGGCGGACGCGGCCGACGAGGCACGCGGGCTCTTCGCGCGGCTCGTCGGCGCCGCAGCGGAGGACGTGGCGCTCGGGAGCACGGTGTCGCAGCTCGTGTCCCATCTGGCGACGGCGCTCCCGGACGGAGCCCGTGTCCTCGTGCCCGACATCGAGTTCACGTCGATCCTGTTCCCGTGGCTGGTGCAGGGACGGCGCGGCGTGGACGTGCGGTACGTCGCGCCGGGTCGCCTCGTCGACGAGATCGACGAGCGAACGGATCTCGTCGCCTTCAGCGCCGTCCAGTCGGCGACCGGTGAGGTCGCCGACGTCGCCGAGGTGGCCCGTGTCGCCCGGGACCACGGCGCGCTCGTGGTCGTCGACGCCACCCAGGCGGCGGGCTGGCTGCCGGTCGACGCAGCGCACGCCGACCTCGTCGTCTGCGCGGCGTACAAGTGGCTCCTCGCGCCCCGCGGCGCGGCGTTCATGGTCGTCGGTCGACGGCTTGCCGAACGGCTGGAGCCGGTGATGGCGAACTGGTGGGCGACGGGCGACTACCGGAACGGGTACTACGGCCCGCCGCTGCGGCTCGCCGAGACCGCGCGGCGCTTCGACATCTCACCCGCCTGGTTCTCGTGGGTCGGCGGCGCGACCGCGCTCGAGACGCTGCTCGACATCGGCATCGACGAGATCCACGCGCACAACGTGCGGCTCGCCAACCGCTTCCGCGAGGCGATGGGGCTCGATCCCTCGAACAGCGCGATCGTGCCCGTCGAGGCAGACGGCGCCGCCGAGCGGCTGGCGGCTGCCGGCGTGCGAGCCGCGGTGCGGGCGGGGAACGCCCGGCTCTCGTTCCACGTCTACAACACGGACGACGACGTCGACGCAGCCGTCGCGGCACTCACGGGATAGGCAGCGACTCGACGGCGCCGCTGACGGTCAGGCCCGGCTGCGGGCCACCGCCGATCACCCAGACGCGGCCGCCGAACGCGACGACGCCGAGGCCGTGACGCGGGGTGGGGAGGTCGGGCAGCGCCGTCCAGCTCCGCGCTCCGGGCCGGAGCGCCCACACGGTCCTGTTCGTCCCCGCCGGGGACTCGCCGCCGACCGACACGATCCGCCCCGCGATCGAGGTCGCACCCGTGCCGCCGCGGGCGTCGGGTAGGTCGGGAAGGCGCGACCAGCGGTTCGTCCTCGGGTCGTAGGCCTCCACGGCAGCGAGGTTCGTGTCGTACCCGGCGAGTCGGCCGCCGATCGCGAAGACGCGGCCTGCGAGCGCGGTCGCGGCAAGGTGCTCGCGCGGTCGCGGGCCGCGCACGGCGCGCCAGCGGAGCGTGCGGAGATCGAGCGACAGCGCCCGCGTCGCGAGCCCCGAGCGAGTGCGCCCGCCGACGACCCAGACGCGGCCGTCCGACGTCGCGGCGGCAGCCGCCGCCGCCCGTTCCTCGGGCGGCGCGGGCAGCCTGCGCCAGCGGCGACCGTCGTAGAGGAACGCCGCGCGGAGGGGCTCGCGGTCGGCGCCGTAGCCGCCGACGACGACCAGCCGGCCCCGCCACGATGCCGCCGCGGCATGGTCGACGGAGACGGGCAGGTCGGGGAGACGCGTCCACGAGTCGCGTCGCGGGTCGTACGAGTCCACCCGCCGCGAGTTGCCGCCGTTCGCGAGGAACCCGCCGACGACGACGATCCGCGAGCCGAGCGCGGCCGCCGCCACCTCCGTCCGCGGCTCGGGGAGCGGCGAGCCCGTGACCCACGACGCGGTAGCGGACGCGAGCGCGGCTACGGCGAGGGCGGCCCGAGCCACCGGAGAAGCTCCTCGTTCACGCGTTCGGGCACCTCGTTCTGGACGAAGTGGCCGGCATCGTCGATGAAGATCACCTCGGGAACGTTGCCGTCCGCGAGGACGCGGCGCAAGACCTCGGGCGAGACGAGGTCGCGCTCGAGGAAGCGGTCCTCGACGCCCCACAGGACCAGCGTCGGCGCTGCGACGCGCGGCGACGGCCCGCGGCGCCGACGCCGGAGCGACCGGCGGAACGCCGCGCGGTACCAGTCGATCGCTGCCTTCGACCGGCCCGGCCGCGCGAACGCGGCGCGGTAGGCGTCGAGCTCCTCCTGCGGCCAGACGTCCTTGCGGTGCGAGCCGCCGACGAGAGCGCGCGCGACGACCGCAGCGCCGTTCTTCGCCATCCGCCGCTCGGGCAGCCACGGCACCTGGAAGAGGAAGATGTAGCGCGACTTCCTCCGCTGCGCCTTCGAGTGCCGGAGCGCGTCCGCGAGCGCCGACGCCGGAGGGCAGTTCACCGCGACGAGGCCCTCCACGACCTCGGGCGCGAGCGCGGCGACCGACCAGGCGACAGCGCCGCCCCAGTCGTGCCCGACGACGACGGCTCGCTCGCGGCCGAGCGAGGCGATCAGGCCGGTCACGTCCCGCACGAGCGTCCCGACGTCGTACGGCCCGCGCATCTCGGTGTCGCCGTACCCGCGCATGTCGGGCGCGACCGCCCGGTACCCGGCGGCGCCGAGCGCCGGCAGCTGGTGTCGCCACGACCGGGCGAGCTCCGGGAATCCATGCAGGAAGAGGACCAGCGGCCCGTCGGAGGGGCCGGCCGCGAGCGCGTGGAAGCGAAGGCCGTTCGCCGTCAGCGCGAGCGTCTCGATCCGTGGCTCGTCCGGACGCATGTGGGGCAATCGTCACACAACCGGCGCAATGGACATCTGGTGTCGGGCCGTCCGTCGCTCTAGCGTCGCAGCCGTGCCAGCCAACGCCGTCCTCCTCGCCGAGCAGGAGCAGGGTTCGAGGGAGTACCTCGAGCGGCAGCTGCGCGCGGACGGCTTCACGGTCTTCGAGGCGGCCTGGACCGCGCGGGCGCTCGACCTCGCGGAGCGGCTGCTCCCCGACGTCGTCATCGCGGGCGAGCCCGAGCTCTGCCGGCGACTCCGCGCGGGCGAGCCCGGGCGATCGTGGGACCGGAACGTGCCGGTGATCGTGCTGACCGACCCGGGCGCCGAGCCCATCGTTCGCGTGCGTGCGCTCGAGAGCGGCGCCGACGACGCCGTTCCCCGCGACGTCTACCTCGAGCTCCTCGCTCGCGTCCGGGCGCTGCTCCGCCGTTCGACGTTCGGCCAGGCGGACGTCGTGGAGGCGGGGCCGCTCGTCGTCGATCATCGCGCCCGTCAGGTGCGGGTGGGCGAGGTCGCCGTGCGGCTGTCGGGTCGCGAGTACGAGCTCGCCGCCAAGCTCGCGAGCGATCCCCGGCGCGTGTTCACCAAGACGCGAGCTCCTCCGGGACATCTGGGGAATCCGCGGCAACGGCATCCGCACGCGCACGGTCGACTCGCACGCCTCGCGGCTCCGCCGCAAGCTGGAGGCGGAGGGCGCCGACGGCCTCGTCGTCAACCAGTGGGGCGTGGGCTATCGGCTGCTTGCATAGCCGTCCTCGCTAGCAGCCAGCGGTCGTGGTTTCGGCCACGAAGTGGGCCGCTTCAGGGATCTGCCCGCCGAAGGCGGGATCGGCCGCGGCGGAGATCCGCCCCGCGGATCCCCGCTTCGCGGAGAGCTACAGCGCGGAGAGCTACAGCATCGCCCCCTCGAGCCGGAGCAGCTGCTCCTTCCGCTCGAGCCCGCCGCCGTAGCCGACGAGGCTGCCGGAGGCGCCGACGATGCGGTGGCACGGCAGGACGATCGGGATCGGGTTGCGGTTCATGACCATCCCGACCGCGCGGGCCGCGCGTGGGTTCCCGGCGCGGCTCGCCAGATCGCCGTAGGTCGCCGTGTGCCCGTACGGGCACGCGTGCGAGCTCGTCGAGGACGGCGACGGCGAACGGCGCCTGGCCCCTGAGGTCGAGCTCGAGGTCGAAGATCCTGCGGCGGCCGGCGAAGTAGTCGTCGAGCTCGCGCCGGGTCTCGTCGAGCGCCCGCGGGACGCGGAGGACGCGCGGGCCGGCGACCCGGGCCAGCCGCTCGAGCTCCTGCTCGGGATCGGGGTCGTACGTGATCCGCGCGAGGCCGCGATCGGTGACCGCCGCGAGGAGCGGGCCGAGCTCGCTGTCGATGACGTCGTAGGCGGCGTCGAGCATCCCCGCCCGGGCGGCGGCGTCGCGGAAGCGCTGGTCGAGATCGGTGGGAACGGTCATTGGGCCCTCCTTCGCAGCCGCCGGACCCCGGAGGACGTCGCCTGGCGGGCAGCGTCCGGGCTGGAGTCGAGTGCGGCGGCGATCTGCTCGTAGTCCAGGTCGTAGCCGTAGCGGAGCACGACCGCCGCCCGCTCCTTCGGGGGCAGCGTGTCGGTGAGGAACGCCAGCTCCTCGTACGCCGGCCTCCCGTCGAGGTGCGGGAGCTCCGGCAGCTCGTCGGTCGGCTCGCCCGCGCGGCGGTGCGCGTCGATGGCGACGCGCTCGGCGATGACGAGCACCCACGCCCGAAGGTGGTCGGCGTGGCGGAGCCGGTCGTACGCGCGGAGCGCTCGGAGGAACGTCTCCTGGAACGCGTCGTCGGCGCGCTCGCGGCCGAGCCGGCGGCGGAGGAGCCGGAGCACCTCGGCTGCGTGCTCGGTGTAGAACGACTCGAAGGGCGGGATCGTCGCCACGGCATCCATCATCCAGTGAAACGCGTCAGGGGTGCGCGTGCAGCGTGAGACGAGGAAGCAGTTGCGGCGCCGAAGGCGACGCCTTCAGGGATCTGCCCCGCCGAAGGCGGGGATCGAGCCGCAGGATTCGGCTTCTGCCGAATCCTGCCTGGCGGGCAAATACCGGCAGACTCTCGGCATGCGCGTCGCCGTCGTCGGGCATGTCGAGTGGATCCGGTTCGCGCGCGTCGAGCGGGTGCCGGCGGCAGGCGAGATCGCCCACTCGTTCGATCAGTGGGAGGAGGCGGGAGGCGGTGGGGGCGTCGCCGCCGTCCAGCTCGCGCTCCTCGCCGACGAGGCGCACCTGTTCACCGCACTCGGGGACGACGATCTCGGGAGACGTGCGAAGGCCGAGCTCGAGGCGCGGGGGGTCGTCGTGCACGACGCCACCGACGAGCGCCCTCAGCGCTGGGCGTTCACCCACGTCGACGAGAACGGGGAGCGGACGATCACCACCGTCGGCCCCAAGACGCGTCCTCGCGGGCACGACGAACGGCTTCCGTGGCACGAGCTTCGGGACGATGGACGCGGTCTTCTTCGTGGCCGGCGACGCCGATGCCCTCATCAACGCGCGTCGCGCGCGCGTCCTGACCGCGACGTCCCGCGAGCTCGAAGTCCTCAAGCGCGCGGCCGTCCCGCTCGACGCATTGATCGGAAGCGGCAACGACGAGGCGGAGCGGTACCGCGCCGGCGAGCTCGACCCCGCTCCCGGGCTCGTCGTCACGACGTCCGGGTCGCTGGGCGGCTGGTCCCGCCCCGGCGGCCCGTTCACCGCGGCGTCGCCTCCCGGCGAGGTCGTGGACGCGTACGGGGCGGGAGACAGCTTCGCCGCCGGGCTCACGTTCGCGCTCGCGTCGGGCCTCGACGCCCAGGATGCGGTCGCCTTCGCGGCCCGCTGCGGTGCGGCGGCGCTCACCGGGCGCGGCGTCTCGCCGCGTCACGTCCCACTCGGCTAGCCGTCGCCGACCCGCGTGGACGCGCAGCCCGCGAAACCGGGGTCGGCGTCGGCATGCGACAGAGGGGTTGCCAAGTGGGGGAAAGTGGCGTAAAGTGGGGATCCGTGGAGGTCAGAGAGCGGATCGGCCACACAGGCAAACGATGTTCATCGGCACCTACGAGCACACGATCGACGAGAAGAGCCGGCTCACCCTGCCGGTTCGCTTTCGCGACGCGCTCGGTGACGGCGTCGTGCTCGCACGCGGGCTCGACGGGAACGTCGCGGTCTACCCGCGGGAGACGTGGAAGGTGAGCGTCGAGGCCCGCATCTCGGTGCTCGACCCGCTCTCGCGCGAGGCCCGCGAGCTTCGCCGCTTCTTCTTCTCGGGAGCCGCCGATGCCGACCTCGACCGCTCGGGTCGCATCCTCGTGCCCGCCACGCTCTGCCGCCACGCAGGCCTCGAGAAGGACGTGGTCGTCACCGGCAACTACGACCACCTCGAGCTCTGGAACCCACCCGCATGGGAGAAGCACCTGAACGCCGTCGAAGGGAGCGTCGAGCATGCTGCCGAACGTCTTGCAACGCACGGAAACTGACCACATCCCCGTCCTCGCGGACGAGGTGCGCGAGCTCCTCGCCGTGCGGCCGGGGGAGACCGTCGTCGACGCGACGTTCGGCGCCGGCGGCCACGCCCGCCTGCTTGCGGAGGACCTCGCCGGGAGCGGCAAGCTCGTCGCGATCGACCGGGATCCCGGCGCCAAGACGTACTTCGACCGGTTCAAGGCACGGGCCGGCGTCGACGTCCGCTTCCTGCGCGGCGACTTCGCGCTCGTCCTCACGCAGCTGGCGGCGAACGACGTGAAGGCCGACGCGATCCTGCTCGACCTCGGCATCTCCTCGATGCAGATCGACCGGCCGGAGCGCGGGTTCTCCTACGCCACCGACGCGCCGCTCGACATGCGGATGGATCCCTCGTCGGAGCCGACCGCGGCCGCGATCGTCAACACCTGGGACGAGCGCGAGCTCGTGACGATCTTCCGGCGCTACGGCGAGGAGCGGTTCGCCGCGCCGATCGCGAGGGCGATCGTCCGGCGCCGGTCGGAGACGCCGTTCACGCGAACCGGCGAGCTCGTCGACGTGATCAAGCTCGCGATCCCGACCCCCGCGCGGTTCGGCGAAGGGCATCCGGCGAAGCGCGTGTTCCAGGCCCTGCGGATCGCCGTGAACGACGAGCTCGGCGCCCTCGAGGCCGCCCTTCCCGCGGCGCTCGAGATGCTGCGCCCGGGCGGCCGGCTCGCGGTGATCTCGTTCCACTCGCTCGAGGACCGCATCGTGAAGCGGTTCGTCGCCGAGCAGGCAAAGGGATGCACGTGCCCGCCCGACTTCCCGATCTGCAACTGTGGCAAGGAGCCGACGCTGCGAGCGCTGACGCGGAAGCCGATCCGCCCGTCGCAGCGCGAGGTCGACGAGAACCCACGGTCGGCGTCGGCTCGTCTTCGCGCCGCGGTGAGGGCATAGCGCCGTCGTGTCGACCATCGCCGAGGCACACGCAGCACCGCGTCGGGCACGTCTCCCGCGCGCCGGGTTCAGCGGAGCGGTCGTCTGGATCGTCGCCGTCGGCCTGCTGCTCGCCGGCGTCGTCGCCATCAACGTCCTCGTCCTGCGCCTCAACGTCGAGCTCGACGAGCTCCGTCGGAGCCGGGCCGAGCTGAAGGCAGACATCGCGACGACGCGCGCCCAGCTCTCGAGCGCGTCCGCGAACGCCCGCATCGAGAGCGAGGCGGCGACGAAGCTCGGGCTCATCGCCGCCGACCCCAACGCGACGACGTACGTGCCGCTGAACGAGCCGTGAGCGAGAAGACGGCGAACGCGAGGATCCGCTTCCTCGTCCTGGGGTTCGTCGTCGTGTTCGGCGTCGCCCTCGCGCGGGCTGCGTACGTGCAGGTCGTCGAGGGGGGCCGCTACGAGCAGCTGGCGTCCCGGCAGCATCGCGAGACGATCGAGATCCCCGCCGGCGCGCGGGACCATCTACGACCGTACGGGCGAGCCGCTCGCGATCGGAGAGCAGGCGACGACGGTCTACGCCGATCCCCGGAACGTCGTCGCGCCCATGAAGGCCGCGATCAAGGCGGGGGAGACGCTCGGCATCGATCCGGACGAGCTCTACCCGGCGCTTCGCGATCGCACGAAGCGCTTCGTCTACGTCGAGCGCAAGGCAGACCCGGTCAAGGCGAAGGACCTCGAGCAGCCTGGGGGTCATGGGCTTCGGCTTCTATCCGGAGGAGCGTCGCGCGTACCCGCAGGGCCGGGTCGCGGCGCACGTGCTCGGCTTCGCGGGAACGGACAACAAGGGGCTCGACGGCCTCGAGCGCTCGCTCGACAAGACGCTCGCGGGCAAGCCGGGATACGAGATCGTCGTCCGCGATCCGCTCGGGCGGGCGATCGACGTCATCACCTCACGCAAGGAGCGGGCGGGACGGAACGTCGTCCTCACGCTCGACCACCAGCTCCAGGCGAGCGCGGAGCAGCTGCTCGCGAACGCCGTCCTGCGCTGGCGTGCACGCGGCGCGACGGCGATCGTGATGGATCCGCGGACCGGCGCGATCCTCGCGATGGCGAACGCACCGACGTTCGACGCGAACAGCTTCTCGTCCGCACCGGCCGACGCACGGCGGAACCGCGCCGTCACCGACCTGTACGAGCCCGGCTCGACGTTCAAGATCGTCACCGTCGCGGCGGCGCTCGAGGACAACCTCGTGGCGCCGGACACGTCGTTCCGGCTCGCGCCGACGATCGACGTCGCCGACCGGACGATCCGGGAGGCGCACATACGCGGCACCGAGACGATGACCGTCCGGCAGATCCTCTCCGAGTCGTCGAACGTCGGGACGATCACGATCGCGCAGCGGCTCGGCGGGCCGGAGCTCGCGTCCTGGATCGACCGGTTCGGGTTCGGGAAGCGCACCGGCGTCGACTTCCCGGGCGAGAGCCCGGGCCTCGTGCTTCCGTACGAGGACTGGTCGGGGTCGACGATCGGCACCGTGCCGATCGGCCAGGGCATCGCCGTGACACCGCTCCAGATGGTGAGCGCGTACGCGGCGATCGGAAACGGCGGCGTCATCCCCCCGGCGCACCTCATCGCGAAGGTCGGCGGCAAGAAGGTGCAGCACGGCAAGGGCCGGCGGATCGTCTCCCGCCACACCGCCGACCGGATGACCGCGATGTTCCGCGACGTCGTCGTCGAGGGCACGGGGACCGAGGCGGCGATCCCGGGCTACACGGTGGCCGGCAAGACGGGCACCGCGAACAAGGCGGAGAACGGGGGCTACGTCTCCAAGTACGTCGCGTCGTTCGTCGGTCTCGTGCCGGCGCGCAAGCCGCGCCTTGCGATCCTCGTGATGGTCGACGAGCCGCGCGGCCAGATCTTCGGCGGCGTCGTCGCAGCTCCGATCTTCCGCGACATCGCGCGCTTCGCGCTCCAGTACCTCGAGGTACCGCCGGACGCGCCCGAGTCGAAGCGATCCGCGAGCCTGCTCGCCGCCGTCGGCACTCCGTAGGGGCGGGACCCGCTCGCCCCTACAATCGCTCCCGTGGAGCTCGACGCGGTGATCCGCGCGCTCGCGCCGGGTGATGTGATCGGGGGGCGACCCGTCGAGATTCTCGACCTCGCGTACGACACACGTCGCGTCGCCGAGGGCACGCTCTTCTTCTGTGTCCCGGGGGCGACCCGGGACGGGCACGACCTCGCGGACGAGGCCGTCGCGGCGGGTGCGGTCGGCGCTCGTCGTCGAGCGACCCGTGGACGCCGACGTGCCGCAGCTCGTCGTCGAGAGCGTGCGGGCGTCGATGGCCGTCGCCGCGGACACGTTCTTCGGCAGCCCGACCGACCGCCTGACGGTGGCGGGCGTCACGGGGACGAACGGGAAGTCCACGACCGCGTACCTCCTCCACTCGATCCTGCAGGCCGAGGGCCGCTCCACCGGCCTCGTCGGCACCGTGGAGTGGATCGTCGGCGGCGAGTCGCGCGACGCGCCCCACACGACCCCGGAGGCGATCGACCTGCAGCGGCTCTTTCGCGACATGCTCGACGCCGGCGACGACGCCGTCGTGATCGAGGCGTCCTCGCACGGATCGCACTACCGGCGGCTCGATCGCGTCCGCTTCGACGCGCTCGTCTTCACGAACCTCACCCAGGAGCACCTCGACCTCCACGGGGACATGGAGGAGTACTTCCAGGCGAAGCGGCGGCTGTTCACCGGCGTGACGTCCCCTCCGGCGGCCGTGAACATCGGCGACCCGTACGGTCGACGGCTCGCGGACGAGCTCGAGGCCGCGCACCGCGCCCCGCTCGTCACGTTCGGTCTGCGCCCGGAGGCCGAGGTGCGCGCGGAGAGGCTCGAGCTGGGGCCGCACGGCTCGACCTTCACCGCGGCGGGCATGGAGATCGTCGACGCGGCTCCCGGGCGTGTTCAACGTCGAGAACGTGCTCGGCGCGGTCGCAGCCGCACTGCTGCTCGACCTCGACGACGGACGCGATCGTCGAGGGAATCGGCGCCGTCGCAGGGGTCGCCGGGCGCTTCGAGGCGATCGACGAGGGGCAGGACTTCGCCGTCGTCGTCGACTACTCGCACAAGCCGGATGCCCTCGCCGCCGTGCTGCGTGCCGCCCGCGCGCTCGGTGACGGCCGGTTGACGGTCGTGTTCGGCGCGGGCGGCGACCGGGACCGCATGAAGCGGCCCGAGATGGGGCGGGTCGCGCGGCAGCTCGCGGACTCCGTGATCGTGACGAGCGACAACCCGCGCTCCGAGGATCCGCTCGAGATCATCGGCGAGATCCTGCAGGGCGCGGGAACGGAGGTCGAGGTCGATCCCGACCGGCGCTCGGCGATCGAGACCGCGATCGAGCGTGCCGAGGACGGCGACGTCGTCGTGATCGCCGGCAAGGGGCACGAGCAGGGCCAGGAGATCGCCGGCGTCGTCCACCCGTTCGACGACCGCGAGGTCGCGCGCACCGCGCTTCGGGCGTTGAGGGAGCGCGGGTGAGGGCGCTTGTGACTTGTCGTTGCAAGCGGTCGGTTCGGCGTTCGGGGGACGCGGTGATCCCGCTCGGCTGGGAGGAGGTCGAGGCACTCGGGCTCGGCCGGCTCGACGGGCGGCCGGAGGACGGCGTGATCCGCCGCGTCCACGACGACTCGCGCGACTCCCGGCCCGGCGACCTCTTCGTCGCGCTCAACACCGGCACCCGGTTCGTCGGCGACGCACGCGCACGCGGGGCGGCGACGCTCGTCCCGGACGACCAGGAGGCCGCCCTCGCGGCGCTCGCGGCCCTCGTCCGCGGCCGCTCGGACGCGCAGGTCGTCGCCGTCGTCGGCTCGACGGGAAAGACCACGACGAAGGATGCGCTCGGCGCGCTCGCCGGTGCGGTCACACCGACGATCGCCGCCGAGGCGAGCCGCAACAACGAGCTCGGCCTCCCGCTCACGGTGCTGCGCCTCGAGCCCGACACGCGCGTGCTCGTCACGGAGATGGGCATGCGCGGCCTCGGCCAGATCGCCGAGCTGTGCGCCGTCGCCCGGCCGACGGCCGCCCTCGTGACCTCGATCGGGCCCGAGCACCTCGAGCTCGTCGGGACGGTCGAGGACGTCGCGCGGGCGAACGCCGAGGCGCTCGACGCGCTCCCCGCGGGCGGCATCGCCGTCGTGCCGGCCGACGAGCCGCTCCTCGAGCCGTTCCTCCGCGCGTGACCTCGACGTGCGGCGCTTCGACCGCTCCGGCGTCACGCGTGCCGGCTCCGCATGGCGGTTCGCCGTGGCCGGTCACACGCTCGAGCTCGAGCTGCCGTTCGACCAGCGCCACCTCGCCGAGAACGTCCTCGCCGCGCTCACGATGTACGACGCGCTCGGCCTGCCGCTCGATCGGGCGCACGAGGGGGCGACCGCGATCGAGCTCAGCCGCTGGCGCGGGGAGGTGCGCGAGCTGCCCGGCGGCGGCTTCGTCGTCAACGACGCGTACAACGCGAACCCCACCTCGATGCGGGCGGCGCTCCTCGACCTCGCCGAGCGCGCCGGCGACCGGCGTCGTGTGGCGATCCTCGGCGAGATGGCCGAGCTCGGCGACGCGAGCGCGCGCTACCACGACGAGATGCGATCGCTGCTCGGCGAGCTCGGGATCGAGGTCGTCGTCGGCGTCGGCGACGGCGCCCGCGCCTACCTCGACGGCGCCCGACGAGCAGCTCCTCGTTCCCGACGCCGGCGGCGTTCCCCGACATCGCCGGCCTCCTCCGCCCGGCGACGCGATCCTCGTCAAGGCATCCCGCGCGGTGGGGCTCGAAGGCATCCCCGCTCTGATCGAGAAACACTCCCGGGAATGGTGAGGGTCCTCGTCGCGGGGCTCGTCGCGATGGTGATCGCCGTCGCGGTCGGGCCGACGTTCATCGAATGGCTGCGGCGGAAGTCGATCGGCCAGCACATCCGCGAGGAGGGCCCCGCAAGTCACATGGTCAAGCAGGGGACGCCGACCATGGGTGGGCTCCTCATCCTCATCGCCGCGCTCACGCCCGCCCTGGCGGTCTCGCTCTACACGATCCCGGGCGTCACCATCATCCTCGCGACGCTCGCGTGCGCGCTGCTCGGATTCGCGGACGACTACCTCAAGTGCGGCGCAGCCGCTCGCTCGGGCTCTCCGGGCGCTGGAAGATGCTCGGCCTGCTCGTCGTCACGGCCGGCGTCGGGCTGGGCGACGACGCGGATCGGCTACATGGACACGGAGATCTACTTCCCCGTCGTCGACGTCAACGTCGATCTCCACTGGCTGTACTTCCCGTTCCTCTTCCTCGTCATCGCCGGAACCTCGAACGGCGGTCAACCTGACGGACGGGGTCGACGGGCTCGCGGCGGGAACGTGCGCGATCTCGATCATCACCCTGCTCGCGATCGCGCTCATCGACTGGCTCCGCTCGGCCGACACCGTCGCCGGCCGGAGCGACGAGTACCTCGACATCGCGATCGTCTCGGCCGCGCTGATCGGGGGCGTGATCGGGTTCCTCTGGTTCAACGCGTTCCCGGCGGAGATGTTCATGGGCGACACGGGCTCGATGGCGCTCGGCGGGGCGATCGCGACGCTCGCGATCCTCACCGAGACGGAGGTGCTGCTCGTCTTCATCGGCGGTGTGTTCGTGATCGAGGCGGTCACCTGGATGATCCAGATCGCGAGCTTCAAGCGCACGGGCAGGCGGGTCTTCCTGATCGTGCCGATCCACCACCACTTCGAGATGAAGGCGTGGTCGGAGACGAAGATCATGGTGCGCTTCTGGATCGTCGGCGCGATCCTCTGCGCGATCGGCTTCGTCCTCTACTACCGCTACTACCTGCGCTTCCAGCTCTAGATGGTGAGACGCGCTCTCGCGGCGCCGGTCGTCGTCGCGGTGCTCGTCATGGTCGTCTGGGGTGCGACGCCTGTCCTGACGCGCATCGCGCTCGAGGACATGGAGCCGCTCGTCGTCGCGACCCTTCGAACGATCCTCGCCGGGCTCCTCGCCGTTCCGCTCCTCCTGCGTGCGCGGGAGCCGTTCCCCCGGGCTGCCCCGTCGCGACGCCTGCTCGCGGTATCGGCGGCCGCGGGGTTCGTCGTGTTCCCGGTCGTCTACACGATCGGACAGGAGCGCACGTCGGGACTGCACGGCGTGATGATCCTCGCCGCGCTCCCGATCTTCACGGGCCTGTACGCCGCCGCGGTCGCCCGGCGGGTTCCCGGCCGCGGCTGGCTCCTCGGCTGCGCGATCGCGCTGGCCGGTGAGGTCGTCCTGATCGGGGCTCGCGGCGGGGGGACGGGAGACGCGACGCTGACCGGCGACCTCCTCGTCCTCGCCGCAGCCCTCGTCGTCTCGGCCGGCTACGTCGCCGGCGCGCTGCTTCCGACCGCGCGGCGTGTCGAGCTCGGCGGCGACGTTCTGGGGCGTCGTCCTCGGCGCAATCGTCCTGTCGCCTCTCGCGACGGTGCTCTTCGCACAGGACGGGCCGCCGGACGCCGGGTGGCAGGCGTGGGCCGCCGTCGGGGTGCTCGCCGCGGTGACCTCCGTCGTCGGCTACATCGGCTGGTACTGGGCGCTCGACCGCGGCGGCATCGCGCGCATCTCGACGGTGCAGTTCCTCCAGCCGCTCTCGGGCTTCGCGCTGGCCGTCGTGGTGCTCGGCGACCACGTCACGCCGGCGATCGCAGTCGGCGCAGCGGCGATCGTCTGCGGCGTCGTCATCGCGCAGCGCGCCTGAAGACCGGCAAGGCCCTGGCGGAGACCCGGACGATGTGGGCCGGGCTCGTCCCGGCCCCTACGATTGCGGCGTGACGCCGCTCCCCGATCGTGTCCTCGTCGTCGGGCTCGCGCGATCGGGGCGCGCGGCCGTGCCGGCGCTGCGGAGCGCGGGTGCCGAGGTGGTCGCGTACGACGCCGATACCGCGTATGGACGTCTCGGAGCTGGCGGCGGACGTCACGCTCGGCGAATGGGACGACGCGCTGCTCGACGGCGTCGATCTCGTCGTCAAGAGCCCGGGCGTGCCGGACCGCTCGGATGGGTCTCCGGCCCGTCGCGGCCCCTACGATTGCGGCGTGACACCCCTCCCCGACCGTGTCCTCGTCGTCGGGCTCGCGCGATCGGGGCGGGCCGCGGTGCCGGCTCTGCGGAGCGCCGGATGCCGACGTCGTCGGGTACGACGCAGATCCTGCGGTCGATGTCGACCGACCTCGCTGCGGACGTCACACTCGGCGCCTGGGACGATCGGCTGCTCGACGGGATCGGGCTCGTGGTCAAGAGCCCCGGCGTCCCGGGAACGGCGCCTCCGGTCTCTGCGGCACGTGCACGTGGCTTGGAGGTCATCTCGGAGATCGAGCTCGGGGTGCGGCTGCTTCCGAATCGACTGATCGGCGTGACCGGCACGAACGGGAAGACGACGACGACCGCGCTGCTCGGCGCGATGCTCCGTGAGGCGGGGCTCGGGGTCGAGGTCGCCGGCAACATCGGCCGGCCGCTGACGTCGCTCGTCGGCGTGCTCGAGGACGAGGACGCGTGGATCGTCTGCGAGCTGTCGAGCTTCCAGCTCGAGGACGTCGAGACGCTTCGGCCGAGGGTCGTGTTGCTGACGAATCTCGAGCCGGACCACCTCGACCGCCACGGGACGTTCGAGGCATACGCCGCCGCGAAGCTTCGGGCATTCGAGCGTCAGGGCACCGACGACGTCGCCGTCGTCCCGCGCGGGTTCGGGGCTGTTCCCGGAGACGCGCGTCGCGTCGAGTTCGCGGTCGACGACCGGCTTCCGGCCAAGCCGCTGATCCGCGGCCTGCACAATCGCGAGAACGCGGCCGCGGCGACAGCGGCCGCGCGGGCGATCGGCGTCACCGACGCGGCGATCGCCCGCGGGCTCACCGCGTTCCCCGGCGTCGAGCATCGGATCGAGGAGGTCGCGACGGTCGACGGCGTCCTCTTCGTCAACGACTCGAAGGCGACGAACGCGGCCGCTGCGGTCCGCGGCGCTGGCGGCGTTCGCCGGACGCCGGAAGCACGTCATCCTCGGCGGCCGCGGCAAGGCAGAGCCCTACGACGGCCTCGCGCTCGCGTTCGAGCCGGGTGATCGCGCGTACCTGGTCGGTGAGGCGGCACGCGAGCTCGCAACGTGGCGCTCTCGGCACACGGCGTCCCGTTCGTCGTCTCCGAGACGCTGGACCGCGCGGTCGCGGCGGCGGCGTCGACGGCATCCGCGGGCGATGTCGTGCTTCTCAGCCCGGCCTGCGCCTCGTTCGACCAGTTCACGAGCTTCGAGCACCGCGGGGAGGAGTTCCGCCGCCTGGTGCAGAAGCTCTCCGGGTGACCCGCAGCCGACGCGCGGACCGAGGACAGCTCGAGCAGAAGCTGCTCATCCTCGTCACCCTCGGGCTCGTCGCCTTCGGGCTCGTGATGGTCTTCAGCGCGACCTCGGCGTCCGCGACGCTCGGCGAGGGCGACCCGATGCGGTTCCTCGTCAAGCAGGGCCTCTACGCCGTCGGCGGGCTCGTCCTTCTCGCGTTCCTGTCGCGGATCGACTACCACGCGTTCCGGCCCCTCGCGCCGATCCTGCTCGTCGGCGCCTTCGTCGCCTGCGCGGCCGTGCTCGTCCTGGGGCCGGCGATCAACGGCGCGCACCGCTGGTTCATCGTCGGTCCGGTCAGCTTCCAGCCGGCGGAGCTCGCGAAGCTCGCCGTGTGCGTCTGGGTCTGCGCCGTCCTGGCTCGGCGGCCGCCGCCGAAGACCATGGCCGAGCTGATGAAGCCCGTCGGGCTCGTCGTCTGCGCGTTCGCGGCCGTGATCGTGATCGAGCCGGACCTCGGCACCACGATCTCGCTCGTCGCGATGGTCGCGGGAATCCTGCTCGTCTCCGGCGTGCCCCTTCGCCTCTTCGCCCTCGCCGCAAGCCTTCGCGGTCGGCGGCGGCCTCATCGCGATCTGGATGGAGCCGTACCGGCGCGAGCGGATCTTCAGCTTCCTCGACCCGTGGAAGGACGCCGAGGGCGCCGGGTTCCAGAACGTCCAGGCGATCATCGGGATCGGCTCCGGCGGCGTCACGGGCGAGGGGCTCGGGCAGGGCATCCAGAAGGTCAACTTCCTCCCCGAGGCCCATACGGACATGATCTTCGCCGTGGTGGGAGAGGAGCTCGGGCTCATGGGCTCGGCGGTCGTCATCGCCGCGTTCGCGGTCTTCGCGTGGGCAGGCTTCCGCGTGGCGCTCACCTGCCGCGACCCGTTCGGCAAGCGGCTCGCCGCGGGCATCACGACGCTCGTCTGCGCCCAGGCCGCCGTCAACCTCTCCGCCGTGCTCGGCCTCGCGCCGCTGACGGGGATCCCGCTCCCGTTCGTCTCGTACGGGGGCTCCTCGCTCCTCGTACTGCTCGCCTCCGTCGGGGTGCTCCTTAACATCGCGGTGAATGAGCGCGTCGTCGAAGCTCGCGTGCGTGATCGCGGCCGGAGGAACAGCCGGTCACGTTCGTCCCGCGCTCGCAGTGGGGGAAGCGCTTCGGGATCGCGGAGTGACGAGTGACGTTCGCCGGAACCCCAGACCGCGTCGAGTCGCGGCTGGTGCCTGAAGCGGGCTTCGAGCTCGACACCTTCCCCGTCTCCGGCCTTCCGCGCAGACCGAGCGCGGCACAGCTCCGCGCAGCGTGGCGCGCATCGGCCGCCCCGATGCACTGCCTCAGGATCCTCGCGCGGCGCAGGCCCGACGTCGTCCTCGGCGGCGGCGGCTTCGTCGCCGGGCCGATGGTGCTCGCCGCGCGGCTCCGCCGAATTCCGGCCGCGCTCACCGAGGCGGACGCGCACCTCGGGCTGGCGAACCGGATGGCGGCGCCGTTCGCCCGGCGGCTGTTCCTCGCCTACGAGATCCCCGGGCACGACGGGGCGAAGGTCCGCGTCGTCGGGCGGCCGATCCCGGTCGCGCACACGGGCGCATCGCGGAGTGAGGGGCGCGAGCGCTTCGGATTCGCCGCGGACGCACGCGTCGTCGCGGTCTTCGGCGCCCTCGCGGGCGCCCGGTCGCTCAACGAGCTCGCGGTGTCCGCCTGGGGAGCCTCCGGCCCGTCGGTGCTGCACATCTGCGGCGAGCGGGACTTCGACGCCCTCCGCCCGCGCGTCGCGCGTGACGACTACGTCCTGCTGCCGCAGACCGACCACTTCGGCGAGGCGCTCGCGGCGGCCGACCTCGCCGTGTCGCGCGCCGGCGGAACCGTGTGGGAGCTCGCGGCGGCGGGCACGCCCGCGATCCTCGTCCCCTACCCGCACGCGACCGCCGACCACCAGACGCTCAACGCACGCCACTTCGAGCGGGGCGGGGGAGCGCAGCTCGTGCCGGACGCGGAGGTGGATCGCGTCCCGGCGCTCGTCGACGAGCTGCTCGCCGACCCGGCGCGTCTCTCCGCGATGCGCGACGCCATGCTTGCGCTCGCGCGACCGGACGCAGCGGAGGTCATCGCGGACGAGCTCGTGGCGCTCGCGGAGACACGCGCGTGACGATCGGAGCCACTCGCGGGCCGCCGGCTGTACTTCGTCGGGATCGCCGGCTCGGGCATGTCGGCGTACGCGAACGTCGCACGCGCCTTCGGCGCCGAGGTGCGCGGGTGGGACGCGCACGAGACGATCTTCAGCGAGACGCTCGACGGCATCGAGGTCGATCTCGGTGGTGAGCCACGGCCGCCGGACGGGTTCGAGGTGATCGTCTCGACCGCGCACCGCGACCGCATCGCCGGCACGCCGCGCGCCGCGTTCCTGGCGGAGCTCGTCGCCGCGCGGCCCTCGATCGTCGTCACGGGCGCGCACGGCAAGACGACCACCGCCGCGATGATCGCCCACGCGCTCCGCGAGACCGGCGACGATCCCGCGTGGATCATCGGCGGGGTCGTGCCCCAGCTCGGCGGCAACGCCGGTACCGGCCCCGGGTGGCTCGTCGTCGAGGGGGACGAGTCCGACCGCTCTGCCTTCGCGCTCCGGCCCCGGGTCGCCGTGGTCACGAACGTCGAGCTCGACCACTTCGGCACGTACGGCTCGAGCGCGGAGCTCGCCGAGGCGATCGACGAGTGGCTGATCGATGTTCCCGACGTCGTCCGCGGCCCGGAGCTCGAGCCGGTGTCGTTCGACCTGTCGATCCCCGGCGAGCACAACCGCCGCAACGCGGCCGCCGCCGTCGAGGCGCTCGGACGAATCGGCGTCGACCGCACGGCGGCGGAGGCCGCTCTCGCGGGTTTCGAGGGCGTCGACCGGCGCTTCCAGCGCGTCGGCGAGGGCGGCGGGGTGACGGTCTACGACGACTACGCCCACAACCCGACCGAGATCCGCGCGGCGCTCGCGACCGCGCGCGATCGCGCGGACGGCCGCGTCGTGGCCGTCTACGTCCCGCACGTCGTCGAGCGGACGCGACACCTTCACCGGGAGCTCGGCGACGCGCTGGCTCTGGCAGACGTCGCCGTCGTCACGGACTTCGTGGGGCGGCGCGACGCCCTACGGGAGGGCGTCTCCGCACGGATGGTCCTCGAGGCCGTCCCGGATCCCGTCCGCCGCGTCTGGGCGCCGTCGCTCGACGACGCCGCCCGCCTGGCACTCGCCGTCGTGCGGCCCGGCGACCTGGTCGTCACGCTCGGGGTCGGCGAGCCGTGGCGGGCCGCGCGGGCGATCGTCGACGGCCTGCCCGACGCATCGAGAGCGAGCTGAGAGGGATGGAGATCGAGACCGGCGTTCCTCTCTCCCGCCTGACCACGATCGGCACCGGCGGGCCGGCCGCCGCGCTCGCGCGGCCCGCGACGCTCGCCGAGCTCGAGGAGGCGGTCGCCTGGGCTGCCGAGCGTGGGATGGACGTCGTGACGATCGGGCTCGGCTCGAACGTCCTCGCGGCGGACGAGGGCGTCGACGCACTCGTCCTCCGGCTCGAGGGCGAGCTTGCCTCCGTCTCGATCGACGACGACTGCTCGCCGCGGGCGGTGGCGCGACGAACGCCGTCTGCCTGCACCGCGCGCGCTCGGCCGGGCTGGGCGGGCTCGAGTTCGCCTGCGCGATCCCGGGCACGGCCGGCGGCGGCGTCCGGATGAACGCCGGTGCGTACGGCTCGGACTGGTCGGCCGTCCTCCACCGCGCCCTCGTCGTGTCGAGCGCGGGGAGCGGATGGCTGGAGGCCGCAGAGCTGGGGCTCTCGTACCGGCACTCGTCGCTCGAGCCGGGACAGGTCGTCGCGCGGGTCGAGTACCGGCTGACGCCGAGGCCGCCGGACGAGATCAAGGCCGAGGTCGCCGACCTCGTCGCTCGCCGCAAGGCGACCCAGCCGACCAACAAGCGCACGTTCGGGTCGGTCTTCAAGAACCCGCCGGGCGAGGTCGGCGCCGGGCGGATGATCGAGCTCAGCGGTCTCAAGGGGCACCGGATCGGCGGTGCCGTGATCTCCCCGCGGCACGCGAACTTCATCGAGAACGCCGACGCCGCGACCAGCGCGGACTGCGTCCTGCTGATGGCCGAGGCCCGCCGGCGGGTCGGGGAGGAGTTCGGGATCGCGCTCGAGCAGGAGGTCGTCCAGCTCGGCTCGCTCGGCGACGCCGACCCGGGCTAGGAAACACCGGCGTCGCGGCGAAGACTCGGTCGTGACCGAACGGCGATCGACTTCGCGCGCGCGCGCACCGAGCGTCGTCGTCCCGTTTCCGCGAACCGACCTCCGCGGAGAGCGTCGTTCTCGGGCGCATCGTGCCGTCCGCTCGCTCGCTGCTGCTCTGGTTCGGCGTGCTCGGCGGCGTGCTCCTCGCGCTCGTCGTCGCACGCGAGACGCCGCTGTTCGGCGTGCGCGCGATCGAGGTGACGGGGGCGCCGCCCGGAGTCCAGCGCCAGGTCGAGCGGGCGCTCCAGGACCGGCGCGGCGAGAGCCTCGTCGGGCTCGATCTCGATGCGGCGCAAACGGACATCACGGCGCTCTCGACCGTCGCCGCGGTCTCCTTCGACCGCGCGTACCCCCACACCCTCCGCGTCACCGTCGTGCCGGAGCGGCCCGTCGCGGTCGTTCGGCAGGGCGCCGCCGCGTTCGTCGTCTCCGACCGCGGGCGGGTCATCGCGAGCGTTCCCCGGACGAAGCGCCCGGAGCTCGCGCGGATCTGGGTCGCGCGCGACGTCCCGCTCGAGCCCGGCGCGATCGTCGACGGCGATCTTCGCATCGCGGTCGGCGCCGTCGCGCCCCTCGCCGGTGTCCGCTTCCCCGGCCGCGTGGTCTCGGTCGCGACCGAGGAGGAGCAGCTCACGCTCCGCCTCGGCTCCGGTCTCGAGCTGAGGCTGGGGGAGCCGACGCACGTCGACCTCAAGCTCGCCGTCGCCGGGCGCGTGCTGCCGCTCCTGCCGGCCGGATCCGGATACCTCGATCTCAGCGTCCCCGACCGGCCCGTCGCCGGGCCACCGACCCTCGACTCTCAGGTCGAGGTCGAGACTTCGACCTCCAGCGGCGCTTGAGGGTTCCGTTGACATTGTCGAAAAGGAGTACGTACCCTGGCCCGGAACAAGGCTTTCGGCCAATCCCGTAGCTCGATGAGAGCTTGACCCTCAGGCAGGTCGAGATGAGCACCCAGAACGGCAACTACCTCGCAGTCATCAAGGTCGTCGGTGTCGGCGGCGGCGGAACCAACGCGGTCAACCGCATGGTCGAGTCCGGTCTCACCGGCGTCGAGTTCATCGCGGTGAACACCGACGCGCAGGCGCTGCTCGACACGGACGCCGACGTCAAGATCCACATCGGCTCGAAGGCGACGCGCGGCCTCGGCGCCGGCGCGAACCCCGAGGTGGGGCTTGCGGCCGCGACGGAGAGCCGGGACGAGCTGAAGGAGGCGCTGAAGGGCGCCGACATGATCTTCGTCACCGCCGGCGAGGGCGGTGGCACCGGGACCGGCGCCGCTCCGGTGGTCGCCGAGCTCGGCCGCGAGCTCGACGCGCTCACCGTCGGTGTCGTGACGAAGCCGTTCGCCTTCGAGGGCCGGCGCCGCTCGGAGCAGGCCGAGGTCGGGATCCAGAACCTCCGCGAGCGCGTCGACACGCTGATCGTGATCGAGAACGACCGGCTGCTGCAGGTCGTCGAGAAGACGACGCCGATCCTCGAGTCGTTCCGGATGGCCGACGACATCCTCCGCCAGGGCGTCCAGGGCATCACGGACCTCATCACCGTGCCCGGGCTCGTGAACCTCGACTTCGCCGACGTGCGCACGATCATGCGCGACGCCGGCTCCGCGCTCATGGGCATCGGCACGGCGCGGGGCGAGGGCCGCGCGACGGCCGCCGCCAACGCCGCGGTGTCGAGCCCGCTCCTCGAGACGACGCTCGACGGCGCGACAGGCGTGCTGCTGAACATCACCGGCCCGGCGGACATCGGCCTCTTCGAGGTGAACGAGGCGGCCGAGGTCGTGACCGGTCACGCCGACGCGAACGCGAACGTCATCTTCGGTGCGGTGATCGACGAGTCGCTCGGGGAGGACGTCCGCGTCACCGTGATCGCCACGGGGTTCGGCGGGCGGCCGCGCCGGAGGCGCATCGAGACGCCGACGGCCGTCGGTCACGGGCTCGCAGGAGTCGACCGTGCCGCGCTACGACCCGCGTCCGCGGGACGACGACGCCGACATCGACGTCCCGAGCTTCCTGCGCGACTAGCGGCGCATCGAGCGTCTAGGCCCCGCCGCATCCGTGGCGGCGACGCTATTGTCGCGCGCGTGAGCGCGACCCTCCGCCGGACGCCGCTGTTCGAGCGCCACGTCGCCGCCGGCGCGCGGATGGTCCCGTTCGCAGGCTGGGAGATGCCGGTCCAGTACGAGGGCGTCATCCCCGAGCACCTCGCCGTCCGCAGCGACGCCGGCGCCTTCGACGTCTCGCACATGGGACAGCTCCACGTCGAGGGCCCGGCCACCGAGGAGCTCCTGCAGTCGGTGCTCTCCAACGACATCCGTCGCGTGGGCGACGGCGAGGCGCAGTACACCCTGTTGACGAACGACGACGGCGGGATCGTCGACGACCTGATCGTGTACCGCATGAGCCACGGCCACTACTTCCTCGTCGTCAACGCGGGCAACCGCGAGGCGGCCTACGGCTGGCTGAAGGAGCGCGAGGTGCGCGGGACCGAGGTGCGGGACGCGTCGGACGACTACGCCCTGGTCGCGGTCCAGGGGCCTGCCTCGCTCGACCGGCTCGGCCTCGACGACGGCAAGGCGTTCACGCACGGGATGGGCGAGGTCGGAGGCGTCGAGGTGATGGTCTGCCGGACGGGCTACACGGGAGAGAAGGGCGTCGAGCTGCTGTGCGCCGCCGAGGACGGGGCGGCTCTCTGGGACGTCGTCCTCGAGCGCGGCGTCGTGCCCGTGCGGCCTCGGCGCGCGCGACACGCTCCGGCTGGAGGTCTGCTACCCGCTCCACGGGAACGACATCACGACCGAGACCGACGCGATCTCCGCCGGGCTCGGCTGGGCGTGCGCGCTCGACACCGAGTTCACGGGCGTCGACGCGCTCCGCCGCATCAAGGAGGCCGGCCCCGAGCGGCGGCTCGTCGCGTTCACGATGGAGGAGAAGGCGATCCCCCGGCAGGGCATGGCGATCGCCGGCGGCGGGGAGGTGACGTCGGGAACGCACTCGCCGTCGCTCGACGTCGGCATCGGAATGGGGTACGTCCCCGTCGCCCGGGCCGAGGCCGGCGAGGAGCTCGAGATCGACGTGCGCGGCAAGCCACGCCGTGCCCGTGTCGTGAAGAAGCCGATCTACCGGAAGGAGACGTAGCGTCGTGCTCCTTCCGGCGATGCCCTCCAGGTTCCTGACGTCACATCACGGAAGGAGCACTAATGGCGGCGAACGAGAGCTACCCCGACGACCTCCGGTACCACCCGGAGCACGACTGGGCGCGGATCGAGGGCGACGAGGCCGTCCTCGGCATCACCTGGTACGCGCAGGACGCGCTCGGCGAGCTCGTCCACTTCGAGGCTCCGGAGACCGGTGCGACGGTCACGAAGGACTCGGCGTACGCCGAGGTCGAGTCGGTGAAGGCCGTCTCCGATGTCATCGCGCCGCTGTCGGGCGAGGTGCTCGAGGTGAATCAGAAGGCGCTCGACGAGCCCGAGACGATCAACGAGGACCCCTACGGCGCGGGATGGCTCGTCCGGATCCGGCTCTCCGACGCGGGCGAGGCCGACGGGCTGATGGACGTCGAGCTAAAGGCGCGTCACAGGACCGGCGCCACGTGGGCGCCGAGCGAGCCTGGAGCCGCAGCGGTCCGCGGGCGCGCTGCGGATCCTCTCCCCTAGCACCCGACGGACGCCGACCGCGAGGCGATGCTCGAGGCGATCGGCGTTGCGTCGGTCGACGAGCTCTTCGCTCAGATCCCGGCGGGCGTTCGGTTCGGCCGGGAGCTCGACGTGCCCGCTGCGCTCCCGGAGGCGGCGCTCGTCCGCCGGATGGAGGAGCTCGCCGCGATGAACGCCGACACGTCGAGCGAGCTGAGCTTCCTCGGGATGGGCATCTACGACCACTACGTGCCGGCGATCGTCGACACGTTCCTCTCGCGCGGCGAGCTGCTCACGGCGTACACGCCGTACCAGCCCGAGATGAGCCAGGGCGTGCTCCAGGCGATCTTCGAGTACCAGACCGCGATCTGCGAGCTGACCGGGATGGACGTCTCGAACGCCTCGGGCTACGACGGCACGACCGTCGCCGCCGACGCGTGCTTCATCGCGCGCCACCACACCGGCCGGACGAAGATCGTCCTGGCCGAGGCGCTGAACCCGCAGGTCCGGCAGGTCGTGAAGACCTATGCGCCGGGATTCGGGATGGAGGTCGTCGAGGTGCCGCACACCGACGGCGCGACCGACCCGGCGCAGCTCGCAGCCGCGTCGGAGGACGCGGCCGCCGTGATCTTCCAGCAGCCGAACGTCTTCGGCTGCCTCGAGCCCGCCCCCGAGCTCGCCGCCGCCGCGTCCGCTGCCGGGGCGATGCCCGTCGCGCACGTCGACCTCGCCTCGCTCGGGCTCCTCGAGGCGCCGGGCGCCTACGGGTGCGCGATGGCGATCGGCGAGGGCCAGTCGATCGGGAACTACCAGTCCTACGGGGGGCCGCACTACGGGTTCCTCGCAGCGCGCAAGGAGTTCATCCGCCGGATGCCGGGCCGGATCGTCGGCGAGACGACCGACCTCGAGGGCAAGCGCGGGTTCGTCCTCACCCTGCAGACGCGCGAGCAGCACATCCGGCGCGAGAAGGCGACGTCGAACATCACGACGAACCAGACGCTCCTCGCGCTCGGCGGCCTGATCACCCTGTGCTGGCTCGGCCCGGAGGGCCTGCGCGAGCTGGGCGAGACGTGCACCGCGCTCGCCGCGTACGCGAAGGAGCGCGTCCCGTTCCCGGTGGCGTTCGACCGGCCGACGTTCAAGGAGGTCGCCTTCCGCACGCCGATCCCGGCGCGCGAGGTCGTCGCCCGCGCACGCGAGCACGGCGTCCATCCCGGCTACCCGCTCGGGCGCGACTACCCGGGCCTCGACGACGTCCTGCTCGTCGCTCTCACCGAGAAGCGGACGCCGGCCGACGTCGACCGCCTCGCCGAGGTGCTGGCGGAGGTGACCGCGTAATGGAGCTCATCTACGAGAAGTCCAGGCCGGGCCGGCGGGCGGGACGCGTCCCGTCGCACGACCTGCCCGTGCCCGAGATCCCCGCCGAGCTCCGCCGGGAGCGCCCGCCGCGACTCCCCGAGGTTCCCGAGAACGAGATCGTCCGCCACTTCACCGAGCTCGCCGACCGGAACTTCGGGATCGACACCGGCTTCTACCCGCTCGGCAGCTGCACGATGAAGCACAACCCGCGCGTCAACGAGCGCGTCGTCGGCCTTCCCGGCTTCCGCGACCTGCATCCGCTGCAGGAGGAGGACGGGATCCAGGGCGCGCTGGAGCTGATGTGGGAGCTGCAGGGGATCCTCGCGGAGGTCGCCGGCCTTCCCGCCGTGACGCTCCAGCCCGCGGCCGGCTCGCAGGGCGAGCTGACCGGGCTGATGATCATGCGCGCGGCGTTCGCCGACCGGGGCGAGCACGAGAGGAACGTGATCATCACCGCGGACACGGCCCACGGGACGAACCCGGCGAGCGTGACGATGGCCGGGTTCGAGCTCGCGAAGGTCGCGACGACCGACCGCGGCAACCTCGACCTCGACGACCTCCGCGCGAAGGTCGACGAGCGGACCGCCGGGTTGATGCTGACGAACCCCTCGACGCTCGGGCTCTTCGACGAGGGCATCGAGGAGGTGGCGTCGATCTTCCACGACCGGGGCGCCCTCCTCTACTACGACGGCGCCAACCTGAACGCCGTCGTCGGCCTCTCGCGGCCCGGCGACATGGGCTTCGACATCGTCCACTACAACCTCCACAAGACGTTCTCGCAGCCGCACGGCGGCGGCGGGCCGGGAGGCGGCCCCGTGGCCGTCCGCGCGGAGCTCGAGCCGTTCCTCCCGTCGCCCACGGTCGTCCAGGACGGCGAGCGCTTCCGGCTCGACCACGACCGTCCGAAGTCGATCGGCCGTGTGCGCGGATTCGCGGGCCCGTTCGGCGTCTTCGTTCGCTCGTACGCCTTCATGCGCGCGTACGGGCCGGCGCTCAAGGACATGTCCGAGGTCGCGGTGCTCAATGCGAACTACCTCCTCGCGCGCCTGAAGGACGTCTACGACCTCCCGTACGACCGGCACTGCATGCACGAGTTCGTCCTCTCGGCGCGCACGATGAAGCGGGAGCACGGCGTCACGGCGCTCGACGTCGCGAAGCGGCTGATGGACCACGGGATCCACCCACCGACGATCTACTTCCCGCTCGTCGTCCCCGAGGCGCTGATGATCGAGCCGACGGAGACGGAGACGAGGGAGCGGCTCGACTCGTTCGTCGACGCGATGCGATCGATCGCCGACGAGGCGGCCACCGAGCCGGAGACGCTGAAGGCGGCGCCCTTGACGCGCCCCGTCAGGCGCCTCGACGAGGTGAAGGCCGCGAAGGAGCCGGTCGTCCGGTTCGCCTTCGACGAGTCGGGTGCGCCCGATAGGATCGAGGCTGGATGACCGTCGCCGTCTCCCACGAGCTCATCGAGCTCGCCAACGATCTCGCGCGCGCCGTGTCCGAGCACGACGTCGAGCGGCTCGAGGAGCTCCTCGCCTCGGAGTTCACGCTGCAGGGCGCGGCGGGCCAGCTCGATCGGGAGGAGTTCCTCCTCGCGGCCGCGGGCCCGTACGAGATCGACGAGTTCACGTACGAGCAGATCGACCCGGAGATCTACGGGAACACGGCGGTGCTCGTCTCGCGCTACAGCCAGGTCGCCCGGTTCGACGGGCGCGACCTCACGCACCGGATGCACGTGACCGACATCTGGACACGCCGCAACGCCCGCTGGCAGATCGTGCGCCGCCACGCGACGGTGGCCGACTGATGACGGTCTACGCGACACCGGCCGAGCTCGAGGCGGGGCTCGACCACCTGCGCGCGGCCCCGAAGGGCGAGGGCGTCGTCGAGCTGATCGTGCGCCGGCCGACGGTCGACGAGCGCGAGACGGTGGACGAGGCCGAGCTCGACCTCGAGGACGGGCTCGTCGGCGACTCATGGCGTGCGCGCGGCCGCTCCGGTGGGCGACCGGCCAACGAGAAGGCCCAGATCACGGTGACGAACGCGCGCTCGGCGGCCCTCGTCGCGGGCGATCGCGAGCGCTGGCCACTCGCGGGCGACCAGCTCTTCGTCGACTTCGACCTGAGCGGCGAGCACATCCCGCCCGGGACGCAGCTCGCGGTCGGTACGGCCGTGATCGAGGTGACGGACGACCCGCACACCGGCTGCAAGAAGTTCAGCGCGCGCTTCGGTCTCGAGGCGCTCAAGTTCGTGAACTCACCCGAGGGGCGCGCGCTCAACCTCCGCGGGATCAACACCCGGGTCGTGCAGCCGGGCACCGTTCGCGTCGGCGACGCGATCCGCAGGCTCTGACGGGCCGGCGGCCGGCCTGACGGCCGACCGCCGGGAAGTGCCACTCAGCCCGAGTTCGTCAGGTTCGCGACGCGGATCGCGGCGATCTTGATGAAGTTCGCCTGAAGCGTTCCCGTCGCAGCGCACTGGAAGTCCGCGCTACCCGCCGCCGCGAACTCGTGGACGACGAGATTCGAGAGCGTGAACGGCAGGTTGCCGTTTCGCGAGACGTCGAGTCGACGTGTCCGAGTCGCCTCCCGCGACCAGCTTGACAGAGTGGCGACGCCGGCGGCGGTGGCCGAGATGTACGCCTTCGCCCAGAGCACGTACCTGCCCGGCCTGTGGGATCGGCGAGGTTGGCGAGCGTCGTGTTGAGCTGCCGGGATCGGCGATCGGTCCGTTCAGGAACCGTGCGTACGCGTCGCTCGGGACCGGCAGGGCCGGCCGCGCCCGCCGCGCCTGCGGGACCGGCGGGACCTGCGGGCCCGGCAGGCCCGGCGGGCACCTGGCCGGCCCTGAAGTCGGCCCTGCAGGAGCGTGCCGTTCTGGACTTTCGTCGGTCGTGACGGCATTCGTACTTGAGCTGTGGGCGTGCCGACGCTGTTCGGTGCGAGCGCGACCGACGCCGCGACAGCGGAGCCGGAGAGCGCGACGCCGAGCGCGAGGCAGGCGACGACCATGGACGGCGAGGGACGGCGGATCCGTCGCATTGGAGACCTCCGAGGTTGGGGTCTCGATCGTACGGCCGTTCCCGGCCGACGCGCTATCCCTCGGTCGGAGCCGGCGCCCGCTCGGCGGAGCTCGTCAGGCGGCGGTGCATCGTGACGCGCGTGCCGCGTGGGGCGGGCTCGATGTCGACGCTGTCCATCAGCGCGCGAATGAGGACGAGCCCCCGGCCGCGATCCGTCGTCCGGGGCGGCTCCCGCCACGTGCCGAAGTCCTGGACGACCACGACGACGTCCGGCGCGCGGAGGCTCGCCTCGACCTCCACGGTCTGCTGCGCCGGCGTCTCCGCGTGCTCGATCGCGTTGGCGACCGCCTCCGAGGTCGACAGCACGATCTCGTCGGCCAGGTCTCCGTCTGCACCGATCCCGAGCAGCCAGCGGCGAAGGTCGGCGCGGAGCAGCGCGAGCATCGGCGGCTCGAGCGCGTACCGCCGCGAGAAGCGCTCGCCGTCCGCGGGCGCGGGGCGCAGTGCGAGCACGGCGATGTCGTCGGGCCGCTCCTCGAAGGAGACGAGATCGTCGAGCACGGCGTCGACCAGCTCGGGTGGATCGGCTCCGGCATGCGCCGCGAGCGACTCCACGAGCCGTGCGAGGCCGACGTCGTACGGCTGGGTCGGCCGCTCGATCAGGCCGTCGGTGTAGAAGAACAGCGTCTCGTCCGGGCCGACCCGTACCTCACCGTCGAGGTAGTGCGGCGCCGGCGCGACGCCGAGGGGGAGCGACCCTGCCTCGTCGAGGAGGACGACCGTCCCGTCGCGGCGCACGAGAGCGGGCGGTGGATGGCCGGCCGACGAGTAGCGGCACGTCCCCGTCGCGAGGTCGATGTCGAAGGCGACGACGGTCGCGAAGAGGTCGACGCTGCCGGTCTTCGCCAGTGCGTCGAGCCGCGCGAGGACGGCGGCGGGCGAGAGGCCCTCGAGGGTGTGGGCGCGGAGCGCCGTGCGGAGCTGGCCCATCTGCGAGGCGGCGAGCACACCCTTGCCGCCGACATCGCCCACTCCGCCGCCGACGCGTCCGTCGTCGACGGCGACGAGGTCGTACCAGTCTCCGCCGACGTCCGCCTCGGCGCTTCCCGGCAGGTAGCGCACCGCGCTCGAGACCACCTGGGGCGGGGGGAGCTCCGCGGGCAAGCAGGCTGCGCTGCAGCTCCTCCGCGATCCGCGACTGCCGTTCGAACGTCCGCGCGTTCACGATCGCCTGGGCGCACTGCCGGCCGAGCGTGAGGAACAGTGACTTCTCGCCCTCGGTCAGCCGCCGCGGGCCCTCGAAGCTGACGAGGAGCACGCCCAGGGCGGCGCCGCGGACGGAGGAGAGCGGGACGTACGCCTCGGCCTGCAGGTGGGGATCGAGGGCGAGCTCCTCCTGCGGGTATGTCGCCGTCATCTCGTCGAGGGACTCCACCCACCGCGGCTGTCCGCTCGAGTACACCTGCGCCGCGACGACGGGGTCGTCGGGCGCGAAGCGTCGATAGAGGTCGAGGAGCTCGTCGCTGAAGCCGATCGCCTCGATCGTCTCGAGCATGCCGTCCTCCGCGGCGAGAACCAGTGCGCCCGCCGCGCCGTCGAGGGCATCGACGCCCTCGTGCACCATGATCCGGGCGACCTCCTCGACGGTCATCGCGCCCGCGAGCAGGGCGGTCACCGTCTGGAGGCGGCCGAGGCGGTCGGCGGCTGTCCGCTCCGACTCGAGCAGCCGTGCCCGTTCGAGGGCCTGTCCGGCGAGATGGCCGATCGTCTCGACGAAGGCGACGTCGTCGGAGGCGATCCCGCGTGCGGCGGCATAGGTGGCGCAGACGGCGCCGGTCACGGCGCCGGACGTGAACCGCGCGATGAGCGTCGGGCGCCCCTCGCCTCCCGTCGGCGACCGAGCGAGCGCCGGGAAACGTCGCTGCGCGTCCTCGGGTGACTCGAAGACGATCGTCTCGCCCGTCCGGAGGACGTGCCACACGGGCACGTCCGCGGACGAGGGGATCGCCTCCCAGCCGGCGACGACGTTCGCCGCGTACCCGGCGTGCGCGCGCAGCTCGGCCATCTCGCCCGCCTGGACGTAGACGAGCGCCGCCTCGGCGCCGGTCGCATGCAATCCCTCGTCGACGAACGTCCCGACGACCTCCGCCGGCGTCGCGGCCGCGGAGAGCGCCGCCGTGACGGCTTGCAGGCGGCGGGCCCGGTCCCGGGCGACCTGCGCCGCGGCGAGGAGGTCGGCCCGCTCGAGCGCCTGGGCGCACAGCCCGACGATCGTCTCGACGAACGAGCGTGCCTCCGGATCGAACTCCTGCGGCTCGGCGAAGAACGCGACGAAGAACCCGAACCGCTCACGGGTCGGAAGCGGCAGCGCGCACAGCGAGCGCCATTCGGTGTGCGCGAAGACCTCGCGAAGGAGCGGGTACTCCTCCTCGGCCGCCTCCCGGTCGCGCAGCCAGCGGCTCGACGCCCGTCCGGGCCGCCTCGGGCCCCGGCAGCGGCGCCTCGATCGGGAACATCGGCCCAGGTACTGAGAGCGTCGTCCGGGGCATAGCCCGCGGTCACGCGGTGGAGCTGGCCCGCCGACGAGGTCGGCGTCGCGATCGATCCGCCCGACGCGCCGATCGTCGCGAGGCCGAGCCGGACGGCGACGTCGATGACGTCCTGTGGCGTCGCCGCCGCCGAGAGGTGGGCCGTGACCCGCTGGAGCGCCTCGGTGCGCTCCGTCGCCATCCGGGCCGCGCGCCGGAGGCCGGTCTGCTCGTCGACGCCGTACGCCCGATTCCCCGGTCATCCGAGGCAGTGTGGCGGACGCCCCGACACGCGCCAAGCCGCGGGGGTCACGCAGGCGCGGGCGTCCGTCGACTCGTCTTCGCGGGCGCCGCGAGCTGACCGCAGGCGGCGGCGATGTCGCGTCCGCGCGTGAGCCGGACCGTCGCCGGTACGCCTGCCTTGCCGAGCTCCGCCTTGAACGCGGCCACCGTGTCCCGCGACGAGCCGTCGTACATCCCCGTCGGGTTGTACGGGATGAGGTTCACCTTGAACGAATCGCGCCCGAGGAGCGCCGCGAGCAGGCGGCCCTGCGCAGGGGCGTCGTTGACGCCGGCGAGCATCACGTACTCGACGAACACCCGGCGGTTCGTCCGCTCGGCGTGGCGACGGCAGAGCGCGAGCACGTCCGCCAGCGGGTAGCGGTCGTTGACCGGCATCAGCTCGCTGCGGAGCCCCGGGTCGGCGGCGTGCAGCGAGAAGGCGAGCCGGATCGGCTCCGTGACCTCCTCGACGAACCGCTCGAGGCCGGGGATCCAGCCGACCGTCGAGACGGTCGTGCGCCGATGCGTGATGCCGATCTCGGGGAGACGCCGCGCGGCGTCGAGCACGGCGTCGACGTTCATGAACGGCTCGCCCATCCCCATGAACACGAGATGGTTCAGCGGCTCGGTCCGCCGGAAGTGGAGCACCTGGTCGAGGATCTCCGATGCGGTCAGGTTGCGCCCGAACGCCATGCTGCCGGTGGCGCAGAACGTGCACGTGAGCGGGCAGCCCGATTGCGACGAGACGCACACCGAGCGGCGTCCGTCGCGGTAGCGCATGAGGACCGCCTCGACCGGATGGCCGTCCGCCGTCCGGAAGAGCGTCTTGACGGTGCCGTCGCGCGAGTGCTGCTCCGTCTCCGGCGTCAACGTCGAGAAGGGGACGTCGACCGCGAGCGCGTCGCGCAGCGTGCGGGGGAGGTTCGTCATCGCCCCGTACCCGTCTGCCCCGCGGGCCGTCCACTCCCACACCTGACGCGCCCGGTAGGGCGGCTGCCCGAGCTCCCCGACCCGGCGTTCGAGCAGTGTGAGATCCACGTCGCAACGGTACCGCCCATGAGAGGTGTTTCAGTCGCCCGCGACCGGGTAGACGGTGGGTGCGATGTTCGCGCGAGTCTCCACCTACGAGCTCGAGCACGGCCGCGCCTCCGAGGCGATGACGGCGTTCGAGCCGGCGATCGACGGCATCCGTCAGCTCGACGGGCTTCGTCGAGGGCTTCTTCCTCGTCGAGCGGGACGGGCTCAACGCGATGACGGTGACGCTGTGGGAGTCGTTCGACGCGATGGAGCGGAGCCGGATCGCCGCGAGCCGCGTGCGGAGCGAGGCAGCCCAGCGAGGCGGGCGCCACGGTGACGAGCTCGTACGAGTACGAGGTCGGGCTGCACACGGGCATGGCCGAGCAGCTCCGTAGCGCCCACCGCGCGTAGGCGCCCGCGTCCCGCGCCAGCGGTCTCCCCGATGCGCTCGGCGGGCAGCGCGTCCGCGCAGCCTGACACCGCCCGCCGGTGTCGTGCGGGATAGGGTGATCGCCGTGATCGACCTGCGCTCGGACACCGCGACGCGCCCGACGGACGGGATGCGCGCTGCGATCGCCGCCGCCGAGGTCGGCGACGAGCAGCGTCGCGAGGATCCCTCGGTGACGGCCCTGCAGGAGCGTGCGGCGGCCCTTCTCGGCCAGGAGGCGGCGCTCTTCCTCCCGACGGCCACGATGGCGAACCAGATCGCCCTCAAGCTGCACACGCGGCCCGGCGACGTGCTCGTCGCCGACCGGTTCGCGCACGTCGTCATCTACGAGTACGGGGGCGCTGCGGCCCATGCGGGCCTGATGATCGAGACGCTGGACGGGAGCGAGGGGCGCTTCACGGTCGAGCAGCTCGAGGCGGTGACCATCCCGAGCACGAAGTCCGCCGACCAGCGGGCGACGCTTCTCGCGGTCGAGAACACGCACAACTCCTCGGGCGGGCGCTGCTGGCCGGTCGACGAGCTCGAGGCGATCACCCGGGCGGCGCGGGAGCGCGGCCTCCGGACACACCTCGACGGCGCACGCCTGATGAACGCCGCGATCGCGACCGATGTCCCCGCGGCGCGGATCGCCGGCCTCTTCGACACGGTGACGCTCTGCCTCTCGAAGGGGCTCGGCTGCCCGCTCGGAGCGCTCCTCGCCGGCCCGGCGGATGCGATCGAGCGCGCATGGCGCGAGAAGCACCTCTTCGGCGGCGCGATGCGGCAGGCGGGGATCGTGGCGGCGGCCGGGGTGTATGCGCTCGACCATCACGTCGACCGGCTCGCCGAGGATCACGCGCGCGCGCGGCGGCTCGCCCACGGGTGGCGCGAGGCGGGGCTTCCGGTCGACCTCGAGCAGGTGCAGACGAACTTCGTGCAGCTCGACGTCGGCGCGCTCGGGCTCGGGCGCGACGAGGCGCTCGCCGCGCTCCGCGAGGCGGGCGTGGGCCTCTCCTCGACGATCCACCCGACGGTGATCCGCGCGGTGACGCACCTCGATCTCGACGACGACGACATCGACCGCGCGATCGAGCTCGCACCGCGAGCGCTCGGAGCCGGTGTCACGGCCTGAGGGACCGACGCTGTGCCTCGTCTACGGGCCGCCCGCCGTCGGGAAGCTCACGGTCGCGAAGGAGATCGCCGCCCGGACCGGCTACCGGCTCGTCCACAACCACGTGTCGATCGACCCGGTGCTGTCGATCCTGGGCTGGGAGGACGAGGCCTTCTTCCGGACGGTCGGCGACGTCAGGGCGGTGCTGTTCGATGCAGCCGCCCGTGAAGGCGTGAGCATCGTGGCGACCTACGCGTACGCGGCGGGGGTCGACGACGCGAGCATCTCGCGACTGTCCGGCGCGTTCGCGAACCGTGGCGGACGCGTGCGGTATGCGCAGCTCGTGGCGTCGGACGACGTCCTGCTCGAGCGCGTGACGGATGCCGGACGCCGGGAGCACGGCAAGCTCGGCTCGGCCGAGGATCTCCGCGGCTTTCTGGCGGAGTACGACTTCACGAGCTCGATTCCGGGGACGACCGGCCCGACGATCGACACGTCGAGGACGGCACCGGCGGAGGCGGCGCGGATCATCGCCGAGCACCTGGAGGCGACGTGACCGAGCTGCGCGACACCCTCGATCGGATCCTCGCGACCGCGCAGGCGGAGCAGCGGATCCCGTCCGTGAGCGCTGCGGTGTTTCGCGACGGCGAGGTGGTGTGGCGGTCGGCGCTCGGGTCGGCCGACGTCGGGCGGGGTGAGGACGCGACGACCGAGCACGCCTATCGCATCGGCTCGATCACGAAGACGTTCACGGCCGTCTGCATCCTCCAGCTCCGCGATGCGATGGTCCTCGACCTCGACGACTCGTTGCGCACGCACATCCCCGAGGCGCCCGTCGGGCTCACGATCCGCGACGCGCTCGCGCACCTGAGCGGGCTCCAGCGCGAGCCGCCGGGCGAGATCTGGGAGACGCTGACCCCGCCGTCCCGGGAGGAGCTGCTCGGGGGCCTCGAGGACGCCGAGCGCGTGCTCCGGCCCGGAGAGGCGTGGCACTACTCCAACCTCGCCTATCGGCCTGCTCGGCGAGGTCGTCATGCGCCGCTGCGAGGGCGGCTACGAGGAGGCGCTCCGGTCGAGGGTGCTCGAGCCGCTCGGGCTCGGCCGGACCGGGTTCGACCCTCCAGGCCCGCGCGCGACCGGGTACTACGTCGACCCGTACTCGGACCGCGTCACGGTCGAGCCCGACCTGGCCGGGGAGGGGCCGACCGCGGCCATCGGCTGGCTCTGGTCGACGGTCGACGACCTCGCCCGCTTCGGCGACTTCATCGCCACCGGGCGCGACGGCGTGCTCCTCCGGGAGACCGTCGACGAGATGGCGCGCGTCCGATCGATGGTCGACGAGGCGCGCTGGTCACTCGGCTGGGGGCTCGGCCTCGGCCTCTACCGTCGCGGCGAGCGCGTGTACGTCGGGCACGGCAGGGGCGATGCCCGGATTCCTCGCGGCGCTCTGCGTCCACCGGCGCGAGACGGACCGGCGCAGCCGTTCTCGTGAACACGAGCGCGGGCGCCGCGCCCGACACGCTCGCGCTCGACCTCAGCGAGGCCGCGCTCGACGCGCTTCCTCGTGCGCCCGAGCTCTGGCGCCCGGACGACGGCGTGCCGGAGGACGTCGTGCCGCTGCTCGGCCGCTGGTGGTCGGAAGGCTCCGAGCTCGCGCTGTCCTGGCGGGGCGGGCGCCTCCGGCTCGAGGCGTTCGCGTACCCGGAGGGCCGGAACGTCTCCTGGCTCACGCGCGAGGAGGACGACCGGTGGCGGATCGTCGACGGCCGCGAGCTCGGGGAGCTGCTCCGGGTCGTCCGCGACGGCGAGGGCGCCGTCGTCAAGCTCTACGTCGCGACCTATCCGCTGACGAGGGCGCCGGCCACGTTCGGCGAGAGCGCCTCGTCGGACCGTCGCGGTCGCCGGCCGCGTAGAACGCGACGGCGACGAGCGCGTAGGCGACGAGGAGGACGACCCCGCGCGCCTTCGAAGCGCGACCGCCCCACAGCGTGATCGTCGTCACGACGAGCCCGAAGGTGAGCGCGGCGATCTCGACCTCGCGGAACCCGAGCGCCAGCGGGTCGATGAGCCACGAGAGCAGCACGACCGCGGGGATCAGGAACACGGCGACCTGTGCCGCCGACGCGAGCGCGATCTCGGCGGCGAGCTTCACCTTGCCGCGGTACGCGACGACGACCGCGCCGCCGTGCTCGGCCGCGTTCCCGACGATCGCGACGATCACCGCCGCGACGAAGAACTCGCTCAGGCCGACCTCCTCGGAGAACACCTCGAGCGAGCCGACGAGGATCTCGGCGACGAGGGCGGTCACGACGGTCGCGGCCGCCAGCACGCCGAGCGCCCCGCGCAGGCTCCAGCCCGTGATCTCCTCGTCGCTCGCGACGTGCATCTGCCGGTGCCGGCGCAGCGAGTAGAACGTCGCGACGACGTACACGACGAGCAGCGCGATCGAGACGGGGACGGAGAGATTGACGATCAGGTCGCGGTCCGGGTCGCCCTCCCACGACGGGATCGCGGGAATCAGGAAGAGCAGGATCGCGAGCGCGATCGCGCCGAACGACATGAAGCTCGACCAGCGGTCGATCTCGCCGCGCGGGCCTGCGAGGAGCGAGAAGCCGAGCACGAGCAGCAGGTTCCCGACCACCGAGCCGGTGAGCGATCCGCGGACGACCTCGGTCAGCCCCTCGTGCACGGCGATGAGCGCGATGATCAGCTCGGGGGCGTTCCCGAAGGTCGCGTTGAGGAAGCCGCCGATCCCGGGCCCCGTGTGCTCGGCAGCGTGCTCCGTCGCCTCGCCGATCAGCCAGGCGAGGGGGATGAGGGCGGTCGCGGCGAGGACGAACTCGACCGTCTCGTCGAGGTCTGCGAGGTAGTGCAGCGCGATCGTGAGCGGCCCGATGAGAAGACCGGCGAAGAGGATGCGGCGGACCACGAGCGACAACCCTACCCGTGCCGCCAACGGTGCCAACACCTGTCCGTCAGACGCCCGAGCGTGCGCGCGCCTACCCGTTTCGAGCCTGCGACGTCAAGACTTGCGCGACCGTGGTCGGGGTTGCCACCATCCGGGCATGAGTGACGTCGCGCCCGTCACGACGGCCCCCGCGGAGATCCCGCTTCGACCACAGGACGAGGTCGAGTGCCGGCGCTGCGAGGTGCACTGCGACCGGGTCGTGTACCCCGCCGCGTGCGTCGCGCGCGGGTGCCCGTTCGTCTACGCGTACGAGGCGTGGGGGCACACGTACATGGGCTGCATGCAGAAGGTGTTCGACGTCGAGATCGACCTCGACCTGCTCGGCGAGCTCGAGGCGCGGCGCGACGGGTTCGGTGCCGTGAAGGCGCGACGGACGCCGCTGCCGATGTGCCACTCGGAGATCTCGCCCTGCTACGAGCACCGCGCCGACGAGGTCGGCTGCCGGAACCCGGAGTTCTTCGAGGTCCCGCTCGCGAGCCCGAGCTTCCGGGTGTTCGCGCAGCTATCGGACTAGTCCCGCAAGGCGATCCCGCAGGAGCGGAACCGGCCGCGGGGTCCCCGCCTGCGGCGGGGCACATCCCTGAAGGCGTCGCCTTCGGCGCCGCAAGCTGCAGCGATCGCTGGCGAAGAGCCTCGCTCGCTCAGGCGCGCCGCTTCGGCCGGCGGCGGCGGCCCTTCGCGTACAGGGCGCGCATCAGCCGGAGCTCCTCGGCGTAGCCCTTCTCGCCCGCGGTCTCGAGGATCGCCGGGAGGCCCTGGAACGCGGGATGGGCGAGGAAGGTCGCCATCCCGTCGCCGATCTGGCCCGCCTCGAGCGTCGCGTGGCGGTCGCGGTTCGACCCGAGGGCTGCGTCGGCGTCGTTGACGTGCAGGCAGCGGAGCCGGTCGAGCCCGATCGACCCGTCGAGCTCGGCGAGCGCGTCGTCGAGCGCCGCCCGGTCGGTCACGTCCACGCCCGAGACCCACCAGTGGCACGAGTCGAGGCAGATGCCGAGCCGCGGATGCCCGTCGAGCGCGTCGAAGATCGCGGCGAGCTCGGCCACCGACCGTCCCATCGTGCCGCCCGCGCCGGCGGAGTTCTCGAGCACGAGCCAGAGCCGGTCGTCCGTGAGCTCGAGGAGCTCGCGAAGCGGCGGCACGGCTCGCTTCAGGCCCTTCGCCATTCCCACGCCGAGGTGCGAGCCGAGGTGGAAGACGACGCCGTCGGCGCCGATCGCGGCGGCGGTGTCGAGAGAGGCGCGCATCGCCGCGACCGACTTCTTGTGGATCTCGCGGTCGGGCGCGGCGAGATTGACGAGGTAGAGGGCGTGACAGACGACCGACTGGATCCCGACCTCGTCGCGGCGTGCGCGGAACCGCTCGACCTCGTCCTCGGCATGCGCCGTCGGCCGCCACATCCGCGGGCTCTGCGTGAAGATCTGCACGGCGTCGCAGCCGAGCTCCTCGGCGCGGTCGATCGCCTTCGAGATCCCGCCTGCCGACGAGACGTGTGCGCCGAAGAGCATCGGGTGGACGCTACCTCGGGTCGTCGGTCTGCACCGATCTCCGCGTCAAGGTGTCGCCTACCGACAGGCGGGCCGGCGCGCGCGACTACCCTCGGCGTCCGTGTCCACGCCGCGTCGCGAACGCCTCGGCGCGCTCCGCGAGCGCGACTTCCGGCTGCTCTTCGGCGCGACCACGATCACGACGGCCGGCGACCGGATCGCCGGGATCGCGCTCACCTTCGCGGTGCTCGACATCGCCTCGGCGACCGCGCTCGGCGTCGTGTTCGCGGTTCGGCAGGGCGTCCAGGCGCTCGTCGTGGTCGGCGGCGGCGTCCTCTCCGACCGCCTGCCCCGCAACCTCGTGCTCGTCGGCGCCTCGCTCGTCCAGGGAGTCGCCCAGGCCGCGACCGCCGCGTGCGTCCTCTCGGGAGCCGGAGGGATCGAGGCGATCGTCGTCCTCCAGGCCGTCTACGGCCTCGGCCTCGGGCTCGTGATCCCGGCGGAGGTCGGGCTGGTGCCCCAGACCGTCCGCCCGGAGCGGCTCCAGCAGGCGAACGCGCTGCAGGGGATGACCCGGAACCTCGTGGGCGTGCTCGGCCCCGCGATCGGCGGCGTCGTGGTGGTCATCGGGAGCCCCGGGACCGCCCTGGCGCTCGACGCCGTGAGCTTCTTCGTGTGCGCCGACATCCTCCGTCGCATGCGCGTGCCGCCGCGAGAGGACACCGACTCGCCCGGCTTCTTCGCGGAGCTCCGGGAGGGCTGGCAGGAGTTCGCGTCGCGGACGTGGCTCTGGGCGTCGGTGCTCTTCTTCGGGATCGGCAACCTCACCTTCGCGGGATGGAACGTGCTCGGGCCGGCGATCGCGGAGGAGCGTCTCGGCGGCGCCGGCGCGTGGGCCGCGATCCTCACCGCCGGCGGCATCGGCGCCGTGGTGGGCGGCGTCCTGGCGATCCGGTTCCGGCCCGACCGGCCGATGGTCGCGTGCGTCCTCGCCGCGATGCTGATCTCGCTGCAGGCGCTCTCGCTCGCGCTCGGCGCGCCGACGTGGCTCATCGCGGTGGCCGCCTTCTTCGGCGGCCTCGGGATCGCCGTGCACCTGACGCTGTGGTTCACGGTCTTCCAGCAGCAGGTGCCCGAGCGGGCGCAGTCGCGCGTGGCGTCGTACGACACGCTCGGCTCGTTCGTCCTCATGCCGGTCGGCACGGCGCTGGTCGCGCCTCTCGCCGCCTCGATCGGCCTCACCGAGACGCTCTGGCTCTGCCTCGTCGTCATGTGGGCGTCGTGGCTGGCGATCCTCGCCCTGCCCTCGGTCTGGGCGATCCGCCGGGCCGCCCCGGCACCGGCCGCGACGGCCGCCTGACTACGATCACGCGCGATGAGCGTTCGCGTCCGCATGGCTCCGTCCCCGACGGGGCTCCTCCACATCGGCGGCGTCCACACGTTCCTGTTCAACTGGGTCTTCGCCCGCGGTCAGGGCGGCGAGTGCCTGCTCCGCATCGAGAACACCGACACGAGCCGCGAGGTCGCGGAGGCCGTCGACCAGATCCAGCGGTCGCTCGGCTGGCTCGGGATCGACTGGGACGGCCCGGTCACCTTCCAGCTCGACGCGATGGACCGCTGCCGTGAGCTCGTCGTGCAGCTCGTCGAGAAGGGCGCCGCGTACGAGGACGAGGGCGCGATCCGCTTCCGCATGCCCGACGAAGGGGTCACGGCGTGGGACGACGCGATCCGCGGGCGCATCGAGTTCCCCAACGAGCAGCTCGAGGACCTCGTTCTCGTCCGGTCCGACGGGCGTCCGACGTACAACTTCGCCTCGCCCGTCGAGGACATGGACGACCGCATCAGCCATGTGATCCGCGGCGACGACCACATCTCGAACACGCCGAAGCAGATCCAGGTCCTGCGCGCGCTCGGGCACGAGCCGCCGGTCTACGCGCACGTCGCCAACATCCTCGGCACCGACGGGAAGAAGCTCTCGAAGCGCCACGGCGCCGTCTCGGTCGACGAGTTCCGCTCCGCCGGGCTACCTGCCGGAGGCGATCGTCAACTTCCTCGCGCTGATCGGGTGGGCGCCGGACGGGGAGACGACGATCATGTCGCGCGACGAGATCGTCGAGCGCTTCACGCTCGAGTCGGTGAGCGTCAGCCCGGGGACGTTCGACTACGCGAAGCTCGACTGGATGAACGGGGTCTACCTGCGCGCGCTGCCGGCGGCGGACTACGCGGACCGTCTCGTCCTGTGGGTCGGTGAGCACGGGCTCGACTGGCCGGCCGAGCGGGTGCACGAGGCGGCGGCGATCGTGCAGGAGAAGATCGGGCGGCTCGACGAGTTTCCGGACTTCGCGGGGTTCCTCTTCCACGATGTCGAGCCGGATCCCGCACTGCTCGACGCGCGCATCCTCCGCGCGGCCGCACGACGCGCTCGAGACGGTCGAGCCGTGGGCGGCGAGCCGAGATCGAAGCGGCGCTCAAGCAGCTCTGCGAGGACATCGGCGAGAAGCCGCGCACCGTCTACGGCCCGATCCGCGTCGCGGTGACGGGCTCGAAGATCTCACCGGGGCTCTACGAGAGCCTCGAGCTGCTCGGCCGCGACCGCGCGCTCGAGCGAATCCGGCGCGGAGCCGGGGCAAGCGATTGAGAGGGGTCGAAGCGTGAGCGAAACCGAGCAGGTCTACGCCGTCGACGCGTTCGAGCGGAGGCTCGACGCCTTCCTCCAGGACCGGTCGGAGGAGGCGCGGGCGGTCCGCGTGGGGGAGAAGGAGACGTCGGAGCAGGCGGCGATCGTCGCCCGCTACGCCGATCTCTTCACGCGGGAGCAGCTGCATGCGCTGCAGCGAGGCAGAGGCGGACGCGAGCGGCGACGACCGTGAGTCGGTCGCCCGGCTCCGCCTGACCTGTCAGGAGGGCATCGTCACGCGCGAGCTCGCGGAGCGCGAGGACGAGCTCGAGAACGCGCTGCTCGGGGCGCGGGTGCCGTGGGACGGGGAGGAGCTGCCGCTTCGCTCGGCCCAGGCCCGCCTCGCGGTCGAGCCCGACTACGGCCGCCGCGACGCGCTCGGCCGCGCGACGCTCGCGGTCTCGGCCGGGTTCAACGACGAGCGGCGCGCGCTCCTCGGCGACCGGAACGAGCTCGAGACCGACGTCACGGGCGTCGCCGATCCCGTCGCGCGCAACGAGGACGAGAAGGGGGTTCGGCTTCGGCCGATCCTGGACGCCGTGGACACCGCGCGGGTCGAGAGCACGCCGGCGTTCGTCCCGGCCCGCGACCACTGGTTCGGCCGCCTGCTCGGGCCCGAGCGCGAGGAGATGCCCAGCAACGCGCACGCGGCGTGGATCCGCCGCCTCTCACCGCTCGAGTCGACCTACACGAAGGAGCGGAGCGTCGAGGTGTGCCTCGCGACGCTCCGCGGCATGGGGTTCGACCTCGACGCGGAACGAGGGCATCCGCCCCGATCTCGAGGATCGCCCGCAGAAGTCTCCGCGCGCCTGCGTGATCGCCGCCGACCCGCCGCGCGTCGTCCATCTCATCACGCGCGCACAGGGCGGGATCCACGACTACGAGGCGTTCCTCCACGAAGCCGGGCACGCGCTCCACTACGCCGGCTGCGACCCGGCGCTGCCGCTCTCGTTCCGGCGGCTCTCGCGCGACCACGCGCTCACCGAGATCTACTCGTTCCTCCTCGACTCGATCTCGCTCGAGCCCGGCTGGCACGCCGAGCACTTCGGCCTCGCCGACGCGGAGGCGCGGGAGAACGCCGACGGGGCGCGGTTCTCGAACACGCTCCTCTTCCGTCGCTACTCGGCGAAGCTCGGCTTCGAGATGGACTTCTGGTCGCGCTTCCCGTCCGACGGTGGAACGCCCGACGGGTACGAGGACCGGCTCACGGCCGCGACGGGGCTCCGGTACCCCGCGGTGAACCATCTCGCCGACATGGACGCGGGCTTCTACTCGGCCGACTACCTGCGTGCCTGGATCCGGTCCGCGCAGCTCCGCGCGTACCTCCGGCGCGAGGTCGCCACGGACTGGTGGCGCCACGAGGCGACCGGGGAGTTCCTCCGCGGGCTGTTCCGCGAGGGCACCCGGCCGACGACGGAGGAGGTCGCCGCGCGGATCGGGTACGACCCGCTCGACGTCTCGCCGCTCGTCGCCGAGCTGTCCTAGCCGCGTCGTCGCCGCAGTGACGGCGAGCCGCGCGCCGGCACGAGCTGCGACCCCACAAACCACTCCGCCTCTCGTCCGTCTGATCCGGAGGTGCGCGGAGCCGAGATGTAAAGACGGCGCCGCTCGCCTTGACCCGGCCTCGGAACGGGCGCTATAAGACACCTGAATCGGGTCTCAGGTTCAGGCCCGAAACACGTCCAACGGAGGGCACATGAAGCGGTGGCACAAACTCGCAGCGCTCGCTGCAGGGGTCGCGACCCTGGCCGGGGCCGGCGCGTCCGCACGCGTGGCGGACGCGGCACCGAGCGCCCAGGCGCCGATCCAGGTCGGCGTCGTCTACTCGCGCACGGGGCTTCTCGCCGCGTACGGCGCGCAGTATCGTCCAGGGGCTTCGCTACGGCCTCGCCTACGCGACGAAGGGCACGAACGCGGTCAACGGCCGCAAGATCGAGCTCACGCTCGTCGACGACGGCACCGATCCGGTCAAGGCGGTCGCAGGCGCGAAGGACCTGATCGGCAAGGGCTACAAGATCATCACGGGCACGGTCTCGTCCGGCATCGCGCTCGCAGCTCGCGCCGCTGGCGGACCAGAACAAGATCCTCTACATCTCCGGCCCGGCGGCGACCGACGCGGTCACCGGGGTCAACAAGAACACGTTCCGCTCGGGTCGCCAGTCGATCCAGGACGTGCTGACCGCGGGCTCGTATCCTCGGCGGCGGCGGCGGGAAGACCGTGACCGTCTTCGCACAGGACTCGGCGTTCGGCCAGGGCAACTACCTCGCCGTGAAGGCGCTGATGGAGGACCTCGGCGGACAGAAGGTGAACCGCATCCTCGTCCCGCTCTCGGCACAGGACTTCACGCCGTTCGCGCAGCAGGTCAAGCAGCAGAAGACCGACCTGCTGTTCGTCGCGTGGGCGGGCACGACAGGGCCGGCGATGTGGCGCGCGCTCGACCAGCAGAACGTGTTCGAGTCGGTCGACAAGGTCGTGACCGGTCTCCCCGAGCGGGCCGTGTGGTCGGGATTCGGCACGGCGGCGAACCGCATCTCGTTCCTCTCCCACTACGTCTACAACGCTCCGAAGAACAAGGTGAACGACTTCCTCGTCAACGCGATGAAGAAGCGCGGCCAGCTGCCTGACATCTTCACGCCGGACGGCTTCGTCGCGGGGCAGATGATCGTGCGGGCGCTGACGCAAGGGCTCGGTCGAGCGACGTCGACAGGATGATCTCGTCGCTCGAGGGCTGGAGCTTCACCGGCCCGAAGGGCCAGCAGACGATCCGCGCGTCCGACCACGCGATGCTGCAGCCGATGTTCCAGGTGAAGCTCACGGAGAACAACGGCAAGTACACGCCGACGGTGACGAAGCGCCTGCGGGCGCGGTACACCGCCCCTCCGGAGCGCCGCTAGTCACGAACCCTCCGACGGACTGAGGATCGTGTCCACCGTGGCTCCGATCCTCGCCACCCACGACCTCGGGCTCGACATCGGCGGCGCGCGAATCGTCGCCGATGTCTCGCTCGAGGTCCGTGAGGGCGAGCTCGTCGGGATCATCGGCCCGAACGGGGCCGGGAAGACGACGCTCTTCAACCTGCTCTCGGGCACGCTCCGGCCGACGGCCGGACGCGTCGAGCTCGACGGGAAGGACATCACGCGCGACCCGCCGCACCGGCGGACGCAGGCGGGTATCGGGCGCACGTTCCAGGTCTCGAGCGTCTTCCCGCTGCTCTCGGTCGGCGAGAACGTCCGGCTTGCGGCCGAGGCGCGGCTCGGCGGCACGCTGAGCATCTTCCGGCGCGCCGCGCGGTACGCGCCGGCGCTCGATCGCGCCGGCTCGGCCCTCGAGAAGGTCGGGCTCGCGGATCGCGTCGCCTGGCCGGCCGGGATGCTCTCGCACGGCGACAAGCGGAAGCTCGAGCTCGCGATGCTGCTCGCCGGCGATCCACGCGTGATCCTCCTCGACGAGCCCATGGCCGGCGTCTCGGTCGAGGACGTCGACGGCCTCGTCGAGGTGATCCGCTCCGTGCACGCGGAGGAGGGCCGGACCGTGCTGATGGTCGAGCACCGGATGGAGGTCGTCGTCGGGCTCGCGCAGCGGATCGCGGTGATGCACCACGGCGCGCTTCTCGCGTTCGACACGCCCGAGCGCGTGATGGCCGACGAGACGGTCCAGACCGCGTATCTCGGAGAGCCGCTGTGAGCGCTGCGCTCTCGGTCGACGACCTGCACGTGTACCTCGGCGAGTCGCACGTGCTGCAGGGGATCTCGTTCGAGGTCCCCGCCGACGGGGTCACCGCGCTCCTCGGGCGGAACGGCGTCGGGAAGACGACGACGCTCCGGGCGCTGATGGGCCTCGTGCCGCGCTCGCGCGGCGGCATCACGCTCGCCGGCGAGGACGTCACGCGGCTGCCGACGCACGCCGTCGTGCGACGCGGCGTCGGGTACGTGCCGGAGGATCGCGACGTCTTCGCCGGGCTCACCGTCGAGGAGAACCTCCGCCTCGCCGAGCGCGACGACGACCCGCGGTACGACCTCGTGTACGAGCTGTTCCCCGAGCTCCGGCAGCGGGCCGGACAGCGCGCCGGGACGCTCTCGGGCGGGCAGCAGCAGATGGTGGCGATCGCGCGGGCGCTCCTGAACCGGAACACAGGTGCTCCTCGTCGACGAGCCGACGAAGGGCCTCGCGCCGCTTCTCGTGACCGAGGTCGCCTCGGTGCTCGAGCGTGCCGCCGAGCTGACCACGATCCTGCTCGTCGAGCAGAACCTGCCGGTGGTGCAGCGCCTCGCGCGCGACGTCGTCGTCCTCGACGGCGGACGGGTCGTCCACGCCGGCCCGGCAGCCGAGCTGCTCTCCGACCCCGAGCACGTACGGCGGCTGCTCGGCGTCCACGGAGGCGGGCATTGAGCACCTGGGTCCTCCTGACGATCACCGGCCTCGGGCTGGGGGCGATGTACTTCCTCGTCGCCTCGGGGCTGTCGCTCATCTACGGCCTGATGGGCGTCCTCAACTTCGCGCACGGCGCGCTCATCACGGTCGGCGCCTACGCCGCCTGGTGGTTCGGCGAGCAGATCGGCGGCGGGTCGTGGCAGCGGCTCCTGCTCGGCGGCCTCCTCGGGCTCGTCGCCGGAGCCATCGTCGCGGCGCTCATCGAGCTCGTCCTCATCCGGCCGCTCTACCGCCGGCCGGTGGAGCAGGTGCTCGTCACCGTCGGGCTCGCGCTCGCGCTGGGCGCGCTCGTCCAGGGCATCTGGGGTCACGACCCGAAGCCGTTCCCGGTCCCCGCCTGGATGATCGACACGACGACCGTCCTCGGCGCCAACGTGCCGAACGACCGCTTCGTCGAGATCGGCGTCGCCGCCGCCGTGCTCATCGGGCTGACGGCGTTCCTCCGCTACACGCGCTTCGGCCTCGTGATCCGGGCCGGCGTCGAGAACCGTGCGATGGTGAGCGCGCTCGGGATCGACGTCCGTCGGGCGTTCACGATCGTGTTCGCACTGGGCGGCGCCCTCGCGGCCCTCGCGGGCGTCCTCTCGGGCGTCTACTTCGGGGTCGTCGACCCGGGGCGCGGCACGTCGCTCCTCATCTTCGCGTTCATCGTCGTGGTCATCGGCGGGTTCGGCTCGATCGGCGGCTCGGCGATCGCCGCCGTCGCCGTCGGGCTGATCCAGCAGTACGCGAACTACTACGCGTCGAGCGGCACCGGCGACCTCGCGGTCGTCCTCCTGCTCGCCGCCGTGCTCCTCGTCCGCCCGCACGGGCTCGCCCCGAAGGTGTCGCATTGAGGCGCGTCGCCGGCATCGGCATCCCGGTCGTCGTCCTCGTGCTGCTCGCGCTCGTGCCGAAGCTGTCCGTCGAGATCCCGCTGATCCTCGGCGGGCCGCTCGACAGCCCGGGGACGCTGCAGGTCCTCGCGCTCTGCCTCCTCTTCGCGGGAATCGCGCTGACGTACGACGTGCTCTTCGGCTTCACCGGGCTCCTGTCGTTCGGTCACGCCCTCTACGTCGCGCTCGGCGTGTACATGACGGCGATCGCGCTGACGCGGTGGGAGTGGGGGCTCTGGCCCACGCTCGGCTTCCTCCTCGTGATCGGCCTCGCCGTGCCGCTCGTGCTCGGCGCCGTCAGCCTTCGGGTCAGCGGTATCGCCTTCGCGATGGTCACGCTGGCGTTCGCGCAGGCCGGGAACGTCCTCGTCCAGAAGAACCCGTACGGCTGGACCGGGGGCGAGGAGGGGACCGGGCTCAACTACGACGAGATCCCCGACGCGTTCGTCGGCGTCCTCAACACGAAGAACCTCTACTGGCTCGCCCTCGGCTACGCGGTGCTCGTGTTCGTCGTCGTCCGGCTCGCCGTCAACTCCTCCGCCGGTCACGTCTGGCGCGCGATCCGGGAGAACGAGCCGCGGGTCGAGGTGATCGGCCTGGCTCCGTACCCGTTCAAGCTGATCGCGTTCGTGCTCGGCGCGTTCCTCGCCGTGCTGGGAGGAGTCGTGTGGCTCCTCCTGATCGGCGGCGCCACCCCCGAGGTGACGACCGCCAACTTCACGCTCGCGCTGCTCGTGATGGTCGTGCTCGGTGGGGCGGGGACGCGGTACGGCGCGATGATCGGCGGCTTCCTCTACACGCTCGCCGACCAGCGGCTCGGCGCGCTCGCGGGGTCCGAGAGCGTGCAGGATCTCCCCGACGTGCTCCGGATCCCCCTCTCCGAGCCGCTCTTCCTGCTCGGCACGCTCTTCATCCTGCTCGTGTTCTTCGTGCCCGGCGGGCTCGCGAGCCTGCCCGCGCGCATCCGCGGTCTCCGCTCGCGGCGCGAGCCGCTCCCCGAGAAGGCGGCCGCGTGACCGGCGTGCGGATCGCCTGGGAACGGCACGGCGAAGGGTCGCCGCTGCTCCTGATCCACGGCCTCGGCTACGCGAGGTGGGGCTGGGAGCCCGTGCTGCCGGAGCTCGCCGAGCGGTTCGACGTGATCCTCTTCGACAACCGCGGGATCGGCGAGAGCGACGCGCCGGCAGGGCCCGTACACCGTCGCCGAGATGGCCGGCGACGCCGTCCGCGTGCTCGACGAGGCGGGCGTCGAGCGTGCGCACGTCGTCGGGCACGAGCCTCGGCGGGATGATCGCGCAGGAGCTCGCGCTGTCGCATCCGGAGCGTGTCGACCGGCTCGTCCTCGCCTGCACGACGCCCGGCGGGCCGAACGCGCACCCGATGCCGCAGGCGACCGTCGCGCTCATGGCGGAGGCGGCGACGCTCGAGCCGGCCGTGGCGCTGCGGCGGTTCGTCGAGAACGCGCTCTCGCCGGCGACGGTGGCGAGACGCGGCCGGAGATCGTCGAGCGGATCCTGGCGCACCGGCTCGCGACCGCGCAGCAGCCGGCCGCCTGGGCGGCGCAGGCGGCCGCCGGCATGGGCTTCGACGCGCACGACAGGCTCGGCGCCCTTGCCGCGCCGACCCTCGTGCAGCACGGCGGTGACGACGTCGTCGTGGATCCGGCGAACGGAGACCTCCTCGTGCGGCTCATCCCGGACGCGCGCCTGCTCGCCTTCCCCGGGACGGGACACCTCTTCTTCTGGGAGGAGCCGTCGCGCTTCGTCGCGTCGGTCACCTCGTTCCTCGAGGAGGCAGCGTGAGCGGCGACCTGACCATCGGCCGCTGGCTCTCCGACCGGGCGCGGACGACGCCGGACCGCGTCGCGATCCGCTACCTCGACGCCGAGCTCACCTACGAGGCGCTCGACCGCCGGGCAGCGAGGCTCGCTGCGGGGCTCGCCGAGCGCGGGCTCGGGCGCGGCGACCGCCTCGCGACGCTGACGGGCACGTCGCCCGACCACGTCGCGACGTTCTTCGCGTGCGCGCGGCTCGGGGTCGCGCTGCAGCCGATCTCGTGGCGGCTCGCGCCGGCCGAGATCGCGTACCAGCTCGCGGACGCGGAGCCGGCCCTGCTCCTCGCCTCGGCCGAGCACGAGGAGCTCGCGCGGGCCGCCGGCGCCCCCGTGGAGATCGCGCGCATCGCCGACCCGACCCTCGAGGCCGACGGGGAGGTGGAGGACGTCGCGAACGACGACGACCCGCTGCTCCTCGTCTACACCTCCGGGACGACCGGGAAGCCGAAGGGCGCCCTCCTCACGCACGCGAACTGCTTCTGGACGAACGTCTCGTTCGACCGCACGGCCGGCGTGCGGGACGACGACGTCGTCCTCCAGGTGCTGCCGCAGTTCCACGTCGGCGGCTGGAACGTCCAGCCGCTGCTGGCGTGGTGGCGCGGTGCGACGGTCGTCCTCGCGCCGCAGTTCGATCCCGCTCGTGCCCTCCGGCTGATCGCCGAGGAGCGCGTGACGACGATGATGGGCGTCCCGGCGACGTACCTCTTCCTCTCGCAGGAGCCCGGCTTCGCCGACGCCGACCTCTCGAGCCTGCGCCTCGCCGTCGTCGGCGGCGCGCCGATGCCGGAGTCCCTGCTCGAGACGTGGATCGAGCGCGGCGTCGAGATCGTGCAGGGCTACGGCCTCACCGAGGCTGCCCCGAACGTCCTCTGCCTCCCGCCGGAGGACGCGCGGCGCAAGCTCGGCTTCGCCGGCAAGCCCTATCCGCACGTCGACGTGGCCCTCCGCGACGCCGAGACCGGGACGCTGGTCGACGGCGCGGGCACCGGCGAGCTCGTCGTCCGCGGCCCCAACGTCTTCGCGGGCTACTGGCGCAACCCCGAGGCCACCGCGGCCGCCTTTGCGGACGGCTGGCTGCTCACCGGCGACGTGGCCGAGCGGGACGAGGAGGGGTTCTACCGGATCGCCGGAAGGATCAAGGACATGGTCGTCTCGGGGGGCGAGAACGTCTATCCGGCGGAGATCGAGGACGTCCTCGCCGGGCCACGACGCGGTGCTCGAGGCCGCCGTCGTCGGCGTCCCCGACGAGCGCTGGGGTGAGGCATGTGCCGCGTTCGTCGTCCTCCGCGAGGGCGCCACGGCGACGGAGCAGGAGCTCCGCGACCATTGCGGCGAGCGGCTCGCGCGCTTCAAGGTGCCGAAGACGTTCGCGTTCGTCGACGCGCTGCCTCGGTCGTCCATGGGGAAGGTCCTGAAGGACGAGCTCCGCGCCGGCGCCACGGGGGTGACGCGATGAACCCGGAGACCGCCACCGGGGTCGACGGGCGTCCGCTCTCGAAGCGCGGCGAGCGAACGCGCCGCCGCCTGCTCGAGGCCGCGGAGTCCGTCTTCGCCGACCTCGGCTACCACGACGCGTCGATCGTGAAGATCACCGAGGCGGCCGAGGTCGGGCAGGGCACCTTCTACCTCTACTTCGCGAGCAAGAAGGAGATCTTCGACGAGCTCGTCGTCGACCTGAACCACCGCGTGCGCCAGGCCATGGCGGAGGGAGCGTCGCAGGGGACGACCCGCGCCGAGGTGGAGCGCCTCGGCTTCGCCGCCTTCTTCCGCTTCACCGCCGAGCATCCCGCGCTCTACCGGATCATCCGGCAGGCGGAGTTCGTCTCGCCGGAGACGCTGCAGCTCCACTACGAGCGGCTGACGAGCGGCTACGTCGCCGGCCTCCGGCAGGCGATGGCCGATGGCGAGATCGACGACGGCGACCCCGAGCTGCTCGCCTGGGCGCTGATGGGCATCGGCGAGCTCGTCGGGATGCGCTGGATCCTCTGGGCCGGGCGCGACGAGCTGCCGCCCGACGTCCTCGAGGAGCTCGGCCGGATCGTCGCCCGCACCATCGGCTCCCGGAACGGCGAGCACATGACGCGGGTCGGGCTCACGGCGACAGCCCACTACCTCCCCGAGCGCTGGATGACCGCGGCGGAGGTCGGCGCGGCGAGCGGCATCCCGGAGGACGTCGTCGTCTCGAAGTTCGGTCTCCGCGGGAAGCACATCGCCGCCGACGACGAGCACGTCTCGGACCTCGCCGTCGCCGCCGGTGCGCGGCTCCTCGACGAGCACGCGATCGATCCCGGTTCGATCGGCGCGCTCGTCTACTACGGCTCGACATGGAAGGACTACCCCGTCTGGCAGGCCGCGCCGTGGATCGCGCACCGACTCGGATGCGACAACGCCTACGCGATCGAGTACGACAACGTCTCGATGGGAACGCCGGTGGCGCTCCGCTTCGGCCGCGCGCTCCTCACAGCCGAGCCCGAGCTCGGGAGCGTCCTGCTCGTCGCGGCCTGTCGCGAGTCGTACCTCCTCGACTACGAGAACGAGCGCTCGCGGTTCATGTTCAACTTCGGCGACGGTGCCGTCGCCGGGCTGCTGACGGCGGACGCGGATCGGAACCTCCTCCTCGGCTGCCACGCCATCACCGACGGCTCGTTCTCGCTCCAGGTGAAGGTGCCGGCGGGCGGGAGCGTCGAGCCGGCCTCGCACGACACGGTCGACGGCCGCAGGCACTTCCTCGACGTCGCCGACCCTGCGGGGATGAAGGGCGGCCTCGACGAGGTCTCGCTCTCGAACTTCGTCGCGGCCGCCGAGGGGGCGCTCGCGCGGAGCGGCGCGACCCCCGTCGACGTCTCGTACGTCTGCGGGATCCACATGAAGCGCTCGATGCACGAGGCGATCGCGTGCCGCGCTCGGCATCCCGCTCGAGCGCGTCGCCTATCTCGACGACACCGGTCACATGAGCGGCGTCGACCCGCTGCTCGCCCTCGACCGCGCGGTCCGGGCCGGGGACGTCGCGGACGGCGACCTCGTCCTCCTCCTCGCCGCGGGTACCGGCTACACCTGGGCGGCGAGCACCATACGCTGGGGCCTGGCCGGCACGCGCGTAGACGACGAAGGAGACCGAGATCCCGATGAGCGCATTCACGGAGTTGATCGGAAAGGAGCTGGGCCCGACCGAGTGGCTCGAGGTCGACCAGGAGCGGATCGACCGCTTCGCGGAGGCGACCGGCGACCACCAGTGGATCCACGTCGACCCGAGCGCGCGGCCGAGGGGCCGTTCGGCGACGACGATCGCGCACGGCTACCTCACGCTCTCGCTGTGCGCTCCGCTGATGGGCGGAGCGCTCGAGCTCACCGGGTACCGGATGGGGATCAACTACGGGGTCAACAAGGTGCGCTTCCCCGCGCCCGTCCCGTCCGGCTCGCGGGTCCGCGCGACGTTCACCGTCCAGTCGGTCGAGGAGGTGCCGGGCGGCGAGCAGGGCGTCGTCCTGGCCGTCGTCGAGCGCGAGGGAGGGGACAAGCCGGTGTGCGTCGCGGAGCTGGTCGCGCGGATGATCCGGTGAGCCGATTCGACGGCAAGACCGCGCTCGTCACGGGCGGCGCGAAGGGCATCGGCGCCGCGACGGCCGAGCGGCTCGCCGCCGAGGGCGCCCACGTCGTCGTCGCCGACTTCGACGAGGCTGCGGCGAACGAGACCGCGGAGCGGATCGGCGGTCGCGCGATCCGCTGCGACGTGACGTCGCGTGCCGACGTCGAGGCCGCGGTCGCGGCGGCGACGGAGACGGGCCGCCTCGACATCCTCGTCACCTGCGCCGGGATCATCCGCGACAACCTCGTCCACAAGATGACCGACGACGACTGGGAGGCGGTCATCGCGACGCACCTGCGCGGGACGTTCCTCGCCGCGCAGACCGCGCAGGCGCACATGACCGCTCAGGGAAGCGGCGCGATGGTGCTCATCTCGTCGACGTCGGCGCTCGGGAACCGCGGTCAGGCGAACTACTCGGCCGCGAAGGCCGGCATCCAGGGGCTGACGAAGACCCTCGCGATCGAGCTCGGCCGCTTCGACGTCCGGGTCAACTGCGTGGCGCCCGGGTTCATCGCGACCGCGATGACGGCGCAGACGGCAGAGCGGCTCGGCGTCCCGTTCGAGGACTTCCAGACCGCCGTCGCAGAGCAGGTTCCGCTGAGGCGGGTCGGCCAGCCCGAGGACGTGGCGGGCGTGATCGCGTTCCTCGCCTCGGACGACGCGGCGTACGTCACCGGTCAGGTGATCTACGTCCGCGGCGGCCCGTGACCCAGGTCGCGCTCGTCACCGGGGCGGCCGGAGGAATCGGGCGCGCCGTGGCGGAGCGCCTCGTCGCCGACGGCTGGGACGTGCTCGCCGTCGACCTGGCTCCCGACCCCGACGGGCCGGGAGACCCGTTCGCAGCCGACCTGACCACGCGTGACGGAAACCGCGCGGCGGTCGAGGCCGCGCTCGCGCGCTTCGGCCGGCTCGACGCGCTCATCCCGAACGCCGGCTTCCAGCACGTCTCGCCGGTGGAGGACTTCGACGAGGACCGCTGGGACGCCCTCGTCGCGCTCCTGCTCACGAGCCCGTTCCTCCTCTCGCGCTATGCCTGGCCCGCGCTGCGCGACTCCGGGAACGGCCGGATCGTCGTCCTCGCGTCGGTGCACGGCCTCGTCGCCTCCCCGTTCAAGGCCGGCTACGTCTCCGCGAAGCACGGCGTGCTCGGGCTCGTGAAGACGCTCGCGCTCGAGGGCGCCGAGCACGGGATCCGCGCGAGCGCCGTCTGCCCCGGATACGTGCGCACGCCGCTCGTCGAGAAGCAGATCGCCGACCAGGCGAAGGCGCACGGCATCCCCGAGGAGCGTGTCCTCGAGGACGTGATCCTGGCGCCGCAGGCGCTGAAGCGACTCCTCGAGCCGTCCGAGGTGGCGGATGCGGTCGCGTACCTCCTGGGGCCCGGTGGCGCCCTGTTCACGGGGACGCCGCTCGTGATGGACGGCGGCTGGACTGCGCGCTAGGCGCGCACGTTGCGTCCGGCTTACGCGGCACACACGGATTCCTCACAGTCCGGTGTTTCGATCGTCCCGACAACGCCGCTTCTCGGGGGTGCCGCATGAAGCTCCACGTGCTCGTCGTCGCCTCGCTCGCTCCGCTCGCCGTCTCCGCGCTCGTCGTGTCGTCCGCGCTGGCCGGTGACGGCTCGAAGGACCGCATGAAGGAGCGGCTGCGCGGCGTGAACTTCGTGTCGAGCTGCACCTTCACGCATCGCGCCCCCGACGACCCGATCGTCTTCTTCGGCAAGCCCGGCGCCTCGCACGACCACTCGTTCGTCGGGAACACGAGCACGAACGCCTCGTCGACGCTCGCATCCCTGCTGGCAGCGGGCACGACGTGTCATCGAGCCGGCGACACCGCGGCGTACTGGATGCCGACGCTGCTCCAGAACGGTCAGCCGGTGATGCCGGTGCACGCGCAGATCTACTACCGCCGCTCGACGCAGCGCCACGTCGAGGCGTTCCCGCCCGGCTTCCGGATGGTCGCGGGCGACGCCAAGGCGACGGCGGCGCAGGCGCGGCGGATCACCTTCTGGAACTGCGGCGTCCTCGGCGGCGTCCGCGCCTCGACCGACGTCCCGACGTGCCCGAACGCGCGCCGGGCGGCCCTCCGCCTCCACGTGACGTTCCCGAGCTGCTGGGACGGCAAGAACCTCGACAGCGCGAGCCACCAGAGCCACGTGGCGTACCCGGTCGCGGGCCGCTGCCCGTCTCGCTACTCGCACGCGCTCCCGCAGATCTCGCTGATCTACCGCTACCCGATCGCGGGCGGCGCGGGCGTGACGCTCGCCTCCGGCGGGTCAGTTCTCGGCGCATGCGGACTTCTTCAACGCCTGGCGCCAGGACGAGCTGCAGTCGCTCGTGGACGGGTGCCTGAACGCGCTTCGGCACTGCCAGCGGGGGTCGTAGAGGAGGTCGTCAGCCGCGCGGCGACGCGAGGATCGCGTCCCGCGCGACTGCGACCGCGCGCGTCTCGGCGGCAGTGACCGGCGGCGGATCGCCGCTGTCGATCGAGGCGTACGTACGGCGGATCAGCTCCTGGAGGCCGGGGTATGCGGTCTCGCCGCGCGCGGCGCGGCGCACGAGGTTCTCCCCGGCGTGGGCGACCGTCCCTGCGCCGCGGGCGAACGGGCGAGCGAGCTTCCGTCCCCGCGAGTGGCCGCCGGCCTCGAACGCGGCGAACCCATGGAAGAGATCGACGTGCGCGGTGCCGTGCGTTCCGGTTACGACGAGCTCGTTCCGGGTCGGCCGGCCGCGGGTCGTGATCGTGATCGAGAGGGTCGTGCCGTCTGACGTCGTCGTGGCGCGGAGCTCGCCGGCGAGCGGACGGCGGACGTCCCAGGCGCCGGCCGCCGAGCCGGGGAGGAGGCGCTCGAAGAGCGCGAGCGGGTGGGGGAGGACGTCGTCGATGAGCGCGTCCGGGTCCGCGCGGACGAGCTCGGCTCCGGCGGTTGCGGTGACGAAGTCGACGTGCACGAGGGCTCCGAGCCGGTCCTGTCGCGCGAGGAGGCGCTGGAAGCCGCCCTGGAAGAGGAACTGGTGGACGGGGACGAGAGACCGGCCGGCGTCGTCCGCGAGCCGGAGGAGCTCGTCGGTCGTCGACGCATCGCGTGCGAGCGGCTTCTCGACGATCACGTGCGCGCCGGCCGCGAGCGCGACCCGGACGACTTCGGCGTGGGCGTCGATAGGCGTGCAGACGTGGACGATGTCGACCTCGTGCGCGGCCAGAGCGGTCTCGAGGTCGACGTAGGCAGCTCCGACGCCCAGGGCGACGGCGGACGCGAGCTCACGGTCGACGACGGCGACGACCGTTCCGTCCGAGCGACCGGCAGCGGCCGCGTGCCAGCGCCCCATCGAGCCTGCTCCGACGATCGCCGCGCGCACGCCCTGCCCGCTCCGTTCTCCGATGCTCGCCACGCGGCGACTCTACTTCGGCGTCTCGCCCGACCCTCAGGGCCTCCGCGCCGGGGACGAGGCGCTGTGGGACATCGACGAGCATGTTGCGGCGGCGCCGGCCGGAAGGGAACCCGCCGCAGCCGTCCCCGAGCCATTCCCAGCGCCGCCGCTGGGCGAGAATGATGCCGCCGGCGACGGTGCGTCGGGCTAGACCGTTGGCCAGAGATTCGAGCCGTTCGGGCTAGTTTGGGCTGGCGCAACAAGCCCGCGCGCGCAGACCGATCAGATCATGGTGCCTGCCGCGACTGCGGCGGTTTGACAGCGCATTCGAAGGGTTAGGCGCTCACGGGTAGCGGTCGTCGAAGGAGGATCGGTGGATCAGGATCAGAGGCATGCTCGGATCTTCGGAGTCCTATTCATCATCACGTTCGTCACGTCGATCGGGGCACTCGCGCTCTTCCAATCCGTCCTCGACGACCCGGCCGGCTACATCGCAGGTGGCGGGAAGGACAGCCAGGTCTACCTGGCAGCGTTCCTGGAGTTGCTTCTCATCATCGCGAACGTCGGAACGGCCGTCGTTCTCTACCCGATTGCGAGGCGTCAGAACGAGGCTCTCGCCATCGGCTACGTCGCCGCTCGAATCATCGAGTGCGTCTTCATCGCGGCGGGGATCATCTTCGTGCTCGGCGTCGTCACCCTGCGCCAGGACTCGCCGGACGCAGCTGACCTCGCCGTCTCGCTCGCTGCGCTCAAGGACTGGACGTTCCTGTTCGGCCCCGGGCTCATGGTCCCCTGGGGCAACGGGCTGATCCTCGGCTACCTGATGTACAAGTCCGGCCTCGTCCCGCGACGCATGGCCTGGCTCGGGCTGATCGGAGGGCCGCTCCTCCTGTTCGGGAACCTCGGTGTGCTGTTCGACTGGTGGGATCAAACCGGCGCGGTGAGCCTCCTGGTCATTCCCGAGTTCATCTGGGAGGCGTTCCTGGGCATCTACTGCGCCGTCTGGGGATTCAGGCGCGACTCTCCGATTCTTCGGCCCGGGGCGCGACCGACAGCCGCGTGAGCAGTCTCTCTGTGCGGGCTTTGTGCAGGGTTTTCGCCGTGGGCGAGCTGTCGTGGTGGTTTGCGCGGCACCCGGACTGGGAGCCCGGCGAGGACTGGCCACCGGAAGTACCTGTTGTGCGATTCGATACCGACGACGAGGTTGTCCTGATCGACCCACTCCCTCCGCCCGACGGAGACTTCGATCCACGGGGAAATACGTGAGGGTGCTCCTCACGCAGGGGGCGCACTATCGGGGTACTGGCGAGTTCGTCGAGCGCCATGGGGCATCCGTCTGGACGCCGCCGCGCGCGGCGTGGAGAAAGCTGAGCGACCCGGCGTGGACGAGTTTCCGACGGCGTCGCGGTGGAGGCCGAGGAGGCGGGCGCCGCCTCGGCCTTCGTGATTGTCGCGGAGTTCCATGGCCGCGCCTATCGGCGGGGCTCGCCGCTACACCACCTTGCTCGGGCCAAGGAGGTGCCTCGTCGTCTCAGCGGCGCGAGTCCGTCGTCTCGTTGCCCTCACTGAGAAGAGCCTCGAACCACTCCAGCGGAGCCTGATCCTTCGAGCCGGTCCGGTTGTCAGCGCGGTAGAAACGCACATAGAAGTCCGCCGAGCTCGCGAGCCGATCGAGCAGTCGTCTCGCGCGGGCCTCGGCGGCATCCCACTTGCCGCCGCGATCGCCCTTCACCCAGGCATTGAACGCTTCGTCGTGGAGCTCGATGATCTCGAGCAGTTCGACGTCGTCGCTGTAGCGACTCGCAAACCGGCGAGCGATCACCGCGTGGTGATTCGCGCCTTCCCGCGGTTGGTCCCGATCGACGCGATGCTTGAAGGTGTCGTGTATCAGCGCGACGAAGCGCAGGCGCTCGCGGTCCCCGGGGTCGAGGGCAACCTCGTCGACGTTCGCCAGCACCTCCTCGATGTGTAGGACCACCGCCCCTTCGGGATGCCCGGGCCTGGGGTCACCCCAAGCTGCGCCCTCCTGCCACTCCGGGTCGGCAACGATGCTCCGCTCGATGTCCGTCTCGGGCGCGACCACCACGCCAACCTTCGGGCGTTACAGCGACGCCTCATCCAGCCGCGACTGTGCGCCAAAGGCGCGAATCACCGGGTAATCCTCGCGCGTCGTCGGCACGAGGCCGTGCTTCTCGAACAAGGCGCTCGCGGCACCGCCTTCCGCGAAGAATGTCCGATACACCTCCTCCGACGGGCACGTGTCGAAGATCAGCAACCCATCGGGTGTTCTGGCCGCGGCGTGGAGCACGTGATTCGACTCCGGAACCTCGGCCAGCAGCGCCACGTAGCGCTCTTCCAGATCGTCCGGATCCCCGACAAAACGCCAGACCGAACAATGCACCGCGCCACCCTCCCAGAAGGGCAACGTCGGTGTCAACCGCAGCGAGACGCCCCCGAGATCGCTGGCACCCCGGTCGTCCACCGGCCGGAATGAGGGACAGCCGTTGGGCGGCTACCCAGGGAACGATTGAGGGCCTCTTTCGAGGCCCACAATCGAAACCGTTCTGAGCGTGCTACTAGCCGCCGAGCAGTGACTTGCAGGCCTCCGGGATGTTGATCCCGTCCTGGTTGAACTGGCCCACCGACCTGCCCCGCGTGGGGTTGTCGGGATCGGTCGGGTTGTTGACCCACGGGCCAGGCGACTGCGTCGGCACGACGTTGCCAGCGTTCTCGCCCGGGTCGTGCTCGGCGGGACCGCCATCGGTGCCGTCTGCTGCGTTCGGCTCGTTGCCATACACGCCGTCCGAGATGCAGTTGCCCACCGTGTTGCCGGTGTTCTCGTTGCCGGCGGCAAGCGCTGCGCTCGCGGAGACGAGCAAGGCCACCGCAACAACCACCAAGAGTGCGTTGCGCATCTGTTGTCTCTTCCTTCGGTTGAAGTGACCCCGAGTCCGGGGATGCAGATCCGATATCGGCACGAGCACCGGGTTTGCCAATGACACGAATAGATCCATCGGCGGGGGGAGCGGTGAGGTTCGGTGTCAGCGCGGCGTGTCGTCGTGCTCGTCGCTGACGCATGACCAAGCGGGGTTCGGGCAGGCGCTCGACCTGATCTGGACGCGGGCTGGCTACGCACATCGGGAGTGTCTTGCCGTTGCGTGGCCCTACCGAGCCGTAGTCGGATCGACGTAGCTCCGTGCACCACCGTGCACCCACGCCACGCGCCCACGCGTACTTCCCCGACCCGGAAACGGCATGGTTGAGCCAGATCGCTACTGGCCACAACCCCGAAAAGGCCCATACGGGATTCGAACCCGTGCCGCCGCCGTGAGAGGGCGGTGTCCTAGGCCACTAGACGAATGGGCCGTGGCGACGGCCAAGTGTACCGACACCCCGCGGGCGCTTCAGGCGGACGGTGCTTGCGCGGCGAGGGGAGGGTCCGGCTCGCGCGCGTCGATTCGCTCCTCGAAGCGCCGGCGGATCTCCTCGCCGGTCGCCAGGAGGTCGTAGCGCGCGCGGCGCGGAGGGAGCTTCAGCACCCGGACGGACTCGTCTCGATCGCCGTGGCAGCGCGCATAGGCGGCTGCCTCGTCGAGAGGCCTCAGGCGGTCGACCTTCCGCCAGAAGGGCACGAGCGTTCTACTACCAGCGATCGAGCGCGGTGGGAACCCGCCGCAGCCGGCGGGTTCCGCAGTTTGCGCACGAAATCGCGGAGTGCCTCAGCTCGAGGGCTTGCACGACCACGGGCTCCAGTCGCGGCCCGAGCGGACGAAGTACCGGTACGCGGCCCGCGCCTGCTGGAGCGCGGACCCGCCGTGGCCGAACAGCTGGCGCTCGCTCGAGCCCATCTGGAAGAGGCCGCGGTACTGACCGTTCTCGGCGTTCGTCCGGTACCCGGACTCGCAGCGGGCGACCTGGAGCGCCTGCTTGCAGTAGGACCCGAAGACGTGGCAGATCGCCTTCTCGGGCGAGCGCGCGAGCTGCTCCTGCAGCCGCTTCTGCTTCGCCGCTCGCGTCCGCCGTGCGAGCTCGACGCGCGCGCGGGCGGCCTTCGCCTTCGTGCTCGCGAGGTGCCTGCGCGCCGCTCCGAGGCGAAGGTTCGCCTCCTTCTCGAAGCGTGGGTCGGAGAGAAGCCAGCGGTGACTCTCGAAGAAGCGGATCACCGAGGTGTCCTTCTTCATGGTCTTCATGTGACGCGAGAGCTGCCGGCCGAGATCGGCCGAGGAGCTCGCGTGCGCCGCAACCGGTGTGGCGCAGAGAACGAGGGCGCACAGGCCCGTGACGACGGCTTTCAGGAGTGACCTCCGCGTGGGGGACAGGGCACGGCGCGCGCCGCAGTTGGGCCCTCGAACGAGAAGGCCCAGCGCTTGCCGTTCGTGTCTAACGCTGCGAGCGAGCCTACCCGGGCGCACAAGCGTTCGCTCGATCGCTTACGAAAGCTTCACAGCGGGTGTTACAAGCGTTGCCGTGCCGTACAACGCGAAACGCCCCGCATGGGGCGTTTCGGAGGCTGCGGGACAGGGACTCGAACCCCAACTTCCGGAGCCAGAATCCGGCGTCCTACCATTAGACGATCCCGCAGCGCGCGTCCGATTGTACCCGGCCGCGCCCCGAGGATCAGATCTCGAGCCGGTACTCGCGCACGAGACGTTTCTCGTCGTCGGTGTCGATGTGCGCGATCACCTCGACGTGCGGCTCGAGGCCCGAGCCGCGCAGCTTCGCCTTGAGCAGCCCGTCGACCTGGAAGAGCCCGGACGAGTTGTTCATGACGATCTCGATCCGCACCGGCTTCGTCTCGCCGTCGCCGATCATGACCTCCTCGACCGCGGCCGCCGAGAGCGAGTGCATCGAGACCTGGCCCTTCTCGAACGGGATCCGGGAGCGGCCCTTCGCCATGTCGAGCGCGTCGCCGACACGGAGGATGCCCGCCTCGAGCGACAGCGGCTCGCCGTCCGCGCGATGGCTCGTGATCGCCTGCAGCACCTCGGACACGATGACGGTCAGGTCGGGCTCGTCGTAGATCCCCTCGAGGAGCTCGCGCAGCTTCGGCTCCGCGAGGAAGAGGCTCCAGTCCTCGTGGCCGCGGCGATGGACGGACATCCCGACGCAGTGGGTCAGCGCAGCGAGGACGACGACGACCTCGGCATCCTCGTTTCGCATCCCGTAGTCGCGGACGACGGACGGCTCGATCCCGTGCTTCGTCAGCTGGCGGAGGAGCTTCAGCGCGATGTTGGCGACGATCTGGATGTGGACCCAGGAGTGGTCGTTGATCTGCAGCCGGACGACCGCGTTGACGTTGGAGACGTGCCACCAGCCCTTGAGCTGACGGTCGGCGTTCGCCCGCTCGAGCACCCGACGGAGCTGCCGGTTGCCGCGCTCCGGCAGCCGGATCCGCATGTGCTCGACCGCCTCCGCCGGCGTCAGTCGCGCTTCGCGCACCGCCGCGTCGGCAGCGGGCTCCTCGATCCGCTGCTCGATCTCGGGGTCGAGCGTCACGCGTCCGCCGGCGCCGGCTCGCCGCCGTGCGCGTCGCGGAGCCGGAAGTAGGTGATCGCGAGCGCGATCGCGCCGAACGGGGCGACGATCGCCTGCGCGATCGTGCCGCCGACGAGGATCTCGAGAAACCGGGGGAGGAACGAGAACGCCGCCTGGAGGATGCTGCTCGCGATGCCGGTGAGCAGGCCGGTGATGATGACGATCGCGAAGACCGTCCAGCCATGCCCGCGGACGAGCTCGCGGGAGCGGCCGAAGGCGGCGAACGGGGGTCGCTTCTCCAGGACGATGACCGGAGCGATCACGGCCCAGATGGTCATCAGAAAGAGGCCGGGAACGATCAGCAGGATGAGCCCGGCGGCGATTCCCAGCCCGGCGAGGAGACCGGCGACCAGCAGCGGCAGGATCGACGGCGACACGCGCGAGAAAACCTCGCCGAGCGTGGCGTCGAAGCTTCCGTCCCGCGCGTCCTGGACGGCGTAGACGAACGCGCCCTGGAGCCATGTCGTGCCGATCACGGCGGTCGCGAGACCCAGGATCGCGAGCCAGAAGGCCCGGCCGCCGTTGTCCGAGGAGATCGCTTCGACGATCAGCGCGAAGAGGAGGTTGACGGCGGCGAACACGACGAGCGCGAGCACGAAGAACCGGAGAAAGAAGCGCGTGAAGAGCGTCCAGGCCTCATCGAGAACGGCGCCGATGCTCATCCGGCGATCCTATGCGACCCCGGCTCTCCGGCGACGCGCTCCAGCTCTCGGCGCACATGGGTGAGGGCTTTCCCGAGACGCGCGCGGTTCGTCACGTCGTTGAGCCAGCCGCTCGCACCCGACGGATGGGGGAGCGGGACCGCGACTGCGTCGCCGAGCGCGTAGCTCTTGCCAATCGCGTCGGTGAGGCGGCGGATCCCGAGCAGCACCGCCGCCGGAGCGAGGCCGACGGTGACGATCAGCGCGGGGCGGAGGAGGCGCAGCTCTGCCTCGCGCCAGTCGGAGCACAGCTCGCGCTCGACCGCGGTCGCCAGTCTGTCACCGCGCCCCGCCGGGCTCGGGCCCGGGTAGCAGCGCGTGACCGATGCGCAGTAGAAGCGCTCGAAGAACTCCTCCTCGTCGAGGCGCAGCCAGCGGCGGAGCGTGCGGCCGGCCCGACCCTGCCAGGGCAGCCCCGTCTCGGACTCGACTCTTCCGGGCGCGAGCCCGAACAGGTACGCCCTTTGGGTCTCGTTTCCGGCGACCACGGGCCGGGGGTCGATGGGGAACCCCGCCTCGAGACACCGCCGGCAGCGGCGGTTGTCGCGCTGGAGTCTGGTCAGCGAGCCGTACTCGGTCACCGCGGCGAGCGCACGACGACGAACCAGTGCCCGGCGTGCAGCACGTCTCCACCCCCGTCACCGATCTCGGCCAGCAGGGCTT
>CAVQHL010000027.1:0-30223 GCA_963712255.1 uncultured Actinomycetes bacterium
AGCGCGACCCGTATCCAGGGCCTCCGTGAGCCGCCCCATCCGGGTCTGGTCGGTCGCAGTCGTGGCGACGCTGGTCGCGCTGTCCCTGTTCGGGATCACGACCTCGTCCCTCGCGGATGCGAAGCTCAGCGAGACGCCCGGGCACTACGCGCCGGGGCTCGTGACGGGTGAGCCGCGGGCGATTCGCGCGGACGAGTACCGCCGGTCTACCCCGTGGCAGCTCGGCCTGATCGCGCGGGGATCGGATGAGTTCGCGACACCGCTCGCGTACCCCGACGTCGCGCTCGTCGCCACGTCGGCGCGCGGTCCGGCGGGGGTTCTCCTCCATCCGGAGGCGGTCCTGCTTACGGTCGGGAACGTCCTGCCGGCGGAGATGCTCTTCGCGTTCGCGTGGTGGCTGCCGGTGGGGATCGTTGCCCTCCTCCTTCCGTTCTGGCTCACGCGGCTCGGCGTCACCCCGGGCATCGCCCTCTCGGCGACCGCGCTCGTCCTGCTCGCGCCGACGGTGCACTGGTGGTCGTGGTGGTCGCTCGGCGTGTTGCGGCTCCGCTCGTCTCGGCAGTGCTCGTGCTCTGGGGCTTCGCGCGCTGGACTGCCCGAGGGGCGAATGACCTGTCGCTCGTCGCGTTCGCCGTTGCCGCGCTCGGCGTCGCGCGCGCGGCCGTCGGCTACGCCCCCTGGACGATCCCGCTGACCGCCACGGTCCTCGTGCCGACGCTCGCCTGGCTCCTCACGTCGGAGCGGCGCCGCCTCGCCCTCGCCTCGCTGGGGGGGACGGTGCTTGCCGGCGGGGCGCTCGCGGGCGTCCTCGTCGCCCAGTCCGGGGCGCTCGAGGTGATCGAGCAGACGGTGTACCCCGGCAGCCGGCGGAGCCTCGGCGAGTTCGTGGGACTCGACCTCCTCTTCGGGGCGCCTCACCTGTGGATCCTCCAGGCGCCGCCGCTGATCGTCGGGACGAACGCCTCCGAGCTGGCGACCGGGTACCTCGTCCTGGCGATCCCGGCCGTCGCGATGGCGGTCGGCGTTCGCTGGAGCGACGTCGGGCGCGTGCGCGCGCCGGCCGCGGCCGCGGGGGCCGTGGCCGCCCTGATGGCGACGTGGCTGGTCGTCGACTGGCCCGGGTTCTTCTCGTGGCTCTTCCCGATGATGCTCGTCCCGCCCGAGCGCATGGCGCAGGTCGTGGGCCTGTCGGCGACGATCGCGTTCGCGTTCGTGCTGACGGCGTGGTGTGCCGCTCCGCGGTTGCGCCGCATGCCGGTCGCGGCGGTGTCGGCCGTGCTCGCGGGGGTGGCGACGATCCTCGGGGGGCTCGAGCTGCGCGACCCGCTCCCCGAGCTGCCGGCCTGGGTGGTCGTGATCGTCGGCGTGCTCGTCGCACTCGCGATCCTCGCGGTCGTCTGGCACCCGGCCTCCCCCCGGGCGCTGGCCGTCCTGCCGGTGCTCGCGCTCGTCGTCGTCTTCGCGGCCAACCCGCTGCAGCGCGGGCTCGGCGACCTGCGCGGCTCGACCGCCGCGGAGACCGTGGGCGCGGCGAGCGACCGGCTGGGCGACGGCGAGTACCTGGCGGCGGACAGCCTCGAGGTCGACGCCCTCTTGATGAGCAACGGCGTGCCCGCGCTCTCCGGCCAGCAGTGGCTCGGGCCCGACGAGGAGGCGTGGCGCGTCCTCGACCCCTCCGGCCGCAGCCGGTCCGCCTGGAACCGGGGCGCCTCGTACGTCGTCTTCGACTGGGCCCCGGGCGAGACGACCACCATTCGGGCCCTTGCCGAGGACATCGTCCAGGTGCGGACCGACCCCTGCGGCGACGGCGTGCGCGCGCTCGGGCTGCGGGTCGCCGCCTCGAGCCGCCCGCTCGACGCGGCGTGTCTCGAGGAGGTCGGTCGCTTCCACTGGGGCGCCACCGAGCAGCGGCTCTACGCCGTCGGGCGCGGGTAGGCCGGTCACGCCCGTATCCTCCGGCGTCGTGAAGCTCGCCTCGCTCGAGACGCTGTCGTGCGACGCCGGCTGGCGGCCCTGGCTCTTCGTCAAGGCGACGACCGAGGACGGGCTCGTCGGCTGGTCGGAGGTCACCGACTCGCACGGCTCGCCGACCGGGCTCGCCGGCGTCGTGCGGGACCTCGCGCCGCTCGTGGTCGGGCGCGACCCGCTCGCGGTGGAGGCGATCCACTGGGATCTCTATCGGCGCACCCGGCAGAGCCCCGGCTCGATCGTCCAGAAGGCGATCGGCGGAATCGAGAACGCGCTCCTCGACCTGAAGGGGAAGGCGCTCGGGGTCTCGGTCGCCGAGCTCTTCGGCGGGCCGACGCGGGAGACGATCCCGCTCTACTGGTCGCACTGCGGCACGACACGCGCCCGTGCGTGGGAGGTGACCGGCACGCCGAAGCTCGACTCGTACGACGCGGTCGCGGCGCTCGGCCGCGAGGTCGTCGAGCGGGGCTACGGCGCCTTCAAGACGAACATCGTCGTCCCGGGAGACGAGCCGCGCGTGCTCATGCCCGGCTTCGGGCGCGACGGCGGCATCGACCGCAACCCGACGCCCGAGCTGCTCGACGCGCTGACGCGGCTCCTCGAGGCGTTCCGGGAGGGCACGGGAGGCAAGGCGCAGCCGATCGTCGACCTCAACTTCAACCTCACGACGGAGGGGATCGTCCGCGTCGCGCGGGCGCTCGAGCCGTTCGACCTCGCCTGGCTCGAGGTCGACTCGTACGACGCGGCCGCCCTCGCGCACGCCCGGCGCCGCTCGCCGATCCCGCTCTGCTCGGGCGAGAACCTCTACACCCTCCGCGGCTTCCGGCCGTACCTCGAGGCGGGCGCGATGGACGTCGCCTCGGTCGACGTGATCTGGAACGGGTTCGCGCAGTCGCTGAAGATCGCGGCGCTCGCCGAGACCCACGAGGTCGCATGCGCGCCGCACAACTACTACAGCCACCTCGCGACCTTCATCGCGGCGCAGTGGTGCGCGGCGATCCCGAACGTCCGGCTGCTCGAGATCGACGTCGACGACGTCCCGTGGCGTGAGGAGCTGACGACCGCCGCTCCCGAGATCCGCGACGGGACGCTCGTCGTTCCGGGCGGGCCGGGGTGGGGCTGCGACGTCGTCGAGGACGTCCTGCGCGCGCACCCCGTGTGATCCGGCTCAGAGCCGGTACGACGAGAGGCGGCGCCTGAGCGAGCGCGGGAGCCGGTCGTGCCGGAGCCCGAGCTGCAGCCCGGTGAACTTCGCGAGCTCGTAGACGACCGTGTACGGGATCCAGCGGCGCCGACCCGTCCGCCACAGCCACGCGAGCTCCTCCCGGGCGTAGCGCGACCCTGCGCGGCGCAGCGCGGCCTTCGACTCGTCGCCCTCGACGTACGAGTGCTCGGCGGAGACGCCCGAGTCGAAGAACCGGCGGAAGGCGGTGCGCACGGTGTACGCGTGGGAGTGGTTGACGGCCGCGCGGGGCTCGTAGACGAGCGCGTAGCCCTCCCGGAGGACGCGCCGCGACCACTCCTGGTCCTCGCTCATCGTCAGGTCGTCGCGGAACGGGAACCGCTCGAGCACGCTCCGCGGGATCGCGGCATTCACGTTCGAGAACAGCGTCGCCTCGAAGGTGAGCTCCTCGTCCGTCTCGAGCCGCTGCACGCGGGGCTCCGGCCCGTAGAGGAAGTCGAGGAAGAACCGCTCCGGCGGCCGGGCGTCGGGATGGGGCAGCTGCCGGCCGTAGGCGCCCGCTGCGTCGGGGGTCGAGCGGGCAGCCGCGGCGAGCGTCGCGAGCCAGGCGTTGTCTGCCGCGACGGCGTCCTGCGACGTGAAGACGAGGAGGTCTCCTCGTGCGAGGCCCGCGCCGAGGTTTCGCGTCCGGCCGTGCCCGAACTCCGCGGCAGGGATCTCGTGGACGGTCGCCCCGGCGCTACGTGCCACGTCGGCGCTCCCGTCGGTCGACCCGGAGTCGACGACGACGACCTCGACCTCCTCGTCGACCTCCTGGCTCGCGATGCCGTCGAGGCAGCGCACGAGGTCCAGCCCGCCGTCCTTGACGGGGATGACGACCGAGATCACCGGGGCGTCACGCGACGGGGGAGTGCTCGACGACGCTCGTCCGCGACGGCTCGCCCGTCCGCATCGTCAGCAGGCTGACGAAGAACGACCCGAGGATCACCTGCACGCCGACCGCGACGAGCGTGAAGCCGATCGCGGTCGCGTACTCGTGCGAGAGCGCGCCGAACCCGTCGAGCGCCCAGCCGACGAAGATCACCGTCAGCGTCGCGAGGCCGGCGAGCAGCACGATCCCGCCGAGGGCGAGGCCGTGCTCGAGGGTGATCCGGCCCTTCGCCCATTCCACGAGACGGTCGGTCTCGCCGAGGTGCTGGGCGGCGAACGCGCGCGCGAACACGCCGAGCTGGACGATCTGCATGCCGAGCAGGATCGCCGCGATGCAGGCGAAGAGCGTGTGGATCTGCCACGGCCGGCCGAAGATCGTCACGGGCCCTGCGGCGAGCGCGATCGCGCCGAGCACGCCCAGCACGAGCAGGATCAGCCCCGGCACGAAGTAGAGCCAGCTCGGGCTGTAGAGGAGCATGAACTTGACGTGCCGCCAGGCGTCGCCGAAGCGGTTCAGCTTCGACTCGCCGACCCTCGGGTAGTAGTCGATCGGGATCTCGCTCACCTTCAGGTCGCGGCGGAACGCCTTGAACACCATCTCCGACGCGAACTCCATGCCGGTCGAGTGGAGGTCGAGCACCGGGAGCGCGTCGCGCCGGACGGCGCGCATGCCGCAGTGCGCGTCCGAGACCTTCACGCCGAAGAAGAGGTTGAGCATCCCCGTGAGGATCGGGTTGCCGACGTGGCGGTTGAGCCACGGCATCGCCTCGCCGTGGATCGTCCCCTCGAAGCGGGAGCCCATCACGAGGTCGTCACCGGCGGCGAGGCGGTCGACGAACGGCGCCAGCTCCGCGATCGGGTACGTCGCGTCCGCGTCGCCCATCACGAGGTAGTCGCCACGGGCATGGGCGAGCCCGGCGAGGTACGCGCTGCCGTAGCCGGGCCGCTCCTCGCGGACGACGGTCGCGCCGTGCTCGGCGGCGACCTCGGCGGAGCGGTCGGTCGACGCGTTGTCGACCACGATCACCTCGCCCGTGCGGCCCGAGCGCTCGATCCCTTCCCAGGCCTGGTCGACGACGACGCCGACCGCCTCCTCCTCGTTGAGGCAGGGGATCACGACCGAGATCTCCGTCGCCATCGCCGGAAGCTTAGGGTCGGCTCGGCGGTGGCCTGGCTGAAGGTCGAGACGGTGTCAGACACCGAGTCAGTCATGGCCGAGCCGTGCAGGAGCCTCATGTCGGGTTCGGGCCGCGGGGGAGGTGCGGCACCTTGTCATCGGCACGCCCATCGGGCGCTGAGGAGCGTCGCCGCGGGTTCGCCTTCCCGCGGGTCGAGTACCGTTCCCGCCGTCGTGACGCGCCCCGAGGTCGATCGGTGAGGCTTCCTGCGCCCGTGCGCGCGGTCGGCTGGCGGACGGGCCGCCGGGCGGTCGACTGGAGCGCGAAGCACCTGAAGCTCGCGAGCTACGTCCCGATGTACGACTACCGCGAGCAGCTCGACGCGAACACGACGCTGACGCTCGACGCCCGGCCGATCCGCGACAAGCGCCCGTCCACCGTCTCGGCCGAGGACGTCGACCTGACGCTCACGCTCGAGGGGCTCGAGGACGTGGCCGCCGGACGGGACTGGGCGGGGAGCCGGATGCTCGAGGTCGGCCCGAAGTACGGCATCCACACGCGCTGGGTCGACGAGCACCTGAAGCCCGTCTTCCTCGCGTTCTCGGACTTCGAGGAGGATCGCGGGCTGCACGACAGGTGGGAGGACGACCTCGCCGCCCCGCACGCGTGGGTGTACGGCGACCTCCGCCACGCCGACGAGCTCCGCCGGCACGGGCCGTTCGACCTCGTCTTCTTCCTCGGCGTCCTCTACCACAGCGCCTTCCACCTCGAGCTGCTCGGGATGCTCAACCGGCTCACCCGGGTCGGCGGGGAGATGCTCCTCGAGACCACGACCGACCCGCGACCCGACTCCGCCGTTCGCGTCCGCTGGCAGCGGGGTACGGGCAAGGCGAAGATGGTGCCGACCTTCGACGCGCTCCGGATCGAGCTCGCCTGGACCGGCTGGCGCGACGTGACGGTCTTCACGGACTACCGGCCGGACTCCGACGAGGTGCTCCTGCTCTGCCGCAAGACGGACGAGCTCGCAGAGGACGCCGACGTCGCCGGGGTCGTGCGTCCGCAGCGCGGGCCTGCCTCGACCGCGTGACGTCCCGCGCCGCCGCCGGGCTGACGCTTTCGGGGGTCGTTCTCGCGGCGGCGGCGCTCTGGGGCGCGCTCGGGCAGCAGATCGAGGTGCCGACGGTCTTCGGCGACGAGCTCATCCACTGGGACGCCTCGCGCTCGCTCGCCGCCGGCGACGGCCTCGAGGTGCGCGACGCCGGCTACGGGTTCGGGCCGATCTACCCGGTGCTGCTCGCGCCGGTGCACCTCCTCACGGCCGACGATCTGACCGCCTACCAGTGGGCGCGCCTCTGGAACGCGCTCCTCTTCGCGCTCGCCGCCGTCCCCGTCTACCTTCTCGCGCGCCGCCTCCTCGAGCCGGGCTGGAGCCTCGCGTGCGCGGCGCTCGCGGTCGCGATCCCGTCCGCGCTCTACACCGGCTTCGTGATGACGGAGGGGGCCGCGTACGCGGCGTGCTGCCTCGCCCTGCTCGCGCTGACGCGCTGCCTCGAGCGGCCGACGGTGGCCGCGCAGCTGCTCGCCGTCGGCGCGCTCGTGGTCGCGGCAGGCGTCCGGCTCCAGCTCGCGGCGCTCGGCGCAGCGCTCGTCGCAGCGCTCGTCCTCCGCTTCGTCCTCGTCCGCGGCCTGCGCGTGCCGACGGCGACGGACCTTGCCGGCGTGTGGCCGCTGCTCCTCGTGCTCGGCGCCGGGATGCTCGCCGTCGCCGTGCGGATAGCGCTCGGCAACCCGCTCGGCGGCTACGGGGACCTCTGGCGCTCGTACGACCTTCTCGAGGTCGGCCGATGGTCGTGGCGGTCGATCGCGGGGCTCGCCGTCTACCTGGCGCTCGTCCCGCTGGTCGTGGCACCGTCCGCGCTCGCAGCGCTCGCGCGTGACGCTCGTCGAGGGAGCGGCGCTGCGGCCGCGTTCGTCGCCACGTTCCTCTCGGTCAACGTCGTCCTCGTGCTCGTCGTCGGCGCGTTCTCGAGCACCGAGTTCGGCGTCGGGTTCCTCCACGACCGCTACCTGTTCTACGTCGTCCCGCTCTGGCTCGTGCTGACCGCCTGGTGGGCGGCCCGCAAGGTCCCGCTCCGGCCGGTCTCGCTCGCCGTCGGCGCGGCGCTGACGATCGCCCTGCTCGCGACGCTCCCGCCGTACCTGCTGAACGACGACGGCGGCCGCCGCTTCGACGCGATCGCCAGCGCGCTGCCGTCGGAGCTCGCGAACCGCCTCGCGTCCGCGTCCGCGCCGACGCGCTGGTCGCTCGTCGCCGCGGCGCTCGTCGCCGTGGCCTTCGCGATCGCCCTCGCGCGCCTGCCGCGCTGGCTCGTCCTCGTCCCCGTCGCCGCGTGTTCGCGCTCGACGGCGCGCTCGCCTGGGACGCGCGGATCGACGTCGCGCGGAACACGACGTTCGCGCCGATGAACGCGGCGACGACCGCGTGGGTCGACCGTGCGGTCCCGGACGGCCAGACGGTTGCGACCCTGGCCGGCGGCGTGCCCGTGGAGACACGCGACGCGCTCCGGTTGACCGAGTTCTTCAACGCGTCCATCGGGCCGGCCTACGACCTCGCCTCCGGCTACGCGCCGACGCTCGCCTCGACGCCGGCGCGGATCGCGGGTGGCGGGCTCGTCGTCGCCGACACGGGCCGGATCGGCGCTCCCTGGATCGTCGCCCCGAAGGACGTCGAGCTCGTGGGCGACGTCCGCGCCGAGGGGACGGTCGCCGGCCTCCGGCTCTGGCGCGCCAGGCTGCCGGTGCGCCTCGTCGAGGCCGCTCCGTGAGAGCCTGGCTCGCGGGAGCGTGGACGCGCGCGACCGACCTCGCGGGCACACGACGAGGCGCCGTCGTGCTGGTCATCGCGGCACTCGTGGTCTTCGCGGTGCAGAGCCTCGGCTGGCCGGTTGCCCCGGGACGCGACCTCTCCGCCTACCTGGTCGTCTACGTCGACTTCTGGAACGGCGACCCGGTGCTCCCGTGGACGATGGTGAACCGGACGCCGGTCGCCCCGCTCGTCGTCGGCGGGATCCTCGACCTCGGCAGCCCGGTGATCGTCGTCGCATTCGCCGCGCTGCTGTTCGCCGGGACGGTGCTCCTCTACGCGCGCACCGCGCTTCGCTTCGGCCGTGGGCCGGCCGTCCTCGTCAGCGTCGCGCTCCTGCTCTTCCCGGGCTTCGGAATCGTCTTCCACGGTCTCTCCGGGGACACCGTCTTCGCCGCGGCCTTCGCGGTCTGGACGGCGATCGCGGTCGAGGCCGCGCTCCGGCCCGGCGTCTCGCGGTTCGCGCTCCTCGGCGCGGCGACGGCGCTCCTCGCGCTGATCCGGCCCGCGAACCAGGCGTTCCTCGTGGTCGGGCTGCTGCCGCTGCTCCTCGCCGCACCGTGGCGCGTCCGGCTCTCGCGGGCGGTCGCGTTCGGCGGGGTCGCCGTCGCCCTGCTCGCGGCGTGGTCGACGGTCAACCTCGTCCGCTACGACGACTTCACCGTGGCGCGGGGCGGGAGCGCCAGCCTGCCGCTCTTCCGGGCGTTCACCTCCGACCACATCGTCGGCCCGGAGAACGGCCCCGCGTCGCGAACGCTCGCCGACGCCGTCGAGCGCGAGCTCCTCGGAGAGGAGCCGTACCGCTCGTACGGGATCGACCTGGAGACGTTCTTCTCCGAGGGAAGCCACCGGATGCACGAGGACCTGATCAGCCTCTCCGACCGCGTCTGGGGGTGGGACTCGGACTACGAGCACCTCGGCGAGGCGGCGTGGGAGGGGGTTCGTGCGCACAAGTCGACGTACGCCCGCGGCGTGCTCGGCGACTTCTGGGAGGAGCTCTCGCAGCCGCTCTTCGCCGGACGGGAGGCGCCCGAGGCAGAGGGGGAGCCGCCGGCCGCGCCGGCGCCGGAGTCGGGCTCCGACGCGCTCCCGACGCCGACCGAGGGCGAGCCGATCCCGTCCGAGCACATGAGCGCGCAGCTCTCGACGCCCGACCAGTCGATCCGGGAGGTGTGGACGTCGCCGACCGAGCACCACGTCGTGTTCGACGACCCGGCGAAGGCGGCGCAACAGGCCGTCAACGACCGGCGGCTCGGCGAGCTCTACGACGCGTTCCCCGACCACTGGTGGAGCCCGTGGCTCGGGCTCCAGATGGACCGCTCGTCGAAGCTCTACCCGCCGCCCTGGCTCTGGCTCCTCGTCGGTGCGATCGCCGTTGCGTGGCGGCGGCCGCGGCACTGGTGGGCGACGCTCACGCCGGTCCTCGGCGGTCTCGCGATGCTCCTCGCGACCGTGATGGCCGTCTGGGCCGAGCCGGCCTACGCCGTGCCCGTCGTCCCCGCGTTCGTGCTGCTCGCGGCGGTGGGCCTGCTCGGTGAGAAGAGGGAGCGAAGCGACGGCGCGGCGAGCACGACGAGCAGCGCGACCAGCACGCCGTTTCGCAGCAGCACGTAGGCGGTCTCCGGCGCGGCGCGCTCGTTCACGTAGTCGCGATAGAGCTCCGGGAACCACACGTGGGTCAGGACGAGGGCGGCCGCGAGGAGGCCGCTCGCGAGACGCCCGCGGCGCCCGGCCACGAGCGGGACGAGGGGCACGAGCCACAGCACGAACTGCGGCGAGAGAACCCGGCCGAGGGCGACCTGGGCCGCGACGACCGCCGCACAGTCGCGGACGACCCGGGCAGGCTCCGCGTCGCTCCGCCACGCGGCGACCCAGACGGCGACGACAACCGCGACCGCGAGGAGGCCGGCGAGGGAGCCGACGACCGACCCGAGCGTCCCCGTCACGTCCGCGCTCCGCACGTCGCCTGTCCCGCCTTCGGCGACGCCGGTGCCGAGTGCCCCGAGACCGAGCTCGTCCGCCACGCGCCCGAGCGCCAGCACGACGCTGCCCGGGAGGCTCTCGACCTGGAGCCCGCGCGTGAGCTGTGCGCGGATGGAGAACCACGCCTCGCCGGGTGCGAGCGCGAGAAAGGGAAGCACGACGATCGCGACCGTCGCCGCGGCGATGCCGACGACGGCCGCCGCAGCGCGCCTCCCCGCGCGCCGGAGCGCGACGATCGCGAACAGCGGCAGCAGGAGGAGGGGGTAGAGCTTCGTGGCGATCGCAAGGCCCAGCACGAGCGCGCCGAGTCGCGCGCGGCCGGCGAGAAGCGCTGCGACCGCGCCGGCCGTCAGGGCGACGGGCAGCGCATCGAAGCGCGTCAGGACGAGCTCGCCGAGGAGGAGCGGCGTGGCGCCGACGAGCCCGAGCGCGAGCGCAGCGTGGCCGACCGTCGCGCGCACCGCCCTCAGCGAGACGGCAGTGAGGACGACCGTCGCGGCCAGGAGCAGTGTCATCAGCGCCGCGAACCCGCGCGCGTACCCGCGGGCCGCGTCGTTCAGCTCGGGCTCGTAGACCGGAGTGCCTTCCGCCCGCGAGACGAGCGACGGGATCAGGAAGGCGGGGAGAGCGCCCGGTGGGTACTCGACCCGGAAGTCGCGGTACGGCACCTCGCCGTCCGTCATTCGATCGCCGAACGACTGGTAGAGGGGCACGTCCCAGGACGACGCGTCGTCGGCCCGCGACCATTCGAAGGCCGCGGTCGCAGCCAGGACGGCAAGCGCGCCGAGCGTGAGGAGGACGAGGTCGCGCGCAGTCGCCGTCCTCCGCATTCGGGAAAGCTAACGCCGCCGGTGGCGGGGGTACCGTGCCGCCTCATGACCGCCCGGTGGACAGAGCGCCTCGTCTCCCGGCGCGGAGCGGCGCTGCTCGTCGTCGTCGCGCTCGCGAGCTACGCCCTCCAGGCGCTCGCCTGGCCGCTCGAGCGCGGCCGCGACTCGTGGGACTACTGGCTCTGGTTCCTCCAGGCCGCGGACGGCGACCCGCCGTTCTCCGCGCTGCAGGTCTTCCGCACGCCCGTGGCGCCGCTCGTCACGGGAATCCCGATGTGGCTCGGCGGCGCGGGGCTCACGGAGGTCGTCTTCGCGGCTCTCTACGCGCTCTCGCTCCTCGGCTGGGCGTGGGCGGTGGCTCCGATCTCTCGCTCGGCCGCGCTCGCCACGGGCGTCGTCCTCCTCCTCGCCGCGCCGTACGCCGGGCTGTTCCACGAGGTGTCGAGCGACCCGGTCTTCGCGTTCGTGCTCGCGTGGTGGGCGGGAGCGGTCGTGCGCGCCTGGCTCACCGGCTCGACCATGTGGCTCTCGGCGGTGGGCGTCGGCGTCGCGCTCCTCACGCTGACCCGGCCCGCCGCGCAGATCGCGCTGCTCGCCTGCGTGCTCGTCCCGCTCCTCGCGCGGCGCCGCTGGACGCCTGCGCTTCGCGGCGTCGCGACGTGCCTCGCGGCCGCGGTGCTGCCCCTCGCCGCCTGGGCGGCGCACAACGCCGTGCGCTACGACGACCTCGCCGTGGCGCGCGGGAGCAAGGCGTGGGTCCCCTTCTTCCGCGTCGCCGGCGACGTCGACCCGGCGAACGGCGATGCGTCGCGCCGGCTCGCGGATGCCATCGAGAAGGAGGTCCTGACGCAGCCGCCCTACGCGAGCCGAGACGTCGACGTCGCAGACGTACTTCAAGGGCGCCGGCAACCTCGAGGTGATCCGGATGATCGCGCTCTCCGACCGCGTGTTCGGCTGGGACTCGGACTACGACACCCTCTTCGACGCGTCGCTCGAGGCGATCCGGGCCGACCCGTGGCCCTACGTCGAGGGAGTCGGCGAGACGTTCTGGGACTTCCTCACCCAGCGCTACGCACCCGAGCCGCGAGAGCGGCCGGTGCCGATCCCCGACCTGCCCGCCGAGCTCGTGATCGACGGGAAGCCGTTCCCGGCGCCGATCACCGTCTCGCCGCTCGTCGAGGCGGTGCGCTACGGGCTCGTCTGGTGCCCGACGGACGACCTCGAGCGATGCGTCGTGCCCGACCCCGAGGCGGCGCTGGGCGACCCCGACGAGGCGCGGCGCTACGACGAGCTCATCGACACCGTTCGCGACTGGAACGCTCAGCTGCCGACCCGCGACTCGAACGCCTGGCTCGCGTCGAAGGGCGGCACCGCCAGCGACCGCTGGCCGCGCTCGATCCTCTGGATCGCCGTCGCGGCGGTCGCGCTCGTCGTCCGGCGTCCGCGCGGCTCCGCCCCGATCCTCGTGCTGATGGGCGTCGGCGCGCTCGTTCTCGGCGTCCACGCGCTCTCGCAGGCGCCGCAGAGCGAGTTCGCGCTGCCGTTCGTCCCGGTGTGGATCGCGGCGGCCATGGTCGGCATGCTTGCCCCGCGGAGGGAGGCCACCGGCACGAGCTTCACCCCCGACGAGGACGGAGGACGCGCGTGACGAGAATCGACGTCGTTCGGAGCGCGCTGGCGTCGATCTCCGGGCGGACGTACCTCGAGATCGGCGTGAAGGACGGAGAATGCTTCGACGCCGTCGATGCCGAGACGAAGGTCGCGGTCGATCCGGCATTCGCGTTCCGCCCTCCGTTCAGCTCGTGGTCCCGCAGGGTGCGCCGGGCGAAGCGGGGGGCGTTCTACTTCCGGATGACGAGCGACGATTTCTTCGCCGGCCCCGCGCGACGTCTTGCGCCGTACGACGTCGTCTTCGTGGACGGCCTCCACACATACGAGCAGTCCTACGCCGACGTCCTCAACGCGCTGGCCGTGCTCGCCGACCCCGGCGTCGTCCTCGTGCACGACTGCAACCCCGTGAGCGAGGCCGCGGCCGCGCCGACCCTCCACGCTGCCGCGCGGACGCCGGGGTATACGGGGGAGTGGAACGGCGAGGTGTACAAGGCGCTCGTCCGCCTCAGGGCGCGCAGCGACGTGCGCGCGTGCGTGATCGATTGTGACCAGGGAGTCGGGATCGTCGTGGCAGGCGAGCCCGAGAGCCGCCTGCACATCTCGCCCGACGATATCGCGCGACTCGGCTACGCCGATCTCGTCGCGCAGCGCGCCGCCCTGCTCGACCTTCGCCCGGCGAGCGCACTCGAGGAGGTCATCGGACGGCTCGCTCCTACAATCACGCCGTGCCGCCACTCGAGCTGATTCCCCCGGGCGAGTTCGCGCGCGTCGCGTCGGCCGGTCTCGATGCCGACGAGCGTCTCGCGCTCCTCGCCGACATGTGCCGCGCGAACGCGCTCGTCGCGGTCAAGCGCGCCGGCTCCGGGCACCTCGGCTCCACGTTCAGCTCGCTCGACCTCGTCGCGCATCTGCTCTGGGAGGAGCTGAACGTCGCGGAGCTCGGCTTCGACTCGCCGGACCGCGACGTGTTCTTCTCCTCGAAGGGCCACGACGTGCCCGGGCTCTACGCCGCCCTCAACGCGCTCGGCGTGGTCCCGACCGAGCGGCTGCTGCGCCTGCGCCGGCTCGGCGGTCTCGACGGCCACCCCGACGTCGGCGTCCCCGGGATCGAGGCGAACTCGGGCTCGCTCGGCATGGGCATCTCCAAGGCGCGGGGGATCGCCTGGGCGAAGCGGCATCTCGGCCGCGGAGGTCGCGTCGTCGTGATGACGGGCGACGGCGAGCTCCAGGAGGGACAGAACTGGGAGGCGCTGCAGGCGGCGGCGCACCAGCGGGTCGGGCGGCTGCTCGTCCTCGTCGACCGGAACGAGCTCCAGTCGGACAAGGCGACCGAGGAGATCCTCGCGCTCGAGAGCCTGGAGGCGAAGCTCGTCGCGTTCGGCTGCCGCGTCGTCTCCTGCGACGGGCACGACCACGGCGTGCTCCGGGACGCCTTCCGCACGCTCTGGCGCGACGACGACGGCACGCCCGGCGTCCTGATCGCGCGGACGATCAAGGGCAAGGGCGTCTCGTTCATGGAGCACCCCGCTGCGCTCGCCGCCGGAGGCGGCACCTACCGCTGGCATGCCGGCGCTCCCGACGACGCGACGTTCGCGGCCGCCGCCGCCGAGCTCCGCGACCGGATCGAGGGCACCTTCGCCGAGCTCAGCCTGGATCCACTCGTCGTCGACGACGTGCCGCCGCTCGAGGACGACCGCAGGACGAGCCTGCAGGGCGAGCCCGAGAGCGGCGCCGGCGCACCCGCGCCGACGCCCGCCGCCACGCGACGCGAAGCGGCCGAGTACGTCGCCGCCGCCTACGGCGACGCGCTCCTCGAGCTCGCGCGCCGCGAGCCGCGGCTCGTCGTCCTCGACGCCGACCTCGCCTCCGACTGCCGCGTGCGAGCGTTCGAGCTGACCGAGCCTGACCGGTTCGTCGAGAACGGGATCGCCGAGCAGGACATGGTCTCGATGGCAGCCGGTATGGCCCGCCACGGCCTCGTACCCGTCGTCAACTCGTTCGCCGGCTTCCTCGCGTCACGCGCGAACGAGCAGATCTACAACCAGGCGAGCGAGCGGACGAAGGTCGTCTATGCGATGCACTACGCGGGGCTCATCCCGGCCGGCCCCGGCAAGTCGCACCAGAGCCTCCGCGACGCGTCGCTGATGGCCGCGATCCCCGGCGTGACCGTCGTCCACCCCTGCAACGCGGAGGAGACGCGCGCGCTCGTCGAGTGGGCGGTGCTCGACGCGGACGAGAGCGTCGCGATCCGGCTCGCGATCGGGCCGTCGCCGCGGCGCATCGAGCTGCCCGAGGGGTATTCGCCCGCCGCGGGCTTCGGCGTGAAACTGCGCGAGGGCGCCGACGCGATGCTCGTCTCGTACGGGCCGGTAATGCTCCACGAGGCGTTGACCGCGGCGGAGCTTCTCTCGGATCGCGGGATCGAGGCGGCCGTCGTCGGGATGCCGTGGCTCGACCGGGTCGACCCGGAGTGGCTCGCGGCGACGTTCACCGGCGTCCGCGAGGTGCTCGTCGTCGAGGATCACGCGCCGGTCGGCGCGCTCGGTGACACGCTGCGGCGCGCGGTCGCCGCGCTGCCGGAGCCGCCGGCGATCCAGGTCGCGGGCGTCGAGGGCTGGCCCGCGTGCGGGACGCCGGTCGAGGCGCTGCGCCACCACGGGCTCGACGGCGCGTCGCTCGCAGAGCGCGTCGCGCTCGCCGTTCCGGGTCGCGCCGGGACGTGACGCATCCCGTTTGGGTGGTGTTGGCCGACCCGCTGACCGCCCGCGTCTTCTTCGACTGCGGGATCGTCGAGCGGCTGCACGAGCGGCTCGGCGGCAGGCTGACTCTCGCGTTCGGCTTTCCGCGGGAGGCCGCCGAGGAGTGGGCCGCAAGGGCGCCCGCGGGGACGCACGTCCTGCACGAGGACGACCTCTTCCCGGTCGCCGTCGCTCCGCCGGAGCGCGTCCGCCGTCGCGTGGATCGGTGGCTCGACCGGCGGGTCGGCTACTACCCCCTCGCGATCCGCCTCAACCTGCGCCACGGGTTCCACCGCGAGCGAATGGCGCCCGGCCACCGGAACCACCTCCTCGACTCGTCGCGGGTCGGGCCGCTGCCCGTCCGGCCCCGGATCGAGCGGGCGATGCGCCGCTGGCACTTCTCCCCGCGCCGCTACGCCGCGAGCGCGCTCCGAGAGCGGCTCGAAGCGCGAGCGGCCGCAGGTCGTCCTCTCGAACCTCCAGATGCAGTCGGCGACCCCGTTCATCGGGCTCGGCCGCCGGCTCGGCCTGACGACCGTCGGCTACGTCGCGAGCTGGGACCACACCGTCGGGAAGGGCGTGATCTGGAACGAGCTCGACGGCTACGTCGTCCAGAACGAGCGGATGCGCGACGACCTGGTGCGCTACCACGACGTCCCGCGTGAGCTGATCGCCGTGACCGGGTGGCCGCAGGCAGACGTCTTCCACGAGCGGCGGCCGCGCGCGGCCTTCGACGAGCTTCTCCGGAGCTATGGGCTCGACCCCGCGCGTCCGGTCGTCACGGTGATGGGGAACACGCCGACGAACACGCCCTACGAGGGCGCGTTCTTCGAGCGGCTCGTCTCGTGGTGGGCCGAATCGGGCGCGGGCGAGCGGTTCTCGCTCCTCTTCCGGCCCCACCCGCGCGACCGCGAGTGGCGGGTGCGCTTCGCCGCCGCGCTCGGCCGGCCCGGAGCGGCGGTGCAGGAGCCGAGCTTCACCGACATCGACGTGCTCGCGACGATCCTGCAGCACACGGAGGCCGTCGTCGTCAACGCGGGCACGGTGCTGCTCGACGCGCTCGTCAACGACCGGCCCGCCGTCTGCGTCCTCTACGACGAAGGGGCGCCGCCCGGAGAGTCGTGGGCCGCGAAGAGCGTGATCGGCGAGCACTACCGCGACGTCGCCGGCGTCGGGCGCCTTCCACGAGGCGCGCTCGTTCGACGAGGTCACTGCGGGGATCGAGCGGTGCCTTGCGGCTCCGGCGGAGCTCGCCGCGGAGCGACGCGCCGTGACCGCCACGGGTCGTCGGCCCCGTCGACGGGAGGAGCGCGGAGCGCGTCGTCGAGGCGATCCTCGAGGGCATCGGCGGAGTGAGCGTCCCCGCCTTCGTCGGCGTCTACTCGGCCCGGAACGCCGACCGCGTGCGTGCGACGATCGAGCCGGCGCGGCGGGCGGGGTGGGAGATCGCCCTGAAGGCACTCGACGAGCCGCCGTCCGACCTTGCGGCGCTGACGCGCGCGCAGGGGACGGGCAAGCGTCTCGCCAACCTGAACGAGCTGCTCGCGCTCGTGGGCTGGTCGGAACGCTGGGTCGTGCTCTGCGACGACGACGTCGAGTTCGTTCGTGGGGACGTCGTCGCGCTCGTCGAAGAGGCGTCTGCGGCGCACCTCGGGATCGCCCAGCCGGCTCACGCGCCCGGTTCGCACGTCAGCCACCCTCACACCCGCGCCGTCCGCCGGTCGAGGGCTCGGCTCGGTGCCATATGTCGAGGCCGGACCCGTCTCGGCGATTTCACCCGCGTGGACCGACCGCGTCTTTCCGCTCCCGGCCTGGCGGGGGATGGGCTGGGGGTTGGAGCTCGAGTGGATGGACCTTCGCGCGGAGGGCTGCGCCCTCGGCGTCGTCGACCGGGTCGCATACATGCACCTCGACCCGGTCGGCAGCACGTACGACGAGGATCCGGAGCGGCGCCAGATGGCCGCGGACCTCGCCGAGCGTGGGATCACCGATCTCCGGAGCGCGCAGGTCACGCTCGAGACCTGGCGGCCGTGGCAGCGTCGGCCGCCGTGGAGCCGCCCGTGATCCGACGACGTCGGCGGCGGACCGACGTCGAGTCGGCTGCGCCGGACGCTGCTCGTCGACCACTGGTACTCGCACGCCGTCGGCCACGTGATCGAGGCGCTCCGCCGCTGTCAGGGCTACCACGCATGCGATCCCGGAGCTCGAGATCGCGCTCGTCCTGAATCGGGCCTCTCCGACGGAGGTGGCACTGTGCGCCCCGTTCGTCACCGACGTCTTCGGAGTCGCGTACACGAGCTTCGGGATGCCCGTGGGCAGTCCCCGCCGCGCGCTCCGGCGCATCCCACGCGACTGGGATCACGTCGTCCACCACCATGCCGTGACGGAGCCCGAGCAGCTGGCGGCGTTCGAGGGGCTCCGGCGCTACTACGAGGCGGCGCAGCGGCACTTCCGCGCCCGCCTGTCGGTGGGCGTCGCCGGCGCACCTCCGCCCCCGTACGCCCCGCACCAGCAGCTCCGGCTCGCGCTGCCCGAGCGCGACCGCGAGCGCGCCCGTCTGGAGCTCGACGGTCGTCGGTCGGTCGCGGTGATGCCCGCGGGAAGCGGCGCTCGGTTCCTCTATCCGTCGACGGCGTCCTGGCTCGCCATCCTCGAGGCGCTCGAGCGGCGCTGGCCCGACGCCGTCGTCGTCCTGGTCGGCCGGCTCGGAGCGGGAGACAGAACGACGAGCGGCATCACCCGCGGCGAGGTCGACCGGCTGGTGTCCGTCCCGACGGAACGCGATCGACGCGTTCGATCGCGACGATCCTCGAGCAGCTCGCTCTCGTCGAGGCGTCGAGCGTCTTCGTGTCCCCGCACACGGGGTTCGGGTTCGCCGCGCTGGCGGTCGACACGCCGTGGCTCACGCTCTCGGGGGGCGATTGGCACGAGTACTTCTTCAACGGCGTGCCGTTCTACTCGGTGATGCCGAAGAGCCGTGAGGCCGCCGCGTTCGCCCGGAGCGGGCGGCTCCCGATGATCGACGCCGACACGGACGGGGAGGGACCGACGGGCCGTGGCGATGAGCGCCGCGCGGGTCCGGCAGGACCTCGACGAGCTCGTCGATGCCGCTGTGGAGCTGATGGAGCGACGGGTGACGTACGAGGCGGCGCTCGCCGACTACTTCCCGCGGCTCCTCGACGCGTACGGCGGCGACGCCTCCCTGATCCACACCTTCGAGGACGTGCACCTCCGGTACCTCTGACCACTACGGTTCCGCGCGTGAAGGTCGTGATGACACTGGTTGTCCGCGACGAGCTCGACGTCGTCGAGGAGCACCTCGCGTTCCACCTCGCAGCCGGCGTCGACGAGGTGATCGTCACGGACCACGCGTCGACCGACGGGACGGAGGATGTCCTCGCCCGCTACGAGCGGGACGGTCGCGTCCGCGTCCTCCACGAGCCGCGAGGGGCCGTTCCGTCAGCGCGAATGGGTCACGCGGATGGCGCGCCTGGCGGCGACGGAGCACGGTGCCGACTGGGTGATCAACGGCGACGCGGACGAGTTCTGGTGGCCGCGCGGCGGCTCGCTGCAGGAGGTGCTGGCGGCCGTGCCTCGGCGCTACGGGATCGTGCAGTCGTTCGTCCGTCACTTCGTCCCCGTTGCGGACGACGGGCGGCCGTTCCACGAGCGGATGACGATACCGGCTCACGCCCGACGGCGCCGATCAACGACCCTGCGAGCCCGTGGCGGCCGTACCGGAAGGTCGTCCACCGGGCGTCCCCCGAGATCGACGCTCGTCGAGGGCGGTCACGCCGTCCGCTCCGACGAGCTCCAGCCGCTGCGCGGCTGGTATCCGATCGAGTGCCTCCACTTCCCCCTTCGCACGCCGGCGCAGGTCGAGCGGAAGGGGCGTGCCTGGGGCGACGCGGTCGAGAAGTTCTACGCCTCCGAGACCGTGCCGCGGGCACCGGGGACGGCGTACCACGCGCTCCAGTACGAGGCCGCGGCGAGCGGCTCAGCCGACGCGTACTACGCCTCGCTCGCGATCGCGCCGGACGACGTCGAGCCGGGAATCGCGGCCGGGCTCCTCGCGGAAGACACCCGCGTCCGCGACGCCATTCGCGCCGTTGCGGACGGCGGGGCCCCGAGCTTCCCGCGGCCGTCGACGCTCGACACAACCGCGTTTGCGGTCGAGGCCGCGGTGCTCGCCGAGGCAGACGTCGTCCGCACCCAGCGCTGGCTCGACGACCTCGAGCGGCGGCTCGCCGCCGTCGAGCACCGGGCGCCCTACCGCGCCGAGCGGGCCATCCGGCGCCTGCTCCGCCGCGGACGATGAGGATCGTCTTCACGCTCCTCGTCCGCGACGAGGCGGACGTCGTCGAGGCGAACCTCGCGTACCACCTCGCGCTCGGCGTCGACCACGTCATCGTCACCGACCACCGCTCGAGCGACGGGACGACCGAGATCCTCGAGCGGTTCGCGGGCGACGGCAGGCTGACCCTGATCCGCGAGAGGTCCGAGGAGCTCCGGCAGTCGGACTGGGTGACCCGCATGGCGCGCCTGGCGGCAACCAAGCACGGCGCCGATTGGGTGATCAACGGCGATGCCGACGAGTTCTGGTGGCCACGCGACGGCACGCTCCGGGACGTGCTCGCGGCCATCCCCGCCCGGTTCGGAGCGCTCCGTGGCCTCTGGCGGAACTTCGTGCCCCGGCCGGAGGACGGACGTCCCTTCCACGAGCGGATGACTGTCCGCCGCCGACCCGCCACCGAGCTCGCCGACCCGTTCCACGCCCAGGTGAAGGTCGTCCACCGGGCGCACCCGGAGGTCGTCGTGACGCAGGGGAACCATGACGCACTCGGAGCGCCGCTCCTGCTCATCCGCGAGTGGTTGCCGTTCGAGGTGCTCCACTTCCCGGTGCGCAGTGCGGAGCAGGCGCGGCGCAAGTTCCGTGTCGCGCGGACCGCCGGTCTCGCGAGCCCCGGGACCTCGGTGCCCCAGCACACGGAAGCAGCCGTGCGCTCGATGGACGTCGAAGGCGACCGGGCGTTCTACGAGCGGCTCGTCGTCGACGATGAAGAGGTCGAGCGTGGGCTCGCAAACGGAGACCTCGTCTCGGAGCCCCGCCTCCGCGACGTCCTCGATGCCCTCGCGGTCGGCGACATGCCGCCCCCCGCAGCGCGACCCAGCCTCGCCGAAGACGTCGCCCTCGCCGTCGAGGCGCAGGCGATGCTCGAGCACGACAGCTGGGTGAAGCTCACAGCTCGGGCCGAGCGGCTCGAGCGACGGCTCGGCGAACTCGAGCGCTCGCCGCTCGCCCGCTGAGACGCTTACCGCGGACAGTGGGGGCCGCTGAGGCGGGTACTATCCACGATCGTTCGCCGCAGCGCGACTCCTCCGGCGCTCGCGGCCCGCCGATGAGCGAGATCCCGAGCGACCACCCAGTCACGCTGATCCGTCCCGTGCGGCGCGGCGGCCTGCCGGAGTTCGGGGAGGTCTGGCGCTCCCGCGACCTCGCGTTGATCCTCGCGTGGCGTGACGTCAAGGTGCGCTACAAGCAGTCGCTGATCGGGATCGCGTGGGCAGTCCTACAGCCGCTCCTGACGATGGTCGTCTTCACCGTCATCTTCGGGAAGTTCGCCGAGCTCCCGGCGCAGGGTCTCCCGTATCCGGTGTTCTCGATGCTCAACCTGGTCGCCTGGATGTTCCTCGCGGCGGTCTTCACCCTCACGTCCGGGTGCGTCCTGACGAACCGCACGCTCGTCCAGAAGGTGCATTTCCCGCTCCTGATCCTGCCGCTCGCGTGCATCCTCGTACCGCTCGTCGATTTCATCTTCTCGTTCTCCGTCGCTCTCGGGATCACCGCCTGGTACGACATCTCGATCCGGTCGACGATCGTGCTGGTGCCGTTGTTCATGGTGATGCTCGCTGCCACGGGGATCGGCTTGGGCTCGTTCCTCGCCGTCATCAACGTTCGCTACCGCGACGTGCCGTACGCGGTCCCCTTCCTCGTCCAGCTCTGGCTGTTTGCCTCGGGGGTGATCTACGCGGCCGACGCTATCCCGGAGCGGTACCTGAACATCGCGTCCCTCAACCCGGCCGTTGCGGCGATCACCGGCTTCCGATGGGCGGTGGTCGGCACGCCGGCGCCGACCGCAACGATGCTCGCGCTCGGCCTGACGACGACCGTGATCGTGTTCGTCGGCGGTCTGTGGTTCTATCGGCGCGCGGAGCCGCGCTTCGCGGACACCCTGTGAAGACGGTCGCTGCGGAGGGGATCTCGAAGCGCTACCGGATCGGCGAGTACAAGGCCGGCTACCAGACGCTTCGCGACACGCTTGCCCACGGCGTTCGCCGCGCGCTCCGGCTCGAGCACGTCGACCACTCGCTCGAGGAGCTCTGGGCACTCAAGGACGTGTCGTTCACGATCGACGAGGGTGAGGTCGTGGGCTTCATCGGACGCAACGGCTCGGGCAAGTCGACCCTCCTGAAGATCCTCACCCGGATCACCCCGCCGACCGAGGGGAGCGCCTGGATCCGGGGACGGGTGGGGAGCATCCTCGAGGTCGGGACCGGATTCCACCCCGAGCTGACGGGTCGCGAGAACACCTACCTGAACGGCGCCGTCCTCGGGATGAAGCGGCGAGAGATCAACCTGAAGTTCGACGAGATCGTCGAGTTCAGCGGCATCGGGAAGTTCATCGACACGCCGGTGAAGCGCTACTCGAGCGGCATGTACGTCCGGCTCGCGTTCGCCGTCGCAGCACACCTCGACCCCGAGGTGCTGATCATCGACGAGGTGCTTGCAGTCGGGGACTACGAGTTCCAGCAGCGCTGCATGGGCCGTATCGAGGACATCTCGGGCTCGGGCCGCACCGTGATCTTCGTCTCGCACGACATGCAGGCGATCACGCGGCTCTGCTCACGCGCCTACTGGCTCGACGGGGGCCGGATAATGGCCGAGGGGAACGCAAGCGACGTCGTTGCCACGTACCTCCAGGGTGCGGGCGGCTCTGGGGCGGAGGTCAGTTTCGAGGTCGAGGACGCGCCGGGGACCGAGACCTTGCGGCTCCTCTCGGCGCGCGTCGTCGACGAGGCAGGCGAGACCCTGCAGACGGTGGACGTCCGCGAACCCATTGGGATTGAGCTGCGGTTTGCCGTCCTCGGCGAGACCGGTCCGCTCTTTCCGAAGCTGAAGCTGGCGAACGACCGCGGGGAGATCGCCTTCAACGCACTGGACACCGATCCCCGGTGGCGCGACGCGCCCCAGCCCGGCACCTACACGTGCACGGCCTGGATCCCTCCGAACCTGCTCAACGAGGGCGTGATCTCGGTCGACGCCACCGTCGCGTCGTTCGGGGGACCCGGCCTCCGCAACCACATCAACATGCCGTCGGTGCTCAAGTTCCATGTCGTCGACCCCGGGCTCGGAGACACAGCGAAAGGGCTCCTGACCGGACAGCTGCGAGGCGGCGTCCGCCCGCTGCTCGACTGGACGACGAGTACGTCGAGTCGCGCGCCTACGAGACGGCGTAACGGACGACCGGGTCGGTCGTGCTGTCCGCCAGCGGCGACGTGTAGTTGCGGTTCGAGAGCGACTTGAGCGACGCGGGCGAGCAGTAGGTCGCGGTCGCGAGCACGCGCGGGCCTGCCGTCGCGAAGCCGCCGCGATGCAGGCCGCTCGTGTTGCAGAGGATGAGCGTGCCTTTCGGGCCGGTGAAGCTGGCGATCTCCTCCGCCGGGACGCTCCGGGCAACGTCCGCGTCGTCGACGCGGCCGTAGCCCATCGGCACCCAGGGACGGACGTCGTGGTGGCGACCGCCGGGCTGGCTGCCCGGGACATACTCGAACGGCCCGTGGTCGGTGCCGACGTCCGAGAGGTACACGAACGCCTTCAGGAGGTGCCTGTCGTCGAAGTCGACGTGCCAGTTCTGCGAGGCAACGCGCTCGTCGTCAGCCGGCTGCTGCGCCGTGTACCAGAGGTCGACGTACGACAGCTTCGCCCAGAGGCGGAGGTAGGCGTTCGCGACGTCGAGCATGCGGCGCGAGGCGCACGCGGCGAACCACGGGTCGTCGTCGGCGAGCGTGGCGCCCTCGAAGCTGTGCGCGCGCACGACGAACTCCTTGCCTGCGCGCACCTTGCCGCTGCCGCCCTCGGCGATCGTCCGCTCCGTCTCGGCGACGAACGCCGCGCCCTGCGCCTCGATGCCCTTCCACGTCTCCTCGTCGAAGAGGTCGGTGAACGGCAGGGTCACGTACCCCTCGCGGTCGAGCGAGTCGACGATGCCCCGCTGCGTCTCGTCGAGCTCGGGCGCGTGGGAGGCGAACTGCTTCCGCGCGCTGCGGTTCCCGAGGAGCCGGTCGTGGAGCTCGTAGGTCGCGACGATCCCGCGCCGCTCGACGGCCGAGGCGACGCGGTTGACCCGCTTGGCGAGGTTCGAGCGTTGGCGGTGCATCGACCCCGGAGGTTAGCGATGCTGCCTCGGTGCGGATCGCCTTCGTCCACTTCCCCGGCCGGCTCGCGCGCCTCGAGGCAGCGCGGTCGGGAGAGGGGCCGACCGAGTTCCTCTTCGGCGCGATCGAGCTCGAGCGGAAGGGGCACGAGGTCACGCACCACGAGGTCGACCCCGATGCGCCGGCGGGTCGGCTCGCCCGCCGCCTGATCGACCACCAGGCCGGTCGCCGCCGGCTCCCGCCGCACGCGTCCGCTGCAGTCCTCGGCGGGACGAAGCGCCTCCTGCCCGAGCTCGGGCAGGCGGACGTCGTCGTCGCGACGACGACGGGGACGGCGGTCGCGCTCGCGGCGTGGCGCCTGCGACGGCGGCTCGAGACGCCGCTCGTCGGGATCGTCGCGGGCCTGCTCAACGACCCCTGGGGCCGTGCGCGTCGCACCACGACGCTGCCGCTCCTCCGCCGGATGCACGCGGTGCTCTACGGGCCTGGTGAGGCGCCCGGGCTCGAGGCGCTCGACCCGGGTCTCGCCGGCCGCGTGCACGTCAATCGCTTCGGCGTCGACACGAGCTTCTGGTCTCCCGGAGGAACGCCGGCCGGCGGCGTGCTCGCGATCGGCAACGACGGGCACCGCGACTGGGCGACCCTCGTCGCCGCTGCGCCGCAGATCGACGCGGAGGTGACCGTCCTCACGCGCCATCCCCCGCCCGCCGTCCTGCCCGGGAACGTCCGCTGGCGGCCGGCCGACTGGCACCGTCGGCTGCTGAGCGACGCCGAGGTGCGCGAGGCGTTCCGCTCCGCCGCCGTCGTCGTGGTGCCGGTGAAGGACGTGCCGCAGCCGTCGGGCCAGAGCGTGACGCTGCAGGCGTCCGCCTGCGGGCGCCCGGTCGTCCTCACGCGGACGCGCGGCCTGTGGGATCCCGAGGCGCTCCGCGACGGCGAGAACGTGCTGCTGGTGCCGCCCGCCGACCCGGACGCCCTGGCGGAAGCCGTGAACCGTGTCCTCGCCGACCCGTCGACCGCCGAGTGCGCTCGGGCAGGTCGGCGCGGGCGACGCGTCGAGGCGACCGCCACCGTCGAGGGCTACGCGGCGCGGCTGCTCGAGATCTGCGAGGAGGCGCGCGCCCGTCCCTGACCGGACGGGCGCTCTACGGTACGCGGGCGATGGCACTGCGAACGAAGCCGCGCGCCGCGCTCGTCCACGCCCGCTCGGCGCTCGGCCACGTCACCGCGCGCATGCGGACGGAGCGCGATCTCCGCGCGGCCCGCTCCGGGCGCGCCGACGTCGCGATCTTCCACGCCCACGCGCCACCGCCGTCGGGCGGCGGCAACCAGTTCCTCCGCGCGCTCGAGGGCGAGCTCCGGCACCGGGGTCTCACGGTCGAGGAGAACCGGATCTCGGGTGGGACCCACGCCTGCCTCTTCAACTCTTTCAACTTCGACCTGGCGCGGCTCCGGCGCTTCGTCCGCGAGGACGTGCGCCTCGTCCACCGGGTGGACGGGCCGATCGGCACGTACCGCGGATACGACGACGGCACGGACGCCCGGATCGCCGCGACGAACGCGGAGCTCGCGCAGGCGACCGTGTGCCAATCGCGCTTCAGCCTCGACGCGCATCTCCGGCTCGGCATCGAGCTCGCAGATCCGGTCGTGATCACGAACGCGCCCGACCCGGCGATCTTCCATCCGCCGGACGGGCGTGCGCCGCTCGACCGACGCCCGGTGAGGGTCGTGGCCGCGAGCTGGTCCGACAACCCGCGGAAGGGCACCGACGTCCTGGAGGCCCTCGGCGCCACGGTCGATCCGAGCCGCTTCGAGCTGACGTTCGTCGGGCGCACGACGGCGGCGCTCGCGGGCTGGAAGGTCGTGGCTCCGCTCGCCTCGGGGGATCTCGCAGCAACGCTGCGCGGGATGGACTGCTACGTCGCGGCGAGCATCGACGACCCGTGCTCGAATGCGCTGCTCGAGGCGCTCGCGTGCGGTCTGCCTGCGCTCTTTCGGCGAAGCGGCGGTCACCCGGAGCTCGTCGGCGAGGGCGGCGTCGGCTTCGAGGGCCCGGACGATGCCGCCGCCGCGCTCGACCGCCTGGCAGCCGAGCTCGACGAGCGACGCGACGCGATCGTCGTTCCCGCGCTCGGCGACGTCGCGGACGCCTACCTCGAGGTGCTTCGAGCGTGAGCGCCGCCCGGTTTGTCCGCGCACCCCTGCGGCGGGTGCGCGCCGGCGCCATCCGGCTCCGGACGCGCGAATGGACGCCGTTCTCGCGGCTGTTCGTGCTCGGCGACGATGCCTCGTGGGCGCTCGACGACGAGGCCGCGTACGTCGCCTCGGTCGCGCATCACGCCGGTTACCGGCTCGCGCCGCCAGCGTGGGCGGGGAGCGCAGCGCGGCAGGTCGTCTTTCACACGAGCCACTTCGCCGCGCTCGACCCCAGGTGGACGCGCTCCGGCCACCGTCTGGGGCTCTCGTACTTCCACGGCCGGCCCGGGACGCCGGGCTACCCGGAGTTCGACCGTGCGTACGAGGCGCTCCGGCGCGATCCGGACCGCTTCGAGCGCGTCCACGTCACGCACCGGGAGATCGAGGAGCTCGTGCTCTCTGTGGGGGTCGCCCCGGGCCGGGTGCACCGCATCCCGATCGGGATCGAGATCGACGCCTTCCCGCTCGTCGACCCCGTGCGCCGCGAGGTGGCCCGGCGAGCGTTCGACCTGCCCGTCGATGCATTCGTCGTCGGGTCGTTCGTCAAGGACGGGACGGGGTTCGGCGACGGGCTGGAGCCGAAGGCGATCAAGGGCCCGGACGTGCTCGTGGACGCGCTCGAGCGCGTGGCGCGCGACGTCCCCGACCTCGTCGTCCTCCTCACCGGGCCTGCCCGCGGGTACGTCCGGCAGGGCCTCGCCGACCGCGGCGTCCGGTTCACGCATCGGATGCTCGACGGACGGAAGGGCCTCGCCCAGGCGTACCACGCGCTCGATGCCTGTGCGATCGCCTCGCGCCAGGAGGGCGGCCCGAAGAGCATCCTCGAGTCGATGGCCAGCGGCGTCCCGCTCGTCACGACGCGGGCCGGGCAGGCACCGGATCTCGTCGTGGACGGAGTCAACGGGGTGCTGGTCGACGTCGAGGACGCCGAGGGCGTGGCCGACGGGCTGCGGCGCGTGCACGACGACGCCGCGCTCGCCGCGGGGCTCCGCGAGGCGGGTCGTCGGACGGCGGAGGAGACGTCGCATCGCGCGCTCGCGCCCCGCTGGGAGGCGCTCCTCGAGGGCTTCGCCGAGCGGGCCGATGGCTGAGGGCCGCTACGGCCGCGCCGCCACCCGGTGGGCGCGGCTCCTGACCCGGGGCCGTGCGGCACCCGGTCTGCGCGTCTTCTACGGCTGGGACGACATCCCCGGGCCGGGCGAGCCGGTCGCGGGCGGGACGGCGAAGCTCCAGAAGCTCTCCGCGCGCTGGCCGAACGACCCCACCGGCTTCTCGCTGCTCTACCTCGGGACGAGCTACCTGCCCCGCGACCTGCGACCGCTCCTCTGGGCGGCGCGCCGTCGAGGCGCTCCCGTCGTCGTCAACGTCGACGGGGTCGCGTACCCCGGCTGGGCCGGTGAGCGGACGGACGAGCTCAACGTGCCGCTCCGCCGCGCGGTGACGTCGGCCGACCACGTGATCTACCAGAGCGCGTTCAGCAAGCGGTCGGCGGACGACTTCCTCGGCCCTGCGCGGGGGACGTGGGAGGTCCTCCCGAACGCCGTCGACGTCGAGCGGTTCACGCCTGCCCCAGTCCCGCCGGAAGGCCCGGTCGTGCTCCTCGGCGGCGACCAGACCCAGTCCTACCGGCTCGAGGTCGCGCTCGAGACCTTTCGGCTCGTGCTCGACGCGCATCCCGGTGCCCGCCTGCTCGTGAGCGGACGGCTCGTCTCCGACCCGGCGCCGACCGTCGAGCGACTCGGGCTCGGCGACGCGATCGACCTTGTCGGCCGGTACCGGCAGTCGGACGCTCCCGACGTCTTCCGCCGCGCGCATGTCCTCCTCCACACGAAGGTGAACGACCCGTGTCCGACGACCGTGATCGAGGCGCTCGCCTGCGGGCTTCCCGTCGCGTACGCCGCGAGCGGCGGCACGGTCGAGCTCGTCGCCGACGAAGGGGGAGTCGGCGTGCCGCATCCCGCCGGGTACGAGCGCGACGAGCCACCGACGCCGGAAGCGCTCGCTGCTGCCGTCGGCGAGGTCCTGGCCGACCGTGACCGCTACGCGGAGGGAGCGCGACGCAGGGCCGTCGAGCGGTTCGCGCTCGGCGACTGGCTCGACCGGCACGCGGCGCTGTTCGCGGAGCTCGAGGCTCAGCGGCGCGAACGGCCGTAGCGAAGGCCTGAGACGCGCCCTCGAAGCGTCGCTGCGTGGAAGCGCGCTCGGGTCGTGTCGAGCCGCACCAGCGAGGCGAGCGCGCCGACCGCGGGCCGCACGAGCATCCGCACGACCGCGGTCGCCGGATACCGGTGGCGCCCGAGCACGTAGCCGACGCTTCCCCCGTCGCGCCGCCCGAGGGCGACCAGCGCGTCGCCGGTCGTCGGCCGGTCGGGATGGATCACGACGAGCGCCGGGTCGTACTCGACCCGGATGCCGGAGCGGAGGGCGCGCACGAGGTAGTCGATCTCCTCTCCCGAGCCGAACCGCGCCTCCGGCCCGAGCCCGAGCGCCTCGTCGAACTCCCCGACCTGGTCGACGACCGCGCGGCGCGCGAAGATCGTCGCCGAGGTTCCGGCGTGCCACACGTCGTCCAGATCCACGCGACGACGCTCGGAGCCCCAGCGACCCGTTGCCCGACCGTCCACGTCCTCGAGGCGGCCGCAGACGACACCGAGCGCCGCGTCCTCCGCGAGGCGTCCGGCGACCTGCTCGAGGAGGCCGCGGCGGGTAGCGGCAGTCGTCGTCGGGGAAGCCGACGAGATCGGCCTCGAGCAGGCCGAGCGCGGCGTTCCGGGCGCGCGACAGCCCGGGCGCCGAGCGCACGCGCTCGATCCGGAGCGACGGATGCGCGGCGAGCACCGCGGCGACCCGATCGTCGTCGTTCTGGTCGACGACGAGCACGCGCGCGGGCGGATGCGTCTGTGCCTCGAGCGACCCGAGGAGCTCGTCGAGCTCGTCCGTCCGACCGACGGTCGCGACGACGAGATCGACGCTCGGGCGCGCGGCTCCGGGCACCGGCGCAGGCTACCCTCCGCGAGGCGATGAGCCCGCCCCTCGTCACCGTCGTCCTCGCGGCCCGCGATGCACACGCGACGATCGGCCAGGCAGTGGCGAGCGTGCTGGGGCAGACGCTCCGGGACATCGAGCTCGTCGTCGTCGACGACGGCTCGATCGACGGCACAGGTGAGCTCCTCGCCGGTGTCGACGACCCGCGGCTCCGCGTCGTGCGGAACGAGGAGGCCCTCGGCCTCGCCGGCGCGCTCAACGTCGGGATCGGCGAGTCGTCCGGCCGCTACATCGCGCGCATCGACGCGGACGACGTCGCGCGTCCGCCGTGGCTCGAGCGGCTCGCGGCACGCATGTGCTCCGTCCCCGCAGCGGCCGTCGTCGGGACCGGCGCGATCGACTTCGGGGACGACGGTCGGGTGGGCCGCGTCCATCGGATGCCGTCCGGGGCCCGCGCCGTGCGTTGGGCGGCGCTCTTCTCGTCGCCGTTCTTCCACCCGACGGTGATGGTCGACCGTCAGGTGCTCGACACGCACGGGCTCCGGTACGACACGTCCTTCGCCGAGAGCGAGGACTACGACCTGTGGTCGCGGCTCCTCGCGGTCGCGGACGGCGACAACCTCCGCGAGCCGCTCGTCCTCTACCGGCGGCACCCTGCGCAGGCGTCGACGCGCCGGGCGGACATCCAGCGCGCCTGCCAGCGGCGGGTGGCGCTCGGGCAGATCGCCGAGCTCGTCCCCGGGATTGGTGAGGAGCGCGCCGAGCTCGCGTGGCTCGTCGGCTCCGGCCGCGAGCTGCCCGCCGGCTCGGCTGCCGCCGCGGCTGACGCGCTCGGCGAGCTCGTCGACGCATTCGAGCGCCGGCACGGCGGCAGCGAGGCCCGCCGGTCCGCTGCCTGGGCGCTCGCGTCCGCGCGGGGAGACGATCGGGCGTCGCTGGCCCGCGCCGCGCTCTCCTTCGATCGCCTGCTCCCGTTGCAGGCTGCCTCGCGCTGGAGCAGACGACGGTCGTCGAGCGCAGAGCGCGACGCCGCCGCGACGTGGCTGCGCCACGGCCTCGGCACGGCGCCCATCCCGGTCGCTTTCGTGCTTCCCGAGCCGACGCCTTACCGGAACCCGATGCTCGACCTCCTCGCCGCCCGCGAGGAGATCGACCTGACGGCGATCTACGCGGGCGGCTCCGTCCAGCGTCGCGAGTGGGAGCTCGCGTCCAGCCACCGGTCGGTCGTTCTCGAGGGGCGGCGCATCCCGGGCGCCCATCGCGTCCTCCGGCACGACTACCCGCTCACGCCCGGTGTCTTCGGGGCTTTGCGGGCCGCCCAGCCGGGTGTCGCCGTCGTGTCGGGGTGGAGCACGTTCGCGTCACAGGCAGCGATCGCGTGG
>CAVQHL010000028.1:0-18370 GCA_963712255.1 uncultured Actinomycetes bacterium
GCGTTCGTGCTGCTCGCAGCGGTGGGCCTGCTCGGCGAGAAGAGGGAGCGAAGCGACGGCGCGGCGAGCACGACGAGCAGCGCGACCAGCACGCCGTTTCGCAGCAGCAGGTAGGCGGTCTCGGGCGCGCCGCGCTCGTTCACGTAGTCGCGGTAGAGCTCCGGGAACCACACGTGGGTCAGGACGAGGGCGGCCGCGAGGAGGCCGCTCGCCAGACGCCCGCGGCGCCCGGCGACGAGCGGGACGAGGGGCACGAGCCAGAGCACGAACTGCGGCGAGAGGACGCGGCCGAGGGCGACCTGGGCCGCGACGACCGCCGCGCAGTCGCGGACGACGCGGGCGGGCTCCGCGTCGCTCCGCCACGCGGCGACCCAGATGGCGACGACCACCGCGACCGCGAGGAGGCCCGCGAGGGAGCCGACGACCGACCCGAGCGTGCCCGTCACGTCGGCGCTCCGCACGTCGCCGGTTCCGCCCTCGGCGACGCCGGTGCCGAGCGCCCCGAGACCGAGCTCGTCCGCCACGCGGCCGAGCGCCAGCACGACGCTGCCCGGGAGGCTCTCGACCTGGAGCCCGCGCGTGAGCTGCGCGCGGATGGAGAACCACGCCTCGCCGGGCGCGAGCGCGAGAAAGGGGAGCACGACGATCGCGACCGTCGCCGCGGCGATGCCGACGACGGCCGCCGCAGCGCGCCTCGCCCGCCCGCCGGAGCGCGACGATCGCGAACAGCGGCAGCAGGAGGAGGGGGTAGAGCTTCGTGGCGATCGCGAGGCCGAGCACGAGCGCGCCGAGTCGCGCCCGGCCGGCGAGAAGCGCTGCGACCGCGCCGGCCGTCAGGGCGACGGGCAGCGCATCGAAGCGCGTCAGCACGAGCTCGCCGAGGAGGAGCGGCGTGGCGGCGACGAGCCCGAGCGCGAGCGCCGCATGGCCGACCGTCGCGCGCACCGCCTTCAGGGAGACGGCGGTGAGGACGACCGTCGCGGCGAGGAGCAGTGCCATCAGCGCCGCGAACCCGCGCGCGTACCCGCGGGCCGCGTCGTTCAGCTCGGGCTCGTAGACCGGAGTGCCGTCCGCCCGCGAGACGAGCGACGGGATCAGGAAGGCGGGGAGAGCGCCCGGTGGGTACTCGACCCGGAAGTCGCGGTACGGCACCTCGCCGTCCGTCATCCGGTCGCCGAACGACTGGTAGAGCGGCACGTCCCAGGACGACGCGTCGTCGGCCCGCGACCACTCGAAGGCCGCGGTCGCGGCCAGAACGGCAAGCGCGCCGAGCGTGAGGAGGACGAGGTCGCGCGCAGTCGCCGTCCTCCGCATTCGGGGAACGCTAACGCGGCCGGTGGCGGGGGTACCGTGCCGCCTCATGACCGCGCGGTGGACAGTGCGCCTCGTCTCCCGCCGCGGAGCGGCGCTGCTCGTCGTCGTCGCGCTTGCGAGCTACGCCCTCCAGGCGCTCGCCTGGCCGCTCGAGCGCGGCCGCGACTCGTGGGACTACTGGCTCTGGTTCCTCCAGGCCGCGGACGGCGACCCGCCGTTCTCCGCGCTGCAGGTCTTCCGCACGCCCGTGGCGCCGCTCGTCACGGGAATCCCGATGTGGCTCGGCGGCGCGGGGCTCACGGAGGTCGTCTTCGCGGCTCTCTACGCGCTCTCGCTCCTCGGCTGGGCGTGGGCGGTGGCTCCGATCTCACGCTCCGCCGCGCTCGCCACGGCCGTCGTCCTCCTCCTCGCAGCGCCGTACGCCGGGCTGTTCCACGAGGTGTCGAGCGACCCGGTCTTCGCGTTCGTGCTCGCGTGGTGGGCCGGAGCGGTCGTGCGCGCCTGGCTCACCGGCTCGACCATGTGGCTCTCGGCGGTGGGCGTCGGCGTCGCGCTCCTCACCCTGACCCGTCCCGCCGCGCAGATCGCGCTGCTCGCCTGCGTGCTCGTCCCGCTCCTCGCGCGACGCCGCTGGACGCCTGCGCTTCGCGGCGTCGCGACGTGCCTCGCGGCCGCGGTGCTGCCCCTCGCCGCCTGGGCGGCGCACAACGCCGTGCGCTACGACGACCTTGCCGTGGCGCGCGGGAGCAAGGCGTGGGTCCCGTTCTTCCGCGTCGCCGGCGACGTCGACCCGGCGAACGGCGACGCGTCGCGCCGGCTCGCGGACGCCATCGAGCAGGAGGTCCTGACGCAGCCGCCCTACGCGAGCCGAGACGTCGACGTCGAGACGTACTTCAAGGGCGCCGGCAACCTCGAGGTGATCCGGATGATCGCGCTCTCCGACCGCGTGTTCGGCTGGGACTCGGACTACGACACCCTCTTCGACGCGTCGCTCGAGGCGATCCGGGCCGACCCGTGGCCCTACGTCGAGGGAGTCGGCGAGACGTTCTGGGACTTCCTCAGCCAGCGCTACGCACCCGAGCCGCGAGAGCGGCCGGTGCCGATCCCCGACCTGCCCACCGAGCTCACGATCGACGGGAAGCCGTTCCCGGCGCCGATCACCGTCTCGCCGCTCGTCGAGGCGGTGCGCTACGGGCTCGTCTGGTGCCCGACGGACGACATCGAGCGATGTGTCGTGCCCGACCCCGAGGCGGCGCTGGGCGACCCCGACGAGGCGCGGCGCTACGACGAGCTCATCGACACCGTTCGCGACTGGAACGCTCAGCTGCCGACGCGCGACTCGAACGCGTGGCTCGCGTCGAAGGGCGGCACCGCCAGCGACCGCTGGCCGCGCTCGATCCTCTGGATCGCCGTCGCGGCGGTCGCGCTCGTCGTCCGGCGTCCGCGCGGCTCCGCCCCGATCCTCGTGCTGATGGGCGTCGGCGCGCTCGTTCTCGGCGTCCACGCGCTCTCGCAGGCGCCGCAGAGCGAGTTCGCGCTGCCGTTCGTCCCGGTGTGGATCGTCGCCGCGCTCGTGGGCCTCCTCGCTCCGCGCGGCGGACAGGAAGCCGCTCCCGGGGACGAGCCCTCGGCCTTGTAGAGTCTCGCCGCCGTGCTCGTGCTCGCCCTCACCGAGCTCGGGACAGGGAAGATCGTCGAGGCGCAGCTCGCCTTTCATCTCGCCGCCGGGAGTCGACCTCGTCCTCGTGCCGGACGTCCCTGGCAGGTCGGGAGCTGGCTCGTGCGCGAGAAGGTGCGTCCGTGCCGTCCCCGCCACGAGGGGGTGGGACGAGGCCGCGGCCCGGAACGGCGCGGTCGTGGGTCGTCGAGGCGGGGCCCGGCGAGTTCTGGTGGCCAGCGGCGGCTCGCTCGCCGACCTCGTCCGCGCGATCCGCCGAGGACGTGGACGCGATCCAGGCCATCGAGCGCCGGCTCGGTCGGAGCACGCCGCCCCTGGACACGGCTAGGTCTCGCCTCGAGGCGGCCGCGTCTGATCCGGAGGCCGGGCGCGCGGTCGTCGATGCTCCGCGGCTGGTTCCCCGTCGAGATCCTCTGCTTCCCTTCTCGTGAACGGCGATCGCGAGGGTCCGCGAGCGTCGATCGAGGACGCTCCGCGTGACGCGCTCCGCCGGCTCGCTCGCAGGCGACCTTCCCGCGACCGCGGTGCCGTCGACGACCCGACGTTCGGCGTCGAGATCGCGGCGCTCTTCGAGGAGGAGGTCCTCGCGACGAACGTCGCTGCTCGCCGCGCTCGAGAGCCGCGTGGCGACGCTCGAGGCTCGGAGGCTGCGCCGGCGGGCCCGGCGCCTGGCACGCCGCGCTCGCCGGTGGGGTCGCCGCGCATGATCGTCGCTCGTGCTCCTCGTCGCGGGACGAGGAGGACATCGTCGGCGCCACGTCGCCTTCCACCTCGCGACCGGCGTCGACCACGTCATCGCGACCGATCATCGCTCCGTCGACGGGACGACCGAGATCCTCGGGCGGTTCGAGCGGGACGGCCGCCTGACGTACCTCCGCGAGGATCGCCCGACGATCTCGCAGCGGGCGGTGATGACTGCGATGGCGCGGCGCGCGGCCGTCGACCTCGGCGCGGACTGGGTGATCCCGGCGGACGCGGACGAGCTCTGGTGGTCCCGCGAGGGGTGGCTCCCCGACGTCCTCGACACGCTTCCGCGGTCCTACGGGGCCCTCCGGGCGCCGTGGCGCCATTTCGTCCTGCGGCCCGACGACGACCGCCAGTTCCACGAGCGGATGACGCTCCGCTGCCGTCCCGCGAGCGATCACGAGGCGGTCTACCACCGCCACTACAAGACGCTGTTCCGCGCATGTCCCACGGTCGAGATCGACGACGGGAACCACAACGCCCGGCAGGTGCCCGGCGCCCTCCTCCGCGGCTGGCACCCGGTCGAGGTGCTGCACTTCCCGCTCCGGAGCTCCGCGCAGGTGCGATCGAAGTTCGGCGAGCGCATGGACGGGCTCGAGGTGTGGGGGCAGCACAAGCTCGCGGCCCGGAGCGGCCCGGGCGGCATCGAGGCATTCCTCGACTCCGCGCTGCCCGACCGGGGCGCGCGCTCGAGCGCGGGCCTCCAGTCGGGCGAGCTCGTCGAGGACGTCCGCGTGCGAGACGCGATCGAGGCGATCCGCGCGAGCCGCCCGCTCGAGGTGCGCATGCCGACGCTCGCCGAGGACGTCGACTTCGCGCGGGACGTCGCGTCGACCCTCGAGCTCGACGCCGCCTTCGGCTTGCGCGCACGGGCCGAGGCGCTCCAGAGCGTCCTCGCGCGTCGCTGACCGGGAGGTCGCGGGCCGCCGCTCCTACAATCACGCCGTGCCGCGACTCGAGCTGATTCCCCCGGGCGAGTTCACGCGCGTCGCGTCGGCCGGCCTCGACGCGGACGAGCGCCTCGCGCTCCTCGCCGACATGTGCCGCGCGAACGCGCTCGTCGCGGTCAAGCGCGCCGGCTCCGGGCACCTCGGCTCGACGTTCAGCTCGCTCGACCTCGTCGCCCATCTGCTCTGGGAGGAGCTGAACGTCGCGGAGCTCGGCTTCGACTCGCCCGACCGCGACGTGTTCTTCTCCTCGAAGGGGCACGACGTGCCCGGGCTCTACGCCGCCCTCAACGCGCTCGGCGTGGTCCCGACCGAGCGCCTGCTGCGCCTGCGCCGGCTCGGCGGTCTCGACGGCCACCCCGACGTCGGCGTCCCCGGGATCGAGGCGAACTCGGGCTCGCTCGGCATGGGCATCTCCAAGGCGCGGGGGATCGCCTGGGCGAAGCGGCATCTCGGCCGCGGAGGTCGTGTCGTCGTGATGACGGGCGACGGCGAGCTCCAGGAGGGACAGAACTGGGAGGCGCTGCAGGCGGCAGCGCACCAGCGGGTCGGGCGGCTGCTCGTCCTCGTCGACCGGAACGAGCTCCAGTCGGACAAGGCGACCGAGGAGATCCTCGCGCTCGAGAGCCTGGAGGCGAAGCTCGTCGCGTTCGGCTGCCGCGTCGTCTCCTGCGACGGGCACGACCACGGCGTGCTCCGGGACGCCTTCCGCACGCTCTGGCGCGGCGACGACGGCACGCCGGGCGTCCTGATCGCGCGGACGATCAAGGGCAAGGGCGTCTCGTTCATGGAGCACCCCGCCGCGCTCGCCGCCGGAGGCGGCACGTACCGCTGGCACGCGGGCGCTCCCGACGACGCCGACGTTCGCGGCCGCCGCCGCCGAGCTCCGCGACCGGATCGAGCGGCGGATTCGCCGACCTCGGTCTCGACCCGCTCTCGCTCGAGGTGGCGCCTCCGCTCGAGGACGACCGCGGGACGAGCCTGCAGGGCGAGCCCGAGAGCGGCGCCGGCGCCCGCGCCGAAGGCCGCCGTCACGCGACGCGAAGCGGCCGAGTACGTCGCCGCCGCGTACGGCGAGGCGCTCCTCGAGCTCGCGCGCCGCGAGCCGCGGCTCGTCGTCCTCGACGCCGACCTCGCCTCCGACTGCCGCGTGCGCGCGTTCGAGCTGGCCGAGCCCGACCGGTTCGTCGAGAACGGGATCGCCGAGCAGGACATGGTCTCGATGGCGGCCGGCATGGCCCGCCACGGGCTCGTGCCCGTCGTCAACTCGTTCGCCAGCTTCCTCGCGTCACGCGCGAACGAGCAGATCTACAACCAGGCGAGCGAGCGGACGAAGGTCGTCTACGCGATGCACTACGCGGGGCTCATCCCGGCCGGCCCCGGCAAGTCGCATCAGAGCCTCCGCGACGCGTCGCTGATGGCCGCGATCCCCGGCGTCACCGTCGTCCACCCCTGCAACGCGGAGGAGACGCGCGCGCTCGTCGAGTGGGCGGTGCTCGACGCGGACGAGAGCGTCGCGATCCGGCTCGCGATCGGGCCGTCGCCGCGGCGCATCGAGCTGCCCGAGGGGTATGCGCCCGCTGCCGGCGTCGGCGTGACGCTGCGCGAGGGTGCCGACGCGATGCTCGTCTCGTACGGGCCGGTGATGCTCCACGAGGCGCTGACCGCGGCGGAGCTCCTCTCGGAACGCGGGATCGAGGCGGCCGTCGTCGGGATGCCGTGGCTCGACCGGGTCGACCCGGAGTGGCTCGCGGCGACCTTCACCGGCGTCCGCGAGGTGCTCGTCGTCGAGGATCACGCGCCGGTCGGCGCGCTCGGTGACACGCTGCGGCGCGCGGTCGCCGCGCTGCCGGAGCCGCCGGCGATCCAGGTCGCGGGCGTCGAGGGCTGGCCTGCCTGCGGGACGCCGGTCGAGGCGCTGCGCCACCACGGGCTCGACGGCGCGTCGCTCGCGGAGCGCGTCGCGCTCGCCGTTCCGGGTCGCGCCGGGACGTGACCTCGCGGCCCGTCTGGGTCGTGTTGGCCGACCCGCTGACCGCCCGTGTCTTCTTCGACTGCGGGATCGTCGAGCGGCTGCACGAGCGGCTCGGCGGCAGGCTCACTCTCGCGTTCGGCTTTCCGCGGGAGGCAGCCGAGGAGTGGGCCGCGAGGGCGCCCGCGGGGACGCACGTCCTGCACGAGGACGACCTCTTCCCGGTCGCCGTCGCCCCGCCGGAGCGCGTCCGCCGTCGCGTCGATCGGTGGCTCGACCGGCGGGTCGGCTACTACCCCCTCGCGATCCGCCTCAACCTGCGCCACGGGTTCCACCGCGAGCGGATGGCGCCCGGCCACCGGAACCACCTCCTCGACTCGTCGCGGGTCGGGCCGCTGCCCGTCCGGCCCCGGATCGAGCGGGCGATGCGCCGCTGGCACTTCTCCCCACGCCGCTACGCCGCGAGCGCGCTCCGAGAGCGGCTCGAACGCGAGCGGCCGCATGTCGTCCTCTCGAACCTCCAGATGCAGTCGGCGACCCCGTTCATCGGGCTCGGCCGCCGGCTCGGCCTGACGACCGTCGGCTACGTCGCGAGCTGGGACCACACCGTCGGGAAGGGCGTGATCTGGAACGAGCTCGAGGGCTACGTCGTCCAGAACGAGCGGATGCGCGACGACCTGGTGCGCTTCCACGACGTCCCGCGTGAGCTGATCGCGGTGACCGGGTGGCCGCAGGCAGACGTCTTCCACGAGCGGCGACCGCGCGCGGCCTTCGACGAGCTTCTCCGGGGCTACGGGCTCGACCCAGCGCGTCCGGTCGTCACGGTGATGGGGAACACGCCGACGAACACGCCCTACGAGGGCGCATTCTTCGAGCGGCTCGTCTCGTGGTGGGCCGAATCGGGCGCGGGCGAGCGGTTCTCGCTCCTCTTCCGGCCCCACCCGCGCGACCGCGAGTGGCGCGTGCGCTTCGCCGCCGCGCTCGGCCGGCCCGGAGCCGCGGTGCAGGAGCCGAGCTTCACCGACATCGACGTGCTCGCGACGATCCTGCAGCACACGGAGGCCGTCGTCGTCAACGCCGGCACGGTGCTGCTCGACGCGCTCGTCAACGACCGGCCCGCCGTCTGCGTGCTCTACGACGAAGGGGCGCCGCCCGGAGAGTCGTGGGCCGCGAAGAGCGTGATCGGCGAGCACTACCGCGACGTCGCCGGGTCGGGCGCCTTCCACGAGGCCCGCACGTTCGAGGAGGTCACCGCCGGGATCGAGCGCTGCCTCGCGAGCCCCGGTGAGCTCGAGGCAGAGCGGCGGGCGGTGACGGCGACGGTCGTCGGCCCCGTGGACGGGCAGAGCGCCGAGCGCGTCGTCGACGCGATCCTCGAACGCATCGACGCATGACGGCGGCGATCGTCGGCATCTACCGCGCCGAGAACGCGGGCCACGTCGAGCGGCTGCTCGCCCCGGCGCTCGCCGCGGGCTGGTCGACCGCCTGGTGGGCGCTCGACCGCGTCGCGCCGGAGCTCGAGGCGCACACCGTGGGCGAGGGGCCCGGGGAGAAGCTGCCGCTCCTCGACGAGGCCCTCGAGCGGCTCGGCCCGCCGGGAGGGCCGGTCGTCCTCTCCGACGACGACATCGCGTTCGAGCGTGGCGACGTCGTCGAGCTCGTCGAGGTGGCCGCGCGCGCCGGCCTCGGCCTCGCGCAGCCGGCCCATGCGGCGGGCTCCGAGGTGAGCCACGGCATCACGCGCGCGCAGCCGCGCTCGCGTGCCCGGCTCACGACCTTCGTCGAGAGCGGCCCGTGCGTCGCGATCGCACCCGAGTGGACCGACCGCGTGCTGCCGCTCCCCCGGGAGCGCGGCATGGGCTGGGGGCTCGAGCTCGACTGGATCGACCTCGCGGCCGAGGGCTGCCGGCTGGGCATCGTCGACGCGGTCCAGGTCGTCCACCTCGGCAAGGTCGGCGGCACGTACGACGACACGGCGATCCGGGCCCGCATGCGCGACGAGCTCGCGGCACGGGGCGTCGAGGACTGGGGGCCGCTCCAGCGGACGCTCGCGACGTGGCGCCCGTGGCAGCGCCGCCCCTCGTGGGTGGGCGGCTGATGCGGCTGCCCTGGCGGAAGCAGACGCCCGACGGAGCGACGAGCCTGCTCGTCGACCACTGGTACTCGCACGCCGTCGGGCACGTGATCGAGGGGCTCCGCCGCTGCCAGGGCTACCACGCGTGCGACCCGGAGCTCCGGATCGCGCTCGTTCTCAACCGGGCGTCCCCGGCGGAGCTCGCGACGTGCGCGCCCTTCGTCGCCGAGGTCTACGGCGTGCCGTACACGAGCTTCGGCGCGCCGGTCGGCAGCCCGCGGCGCGCGCTCCAGCGCGTTCCCCGCGACTGGGACTACGTCGTGCACCACCCCGCGGCGTTCGACCCGGAGGAGCAGCGCTTCGAGGGTCTCCGGCGCTACTACGAGGCTGCGGGAAAGCACTTCCGCGGCCGCCGGGCGGTCGGAGTGGCCGGCCAGGCGCCGCCCGACTACGCCCCCCACCAGCAGCTCCGCCTCGAGCTGCCCGAGCACGAGCGGGAAGCTGCCCGCACGGAGCTCGACGGACGCCGCTCGATCGCCGTGATGCCGGCCGGCAGCGGCGCCCGGCACCTCTACCCGTCGACGACCTCGTGGCTCACCGTCCTCGACGAGCTCGGGCGGCGGTTCCCCGACGCGGCCTTCACGCTCGTCGGGCGGCTCGGCGACGGCGGCGGTCGCACCGCCAGCGGGATCGCGCGCGGCGAGGTCGACCACCTGCTCGCCTCGCGGCCCCACGCCGTCGACGCGTTCGACCGGCCGCTCCTCGAACAGCTCGCCCTGGTCGAGGCGGCGAGCGTCTTCGTCTCACCGCACACGGGATTCGGCTTCGCCGCGCTTGCCGTCGGGACGCCGTGGCTGACCCTGTCCGGCGGCGACTGGCACGAGTACTTCTTCAACGGCGTCCCCTTCCACTCCGTGCTGCCCTCGAACGTCGACGGCCCCGTGTTCGCCCAGGGGAGGCCGCTGCCGCTCGTCGAGGACGACGTGGACGGCGAGGGGCCGCGGAGCGCCACGATGTCCGCGGCCAGGATCGCAGCCGACCTCGACGAGCTCGCCGAGTCGGCGGTCGCGCTCGCCGAGGGGCGGATCGACTACGAGCAGGCCCTCGCCGCGTACTTCCCCCGGCTGGTCGAGGCGTACGGCGGCGACCGCGAGGCGATCGCCACGTTCGAGGACGTCCACCTCGGTTACGTTTGACGCCCGTGAAGGTCGTGATGACCCTGCTCGTCCGCGACGAGCGCGACATCGTCGAGGAACATCTCGCCTTCCACTTCGCGGCGGGCGTCGACGAGGTGATCGTCACCGACCACGCGTCGACGGACGGGACCGAGGAGATCCTCGCCCGGTACGAGAGCGGCGGCCGCGTCCGCGTCCTCCGCGAGCCGGAGGGGCCGTTCCGACAGCGCGAGTGGGTCACCCGCATGGCGCGCCTCGCGGCGACGGAGCACGGTGCCGACTGGGTGATCAACGGCGACGCGGACGAGTTCTGGTGGCCGCGCGGCGGATCGCTGCAGGAGGTGCTCGCGGCGGTGCCGCGGCGCTACGGGATCGCGCAGTCCTTCGTCCGCCACTTCGTCCCCGTGCGGGACGACGGGCGCCCGTTCCACGAGCGGATGACCTACCGGCTCAGCCCGACGGCGCCCGTCAACGACCCTGCCAGCCCGTGGCGGCCGTACCGGAAGGTCGTCCACCGCGCGTCCCCCGAGATCGCGCTCGTCGAGGGCGGGCACGCCGTCCGCTCCGACGAGCTCCGGCCCCTGCGCGGCTGGTATCCGATCGAGTGCCTCCACTTCCCCCTTCGCACGCCGGCGCAGGTCGAGCGGAAGGGGCGTGCCTGGGGCGACGCGGTCGAGAAGTTCTACGCCTCCGAGGCGGTGCCGCGGGCGCCGGGGACGGCGTACCACGCACTCCAGTACGAGGCCGCGGCGAGCGGCTCCGCCGACGCGTACTACGCCTCGCTCGCGATCGCGCCGGACGACGTCGAGACGGGAATCGCGGCCGGGCTCCTCGCCGAGGACACCCGCGTCCGCGACGCCGTTCGCGCCGTTGCGGACGGCGGCGCCCCGAGCTTCCCGCGGCCGTCGACGCTCGACACCACTGCGTTCGCGGTGGAGGCGGCGGTGCTCGCGGAGGCGGACGTCGTCCGTACCCAGCGCTGGCTCGACGACCTCGAGCGGCGGCTCGCCGCCGTCGAGCGCCGGGCGCCCTACCGCGCCGAGCGGGCGCTCCGGCGCCTGCTCCGCCGCGGACGATGAGGATCGTCCTCACGCTCCTCGTCCGCGACGAGGCGGACGTCGTCGAGGCGAACCTCGCGCACCACCTCGCGCTCGGCGTCGACCACGTCATCGTCACCGACCACCGCTCGAGCGACGGGACGACCGAGATCCTCGAGCGGTTCGCGGGCGACGGCAGGCTGACCCTGATCCGCGAGGAGTCCGAGGAGCTCCGGCAGTCGGACTGGGTGACCCGCATGGCGCGCCTGGCGGCAACCGAGCACGGCGCGGACTGGGTGATCAACGGCGACGCGGACGAGCTCTGGTGGCCGCGCGACGGCGCGCTCCGCGACGTCCTCGCCGCCGTGCCGGCGCGGTTCGGGGCGCTCCGCGGCCTCTGGCGGAACTTCGTTCCCCGTCCGGAGGACGGGCGTCCCTTCCACGAGCGGATGACGATCCGGCGCCGGCCGGCCTCCGACCTCACCGACCCGTTCCACGCCCAGGTGAAGGTCGTCCATCGCGCGCACCCGGACGTCGTCGTGACGCAGGGGAACCACGACGCGCTCGGTGCGCCGCTGCCGCTGATCCGCGAGTGGCTGCCCTTCGAGGTGCTCCACTTCCCGATCCGCACGGCAGAGCAGGCGCGCCGCAAGTTCCGCGTCGCACGCGACGCCGGCCTCGCGAGCCCCGGCACGTCCGTCCCGCAGCACACCGAGGCGGCCGTGCGGACGATGGACGCCGAGGGGGACCAGTCCTACTACGACCGCCTCGTGGTCGACGACGCCGCGGTCGAGCGCGGGCTCGCGAGCGGCGAGCTGACGTCCGACACGCGGCTGCGCGACGCGCTTCGCGCGATCGGGAGCGGCGAGACACCGCCCGAGGCGCCGGCACCCACCCTCGCCGAGGACGTCGCCTTCGCCGTCGAGGCGCAGGCGATGCTCGAGCACGACGGCTGGGTGAAGCTCACCGGCCGCGCCGAGCGGCTCGAGCGGCGGCTCGACGCGCTCGCGCGATCGCCCCTCACGCGCTGAGGGGCGCAGGAGCGCTCCGCGGCGCCGGGTACCATCCCGTCGTTCGCCGCGGCGCGACCCCGATGCGCTCGCGGCCCGCCGATGAGCGAGATCCCGAGCGACGTTCCGGTCACGCTGATCCGCCCCGTGCGGCGCAGCGGCATCCCCGACTTCCGGGAGCTCTGGCGTGCCCGCGACCTCGCGCTGATCCTCGCGTGGCGCGACGTCAAGGTGCGCTACAAGCAGTCGCTGATCGGGATCGCCTGGGCGGTGCTGCAGCCGCTCCTGACGATGATCGTCTTCACGATCATCTTCGGCAAGTTCGCCGACCTTCCGGCGCAGGGCCTTCCGTACCAGGTCTTCTCGATGCTGAACCTCGTCGCGTGGACCTTCCTCGCGGCCGTGTTCATGCTCACGTCGCAGTGCGTGCTCGCGAACCGCAACGCTCGTCTCGAAGGTGCACTTCCCGCTCACGATCCTCCCGCTCGCCTGCCTCCTCGTGCCGCTCGTCGACTTCGCGTTCTCGTTCGCCGTCGGCCTCGGCATCACGTGGTGGTACGACGTCCCGATCCAGTCGACGGTCGTCCTCGCTCCGCTCTTCCTTCTGATGCTCGGGGCCACGGGAGTCGGCCTCGGCTCGTTCCTCGCGGTGATCAACGTGCGCTACCGCGACGTCCCCTACGCCGTGCCGTTCCTCGTGCAGCTCTGGCTGTTCGCCTCGGGCGTGATCTACGCGGCGGACGCGATCCCGGAGCGGTACCTGAACCTCGCGTCGCTCAACCCGGCCGTCGGCGCGATCACCGGCTTCCGCTGGGCCGTCGTCGGCACGCCGCCGCCCACCACGACGATGCTCGTGCTCGGCCTGACGTCGACCGTGATCCTCTTCGTCGGCGGCCTGTGGTTCTACCGGCGCGCGGAGCCGCGCTTCGCGGACACGATGTGATGCAGACCGTCGTCGCCAACGGCCTCTCGAAGCGCTACCGGATCGGCGAGTACCGCGCCGGCTACGAGACGCTTCGCGACACGCTCTCGCACACCGTCCGGCGCGCGCTCCGCCTCGAGCACGTCGACCACTCGCTGGAGGAGCTCTGGGCGCTCAAGGACGTGTCCTTCACGATCGAGGAGGGCGAGGTCGTCGGCTTCATCGGCAAGAACGGCGCCGGCAAGTCGACGCTCCTCAAGGTGCTGACCCGGATCACGCCGCCGACCGAGGGCAGCGCGATGATCCGCGGGCGCGTCGGGAGCATCCTCGAGGTCGGCACGGGCTTCCACCCCGAGCTGACGGGCCGCGAGAACACGTACCTGAACGGCGCGATCCTCGGCATGAAGCGGCGCGAGATCAACGCGAAGTTCGACGACATCGTCGAGTTCAGCGGGATCGGGAAGTTCATCGACACGCCGGTCAAGCGGTACTCGAGCGGGATGTACGTGCGGCTCGCGTTCGCCGTCGCGGCGCACCTCGACCCGGAGGTGCTGATCATCGACGAGGTGCTCGCCGTCGGCGACTACGAGTTCCAGCAGCGCTGCATGGGCCGGATCGAGGAGATCTCCGGCTCGGGGCGGACCGTGCTGTTCGTCTCGCACGACATGCAGGCGGTGACACGGCTCTGCGGTCGTGCCTACTGGCTGCAGGACGGGCAGGTCGCGGCCGAGGGGCCGAGCGAGGAGGTCGTCTCGCAGTACCTCCAGGACACGTCCGGCGTCGGGCCCGAGCGCGTCTTCGAGCCCGACGAGGCGCCGGGGAGCACGTCCGTCCGCCTCCTCTCCGCCCGGGTCGTGGACTCGAGCGGGGAGACGACGTACGGGGCCGACGTGCGCGAGCCGATCGGGATCGAGCTCCGCTTCTCGGTGCTCCGGGAGACCGGGCCGCTCTTCCCGAAGATCAAGCTCGGCAACGAGCGGGGAGAGGTCGTCTTCAACGCGCTCGACACGGACGCGCGCTGGCGGGCCACGCCCGACCTCGGCACCTACACGTGCACCGCCTGGATCCCGCCGAACCTCCTGAACGAGGGCGTGATCGGCGTCGACGTCACCGTCGCCTCGCTCGAGGCGGGTGGGGCGGGCAAGCTCACGAACCACGTCAACGTCCCGACGCTCGTCCGCTTCCACGTCCGCGACCCGGGCCTCGGCGACTCGGCGAAGGGCCTCTTCACGGGTCAGCTCCGCGGCGGCGTGCGGCCGCTGCTCGACTGGACGACGGAGTTCGTCGAGTCGCGCGCCTACGAGACGGCGTAGCGGACGACCGGGTCGGTCGTGCTGTCCGCGAGCGGCGACGTGTAGTTGCGGTTCGAGAGCGACTTGAGCGACGCGGGCGAGCAGTAGGTCGCGGTCGCGAGCACGCGCGGGCCCGCCGTCGCGAAGCCGCCGCGGTGCAGGCCGCTCGTGTTGCAGAGGATGAGCGTGCCCTTCGGGCCGGTGAAGCTGGCGATCTCCTCGGCCGGGACGCTCCGGGCAACGTCCGCGTCGTCGACGCGGCCGTAGCCCATCGGCACCCAGGGACGGACGTCGTGGTGGCGACCGCCGGGCTGGCTGCCCGGGACGTACTCGAACGGCCCGTGGTCGGTGCCGACGTCCGAGAGGTACACGAACGCCTTCAGGAGGTGCCTGTCGTCGAAGTCGACGTGCCAGTTCTGCGAGGCAACGCGCTCGTCGCTCGCCGGCTGCTGCGCCGTGTACCAGAGGTCGACGTACGACAGCTTCGCCCAGAGGCGGAGGTAGGCGTTCGCGACGTCGAGCATGCGGCGCGAGGCGCACGCGGCGAACCACGGGTCCTCGGCGGCGAGCGTGGCGCCCTCGAAGCTGTGCGCGCGCACGACGAACTCCTTGCCTGCGCGCACCTTGCCGCTGCCGCCCTCGGCGATCGTCCGCTCCGTCTCGGTGACGAACGCCGCGCCCTGCGCCTCGATGCCCTTCCACGTCTCCTCGTCGAAGAGCTCGGTGAACGGCAGGGTCACGTACCCCTCGCGGTCGAGCGAATCGACGATGCCGCGCTGCGTCTCGTCGAGCTCGGGCGCGTGGGAGGCGAACTGCTTCCGCGCGCTGCGGTTCCCGAGGAGCCGGTCGTGGAGCTGGTAGGTCGCGACGATCCCGCGCCGCTCGACGGCCGAGGCGACGCGGTTGACCCGCTTGGCGAGGTTCGAGCGTTGGCGGTGCATCGACCCCGGAGGTTAGCGATGCTGCCTCGGTGCGGATCGCCTTCGTCCACTTCCCCGGCCGGCTCGCGCGCCTCGAGGCGGCGCGGTCGGGAGAGGGCCCGACCGAGTTCCTCTTCGGCGCGATCGAGCTCGAGCGCAAGGGGCACGAGGTCACGCACCACGAGGTCGACCCCGATGCGCCGGCGGGTCGGCTCGCCCGCCGGCTGATCGACCACCAGGCCGGTCGCCGCCGGCTCCCGCCGCATGCGTCCGCCGCCGTCCTCGCCGGGACGAAGCGCCTCCTGCCCGAGCTCGGGCAGGCGGACGTCGTCGTCGCGACGACGACGGGGACGGCGGTCGCGCTCGCGGCGTGGCGCCTGCGAAGGCGGCTCGAGACGCCGCTCGTCGGGATCGTCGCGGGCCTGCTGAACGACCCCTGGGGCCGTGCGCGTCGCACCACGACGCTGCCGCTCCTCCGCCGGATGCACGCGATGCTCTACGGGCCCGGTGAGGCGCCCGGGCTGGAGGCGCTCGACCCGGGTCTCGCCGGCCGCGTGCACGTGAACCGCTTCGGCGTCGACACGGGCTTCTGGTCTCCCGGAGGAACGCCGGCCGGCGGCGTGCTCGCGATCGGCAACGACGGGCACCGCGACTGGGCGACCCTCGTCGCCGCTGCGCCGCAGATCGACGCCGAGGTGACCGTCCTCACGCGCCATCCCGCGCCTGCCGTCCTGCCCGGGAACGTCCGCTGGCGGCCGGCCGACTGGCATCGTCGGCTGCTGAGCGACGCCGAGGTGCGCGAGGCGTTCCGCTCCGCCGCCGTCGTCGTGGTGCCGGTGAAGGACGTGCCGCAGCCGTCGGGCCAGAGCGTGACGCTGCAGGCGTCCGCCTGCGGGCGCCCGGTCGTCCTCACGCGGACGCGCGGCCTGTGGGATCCCGAGCAGCTCCGCGACGGCGAGAACGTGCTGCTGGTGCCGCCCGCCGACCCGGACGCGCTGGCGGAAGCCGTGAGCCGCGTCCTCGCCGATCCGTCGGCCGCCGAGTCGATCGGACGGTCGGCGCGGGCGACCGTCGAGGCCACGGCGAGCGTCGAGGGCTATGCCGCCCGGCTGCTCGAGATCTGCGAGGAGGCGCGCGCCCGTCCCTAGCGGAACGCGGTCTACGGTACGCGGGCGATGGCACTGCGAACGAAGCCGCGCGCCGCGCTCGTCCACGCCCGCTCGGCGCTCGGCCACGTCACCGCGCGCATGCGGACGGAGCGCGATCTCCGCGCGGCCCGCTCCGGGCGCGCCGACGTCGCGATCTTCCACGCCCACGCGCCACCGCCGTCGGGCGGCGGCAACCAGTTCCTCCGTGCGCTCGAGGGCGAGCTCCGGCACCGGGGTCTCACGGTCGAGGAGAACCGGATCTCGGGTGGGACGCACGCGTGCCTCTTCAACTCGTTCAACTTCGACCTGGCGCGGCTCCGGCGCTTCGTCCGCGACGACGTGCGCCTCGTCCACCGGGTGGACGGGCCGATCGGCACGTACCGCGGATACGACGACGGGACGGACGCCCGGATCGCCGCGATGAACGCGGAGCTCGCGCAGGCGACCGTGTGCCAGTCGCGCTTCAGCCTCGACGCGCACCGCCGTCTCGGCATCGCGCTCGCCGACCCGGTCGTGATCACGAACGCGCCGGACCCGGCGATCTTCCATCCGCCGGACGGGCGGGAGCCGCTCGACGGACGCCCGGTGCGCGTCGTCGCCGCGAGCTGGTCCGACAACCCGCGGAAGGGCACCGACGTCCTGCAGGCGCTCGGCGCGACCGTCGACCCGGCGCGGTACGAGCTGACCTTCGTCGGTCGAGCATCGCAGGATCTACCGGGTTGGAGGGTGAGGGCTCCCTTGGCCTCGGAGGAGCTCGCAGCAGCTCCTCCGAGGCATGGACTGCTACGTCGCGGCGAGCATCGACGACCCGTGCTCGAACGCGCTGCTCGAGGCGCTCGCCTGCGGCCTGCCGGCGCTCTTCCGGCGAAGCGGGGGCCATCCGGAGCTCGTCGGCGAGGGCGGCGTCGGCTTCGACGGCCCGGACGATGCCGCCGCCGCGCTCGACCGCCTGGCAGCCGAGCTCGACGACCGGCGCAGCGCGATCGTCGTCCCCGCGCTCGGCGAGGTCGCGGACGCCTACCTCGAGGTGCTTCGAGCGTGAGCGCCGCCCGGGTCGTCCGCGCGCCCCTGCGGCGGGTACGCGCCGGCGCCATCCGGCTCCGGACGCGCGACTGGGCGCCGTTCTCGCGGCTCTTCGTGCTCGGGGACGACGCCTCGTGGGCGCTCGACGACGAGGCCGCGTACGTCACCGCCGTCGCGCAGCGCGCCGGCTACCGGCTCGCGCCTCCCGCCTGGGCGGCGGGTGCGCGGCAGCAGGTCGTCTTCCACACGAGCCACTTCGCCGCGCTCGACCCCAGGTGGACGGGCTCCGGCCACCGTCTGGGGCTCTCGTACTTCCACGGCCGGCCCGGGACGCACGGCTACCCGGAGTTCGACCGCGCGTACGAGGCGCTACGGCGCGACCCCGCCCGCTTCGAGCGGGTCCACGTCACCCACCGGGAGATCGAGGAGCTCGTGCTCTCCGCGGGAGTCGCCCCGGGCCGGGTGCACCGGATCCCGATCGGGATCGAGATCGACGCCTTCCCGCTGGTCGACCCCGCGCGGCGCGAGGCGGCCCGGCGGGCGTTCGACCTGCCCGCCGGTGCATTCGTCGTCGGGTCGTTCGTCAAGGACGGGACGGGGTTCGGCGACGGGCTCGAGCCGAAGTCGATCAAGGGCCCGGACGTGCTCGTGGACGCGCTCGAGTGCGTCCCGCGCCACGTCCGCGACCTCGTCGTGCTCCTCACCGGGCCCGCCCGCGGGTACGTCCGGCAGGGCCTCTCCGACCACGGCGTCCGGTTCACTTGATCGGAACCGTCGACCATGCGGCGGCCTCGCCCGGGCGTACCACGCCCTCGATGCCTGCGTGATCGCCTCACGCCAGGAGGGCGGCCCGAAGAGCATCCTCGAGTCGATGGCCACGGGCGTGCCCCTCGTCACGACGCGGGCGGGGGCAGGCGCCGGATCTCGTCGCGGACGGCGGCAACGGCCTGCTCGCCGACGTCGATGACGCCGAGGGCCTGGCCGACGGGCTTCGGCGCGTGCACGACGACGCCGCGCTTGCCGCGCGGCTCCGCGAGGCGGGTCGACGGACGGCGGAGGCGACGTCACACCGCGCGCTTGCGCCCTGCTGGGAGGCGCTCCTCGAGGGCTTCGC
>CAVQHL010000029.1:0-82386 GCA_963712255.1 uncultured Actinomycetes bacterium
GCGGGGAAGGGCGCGATGCCCTTCCCCGCAGATGCCCACCCAAGGCAGCCGTACTCTAGCTCTGGTTCTTCTTGGCCTTCACGCACTGCCCGAAGTTCTTGTAGTCCTGCGCGAACTTCGCTGCGTTGTCGGCCTTCTCTTTCTTGCAGGCGGCCGTGGCAGCAGACTGCTCCTCGGCATCCTCGCGCTTCTCGGCCTTCGCGTTCGCGGTCTTCGAGACGCACTTCCCGAACGCGTTCTTCTTGTTCGGATTCGTCCCGTACAGGCTCTGGAACGCCTCGACGCCCTTCGACTCGCGCACGGCCTTGCAGTACTTCGCCGCGTTCTTGAAGTCGGCCGGCGTCGGATCGGCCGCGAACGCCGTGGGGACGAGCAGCATCCCGACCGACGCACACACCACCAACATCCGTGTCATCGAACCCCCCTCGGTTCGCGATGAGTGCCTCCAGATCGAGACGTGCAAAGAGTAGGGCGCTGCATCGCTGGTGCCAACCCCCCTGGATGTAAAGGTTCTCGGAGTGACCTCGCACCGCTCGGACGGTGCGCGCGCGACCGCGCCACTTGCCCAGGGAACGACGGTCGCGCTAGAGTCGACAGCGGGGAAGGGAGAGGTGATGCGCCGCCGCATCGAGGACGTCTGTTCGACAGCTGTGCCCGGCGAGAGCCGGGTGTCGTCGCAACGCCTCCGACCCCGAGGGAAGGCGACGCGGGCATGAGCGGGTAGCGCGCGATGAGCCAGCACCCGCCGGTGCGCGCGGCCCAGATCTTTCTCATCGCACTTGCCGTCGCGGTGCCGGACTTCGTGCTCGCGAAGTCGCTCGGGTGGGACGACCGGTCGTGGCACGTCGTCCTCTCGGCCGGCGTCGTCACGGCGTCGCTCATCGCAATGTGGAGCCTCGTCGCGAACGTCGCTCAGGGCGACGTCGCGGTAGCGGACAGCGAGTCGGTTTTCGCGCCCGGCCGCCGGGGAATACCGCATCCGTGCGGGAGATCCTCATCATCTCTGCGGCGCTCAGCCTCGCCGGTGCCTTCGTCTACATCGCGCTGCTGCTCTGGGCGGCGAGGGAAGACGGCCGCGACCAGCAGCGGCGCGAGTGGCTCCGCGGGCGCTAGGCGCTAGCTCTCGAGAAGACGCAGCGCTGCGGCCTCGATCTCGTCCTCCGAGAGGAGCACGAGGCGTGCCGCGTCGCCCAGCGGGACGAACGAGTCCTTGCTCGACACGCGCGCGAGGCGCCCGTCGTAGCCGGCATCCACCAGCTCGGCGACGATGCCCTCCCCCACGCCACCCGTCCGGCGCGTCTCGTCGACGACGAGCGTCCGCCGCGTCGCCGCCGCCTCGCGCAGGACATCCGCCACCGGCAGGGGCGCGAGCCACCGGAGGTCGATGACGGTCGCTCCGACGCCTCGCTCGCGCAGGCGAGCGGCCACGCGCAGCGACATGAAGAGGCCGTTCCCCCACGTGACGACCGTCAGGTCGTCGCCGCCCCGGTGAACGTACGCCGAGCCGATCGGGACATGGCCCGTTCCGGGTGCGTCGAGCCACTGCTCGTCGCCGTCCTCGATGAGGTCGCGGGTGTGGTAGAGCGCGATCGGCTCGAGCAGGACGCTGACGGTGCCGTCCACCTTCGCGGCGGCGACGCACGTCCGTAGCATCGGGCCGACGTCGGCCGGCCTCGCGGGCGAGGCGATCACGAGCCCGGGGATGTCGCGCAGCACGCCGAGCCCGTTGTCGTTGTGGAAATGCCCGCCGAAGCCCTTCTGGTAGCCGTAGCCCTGCACCCGCACGACCATCCCGTTCCGGTACGCGCCTTGCGAGAAGAACTGGAGCGTCGCCGCCTCGCCGCGGAGCTGATCCTCCGCGTTGTGGAGGTACGCGAGGTACTGGATCTCGGGGATCGGCACGAAGCCCGAGAGCGCCGTGCCGAGGGCGAGGCCGAGGATCGACGTCTCGTCGAGCAGCGTGTCGAACACGCGCCCGGCGCCGAAGCGCGCCTGGAGGCCGCGGGTCACGCCGTAGACGCCGCCCTTGACGGCGACGTCCTCGCCGAAGACGAGCGTCTCGGGGAAGCGCTCGAGGACGTCCGCGAGCGCGGCGTTCGTCGCCTGCGCCAGCGTCAGGCGCTCGTCGGAGGCGTCGCCTGCCCCCACGACCACTGCGACCGCCTCCGGGGCGCGGGGAGCAAGGGGCTGCATCACGTCGGCGGCCGTGGCGATCTGCGACCGACCCATGGCCTCGAGCGCTCTGTCCCGGATCCGGTCGCGCGTCTCGAGGTACTCCGCGGCGAGCTCGTCGCCCGTCCGCGCGCCCGAGGCGACGAGCCAGCTGCCGAGGGCGAGCAGCGGGTCGCGCGCGTAGTCCGAGCGGATCTCCTTGCCCGACCGGTACGCGGTCTCGAGATCGGCGCCCGCGTGGCTCAGGTAGCGCACGGTCCGAAGATGGAGGACCGCCGGATGCCGGTGCTCGCGCACCCACGCGACGAGCTCGCGGGCCGTCGCGAGCAGCTCCTCCGGGCGTTCTCCGACGCGCGTTCTCGATCGCGAGCTCCGGCCGCCCGTGGAGCGACTGCTCGACCCATGCCTCGGGTGTCGGGACGCTGATCCCGAAGCCGTTGTCCTCGCAGACGAACAGCAGCGGGAGCGGCGTGCCGGCGTACGCGAGGTGCGCCGTGGTGTTGAGCGCCGCCTGCGCCGTCGCGTGCTGGAGCGACGCGTCCCCGAACGAGCAGACGACCACCGCGTCGAGCGGCCAGGTGCACTCGACGCCGAGCTCCCGGGCGCGCTCGATCGCGAAGGCGGTCCCCACGGCACGCGGAAGGTGCGAGGCGATGGTCGAGGTCTGCGGGACCACGGCGAGGTCCGCGTGGCCGAAGACCTTGTGGCGCCCGCCGGCGATCGGCTCGTCGACCGCCGCGGCCATGCCGAGGAGGACGTCCCACACGCCGTCCCGCCCGGTCTGCGCGGCTCGCGCGAGGTAGAACCCGCCGGACCGGTAGTGGAGGAGGGCCGGGTCGGTCGGCTCGAGGGCGAGCGCAACGAGCGCGTTCGACTCGTGTCCCGCCGAGCCGATCGTGTAGAAGCCGAGGCGCTGCGTCTGGAGCCACCGTGCCGCATGGTCGATCGCACGGCTCTCGATGCCGGCCCGCCACGCCACCTCCGCCTCGGGTGGCGCGCCGGCCTGCGCCGGCGGGGGTGACAGCTCTCGAAGCGCGTCGAGCAGGTGCTGCTCGAGGGGGTCGAGGTCGTCCGTCACGAGCGCGGACGCTACCGGGTGAACCACGACGGTGAACCCCGTCCGGGGGATACGCCTCGGGCTCCGAGAGGCCGAAGAACCCCGTGAGGCCGGTCACTTCGGGGTCGTCGCGCGGGCCGCAGCGCCGGCGGCCCCGGACCGGCCCTTTCGCGGACCGGCACCGTACCCGCATAGGCTTCACCCGGCCGGCAATCGCGGAAGGGAGGCGGGAATGGGGTACTCGGTCGTGGACGTCGAGGATGTCCCGTACACGTGGGGCACGTTCAAGTTCGTGCGCCACCACATCGGCGCGACCGCGTTCGGCTTCGCGCAGATCGACTTCCCGCCGGACAAGGTCGGCTCGGAGCACGACGAGACCGAGTCGGGCCAGGAGGAGGTCTATCTCACCCTTTCGGGGGCCGGCACGCTCGACGTCGACGGCGAGACGGTGGAGATGCGGCCCGGGCGGTACGTGCTCGTTCCGCCGGACGCGACGGCGGCGACCTGCCGCAGGCCCGGACGGCATGTCGTTCCTCGTCATCGGCGGCGTGCCCGGCGGCGTCTACGAGCCCTGGGAGCTGCCCGAGGAATGATCGTCCGCATCGTCCTCTGGCGCCTCGACGAGACGACACCGTCGCTCGACGACCTCCGGGGCCGGCTCGAAGACCTCGAGCCGCTCGAGCCTCCGGGAGCCATGCTCGTCAACGACGTCGCGGAGCGGATCGGGGCGATCGTGGTCGCCGACGACGACGAGGACATTCCGCCGCAGATCGAGCACCTGCGGCTCCTCGTAGGACGGGATCCGGACCTCTACGAGGAGTTCGACACGCTGTAGGTCAGCGCACGAGCAGGTACGCAAGAGCCGCGGCGAGGCAGGCGACGACGGCGACGCCGACGACGAGAAGCGCGCGGCGCGTCCGCCAGAGCCGGCTCACGATGTCGAGCGGGCGCGCGACGAAGCTCGCGATGATTCCCGTCGCGAGGAGCGCCGTTCCCGCGACGAGGACCGGCTCGGACCGCCAGAGCCGGCCGGCCACGTCCGAGGCGTCGTCCGGCTCCGGCGTGAGGACGAGGCCGAGGTAGACGAGGCCGAAGCCCACGGCGACGACGATCCCCGCCCAGCCGCCACGCAGCACGCCGAGTGCGATCGAGGCGACGAGGACGCCGATCGCGACGGCGTGCAGCCACCCGGGCGGCTGGTCGAGCGTCCCGTCGCCCGACGGCGTCCCGCCGGCCGCCTCGCGCGCGTCGACGTCCGCGAGGACGCCCCAGACGACGACGGCGGCCGCGAGCACGATCGCGAGAAGGGTTGCGACGCGCCAGGCCGGTCGCTTCGACGTGAGCCCCCACGTGAGTCCGTAGAACGGGAGGAGCAGCCCGCGCACCGCGCGTGGCACGAGCCGCACGACCTTCGGCACGCCGCTGTGCGGCGCGGCGAAGGCGGCCGCCGAGACGGCAGCGACCGTCGCGACGTTCCGGGTGAGCAGGTTCGATCCGATCTCGGTCGTCAGCGACTCCCCCTGCGGCAGCGGCAGCCGCGCGAGCGCGCTCTCGACGTCTGCGTCGCTCGCCTCGGCGGGGTCCGGCACCGTCGCCGCCCACGAGAGCCCCACCGCGTCGGGAGCGGCGCCGTCCCGCTCGGCGTCGTCGCGCGCGGCACCGGCGATCGCCGGAAGCTCGTCCCGTGCGACGACGAGCTGCAGCCGGCGGCGAACCGCAGCGCGCGTTCGCTCCAGCCGCGTCGGCGGATCGTTGACGAGCGGCCAGCGTGCGAGCGCGTCGAGCTCGGCGCGGATGTCTGCCGCGACGACGGGGTCGTCCGCGCCGGCGATTGCCAGGAGCTGCTCCGTCATCCGCTCGGGGGCATCCGGCGACTGGAGCTGGAGGCGGATCGCCCACGGATCGAGCAGCACGTCGACGAGCCGTGACGCGCCGTCCAGCCGGCCCCACATCCAGTCGTTCGCCCTCCAGGAGCCCTTGTAGAACGACGCGAAGTGCGCGAGCCCGAGGCCGGAGAGCTTGTGCTCGGGCATGGTGCGCGACGGGTCGAGCTCGCAGATCGCCTCCGCGTTGAGCCGCATGAAGAGAAGCGTCTGGTCGTGATCGCGCGGAGACGGCACGAGGGTCTCGTAGATCACCTCGAGGTCGAGGAGCCGGCTGAGCCGACGTTCGTCGGTCGCCTCGGCTCCGACCCCGACGAGCGCCACGAGCTCCGCGAGGAGCGGCTCGCGCCGCCCCTTGCCGAGCTCGGTGCCCGCGTGGCGCCGAAGCAGCTCGATCGCCGCTGCGCCGCCGTCGCCGAGAGCGTGTGCGACCCGCTCCATCTGCGGGCGGGACTCGGGCCACTGTGCATCGAGCGTCTCGCGGTATGCCGCCGCGACCGCGAGCAGGCGCCCGAGATCACGGAGCTCCTCCTCCCCGATCCCGTCGAAGTCGAGGTCCGCGCCGTTCCAGGCCGTGAGCACCGGCCGAAGCGCGTCGGACGAGTGCGGAAGGTCGCGGTAGCGCGTCTCCGCCGCTGCGAAGTACGCCTCGCGGCGGAGGCGGACCCAGGCGCCGACCGCGGACAGCTGCGAGCGCGCCTCGACGATCCGGGCGAGTGCCGCGTCGTCCTCCGGATCCGACGAGCTCGGCGTGACGGCGAGGGTCCGCGCGAGGAGGTCGAGCACGAGCAGGCTCGAGCGTCCGATCGGCGCCAGCCCCCATGCCCACGGCTCCGCGTCGTCGCGCGGCGTGCCGGGGATCCACGGCAGCAGCACGCCGCGGCCGACCAGCCGTGCTCCGCTCGCGACGGGGCGCTGCACGGCGCGCGCCGCGCCCTGTGCGCGGCGACCGACCGAGCCCGCGACGAACCGGCGAAGGACGTCGTCCGCGGACGTCGCGCGCACGAAGACTCACGTAGTCGTGGTGGAAGGCGCGCGCCTGCCTCGCAAGTCCGTCGTCGCCGAGCCTGACGGCGACCGTCCCGCGTGAGGCCCGCCGATTGCGGACACGCTGCTTGTAGTCGGCGACGTCCTCCAGCGTCTCGGTGAGAGTGACGTCGCGCGGGAGGTTGAACGCCGCGCCGACGACCGTTCCGAGCGGCGGGGGCGCGGCGCGGCTCGCGGCGCGCTCCTCGGGTGACGTCGAGTACGGGGTCACGTAGCAGAGCACGCGTTGCACCGGGCCGCTGGCGGGTGCCCGGCGGATCGCCTCGAGCGCGGGGCGGAACGGGGCGTTGTCGAGGACGCCGCCGTCGATCACCCATGCGTCGCGCTCGAACGACGCGATGCCCGAGAGCGAGGGCTCGCCCGACGCCGTCTCCGTCGCCGACACGGCAGAACGAGGCCTCGAAGGCGCCGGGGAAGGAAGCGGTCGAGCGAGCGACCCTGGCGAGCCGCCGCGGCGCGCCGGGCTGCGAGAACGTCGAGGTGTGCACCTCGGGCTCGTGACGGAACCAGAAGAGCGCGCGGTGCTCGTGGTCGACCAGCGTGCCGCCGAAGTCGTCGAGGTACTGGACCGGCTGCCCCGTGAGGTTGGTGCCCGTGACGAAGAGCTCGACGCGTCGTGCAGCCGCCGCTGCGCATCGCTCGGGGTCGGTGTCGCGCTTCGCCTTTCCGACATCGAGCCGCCGTGTCAGCTCCGCCTCCACCTCGGGCAGGAAGTACTCGTCGCCCTTGAGGAGCGACTCGGGCTCGCTTCGCAGACCGGAGCGGAGCATCTTCGTGAACGAGCCGAGCTCGATCCACGTGTTCCGCACGTCGTCGACCGCGCCGCCGCTCACGATCGCGCTCGCGAGCAGGCACCCGTTGAGACCGCCCGCACTCGCGCCCGCGATGACGTCCGTGCGAAGGAGGCTGCCCGTGAGCCCGAGGAGCCGGCGGTAGATCGCGACCGCCTCGTCCTCGCGGTCGTTCGCGTCGAGGCCCGCGCGCCGCGCACGGTCGATCTCCGCGACGACGCCGCCGATCCAGATCGCAAGGCTGACGCCCCCGTTCAGCACGAGCGCAAGCCGGATCTCGCGCTGCGCCGTCCTCGTGCCGTCTGCCACGAGGACAAATGTCGCGCCCCCGGCGTCGCGAGTCAATAGCCCGCACGAGGGTCGCGCCGCTACAGGATCGCCGTCTCCGGGAACACCGCGCCCGCCGCGAACCGCTCCAGGCGGTACGGGGCGAGGTCGAAGCCGGGATCCTGACCCAGGAGCTCGTCGGCGACGATGCGTCCGACGGCGGGTGCCTGCATGAAGCCGTGCCCGGAGAAGCCGCACGCGGCGTAGAGGCCATCGGCCACCATCCCGACGATCGGGTGAGCGTCGGGCGTCATGTCGTAGAGCCCCGCCCACGCCCGTGCGACCGGCACGCCGGCCGCAGGCGGGAACCGGCGCGCGATCCGCTCGATCCAGTCGGCGACGAGCGTCTCGTCGACCGTCTGCTCGTCCCCCCAGCGCGGCGTGGCCTCCGGCATCGCGAGCACGAGCGCGTCGCCGCGGCGGCGGAAGTGGAAGCCGGACTCCGACTCGATGGTCAGCGGGAGATCGCGGGCGAGGCCGGCGACGGCCGCGGTCTCGACGAGCTGGCGGACGAGCGGCCGGACCGGCAGCTCGACTCCGAGCTTGGCCGCGAGCGCTGCGGACGACGCGCCGGTCGCGAGCACGAGGACGTCCGCGTCGAGCTCGAGCGCGTCGGTCTCCTCTCGCACCTCGACGCCGAGCTCCGAGGCGCGCCGCACGAGCTCGCGCGTGATGCCCGCAGGGTCGGCCGTCCCGTCCTCCCCGCAGAACACGGCGCCGAGCACGTCGTCCGTCATGAGGCCCTCGACCCGCGCGGCGTCGACGCGCTCGACCGGGACGCCGAGCGACGCCTGTACCTCGCGCCGCCGCTCGAGCTCGTCCAGCCCGTCCTCGGTCGTCGCGAGGAAGAGATATCCGACCGGCTCGAAGAGCTCCGGGCCGAGCGAGCGGAAGAACCCCACGCTCTCGCGGGCGAGGCGCACCTCCGGCGCCGACGAGAACTGCTGCCTGACGCCCCCGAGCGCCTTGCCGGTCGCTCCCGACGCGATGGCGTCCGTGTCCGCGAGCACGACCCCGTCCGCGCCGCGGAGCGCGAGGTGGTACGCGATGGAGGCGCCGACGACGCCCGCGCCGGCTACGACGAACCGGCTGCGAGCCATGCCTCGAGCTCCGCGACCTCCGCCGCGTCGAGATCCCGGAGCGGCGGTCGCACGTCGGGGCGGATCGCGACGCCCTTCCAGGCGGCCACGCGCTTGAGCGCGGCGTGCCGCGGAAACGACTCCATCGTCGCGCGGAGCGCCGCCAGCGCCGCTGCCCCTTCCTCGGTCGGATCGCGGACGACCGCCGCCACCTCCTCGGGGAACGCGGACGCGAGCGCGGAGACGGCGCCGATCGCACCTGCCTCGCGACCGCGGTGGATGAGCGCCTCCGGGCCGACGAAGATGTCGAACCCGTCGAGCAGGTAGCGCTCGAACGCCTCCCATGGAGCGTCCGAGACCTTCATCCCGACGACGTTGTCCGCCTCCTCCCGAAGTCGCGCCAGCATCGACGGGTCGAACGCGTACCCGGCCGTCGCGGCGAACTCGTAGACGTAGAACGGGAGCGGCGCGCAGGCTGCAGCCGCCGCGAGGAGGTGCGCACGCTGTGCCGCCGTGTCCAGCTTGAAGTACGGCGGCCCGATCACGGCGACGGCGTCCGCGCCCGCCTCCGCCGCGTGGGCCGCCAGCGCGACGGTGTCCTGCGTGCTCTGCGCTCCGCAGTGCGCAGCGACCAGGACCCGCCCGGCGATCGCTTCGAGCCAGCGCTCGAGCCCGCGGCGGCGCTCGTCGGGCGTCAGGAGCACCGCCTCGCCGTTCGTCCCGAACGCCAGCACCCCGTCGAGCCCGGCGCCCACGAGGAAGTCGGCGTACGGCCCGAACGCGTCGTCGTCGAGCCGTGCTCCGCCGTCCGCGAGCGGCGTCGAGGCCGCGGCGATCGCCCCTCGAAGGCGCGTCATCGGCGCTGCGCCTGCCCCGCACCGACGCGCTCGACCGTGGCGGCGATGCGCCGCGCGCGCGTCTCGGGCCGCTTGGCCTCGTCGACCCACTCGACGTACTCCCGCCTGTGGGTGAACGAGAGCTTCGCGAACGCCGTCCACGTCGCGTCGTCCGCGCGGAGGGCGTCGCGCAGGTCGGCGGGCACGCGCACCGTCCGCGGCTCGGTGTCGAGCTCCATCTCGACGCGGACGCGCTCAGGCGCGTCGACCCCGGTGGCCGCCTTCACGTCGCGGTTCACGACGATGTGCCCGACACCGTCGTAGACGCCGGGGGTCGTGCGCCACGTGTGCCCGCGGATCGTGACCTTCACCGGCGGGCGCGCGCGGCCGAACGCCTCCTCGAGGTCGAACGGGACGCGGAACATGGTCGCCGTCTTCTGCACGCGCTCGAGCTGCACGGTGAACCTCCTCTTCCGCACGCGGGACAGCCTAGGCTGTCCCGCGTGGGTGCGCTCCGGATCGACCGCGACGGCGACGTCCTCCGCCTCACGCTCGCCCGGCCGGAGAGCCGAAACGCGTTCGACGCGGCGCTGATCGCAGAGCTGTCCGAGGCGTTCGTCGATGTCGGGACCGCGCGCGCGGTCGTCCTCCGCGGGGAGGGGCCGAGCTTCTGCGCCGGGGCCGACGTCGACTGGATGCGCGCCTCCGCCGACCTGACGGTCGAGGAGAACGTCGCCGACGCGAACGCCCTGCGGCGGATGCTCGAGGCGATCGACGGCTGCCCGGCTCCGGTCGTCGCAGCGGTGCACGGCCACGCGCTCGGCGGCGGCGTCGGCCTCGTCGCCTGCAGCGACATCGTGCTCGCGCACGAGCGAACGGTGTTCGCGTTCTCCGAGGTGAAGCTCGGGATCGTCCCGGCGGTGATCTCGCCGTTCGCGCTCCGCAAGATCGGCGAGAGCGCCGCACGGCGCTGGTTCGTGACGGGCGAGCGCTTCGACGCCCCGACGGCACTCCGGATCGGCCTCGTGCACGAGGTGACCGACGACGTCGAGGCGGCGCTCGACGCAGTCATCTCCGAGCTGCGCACCGCCGGGCCGAGGGCTGCGCGCCACGCGAAGCGGCTCGTGCTCGAGCGTCCCGACGGGCCGGAGACCGCCCGCCGGATCGCGGAGCGGCGAACGAGCGACGAGGGTCAGGAAGGGCTCCGCGCGTTCCTCGAGCGCCGCCCGCCTGCGTGGGCTCCGCCGCGGGACGAGGACTAGCGCCCGGGACCGCTACCGGACGACCAGCGCCGGGCTCGCGCGCTTGGTCGCAGGGTCGTAGAGGCGCAGCCTCGTGCCCTTGTCGGCGCGCAGCGTGCGCGTGACGTATCCGCGTGACGTCGTCCGCGCGCCGGAGCCGACCGCTTTCCACTGATCGCCGACGAGCCGCTGGAGCACGTACGGCCTGGCGCCGGTCCCCGGGCGCACCTGCCCCCAGACCGTCGTCGAGAGACCGCGCCGCACCACCTGGACGAACGGCAGGGAGAACGCGGCAAGCGCCGGCTTGGCGCGTCCGGAGACCGTCTCGAGCCCGCTCTGCCACGCGTCGGTCGCAGGCTCGTCGCGGAGGAGGTACTGGATCATGACGTCGACACCTGCCGCGCGGTACGCGAGATGCTGGGCCTCGGCGACGTACCGGGCCTGCGTCCCCCAGCCGACGCCGAGGATCCGGTCCGGCGGGTTGGTCTGGAAGCCGAGCTCGGTGAGCCAGATGCGGACGCGGCTGCCGAAGGCGTTGCGGGTCTCCTGGACCAGGCGGTCGAGCGTCGCCAGCGAGATGGTCGTGCAGGCGCGCGCAGCCGCCCGGACGTCGGCGTCTCCGCCGGCGAGAGGGGGTGCGGATGGTGCGCGTAGGCATCGAGCCGGGCGCCGGCCCGCCCCATGCCGCGGATGAAGTCGACCGGCGACGTGCCGCCGGGGCCACCGCGCGGCGCGGTCGCGCCGCCGGCGATCGACGCGCGCGGGATGACGGCCTTGATCGCCGTCGCCGCCGGGTTGAGGAGCCGCGTGACGTAGACGATCGGCGACGGCGGCGAGAGCCACCGGCGCTGGTTCGGCTCGTTCCAGACGATCCAGCGACGCACCCAGGGGAACCGCTCCGCCGCCGCGCGCGCGAACGTCGCGAACGCCGCTGCCGAGCTCGGCGGCACGTTCGCGGCGCGGCCGCCGTTCGCCCACCCCGGCGTCCCCCAGATGCTGACGAGCGGCGTGAGGCCCGCCTGGCGCAACGCCTGCAGCAGCGCGTCCGCGCGCTCCCAGTCGTACGTCCCGCGGGTGGCCTCGATCGTCCGCCATTCGAGCGTCACGCGCACGAGGTCGGCGCCGAGCGCGTCGAGTCGCCCGACGCGCTCCTCGAGCGTCCCGGGACCGAACTGGAGCCATGCGTCGTCCTGGATGCCGACCCGGAGGCCCGGCGCGGCGGGCGCCGTGCCCGCCAGCACGGCCGCCGCGATCGTCGCGCAGGCGAGGGTGACCAGGCGCACGATGCGACCCTACTTCGGCCGGAGGCTGCCTAACAGCCTGTTCAGAGGATCCTTACCTGCGCGCTACCGGCGAAAGCCGTCTTCGCCGGACATCGCGTCGACGAGCGTCCAGACCAGCCAGTTGACGAGCCAGATCACGATCGTCGCCCCGACGTACGTCCAGAACCCGTCGATCGAGAAGTCCGGCGTCACCCACTCCGTGAAGAGCAGCATCACGACGTTCACGAAGAAGTACGCGATCCCGAACGTGAGCAGGATGAGCGGCAGCGCGATGAACGTCACGAGCGGCTTCAGGAAGACGTTCGCGAGGCCGAGCACGACGCCCGCGAGGATGATCGACCCCCAGCGCCCGATCGAGAGCCCGTCGAACGCCCAGTCCGCGATGATCAGCGCGAGCACGTTGATCGCAGCGGCGATCGCGAAGCGCACGACCCAGATCACGGGCGCGAGCCTACACCGTCGCCCGGACGGCTCCGGTACCCGGCAGTTGCGGCCGCGAAGCGGACGCCTTCAGGGATGTGCCCCGCCGAAGGCGGGGATCCGAGCGCGGGATTTCGCTCTGCGAAATCCCGCTTGCGAACAAGGCTAGAACAGCTTCTGCAGCTTCAGCGCAGCGCCCATGTCGCCGGAGATCTTGAGCTTGCCCGTCATGTAGGCGGTCGTCGGGTTCGCCTCGCCGCTCGCGATCTTGGCGAGCGTCTCCTCGCTCGCGGTGATCGTGCAGTCCGCCTCGCCGGCGCCCTCGGTCACGGTCACCGTGCCGTCGTCGACCGCGACGGTCCACTGACCGACGCCCTCGACGTCGAACACGTACGTGTTCTGCATCCCGGCGGTCTTCGCGGGGTCGGCGCGGTCGGGGAGCTGTGCGAAGAACTCCTGAACGGTCATCGTGTCACTCGTCTCCTCGTTGACTGACGGTTCAATCGAGGGTGCAGCCTAACTGATCGCCACCGGAGCCGGAGTCGGCGGGGCGGCGAACGGCTGCGGTCGGGGCAGGGCGAGGCAGAGGACGGCACCGAGGCCCGGCGCGACCGCGGCGACGTAGAGCGCGGTCTCGAGGTCGATCGCGTCGGCGACGACGCCGAGCGCGACGGCGGCGATCCCACCGAGGCCCATCGCGAGGCCGACGGAGAGCCCGCTCGCCATTCCGACGTGCCGCGGCAGATAGAGCTGGCTGAGCACCATGGTCACCCCGAACGTGCCCACGACGCAGAGCCCGACGAGCATCAGCGCGACCGTGCCGAGCACCCCTCCGACCGCGACGAACGCGATGACGAGGAAGGGAAGCGCGATCTGCGTGAGGAGGAGCGTCCGGCGGAGCCCGACGCGATCGGCGACGGGGCCGAGCAGGAGCGTCCCGGCCGCCCCGGCGACGAGCATGAGCGAGAGCATCCGGTTTCCCTCCCCCTCCGTGCCGCCGTTCTCGACCACCCACAGCGGCACGAACGTCAGGAGGCCGAACCAGGCGACGCTGCGGAGGGCGATGACGACGCCGAGGATGGTCATGGCGCGGACGTCGTCGACCGCGCTCGACCGCTCGCGCGCCTCCGTCTCGGGCGCGAGCTCCTCGAGCCCGTGCAGCGCCCGCAGGAGCACGGCCGCCGCGACGAGGACCGGCAGCATCGCGAGGAGGCCGCCGGTGAGGCCGAGCCACAGCACGAGAGGCGTGACGACGATCGGCCCGAGCGCGTACCCCGTGTTGCCGCCGATGTTGAAGTACGACATGCCGCTCGCGCGCTTGTGCCCGCTCGCGTAGGCGGCGAACTTCGCGCCCTCCGGATGGAAGGCCGCGATCCCGATGCCCGCGATGAAGACGAGAAGCAGCACGAGCTCGTACCGCGGTGCGACGGCGGCGAGCCCGGTTCCCAGTCCTCCGACCGCGACGCCCGCGGGCAGGAGCCAGATCGCGCCGCGCCGGTCGGAGAGGAGCCCGAACAGCGGCTGGACGAGCGAGGACGAGACCAGCACGGCGAGCATCAGCACCGCGGTCGCCGTGTAGCTGAGATCGAACTCGAGGACGAAGAACGGCAGCAGCGCCGGGACCGCGCCCGACGAGAAGTCGACCGCGAGGTGCCCGCCCGAGAGCGTCGCCATCGCGCCCCGGTCGAGCTCGTCCCGCATCCCTCGACCCTACTCGGCGGACGAAAGGCCCCGTCGCGATCGACGGGTGCAGCGGTACGGTCTGCCGAACCCTGCCGTCGTGGCGCCAGTGACTACGGTTGTCGCGTTGGCTGCGATCGAGGCAGAGGGGCTCGTCAAGGTCTACCGGTCGCGGAAGAGCGAGGTCCGCGCGCTCGACGGCGTCGACCTCGAGGTGCGCGAGGGGACGGTGCTCGGCCTGCTCGGGCCGAACGGCGCGGGCAAGACGACGACCGTCCGGATCCTCGCGACGCTGCTCCGGGCCGACGCGGGCCGGGCGACGGTCGCCGGGCTCGACGTCGCGCGCGACGCCCAGGCGGTGCGCAAGCTGATCGGCCTCTCGGGGCAGTACGCAGCGGTCGACGAGAACCTCACGGGCCGCGAGAACCTCTGGATGTTCGGCCGCCTGTACCAGCTGTCGTCGAGCGAGTCGTCGCGCCGGGCGAACGCGCTCCTCGAGCGGTTCGCGCTCGAGGACGCCGCCGACCGGGTCGCGAAGACCTACTCCGGCGGCATGCGCCGGCGGCTCGACCTCGCGGCGGCGCTCATCGGGCAGCCGCAGGTCCTCTTCCTCGACGAGCCGACGACGGGGCTCGACCCGCGCAGCCGGCTCGCGATGTGGGACGTCATCCGGAGCCAGGTGCGCGAGGGCAACACGCTGCTCCTGACGACGCAGTACCTCGAGGAGGCCGACGAGCTCGCCGACGAGATCGTCGTCGTCGACCACGGCCAGATCATCGCCCGCGGCACGTCGGACGAGCTCAAGTCCCAGGTGGGCGGCGAGCGCATCGAGGTCGTCGTCCACGACCGCGACCAGCTGTCCCGCGCGGCCGACGTGGTCGCCCCGAACGGCTCGGCCGCGCTCGACGAGCACTCGAAGCGGCTCACCATCGCCGCACACGGCGGCGCGCAGCAGCTGGTCGACGTCGTCCGGTCGCTCGGGGACGCGGGCATCGCGCTCGACGACGTCGCGCTGCGGCGGCCGACCCTCGACGACGTGTTCCTCGCGCTCACGGGGCACGCGGCGGAGGAGCTCCCGGACCGAGGAGGACGCATGACGGCGCTGTCGGGCGCGGTCGGCGACGGCCTCGTCATCGCGTGGCGGACGCTCAAGCGCGTCCCGCGGATCCCCGAGCTCGCGATCTTCGCGATCCTGCAGTCGATCATGTTCGTCGTGCTGTTCGCGTTCGTCTTCGGCGGCGCGATCCCGCTTCCCGGCGGCGGCAGCTATCGCGAGTACCTGATGCCCGGGATCTACATCCAGACGCTCGCGTTCGCGTCGATCACGACCGCGATCGCGTTCGCCGACGACATGACGAAGGGCATCATCGACCGCTTCCGCTCGCTGCCGATGGCGCGCTCCGGGGTCCTCAGCGGGCGGACCTTCGCCGACGTCATCTACACCATGGGCATCCTCGTCGTGCTGATGCTCTCCGGCCTGGTCGTCGGCTGGCGCGTGCATTCGAGCGTCGGCGACTTCGTGCTCGCCGTCCTGCTCATGGTGTTCTTCACGTACGCCATGGCCTGGGTCGGCGTGTACCTCGGCCTGGTCGCTCCCACGGTCGAGACCGTCCAGCAGCTCGGCTTCCTCATCATCTTCCCCCTCACGTTCCTCTCGAACGCCTTCGTCCCGACCGAGACGCTGCCGGACTGGCTCCAGCCGATCGCCGAGTGGAACCCGATCAGCGCGCTCACCCAGGCGACGAGGGAGCTGTTCGGCAACCCGAGCCCGTACCCGAGCGGCTCGTTCCCGAGCGAGCACCCGTTCCTCCTCTCGGTGCTCTGGACGGTGGCGATCCTCGCCGTGTTCGCCCCGCTCGGGGTGCGAAAGTACCGCGCGATCGACCGCTAGAGGCAGGCGCTCCGGCCCCGGGTACCATCCGCCCGGCTCATGGATCTCGACCTCACGCCCGAGCAGGAGCTTCTCCGCGACACCGTCCGCTCGTTCGCCCGGGAGCGCGTCGCGCCCGTCGCCGAGGAGATCGACCGCGAGAGCCGCTTCCCCGTCGAGCTCGTGCGGGAGATGGCGGAGCTCGGCCTGCTCGGGATTCCGCTTCCCGATCGGTACGAGGGCGCCGGCGGCGACACCCTCGGCTATGCGATCGCGATCGAGGAGCTGACGCGGATCGACTCGTCGGTCGCGATCACGGTCGCTGCGCACACGTCGCTCGGGACGATGCCGATCTTCCTCTTCGGCTCCGACGAGCAGAAGGACCGCTGGCTCCCCGACCTGGCCTCGGGGCGGCGGCTCGCGGCCTTCGGGCTGACCGAGCCGGACGCGGGCTCGGACGCAGGCGCGACGCGCACGACGGCCGACCTGCGCGACGGCTCGTGGATCGTCAACGGGTCGAAGATGTTCATCACGAACGCCGGCACCGAGCTGACCTGGGGCGTGACGATCACGGCGCGCACCGGCGAGGACGAGGTCTCGACCCTCGTCGTCGAGAACGGGACGCCCGGCTACGAGATCTCCGCGCCCCTGCACAAGCTCGGCTGGAAGGCGTCCGACACCCGTGAGCTCACCTTCGCGGACTGCGCGGTGCCGGAGGAGAACCTGCTCGGGCCGCGCGGGCGCGGCTTCCACCAGTTCCTCGAGATCCTCGACGGCGGCCGCATCTCGGTCGCCGCGATGGGCGTCGGGCTCGCCCAGGGCGCCTACGACCTCGCGTTCGCCTACGCGCAGGAGCGGAAGCAGTTCGGCAAGCCGATCGGCCGCTTCCAGGCCGTCTCGTTCAAGCTCGCCGACATGGCCGTGGAGATCGAGGCCGGCCGGCAGCTCGTCTACAAGGCGGCGTGGCTCAAGGACCAGGGCCGGCTCGTTCGCGCTCGAGGCGGCGATGGCGAAGCTCTACACGGGCGAGCTCTCACATCGCGTCGTCAACCACGCGCTCCAGATCCACGGCGGCTACGGGTTCATGGACGAGTTCCCGATCTCGCGCCTCTACCGCGACCAGAAGATCCTCGAGATCGGCGAGGGCACGAACGAGGTGCAGCGGATGGTGATCGCGAAGCACCTCGGGCTCTGAGCCGGAGGCGGCGAGACCGCCGATGTCCTCGAACGCTCGGATGCTTCGCACTCTCGTCTCGCTCGGCGGGGTCGCGCTCGTGGCGGTCTCGACGGGGGCCGCCCACGTGACGCTCTCGCCCGCGTTCGTCGAGGCGGGAGTCGGCTCGGCGGTCCTGTTCGAGACACCGAACGAGCGCGAGGGACGAGCGACGACGTCGCTCCGGCTCGAGGCGCCACCCGGGGTCGAGCTCGGAGCCGTTGCGGCGCCCTCCGGGTGGGAGCTCGCTCTCGACGACGGCGTCGCCACCTGGACGGGCGGCCGGATCGAGGGCACCGACGTCGTCTCGTTCCCGCTCGAGGTCACCGCGCGGACAGAGCCGGGGAACCAGACCTTCCGGGCCGTCCAGCGCTACGACGACGGCGAGAGCGTGCGCTGGGAGGCATCGCTGACCGTCGTCCCGGCCACGGGCGACGATGCGCCGCCGCAGCAGCTCGGCCGCGCCGTCGCCGCCGGCACCGTGGGCCTCGCGGTGATCGGCGTCAGCCTCGTCCTCGTGTGGCGCCTGCGGCGGCGACCACTTCAGGAGAGATAGCGGAACCGGGTGCTACGGTCGCGCCCGTGCTCTTCGCCCAGATCCTGAACGACGACCTGGGATGCGCCTCGTACCTCGTCGGCTGCGAGGTCGCCGGGGAGGTCGCCGTCGTGGATCCCCACCTCGCGATCGAGCCGATCCTCGCCGAGGCCGAGCGCCTCGACGCCCGCATCGTGCGCACGATCGAGACGCACACGCACGCAGACCACGTCTCCGGCCACGGCCGCCTCGCGCTCGATCACGGCGTCCCGGTGACCATCCACGCGGCGGCCGGCGCCGCGTACCCGCACGATCCGATGGCGGACGGCGACGAGATCGAGGTCGGGAACGTCGTCCTCCGGTGCATCCACACACCGGGCCACCGGCCGGAGCACTGCTGCCTCGCCGTGATCGACACGACGCGTGCGGACGAGCCGTGGCTCGTGCTCACCGGCGACTCGCTCTTCGTGGGAGACACGGCCCGCCCCGACCTCGCGGTCGGCGCGACCGAGGGCGCGGAGGGCCTCTTCCACTCGCTCCAGCGGCTCCTCGAGCTGCCGGATGGGGTCGAGGTGTTCCCCGGGCATGTCGCGGGCTCGCTCTGCGGCACGTCGATGAGCTCGCGGGCGTCGACGACGATCGGCTTCGAGCGGCGCTTCAATCCGATGCTCGCTCTTTCCGAGGTCGGCGCGTTCATCGCGGAGTCCGCCGGCGTCTCGGCGCCGAAGCCGCCCAACCTCGCACGCATCGTCGAGCAGAACCAGGCGGCTTTCCGGCGCACGCCCGACGCGGTACCCGAGCTCGCGGCACCGCCCGACGGCTCGCAGCTCCTCGACGTCCGTCCCGTTCCGGACCACCTCGCGGGCCATCGACCCGGCGCCGTCAACATCCCGGTCTCCGGGACGAGCTTCTCGACGAAGGCCGGCTTCGTCCTCGACGCCGACGTGCCCGTGACCGTCCTCGCGTCCGACCCGGACGAGGCGGAGCGGGCGGTCCGGGGCCTCCTCTCGGTCGCGTTCGAGGACGTCGCGGGCTACGTGCTCGGCGGCGGCGACGAGGTGACGGGCTCCGTGCGGATCGAGGCGCTCGAGGGCCTGATCGCGGAGGGCGCGACGGTGCTCGACGTCCGCGACAAGGACGAGCGCGACGTCGGCTACATCCCCGGCAGCCGCAACGTCCCGTACCGGCTGATGCGCAGCTGCTGCCCCGACCTTCCCGAGGACCGGCCGATCGTCACGATCTGCGGCTCGGGGCCGCGCGCCGCCATCGCGGCGAGCATCCTGCGGGCGAAGGGCCTGGACGCGCGGCCCGTCGTCGACGGCGGGATGGACGACTGGCTCGCACGCGGCGAGACGACGGTCTCGTTCCGCCGCTGCGGCGGCTGAGCGGCCGGCTCAGAGCTCCCGGAGCCGCGCCGTCGCGCCGAGCGAGGCGAGCAGCTCGCGCGCCCGTGCGAGCTCCCGCTCCGCGCCCGCCGTGTCCCCCGCGTCGCGCCGTTCGCGCGCGGCCAGCAGCCGCACCTCCGCCTCGAGCTGCGGCGATCCCATTGCCTGCAGGGTCTCGGCTGCGTCCGCCGGCCGGCCGGAGTCGATCGCGAGCGCGACCTCGAGGAAGCGCGAGCCCACGGGCTCGTCGAGGCTGGCGAGCGCGCGTGGCCGGCCGATCCGCTCGAGCGTCAGCGCCAGATAGGTCATCCAGTACCCGGGCATGACCCCGGTCGGGTTCGCACGGCGGAGCTCGAGCAGCTCGTCGACGAGCGCCTCGGCCTCGTTGTCGTGTCCCGTGCGGACGAGCGTCCACGCCGCGACCGCTCCGGACGGGAAGATGGTCTGGTCGTCCCCCGCTCACGGGCGAGGGCGACCACGCGGCGGGCGCTGTCCGCTGCATCGCTCGCACGACCGTCGCGGACGAGCCCGAGCTCGCCCACCACGAACTCGAACAGCGGCTCGTGGTACTGCCCGCCGGTCCGCTCGGCATGCTCGCGACCGTCGGCCACGAGCGTCTCCGCCTCGTCCCACTGACCTGCAAGGAAGAGCGCCTCGGCGAGGTTGCCGAGGACGAACCGTCCGAACCCGTCGATCGTGCCCATTCGCTCGCACCCGACGACCGCCTCTCGCTCGACCTCGATCGCCTCCTCGATCTCGCCGAGGTCGAGAAGGACCGAGCCGAGGTTCACGTATGCGCGCGTGAGCTCGAACGGGTTCTCCCGGGTCAGGACGATCGCGTGCCGGAGATCGTCGAGCGCGGGTCCGTAGGCGCCCGTATTCGCCATCGCCGTTGCTCGGCTGACCAATGCCGCCGCGCTGACGCGAGGCGTGTCGAACTCCTCCGCGAGCGCGATCGCCCGGTCGGCGAGCCGGATCGCCTCGTCCGGGTTGCCCGCCACCATCTCGTACCGCGCCGCGTTGGCCATGACGTACGCGTGCTCGTGGTCGGGCTCGACTCCAGCGGCGAGCTCGAGCGCCCGGGCCACCCAGTCCGCTGCCGCGGCGCCGTCGCCGTGGCGCCAGCGAACATGCGAGAGGTCGATCGCGGTGACCGCCGCCTCCGTGATCGCGTTCTCGGCCACGAGCCTGTCGAAGGCGCGCTGAAGCTCCTCGTCGCCGACGTTCTCCGTGAAGCTCAGCGCCTTCCCGAGTGCCCGGAGCGCGCGCGCGTCCAGGCCGTCCGGCATCCACTCTGCGGCGCCGCGAAGCGCCCGGACCGCTGCAGGGAACGCCCCGATCGCGAACGCACGAACGCCGGCCTCGCGGAGCGCCTCCGCGGCCCTGGGCTCGAGGTCGGACACGTCGATGCTCGCGCTCCGTGCAAGCTGGATTGCCTCGAGGTAGTGGTGCGCGAGCAGCTCGGCGCGGTCCTCGCGCCGGTCTTCCGGGAGCGACTCGATCCAGCGCGCGACACGGACGTGCCGGTCGACGCGCTCCGGACGCGGAAGCTGCCCGTACACGGCGTCCCGCACGAGCGTGTGCACGAACGAGTGCTCGGTCGCGCCGAGCACGGCCGACCGACGCTCTCGCCGCAGGAACTCCTTGCGCCCGAGCGCGCGGAGCAGCCCGTCGACGGTCTGCTCGTCCTGTGCCGAGACCGCGCGCAGCCCGTCTGACCAGACCACGCCGCCCATCACCGCTGCGTCGCGGAGCAACTCCTTCTCGGCGGGCGGCAGGAGATCGACCCGGGCCGTGACGATGCCGAGCACGCTGTCCGGCAGGCCACTCACGTCACCGCCGGACGTCTGCATCCGGACGAACTCCTCGGCGTACAGCGGGTTGCCGGCCGATCGCTCGACGACCGTCGCCCGGAGGCTCCTCGTCGGCCGGATCGCGTCCGAGAAGAGACTCCACGAGGCGAACCGTCTCGGCCTCGGGGAGCGGGCCGAGCGAGACCGTGAGCGCGTTCCGCTTGCCCCCGCCCCAGTCCGGTCGCCGCTCGAGCAGCTCGGGCCGGGCGCTCGCGACGACGAGGAGCGGCACGCCCTCGACGAGGTCGACGAGCCCGTCCACGAAATCGAGGAACCCGTCGTCGGCCCAGTGCAGGTCGTCGATCACGAGGACGAGCGGACGGCGCTCGGCGAGCGACTCGAGGAAGATCCGCCAACCGGCATAGAGCTCGGGCCGCCTGTCGCTGAGCCCGACGTCCTCCGGCACCAGCCCGACGAGCGGCTCGAGGCTCGAGAGGACCCAGGCACGCTCCACGGCCGGCACGAGATCGTCGACGGCGGTACCGAGCTTCGCCGCCGTCACACCGGCGTCGTCGTTCTCGTGGATCCCTGCCTGCGCCTTCACGATCTCGCCGAGCGCCCAGAACGAGACGCCGTCGCCGTACGGGAGGCAGCGGCCGTAGCGCCAGGTGATGATCTCCTCGTCCTCCTCGACCGCCCGGCCGAGCTCGCCCACGAGCCGGCTCTTGCCGATCCCGGGCACGCCGACCAGCGTCACGAGCTGCGGCGAGCGGTCGACGCGCACCCGCGCGAACGCCCCGAGCAGGAGCGCGCGCTCGTTGTCGCGGCCGACGAGCGGCGACGACGGATCCTCGACGAGCCCGCCGACGCGGCCCCGCGCCTCGACCGCCTCCCACACCTCCACCGGATCCGCCTTGCCCTTGGCCTCGACGGCGGCGTGCGCCCGGTAGACGATCACGCGCTCCGTCGCGCCGTGCGTCGCTCCCGAGACGAGGATCCCGTCGATCGGCGCCGCCGCCTGGATCCGCGCGGCGCGTGTTCATGACGTCGCCGGCGACCATCGACTCGCCCGCCTCCGGGCCGCGCGTCGACCGAGACGAGCGCCTCTCCGGTTGCGACGCCGACGCGGACGTGGAGGTCGAGCGTCTCGTCCCGCTCGTTGAGGTCGGCGATCGCATCGCGTGCGGCGAGCGCCGCCCGGACCGCGCGCTCGGGGTCGTCCTCGTGCGCGGTCGGCGCGCCGTAGACGGCAACGACCGCGTCTCCGATGAACTTCTCCACGGTTCCCCCGTAGCCCTCGAGCGCGCGGCGCAGCGTCTCGTGGTAGCGGCGGAGGAGCGCGCGCACGTCCTCCGGGATCGAGCTGCTCGGCGCGGGCCGTCGACCCGACGAGGTCGACGAACACGGCGGTGACGACCTTCCGCTCCTCGCGGGCGGGAGCGTCGGCGGCGAGCGCGGCTCCGCAGCCGTTGCAGAACTGCGCGTCGTCTGGGTTATCGCGTGCACAGCTCGCGCAGAGGATCACGCCGCGAGTGTACGACTCCGACGTCCGGGTCTCAGCGCAGCCTCCGTACGGTGTACCCCCCGTCCGCGAGGGCACGGATGACCGCCTGCGAGTGCTCCTCGCCGCGCGTCTCGAGCGTCAGCTCGGCCTCCGTCTCGAGCACGCTGATGTTGCGTCCCTCGCGGTGGTGCTGGATCGCGAGGATGTTCGCGTGCTCCGAGGCGATCGTGCCGACGATGCGCGCGAGCTCTCCGGGCCGGTCGGGGATCAGCAGGGCGACGACCAGGTACCGGCCCGAGGAGGTGAGGCCGTAGCGGATCACCGAGCTCATCGTCGTCGCGTCGATGTTCCCGCCGGCGAGGATCGCGCACACCGGGCCGTCCCCGCCGACGCTACCGGCGAGGATCGCCGCGACCGGCGCGGCGCCCGCGCCCTCGACGACGAGCTTCACGCGCTCGAGGAGGAGGACGATCGCCTGCGAGATCTCCTCGTCCTCGACCACGACGACGTCGTCGAGCAGGTCGTCGAGGATCGGTCGCGTGAGCTCGCCTGGCTGCTTGACCGCGATGCCGTCGGCAATGGTCGCGCCGCCCGGCGCCCGGCCGGCGAAGGGCGCGCACGACGCGGCCTGGACGCCGACCACGCGGAGCTCGGGTCGGAGCGCGTCGAGCGCGAGGGCGATTCCCGCCGCGAGCCCGCCGCCTCCGACCGGCACGACGATCGTGCCGGGCCCGGGCGGCAGCGCCTCGACGAGCTCGAGGCCGAGCGTGCCCTGGCCCGCGACCACGCGCGGATCGTCGAAGGCGTGAACGAACGTCGCGCCGTCGTCCCGCTCGAGGGCGCGCGCGGCGGCGAGCGACTCCTCGAAGTCCTCGCCCACCATCTCGACGCGTGCCCCGTACCCGCGTGCCGCCTCGACCTTCGCCATCGGCGCGCCCTCGGGGACGACGATCGTCGCGGCGATGCCTGCCTGGCGGGCCGCCCACGCGACCGCCTGGCCGTGGTTGCCGGCGCTCGCAGCGACGACGCCGGCGCGCCGCTCGTCCTCCGAGAGCTGGGCGATCGTGTTGTACGCGCCGCGAATCTTGAACGCGCCCGTCCGTTGCAGGTTCTCGGCCTTCAGGAGCACCGGCCGCCCGGCGATGCGGGAGAGCGTCTCCGACGAGTACACCGGCGTCACGCGCGCGACGCCGTCCAGGCGCTCGCGCGCCTCGCGGATCGCGTCGATGCCGGGACGCTCGGCGCTCATCCGGACCGCTCCGTCACGGCCGCCACGACCGCGCCGACCGCCGTCAGCGGGTCGACCTCGCGCCGCTGCACGCCGGCCACGAGCTCGCGAACCTCGGGATCCTCGGCGATCGTCCGGCGCACGCGCTCGCGGATCCGCGCGACGGCGAGCGCCTCGACCTCGCCGCTCAGGTTCCGCTCCCTCCGCGCCGCGAGCTCTCCGCGCTCCTCGAGGTCGCCGCGCCGCTTCTCGAGCGCCTCCCAGAGCTCCGCGACTCCCTCGCCGCGCAGCGCCTCGGTGAGGAGGATCGGGGGGCGCCGCTCGCGGTCGGGGTCGAGCGCGACGATCGAGCGCACCTCCTGCACCATGGTCTTCGCGGCCGGGTGGTCCATCTTGTTCACGGCGATCACGTCGGGGATCTCCATGATCCCGGCCTTGAGCGCCTGCACCGCGTCGCCGGAGCCGGGCATCAGGACGAGCAGGACGAGGTCGGCGATGCCGATCACCTCGACCTCGCTCTGGCCGGTGCCGACGGTCTCGAGGAAGACGACGTCCTTGCCGGAGGCGTCGACGAGGAGGAGCGCCTGGAGCGTCGCCTCCGCGAGCCCGCCGAGATGCCCACGGGTGCCCATCGACCGGATGTAGACGCCGGGGTCGAGGAAGTGGTCTGCAAGACGGATCCGGTCGCCGAGGAGGGCCCCGCGCGTGAACGGGCTCGAAGGGTCGACCGACACGACTCCCACGGTGCGGTCGAGGGCGCGGACGTGGGTGACGAGCGCGCTTACCAGCGACGACTTGCCGACACCGGGCGGCCCGGTCACGCCCACCGACGCTGCGTTGCCCGTCGAGGGATAGACGCGCCGGACGACGCCCTCGCCGATCGGGTGAGCGGTCCTCGACGAGCGAGATCGCGCGTGCGAGCGCGCGGCGGTCTCCGGCGAGGACGCCGGCGACGAGCGCGTCCTCCGTCCACTCGGGGCGTGCCACCGAGGGGACTCTACGGAGCGGGGCGGCCCTCGGCGTCGCGTGCCAGCGCGACCTCGGCCGCGGTTCCGTTCTGCTCCTGCCGGCGGGTCTCCTCGACCTCGGTCATCAGCGCGCGGAGGCGCTCGAAGCCCGCCGGCTCGCCGTTCGTGCGGTCCCGCGGCTCCGCGACGTCGGACGTCCGGGCCGTGAGCACGATCGCGAGCACGGCAGCGACGAGGTAGACGCACCCGGCGATCGCCCAGGCCGTCCGTGCCCCCGCGGCGTCGACGAGCAGGCCGGCGCCGGCCATCGCGAGACCGAGGACGGCGTAGTAGCTCGACATCAGCACCGCGAGCGCGCGGCCGCGCATCGCGTCCGGCGCGCCGCGTTGCACGAGCACCTGGTTGCAGACGATCGCGGCGCCGTTGCCCACCGTCGCGACGCCCGCGAGCACCGCCGCAACGGCGATCGTCGGCGACGCCGAGGCGATGCCGAAGCCGACGCCCATCACGAGCAGTGCGCCGCCGTACACCCGCGTCATGCCGAGCCGCCCGAGCGCGGACGCGGCGAAGAAGCTGCCGAAGATCAGGCCGACCCCGGTCGACGCGACGAGGAAGCCGAGCCCGAGGTTGCCGGCGCCGATCTCGTTCTTGGCGAACGGGACCTCGGCGACGTTGACGAATGCCGTCGCGACTCCGGCCGTGGTCCATACGACGAGCACCGTGACGAGGTGGCGCGAGTGGAAGACGACCGAGAGCCCGTCGCGGAGGTCGGCCCAGTGGCCCCGCGTGATCGGGGCGTCCGAGCGAAGCGCCCTGGCCGGGATCCGGCTGACGATCAGGGCCGAGAGGACGAACGTCCCGGCGTTCGCCCAGTACGCGATCTCGGGGCCCGATGCGGCGAGGAGCCCGCCGGCGAGGATCGGGCCGAGCGTCCACGCGATGTGCTCGACGGTCGTGAGGAGCGAGGTTGCCTGCTCGCGCTCGTCCTCGGAGACGAGGTTCGGCATCCCTGCCCAGACGGCCGGGCGGAAGAAGCCCGTCGCGATGCCGTTGACCCCGGCCAGCGCGACGATCGCGGCCGGGTCGTCGACGAACGGCAGCGCCGCGAAGGTTCCCGCCCGCACCAGATCCGAGACGATCATCAGCCGGCGACGCGAGAGGCGGTCGACGAGCGGCCCGAGCGTCACGCCGATGACGACGATCGGCAGGAAGTCCGCGATCAGGAGGGCTGCGAGCCAGCGACCGGAGTCGGTCCGGTCGAGGATGTCGACCGAGAGCGCGAGTGCCGCGAAGTACGTCCCGACGGCCGAGCCGGCCGTCGCCCAGAACAGCAGGGCAAATCCCCGGTTGCGGCGGAGTAGGGACAGACGGCGTGTGGCGCCAAGGGCCACGCGCGGACGCTAGCACCGGCGGAGGAGCGACAACAGTGCCCGCGCGAGACGTGTCCCGAGTCGACCGGCGGTCGTGTCGCGGCGGCGCTCAGACCGCCGACGCGGCGCGACCGGCAGCGCGGTCGTGACGTGCTGCTCGGTCGCGCCGGGGCCAGCTGCGACGGGCGGCCGCGAGCGCGCGGTCGGCCAGCGCGTAGAGCGAGAACGCGTCACCCGCAGCTCGCAAGGTCGCAGACGCCCGCCGTCAGCACGCACGCCGCCGATCTCGCTCAGCTCGGCGCGCCACCGGGCGACCGCCTCCGACCGCTCCCGCGGCGTCCGTGTCCGGAAGGATCCAGCCGAGCTCGCCGTCGTCCGTCCGCGCGAGCTCGTCGCCCGCGCGCGCGAGCCGGCTCAGCTGCTCGACGGCGAGGTGCGCCTCGGGCCGCCCGAACACGCCGTCGCCGGCCCGGCCGTGGACCGCGAGGTCGGCGAGGACGACCGTCACGTTCGTCCCGCCCTGCGATCGCCCGGCGGACGGCGGCGCCCAGACGCTCCTCGAACTCCCGGCGGTCGAGGAGGCCCGTCTCGGGATCCCGCGCCGCGAGCTCGGTGAGCCGCCGCATGCGGCGGTGGCTCGTGGAGACGTCGCGCACGGTGAGGAGGTGGCGAGGGCTGCCGTCCAGGTCGTCGACGACGCACCCCGAGACGAGGAGCCGCACGCGGTCGCCCTGGCGCCGCCGGAACGTGAGCTCGCGAGGTGAGCTCGCCGCGCGCGACGAGGTCCGCGTGCCAGGCCTCGACGTCGTGCCGGTGCTCGGGCGGCCAGAACGGGAACGGCGCCCGGGTGCCGAGCGAGCTCCTCGCGCTCGTAGCCCAGCAGCTCGCAGAGGCTGCGGTTGACCGAGCAGATCTCGCCGTCGCGCACGAGCAGGAGCCCGTCGGGGATCGCGGACAGCAGGTTGCGGACGGCTTCCGACTCGGCATGGAGCGACTCCGCGAGCCGTCTGCGGGCCGCGCCGCCGAACCAGAAGGCGAACAGGCCCGTGAGCGCGAGCGCGAGTGCTGCCGCGGTCGCGAGCCAGAGAGCGAGCGGATCCGGCGCCGCCTCGCCACGGCGAAGACGACCGCGACGACGGTGGCCATCCCCGAGACGAGGAGGAGCAGGAGCTCGTCCTTCGTCCGGCGCGCGCCTGGGGCGCTCATGTCGCCTCCGTCCGGACGTTGCGCTCGAACTTGTGCCAGCCCTTGTCGCCGCGAAGGCACCGCCACGTGCCCTTCACCCGCGCCCACGCCATGAAGGGCCGGTAGACGAACAGCTCGAGCGGCATCAGCGCCAGGAAGCGCAGGACGCGCGAGAGCCGGTACGTCGCGCTGCTCGAGGTCCTGCATCGAGCAGCGCGCCGGTCGTGAGGGCGCTGTTGCCGAACGTGATCGCGAGCGTGAGCGACGACGAACTCCCACCAGTCGACGAGCCCCGAGGCGCGTCCGGCCGACGAGCGTGACGAGCGCGAGGATCTCGAAGAGCGGCGCGACGATCTCCGAGAGGAAGTAGAACGGCATCCCGAGCATGCCGACCGTGCCGTAACGCGGATTCAGCAGCATCCGCCGGTTGGCCCAGCAGGTCTCGAGGATCACCCGCTGCCAGCGCTCGCGCTGCGCGACGAGCTTGCGCATCGTGTCCGGGCCTTCGGTGACGCCGACGCAGTCCGGCAGGGACGCGATCCGATAGGACTCCCCGCGCTGCCGCGAGGAGGCGGTGGACGCGAAACGTGAACTCGATGTCCTCGCAGGTGAACTCCGCGACCAGCCCTGAGCTCCTCGACGAGGTCGCGTCGCCAGATCTGGAAGGCCCCGGCGGCGCACAGCATGAAATTGAGCCGCGCCCACCCGATCCGGGTGCTGAAGAACGCGCGGAGGTAGTCGAAGGACTGGAAGGCGAACAGCGGACGCGGTGTCGGGCCCGACGAAGTGCACTCCGTCCGGCAGGGACGCGGCGGGGTCTCGCGCGTTCTCGAAGTAGCTGGTCAGCCCGACGACCTCTGGGTCGCGGACGATCTCCCGCATCGCGCGGACGAGCGATCCGCGCGCGAACACCATGTCGGCGTCGACGGCGCAGACGTACCGATATCGGCTGTGGTTGAGGCCGGTGTTGAGCGCGTCGGCCTTGCCCCCGTTCACCTTGTCGACGACGAGGAGCCGGCGATCGGTGGCCGAGCGGTAGTAGCCGAGGACCTGCTCGGTGTCGAGCACCGCTCGTCGAGGACGCCTCGACGGGGACGAGGTCGAGCTCGTGGACGAGCCGCGCGAGCGTGTCGTCCGTCGAGCCGTCGTTGACGACGATCACCTCGAACTCCGGGTAGTCGATCGCGAGCGCCGAGCGAACCGCGTCCGGAAGAGCGCCGCGCTCTCGTTGTATGCCGGCACGAGGATGCTGACGCCGGGCGCGAAGCGGGAGCCTGACAGAGCGTCGACGTCGTCGACCTCGCGCTCGCGCCGGCGGCGCCGGTGTCTCCACGAGCCCGACTACGAGCAGGCCCCAGTGCATGAGCCAGAGCACCGCCAGGTAGGCAACGCACGTCAGGACAGCGACTCGAAGCGCTGTCTCGAAGCTCACGAGGCGGCCTCTGCCTCGAGCGCTCGGCGCCATCGCCGAGGACAAGGCCCCTCCGTGCGCGCTCGGCCGCGGCTCCCCGAAGCCGTCGACCGCCTGCGCCGTAGATCCGCTCGAGACGGCCGCCTTCGTCGTCGCCGACGAGAGCGTCGACGTGCCCGATGTCCTGTAGCACCAGGGCAGCGCCGCTCCGCAACGCCGGGTCGTCGCTCTCGAGTGCCGGCTCGACGGCGGCGACCGTCGCATGCTCGCCGGCGGCAACGAGTGCCTCGCGCGCGGCCTCGCGCACCCACCACGACGTGTCGGCGAGGAGCGGGACGAGGTACGGCAGCCGACGCGCGGCCGGCGACTGCGGCAGCCGTGCGGCATGCCTGCGCCCGCACCTGCGGATGCGGATCGTCGAGAAGCCGGAGCGCGTGTCGGAGCGCAGCGGTCGAGCCGCGCCACCCGGAGCGTCTCGAGCGCGGCGCCGCGGACGTTCGGCGACGGATCCGACGTGCAGGCAGGGACGTGCAGCTCGGCGAGCGCGGGATAGCGCGAGAGCAGGCGGACGGCGTAGAAGCGGACGACGGGGTTCGGATGCGCGAGGAGCGGCGGCAGGCGTGGGCCGGGCCGCGGCGCGAGCCGGTCGAGCTCGCCGGCGACGCGGACCGGGTTCTCGACTCGCCTCCGCGAGCGCTTCGACGAGGCCGTCGATCGCCCAGTCGTGGCGGTCGGCGAGGCCGGCGAGCGCCGTCACGCTTGCCGTACGGAGCTCCGGGATCGTCGCTCCGCAGTGACTGGTAGAGCAGCGCTTCGGCCGCGCGCCCGTCCGTCGTCGCCGAGGTCGAGCCAGCTCGGTGACCGCCGGGGGCTGCTTCCACTCGCCGACCTCGGTGACGATCGCGAGTGGGCGGGTGCGTCGCCGGTGGCGGGCGCGACCGACGAGCAGCGCGAGAACGAGCAGCGCCCAGGCGCCGCCGGCGACCAGGCACACGACCACGAGGCCGGTTCGACCATCCATGCTCCCCTCATGTCGGCACCCCGAACGGGGGAGGCCTCACCCGTCCGAGGGAGCCCCCCGCGACATCTAGACCTCTGTCAGGCGGTCGGGCCCTTCGGACGGTTCGCCCTGGCCATCCGGTCCGCGACAAGACCCGCCAGGCCGAGCTCGTCGGCCTGCCCGACGGGGCGTCCGAGGGACGTGAAGACGACACCCGACTGGATCCGACCGTGCTGGAGGATGATCGCGTCGACGTACGCCCGGACCCGGTTCCCGCCGATCGTCAGCGTCGCGACCACGCGGAACGCCGAGGTCATCGGCGCCACCTTGGGGAAGGTCAGGCGCTTCGCCGAGACGATCGAGACGCGCTGGCCCGCGCGGCGCCGACAGGCGGACGATGTCCGCGAGGCAGGTCGTCGTCTGCGCCGACGTGCCGCGCTTCCACGACTTGCCGGCCTCCCCCAGCGTGCGGTAGACGTTCGTGGTCGAGCCGATCGTGACGAAGAGACCCGGCTGGCTCAGCTGGAAGTCGGGCGACTGCGCCTCGCCCGTGATCGTGAGATCCGACTCGTCGAGGGCGCCGCAGCGAACCCCCTTCGGCAGGTCCTCGTCCGGTCGCGTGCGAAGGGTGAACGCGGTCGACAGGTCGCCGCGCTTGAGCACGATCGACCGCGCCGTCGCGTTGCCCTTGCTCGTCAGCGCCTTCTTCGGCTCCCCGTCCGCGCCCCAGGCCACCGGCGTGACCGCGAGTGCGACGAGAACGGTGAGCACCAAGCGCACAGCCCCACTGTAGCCACGTCCCTGCCGTCGGGACGAGATGGCCGCAGGGTGCAGTTGCGGCGGCGAAGCCGACGCCTTCAGGGATCTGCCCCGCCGCAGGCGGGGATCAAGCGGCAGGAATCCGCTCCTGCGGATTCCTGCTTCGCGCAGCTAACGCGGGTCGTAGGCGAGGTTCTGGCGGAGCCAGCGCTCGGCGGTGGCGAGATCCTCGCCCATGCGCTCCGCGTAGTCCTCGACCTGGTCGCGGCCGATCCGGCCGATCGAGAAGTAGCGCGCGGAGGGATGACCGAGGTAGATGCCGTTCACCGCCGAGCCGGGAGTCGCCGCGTAGGACTCGGTCAGGTCGAGGCCCGCGTCCTCGGCACCGAGCAGCGCGAAGAGCGCTCCCTTCAGCGAGTGATCCGGGCAGGCGGGATACCCGAACGCCGGCCGGATCCCGCGGAAGCGCTCGGAGACGAGCTCTCCCGGGTCCAGCCGCTCGTCGGGCGCGTACCACGACCGGCGCGTCCGCTCGTGCAGCCACTCGGCGAACGCCTCGGCGAGCCGGTCGGCGAGCGCCTTGACCATGATCGCGTTGTAGTCGTCTCCGTCGCGCTCGAACGTCGACGCCAGCTCGTCGGCGCCGTGGATCCCGACGGCGAAGCCGCCGATGTGGTCCTGGAGGCCGGTCTCGCGGGGCGCGACGAAGTCCGCGAGGGAGCGGTTCGGCCGCGAGTCGTCGTGCGCGCCTTGCTGGCGCAGCATCGGGAACCGGGTCGGCGCGTTCCCGTTGCCGGCGGCCAGCACGATGTCGTCGCCCTCGGAGACCGCGGGCCAGAAGCCGTGCACGCCCCGCGGCGTCAGCAGCCGATCCCGCTCGATGCGGTCGAGGAGCGCGTTCGCCGCCTCGAAGAGCTCGCGGGCCGCCTCGCCCTTCACCGGGTCGTCGAGGATCGCCGGGTAGCGGCCCTTGAGCTCCCAGACGTGGAAGAAGAACGTCCAGTCGACGTACGGTCGCAGCTCCTCGAGCGCGGGCTCGACGAGGCGCGTGCCGGTGAAGGCCGGCACCGCGAGATCCTCGGCGTGCCAGACGATCGGCGTGCGCCGTTCCCGGGCGGTGCGCAGCGGCAGCAGCGGACGGCGCTCGCGCTCCGCGTGGAGCGCTCGGAGACGCTCCTGCTCACCGCGGTTCTCGGCGTCGAGCACGGTCCGGCGCTCCGGGTCGAGCAGCTTGCTGACGACCCCGATCACGCGTGACGCATCGAGGACGTGAACGGTCGGCGGCGTGTACTCGGGGGCGATCCGCACCGCGGTGTGCTGCCGCGAGGTCGTCGCTCCGCCGACGAGCAGCGGCAGGTCGAGCCCGCGGCGCTCCATCTCCTTCGCGACGACGACCATCTCGTCGAGCGACGGCGTGATCAGCCCCGAGAGCCCGACGAAATCGCAATCCTGCTCCACCGCGGTGTCGAGGATCGTGTCCGCGTGGACCATCACGCCGAGGTCGATGACCTCGTAGTTGTTGCAGCCGAGCACCACCCCGACGATGTTCTTGCCGATGTCGTGGACGTCGCCCTTGACGGTCGCCATCACGACGCGGCCGGCGTTCCGGTCGGCACCGCCCTTCTCGGCCTCCATGAACGGCTCGAGGTACGCGACCGCCCGCTTCATCGCACGCGCGCTCTTCACGACCTGCGGGAGGAACATCCGGCCCGAGCCGAAGAGGTCGCCGACGACGCGCATGCCGTCCATCAGCGGCCCCTCGATCACCTCGAGCGGCCGCTTCCGCGCCTGCCGCGCCTCCTCGACGTCCGGCTCGATGAAGTCGACGATCCCGTGCACGAGCGCGTGCTCGAGCCGCTTCTCCACCGGTGCGTCGCGCCAGGAGAGATCCTCCTCGCGGCGGAGCGACTCACCCTCGTACCGGCGGGCGAACTCGACCAGCCGCTCCGTCGCGTCCGGTCGCCGGTTCCAGATCACGTCCTCGACGCGCTCGAGGAGCTCGGGCTCGATGTCCTCGTAGACCATCAGCATCCCCGCGTTGACGATCGCCATGTCGAGGCCCGCACGGATCGCGTGGTAGAGGAACGCCGAGTGCATCGCCTCGCGGACCGCCTGATTGCCGCGGAACGCGAACGAGAGGTTCGAGACGCCGCCGCTCGTGCGGGCGCCCGGGCACCGCTCCTTGATCATCGGCAGCGCGTCGATGAAGGCCTTCGCGAACTCGTCGTGCTCCTCGATCCCGGTCGCGACCGCGAGGATGTTCGGGTCGAAGATCAGGTCCTCGGGCGCGAACCCGGCCTGCTCGGTCAGGAGCCGGTACGCGCGCTCGCAGATCTCGACCTTCCGCTCGGCCGTCTCCGCCTGCCCCTTCTCGTCGAACGCCATGACGACGACCGCCGCGCCGTAGCGTCGGATCACGCGGGCGTGCTCGAGGAAGGGCTCCTCCCCCTCCTTCAGCGAGATCGAGTTGACGACGCCCTTGCCCTGCAGGCACTTGAGGCCGGCCTCGATGACCGACCACCGGGAGCTGTCGATCACGATCGGCAGGCGGGCGGCCTCGGGCTCGGTGGCGAGCAGGTTGAGGAAGCGCGTCATCGTCGCCTCGCCGTCGAGCAGGTCGGCGTCCATGTTCACGTCGAGCGCGTTGGCGCCGCTGCGCACCTGCTCGAGCGCCACCTCGACGGCGGCCTCGAGATCCCCGGCCTCGACGAGCGACCGGAACCGGGCCGAGCCGGTGACGTTCGTCCGCTCGCCGATCATGACGAACCCCGTGTCCGGGCCGATCTCGAACGGCTCGAGCCCGCTCCACCTCGTACGCGGCGCGTGAGCCGGGAGCCGGCGAGGAGCGATGCCGTCCACCGCAGCGGCGATCTGGCGGACGTGCTCGGGGGTCGTCCCGCAACAGCCGCCGACGAGGTTGACGAGGCCGTCCTCGGCGAACGCGCGGAGGAAGCGGCTCGTGTCGCCCGGTTGCTCGTCGTGCTCGCCCATCGCGTTGGGGAGGCCGGCGTTCGGGTAGCAGGACACGTACGTGTCCGAGACCCGCGCGAGCCCCTCGAGGAACGGCCGCATGTCGGTCGCCCCGAGCGAGCAGTTGACGCCCACGATCAGCGGGCGTGCGTGCTCGACGGACACCCAGAAGGCCTCCGAGGTCTGACCGGAGAGATTCCGGCCGCTCCGGTCGATGGCCGTGAACGAGAGCCAGAGCGGCAGGTCGGGCGCGACGTCGGCGGCCGCCACGATCGCCGCCTTCGCGTTCAACGTGTCGAAGATGGTCTCGACGAGGAGAAGGTCGGCACCGCCTTCCGCGAGCGCGGCGATCTGCTCGGCGTAGCTCTCGCGGACGTGGTCGAACGTGACCGAGCGGAAGCTCGGGTCGTCGACCTTCGGCGAGACCGAGAGCGAGACGTTCAGCGGGCCGATCGCGCCCGCGACGAAGCGGGGCCGGTCGGGCGTCCGCGCCGTCCACTCGTCGGCTGCCTCGCGCGCGAGCCGCGCCCCGGCACGGCTCATGTCCGCGGCGAGGTGCTCGATCGCGTAGTCGGCCTGTCCGATCGACGTCGCCGTGAACGTGTTCGTCGTCGCGATGTCCGCCCCGGCGGCGAAGTACTCGTGGTGGATCTCGGTGATGAGCTCGGGCCGCGTCAGGTTCAGGAGGTCCGGATCGCCCTGGACGTCGCGGCCGTGGTCGGCGAGCAGCGCGCCGCGATACTCGGCCTCCGAGAGCCGCTTCTGGTGGATGAGGACGCCCCACGACCCGTCGTGGATCGCGATCCGCTGATCCATGATCTCCCGTAGGCGGTCGGCTGCGCTCACGTCGTCTCCTTCGCCAGCCGGGCGACCACGCCTACGCGAGCTGACCCGACCTCGCGGCCGGGTGGCTCTTTAGGCGTTTTTCTCCTGGTCGCCAAGCTGCCTGTCAAAGCTCTCCAGGTTCGCTCAGCGTAGCGCAGGCGACGGCCCCTTCGCCTGCCTGCCTCGCGTGAAGGGAGTCGAGCGCCGCGGTTCAGCCGGTGGTGCGCCCGGAGACCGTGAGCTGGTTCTCGGCGTGCGCGATGCGCTGCTCGAGCTGCCAGCGGTCGGCGCTCGACTCGCCGGCGTCGACCTTCTCGAGCTCGGCCCTGGCCGCCTCGAGCTGCGCCTGGGCTCGGGCGTCGTCGATCTCCTTCACGTTGACCGCGTCGTCGACGAGCGCGAGCGCGCGATCGAGCTCGACCTTGAAGAAGCCCGGCCCGGTCGCGAACTCGAGGACCTCGTTCGCATCGAGGTGGACGCGCGTCGACCCGGCCTTGAGCGTCGCGACGAGCGGCGCGTGACGCGCGAGCACGCCGATCTCGCCGGCGGCGCCGGGGACGATGAGCATGTGCGCCTCGCCCTCGAAGGCCGGGCCGTCAGGCGTGACGACCGCGACCTCGAAGGGAGGATGATCCGTGACGTCCGCCATCGGAACGGGCTACGCAGCGACCTGCTCGAGCTGGCGCGCCTTCTCGATGACGTCCTCGATCGGGCCGACCATGTAGAAGGCCGCCTCGGGGAGCTCGTCGTGCTCGCCCTTGATGATCGAGTCGAAGCCGGCGATCGTGTCCTCGAGCTTGACGTACTTGCCGGGCGTGCCCGTGAACTGCTCGGCGACGAAGTTCGGCTGCGAGAGGAACCGCTCGACCTTGCGTGCGCGAGAGACGACGAGCTTGTCCTCGTCGGTGAGCTCGTCCATGCCGAGGATCGCGATGATGTCCTGCAGGTCCTTGTAGCGCTGGAGGATCTGCTGGACGCTCGTCGCGACGCGGTAGTGGTCGTCGGAGACGATCCCGGGCTGCAGCGCGCGCGACGTCGAGTCGAGCGGGTCCATCGCCGGGTAGATCCCCTTCTCGACGATCGCGCGCGACAGCGTCGTCGTCGAGTCGAGGTGCGCGAACGTGTTCGCGGGCGCCGGGTCGGTCAGGTCGTCGGCGGGCACGTAGATCGCCTGCACCGACGTGACGGAGCCGGTCGTCGTCGAGGTGATGCGCTCCTGGAGCTGCCCCATCTCGGTCGCGAGCGTCGGCTGGTAGCCGACGGCGCTCGGCATCCGGCCGAGGAGCGCCGAGACCTCCGAGCCCGCCTGGACGAAGCGGAAGATGTTGTCGATGAAGAGCAGGACGTCCTGGCCCTGGTCGCGGAAGTACTCCGCCATCGTCAGGCCCGAGAGGCCGACGCGGAGGCGGGCGCCCGGCGGCTCGTTCATCTGCCCGTAGACGAGCGCGACCTTGTCGATCACGCCGGACTCGGTCATCTCGAGCATCAGGTCGGTGCCCTCGCGGGTGCGCTCGCCGACGCCGGCGAAGACCGACACGCCGCCGTGCTGCTGCGCGAGGTTGTGGATCAGCTCCTGGATGAGCACCGTCTTGCCCACGCCGGCGCCGCCGAAGAGGCCGACCTTGCCGCCCTTGATGTACGGCGCGATCAGGTCGACGCACTTGAGGCCGGTCTCGAAGATCTCGATCGTCGGCGACAGGTCGCGGAACGCCGGCGGATCGCGGTGGATCGGCCAGCGCTCTGCACCCTCGGCGAGCGCAGGCCCGTCGTCGATCGCCTGGCCGATCACGTTCCAGAGGCGGCCGAGCGTCGGCTCGCCGACGGGCACGGAGATGGGCGCGCCCGTGTCGACGACGTCGACGCCGCGCGCCAGGCCGTCGGTCGAGTCCATGGCGACCGCGCGGACGCGATCGTCGCCCAGGTGCTGCTGCACCTCCGCGACGAGCGTGCCGCTCGGCACCGCGATCTCGAGGGCGGTCAGGATCTCGGGAAGGCGCTCCGGGAAGACGGCGTCGATCACGACGCCCTTGATCTCGATGATTTTCCCCAGGTTGCGACCGGACGTGCTCGTCTCAGACATGTGGCTCCGATGGGCGTGTCGTAGGACCGAACGGCGCCCGCACGGGCGGCCGGCGACGGAGTCTACCGAAGCGAAATCGGCGCCCGGCCGGTTGCCGGCCGGTCAGCGTGGCGGTCCTCTATCGGCGCCTCGACACGCTCGGCGTAGTCGAGGCGTCAGACGTCGGACGTGACGAAGGTGGGTGTCACGATCACGCCGCCAAGCGTACGTGCTGCGGGCCCGGAGGAAGCGAAGATTCCCTGAACAGCAGGGTCAGCCCTGCTGCGGGACCGGGACTGCCGAGTGCGGCGCCCAGTAGTCCACGAGCCACTTGCCCTTGACCTTCTTGAGGCCGATGTAGAAGGCCGTGGGCGGCACCTCGCTGCCCTGCTTCGGGGTCAAGAGCACCTCGAGCACGACCCGATCGGGGGTGACCTCGTTCACGGTGAAGCCCGCGCCCTGGAGCCCTGCGGTGGGGAAGTACTGCACGTTGATGTTCCCCGTCAGCCATTGCTTCTTCGTGCAGCCGCAGTCCCGCTTCATGTCCGGGTGCGCGATCTGCCACGCGCGCTCGAGGTCCTCCCTGCCCGCTGCGGCGAGGATGAACTCCCCCGCGACCTCGCGTGCCTCCTTCGGCACGTCGCTCTCCTTGGGCGTCGTGGTGGGGGGACTGAAGTCGGTCCCGTCGACGGTGCTCGCCGGGGCTGCGGCGGGCTTGGCGTCGTCTCCGCCGATCCGCACGGTGACGAACGCCACCAGGCCGGCGATCAGCACGAGCGCCGACGCCCACACGGCCGTCCGCGCGAAGCCGGGCGACTTCAACCGCTCGATCACGGGCGAAGGGTAGCCCAGCTCATGTTGCAGAGATGTTGCGGCGATAGAGGATGAACGCGAGCGGCAGGAAGGCTGCGAGGAGCGCGTGCGGCGCCAGCTGGTGCGAGACGACCTGGCGTCCCTGCGGGACGAGGGTGCCGGTTCCGATCCGCTCCTTCACCGCCGCCGTGAGCCCCTCGACGTCCCCCTCGTTCAGCACCGGCGCCTCGAGCGCGCCGGCGATTCCCCGGAGCGTTCGGCCGCCGGTCCGGTCGGGGCGGTAGGCCGGATCACGCTCGCCGTTCTCGTCGAAGACCGCCTCGTCCCCGCGCCAGACCTGGACGAAGATCGTCGACACGCGCCCCTCGCCGAGCCGCTCGCGAAGCGCCTCGAGGTCGACCGGCAGCGTCTCGCCGTCCGAGACGACGACGATGACCCGGCGCGCGGTCTCGCGGCGGAAGAACGCCGTTCGGCCGATGTCGCCGAGGGCGGAGAACGCCGTCGCCTTGTTCGCGCGGCGGTCGGGCGGTGGGCGCTCGACGCCGATCGCGCGGTTGACGACCGACACGAACGAGTTCGAGCCGAGCGTCGGAAACAGGTGCGGCAGGACCCGGTCGGTGAGCGACGCGACGCCGACCCGCGTTTCGGGGATCGAGGCGCGGAGGCGCTTCGCGAGCTCGCGGCTGCGGTCGAGCCGCGTCGGCTCGCTCGGCGCGCGTCGAGCGAGCATCGACCGGGTCACGTCGAAGACGACGAGGACCTCCGCGCCGTCGCGCCCGTGCGTCGCCTCCGAGCGGGAGACCACCGGCTGTGCGGCGGCGACCCCGATCAGCACGCCGACGAGGCCGAGCAGCACGAGATCGATCACGAGCCCGCGGCGCCCGGCGGGCGGCAGGCCGAGAGCCGAGGCGGCATTCGCCGCGCGGCGGCGGGCGACGACGCGCGCCCAGATCGCCAGGGCGACGAGCAGGCCGACCGCGGCGGCCAGAGGCGTGAGGAAGCTGACCTCCACGCCCCGTCCGCCTCAGAACCCGCTGCCCGAGCTCGACGATCCCGAGCCGGGGCTCGGGAGCGGAGCGCGCCTGTCACCGCCCCCCGCCGTCCCGCCGCCCGTCTCACGGAGCAGCTTGAGCGCGAGCTCGAGGTCGTATATGGCGTCGGCGTTGCCCGGATCGAGCTCCGCCGCCCGCCGGAACTGCTCGATCGCCCGCCGGAGGAACACGTGGCGCTGCACCGGGGAGTTGCGCGCCTCCTCGAGGAGGAACGCCCCCCGCAGGGTGGCGAGCGCGGAACGGCGGTCGGCGCGCTCCTCGGTCTCGATCAGACGCGCGAGGCGCCGCTCGGCCGCAGTGCGTCGCGTGACGTCGGTGAAGACCTGCAGCGGCGCCCGCGGCTCGCTCTTCCAGAACTGGTCGACCGCGCCGCGGAACTCGACGTCGTCCTCCAGGCCGAGGGCCGTTCGCGTGATTCCCGCGGGAAGCAGGGTGTTCGGCTGCCACGAGGCGTCGGCATGCGCGGCGTAGGCGATGTCGTCGTCGCGCATCGTCCGATCCCAGCGGAGGACGTCCGCCGCGAGCGCCACGAGCACCGCGGCCGCCGCGACGAGCGCAACCACAGCCACCGCGCCCGCGGCCGGCCGGAGCCACTCGCGCGCGTTCACGTGGCCCTCCCCCACGCGAGCCGTGCGCCGAACCGCTCGTTGAGGGCGAGGAGGCCGAGGAGGCCGGCACCGAGAATGGCAAGTGCCCACGGCGACGACCCGACGAGCGTGAGGCTCTCCCTGACGCTCGTGTTCCGCACGAGCTCCGCGCGGTCGAGCATGGCGTCCTCGCCGACGACCCGCTCGAAGAAGTCCCGATCCTCCTCCGCCGGGAAGAGCGGGACGACCCGCAACGTCAGCCCGTTGCGCTCGTAGGCGGTGACCTCCTCCAGGAGCGCCGAGGAGTCGAAGCCGGAGTTGTCGAGGTCGCTCAGGAGCAGGACCGAGAGCGACGGGTCGCCCTCCCGCTGGACGATCGCCCGCGCCTCGGCAAGGCCCGTCGAGATCTTCGTGCCGCCGCGGAACGAGAGCGACCAGGGGCTCTCCTCGCTCTGCTGCGGTGCGGACGGACGATCGGAGCGGCGACGCCCGAAGCCCGGTCGCTGGAACCCGCCGGGCGGCGCCTCGAAGAAGCGCAGGATCGGGCGGAGCTCCTCGCTCCGCGTGTCCGGCGGGAGCATCTCGTACGCCGTGTCGGAGAAGACGACGAGGCCGATTCGGCCCTCCGTCTCGGCCATCGACCGGATCACCCGCTGGGCGCGCTGTGCCTTCTGCTGGTCGACGCTCGACGAGAGGTCGAGGACGACGACGCCGCCGCTGCCCGTCGCGAAGTAGCTCGTCGGCAGCGCCTTCAGGTCGCGCGAGAACACGAACGCCGCGACGAGCAGCGAGACGGCGAGCACGGCGAGGCCGAGCCGCACGAGGCGCGTGCGGCGCTGCTCGCGCTGGAGCTCGACGGCCGCCGACGTCGGCAGGCGGGGACCCCGAAGCAGCCGGAACGCGCTCACGCTGCGGCCCCCGCGCCCGTCACGTCGGTGACGCGCTGGGCGAAGCCGGCGACGTCGTCGCCCGTGGCCGGGCCCGGCGCCCACGCGAGCGCCCGGGCATCGCCCGCGAGCCCGTCCTGACCGACGTCCGTCAGCTCGCGCGCCAGCCGCTCCAGCGCCCGCCGCCGGTCAGGTGAGGCGGCGCCGTTGCTCGAGTCGGCGAGGACGAGATCGAGTGCCCGCTCCAGCGGCGAGCGGGGCGCCCGCTCCTCCTCGACGACACCCTCGGGCTCCGTCCGCCAGAGTCGCCGAGCGAGCCAGACGGCGATGCCGACGAGAGCCGCGGCGATCGCGAGCAGCACCACGGCCAGACCACCGGGGCCGACGCGCGTGGTCACGGCCGGGAGCACCGTGTCGCTCGCGCGCCAGCGGAGCTGCTCGACCGCCGCCGGTGAAACGCGCGAGGCGACCTCGAACGGCGGCCAGTCGAGGATGTGGCGTCCGGGCCCGGAGCCCTCGACGAAGCGGTAGCGCACGAATCCCGGCTCGAGCTGGGCCACGCCGCGCGCCGCCGCCGCGTCGCATCCTTCCCGGAGACAGCGAAGCGGGTACGTGAACACGACGCGCGCGACGCCGTTGATCACCTCGCGGTCGACGGTCGGCTCGCCGGCGAGCTCGTAGGGAGCGAAGTCGGTCTCGACGCGCACGGAGTCGGGCTTGATGAAGCCGGCATCGGCGACGACCTCGACGGTCGCGACGACGGGCTCACCGAAGGTGTGGACGTCGGGCGTGATCCGCGCCGAGACCGCGAGCGTCTCCGGCGCCTCGCGCGCGGTCGGCGTCGTCACCGCTCCGCGAGAGCCACAGCTCGCGGATCGCGAGGCCGACGAGGATGGCGAGGACCACCTGAAAGCCGATGAGGGCGACGCGCTTGGCGGTCATGCTGCGTGCCCCCAGGCCGCCTGGCGCTCCGTCGACCAGTTGAGGAACGCCCCGAAGACGTGCTCACGATCGTCCCGCGACACGAGCACCGGCTCGATGCCCAGCGAGCGCAACCCGGCGACGAGCTCCGCCAACCGCGCCTCGTGCCGCTCCCGCCATCGACGCGACTCGCCCTTCTCCAGCCGGACGGCGCGAACGCGGCCGTCGGGGCCGACGAGCGGGAGAACGAGCCGGTCGACGTCCGGGAACCCCTGCTCCCAGGTCGGGTCCTGGATCACGACGGGCACGACGTCCCAGCCGCGATCGAGGGCCCACTCCCACGTCTCGAGCGGCGTGGGCTCGATGAAGTCCGAGAGGACGAAGACGAAGCTCGCGGACGGAACCGCGCGGCGGTGGAGCGTGAGGAACTCGAACATCGTCGTGACGCCGTCCGCCGACCCCTCGTGCGCGTGCAGGTCGTGGTCGACGGTGGCGAGCGTGCGCCGACCGCTCGCGGGCGGGCACCAGCCGACGACGCCGTCGCGCCCGTCGGTCTCGAGCAGCCCGATCAGGCCGCGGGACTCGGCGACGCTGTCCTCGATCAGCTCGAGCGCGACGCCGGCCGCCGCGTCCTTGTGGAGGAACGGCATCCCCGGCGGGCACAGCGCCATCGCCGGCCGCCGGTCGACGCACACGACGGCGCGCGGCGCCTCGTCGGCGAAGTACTCGCGGACGACGAACTCGTCGGTCGCGCGCGCGGCCGACAGGCGCCCCGATGCCCCCCAGTCGATTCGATGAGGATCGTCGCCCGGCACGTACGGTCGCGACCCGGCGATGTCCGAGCCGGACCCACGTCGGGCGCCGTGCATCGAGCCGAACGCGAGCCCGATCAGCCGCCGGCGCGACACGAGCGGGAACGTGAGCGACGAGCCGATCATCCGTGGCTCCCCGCGTCGGCGGCCGGCTCGTCGAGCTCGGCCACCGGCGGCGGGGCAAGCGAGAGGCACTCGTCCGCAAAGGAATCCATGACCGCGGCCATGCCGCGTTGTCGTGCCTCCGCGAGCTTGGTCGGCGTGAGGACGACGCGGTGGCCGAGAACCGCGACGAACAGGCGCTCGACGTCGGTCGGGACGACGTAGTCGCGGCCGTGCAGGAGCGCCCAGCCGCGGACGGCACGCTCGAGCGCCAGGCTGCCTCGCACGGACGCGCCGACGGCGGTGGCGCTCATCTCCCGCGTCGCCCGCACGAGGCGCGACGATCCACTCGGCGATCAGCGGGTCGATGTGGACGGACGCGACCGCTCGCTCGAGAGTCTCGATCTCGCGCACCCCGACGATCGGCCGGAGCGAGGCGAGCGGGTGCTCGATCCGCTGGTCGCCGATCACCTGGAGCTCCTCCTCGGCGGTGGGATAGCCGAGCGAGGTCCGCAGGAAGAATCGGTCGAGCTGCGCCTCGGGCAGCGGGAACGTTCCCTCGTACTCGATGGGGTTCTCGGTCGCGAGCAGCAGGAAGGGGCGTGGGACGGCGCGCGTGGTGCCGTCGACGGTCACCTGCCGCTCGGCCATCGCCTCGAGCAGCGCGGACTGGGTCTTCGGCATCGCACGGTTGATCTCGTCGACGAGGATGACGTTGGCGAAGATCGGGCCCGGGCGGAACTCGAAGTCCCGGATGCGCTGGTCGTAGACCGCCAGGCCGGTGACATCGGTCGGCTGGAGATCCGGCGTGCACTGGATGCGCGTGCCGATCGCGCCCTCGATCGACTGGGAGACGGCGCGGGCGAGCACGGTCTTCGCCGTGCCCGGCACGTCCTCGAAGAGCACGTGGCCGTTGCAGGCGAGCGCCGTCAGGACGAGGCGGATCTCGTCGCGCTTCCCGTGCACGACCGTCTCGATGTTCGCGAGCAGCCTGTCGGCGACCTCGACGGCCTCGCGCAGAAGGTCGGTCTCGGCAACCCGGGCGGTCACGCCGACGAGTGTAGTCCGGCCCTCCAGGGTGCTACGGGCCTCGGCCGGTTACGCGTCGATTGCGGGAAGCGCCGGCTTGACCGCGGTCGAGCCGTCCGTGGCCGGCAGGATCTGGATCTCGCCCGTCCGGAGCCCTTCGCGACGGATCTCGCGCATCACGGGGTCGCCCATGCCGCGTGTCGGAGATCGCCGAGGCGAGCGCCTGCTGGGCGGACGCCGCCCCCCTGTGGCTGCGCGGCAAGCGTCGCGCCGCCGAGCGCGACGGCGAGCAGCGCGGCCGCGGACGCGACGTTCGCGACGACGCCGCGTCGGGCATGCGCCGGCGGGGCACGGAGATCGTCACGGGCCGGGGCAGCGGCTGGAGCGGCGCCGCCCGGAGCTCGTCCGTGATCCAACGGCTGTTCCGCTCGAACGCCCGGCACGCAGCGCACCGCGTGGCGTGGAGGCGACACGGTCCGGCGCTCGAGCTCGGAAAGAGGTGCGTCGAGCTGCCGCGAGAGCAGTGCGCGGGTACGGTCGCACGACGGGCCGTAGACGCTCGTCATGCTGGTTTGGACGACGAACAAACGGATCGGTTAGGGGGAACCGTCGCTACAGCAGATCCGTTCGCGGATCGACGATCGCGCCGACGACGAACATCGCGATCCCGAGCGCGAGGAACAGCCAGGTCGTCGCCCGGGCGTCGGCCCGCTCGTCCGCACTCGCGGCGCGGATCCCACCCGAGAAGATGCCGAAGCCGAGGATCCCGCCGATCGGCTCGTGTGTCTTCGTCGCCTCCCTTCGGTCGGACCGGCCCGCGAAGGCCGTTGAACACGCCCAGCACGACGAGGAAGCAGCCGACGAGATAGAGCCCCGTCGCGGCCGATCGTGCGGCAGTCCCTCCGAGTGCGAGGCCGATGAGTGCTGCGCAGCCGGCCGTGACGACGATGGCCACGCCCGAGAGGACGACGAACCGGCGCGCGGCGGGAAGCAGCGACGACCGAGCGTCCGACGGCAAGGGAGCGCTACCCGGTCGTCTCGACCGGCTGCGACCGCGCCGCGGGCCGCTCCGAGATGTCCATCGGCCAGCGCTCGAGCGGGTAGTGGCACGCGACGAGGTGGTCTGGCGCGACCCGTTCGAGCGGAGGCGTCTCCACGTCGCAGTGGCCCTCGTGGAAGCGCGGGCACCGCGGGTGGAAGTTGCACGCCGACGGAGGATTGATCGGGTTCGGCACGTCGCCCTCGAGCACGAGCTTCTTTCGCGCGCGGCCGGCGTCCGGGTTCGGCAGCGGCACCGCGGAGAGCAGGGCCCCGGTGTACGGGTGCTTCGGGCTCACGTAGATGCTCGTCGCGGTTCGCGAGCTCGGCGGCCTTGCCGAGGTACATCACCATCACCCGGTCGGAGATGTGCCGCACGACGTTGAGGTCGTGCGCGATGAAGACGTAGGTCAGGCCGAACTCCCGCTGGAGATCCTTCAGGAGATTGAGGATCTGCGCCTGCACGGAGACGTCGAGCGCCGAGACCGGCTCGTCGCAGAAGATGAGCTTCGGGTTCACCGCGAGCGCGCGCGCGACGCCGATCCGCTGCCGCTGCCCGCCCGAGAACTCGTGCGGGAAGCGATTGAAGTGCTCGGGGTTGAGGCCGACGACCTCGAGGAGCTCCTGGACGCGCCGCTTGCGCTCGGCGGGCGTGCCGATGCCGTGGAGCTCGAGCGCCTCGCCGATGATGAACCCGACCCGCTTGCGCGCGTTGAGCGACGCGTACGGGTCCTGGAAGACCATCATCATGTTCCGCCGAAGGGGCCGCATCTCGCGTCGCGACAGCCCGGAGATGTCGCGGCCCTCGTAGATGATGCGGCCGGAGGTCGGCTCGAGCAGCTTGAGGAGGCAGCGGACGAGCGTCGACTTCCCGCAGCCGGACTCGCCGACGATGCCGAGCGTCTCGCCCTCGCGCAGCGTGAAGGAGATGCCGTCGACCGCCTTCACGGTCGCGATCTCCTTCTGGAAGATGATCCCGCGGGTGACCGGGAAGTGCTTCGTCAGGTCCTCGACGACGAGGAGCTCGTTGGCGCTCACGCGCTGGCTCCCGCGTTGAGGGTGGCCACGAGCGCTGCGGCCTCGCGGGCCTTCGTCTCCTCGTCGAGGTGACAGGCCTGCTCGTGCGTCGGATCGTGCGCGGCCATGGCGAGCACCGGCTCTTTCTCGCGGCAGACGGGCATCGCGTACGCGCAGCGCGGGTGGAACCGGCAGCCCGCCGGCGGGTTGAGCAGCGACGGCGGCTGGCCCGGGATCTGGTAGAGGCGCTCGACGTTCACGTCGAGCCGCGGCAGCGATCCCATCAGCCCCCAGGTGTACGGGTGACGCGGCTCGTTGAAGATCGCGCGCACGGGACCGCGCTCGGCGATCCGCGCGCCGTACATGACGATCACGTCGTCCGCCGTCTCTGCGACGACGCCGAGATCGTGGGTGATCATGATCACGGCCGAGCCGAAGTCCTCCTGCACGCGCTTGATGAGCGCCAGGATCTGCGCCTGGGTCGTGACGTCCAGGGCGGTGGTCGGCTCGTCGGCGATGATCAGGTCGGGGTCGTTGACCAGCGCCATCGCGATCATCACGCGCTGGCGCATGCCGCCGGAGAACTGGTGCGGGTAGTCGTCGATCCGGCGCTCGGCGCGCGGGATGCCGACCGCCTTCAGAAGCTCGAGCCCGCGGGCGTACGCCTCCTTGGTGCTGACGTCCTGGTGGAGGCGGACGGCCTCCGCGAGCTGCCGCCCGATCTTGTGCACCGGGTTCAGCGACGTCATCGGGTCCTGGAAGATCATCGCGATCTCGTTGCCGCGCACGTCGCGGAGGCGGCTGGACGACGCCTTCAGGAGATCCTCTCCCCGGAACAGCACCTCACCGCTCGACCTCGAGAACTTCGGGTCGTTGAGGCCCATCAGGGTCAGGCACGTGACGCTCTTGCCCGAGCCGGACTCGCCGACGATGCCGAGCACCTGCCCCGGCGCGACGGTGAAGCTCACGCCGTCGACGGCCTTGACGACGCCGTCGTCCGTGTGGAACTCCGTCCGCAGGTCGCGGACGTCGAGGAGCGGCTCGCTCATCGCGCGAAGCTTACGTGAGGCGGATTCGCGGGTCGATCCACGCGTAGAGGAGATCGACCACGAGCGAGAAGATGATGATCGCGATTGCGCCGAAGATGACGACGCCCTGGAGCGTCGGGAGGTCGAACTGGCCGATCGAGCGGATCGCGAGGCTGCCGAGCCCCGGGAGGCCGAACACGGCCTCGATGAAGATCGAGCCGCCGAGCAGGAGGCCGATGTCCATCCCGACCATCGTCACGACGGGGAGCATCGCGTTCCGCAGCACGTGCGAGCGGATGACCGTGCGCTCGGGCGCGCCCTTGGCACGCGCGGTCCGCACGAAGTCCATGGTCAGCGTCTCCATCACCTCGGCCCGGACGAAGCGGACGTACGTGCCCGCGACGACGATGGCGAGCGTCGTACACGGCAGGACCAGGTGGTAGGCCCAGTCGACGAAGCCGCCGCACACGGAGGCCTCGGGGACGCTGACGACCTCGCAGTAGCCGGACAACGGCGTCAGGCCGAGCTTGTAGCCGATGAAGTACGACAGGACCAGGCCGATCCAGAAGGACGGCAGCGAGATCCCGATGAGGACGTAGATCATCGACACCCTGTCGATCAGCGACCTCGGGTGGAGCGCGGAGAAGATCCCGAGGGGGATCGCGATCGAGAGCACGAGGATCATCGCGCCGAAGACGACGGACGCCGTCACCGGCGCGGCGTCGAGGATCTGCTCGTTGACCGACTGCCGCGTGACGAACGACTGTCCGAGCGAGCCGTCGGTGACGAGCCGCTGGAGGAACTTGAGGTACTGGATGTACATGGGCTGGTCGAGCCCCAGGAACTTCTCCACCTCGCGGATCCGCTCCGGCGTCGCCGACTGCCCTGCTGCGAGACGCGCCGGGTTCGCGGGGACGAGGAAGAAGATGACGTACGTGACGAACGTGACCGCGATGAAGAGCACGAACGCCCAGAGAAGCCGGCGGATGAGGTAGCGGATCACGTGGTCGGGAGAATAGTGGCTCGTTCGCCAGATGTGTGAGCTGGGGGAGGGCTCGCGCCCTCCCCCCAGCCGTTTCCGTGCCTTCCTAGCCCGTCTCTACCTGGTGCAGAGCTGGGTCAGGAGCGTGCTCTGGATCGAGGTGTAGCCGTAGCAGCCCACCTTGGTGCTCGTGAGGATCCGGGCGTTCGTCGAGATGTACGGAGCGACGGGCGCCTGGTCCTTCATGATGTCGCGGTCGAGGAGGCCGTATGCCGTGAGGCGGGCCTGCCCGGCGAGCGCGTACGCCTTGTCCATCCGCGAGTTGTACGTCGCGTTGTTGAAGTACGAGGCGTTGACGTTGTTGTCGGCCTGGATCCGGCGGCCGTCGAGCAGCACGTTGATGAAGTTCGACGGATCCGGATAGTCCATGCCCCAGCCCTCGAGCGTGAGGTCGAACGGCTCGCCGCGGGTGGCGGTCTTCTCGTGCTGCACCACGCGGTCGAACAGCTTGATCTCGACGTCGATGCCGATCTGCTTCAGGTTGAACTGCACCGACTGGGCGATGGGCGGGCCCTGCGCCGTGTTGAACGTGTACATCACGGCCTTGCCGTCACGCGTGCTGCCCTGCGCGAGCGGGCGGGCCTTGGCGTAGTTCGGCCCCTTCAGCGAGTACAGGTCGTACTCCTTGAAGCCCGGCATCGGGTACGGCAGGAACTGGTCCGTCCGCTTCCCGGCCAGGTAGCCGTGCTGCGCGACCATGAAGCGACGGTCGATCGCGTTCGCGACGGCCTGGCGGAGCTTCACGTTGTTCTGGAAGAGCCCGCGCGACGTGTTCATCGCGAGGTACCACAGGGTCGTCTGGTTCTTGACGAAGAACTGGCCGTTGGCCTTGTTGATGCCGTACTTGTCGGACAGCTCCTTCGCCTGCGCAGGCGGGAACGCGCAGATGTCCGCCTCGCCGCGCTCACACATCAGGCGCTGCGTTGCGGGATCCGGACCGACGATCCAGCGGTACTGATCGACGTAGTTCTTGAAGCCGAGCGACTTGAACGGCTCCGCGTTGTTCTTCCAGTTCGGGTTGCGGACTGCGAGGGCCGACTTGCCCTCGTTCCACTCCTTCAGGTAGTACGGGCCGGCCGAGACGACCGGCGCCTTGACGCCCTCGGCGGTGAACGGCAGGTCAGCCGGCACCGCGGCGAAGAACATCATCGACATCCGGGCGAGGAAGTCCGGAGCGACCTTCTTCAGGGTGACCGTGAACACCTGACCGGCAGCCCGGTAGCTGGCGACGTCGTCCATGAACGACGAGGCCGGCGACTGCATCGCGGTGTTGCGGCCGCGATCGAACGCCCGCTTGAAGTTCGCGGCGGTGACGTTCCCGCCGGTGTTGAACTTGAAGCCACGCTTGACCGTGAACGTGTACGTCTTCCCGCCGTTCGAGACGCGCGGCAGCGGCGCCGCCATCCCGGTGAGGCGACCGCCAGCGGCGCCCTCGACGTGCGGGTAGTACGTCAGCGTCAGGTTCGTCGCCGCCATCATGTTCCAGCTGTGGCTGAAGTAGGCGAGCCCGGTGTCGGCGTAGTCGAAGTCACTACGGCTGACGATCGTCAGCGTCCCACCGGTCTTCGCCTCGGCGGCTGCCCCGGCGCCTGCCGCCGTACCGGCGAACATCGCCGCGGCGAGCAGAGAAGCCCCAATCGCAGTCATCGCGACCGAAGCCCAGATGCGTCCCTTCATGTCACTCCTTTCACGAGTGCGGTCCGGCTGGGTTCCGGACCGAGGCACGTTTCGCCCTATCCCTTTGACGGGCGAACGTGGTCGTTTGTTAGAGAACGGAGAAGAGTTTCTCTTAAGGCACTTTCGCGCGGATGTCCCGCGCAGGAGGAGAGCCGGTGCATGCGGTCGGCGTCTAGATGCGAGAGCGCGGGTCGAACGCGTCGCGGAGCCCGTCGCCGAGCAGGTTGAACGCGAGCGTCGTGAACACCAGCGCGAGTCCGGGCCACAGCATGAGCAGCGGCACCGTGGTGTAGAAGTTCGGCGCGTCGGCGAGCAGGTTGCCCCAGCTCGCGGTCGGGGGCTGGATCCCGACGCCGAGGAACGAGAGCGCCGCCTCGCTCAGGACGAGGGAGGCGACGATGAGCGTCGAGTAGACGATGATCGGCGCGACGAGGTGCGGCAGAAGGTGCGAGCGGATGATCCGCGTGTCGCTCGCGCCGGTCATCAGCGCCGCCTCGACGAACTCCTTCTCGCGCAGCGACAGCACCTTCGCCCGGATGATGCGCGCCGGGTAGAACCAGCCGAAGACGGTGAAGACCAGGACGAGCGTGACGACGCCCTCGCCGACCAGCCCGCCGAGGGTGACCCCGTTGAGCTGCGTGCCGGCCGTCGACGCCAGCGCGATCGCGAACAGCAGCGCCGGGAACGCCATCGTGATCTCCGTCAGCCGGGACACGATCGTGTCCGCCCACCCGCGGTAGTAGCCGGCGATCGCACCGGTCGTCACCCCGATCAGCATGATGATCAGCGTGGAGATGACCGCCACCTGCAGCGATACGCGGCCGCCGTACAGGAGCCGGAGGAACTCGTCGCGGCCGAGCGTCCCGTCCGCGCCGAGGATGAAGAGGTCGGTCCCGCCCGTCTCGAAGTTCTCGACGCGGCTCATCGGCCCGACCGGCAGAAGGCCGTCGTCGAGCGCGCTCGGGAAGATGTCGTTCGGCCCGTGCCCGAGCAGCTTCTCCGCGATCCACGCGCCCGGGTACACCGCGATGATGAGGAGCACGAGGAACCCGATGCTCGCCATCGCGACGCGGTCGCGCTTGAACCGCCGCCACACCTGCTCCCAGTAGCCACGAGCCCGGATCTCCCCGTGGACGGGAGGCGCCGCGGTCTCGTCGCCGCCGAGCGGGCCGAGGAGCTCTTCGGATGTGGTGCTGGTGCTCGTCACGAGAGCGGGTGGAGAATAGCGCAGGAACGCTCGAAATAGGACGTCGCCGGCCGGTTTTTGTTGCGGGGGTTCTACCCCGAACCCCGCTTCGCGTCACTAGGGGCGGCGATGAGGGCAGTTGCGACCCGCGGCAGCGGGCGCCTTCAGGGATCTGCCCCGCCGCAGGCGGGGATCAGCCGTCCGCCTGCGATCGCTGCAGTAGTCAGCGCGTCTGCGCCGGCCACGACCTCGAGGATCTCCTGGGTGATCTCGGCCTGGCGGGCGCGGTTCATCTCGAGCGAGAGCCGGTCGATCATCTCGGCGGCGTTCTTCGAGGCGTTCCGCATCGCGGTCATCCGCGCGCCCTGCTCGGACGCGGACGACTCGAGCAGCGCCCGGTAGATCTGCGTCTCGACGTACACGGGCAGGAGCCGCTCGAGGATCTGCTCGGGCTCCGGCTCGAAGATGAAGTCGCCGCGGAGCGCGTCGTCGCGCCGCTCGTCCTCGTCCGTCTCGAGCACGTCGGCGGCGATCGGCAGGATCTCCTGCTCCGTCACGCTCTGCGTCAGCGCGGAGACGAACGTGTTGTAGACGAGCACGACCCGGTCGACCTCGCCCTCGACGAACAGCTCGGCCGCGCGGTGCGCGATCCCCTGCGCGTCCGAGTACGCCGGGGCGTCGGTGAACCCGACGAAGCGCCGGAGAGCTCGCGCCGCCGGAAGGTGAGCGTCGAGCGCCCCTTCTTGCCGACGCCGAGCCAGCGCACCGTCTGACCCTCCGCCGTGAGCTGGCGGTCGAGCGCGAACGCCCTCCGCATCACCTGCGCGTTGAAGGCGCCCGCGAGCCCGCGGTCGCCCGTCAGCGGCACGAGCAGGGTCGCCGACGTCGTCTCGCGCTGCTGCAGCAGCGGCAGCCCACGGACGGAGCCTGCGGCCCGCCCGACGCCCGCGATCAGCTCGCGCATCGTCTCCGCGTACGGCCGCATCGACTCGATGCGGCTCTGCGCGCGCCGCAGCTTCGCCGCCGCGACGAGCTCCATCGCCCGCGTGATCTTGCGCGTGTTCCGGACAGACCGGATCCTGCGCTTGTAGTCCTGAACGGATGCCATGCCGAGGCGGCTCTCTTAGATGATCTCGAGGACCGAGATCACCCGACGAGGCCGGTCTCCTCGTGCACGTTGAACGACTCCTTGAACTTCGTGAGCGCCTCGTCGAGCTTCGCCGTGGTCTCGTCGGAGAGGTCGTCCGTCTCCCGGATCGCCGAGTAGATCGAGCTCTCGGAACGGAGCGTCTCGCGGAGCTCCTCCTGGAAGCGCGGCACCTGGCCGACGGGGACGCGGTCGAGCGCGCCGTTGATCCCGGCGTAGATCGCGACGACCTGCTCCTCGACGGCCCACGGCTGGTACTGCGGCTGGTTCAGCGTCGCGACCATCCGCTCGCCGCGCGAGAGCGACTGCTGCGTCGCAGCGTCGAGCTCCGAGCCGAACTGCGAGAACGCCTCGAGCTCGCGGTACTGGGCGAGGTCGAGGCGCAGCCGTCCCGCGACCTTCTTCATCGCCTTCGTCTGCGCGTTCCCGCCCACGCGGGAGACCGAGATGCCGACGTTGATCGCCGGCCGGATGCCCGAGTAGAAGAGGCTCGACTCGAGGAAGATCTGCCCGTCCGTGATCGAGATGACGTTCGTCGGGATGTACGCCGCGACATCGCCCGCCTGCGTCTCGATGATCGGCAGCGCGGTGAGCGACCCGCCGCCGAGGGCGTCCGAGAGCTTGCACGCGCGCTCGAGCAGCCGCGAGTGGAGATAGAAGACGTCGCCCGGGAACGCCTCGCGGCCCGGGGGGCGGCGGAGCAGCAGGGAGAGCTGCCGGTACGCGTCCGCGTGCTTCGTGAGGTCGTCGTAGATGACGAGCGCGTGCTTGCCCTCGAAGAGGAAATGCTCACCCATCGCGGCACCGGCGAACGGCGCCATCCACTTGATCGGCGCCGCCTCGTGGGCCGGAGCCGAGACGACGATCGTGTACTCCATCGCGCCCGCGTCGCGGAGCCGCTCGACGACCTGTGCCACGGTGGACGCCTTCTGGCCGACCGCGACGTAGATGCAGATCACGTCGCCGCCGCGCTGGTTGATGATCGTGTCGACGCCGATCGCGGTCTTGCCGGTGCCGCGGTCGCCGATGATCAGCTCGCGCTGGCCACGGCCGATCGGGATCATCGAGTCGATCGCCTTGAGGCCGGTCTGGAGCGGCTCGACGACCGGCTGCCGCTGGATGACGCCGGGCGCCTTGAACTCGAGCGGCCGACGCGACCGCCTCGATCGGCCCCTGGCCGTCGAGCGGGTTGCCGAGCGGGTCGAGCGACGCGGCCGAGGAGCCCCTCGCCCACGGGGACGTCCATCACCGCGCCGGTGCGACGGACGGGCTCGCCCTCCTTGACGTGCTGCCACTCGCCGAAGAGGGCGACGCCGACGTTGTCCTCCTCGAGGTTGAACGCGATGCCGACGACGCCGTGCTCGAACTCGAGCCGCTCGAGGGCGACGCAGTTCTCGAGGCCGTAGACGCGCGCGATGCCGTCGCCGACCTGGAGGACGGTCCCGACCTCCGAGAGATCGGTCTCGACGTCGTACTGCTCGATCCGCTGCTTCAGGATCGAGGTGATCTCTTCGGGGCGGAGCTTCACAGAGGTCTCTCCTTCTTCAACTCAGGTTCGGGTGACGAGCTCGCGGCGGAGCCGGTTCAGGCGGCCGCGCACGCTCGCGTCGACGCGCAGCGAGCCGGCCTGGAGGATGAGGCCGCCGATCAGGTCGGGGTCGACCGAGCGGGTCGCCTCGACGGTGCGGCCCGACGCCTGCTCGATCTGGCGGACGATCGCGGCGGTCTCGGCGTCGTCGAGCTCGTGGGCGGTGGTCAGCTCGACCGACAGGCGGCCCTGCTCGCGGTCGACGATCGCCTCGAACTCCTCGACGATCTGACGGAGCTGGCCTGCACGCCCCTTCGACGCGACGACGCGGACGAAGTTGCGGACGGTCGGGTCTGCGCCGTGCGGTCACCTCGTCGAGGACGCTCGCCTTGGCGCCCGGGTCGAGCTGCGGGTTCGAGAGGAACGCCTCGAGCTCGGGCGTGGCCTCCATCGCGTCGGCGAGCTCGGAGAGCTCGCTCCGGACGACGTCGACCGTGCCTCGAGTCGTGCGCGGCCTCGTAAGCGCGCGCGCGTACATGCGGTGTGCGACCGCCATCAGTGGACGCGCGTGCAGCTGTGGCGCAGAGACGCTCTATCTGTTGCCGTGCGTCCACTCAGTTGGGCTCCCCTTCTCCAGGGCGGAGAAGTCGAGTGCCTCGACGGCCTCCCGCACGAGGCGCTTCTGGTCCTCGGCGTCGATGACCTTGCCGACGACGCGCTCCGTCGCCTCGAGCGTGAGGTCGGCGACCTCGGAGCGGATCTGCCCGATCGCCCGGACGGTCTCCGCCTCGATCTGCTTGCGCGTGTCCTCGAGGCGGCGCTGCCGCTCGACCTCGGCCTCCTGCTTCGCGCGCTCGATCTGCGCGTCGGCGACCTTGCGGGCCTCGGCGAGGATGTCACCCGACTCCGACCGAGCCTGGGCGAGGATCGCGCGGTTCTGCTCGAGCAGCTCGCGGGCCTCGTTCCGGGCGTTGTCGGCCTCCTCGACCGCCTGCCGGATGCGGTCGCGACGGTCGTCGATCGTCTTCTGGATCGGGCCGAACGCGAATCGCTTGAGCACGAAGAACGTGATCCCGAACGCGATCAGCGTCCAGATCATGAGGCCGGGGACGACCTCGATCAGACCGGAAGCGAGCATGGTCTCGACTCCGCCTTCCGCCTAGACGAGCACGTAGGCGAGCAGGCCGCCGATCAGGCCGTAGAACACGACGGCCTCGGTGAGCGCGAATCCGAGCCACTGGATGCCGGTCAGCTCTCCCTTGAGCTCGGGCTGGCGGGCGACCGCCTGGATCATCGACCCGAAGATGTTCCCGATGCCGATGCCGGCGCCGAGCGAGCCGAGGCCGATGCCGAGCGCGAGCGCGATCGCCTTGCCGGCGTCGGCTCCGTCTTCGGCTGCGGCGAGAAAGAACGAGGACAGCATGGTTGAGGCTCCTCCTTGGTGGGTTGGCTCAATGCTCCGGCTCGATCGCCGAGCCGATGTAGATGGCTGACAGGGCCGCGAAGATGTAGGCCTGGATGGACACGACGATCACGACCTCGAAGAGGTAGAAGGCGGTCGCCGCGGGGACGGCGATCGCGGCGAGGAAGACGTTGCCGATCACGAAGATCAGGCCGATGAACGTGAGGATCAGCATGTGGCCCGCGAGCATGTTCGCGTAGAGCCGCACCGAGAGGCTGATGAGCCGCATGAACTGGCCGAGGATCTCGAGCGGGATGATCAGCGGCAGCATCGCCTTCGGCACGTCGGGGATCCAGCTCTTGAAGTAGCCCACCACCCCGTTGTGACGAATGCCCTCGACGTGCGTGAAGACGAACGTCATCAGCGCGAGCGCGAGCGTCACGGAGATCGTCGAGGTCGCCGCGAAGATCGCGAGCGTCGGAAGCTCGACGCCGGCGATCTCGAACGTCTCGTCGGACAGCGGCAGCGGGATGAAGCCGATGAAGTTGACGACCCAGATGAAGACCATCAGCGACGCGACGTACGGGAACCAGCGCCCGATCGCCTTCGTCGGGAGCCCCTGCTCGGCGACCTGGATCTGGGCGATCTCGTAGATCGTCTCGCCGAGCGCCTGCTTGCGGTCGGGCTCCTTGCCCGTCTTGACGCGCATGAAGACGATGCCGATCACGCAGCTGACCAGCGCGCCGAGCAGCAGGTAGGCGACCGCCTTGTTGATCGACATGTCGAGCGGGCCGATGTGGATCGGGATCCACTCCTCGAGCTCCCACTCGTGGGAGGGGTCGAACTCCTCTTCCTCGCCGCCGCTGCTCTCCGCGGCGAGCGCGAGGGACGGCAGCGCGAGGTAGGCCATGCCGAGGAGGAGCAGGAGACGCTTCTTCACGAGTGCGCCCCCTCCGCGAAGTACGTCACGAGCGACACGGCGAACTCGAGTGTGAAGGCGAGCGCGTACAGGATCGCGGCGGCGACGCCGACCCGATGGTCCGCGACCGTGACCGCGACGAGCGGTATCCCGACCGCCATCGCCCGGAAGCTCGTGCCGATGCCCCGCATGCCTGCGGCGGCGAGGTTACCCGTGCCCAACGGGAGACGCGTCAGTACCCAGGCGAACGCCTGACCGGCCACCCAGAGCGTCGCGGCCAGCACCCACCCGTCGAGCGGCCATCCCGCGACGGCGAACACCGGCAGCGCGAGGACGATCAGCGCCGAGCCGGCGAGCGCGGGAACGAGCCGACCCGGGACCGGCCGCGGCGTGGCGAACATCCCCGTGCTCATGCGCCTTGCTGGGAGTAGACCTTGTAGACCACGAAGATCGAGAGCGGGATGCCGACGATCGCGCCGATCAGGAGGCCGATCCCCGCCGATCCGAGGAGCCAGCCGATGAGGGCGCCGACGCCGATCGACGCGGCGGTGGTTCCGAGCAGCAGGCCCGAGGCGGTCGCGAGCGAGTGAGGCGACGAGGGAGCTGCGGCGGCCATCCGGCCGGAGCATACCACCGAGCTTGTGACAGCCAGATTCCAGACACAGAGCGGAAATCGGCTAGGTTCGTCACATGCCGCGCCCGCGTCTGGTGCTCGTCCACGGCAGCCTCGTCGGCGGGCGCGCGACCTGGCGCGAGCAGCGCCGAGGGATCGGCGACGCCGCCGAGCTCGTCGTGCTCGAGCGGCCCGGCTTCGACGAGGCGGCGACCGCCGACGGGGATCGAGAGGCGCCTGCGCCGGCACCCCGCGTCGACTTCGACGATCACGCCGTCTGGGTCGCCGACCGCCTGGCCGCGGGCGACCACCTCGTCGGCCACTCGTACGGCGGCGTCGTGGCGCTGCTGGCGGCCGCGCGGGCGACCGACCTCGCCTCGCTCACCGTCGTCGAGCCGCCCGCGACCCGTGTCGCCCTGGACGTTCCCGAGGTCGCCGCCTTCGCGCGGGGCGGCGAGGAGCTCTGGGCGAACGGCCCGCGCGACGACCCCGAGGCGTTCATGCGCGCCTTCCTCACCTCGGTCGGGTCGGACTTCGACCCGCCCGTCCCGCTGCCACCGCAGCTCCTGCAGGGAGCACGAGTCCTCGTCGGCGAGCGCGGGCCCTGGGAAGCGGACATCCCGCTCGAGGCGCTGGCCGCGCGGCGCCTGCCGACGCTCGTCGTCTCCGGCGGACACCATCCCGCGTTCGAGGCGATCTGCGATCGCCTCGAGCTGAGGCTCGACGCCGAGCGCGTCGTCCTGCCCGGCTTCGGACACAACGCCCAGCTCCACCCGGAGTTCAACCGCGTGCTGCTCGACTTCGTCGGGCGCTCGTCGGACGAGCGCCCGGGCTGAAGCGTGGGACCCGCTCTCGTCAGGAGATCAGCTTGACGAGCAGGACGCCGACGAGGACGACCACGACGATCAGCACGAGGAGCATCACGAGCGGGATGAAGCCGAGGAGCGCCAGCTTCGTCGTGCCTCGGACGTCGACCTCGGGGCTCCTCGCCGGCAAGAGCTCGATCGATCTGCCGCTCGACCTGGGCGTGGATCTTCCGCGAGAGCCGCTCGCCGAAGTCCATCGGCTCCTCCTTCTCGGTGCGGAGCGGCGGGAACGACGCCGGCAGCCCGTCGATCTCGAGCTGCACGACGCGCTCCGGCTCGTCGATGTCCTTGAGGCGGACCGCGCCGAGCTCGACCTGACGCACGCCCTCGGGCAGCGCCCCCGACACGAGCGCGGCGGTCGTCGCGGACAGCAGGACCTGCCCGCCGTGCCCGGCGGAGCAGATCCGCGCCGCGCGATGGACGTCGATTCCGACGTAGCCCTCCTCCCCGACGACGGGCTCGCCGGTGTGGACGCTCATGCGGACGCGGAGCTCGGTCCCGTCCGGCCAGTCATGGCTCGCGAGCGCCTGCTGGGCCGCGACGGCGGCCGCGACCGCGTCCTTCGCGCGGCCGAAGCAGTAGAAGAACGCGTCGCCCTGCGTGTCGACCTCCTCGCCCCCACGCGCGCGGAACGCCTCGCGGACGATGCGGCGGTGATCCGCGAGCGCGTCGGCGTACCGGTCGCCGAGCTGCTTGAGCAGCTCGGTCGAGCCGGCGATGTCGCGTGAAGACGAACGTGACCGTGCCGCCCTGCAGCGTGCTCACGCGCTGAGCCGCTCCGTGTCCTCCGACTCCGCCCGCCGCCGCCGGACGCGCGGGTTCGCGAGCTTGACGATCTCGAGCAGGTACACGATGTAGACCGAGGATGCGAGCGCGCCGAGCGCGATCGCGATCACGGCGATCGTCTCCCCGAGGTGCCACTCGTCCTCCCTCGCGGAACGGGATGAAGCGCGTCGCGAGCGCGGCGGCACCGAGGCAGGCGGTCCACGCCCACATCGTCACCGCCGCACGCCGCTGCGAGAACCCGATGTTCATGAACCGGTGATGGAGGTGCGACCGGTCCGGCGACGAGATCGGCTGGCGGTACTTGACGCGCTTCGCGACGACGAACGACGTGTCGATGATCGGCACCGCGAGCACGAGCAGCGGCAGGAACAGGACGACCGTGGACGCCGTCTTCAGGAGGCCCGAGATCGACACCGTGGCCAGCGTGAAGCCGAGCACGAGCGCGCCCGAGTCGCCCATGAAGATCCGGGCCGGGAAGAAGTTGTGCCGCAGGAAGCCGATGCAGGCGCCGGCGACGACGGCGGAGAGGAGCGCGGCGTCGACCTTCCCGAGCGACAGCGCGAGGATCGCGAACGTCAGGCCCGCGATCGCGCAGACCCCGGCCGCAAGGCCGTCCATGCCGTCGAGGAAGTTGACCATGTTCATCACGGCGACGATCCAGACGACCGTCAGCGGCATCCCGACCCACGGCGAGAGGTCGACGACCCCGATGAAGGGGAACGTGAAGTGGTCGATCCACACGCCGAACGCGAGCGGGATCGACGCCGCCGCGATCTGGCCGGCGAGCTTCGGGAGCGGATCGAGGCCGCGGAAGTCGTCGACCGCGCCGACGACGCACGCGACCGCGGCGCCGAGCACGATCCCGCGCATCTCCCCGTCGAGCGACAGGAATGCGAGGGACGGGACCAGGATGCCGAGGAAGATCGCGAGCCCGCCGAGCCGCGGGATCGGACGCTTGTTCAGCCGCCGCTCCCCGGGGCGGTCGACGACGCCGAGCAGCCGCGCCATGCCACCGACCGCAGGCGTCAGCAGCACGACGATCGCGAAGGCGATCAGCGCGCCCCACACGACCTCCGGGTTGGCGCGCAGGTCGCTCCACATGGCCGCTACTTCGTTCCGTACAGGCGGTCGCCTGCGTCGCCGAGGCCCGGCACGATGTACCCCTTCTCGTTGAGCTCGCCGGTCGATCGACGCGACCACGATCGACACGTCCGGGTGATCGCGGTGGATCCGCTCGATGCCCTCGGGCGCCGCGATCAGCGCGATGAGCCGCACCGACGTCGCGCCGGCGCGCTTGACCGTCTCCACGGCGGCGGCGGTCGAGTTGCCCGTCGCGAGCATCGGGTCGAGCAGGATCACGTCGCGGTCGGTGAGGTCGTCCGGCAGCTTCACGTAGTACTCGACCGGCTGGAGCGTCTCCTCGTTGCGGTAGAGGCCGATGAAGCCCACGCGGGCGCCCGGGACGAGGGAGAGGACGGCGTCGAGCATTCCGACGCCCGCCCGCAGGATCGGGCAGACGGCGACCTTCTTGCCCGAGATGCGCCGTGCGGCCGTCCGCTCGAGCGGCGTCTCGATCTCGACCTCCTCGTCCGCGAGGCCCTTCGTCGCCTCGTACGTGAGGAGCAGCGTCAGCTCGTTGACGAGCTGACGGAACATCTGCGTCGTCGTCGTCACGTCCCGCAGCAGCCCGAGCTTGTGCTGCACGAGCGGATGCGTGACCTCGGTGACCGTGCCGCCCGCGACGCTCGGTCCCGGTCACGACGCTCCCTCGCTCACGTACGTCGTGTACCCCTGGAAGCCCGGGTACAACGGCCGGCGGGCGCAGAGCGCCTCCGAGCGCGCGCGGAGCGCGTCGACGTCCGCGTCGGCGCCGAGCGCCTCGGCGACGATCCGCCCGACCTCGCGGAAGTCCTCCTCGTCGAAGCCGCGGATGGTCGCGGCCTGCGAGCCGAGCCGGACCCCGGAGGCGACGGTCGGCGGGCGCTCGTCGAACGGGACGGTGTTCCGGTTCGTGGTCAGCCCGACGGCATGGAGCCGTTCCTCGGCGTCCTTCCCCGACCACTCGGTCGCGCGGAGGTCGAGCTGCAGGAGATGCGTGTCGGTGCCGCCGGTCAGGAGGTCGATCCCGCCGGCGAGCAGCGTCTCCGCGAGCGCGTCGGCGTTCGCGCGAACCTGACGCTGGTAGGCGCGGAACTCCTCCGACGCGGCGATCTTGAAGCACGTCGCCTTCGCCGCGATCACGTGCTCGAGCGGGCCGCCCTGCAGCCCCGGGAAGATGGCGCGGTCGATCGCCTTGGCGTGCTCCTCCCGGCAGAGGATCAGGCCCGAGCGCGGCCCGGCGAGCGTCTTGTGGGTCGTCGAGGTGACGACGTCGCAGTGCTCGACCGGGTTCGGGTGGAGCCCGGCGGCGACGAGCCCGGCGAAGTGCGCCATGTCGCACCAGAGGAGCGCGCCGACCTCGTCGGCGACGCGACGGAACATGGCCGTGTCGACCGTGCGGGGATACGCCGACCCGCCGCAGAGCACGAGCTTCGGCCGGTGCTCGACCGCGAGGGCGCGCACCTCCTCCTCGTCCACGACACCCGTCTCGCGGGAGACCCCGTAGTGGACGATCGTGTACAGCCGCCCGGAGAAGTTGACCTTCAGCCCGTGCGTCAGGTGGCCGCCGTGGTCGAGGCGGAGCGAGAGCACGGTGTCGCCGGGCTCGAGGAGGCCGAGGTAGACGGCCATGTTGGCCTGCGCGCCCGCATGCGGCTGGACGTTCGCGTGGTCGGCGCCGAACAGGGCCTTCGCACGGTCGATCGCGAGCTGCTCGATCTCGTCGACGATCTCGCAGCCGCCGTAGTAGCGGCGGCCGGGGTAGCCCTCCGCGTACTTGTTCGTCGGCACCGAGCCGACGGCCTCGAGGATCGCCGGCCAGGTGAAGTTCTCGGAGGCGATCAGCTCGATCTGGTCCGCTGGCGGTCGAGCTCGCGCCCGAGGAGCGCCGCGACGTCGGGGTCGTGCTCGGCGAGCCCGCCGGTCCGCAGGCGCTCGAACTGCTCGGCCGCCACTGCCACGGAGGGGAATGCTAGTCGCGCCGGGCACCCCGGCATGGCCGCCTCAGACTTTCGAGACCGACAGGCCGACGTCGCGCCGTCGATCGAGCCGCCCGCGGTCCCGCCCGGGGCCGCCGAGGACGACGTCCGCGGCGCCGTCGCGAGCCGCGACGTAATCGTTGCCGGCGCCGCAGAGCACGCGGTCGCGGCCGCTGCCGGGCCGGAGGTAGTCGTTGCCGGGGCCGCCCACGAGGATGTCGTCCTTCCCGAGCCCGATCAGCATGTCGGCGCCGCCGAGGCCGCAGATGACGTCTCGCCGCCCGGTCCCGACGAGCCGGTCCGGCCCGTTCGTCCCGACGATCGTGCACCGGAGGAGCCGTCCACGGTCGTCGCGCTGACGGGCGGCGGTGCCGAACGTCGACGTCGCCCCGGTCGCCGTGCCGGCTGCGCTCGCGGCGACGACGCGGAAGCCGTACCGGCGGCCGGGCGCGAGCCCGGTGAGCCGGAACGAGACGGACGTCGTCGAGCTCGAGGCGGGAAGCCGGACGGCGGCCGTGCGCGCCGTCAGCACGCCGCCGCGGCCGAACTCGACCCAGACCTGGGTCTCGAGCCCACCGGAGGCGACGTCCGCGCGGATCATCGCCCGCGCGAGAGAGATTCCGGACGCGCTCGTACGCCCGACGGTCGGGAGGCCCGCGCGTCCGGAAGGCGACGTCTGCGCCGTACGTCGTCCCGCCCGAGCTCTGGGCGACGAGGCGCACGTGGTACTCGGTGCCGGGTGTGAGGCCGGCCACCGTCTCGGAGACGGCGACAGCGCCGCGGCCCGAGCCCACCGGCTTGGCGACCGTTCGCGTGCCGTAGGCGGTCGTCGGCCCGAGCTCGAACCAGGCGGTCGTCGCGCGACCGACGGGGTCGACCGTTCCCGTGAGGGTGACGGAGAGCCCGGAGAGGGTCGCGGCGCCGGTCGTCGCGAGCGGCCCTGCGCTCGTCCGGAAGCTCCGGATCTGCCCGTACGTCGTGCCGGCGTCGCTTCGCGCGACGATGCGGTAGTGGTAGGCCGTTGCCGGCTGGAGGCCGCCGATCGTCGACCGCTGGGTCGAGGCGCCGCGCGCGAAGCCGGCGTTGATGTCGCCCGTTCGGTTGCCGAGCCGCGTCGTCGTGCCGTACTCGAACCACGCGACCGTGCCGCGGCCCCGCGGGTCGACGCGGCCGCTGACGCGCGCCGACGTCGGCGTGATGGAGTCCGCTCCAGCGGTCGAGACGGTGGGAGCGCTGTCCGTGCGGAAGCTCGACGTCGCCGCCCGCCGTCGTCCCGATGTCGTTCGCGGCCACGAGGCGGAAGTGGTAGGTCACGCCCGCGGTCAGGCCGCCGACCCGGACGGCGACGCCGACCGGCGACACGCCTGCGCCGGCCGAGCGCGTCTCGGTGCGGTTTCCATAGCGGCTCGTCGTCCCGTACTCGACCCACCAACCCGTCGAGCGTCCGTTCGGATCGACCGTGCCTCCGAGGTTCGCCGCGCCGGGGCCGATGAGGGCAGCGGCGCCGGTCCGCACCTCGGGCGCTCCGCGCGTGGTGAACGTCATGCCTGCGCCACGGCTCGTGCCGTCGTCGTTGCTGGCGACGACGCGGTAGTAGTAGGTGACGCCGGTCGAGAGCCCGGTCAGCTGATGCGTGACGTCGACGGCCGAGGTCCCGTTCCCCGCGCTGCGGGCGTCGCTGCGCGAGCCGTAGGCGCTGGTCGTCCCGTACTCGATGCTCCAGGTCGTGCCCTTGCCACCGGGATCGACGGTGCCGCTGACGATCGCGCTCCGCGCGCCGATCGAGGTGGCGGGTCCCGTCGTGGCCGCCGGCGCGCCCGCGCTGGCCGGAACGGCGGCCACGAGCGCGGCGAGTGCGGCGGCGACGACGGGGAGTCGACGGCTCATTGCACGCTCGAGTCTCCGCCTGTGGCGTTAGGCCCTCATGGGGAGCGCGTTAGAAGTCGGTAAGGCGTGCGAGGACCTCGCGGGCGGGCACGGCGCCCTCGCGGAGAACGCCGGGCTCGCCGGCCGTCAGGTCGACGACGGTCGAGGGCGTCCCGGGCAGCTCGCCGCCGTCAACGACCGCGGCGACGCTGTCGCGGATCGCCGGCGGGCACGTCCTCGACCCGCCGCGGATCGGGTCGCCCGGGCAGGTTGGCGCTCGTCGCGACGAGCACCCCGAGCGCGGTGAGGACGTCGCCGCCGGCGCCTGGGATGGCCGGGACGCGGGCGCCGACCGCATCGGGGCGGCGCTCGTTGAGCCATCCGAATCGTCGCCCCGGGTTGGGAAGGACGAGCGTCAGGGGGCCCGGGAGCAGCGCCCGCGCCATCGCCCGGGCGCGTGCGGGAAGCTCGGGCAGATGCTCCTCGAGCACGTCGACCGATCGCGAAGAGGAGCGCGGTCGGCTGGATCGCGTCCCGTCCCTTCGCGGCGTAGAGCGCCCGTGCGGCCTCCTCGCTGCGGCCGTCGGCCGCGAGCCCGTAGACCGTGTCCGTCGGGATCACGGCGAGGCCGCCCGCGCGGAGCGCCGCGATCGCGGCGTCCACGGCGCTCACCGGCGGCCCTCGACGACCCGGTCGCGCCCTGCGAGATCGGGTGTCGCCCGGACGTCCGTGTACCCGTGCGAGCGGAGGAGCGCTGCGGTCTCGTCCGCCTGGCCGTCACCCACCTCGAGCACGAGCGCGCCGCCCTCGGCGAGTGCCGCGGCGGCGCCCCGCGCCACGGCGGCGGCGACCTCGCGCCCGAACAGCGCCTCGGCGGGCTCCCAGTCGCGCACCTCGGGCTGGAGCGAGCTCCGGTCGTCGGGATCGACGTACGGCGGGTTCGAGACCACGAGCGCCCACGGGCCGTCGGGGAGGCCCTCGAACAGGTCGTGACGGGCCAGCTCGAGCGGGAGCCCGGTGCGGGTGGCGTTCTCGCGCGCGAGCGCGAGCGCCTCCGGCGACACGTCGATGCCGGTGACGGCCGCCCCCGGATGCTCGTCGGCGATCGCGAGCGCGATGGCACCCGAGCCCGTGCCGACGTCGAGGACGCGAGGCGCTTCGAGCCCTTCGAGCAGCGCGAGGCAGCGCTCGACGACGACCTCGGTCTCGGGACGGGGGATGAGCGCGCGGCGGTCGACGGTCAGCGTGAGCCGGCGGAAGCCCCACTCGCCGAGGACGTACTGGAGCGGCTCACGGGCGGCCCGCCGACCGACGAGCGCACGGGTCGCGTCGAGCTCGGACGGATCGAGAGGGCGGTCGAGCTGCATGTAGAGATCGATCCGCGCGACGCCGAGGGCGTGCGCGAGGAGCAGCTCGGCGTCGAGCCGCGGCGTGTCCGATCCCTTCGCGGCGAGGTGCTCCGTCGAGCGCCGCAGGACGTCGCCGAGGGTGCCCGGCGCGAGCCAGGCGCCCTCGAGGGTCACACCGCGGCCTCGAGGGCGCGGCGGCGGTCCTCGGCCTGGAGCGTGTCGGTGAACTCCTGGAGGTCGCCGTCGAGGATCTGGTCGAGGCGGTGGACCGTGTGCTTGACGCGGTGGTCGGTGAGCCGGTTCTCGGGGAAGTTGTACGTGCGGATCTTCTCCGCGCGCTCGCCCGTCCCGACCTGCGAGCGCCGGGACGCCGCCTGCTCGGCCTGCTGGCGCTCACGCTCGGCCTCGAACAGGCGCGCGCGAAGCACGCGCATCGCCTTCTGCTTGTTCTGGAGCTGCGACTTCTCGTCCTGCATCGAGACGACGATGCCGCTCGGGAGGTGCGTGATCCGCACGGCGGAGTCGGTCGTGTTGACGGACTGGCCGCCCGGCCCCGTCGAGCGGTACACGTCGATCTTCAGGTCCTTCTCCTCGATCGTGACCTCGACCTCCTCGGCCTCGGGCATCACGGCGACGGTCGCCGTCGACGTGTGGATCCGGCCCTGCGACTCGGTCGCGGGCACGCGCTGGACGCGATGCGTCCCGCCCTCCCACTTGAAGACGGAGAACGCGCCGTCGCCCTTCACGGCGAAGACGGTCTCCTTGACGCCGCCGCCGTCGTTCTCGTTCGCGGAGAGGAGCTCGGTGCGGTAGCCGCGCCGCTCGGCGTAGCGCTGCAGCATCCGCGAGACGTCCGCCGCCCAGAGGGCGGCCTCGTCGCCGCCCACGCCCTGCCGGACCTCGACGATGACGTCCTTCTCGTCGGCCGGGTCCCGCTCGACGAGCGCGAGCTTGAGCTCGTCCTCGAGGCGCGTCACCTCCGCCTCGAGCTCGCCCGCCATGGACGCCAGCTCGGGGTCGTCCTTTGCGTCCGCGAGGTCGGCCGACGCCAGCCTCCACGCGCGAGCGGCGCGGACGGCGGACTCGAGCTCCTTCAGGCGCCGCCCGACGTCAGCCGCCTCGCGATGGTCGTTGTAGACGTCCGGGTCCGCGAGGCGCTCCTGGAGCTCCACGAAGGACCGCTCCAGCTCGTCCACCAGCGTGTCGAGGCCTGCCATGGCGAGGGATTGTAGGTCGGCGACGCGGCGAGACCCCGGGACCACGCCACGGGATTGCGGGCCGGTAGCTCGCCTCTGCTCGCGGGAGTCCGCTCCGGCGGATTCCCGCGACCCGCCTCAGGCGACGGCCAGGGTCGCGTCGAGCGTGACCTCGGGGACGCCCGTCAGCGCCTTCGAGACCGGGCAGTTCGCCTTCGCGCCCTCGGCCTGCGCGACGAAGCCGTCGTGGTCGACGCCCGACACCGTGCCGACGACCTCGATCGCGGCCTTCACGATCCCCTCGCCCGGCTGGAACGTGACGGTCACCGCGGTCTCGAGCCGCTCCGGCGGCGTTCCCGCGCCGGCGAGGGCGTGCGAGAGGGCCATCGAGAAGCACGACGCCCAGGCGGCGGCGATCAGCTCCTCCGGGCTCGTGCGGCCGTCCGGCGTCTCGGCCCGCGACGCCCAGGTGACGTCGAGCGGCCCGAACGCGCCGCTGCCGACGCCCTCGATCGTGCCGGCTCCGTCCATCAACGAGCCGGTCCAGGTCACCTTCGCCATCCGGTCGGTCGCCATTCAGTCGCCTCCCTCGAGTGTGGTCGCGATGTCGATGCCGACGCCGGCGTCGCGCAGGAGCGACGAGAACGAGCAGCCCTGGTGCGCCGCCTCGACGGCCGCGTCGAGCTGCGCGCCGTCGATGCCGGGAACGCGCGCCCGGACCTCCAGCGCGGAGTGGACGATCAGGTGCCCGCGGCCCTCGACCTCGTCCATCGTGATCCGGCAGTGCACGTCGAGGCGCCCCGGCGGGGTGCCCGCGCCCGTCAGCTCGCCTGCGAGCGACATCGTGAAGCAGCCGCCGTGCGCGGCGGCGAGGAGCTCCTCGGGGCTCGTCTTCCCCTCGGGCGCGGCGGCGATCCGCGTCGGGAGCGAGTAGCCGAGCGCCTCGAACGCGTGGGACGTCGCGGCGGTGATCGCGCCCGTGCCGCGGGCGAGGTTCCCCTCCCACGACACGTCGGCCTCCCGGACGATGCGCGGCATCAGTGCTTCTCCTGGTGATGCTGCAGCATTGCCGGGGAAGCACTAGGCCATCACCTCGACCTTCCGGTCATCCGCCTGCTCGGCCGGCGACTCCTGCGCCTCCCTGCGGCGCACCTCCTCGATCGCGCGGATCGAGACCTCGACCTGGTCGAGCGTCGGCTCGCGCGTCGTCAGGCGCTGCAGCCAGAGCCCCGGGGCGAGCAGGGTCATCAGCACACGGTTGTCCTGGTGCTTCCCCGCGTAGCGGATGAGCTCGTAGGCGAGCCCGGCGATGACGGGCAGGAGGAGGATCCGGCTCGCGATCAGCCAGTACCAGACCGGGCGGCCGATGAATGCGAAGACGAAGATGCCGATCACCATCACCCAGAGCAAAAACGCCGTTCCGCAACGCGGGTGGATCAAACTGAACTTCTGCACTCGCTCGGGCGTCAGCTCGGAGCCGGCCTCGAGCGCGTTGATCGTCTTGTGCTCGGCGCCGTGGTACTGGAAGACGCGCCTCAGGTCGGGCAGCAGCCCGATGAGCCCGATGTAGGCGATGAAGACGGCGACGCGGATCAGCCCCTCGACGACGACGAACGACCCGGTGTCCTCGACCGGCAGCCAGCTCGTCAGCAACGCAGGCCCGATCTTGAAGAGCATCAGCGCGAAGCCGATCGCGATCGCGAACGAGAAGATGATCTGGCCGCGCGTGATCTCGGTGACGACGTTCCCCTCGTCGTCCTCCTCGCGCGCGGCGACGTTCGCCGAGATCGCGAGCGCGCGGAAGCCGATCGCGAGCGACTCGCCGAGGGCGATCACGCCGCGGATGACGGGGAGCCGCCAGATGCGGTGGCGCTTCATCGGCGAGTTGACGTCCTGGACGACCTCCTCGATCCCGCCCTCGGGCGTCCGCACGGCGACGGCCCAGCACGACGGGCCGCGCATCATCACGCCCTCGAGGACGGCCTGCCCGCCGTAGGAGACGCTCATGCGCGCACCGTATCCGCGAGGCGGGGTCGCCGCGCTCGGCTACCCGCGGGTCGCAGCGGCCTTCTCGAGCCGCCGCTGGAAGCGCTCCACCCGTCCGCCGGAGTCGACCAGCTTCTGCTTGCCCGTGTAGAACGGGTGGCAGGCGGAGCAGATCTCCACGTGGAGCTCTGCCTTGGTCGACCGCGTCGTGAACTCGTTCCCGCAGGAGCAGGTCACGTGGGCGACGACGTACTCGGGATGGATGTCAGCCTTCATCGGGACGCCAGGATATCAGAGGCGATCTCGGGCCCGACGTTGCCTCCGGAGACGACGGCCACCACGGCGGAGCCGCTGACGCGACCCGCGAGGACGGCGGCGACCGCGGCCGCACCGGCCGGCTCGCACGCGAGCTTCGCGTCGGCGTAGACGCGCCGCATCGCCTCCGCGATCTCGTCGTCGGTGACGGTGAGCGGCCTCGACGCCGTGCGCCGTGCACGCGGCGAACACGTTCTCGCCGACGTACGGGGCATCGAGCCCGCTGGCGATCGTCTCGGGCGTGAGCGGTGACCGGCGCCCCGGCGTCGAGCGCGAGTCGGAGCGCGGCGGATCCCTCGGGCTCGACGCCGACGACCCGGACGCCGCGCGGCGCGACCGCCGCGGCGATGCCGGAGATGAGCCCGCCTCCGCCCACCGGGACGACGACGACGTCGACGTCCGGAGCGTCCTCGAGGATCTCGAGCCCGACCGTCCCCTGGCCCGCCATCACGCGCGGGTCGTCGAAGGGGTGGACGAGCACGCGGCCGGTCTCGGCGAGGTGCTCCTGGAGCTTCGCAAACGCGTCTGCGGGGTCCTCGGCACTCGATGTCGATCACGGCGCCCAGCGCTCGCGCGCGGTCCAGCTTGAACCGGCTCCCGCCGGGCCACGAGAAGACGGCGCAGTCGATGCCCTCCGCCGCTGCCCCCCAGGCGAGGGCGATGGCGTGGTTGCCGGCGGACGCCCCGGCGACGCCGCGCGCGCGCTCCTCGGCGTCGAGCGCGGAGAGCCGGTTGACCACGCCGCGCGCCTTGAACGACCCCGTGTGCTGGAGCAGCTCCGCCTTGAGCCGGAGCCCCGGCGCGAGGTCGGAGGCGTCGAGCAGCGGAGTCCGCCGGACGCGGCCGCGGATCGTCTCCGCGGCGCGGATGACGTCGTCTCGGGTGGCGGGACCGCTCACGTCGGCGATCCTAGAGGCTCGATGTGGAGAACAGCCGCGTCCCGGCGGAGAATGCGCGCGTGAGCATGCCGGCCGACGCGATGCGGCGCCGTCATCCGGTCCGGCTCGTCGTGCGCGACGAGCTCGATCGCCGACGGCTGACCGTGCTCTTCCGGCTCGTGCTCGCGATCCCGCACCTCGTGTGGCTGTCCATCTACGCGACGGCCGCGATCGTGATCGCGTTCGTCACCTGGCTGTTCGTGCTGGTGCTCGGCCGCGTGCCGAAGTCGCTGCACCGGTTTCTCGCGAACTACACGCGCTACACGGCGCATCTCCTCGCGTACCTCTGCTTCGCGGCCGATCCCTACCCCGGCTTCAGCGGCGACGGGAGCTACCCGATCGACATCGAGATCGACCCGCCGGCGAAGCAGCGGCGGCTCGGGGCCGCGGTGCGTCTCGTGCTCGCGATCCCCGCCTTCATGCTGTCGTTCGCGCTCGCCGGGACGGCCGTGTTCGCGGCCCTCGCCGCGTTCGGCGGCGGGCGGGCTCGTGGTCACCATCGCGGTGCTCGCGTGGTTCGCCTGTCTCGTGCGCGGGCAGATGCCCCGGGGGATGCGCGATGCCGCCGCGTACGCGATCGGCTACGGGGCGCAGACCACGGCGTACGCGCTCCTCGTCACCGGTCGATACCCGGACGCGACACCTGGCCGCGCCGACCCGGCGCCCGAGCTTCCACCGCATCCCGTCGCGGTCCGGGTCGACGACGAGCTCGCGCGGCCGCGCCTGCTCGTCCTCTTCCGCCTTCCGTTGTGCATCCCGCATCTCCTCTGGCTCACGGCCTGGTCGGCGTTCGCCCTCGCCGCCTGGATCCTCGCCCTGATCGCGGCGCTCGTCAGAGGCCGGGTGCCGCGGCCGCTCCACCGGTTTCTCGCCGCCTACGTCCGCACCTGGATGCACCTGCTCTGCTTCCTCTGCGTCGTCGGGCGGCAGTTCCCCGGGTTCGTCGGCCGCGAGGGCGGCTACCCGATCGACCTGCGGATCGCGGCGCCCGTGCGGCAATCGCGGCTCGGCGTGCTCCTCCGGCTGGTGCTGGCGATCCCCGCGGCCCTTCTCGCCAGCGCGTACGCGGGCGTCGCGTTCGCCGTCGCCGTTCTCGGCTGGCTGGCGGCGCTCGCGATCGGCCGGATGCCGGGCGGCCTTCGCGATCTCGGCGTGGCGGCGCTGCGCTACCAGGCCCAGGTCAACGCCTACGTCTTCCTTCTCACGTGGCGCTACCCGGACTCGTCGCCCGTGCTCGTCGGGCGCGTCGAGCCGTCACCCGAGCCGCCGCGCGATGGTGCAGGCATGAGGGCTGCGCACGTCGCCGTCGTCCTGGCGATCGCCGCGGGCTGGGGCGTCGCGGCGTGGCTGCTGCTCGACACGGTCGTCCCCGGCGACCTCGCGCTGCCGCCCGTCGACGTCGACGACGGCGTTCGGCGCAGAGCTCGTCGAGGACGCCGAGCGCTACGAGCGGTTCCTCCTCGCGGACTGGGTCGCGGCACAGGTCGTCGCCCTGGTGACGCTCGCCCTGTACGCCCGCTACGGCGCCCGCTACGCACGCGAGTCGGCGGCAGGGCCGATCGGCACCGGGATGCTCCTCGGCATGCTCGGGCTGGCGATCGTCTGGCTGACGCAGCTGCCCTTCGCGATCGCCGCGGTCTGGTGGGAGCGCCGCCACGACGTCTCGGAGGTGGGCTACCTCGAGGCGGTCGTCGGCGGGTGGCTCGGGCTCGGCGGGACGTTCGTCGCGATCTGCATCGCGCTCCTCGTCGTGATGGCGCTCGCGCGGTGGCTCGGCAGCTGGTGGTGGATCCCGGGCGCAGCCGTGTTCACCGCGATCGCGTCGGCGCTCGTGCTCACGGGCCCGTACCTCACTCCCGGCCTCGAGAAGCCGGACGACGCCGATCTCGTGCGCGCCTACGAGCGCTTCGAGCGCTCGCAGGGCGTCAGCGACATCCCGCTCCGCATCGAGGAGGTGAGCGGGGACACGAGCCAGGCGAACGCCTACGCGTTCGGCATGGGGCCGACCTCGACGATCGTCCTCTGGGACACGCTCCTCGACGGCCGGTTCACCGACGGCGAGGTGCACGTCGTCCTCGCGCACGAGCTCGCGCACCACTCGAGCGACCACCTGCCCGAGGCGGTCGCCTGGTTCGGGCTCTTCGCCCTCCCCGGCGGGCTGCTCATCATGCTTGCGACCCGGCGACGCGGCGGCATGGGCGAGGCCGCCGCGGTGCCGCTCGCGCTCCTCGTCGCAGCGGTGTTCCAGCTCGCCGTGGCGCCGGCCCAGAACGTCGTCAGCCGGGAGTCGGAGGCCGAGGCGGACTGGAAGGCGCTGCAGACGACCCGCGACCCGGCGTCGGCGCGGGGGCTCTTCCGCGGGTTCGCCGAGACGTCCCTCGGCGACCCGAGCCCGCCGACCTGGGCCTACGTCCTCCTGCAGACGCACCCGACGCTCGCACAGCGGGTCGCGATGGCCGAGGCCTGGGCGGCGCGGGAGCAACAGCAGGTCCCCGACTGAGGTCGGACGCCGGGCTCAGGTCAGCGTGTACTCGGGCCCGGACCCACCCTCGGGCGGCGTCAGCCGTCCGCCCTTCGCGCTGATCGCGCCGCACTGCACGCAGTTCGAGGGGGTGACCTTCACCTCGACCGTGCCGTCGCCGTCGGCGTCGCCGACCTCGTAGACGTGCGCGGGGCACATCCACTGCCACATCTCCGCGAGATCCCGCGGCACCTTCGTCTGGACGCGCACGTGGCTCGGCTGGTCGTCGCGCGTCCGGTTCCCCGACGCGAAGACGGACGACAGCTTGTCGAAGGTCAGCGTCCCGTCGGGCGCCGGGTACTGCGCCGCGCGGCCCGTGCGGATCAGCGGCGCGTCCGCGTTCGGGTGCGTGTCGTAGTCCTTCGGCGGCAGCTTCCCCTTCGTGATCGTCATCGCGCTCGCGAGGGCGCCGCCCATGAAGAAGCCCTTGTCGAAGACCTGGCGCATGTTCCGCACCTCGGCGAGCTCCTTCCACACGTAGCTCGCGCGGAGCGACGCGTCGTAGCCGTCGAGGGCGCCCCGCCGGTGCGCCACCTCGCCGCGCTGGAGCGCCGCGAAGGCCGCCTCGGCCGCGAGGCGCCCCGACTCGATCGCGTAGTGGACGCCCTTGAGCCGCGGCACGTTGACGAGCCCGGCGCCCTCGCCGACGAGGAGCAGGCCCGGCGCGTTCAGCTTCGACGGAAGCGACAGCAGGCCGCCCTCGGTGATCGTCTTCGCGCCCCAGGCGACGCGCTCGCCGCCGTCGAGGATCTTCCGGACGAGGCGGTGCGTCTTGAACTCCTGGAGGACGTCGTGCGCGGACAGCTCGACGTCGGTGTACTCGAGCCCGACGACGAAGCCGATCGAGACGTGCTCCTCGCCCATCGGGTAGATGAACGAGCCGCCGAACTCGCCGTACCTCGCCCGCTTGCGAAGCGGCCAGCCCATCGTGTGGACGATCTTGTGGAGCGGCTTCGCGACCTTCCAGACCTCCTTCACGCCGAGCGCCCAGATCTGCGGGTTGCTCCCCTCGAGGCCGAAGCGGTCGATCGCGGCGGTCGTGAGGTGGCCGGCGGTCCCTTCCGCGAGGACCGTGATCCTCGCCGTGACGTCGACGCCGGGCTCGAAGTTCGAGAGCGGCTCGCCGTCGCGGCCCCGACCCTTGTCGCCCGTCCGCACGCCGACGACGCGCCCGTGGTCGACGAGGAGCGTCTGGCCGGCCGTCTCGGGGAGGATCATCACGCCCGCGGCCTCTGCCTGCTCGGCGAGGAACCGGCCGAGCTCCGACACGGAGACGATCCAGTTGCCGTGGTTCATCATCGTCGGCGGCGGCGGGATCCGGAGAGCGGCGCCCTTCGTCAGGAGGTAGACGGCCTCGCCGTGCACCGGCCCGTAGGTCGGCATCTCCTCCATCGGGATCCGCCCCGCGAACAGCTTCCGGATCGCGCGCGCGTTCATGACGGCGCCCGAGAGCAGGTGCGAGCCCGGCTGCTTGCCCTTCTCGAGGACGGCGACCGGTACGTCACCGAGCAGCTCGCGCGTCTCGGGATGCTCCTCGAGCAGCTGCCCGAGGCGCACGGCGCACGCGAGCCCGCCGGGACCGCCTCCGACGATCAGGATCCCGACGTCGATGCGCTCGTCGGGCGCGTCGGTCACCGCGCCGATCGCCTCGGCGTTCGTGAACGGCGGTGGGAAGTCGACCGGGCGGACGCTCACGGGCGGCCGCCTACGACCGAGCCTTCAGGAGCTCGGTGAGCTTCGGCGCGATCTGGGCGAGGTCGCCGACGACGCCGAGGTCCGCGAAGTCGAAGATCGGCGCGTTCGCGTCCTTGTTGACCGCGACGATCGTCCCCGCGCCCTGCATGCCGACCTTGTGCTGGATCGCGCCCGAGATGCCGAGCGCGATGTAGAGCTTCGGCGAGACGGTCTTGCCGGTCTGGCCGACCTGGGCCGAGTACGGGTACCAGCCGGCGTCGACGACGGCGCGCGTCGCGGCGACGGCGCCGCCGAGCGCGGCCGCGAGGTCCTCGCAGATCGAGAACGCCTCGGGACCGCCGAGCCCCCGCCCGCCGGCGACGATCACGTCCGCGTCCTCGATCGACGGGCCGCTCGACGCCTCCTGCAGGTGGTCGACCAGCGTCGCCGCGCGTCGAGAAGTCCTGGAAGGAGGCGGCGACGTCCTTCACCTCCGCCGTCCCGCCCGACTCGACGGGGTCGAACGTGCCGGAGCGGATCAGCGCGAGCCGCGGCGTCGACGTCCAGCCGACCTCGACGAGCACGGTGTCGCCGAGCGCCGGGCGGGTTCCGACGAGCTCGCCGCCCTCGAGGCGGAGATCCGTGAGATCCCAGTTGAGGCCGGCCTCGAGCCGGGCGGCGAGGCCGGACGGCGACATCGGCCGCAAGCACCGAGGCGGCGAAGAGGATGGTGTCGGCGCCGCTCTCGCGCACGACCGCCTCGAGCGCGTCGACGCGCGGCTGCGGCAGCGGCGACGCGAGCGCCTCGTCGTCGACGACGTACACGGTGGACGCGCCGAACGCGCCGCCGCGGGCTGCGGCGTCGCGCACGCCGCTCCCGAGCACCACCCCGGAGACGTCTCCGCCGAGCGAGGCGGCCTTGCCGAGGACGCCGAGCGAGCCCTTCGTCGGCTCGCCGTCGTGCGTCTCGAGGAAGACCAGCGTGCCCATCAGATGAGCCTCTTCTCGGCGAGATAGTCCACGATCTTCTCGGCGGCGCTGCCGTCGTCCTCGATCTTCACCTGACCGCTCTTCGGCGGCGGCGGCGAGGACGATCGCACGACGGTGCGCGAGCCCGTCTCGCCGACCCGGTCGGCCTCGATGCCGGCGTCGGCGAGCGCGAGCACCTCCTGCGGCTTCGACTTCGCGCCCATGATCCCCTTGAGCGACGGGTAGCGCGGCTCGTTGATCGCATCCGAGACGGCGACGACGGCCGGGAGCGGCGCGGAGATCACGTCGTACCCGAACTCGGTCTGCCGCTTGCCGCTGATCGTGCCGCCCTCGAGCGTCAGCTCGGCGACCTGCGAGACCATCGGCCGGCGCAGCCGGTCGGAGACGGCCGCCCAGAGCACCGCCCCGTCGGCGTCGCTCGACTGCTGGCCGAACAGGACGAGATCCGCCTCCTCGCGCTCGAGCGCCTTCGCGAGCGCGTAGCCGGTCGCGAGGAGATCCGAGCCGGCCGCGGCGGCGTCCGAGACGAGCACCGCGCGGTCGGCGCCCATCGCGAGGGCCTTGCGGAGCGACTCCATCGCCTTCTCCGGTCCGAGCGACACGACGACGACCTCGCCGCCGTGGGCCTCCTTCAGCCGGAGCGCCTCCTCGACGGCGTTGACGTCCGTCGCGTTGAGCGCCCCCTCACCGGAGCGGTCGAGCCGGTTCGTCGCCGGGTCGAGCCGCTTGTGGACGGCGGCGTCGGGGACCTGCTTCACGCAGACGGCGATCTTCATCGCGCGGACTCTAGCGACGGCGTGCCGGCCACCGTCCGGCCTGCTGTCGCCGCGAGCTGCGCCGACGAGCGGCGGGAGCCGAGGCCGCGACGGCCTCGGCTCCCACGCGTCGACCTACTCCTCGACCGTCAGCTCGCTCACCATGCCGAGCGCGGCGTGCGGCGGGCCGCCCGCGCGGTTGGTGAGGAAGCACACGAGCGCGTACCGACCCGGCTCGAGCTCCAGCTCGTCGATCTGCTCGCGGCCGGCGTCGAGCACCGTCGTCGCCTGGAGCTTCTCGAAGTCCGCCGGCGGCGGACCGGTGTCGCCTTCGTCCGAGGTCATGTACGCCTTGACCTGGTCGAACGTGGCCCCCTCGTTGATCGGAACGATGAGCGTGTGATGCAACTCCTCGCCCGTGTTCCGCAGCAGGAAGCGGTTGGTGCCCGCCTGCAGGCCGTCGGTCACGAACTCGAAGTCGGCCATCTCGATCGACGCGTCGACCTCGGGCAGCTCGGCGTCGTCGTCACCGCTCGTGACCTCGAGCGTCGCCGTCGCGCCGCTCTCCGCGTGGCTCTGAACGTCGTCGCCCTCGGGCTCGCCCGTGTCGATCACGTGATACGTGCCCTCCTCGAGCACGAGCTCCACCGCCCCCGAGGTCCCCGGCGCGATGGTCCCGACGCCGCCCTCCGCGGTCATCCAGTCCGGGATCTTGCCGTCCTCCGATGCGATCGCGGCCAGCGCCTCGTCGACCGTGTGGCCGTCGGCGAGGCGGAGCAACTGCGCCTCCGCGTCGTCCTCGGTGCCGTTTTGGAACTCGAGGCGGACGAGGCCCGCCTCGACCGACTCGGGAACCGTCAGCTCGAACCCGTCACCGGCCGGCGCGACCTCGATCGGGACGGCCGTCGGCTCACCTGCGTCGTCGCCACCGCACGCCGCGGCACCGACAACCAGCGCCGCCAGCATTGCGGCCATGAGCACTCTGAACACCAAGACCCCTCCTTCAGCGATTCGATAGACCCCTGAGCCAGGCTGCGGTGCGGCGCCGCTGCCAGGCCTGATTCGCGCGCGAGACTAGCCGCTTTCGACGGACGCGCTCCTTTCGACCTGGTAACGTCCCGCCCTTCGCGCGGCGCACCGGAGCCATGAATCGCCACCGGACGACAGCACGAGGGGTCTCTCTCCTCCTTCTCACCGGCCTGATCGGCGCGGCGGTCGTCGGCTCCCCCGGTGCAGCGCCGAAGCCGGGGCTGATCGACGGGAAGCCGATCGTCTTCCCGCTGACCGGGGACTACGCCTACACGAACAACTACGGCGACCCGCGCGTGAACGGCAGCCACGCCGGGATCGACATCGAGAACACGCCGTGGCGGAACCCCGTCGTCGCGGCAGAGGCAGGGAAGGTGCGCTGGCACACGACCTCCTCTCGCGCCGGCTGCATGCTCTACCTCTACGGCAAGAGCGGCACGACATACCTCTATATCCACCTCAACAACGACCTGACGGAGCGGTCCGAGGACAGCGGCGGCTGCAAGCTCGACGTCGCGTACGCCGTCGCCGACGGCGCGAAGGTCACCGCGGGCGAGCAGATCGCCTGGAACGGCGACTCCGGCGACGCCGAGGGCAACCACCACCTCCACTTCGAGGTGCACCCGGACGACGGCGGCAGCCGTGAACCCGTTCCCGTACCTCAACGCGGCCGAGCGGCTGCTCTTCCCGGGACGGATCGGCGAGTCGTTCTCGCTCGGCGTCCGCGGCGTCCCGATCGCGGCGGGCGCGGGGACGATCACGATCCGCGCGAGCGCGGTGCGCTGGTGGCCCGGCGGTCGCTGGACGTCGCTCGTGCGCGAGCGGGTCGTCGAGCTCGCCGTCGCGCAGGGCGCCGAGGTCGACAAGACGCTCGTCGCCGCGCTCGAGAGCCCGGAGCGCCGCTCGCTGCAGTCGCGGAGCGCGGCGCCGGCGATCTTCACCGCCTACACCGGTCGGGGGAAGGTGACGGCGGCCGCTCTCCGAGGACAGGCGCTCGTCGCCGCGCGGATCACGCGCCCGGGCGGCGTCACGGTGAAGACGAAGCCGCCGGGTGGAGCGGGCGACGGGACGATCGAGATCGACACGCCGGACGCCGAGGACGATGACGGCCGGCCGTGCGTCTACCCCGACCCGGGCTGCTCCACCTAGGCCGGAGCGAGCGCGCTGCGCAGGAAATCGACGATCGCGCTCGTCGGCGCGCCCGGAGTGAAGACCTGGGCGACGCCCAGCCGCTTGAGCTCGTCGGCGTCCTCCGGCGGAATCGTGCCGCCGACGACGACGAGGACATCACCCGCGTCGTTCTCGCGGAGACCCTCTACGATCCGCGGCACCAACGTCATGTGCGCGCCCGAGAGAATCGAGATCCCGACCGCGTCCGCGTCCTCCTGGATCGCGGTCTCGACGATCTGCTCCGGCGTCTGGTGGAGGCCCGTGTAGATGACCTCCATGCCGGCGTCGCGCAGGGACCGCGCGATGATCTTCGCTCCCCGATCGTGCCCGTCCAGCCCGGGCTTTGCGATCACGACCCGAATCGTCCGCTCCACGCGGTCAGTATAGGAACGTGCGCCTCGTCGTCATCGGGTCGTCCCCGGCCTGGCCGAACGCGGGCAGCGCCCATTCCGGCTACGTCGTCGAGTCGGAGGGCAAGCGCCTCCTCCTCGACTGCGGCCCCGGCGTCCTCGGCCGACTGCGCGAACGGGAGGCGTGGCCGGCCATCGACGCGATCGCGATCACGCACTTCCACCTCGACCACTGGGGCGATCTCGTCCCGTGGGTCTGGGGCAGCTTCTACCGGCGGGGCCACGACGACGTGCGCCCGGCGCTGTGGGTGTACCGGGGCGGGCGCGCGTTCCTCGAGGAGCTCGGCTCGCGCCTCGGGTTCCCCGACATGTTCGAGCGCACGTTCACCCTGTCGGAGTACGACGGCGACACGCCGTTCGACAGCGGCGGGCCTCGAGGTCCTTCCCGTGCGGCTCCCGCACTACCGCCTCGAGACCTACGGCTTCCGGGTGACGAACGGAGGCGTGACGCTCGCGTACACGGGCGACACGGGGCCGAGCGAGCGGATCGCCGAGCTCGCGCGCGACGCCGACCTCTTCGTCTGCGAGGCGACGCTCGAGAACGGCGAGGCCGACGGCGAGCCGCGCGGCCACCTGAGCGCCGAGGAGGCGCTCGAGTCGTACGCCGCCTCCGGCGCCCGCAACCTGCTCCTCACGCACCGCCCGTCGGAGCTGCCGACCCCCGAGGGGATCGCGCTCGCCTACGACGGCATGGAGGTCGAGGTCGTGTCCGAGTCGGTCCGCGCCGGCGACTGACTGCGGAGCGCGCTCCGCCGCAACAGAAGAGCAGTTGCGACCGCGACAGCGGGCGCCTTCAGGGATGTGCCCCGCCGAAGGCGGGGATCAGCGCGGGATTCAGCGAGCGGAATCCGCTTCGCGAGCTAGAACACCGGCTGCTCTCGCCAGGTGCCCCAGACGGTGCGCCAGGCGTCGCAGATCTCGCCGAGGGTGACGCCGTCGCGGACGGCGTCGACGATCACCGGCATCAGGTTGCGGTCGGGCGCCGCGGCCGCCTCCGAGAGCTCCGCCAGCCGGCGCTCCACGACCGCCGAGTCGCGTCGCGCCTTGAAGGCCGTCAGGCGCTCGATCTGCTTGCGCTCGAGGTCGGGGTCGATGCGGAGGATGTGGAGCTCCTCGTCGTCCTCGGTGCGGTAGCGGTTGACGCCGACGACGACCCGCTCGCCGCTCTCGACCTCCTGCTGGTAGCGGTACGCCGCCTCCGCGATCTCGCGCTGCGGCATGTTCTGCTCGATCGCGGCGACCATCCCGCCGAGCTCGTCGATCCGGCCGAACAGCTCGTACGCCTCCTCCTCGAGCCGGTTCGTGAGCGCCTCGACGTGGTAGGAGCCGCCGAGCGGGTCGATCCCGTTCACGACGCCGGTCTCGTGCGCGATCACCTGCTGCGTGCGCAAGGCCAGGCGCGCCGCGTCCTCGGTCGGCAGCGCGAGCGCCTCGTCGTACGAGTTCGTGTGCAGCGACTGCGTCCCGCCGAGCACCGCCGCCAGCGCCTCGATCGCCGTCCGGGCAACGTTGACGAGCGGCTGCTGCCACGTGAGCGAGACACCCGCCGTCTGCGTGTGGAACCGCATCAGCAGCGAGCGCTCGTCGCGGGCGCCGTACGTGTCGCGCATCTCGCGCGCCCAGATCCGGCGCGCGGCGCGGTACTTCGCGATCTCCTCGAAGAAGTCGAGATGCGCGTTGAAGAAGAAGGAGAGACGCGGCGCGAACGCGTCCACGTCGAGCCCGCGCTCGAGCGCCCACTCGACATAGGTGAAGCCGTCCTTCAGCGTGAACGCGAGCTCCTGCGCGGCCGTCGAGCCCGCCTCGCGGATGTGGTACCCCGAGATCGAGATCGGATGCCAGAGCGGCATCTCCCGCGAGCAGAACTCGACCATGTCCGTCACGAGCCGCATCGACGGGCCCGGCGGGAAGATGAACTCCTTCTGCGCGATGTACTCCTTGAGGATGTCCGTCTGGATCGTCCCGCGGAGCCGATCGCGCGGCACGCCCTGCTCCTCACCCACCACGAGGTACATCGCGAGCGCGATCGCCGCCGACGAGTTGATCGTCATCGACGTCGACACCTCGCCGAGCGGGATCCCCGAGAAGAGGATCCCCATGTCCTCGAGCGACGCCACCGCCACGCCCTCGCGCCCGACCTCGCCGAGCGCCCGCGGCGAGTCCGAGTCGACCCCCATCAGCGCGGGCATGTCGAACGCGCAGGAGAGGCCCGTCTGCCCGTGGTCGAGCAGGTACCGGAACCGCTCGTTCGTCTCCTCCGCCGTCCCGAACCCCGCGAACTGCCGCATCGTCCACAGCCGTCCGCGGTACATCGACGGGTAGACGCCCCGCGTGAAGGGGAACGAGCCCGGGTAGCCGAGGTCGCGGTCGTAGTCGACCGGCGACGTCGCCGGCGTCGACAGCGGCTCGACCTCCGAGCCCGAGATCGTCGTGAACAGCTCGTCGTCGCGCAGCGCCCCCTCGAACCGGGAACGCCAGGCCTCGAGACCAGCCGTGCGCCGCTCTTCGACCCGCGCCATCGGCACGGATGGTAGACGCGTGCGCCGGCCGTCGTCCGGCAGGCCATGCGGCCTACGGCTCGTACGACGCGGCCGCGGCCGACCCCTGCGGGGTCGCCGGGCTCGCCCCGAGCGAGCGAACCTGATCCATGAGCCCCGACGCCATCGAGATCGCGATGATCACGGCCAGCGCCAGCAGCGCCGCGAACCCCATCCCGCGTGCCAGCACGCCCGGCTGATGCTCTGTCCCCAGTCCCATCCTTCGCCCCTCCCCCTCCGAGACGCCCTTCCCTCTTCCGACGGTAGTGCCCCTTCGGGGGGACGCAATGCCTCGTCCGAGGGACATCGAACGGCCCTCGTGCCACCCCTCTGGGTGTCGGCGCCCGACGTGTCGTCGGTCGCGCCTCGTAGACTGGGCGACGTGCGTGTCCTCCTTGCCGACGACCACCGCCTGATGCTCGACGGGATCCGGCGGGCGCTCGACGACGACGGAGGCTTCGAGGTCGTCGGCGAGACCCAGAACGGCGCCCAGGTCCTCCCGCTCGTCGGTCAGACGAACCCCGATCTCGTCGTGCTCGACGTCCGCATGCCGAACATGGACGGACTGCAGTGCCTCGAGGAGATCCGGCGGCGGTATCCGAAGGTGAAGGTCGTGATGCTGTCCGCGTCGACGACCCCCGATCTGATCGAGGGCGCGCTACGCCGCGGCGCCAGCGCCTACGTCCTGAAGACCGTCGACCCGAGCGACCTTCCCTCGACGCTCCGCCAGGTGGCGGGCGGCACCGTCTTCTCGACCGTCGGCGCGACCGAGCCGTCGACGCCGAGCGGCGCCAAGGCCGCCGGCCTCACCGACCGCGAGATCGCGATCCTCACCGAGCTCGCCAAGGGGAAGTCGAACGACGAGATCGCGAAGGAGCTCTGGGTCACCCAGCAGACGGTGAAGTTCCACCTGACGAACGTCTACCGCAAGCTGGGGGCGAAGAACCGCGCCGACGCGGTGCGCCAGGCCTATCAGCTCGGGCTGATCGAGCGTCCCCTCGGGGACGAGTAGCGCGCGACGAGGAAGACGGCCCCGACGAGGGTCGTCGGCACGTACCAGACCGCCTGCATCGCGATCGCGAACGCAAGCGCCGACTCCTTCGAGACGCCGAAGAGCGCCAGCGAGGAGACACCCAGCCACTGGTACGTGCCGAGGAACCCCGGGGACGACGGGATGGCCACGCCGAGGTTGATCGCCGCAGTGACGAACAGCGCGTCGACGAGCGAGAGGTCGATGCCGACGGCGCGAGCAGTGAGGATGGCCGCGATCGCCCAGGCGCCCCAGACGGCGACGCTCAGGCGAACAGGGTGAGGCGCGACGTGCCGAGCGGCTCGGAGAGCCCCTCGAGCGTGTCGCGCGCGAAGCGCCGCGCAAGGCCGCGATGCGGGCGCCTCGCGCGCGGACGCCGCCGGGTGTACGTCCGTGCCGCGAGGATGCCGATCCACAGGGCGAGCAGCAGGAGGACGGAGCCGGCGACGATCCGATCGACCCAGGGCTCGTCCGTGACGAGCGGCAGGGTCCCGACGAGGAGAAGTGCGAGGGCGAGGAGGTCGAAGCCGCGGTCGATCACGACGGTGGCGAGGCCACGGCCGCCGGAGAACGCGCCGCGCGACACCCAGCGCGCGCGCATCAGGTCACCGACGCGTCCCGGGAGGACGTTGTTCACCGCGACGCCGGAGACCACCATCTCGACGTACTGGCGCTGGCTCGCGCTCGTCGCGGCGATCCGCCGCCAGCGGGCGGCCTGGAGCCAGTAGACGACGCCGATGCACACGACGGCGAGCGCGAGCGGGCCCCACCGGACGTCCTGCAGCGTCTGCCAGACGATGCCGAGGTCGGCGCCGCGCACCGCGAGGAGCAGGAACGCCACGGACGCCGGGAATTCCGATGATCGCCGCGACCCACATCGTGCGCCGGTTCCGGTCAGGCATCACTGACACGCGCGGAGTGTGCACCGTCCGCGGGACGGCCGACTCGGGAACGACGGTCACGCTCGGAAGCATGCGCACAGCGCCGGTCCGACACACTTGGCGGGGGTCGCGATCGACCTAGCCCAACGTCCAGTCAGGTCCTCCGGTGCGACGGCGATCATTCACCGATGGCCGCGTCGAGCGACCTTGCGGACGTCCGCGCGCCCGGCTGTCGACCAGGCGAGCCCGACGTCCTCGCGCCTTCGCGCGATCCTGGAGACGAGCCCCTTCCCGGTCTTCCTCGTCTCGCTCGTCGGCGTCGTCCTGCTGACGGTGTTCGGGCCGTCGCTCGTCGTGGGCGACACGTGGCTGACGCTCATGGCCGGCCGCGAGATCGTCGACCACGGGCTTCCGGACGTGGAGCACGTGACGCTCCTCGGCGAGGGCGCGACGTGGACGGACCAGCAGTGGCTCGCGCAGCTCGTCTTCTACGCGGCGCACGAGGTCGCCGGGATGCGGCTCGTCGTGGTGCTCGACGTCGCGCTCGTCCTGCTCGCGATCGCGCTCGCGGCGGGAGCCGCGCGCTCGGCGGGCGCGTCGTCCCGCTCGACGTTCCTCGTCGGCCTCCTCGCCGTGCTGGCCGGCCCCTGGGGCTGGACGATCCGGGCGCAGTCGGCTGCCCTCCCGCTCTTCGCCGGGACGCTCTGGCTTCTCGTGGACGGCTACCGGAACGGCGTGCGGCGACGAACGCTGCTCGTCGTCCCGCTGCTCGTCCTCTGGGCGAACCTGCACGGCTCGGTCGTGCTCGGCGCAGGGCTGACCGTGCTCCTGGCCGGCGCGACGCTCGTCCGTGACCGCGGCGCCCGGCCGCTGTACCCCGTCGCGCTCCTCGTCGCCGCGCCGCTCTGCGTCCTCGTCTCGCCGTACGGGTGGGACCTCGTCGCCTACTACGACCTGATGCTCGTCGAGGCGCCCTTCGCCGACATCCTGCGCGAGTGGCAGTGGTCGAAGCCGAGCGGGACGACGGCGCTGTTCTGGGTGCTCGCGGTGGTGGCCGTCGGTCTCGCCGCGGTCGGACGTTGCCGCCGGCGGCTGACGGTGTTCGAGCTGCTCGTGCTCGCCGTGACGTTCGTCGGGGCCGTGCAGGCGGTGCGCGGCGTGATCTGGTTCGCCGTCGCGTGCGCCGCGATCCTGCCGGTCGCGCTCGACGGCCTCCTCACGCGCGCCGACCCGTCCTCGCGGCGGGTCAACCTCGCGATCTCGGTCGCGAGCCTCGCCGGGCTCGCCGTCGCGCTCGTCGTCGCGCTCGCCCGCCCGGCCGAGCTGGTTCGAGCAGGAGTGGCCCGAGGAGCAGGTCGCGGCCGTCCGTGAGGCGACGCGCGACCCGAGCGTCGACCTCCTCGCGACGGACGGGACCGCCGACTGGCTGCTGTGGAGGATCCCCGAGCTCCGGGGCCGTATCGCGTACGACGTCCGCTTCGAGCTCTACGACCCGGAGACGCTCGACCGGATCTCGGCCTACGGGAACCGGGAGGGCGCCGGCGTGGAAGTCGCTCGCCGACGGCTACCGCGTCGTGATCGTCGACGAGCGCGGCCACCTCCGGGCGTTCCTCGCGGAGCCCGGCGCGCGGCAGGTCTACCGCGACGGCGAGATCGCGGTCGTCGTGCGGCCGTTCGGCTCGTGAACATCGTTGGAGGATTGCTCCCGGCGACGGCGCAGGCAGACCCACGGTTCCGCCGAGCACGACCAGCCGCGTGTCCTGCGCCGCCGCCGCGAACCGCGGACACCTCGACGGTGTTCCGTCCGTCGTGCACGAGCGACTCGTCGACAAGCGACGAGAAGTAGCGTTCGGCCGCTCGACACGAAACGGCGTCGTCACCGCAGCGACGCGTCCGTTCACGGCGATCGCGAGGCCCTCCCTCGGCCGTAGGCCCGCTCCAGCTCGACGCGGCCGACGACGTGCGCGGGAACGTAGCCGGACGACTTGCGCACATTCTCGAGCTCGTACGAGCGTGAAATCGAGATCGCCGCTCCATGCGCCGGCACCGCGCAGCCTCGCGACCCGGCGCCCGAGCAGGTCGCGCCGCGGCCCGAACCGGTAGAACGAGTCGTTCCCTTCGCCGAACAGCGCGGCGTTGCGGCGTGCGACGCGTAGAACGTCGTCTGCGACGTCGTCTCGCGATGCAACGACGATCGGTGCTGCGCGCGCACCCAGTCGTACGTCACGCCGCAGGGCGCGAGCTCGCAGAGATCGGCCATCGACACGCCACGGCACCTCGATCCCGAGCACGTCGGCAACCGTCGGCAACACGTCGATC
>CAVQHL010000030.1:0-24497 GCA_963712255.1 uncultured Actinomycetes bacterium
CTGCGACGTCCTCGGCGAACGATGCGTTCACCGTGGAGATCGCGGAGAGCGACCGCTTCACGAGCGTCCTGGAAGCTTTGCAACGAGGCGGCGGGTGAGCGCCGGCCTCGTCAGCTCCTTCGCGACGAGGTAGCCGGAGCCGGCTCCGAGCCCCGGGCCCGGATGCGTGCTCGCGCCGATGTGCCAGAGGCCCTCGACGGTCGTTCGATGCCCCGGCGCGGCGGCGAACGGGCGCCAGAGGAGGTTCTGGTCGAGCGCACAGCTTCCCGCGTAGATGTCGCCCGCGACGAGATTGCAGTTCAGCTGCTCGAGGTCGGCGGGGGAGAGGGTGACGCGCTTCAGGGTCGCCGCCTCGAGGTTCTCGATCGAGTCGCCGAGCCGCGCGACGATCCGATCGGCGTACGCCTCGCGGAGCTCCTCGGTCCACGTGCCGTCGCCCACGTCGAGCTCACCCGCCGCGTCACCCTTGACCCGTCCTGCCGGCAGCTCCTGCAGCTGGATCCACACGATCCATTTGCCGTCGGGCGCGCGAGACGGGTCGACGGCGCACGGCTGGCCCGCCACGATCGTTGCCTCCGCGGGCAGGTGCCCGCGCTCGGCCTCGTTCACCGCGCGCGAGACGCCGTCGAGGCCCGGGGTGACGTGCACGATCGCCGTTCGGGCCAGGCGGTCGGCATCCGGGCCCTTCCACCGGGGCGGCGCGTCCATCGCGATGTGGATCTGCATCCCGGCCCGCCCGTAGCGGTACCCCTCGGCGGCGGAGCGGACGTCCGGCGGCACGTCTCCCGGCCGGAGCAGAGATCCGTAGAGCTGCGTCGGCGTGACCCCGGCGACGACGGCCCGGGTCGCCGCCGATCACCTCGCCGTCGCTCAGCGCCACGCCGGTCGCGCGGCCGCCGGAAACGGTGATCCGCTCGACGTGGGCGTCCGTCCGGAGCTCACCACCCGCGTCCGTCACGATCCCCGCGAGAGCGTCCACCAGCGTGACGCCGCCGCCGACCGGGACCGGCATGCCTCCCAGCTGCACCGCGCATGCGATCACCTGCGTCATGAACCCCGAGACCGCGTTGTCGGGCCCGAGCCCGGTGTGGAGGACCCACGGCGCGAGCAGGCCGTGGGCCTGCTCCGAACGGAACGTCGCGCCCGTCCAGTCGCGGCACGTCGTCAGCGCGTGCCCGGCGAAGTCGAGCAGGCCGCGCCGGCCGAACCGTCGCAGCATCCTCTGGCCGAGCCCGAGCCCGGCGGACGACCAGAGCTCGGTTCCGAGCACGCCGAAGCTGATGTCCGCGTTCGCCATGAAGCCCTCGAACTGCCGCTGCCAGGCGGCGCCGTCGCCCTCCGCGAAGCGATCGAACTCGGCGACGTTCGCCTCGAGCGAGGTCTGGAGGAACATCGCGGCGCCGTCCGGGAATGCCGTCGCCGTCGGGAGCTCCGTGTTCACGTACTCGAGACCGCGCCGGTGGAGCTCGTCGCCGAGCTCGGCGTAGGCCGCGGAGCCCTGGAAGAGCGGGTGCCACGAGCTCAGCACCTCGTGCGTGAACCCCGGCAGCGTGTAGTCGGCCTCGGTCCGGATCGCACCGCCGAGACGGTCGGAGCGCTCGAGGACGCACACGCTCCACCCGTCCCGGGCGAGCAGCGCCGCGGCCGTCAGCGTGTTGATCCCCGAGCCGACCAGCACCGCGTCGAACGTCGCCATGGGGCGACGCTACCACGGCTCCCGCAGCTTGACATGTCACCAGGTGGCGTATGACAGAATCGACCGCATGCTGCTGCGTGAGGTCTCCTACGCGCGTCCGGCCACCGTCGACGAGGCGGTCTCCCTCCTCTCCGAGCACGACGGGGCGCGTGCGCTCGCAGGGGGCCAGACGCTTGTCAACGTGATGAAACAGCGGGCCGCCTCGCCCGACGTGCTCGTCGACCTTGCCGGCCTCGCCGAGCTCCGCACGATCGCCGTCTCCGGGTCGACGCTCGAGATCGGCGCCATGGCGACGCTGTCGTCGCTGATGCGCTCGTCCGAGGTGGAGGTGACGCGGCCGATCCTCGCCGAGGTCGCGGCGACGGTCGCGGACGTCCAGGTGCGAAACCGCGGGACGCTCGGCGGCAACATCTGCGTGAACGACCCGACGAACCACTTCCCGCCGCTGCTCGTGGCGCTCGGCGCCACGATGACGATCCGCGGCGCCGCCGGCGAGCGGACCGTCGCGGCGAGCGACTTCTTCGTCGGCGTGTTCGAGACCGCGGTCCGCGAGGGCGATCTGCTCACTCGCATCAGCATCCCCGCGGGCGGCAAGGGCACCGGCGACGGAATGGCCGGCGTGACGCTCGGCGCGCACGGGACGTACATCGCGAGTGCCGCCGCGTCCGTCGTCGACGGCGCCTGGCGCGTCGTCCTCGGGTGCGTCGCGGCGGTGCCGGTGCGCGCTGCGGCGGTCGAGGAGCGCCTCGCGAGCGGCGGCGTGGACGAGGCGACCGTACGCAGCGCGGTCGAGGGCCTCGGTGCGTCGCTCGACCCACCGTCCGACGTCCACGCGTCGGCGGACTACCGCCGCAGCCTCGCCGAGACGTCCGTGGTCCGCGCAGTCCTGCAGGCATCCGAGCGAGCGAAGGGGTAGCCGTGCCGACACCGACAACGAGTCAGTTCGTCACCGTCACGGTGAACGGCCTCACGGTCGAGAAGGAAGTGCCCGCGCGGCGCCTCCTCGTCCACTTCCTCCGCGACGACCTCGACCTGACGGGCACGCACATCGGCTGCGACACGGGGAGCTGCGGGGCGTGCACCGTCCACCTGGACGGCGTCCCGGTGAAGAGCTGCGCCGTCCTCGCCGTGCAGGCGGACGGTGCCGAGGTGACGACGGTCGAAGGCCTCGCCGGGGACGAGCAGACGCCGCTCCAGCGCTCGTTCTCCGAGCACCACGCGCTCCAGTGCGGCTACTGCACGCCGGGGATGCTGATGAGCGCGACCGCGCTGCTCGCCGACAACCCGAGCCCGAGCGAGGACGAGGTCAAGATCGCGCTCCAGGGGAACATCTGCCGGTGCACCGGGTACTGGAACATCGTCGAGGCCGTGGTCGCGGCCGGGAAGGCGTCGGCATGAGCATCACCACGAGCGAGGAGACCACGACTCTCCAGAAGGGGTTCGTCGGCCAGAGCATCCCGCGCAAGGAGGACCGGCGCCTCGTCGAGGGCCAGGGGGTCTACTTCGACGACGTCAAGCGGCACGGGATGGGCTACCTCCATTTCGTGCGCTCGCCCTACGCGCATGCGCGGATCGAGTCGGTCGACGTCAGCGCCGCGCTCGAGCTGCCCGGCGTGTACGGGACGCTGACGGGTGACGAGGTCGCGATCCTGACCGACCCGTTCTTCCAGATCGCCGCCGAGCCGGGAGGGAGCGTGAAGGACTACGCGCTCGCCGTCGGCAAGGTGCGCTACATCGGTGAGCCGGTCGTCGCGGTCGTCGCCGAGACACGGGAGCTCGCCCGCGACGCCGCGGAGCTCGTCATGGTCGAGTACGAGCCGCTCGACGTCATCGTCGACGCCCGCACGGCGCTCGAGGACGGCGCGCCGATCCTCCACGAGGAATGCGGCGGCAACATGTCCTACAGCGGCGTGTGGGAGTGGGGAGACCTCGACGCGGCATTCGCCGAGGCCGACCACGTCGTGAAGATCTCCGAGCTCCACTTCGACCGGTTCAACTCGACCCCGCTGGAGCTCGACGGCGCGCTCGTCGAGTTCAACCGCGGCACCGGACAGTGGACGATCACGACGAACAACCAGTTCCCCGGATTCGCGGTGATCATGATGGCGCCGGCGATGCGCGTCGGCACCGACAAGCTGCGCATCGTCACCCAGGACATCGGCGGCGGCTTCGGCAACAAGATCACGTCCCACCCGCAGCTCGTCGCGTGCTGCCTCCTCGCGCGGAAGCTCAACCGGCCGGTCCAGTGGACGGAGTGGCGGACGGACTTCCACCAGTCGATGTCGCACGGGAACGAGCGCTGGTTCCTCGACACGGAGGTCGCGGTCAAGGCCGACGGCACGATGCTCGGCTTCCGCACGAAGGCGATCGACGACGCGGGGGCGTACCTCCGCTACGAGCCGCTCGGCGGCGTCATCTGGGCGCAGGTCTCCCCCGGGATGTACCGCTGGCGCAACATCCGCGTCGAGTTCACGCAGGCGATGACGAACAAGGCGCCCGTCTCGCCGAACCGTGGCTACTCGCGGATGCAGCACCTGTGGCTGACCGAGCGAATCATCGACATCGTCGCCGCAGAGCTCGAGATGGACAGGGTCGAGATCCGGAAGGCGAACTACGTCCAGCCCGAGGACATGCCGTACGAGACGCCGAACGGCTGCGTCTACGACTCGGGCGACTACCCGCGAGCTCTCGACATGGCCCTGGAGCTGGTCGGCTACGACACGATCGAGGAGCGGCGGGCGGAGGCGGCCTCCCGCGGGAAGCTGCTGGGCGTGGGGATCGGCTCGACGCTCGACTCCGGGACGAACAACTTCGGCCAGTCGCAGCTGATCAACCCCGACCTGCAGTTCTCGGGGAACAACGAGGTCGCGACCGCGAAGCTCGACATCTTCGGCGAGATCGTCATCACGCTCGGGACGACGCCGCAGGGACAGGGTCACGAGACGACGGCTGCCCAGGTCGTCGCCGACATCCTCGGCTGCGACGTCGACATCGTCCACGTCCGGGCCGGGCACGACAGCTACTGGAACTCGCACGCCGGCTTCTCGGGGACGTACGCGAGCCAGTTCGCGGTCACGGGCCTCGGCGCCGTAAAGGGGGCGACCGACGAGCTCGCGAACCAGATGAAGACCCTCGCCTCGATGGTGTTCCAGTGCCCGATCGAGGCGATCGAGCTCGCGGACGGGTTCGCCCGAATCAAGGACAACCCCGAGGCGGCGCTGCCGTTCATGGCGCTCGGGGCGATCCCGAACGCGAACAACGCCGGATTCCCGGTCGATCCGCCGCCGATGAACGCCCGCTTCGTCTACCGGCCGCCGTTCGACGTGCCGGACAAGGAGCGGAAGTTCGGGAAGCTGACGCTGACATACGCGATGCAGATCCACGCCTGCGTCGTCGAGGTCGATCCCGAGACGGGCGTCTACGAGATCCTCGACTACGCCGCCGTCGACGACTGCGGCGTGCGAGTCAACCCGCAGATCGTCGAGGGGCAGGTGATGGGCGCCACCGCCCACGCGATCGGCGCCGCGATGTTCGAGTCGTTCACGTACGACGAGGAGGGCAACCTCCTGACGCCGAACTTCTACGACTACCACGTGCCGCACACGCTCGACATGCCGCCGCTGTCCACGGCGGCGATCGAGTCGCCCTCGCCGTTCACGCCGCTCGGCACGAAAGGGATGGGCGAGGGAGGCGGCGGCGGGATCCACTGCATCGGCGCCGCGCTCCAGGACGCGCTCCGCGCGTCCGGCCGCGCGCTCGTGACCGACAGCCACAACCCGTATCACCGCGTCTGGGAGATGCTCCGCGAGCCAGAGCGGTCACGTTCGAAGGTGGAGGTGACGTCGAAGTGAAGCTCGAGGGGACGAAAGAGTTCGACGCGACGCGCGAGGTCGTCTGGAGCGTCATCAACGACCCGGAGGCGATGGCCAGGACGATGCCCGGTGTCGAGAGCTTCGAGATCGCCGACGACACCCACTGGAGCGCCAAGGTCAAGGTGCCCCTCGGGCTCGGCGGGCTGAAGATGTCGATCGCGTTCACGAAGCTCGAGGAGCGGCCGCTCGAGTTCGCGTCCCTCAACGCGAAGGGCCAGGGCGTCGGCGCGATGATGAACATGACGACCTCGTTCTCGCTGTCCGGCGACGGGGAGACGACGTCCATGGCCTGGGAGGCCGACGTCAAGATCGCCGGCCCGGTCGGCTCGATGGGGCAGCGCGTGCTGCAGCCGATCATCAACCAGCAGGTCGGAAACGTGCTCGCGGCGATCGACGCCGAGGTGCAGACGGCGAAGGCAGCCGCCGGCTAGCGACGGGTGTGCTCGATCTCCCGGAGCCGCTCCCGTGCGTGCTCGGCGGAGACGAGGTTCCCCTTCCGCTCGAAGCACTCCAGCGCTTGGCGGAGCGCGACGACCGCCTCGGCGGGCTTTCCGCCGAGCAGCAGCACCTCGGACAGCGCGTCGTAGACCTCGCCTTCGCCGTTGACGTCGTCCGTCGACTCTGCGATGGCAAGCGCTTCGTGCATCAGCGCCCCGGCAGCGGCATGATCGCCGCCGCGGGCGAGCACCTTCGCACTGACCGGCCGCCACAGCATCTGGTTGAAGGCGTCGTCGCTTGCGCCAAGGCTTGCCGCGCGCGTCGCCCAGGCCTGCGCTTCGTCGAGCCGGTCGAGCTCATAGAGCGCACGCGCCAAGCAAGCGGCGGCGTTCGAAAGGAACGCCTCGTCCCCGAGTTTCTCGAGGAGCGTGCACCCTTCGGCGGCCAGAATCGCTCCCGCCGCGGGATCGTCCGCCAGCAGTTCGACGATAGCCGACTCGATGCCCGCGACCGCGGCGAGCGTGAGCTCGGCGCCGCGCTCAGCAAGATCTGACCGCGACTGCGCGAGGATTGCGCGCGCGACGTCAAACCGGCCGCACATCGCATGCGCCGCCGCCCGGCAGGCCGGCAGCAGCGGATCCCGCGCGGCGGCGATCTCGTCTTGCTCGAGCCACTCGAGGAGGTCTGACACCGTCGTCGTCCCGTATAGGCGGCAGACCGCTCGCCACCCGAGGAGCTCGCCCGGCAAGCCGGCACGTCGGGCATGGAGCGCCGCGAGCTCAAATGCCTCGAGGGCGGTGTCCGACCGTGCGCGGATGAACGCTGACCACCCACGGGCGTGATGGACGGTGTACAGGGCTACGTCGTCGCCCGATGCCAGAAGCTCCGGCAACGCCTCGTTCGCGAGCGTCGCCAGGCGCTCGGTCGCCCCCTCCGGCACGACGTACGTTCGGATGATGCCGGCCTGGAGCAGGAGGCACAGCTCCCCGACGCGATCGCCCTGCGCCGATGCCCGTTGCGCAAGGGACTCGGCGTGCTCGAGCGCGTCGTCGCCTCGCCCCGTCTCGAGCATCGCCGTCGCGCGCTGGAGCTCGAGCCGAACGTCGAGCCGGCTCGGCAGCGCCTTGGAGGCGCGCTCCAGGAGGTGGGCGGCAGCACCGAAGTCCTGGCGGCCCATTGCACGAAGTCCGGCTGCGCCGAGCCGCCCGCGGACGGCCGATGCGACGCCTGTGTCGTCCGGGATCCCGAGCTCCGCGCGATACGCGCACGCCTGCTCGAGGTGGTAGCCGACGACCTCATCGAGCTCGATCAGCGCTGCTCCGTGCTCGTCGAGCCAGTGGGCGAGGCCCATGTGGAAGTCTGCGCGCACGGCTTTCGGAAGCGCGTCATACGCCGCGTCCCGGATCAGAAGGTGCCGGAAGCGGAATCCGTCCTCGCCGGGGAGAAGCGGTGGATCCGGCCGGATCAGCTCCTTGCGGACGAGCGACGCCAGCCGCGGAGTCACCGGTGAATCCGTGGACGAGAGCGCCTGCACCGCGCTCCGATGGAACACCTCGCCTTCGATTGCGCCCCGCTCGAGCACGCCTCGCTCGGCCGTCTCGAGCTGATCGATCCGCGCAGCGAGGAGCGCCCGCAACGTCGGCGGGACGGTCACCTCGCCCTCTGTCTCGTCCGCCATCGCGACCATCTCGCCGACGAAGAGGGGGTTGCCCCCGGCGGCGCGCGCAATCCGCTCGCGTAGGTCTCCCACGACGCGGTCGGGGATGAGCTCGTCGACGGCGGCGGCCCCGAGCGGCCCGAGCCGGAGCGTCACGGGCCAGCCCGTTCGCAGCTCGCCGAGCTCGGGGCGGGCGAGGCAGAGCAGCAGGATCGGAGCGCCCGACGAGAGGAGCGCGACGTGCTCGACGAGATCGAGGAAGGTCTCCTCCGCCCACTGGATGTCGTCGAAGAGGACCACGAGGGGGGCGGAGGAGGCAACCTGCTCGAGCGTCTTGCGAAACGCCCAGGCGATTTCCTCGGCGGACGTCGGGGCGTCGGAAAGGCCGAGCACGGATCGGATCGCGGCGGCCGCCACCGGCTCGTCCGGGATCAGGTCGAGCTGCTTGAGGGCGCCGACGACGGGCCAGTACGTGATGCCGTCGCCGTACGGCAGGCAGCGGCCCCGGACGATCGTCGCGTCGATCGAGGAGAGGAGCTCCTCGGCAAGCCGCGACTTGCCGACGCCCCCGCTGCCGACGACTGTGACGAGCTCGCATCGCATGTCGGCCCGGACGCCGTCCCAGACGGCGCGAAGCAGCTCGAGCTCTCGCCGCCGGCCGACGAAGGGCGCGTCGTGTCGCCGCTCCGGGGTGTCGTGCACGCGGAGCAGGCGGTAGGCGGGAAAGCGCTCCGCCTTGCCCTTGAGGTCGAGCGGCGCGACCGGCTCGACCTCGACGGCCCCGCGAACGAGTGCGAGGGTCGGGTCCCCGATCAGCACCTCGCCCGCCGTCGCCGCCTGCTCGAGTCGCGCCGCGACGTTGACGGCGTCGCCGGTCGCGAGGCGCTCCTCCGTCCCCGTCACGACCACCCCGGTCATGACTCCGATCCGCCCCTCGAGGCCGAGGTCAGGGAGTGCGTCGCGCATCTCGAAGCGCGGCGCGGACGGCGCGCAGGGCGTCGTCCTCGTGCACGGTCGGCACGCCAAAGACGGCCATGACGGCGTCACCGATGAACTTCTCGACGCTGCCGCCGTGGTACTCGACGATCTCCTTCATCCGCTCGAAGTAGCGACGCGAGGAGCGCCCGGAGCCGCTCGGGGTCGACCGACTCGCCGAGGGCGGTGGAGCCGGCGAGGTCGCAGAAGAGGATGGTGACCGTCTTGCGCTGCTCGGGCACCGGCCAAGTCTAGGGTCGTGGCAGGGCCCGGTCCGCGCGGCCGTCTTGGTCGGCGTAGGCTGGGCCGCGCAGTGGCGCCCAAGGCGCGGAATCGGCCGGACGAGCTCGGGCGGGGCCGGGAGGCCTACGCGACGCGAGCCTGGCTCCAGGCGTACGAGTGCCTCGAGCGCGCGCACGCGGAAGAGCCCCTCGCCGCGGAGGATCTCGAGCGTCTCTCGACGGTCTCGTTCATGCTCGGAAGGGACGACGACTGCGTCGCCTGGCTCGAGCGAGCGCACCTGAGGCACCTGGAGGGAGGCGAGACGCGCCGGGCCGTCCTCTGCGCCGCCTGGATCGGCCTGAACCTCGCCTCACGCGGTGAGATCGGCCCCGCGAGCGGCTGGCTCGGCCGCGCGCAGCGACTCGTGGAGCACGAGGGCGAGTGCGCGGAACGCGGGTACCTGCTTCTGCCCGCCATGTTTCGCCACGAGGCGGAGGGAGACTTCGCGGCCGCCGCGTCCGTCGCCGAAGAGGCCGTGCGCGTCGGCGAGCGGTTCGGCGACCGAGATCTCTTCGCGCTGGCCGCCCACGGCCAGGGGCACATGCTGATCCGCGGCGGTCAGGTGCGCGAAGGCCTCGCGCTCCTCGACGAGGCCATGGTCGCTGTGACGGCCGAGGAGCTGTCGCCGATCGTCACGGGGATCGTCTACTGCGGGGTCATCCTCGCATGCCAGGAGGTCTACGAGGTGCAACGGGCGCGGGAGTGGACGCGGGCGCTCGCCGAGTGGTGGGCGGTCCAGCCGGAGATGGTGGCGTTCACCGGCCGCTGCCTCGTGCACCGGGCGGAGATCCTCCAGCTCGACGGCTCGTGGCCGGACGCGCTCGCGGAGGCGCGGCGTGCCGGCGAGCGCTTCGTCGAGACCCGGAACCCTGCCGCCGGGCTCGCGCGCTACCGACAGGGAGAGCTGCTGCGGCTGCAGGGCGATTTCGCCGGTGCCGAGCGGGCGTACCGAGAGGCGAGCACGTTCGGCTGGGAGACGCAGCCGGGTCTCGCCCAGCTGCGACTCGCGCAGGGGCGCATCGGTGCCGCCGTTTCCGCGATCCGGCGGGCGGAAGCGGCGACCACGAGCGCAGTCGAGCGCGCTCGCCTGCTTCCGGCGTTCGTGGAGATCATGCTGGCCGCCGGGGAGCTCGAATCCGCGCGCCGGGCGTGCCTGGAGCTGGAGGCGATCGTGTCGGGGCTCGAGAGCGCGATGCTCGATGCGATGGTCGCGCAGGCGCGGGGCGCACTCCACCTCGCTGCGGAGGAGCCGCGCGAGGCGCTCGTCGCGCTCCGGAAGGCGGGCGACACCTGGCGCGCCCTCGACGTCCCGTACGAGATCGCCCGGACGCGCGTGCTCGTCGGAGACGCCTGCCGTTCGCTCGGTGACGAGGAGTCGGCGGTCATGGAGCACGACGCGGCACGGAGCGTGTTCGCGCGACTCGGCGCGAAGCCGGACCTCAGGCGATTCGAGGCGAGCACAGGCGGGCACGGGCTGTCGCGCCGCGAGCTGGAGGTGCTGCGGCACGTCGCCGCAGGCAGCACGAACCGCGAGATCGCGACGTCGCTCGTCATCAGCGAGCACACCGTCGCGCGTCACGTCCAGAACATCTTCGCGAAGCTCGGCGTCTCGTCGCGCGCGGCGGCAACGGCGTTCGCGTTCGAGCACGACCTCGTCTGAGCTCGCGGTGGTCGGAAATGACCACGTCGGGCAGGTGCGGAGATTGGTGCGTGCAAGCGATGTTCGCTGACAGCCCGCGTCGTACCGTCGTACGAAACGACGAGGAGGTCGACATGACAACCGAATCCTTCGACACCGTGATCGTCGGCGGCGGTCAGGCCGGGCTCGCGACGGGGTACCACCTGAAGCGGAGCGGCCGGTCGTTCGTGATCCTCGACGCGAGCGCCCGCATCGGCGACCCGTGGCGGAACCGCTGGGACTCGCTCCGGCTCTACTCGCCGGCGAGCCACGACGGGCTTCCCGGGCTGCGCTTCCCGGCGAAGCGCACGTCGTACCCGACGGCGCACGAGATGGCGGACTACCTGGAGGCGTACGCCGCGCACTTCGAGCTTCCGGTCCGCTCGGGGTGTGCCGTCGACACGCTGACGAAGGACGATGCCCGCTACGTGCTCCGCGTCGGCGACCGGCGGCTCCTGGCCGACAACGTCGTCGTCGCGACGGGCGTCATGCAGAAGCCGCACGTGCCGAGCTTCGCGCCGGAGCTCGATCCGCGGGTGAGACAGCTCCACTCCAACGACTACCGGAACCTCTCCCAGCTCCAGGACGGGCCGGTACTCGTCGTCGGCGCGAGCCACTCGGGCTCGGATATCGCCTACGAGTCTGCGGCGCGGCACGACACGATCCTCTCCGGCGTCGACACCGGCCAGATCCCGGCGCGTGTCGACACGCGCCGCGGACGCATGGGCTTCCGCCTCCTGTTCTTCGCCGGATCACACATCCTCACGATGGACACGCCGATCGGTCGCAAGATGCGACCGCACATCCGCCAGGGCGGCGCACCGCTCCTCCGGTACCGGAGGAAGGAGCTCCTCGCCGCCGGCGTCGAGCGGACGACCGCACGAACGGTCGGTGTCCGCGACGGGATGCCCGTGCTGGACGACGGCCGCGTCGTCGACGTCCGGAACGTCGTCTGGTGCACCGGGTTCCGGCCCGACCTCTCGTGGATCGACGTGCCGTTCGCGACGGGCGACGACGGATACCCCGTGCAGTACCGCGGTGTCGTCGACTCCGCTCCCGGGCTCTACTTCGTCGGTCTGCTCTTCCTCCACTCCTTCACGTCGATGCTGGTCGGCGGGACGGGCAAGGACGCGGAGCGGGTTGCGACGCACATCGTCTCCCGACGGCAGCCCTCCCGCGCGGAGGAGGGCACGTCGCGCCGCGTTCGCGCGCAGGTCGCGTCGTGATGACCGTGCACCGGGAGGAAGCTCGGGCCGAGGACGGGGTCGGCTCGAGCTGGATCCTCGTCTGGAACGGTGTCGTGACGCGGATCCGTCGGATCGGCGTCGAGCAGCCGAACGGACGGTCTGACCCGGCGCCGACTCTGGCCTCGGAGGCGCGAACGAGCCCTCGCCGCACTCGGAAGCGCGACCCTCCAATCGCGTGACGAGGCGTAGGACGGGCTGTTACTGTCCGTGACATGTCAGACCTTCCGTTCCGGGTCGGCGTGATGCAGCTCACGATGGAGCCCCTCGACGAGATGCTCGCGTCTGCGCGTGTCATGGACGAGGCGGGGATGGACACGGTCTGGCTCGCGGAGGCGTACCCGTGGTGGCGCAAGCACCAGATGGAGGCTCGCTCCTCGACGGTCGTCTCCGCGCTGATGGCCCGCGAGACGACACGGCTGACGATCGGCTGGGGGATCATCTCCCCCTGGACGCGCCACCCCGTCCAGGTCGCGATGGACGCACGGGTCGTGCAGGAGGCGGCCGGCCCCGATCGGTTCCTGCTCGGCTTCGGGACGTCGAAGATCTTCCTCAACAACATCAAGGGGCAGACGAAGAAGACCCTCGGCCCGATGCGTGACGCGGTCGAGATCGTCCGCGGGGTGCTGTCAGGGGAGGCGTTCGAGTACGACGGCGACACGTGGAGCGCCGCCGTTCCCGCGCTGTCCGACGAGGCGCACACACCGCGCGGCGTGCCGCCCGTCTACGTCGCCGCGACCGCACCCAAGATGCAGGCGCTGGCCGGGGAGATCGCGGACGGCTGCCTGACGCCGTCGATCACGACGCCCGCGTTCGTGCGGTACACGTGCGACAACGTCGGGACGGACATCGACATCGGCTGCACGGTCGTCGCGTCGATCCACGACACCGACCGCGCCACGGGGCGCGACGGCGCGCGCGAGATCGCCGGCATGTACCTCGCGAACAAGGTCCAGAACATCGCGGGCGCCGCGGACACGCTGCTCGACCTGGCGAAGATCGAGCTGGACGAGATCCGGCCCGTCGCCGAGGCAATGGAGCAGGGCGGGAGGCTCGCCGCGAAGGCGAAGGTCACGGACGCGTTGCTCGACAAGTGCAAGCCGATCGCCGGAACGCCCGCGGACTGCATCGCCGCGATCGAGGAGTACCGGGACGCGGGCTGCACGCACGTCATGCTCGAGCTGTGGGGTGACGACCGTCACGAGCAGATCCGCCTCTTCGGCGAGAAGGTGCTCCCGCACGTCCGCGGCTGATGGCGACGATCACGGTTCGGGGGCACGGCACGTCGTCGGCACAGCCGGACGAGGTCGCCGTGGGTCTCACCGTCGAGGCCGTCCGTCCGGGGGCGGCCGAGGCGTTCGCCGAGGCGTCGCGGCTCGCGACGGACGCCGCCTCGCTCTGCGACGGGCTGGGCGTCTCGCCGGCGCGGCGCACGACGTCGCGCATCTCGCTCGCCGAGCACGGCGAGCACACCTCCGCGGGCTGGCAGCATCGCGGCTATCGCGCCACGAGCCGGATCGGCGTCCGGCTGGAGGACGCGGAGCTCGCGAGCCGGCTCGTCTCCGAGGCGGCGGAGCGCCTCGAGGCGAGGATCGACGGTCCCGCCTGGCGCGTGGCGCGCGACAATCCCGCGCATTCCGAGGCACGCCGGCTCGCCGCCGCGGACGCGCGGTCGAAGGCCGAGGAGTACGCCGCCGCACTCGGCGGCCGCATCGGCGCGATCGCCTCGGCGATCGAGCCCGGATCCGCTCCACCGGGCCTGCCGCAGCCGCAGGCGTACGCGGTGCACCAGGAGATCTCGGGCATGCCGCTCGACGCCGGCGAGCACGAGATCGTCGCCGAGATCGACGTCACGTTCCGGCTGGAGCAGGGATGAGCGCTCCGTCGCCCGCGATCGACCGCGACCGGCTCGTCGAGACGGCGAGCCGGATGATCGGCACCCACAGCTTCACCGGGGCAGAGCAGGGGATGGCCGAGCTGATGGCCTCGCTCTACGAGGACACCGGCCTGCGGTGCCAGTGGCAGCAGGTCGAGGACGGCCGCGCCAATGCGCTCGGGATCCTGGAGGGCGCGGGCGGCGGCAAGAGCCTCATGTTCAACGGGCACATGGACACGTCGTACTCGGGCCGCGAGCCGTGGCTCCGCGACGTGCCGGGGTTCCAGCCGGAGGCGTTCGTCCGCGATGGGCGGCTATACGGCCTCGGCGTCTCGAACATGAAGGGGGCGCTCGCCTGCTACGTCGAGGCCGTACGGGCGCTGCGCGACGCCGGCGTCCGGCTGCGCGGGGACGTGCTCATCGCCGCCGTCTGCGGCGAGATCGAGAAGACGCAGCAGGGCGACGCGGTCGGGGCCGAGTTCCGCGGCTACGCCGCAGGATCGCGGTACCTCGTCTCGCACGGCGGCGTCGCCGACATGTGCCTGCTCGGCGAGCCCACCGAGGGCAAGGTGGTGCTCGGCCACTACGGTGCGCTCTGGCTCCGGATCCGCGTCCACGGCGACTTCATCCACACCGCCTTCAGCGAGGGGCGCCGCGATCGCAACGCGATCCTCCGACAGCACGAGGTCCTCGGGGCCGTGCAGGAGTGGATTCCGACGTGGGAGGACGATCCGGCGAACGGGTACCGCGGAGCGAAGGCGATCGTCAACGTGGGGGCCGTCGAGGGCGGCTTCGGCTGGCGCGTCTCGCGGACGCCGCACCATGCCGACCTCTTCCTCGACGTGCGCGTCCCGCCGACGAAGCCGATGGCGGTAGCACGGCGGGAGGTCCTCGACATGGTGCGCGGGCTGGCGGAGCGCTTCCCCGACTTCGGCGTCGAGGGCGAGGTGTACGTCACCGCGCCCGGTGCGGAGATCGAGGAGGGGCACGAGCTCGTCGCGGCAATCGACGGCGCGCACGAGGACGTGTTCGGCGAGGCGCCCGGCCGCGACGTGACACGGTGGTTCTCGGACGCCTCGGTCCTGACGCGCTACGGCATCCCGACGGTGAACTACGGGACGTCGACGGGATTGATGGACGTGGAGCTCGGGGAGAACCTCGAGATCGACGGCCTCGTGCAGACGGCAGAGGTGTACGCCAAGGTCGCAATGCGCGTCTGCGGCGTCGCGTGACTTCTAGTGACCGACCCGGGGGTGTGAGCGCGTGAAGCTGGTGACGTTCGGCGAGGGGCAGGGACGCGTCGGGGTGCTGGACGGCGACGAGATCGCGGTGCTGGACATCGCGACGATGCGTGAGTGGTTCGAGCGGGGTGGGGCGGACGAGACCGGGGAGCGCGTCGCGCTCGCGGAGACCCGGCTCCGGGCGCCGATCGTGCCGAAGAAGTTCTTCCATACCGCGGGGAACTTCCGGGAGCACGAGGAGGAGTCGAAGAACGTCGACTGGTCGCACGACATCGCGCCGTGGATCAACTTCTTCCAGAACGTCGACGCGATCGTCGGCCCCGACGAGCCGGTGATCTACCCCGAGCACCTCACCGAGGAGCTGGACTACGAGCTCGAGCTCGCCGTGATCCTCCGGAAGGCGGGGAAGTGGTTCTCGCCCGACGAGGCAGCGGACTACATCGGCGGATACGTGATCTTCAACGACATCACCGCCCGGGACATCCAGCGCGGCGAGATGCGCTCCGGGGTGTTCAGCTTCTGCAAGGCGATCGACACGTTCTGCCCGCTCGGGCCGTGGATCGTGACGCCCGACGAGATCGCGGACCCGCACGATCTCGCGATGCAGCTCCGGGTGAACGGCGAGGTGCGGCAGGAGTCGCACTCGAGCCGGATGTCGGTGACGATCCCGGAGATCCTCTCCAACTTCTCCGGCCTCACCTACTCGGCCGGGGACGTCCTCTCGACCGGCACGGTGTCGGGTGTCGCGGGCTTCAAGTCGCCGGAGGAGCGAGCGCGCGCTGTACCTCAAGCCGGGTGACGTCATCGAGGCGGAGATCGAGGGCATCGGCGTGCTACGGAACCCGGTCATCTCGTGGCGAGCCGGGCACGGCACGACGCCGCCGCCGAGGATCCGGCCCTGGGGCGACGCCTGACGCACGGTTGCACCCGTCGGTCTGGAGTAGAGTCCGGACGCTGATTCGTTTCCCGGGGATCGGAGGCACATGAAGGCGCATCCCGGCACCCCGGGCGCCGATCCCGACGGGCTGATGGGAAGCACCATGGCGGCGCTTGCCGGACCGTTCTAGGACCGTGGCCGCACGCACCGCACCGCCGTTCCGCGCCGACCACGTCGGCAGCCTCCTGCGGCCGCCCGAGCTGCTCCGGGCACGCGAGGACGCTGCCGCCGGGCGGATCTCGCCCGAGGAGCTTCGCGCGGTCGAGAACGACGCGATCCGGACCGCCGTGCGGATGCAGGAGAACGTCGGCCTCCGCGCCGCGACGGACGGCGAGTTCCGCCGCAGCTCGTGGCACATGGACTTCATCTACGCGCTCGACGGCATCTCGACCGCGGACGACAAGGTCAAGGTCTCATTCCACAACGCGCAGGGCGACATCGAGTTCATGGCCGCGGCCCTCCACGTCGACGGGAGGGTCGGCGTGTCGGAGACGATCTTCGGCGACGCGTTCGCATTCCTCCAGGGCGCTGTCGACGCCGCCGTCCCGAAGCTCACGATCCCGTCGCCGAGCATGGTCCATTACCGGGGCGGACGCGCTGCGATCGACGAGGCCGTGTACCCGGATCTCGACGAGTTCTGGAGCGATCTCACGGCGGCGTACCGCGAGGAGCTGCGCCGCCTCGGCGACCTCGGCTGTACGTACCTCCAGCTGGACGACACGAGCCTTGCCTACCTCAACGACCCCGAGCAGCGACGCTACGTCGCGTCCATCGGCGGCGATCCGGATGCGCAGCACGTGGAGTACATCCGCCACATCAACGAGGCGCTCGTGGGGCGGCCCAGGGGATGAGCGTCACCACGCACATGTGCCGTGGGAACTTCCGGTCGTCATGGGTGGCGGATGGCGGCTACGAGCACGTCGCCGAGGCCCTGTTTCACGAGCTCGAGGTCGACGGCTATTTCATGGAGTGGGACGACGAGCGCTCGGGTGGCTTCGAGCCGCTCCGGCTCGTCCCGCCGGGCGCCAAGCAGGTCGTTCTCGGCCTTGTGACGACGAAGCGCGGCGCGCTCGAGTCGAAGGACGACCTCAAGCGGCGGATCGACGAGGCGAGCCGCCACGTGTCGCTCGACCAGCTCTGCCTCTCGCCCCAGTGCGGGTTCTCCTCGACCGTCGAGGGCAACGCCCTGAGCTATGACGAGCAGGCCGCGAAGCTCGCGCTGATCGTCGAGGTCGCGGACGAGGTGTGGGGGCGCTAGACGCTGGACCGCATGCAGAAACGGGCATCCAGCTGCTCATTTGGCACTAGTATCCGCGAACTGCATGCAATAGAGTCGTGTCGTGCCGCGTGGCGACACAGCCCGGTCGCAGACGACCAAGGCGACGCTCGGTCTCCGCGAGCTGATCTTCGCGGGCGAGCTGGAGCCCGAGCAACGTGTCCCCGAGATCGGCCTCGCGGAGCGGCTGGGCGTGTCGCGCACACCGCTTCGGCTGGCCCTCGCGACGCTCGCGCACGAGGGGCTGCTCCGCCCGCTTCCCGGCGGGGGCTTCGTGGTGTGCTCCTTCACGCTGAGCGACGTCACGGATGCGATCGAGCTTCGTGGCGTGCTCGAGGGCACGGCTGCGCGATTCGCGGCCGAGCGACTCGAGTCGCCCTCGGAGCTCGCCGATCTCGTGGAGGTCACCGAGCAGCTCGACCAGGTCGTTGCCGAGCGGGGGCCGGCCCTGGAGCGATACGTCGAGCTGAACGACGAGTATCACGCGGTGCTCGTCACTCTCGCCAAGAGCGACGCGCTGGCCCGCGCGATCGCCAACGCCGTGGCGCTGCCGTTCGCCTCGGCCGGGGCCCTGCTCGCGTCACAGGCGACGCTCCGCCGCGAGCACGAGATCCTCCTCGTCGCCCAGCACCAGCATCGAATGCTCCTCGAAGCGGTCGGCGCCGGCCACGGGACGCGCGCCGAGGAGATCGCGCGCGAGCACGCGCGCCTCGCGAAACTCAACCTCGACCTCGTGCTCGAGAGCGAGCACGCGCTCGAGCGCCTCCCCGGTGCGCCGCTCCTACGGGGCGTGGTCTGAGTGCGCGCGCTTCGCGAGCAGCTCGAGCGCCCCGGTTCGTTCGTCATCGCCGCGGAGCTCGTCACGAGTCGAGGCCTTCTCTCCGGGGACAGCGGTCGTGCGCTCCAGGCGAAGGCGCGCGAGCTCGCGGCGAACCCGCGGATCGACGTGCTGTCGATCACCGACAACCCCGGTGGGCATGCGATGCTCGCGCCCGACACGCTCGGCAGCGACCTCCTGTCGCTCGGCCAGGAGGTGATCATCCACCTGTCGTGCAAGGACTGGAATCGGAACGCCCTCGAGAGCCGCGGTTGGAAGCTCGGCTCCGAGGGGTTCCGCAACGTCCTCTGCCTGTCGGGCGACTATCCGGTGACCGGCCACAAGGGGCATGCGGCGCCGGTCTTCGACATCGACTCGGTCGGGCTCATCAGCATGTTCGCCGAGATGAACGTCGGCCTGTACGACGAGCGGCGGCCCGACGGCGCGCTCGGTCGGACGGACTTCTTCCTCGGCTGCGTCGTGACGAACCACAAGCGGCACGAGCGGGAGGTCATGCCGCAGTACCTGAAGCTGGCGAAGAAGGCGGCGGCGGGCGCGCGGTTCGTCATCAACCAGATCGGCTATGACACACGCAAGGACGACGAGCTACTGCGCTGGATCCGACGGGAGGAGCTGCCGGTCGCGGCGCTCGCAAACGTCTACCTGCTCTCGGCGGCCGCCGCGCGTGCGTTCAATCGCGGTGCGATCCCGGGCGTCGTCGTGACCGACGAGCTGCTCTCGCTCGTCGAGCGCCAGGCGGCCGGCCCTGACAAGGGACGAGCGTTCTTCACGGACCTGGCGGCGCGGCACGTGGCCGTCGCCCGCGGCCTCGGCTACGCCGGGGTGTACGTGGGGGGCCACATGTCGGTCGAGACCTTCGACGCGATCCTCGACGCTGCCGATCGATACGCCCGCGACGACTGGGTCGCGCTCGCGCGTGAGATCCAGTTCCCGCTCGACGGCGAGTTCTACCTCTTCGAGCGCGACGCCGAGACGGGGCTCTCCTCCGACGTCGTCAGCGCGTCCTACCTCGAGTCGAGGCGGCGCCGAAAGACCGACCTGCGCGTGCCCGTGAAGTACCGCTTCAGCCGGAAGCTGCACCAGGTCGCCTTCGCGGACGACGCCCCGCTCCATCCGACGGGGCGGGCCGTCTACCGGGCGCTCGAGCGGGGGCCGGAGGCGCTCGGCAAGGCGGCGCACGCGCTCGAGCAGGCGGCGAAGGTGCCGTTGTTCGGCTGCGAGGACTGCGGCGACTGCTCCCTTCCCGAGATCGCGTACGTCTGCCCCGAGTCCGCCTGCGCCAAGAACCAGCGCAACGGCCCCTGCGGCGGCACCCGCGACGGTCTCTGCGAGGTGTACGACACGGAGTGCATCTGGTCTCAGGCCTACGAGAGGCTGAAGGCGTACGGTGAGGAGGTCGAGATGCTCGCCGGCCCGGTCGTGGTGAAGGACAACGCCCTTTCGGGAACGAGCGCGTGGGCGAACGCGTTCCTCGGTCGGGACCACCACGCGCGGCACTCGTCCGACGAGCCGACGAGCGATCGGGTGAAGACCCCGTGAGCCACGCGGTTCCCAGCGAGCACGCCCGCGCCCTGGTTCGCGGCGCGGTCGACTATCACGTCCATGTCGCGCCGGACTTCGTCTCCCGACGCATCACGGACATCGAGCTCGCCCGTCGATGCCTCGAGACGGGCCAGGCGGGGTTCGGGCTCAAGTCCCACTACAGCTCGACGGCCGAGCGGGCGCAGGTCGTCGCCGCTGCGGTTCCCGGTGTGACGGTGCTCGGCACGATCACGCTCAATCGCTCCGTCGGCGGGCTCAACGCCCTGGCCGTCGAGGTCGCGGCGCGGGAGGGCGCCCGCGTCGTGTGGTTCCCGACCGTCTCGTCGGTGAACGAGCAGGACGAGGTGCTGAAGGCCGGCGCCCACGAGAAGGTGCCGGTCTGGGTCGCCTTCGAGCTCTCCCTTCGTGAGGCGGGCCTCGCCTGTGACCCCGTGCCGGTCGTCGACGCCCGGGGGGCGCTGCTCCCCGAGGCGCATCAGGTGCTCGACGTCATCGCGCGCCACGACCTCGTCCTCTGCACCGGTCATCTCGGTCGCGACGAGGTCTTCGCCCTCGTCGAGGCGGCCTCCCAGCGGGGCGTCCACGACATCGTCGTGACGCATCCGGAGTTTCCGTCGCAGTCGATCGCTCCGGCGGACCAGATCGAGCTGGCTGCGATGGGCGCACTCATGGAGCGGGCGTTCACGACCCCGTACACGGGGAAAGTCGCCTGGGACCGCGTGTTCGAGGCGACCCGCGCCGTCGGCCCGCAGCACACCGTCTGGGTGACGGACCTCGGCCAGAGCGCGAACCCGCCCGTCGAGGACGGGCTCGCTCTGATGGCCGACGCCTACCTCGCCGCCGGCTTCACGGATGCGGAGATCCGCACGATGGCCGTCGTCAACACCAGGCGCGTGGCCGGCGTCGAGCCGCTCGCCGACGAGCCCGTCGACGCCGCGCAGGAGGAGGTGGCGTGACGGAGCCCGTCCACGACGTCGCCCACCTGGGACGCGTCGAGCTGCTCACCCCGGACTTGACGGCGAGCCTCGGCTTCTTCGTCGACGTCCTCGGCATGGAGGAGGTCGAACGGGTGGGTGACTCGGTGTACCTGCGAGCCTGGGGCGACTACGAGCGCGCCTCGCTCCAGCTGACAGCCGCCGAGCGGCCGGGCGTGGGGTCGATCGCGTGGCGCACGACGAGCGACGCGGCACTCGAGCGGCGCGCAGCCGTCGTGGAGGCGTCGGGCAGGGGAGAGGGGTGGACGACCGGTGTCGCCGGGCACGGTCGCGCCTACCGGTTCACCGACCCCGACGGGCATGCGATGTCCGTCTACTACGAAACCTTGCATTTCGAGCCGTCTGGCAACCGGGTCCCCGCGCTGAAGAACCAGCCCGAGAGGATGTCGACCCGGGGCGTCGGCGTCCGGCGCCTCGACCACGTCAACGTCTGGTGCCGGGACATCGACGCGAACAGCGCGTACATGGTCGACACACTCGGCTTCCGGGTCAGCGAGCAGGTCGTCGGCGACGACGGCCGACTGGTCGGCTCGTGGCTTCACGTCACGCCGAAGTCGTACGACCTGGCGTACGGACGAGTCGACCCCGCGGGAGTCGGCGGTCGCCTCCACCACGTCGCTTTCGCGGTGGACGCGCGCGAGTACGTGATGCGCGCCGCCGACGTGTACCTCGACGCAGGCGTCCCCATCGAGTGCGGCCCCGCGAAGCACGCCGTGCAGCAGACGACCTTCCTCTATGCGTTCGAGCCGGGCGGCAACCGCGTCGAGATCATCACCGACGGCCGCCTGTTGCTCGCCCCCGACCGGCCGCCCGTCACGTGGACGCTCGAGGAGCGGAAGCGCGGCCAGGCGTGGGGGACGCTGATGCCGGACAGCTGGTTCACGTACGCAACGCCACCCATCGAGACGGCGCAATTGAGCCGGTAGCCCACGAGCCCAGGAGGACAGGATGGACCCGAAGAACCTGCAGGAGATCCTCGACCGGAGCGACCCCGTCGATCTACTGCGCAACTCTCGGATCGGGGCGTACATCTACCCCGTCGTCGCGGCGGAGTTCACCAACTGGCGGCGCGAGCAGCGCGCCTGGCGCGAGACGGCCGTCCTCTACGACCAGACGCACCACATGGTCAACCTCTTCTTCAGCGGGCCCGACGCGGTGAAGCTCATCTCGGACACGGCGATCAACAGCGTCGCCACGTTCCCGGTCGACATGGCGAAGCAGTACGTGCCGACGACGCCGGCGGGCAACGTCATCGGCGACGGCATTCTCTTCCATCTCGCGGAGAACGAGTTCGTCTTCGTCGGCCGAGCGCCGGCCGCGACCTGGCTCGAGTTCCAGGCCGAGACGGGCGGGTACGACGTGGAGGTCGAGAAGGACGACCGATCGCCGATGCGGCCGATGGGCAAGCCGGTGACACGCAGGGTCTGGCGATTCCAGGTGCAGGGCCCGAACGCGTGGCCGGTCCTCGAGAAGCTCAACGGCGGCCCGCTGGAGGACGTGAAGTTCTTCCGGATGAGCACGATGAACCTCGCCGGCCGGCAGGTCAGGACCCTCCGCCACGGCATGGCGGGCGCTCCGGGGCTCGAACTGTGGGGGCCGTACGAGGCGTACGACGAGATCCGCGAGACGATCATCGAGGCCGGGAAGGAGTTCGGCCTCGAGCCGGTCGGGTCGCGCGCGTACTCGTCGAACACGCTCGAGTCGGGATGGATCCCGTCTCCGTTGCCCGCGATCTACACGGGCGAGGCGCTTCGGGCATACCGGGAGTGGCTGAGCCCGGCGAGCTACGAGGCCGTCAACGCGCTCGCAGGGAGCTTCGTGTCCGACGACATCGAGGACTACTACCTCAACCCGTTCGAGCTGGGGTACGGCCCGTTCGTGAAGTTCGACCACGACTTCCACGGGCGGGACGCGCTCGAGCAGATCGACACCGAGACGCAGCGGAAGAAGGTGACGCTCGCGTGGAACAACGACGATGTCGCCGACATCTTCGCGTCCGTGTTCGCGCCCGAGGGCGAGGGCTACATGCCGTTCGACATCCCGAACGCCAACTACGGCTCGTCGAACTTCGACTCCGTGCTCGACGCGGACGACAACGTCGTGGGGCTGTCGCTCTTCACGGGGTACAGCGCCAACGAGAAGCGCGCGCTGTCGCTCGCGACCGTCGACCCCGGGATCGAGATCGGGACCGAGCTCCGGGTCGTCTGGGGTGAGCCGGACGGCGGGTCGGGGAAGACGACCGTGCAGCCGCACCGGCAGAAGGACGTCCGCGTGATCGTCAGCCCGGTGCCGTACGCGGAGGTCGCGCGGACGTCGTACGCGGAGGGAGGCTGGCGCGCGGAGCAGGTCGTGCGCTGACGCCGGAGCGGACCGACGGTCAGCGTCGAGGTGCTTCCGCCTGGACCAGGCTCGCCAGCCACTCTGCCGCCGCACTCGAGACTCGCGGCTCGACGCCGAGCTCCTGGAGGTATGCCGCCGCAGCCTCCATCTCGTCGAGCCGCCGCTCGGCGTGCCTCACCGTCCCCGCGAGGAGCCGCTCGAGCAGAGGCTCTCCGAGGACATCGGCGATCTCGCGGCGGAGCCAGTCGTCCGCGCCGCGCCGCTTCGCCCCCTCGAGGCTCTCGAGCGCGGACACAGCGATGCCTTTCATGAACACGCTGCGGAGAAGCTTCAACCCGGCCGCGTCCCCAGGCTCCGCGCCCACGGTCTCGACGGGCATCCCGAAGGGCCGGACGAGCTCGGCGAATCGCTCGGCGCCGTCGCCCGAGGCGAGCGCCGGCGTCTCGACGCCCCGCGCGGGCACGGGCCCGAGCAGTGCCACGTCGGCGAACGCCGCGCCGGTGGGCGTGATCACGGCGGCGACGTCCTGCTTGAGGCTCGGCGCCGTGGTGTTGAGATCGGCGTAGAGCTGCCCGGCACCGAGCGCCGGCACGATGCTCACCGCGGCGTCCACCGCATGCGCGGCCGCTGTCAGGCTGAGGACGAGCTCGGCGCCGACAACCGCGTCGGTCGGCGTCTCCGTCCGCTCGATGTCGCCCGGCGGTGCCACAACGGCGGGATCCCAGCCCCGGACCACGCATCCGGAAGCAGCGAGGCCGGACGCGATCGTCCCGCCCGCCTCACCGAGCCCGAGAACCGCGACGGTGAGCGGCATGCGCGCGAGTCACCCCTCGACAAGCCGGCGGAGATCGTTCACGTCGTAGGAACGTTCGCCCGCCGCGTATCTCGCCCGCAGCTCGCGCTCGCGCGCCTCTCGGTCCTGCGCCGCGCTCACGACGTCGTCGAGCCGGTCGGACTTGACCACGACGGCGCCGTCGGCGTCGAGGACGATCACGTCGCCGGGGTCGATATCGGCCCCACCGACGATGACCCGCGCATCGAGCGCACCGACGTGCTCCTTCGTCGCTCCCTGAGCACGGACGAAGTGCGTCCAGATCGGGAGACCGAGCGCGCGAAGCTCGTCGAGGTCGCGCACGGCGCCGTCGACGAGCATCGCCGCGACGCCCTGGTCGAGCGCCTGCGTGGCGAGCAGGTCTCCGATCAGGGCGACGGGAGCCGGGTCGGGCATCGTCAGCACCAGCACGTCGCCGGGCTCGGCGTGCGCGACAGCCGCGTGCACCATCAGATTGTCGCCGTTCCCGCACAGCGCCGTCCGTGCACGGCCCGCCGCACGCGAGCCCGGCACCACCTGCAGAAGCGGGATGTCGACCAGGCCGGTCTTTCCCTGCGCCTCGTGCACGGTCGCGACGCCGAGCCGAGCCAGCTCGTCGAACGGCGTCACAGCCCGTCGACCACCTGGGGGACCTCGCGCTGGAATGCCTCGGCGTAGCGGATGTCGGAGCGGCCGGAGATGCGCCGCGCGTGATTGGCGCGATGTCCCGCACGCTCGGTGTAGTACTGGCGCAGGTACTCCTGCGCCCCCATCGCCTCCATGGCGGCGAGCTTCTGCT
>CAVQHL010000031.1:0-14468 GCA_963712255.1 uncultured Actinomycetes bacterium
TCGACGAGGCGGGTGAGGAGCACGGTCGTCTCGGACGCCATCACGCAATCCTGCACGTGGTGCTCGCCGTCAGGGTGGCCGGGCCGTGGCCTCCGGCTGGTCTCCGTCGGCACGAATCACGCGACGACCGCCGCGCCGCTCCTGGATGGAGGCGATTCGCTGCGGCGCTCCTCCACGATGTGGCCGTTGCGTATCCTCGCGTCGCGTGGCCGGCCCCGACGACTTCGACTTCTGGCTCGGGAGCTGGGTCGCGTCGTGGGGCGAGGACGGCGCCACGGGGCGCAACGTCATCGCGAAGTCGTTCGAGGGCCGCGTCGTCGAGGAGCGCTTCGACGGCCGCCCAGGGGTCGAGTTCCGGGGGATGAGCGTCAACGTGTACGACGCGCCGCGCGACCGCTGGCTCCAGACCTGGGTCGACGACGAGGGGAACTACTTCGCGCTCGAGGGCGCGAAGCGCGACGGCGAGATGACGCTGCTCTGCGACCGGCACAACGGCGAGGACCAGAGCCTGCGCTACCGCATGCGCTTCCACGACATCGAGGACGACTCCTTCACGTGGAGCTGGGAGCGGAGCACCGACGGCGGCGAGACGTTCTCCCTCGCCTGGCGCATCGCCTACCGGCGCGCGGCGGACGGCTAGCCGACGCCGTCGAGCCCGCTGAGCCAAACCGGCGCGGCCAGAGCCAGACCGAGCCCATCGAGTGCGCTCGCAGGATTCCCGCGGACGATCGTCAGCCAGCCGCGCGGGTCGAACAGCACGCCGTACTCTCCCGCGCCGAAGTCGGCATACGTGCTGCCGCGGTTCGCCTCGACCGCGCCGGAGACCGCTTCGACCCGGAGTCGCGCTGCGTCATCGAGGCCTGCGGCGGCGAGGTCGGCGGGCCGTACGTTCAGCTGCACGTTGCCGAACCGGTTGAAGTCGATTACCTCGCAGCAGATCCTCCCGGGCTCGATCTCCGGCTCGGCGAGCGTCACGACGGCGAGCGTGGCCGGGTCGAGCTTGTCGCCCAGGCTTTCGATCGGCGTGCCGACCGCGAGGCGGGCGGTCGCGGGACAGAGCGTGTCGGGCGCTCGGAACGACTCGGCGTGGATCGGTCGGACGACGTCCGTCGACGTGATCTCCACTGCGGTCCGGATTCCCCCCGATGCCTCCCAGGCGAGCGAGAGGAGCCCGTTGTCCGGTCCGACGAGACAACGGCCGCGCGTCGTTTCCACCGCGATCTCCCTGTCCTTCCCGACGTTGGGTTCGACGACGCCGAGGATCACGGCGTCGTCCGGGATGTACGGCATCGAGTCGGCGATGAGCAATGCGCCGGAGGCGACTTCGAGCGGTCGGATCAGGTGCGAGAGATCGATGATCGGGCTCTGGGGCGAGATCCCGCTCATCACCGAGTGGCAGAGCCCGACCCACTCGTTTCCGAGGCCGAAGTCAGTCACGAAGACGATGGGCCGGGGGTGCGACATCGGGGTAGCATGCTGCGGCCCGCGGGGCGATGCAAGGCCTGCCGGCCGCTTGCTGCGATGAGTCGCGCCTCGCAAGGCCGTCCAATGGACGACGACACCACAGGAGGCGCTCGATGACGAAGGTTCGCTTCACGATCACGATGTCCCTCGACGGCTACGCCGCCGGGCCCGACCAGAGCCTCGAGGACCCGCTCGGCAAGGGCGGCGAGGCGCTGCACGACTGGGCGTGGGCGACGCGGACGTTCCGCGAGCAGCACGGGCTCGAGGGGGGCGCGACGGGCATCGACGACGAGCGGGCGAGCTCCTGGAACACGGGCATCGGCGCCACCGTCATGGGGCGGAACATGTTCGGGCCCGTTCGCGGCGACTGGGGTGACGAGTCGTGGCGCGGCTGGTGGGGCGACGACCCGCCGTACCACACGCCGGTCTTCGTCCTCACCCACCACGCGCGCGAGCCGCTCGAGATGGACGGCGGCACGACGTTCCACTTCGTCACGGACGGGATCGAGGCCGCGCTCGAGCAGGCGATCGCGGCAGCCGGCGGGAAGGACGTCGCCATCGCCGGCGGGGCGTCGACCGGCCAGCAGTACCTCCGCGCCGGGCTCGTCGACGAGATGGAGCTGCACGTCGTGCCGCTGCTCCTCGGCGGCGGCGCGCGCGTGTTCGAGAACCTCGACGGAGGGCCGTCCGGGTTCGAGTGCGTCGAGCTCGCGAGCTCGCCCGCGGTCGCCCACTACCGCTACGTGCGGACCGGCGCGGCGTAGCGCGTCGCGTTCCCGCGTCACGGGTCGATTCGACGCGCTGATCGAATCGACGACGAATCCTGATCGCGCAGCCCGGCGCGCGTCCCCTAGCGTTGGGGGATGCGAGGCTCGATGACGGCGCGCGGCTGGATCCTGTTCGCCGCGATGTGCGTCATCTGGGGCGTCCCGTACCTGCTGATCAAGGTCGCGGTGGAGGACGTGAGCCCGTCGATGCTCGTGCTCGCCCGCACCGGCATCGCGGCGCTGCTCCTGCTGCCGATCGCCGCGGCCCGGAGCGAGCTCCGCGTCCTCCTCCCGCACTGGCGCCCGGTGCTCGCGTTCGCCGCGATCGAGATCGCGCTGCCGTGGGTGCTCCTCGGCTCCGCGGAGACGCGCATCTCGAGCTCGCTCACCGCGCTCTTGATCGCAGCCGTGCCGCTCGTCGGCACCGGCATCGCCCTCGTCACCGTCCCGCGCGAGCGCTTGACGCTCGACCGAGCTCTCGGCCTCGCTCTCGGAATTGCCGGCGTCGCGTCGATCGTGGGGCTCGGGATCGAGGGCGCGAGCGTGGTCGCGATCGTCCAGGTGCTGCTGGTCGCGGTCTGCTACGCCGTCGGCCCCGTGATCCTGCAGCGCTGGCTCTCCGACCTGCCGCCGCTCGGCGTGATCGCGGCGTCGCTCGGCGTGAGCGCGCTCGTCTACGTGCCGATCACGGCGGTGGCCGGCGCCGGCGATGCGCCGTCGGCCGACGCGCTCGCATCCATTGTCGTGCTCGCGGTCGTCTGCACCGCGATCGCGTTCCTCGTCTTCTTCGCGCTGATCGCCGAGATCGGGCCCGTCCGGGCGACGGTCATCACGTACGTCAATCCCGCGGTCGCGGCGGTGCTCGGCGTCCTCGTGCTCGGGGAGGACTTCACGGTCGGGATGGGCATCGGCTTCGTCCTCGTGCTCGCGGGCTCCGTGCTCGCGACACGGCCGCTGCAGGTGCGCGAGATCCCACGCGGCGCCCCCCTCGAGCCGGCTCCGACCGACGGCTAGAGGCGAGGGCCGCGGTCGATCGGGCCCTCGCCTCGTCGGCGTATCGCCTCAGGCGCTCGCGCCGGCCTTCGTGCTGACACCGAGGGCGGTCGCGAACATGATCTCGCCGATCCGCGCCTCCTTGAGCGCGATCCGGTCGGCGATGTTCTCCGCGATCCAGGCGGCCGCAGCCGTGCTCGCCGCCTCGGCGGCCTCTGCGGTCTCCCACGCGCTGAACGAGATCACCTCGCCGTCGCTCTCCGCGAGCGAGTACGACTTGAATCCCGGCTGTGCCTGGAAGATGGGGAGCATCCCCTCTTCCGCCATGCGGGCGAGCTCGTTCGCGTCGCCCGTATACGAGTACCTCGCGAAACGACCGTGCATGTGCCTCCCGTCCGGCCGCCGCGTCGTCACGTGGCCAGTCCACGTCCTCCGGCGGCCTGGTCGCCCCAGCGTTGCACATGTCGTGCCGGCTGTCACTTGCCGGGACACGGGGCGTGGCAGAGGCGGGAGACTACGGTGATGGTGACCGTCGAGGACGTTCGCGCGTTCGCGATCACCCTCCCGCGCTCGACGGAGGCGTTCGTGCGCGGGCGGATCAAGTTCCGCGTCGGCAGGATCGTCTACCTCGCGTTCTCGCGCGACGAGACGCTCATGGGGTTCGGGTTTCCCAAGGAGTGGCGCGAGGCGCTCGTCGAGTCGGAGCCCGACTTCATGCTGCCCCGCCGTCCGACCTCCGTTACAACTGGGCGGTCGTCCGGCTCGCGGCGATCGACGAGCCCAGATGCGCGACCTCGTGCTCGACGCCTGGCAGATGGTCGTGCCCCGAAGGTCGCGGCCGAGTACGAGCGCTCCCACCGCCGGGTGAGCGTCGGCGGCGGCTCAGCGCTCGAGCTCGGCCCGGCGCCGCTCGAGGAAGCGTCGCTCCTCGTCCGCGTGGACGAGCTCGAGCGCGCGGTCGTAGGCGCGCGGGCAGCCTCGTCGCGGCCGAGCCGCCGCAGGAGCTCGGCGCGGGTCGCATGGAGGTAGTGGTAGCGGTCGAGATCGAGACCGTCCACGAGCGGCGAGCGCCGCCTCGACGTCGCCCGCCTCGGCGATCGCGGCTGCCTGGTTCAGCGTCACGACGTCCGAGCCGGTGCGGCGGGCGAGCTCGCCGTAGAGCGCCGCGATCTGCGGCCAGTCCGGGGATCGTCGACGTGCAGGACCGCGATCGCCGCCTGCAGGACGTACACGTCGCGGCCACCGAGGGCGAGCGCGCGGTCGAGCGTGGCGCGTCCGCGCGCGATCTGCTCGGCGTCCCAGCGCGAGCGATCCTGCTCCTCGAGGAGGACGATCGTGCCGTCGGCGAAGCGCGCGTCGCGCCGCGCGTCGTTGACCAGCATCAGCGCGAGGAGCCCGTGCACCTCGGGCTCGTCCGGCATCAGCTCGGCGAGCGCGCGGCCGAGCCGGATCGCCTCGGCCGCGAGGTCGCCCCGGCCGCCGTACCCCTCGTTGAAGATCAGGTAGACGACGGCGAGCACCGCCGCGAGCCGGTCGGGCAGCAGGTGCGCCGGGGGCACGCGGAACGGGATCCCGGCCGCCTTGATCTTCCGCTTTGCGCGGACGAGACGCTTCGCCATCGTCTCGTCCGGGACGAGGAAGGCGCGCGCGATCTCCTCGGTCGTGAGGCCGCCGAGCGTCCGCAGGGTGAGCGCGACCTGGGCGTCGAGCGCCAGGGACGGATGGCAGCAGGTGAAGACCAGCTCGAGCCGCTCGTCGGGGATCGTCGTCTCGTCCACCTCGTCCTCCGTCGCCTCCGGCACGTCGAGGAGGCGCGTCTTTGCGGCGAGCGTCCGCTCGCGGCGGATGCGGTCGATCGCCCGATGTCGGGCCGTCGTCACGAGCCAGGCGCGCGGGCTCGCGGGAACGCCGTCGCGGGGCCAGCGCTCGGCCGCGATCGCGAAGGCCTCCTGGGCGGCTTCCTCGGCGAGGTCGAAGTCGCCGAGGAAGCCGATCAGGGCCGCGAGGACGCGTCCCCACTCGTCGCGGAAGGCCTGCTCGAGCACTACTCCGCCAGCGGTCGCACCTCGATCGCGCCGCCCATCGAGGCCGCCGGGATGCGCGAGGCGAGCTCGATCGCGGCGTCGAGGTCGTCGGCCTCGAGGAAGAGGTAGCCGCCGAGCGCCTCCTTGACCGCGACGAACGGCCCGTCGGTGGTCAGCGTGCGGCCGTCCTCGACCCGGACCGTCGTCGCCAGCTCCGGCGGCTGCATCCGGACGCCCGGCGTCACTCCCGGGTGTCTGGTTGATCGACCCGTAGGCCGCGTAGACCGCCCGCTGCTCGTCCTCGGACAGCCGGTCCCACGCCTCCGACCCCGGCGTCGGGGTGTCGCCCTGATGGATCAGGAGCATGTACTTCACGGTGTGTCCTCCTCTGGTTGGGACGGTGATGCGTCAGAGACGAACGGGACCGGCGGAAGAGGACACCCTAGGCTGCGGATGGAGAGGGGAGGCCGAGACCTCCCTCCCGAGCGGGTCAGCCGCAGACGATGCGGCAGACCCAGACGAAGTGGACGTCGCTGAGATGGGTGGTGGCTACCGATCGCGTGCGTCGTCCGCGAGGACGTCCGCAGCGGCCGCGCGGATCGCGGCCAGGAGGGCCACGATCGACGGCCGCTCGACGTCGGCGGCGCGGGTCGCGGCGAAGATCGTCCGGTGGACGGAGCCGTCGGCGAGCTCGCGGACGGCGACACCCGGCCGGGCGCCGGGCCGGACGAGCCGCGGGAGCAGCGTCACCGCCTGGCCCGCCGCGACGAGCGCGAGGCTCGTCACGCTGTCGTTCGTCCGGTGCCGGATGTCGGGCTCGAAGCCTCCGAGCTCGCGGCACGTGCGGACGATCACCTCCTCCCACCCCGACCGCGTCTCGCGGTGCCCCGTCGTCCAGGGCTCGCCCGCGAGCTCGGCGAGCGGCACGGCGCGACGGTGCCGTCGCGCCGCCGGGTGGTCGGCCGGGAGCACGAGGAAGACCGGGTCGTGGAGGAGATCCTCGCGGTCGATCGCGACGAGGCGAGGGAGCGGCTGGTGCTGCCACTCGTCGCCGATGACCAGGTCGACGTCGCCGATGGGCAGCGTCGGCAGCGACTGCTCCGGCTCGGCCTCGACCAGCTCGCAGCGGAGGTCCGGTGCGTCGCGCGCGAGCGCCTGCATCGCGGGGACGGCAAGGTGGAACGCGGCCGACTGGAAGGAGGCGATGCGCGCCCGGCCGGCAACACGCCCCGACACCGCGGCGAGCTCCGCCTCGGCACGTTCCGACCGCTCGAGCAGCGCGTCGGCGTGACCGACGAGGACGAGCGCGGCGTCGGTCAGGCGGACACCGCGGCCGGCGCGCTCGAGGAGCGGGACGCCCGCCTCGCGCTCGAGCACGGCGAGCTGCTGCGAGACGGCGGAGGGGGTGAAGCGAAGCGCCTCGGCCACGGCGGCGATCGTCCCGCGCGCCTCGAGCTCGCGAAGCAGCCGGAGCCGGTGGAGGTCGAGCATGCAGTAGAAAATCTACCGATTGAGCATAAAGAAGATCAATTGCTTCTACGCAATCGCTCGAGCAGGATCGAGCCATGCGCTCGACCGGCCCGCTCCTCTGCCTCGCCTCCGCCACGGCCTTCGGCGCGATGGGGATCTTCGGCAAGCTCGCCTACGGGGAGGGCGCGAGCGTGGGGACGCTGCTCGCGACGCGCTTCGTGCTCGCGGCGGCGCTGTTCTGGGGCGATCCTGGCGTGCACCGGTGGCCTTCGTGGTCTCCGCGCGCTGTCCCGGCGCGACGTCGGCATCGCGCTCGCGCTCGGAGGGATCGGCTACTGCGTCCAGACGGGCGCCTACTTCGCGGCGCTCGAGCGCATCGACGCGTCGCTGCTCGGCCTTCTCGTCTACACCTTCCCCGTGATCGTCACGGTCGCGGCGATCGCGCTCGGCCGCGAGACCCCGAGCCGCCGCACGGCCGTCTCGCTGCTGCTCGCGTCGGCCGGTCTCGTGCTCGTCCTGGCGGGCGCCGCTTCGGGAGGCGTGGACGCCCTCGGAGCGGCTCTCGGGCTCGCTGCCGCGGTCGTCTACAGCGTCTACATCCTGAGCTCGGAGGGCATCGCGGCGCGCCTCGGCCCGCTCGTGCTCAGCACGCTGGTGTGCACCGGGGCGGCGACCACGCTCACGTTGGCCGGGCTCGCGGGCGGCGGCCTCGCGCCGGCGTCGCGTCACGGCGGCGGGGTGGGCGTGGCTCGCGTGCCTCGCCGTCGTCTCCACGGTCGGCGCGATCTCGCTGTTCTTCGCGGGCCTCCGGCGCGTCGGCCCCTCGGCCGCCTCGATCCTCTCGACGGTCGAGCCCGTGGTCACGGTCGCGCTGGCGTTCGTCGTCTTCGGCGAGTCCCTCGGAGCGGCGCAGCTCGTCGGCGGGGCGCTCGTCCTCTCGGCCGTGCTCGCGGTGCGGGCACCGCTCCGCGTGCGCGTGCCCGAGCCTGCTCAGGGATCCCTGGCGCGAAGCAACGCGTAGCCGAGGACGAGTGCGCCGAGCGCCCACGCGAACGCGACCCCGAGACCCTCCCACGGGCCGATCGGCATGCCCGAGCGCCCGTCGAACGGCGCCAGCATCCGGTCGGTGGTCGACTGGATCGCCATTCCCGCCAGCGGCGTGAGCTGCTCGATCTTCGTGCGGATGTGCTCGGGGAACGCGCCGAGGAAGAGGAACGGGACGAAAGATCAGCCCGATGCTCGTGGCGATCGTCGGCGCCCGAGTGCCGCAGGATCGCGCCGACGCCGAGCGCGAGCAGGGCGTAGGCCGTGAGCAGCAGGGCGGTGCCGACGACGGCGCGTGGGACGCCGGGATCCGTCAGCGACACGGGCGGGTAGGCCGGGGCGACGGTAGCCGCCGTCGCGGAGCAGCGGCTGCGCGACGGAGGAAGGCGGCGGTCGAGGTGACGAGCGCGAGCGGAAACGTGACGAGCGAGAGCACGAGCGCCTTCGCGAGCAGGACACGGAGCCGGCTCTGGGTCGCCGTGAACGTCGTCCGGAGCATCCCCGTCGCGAACTCGCCCGTGATCAGCGACGCTCCGGCGACGACGACCGCGAGCTCGGCGAAGACGATGCCGTCGAGGGCGTATCTGGACGAGGTCGTCGTCACCCCCGAGCACGGCGTTGGTCTCGGCCTCGGCCGCGAAGAAGGCCGTCATGCCGACCATCAGCACGCACATCGCCCCCAGCGCGACGACGGTTCCCCGTTGGGTGCGGAGCTTCACCCACTCGGAGCGAAGCGTGGCCGTCACGCGGCGTGCTCTCCGTGGGGAGCGTGCCGGTGACGTGCTCGGCGGCACCGCGCGTCAGCCGGAAGTACGCCTCCTCGAGCGTCGCACGCGTCGACACGAGCCCGTCGAGGGGGACCCGGTGCGAGGCGAGCAGCGCGGCCACCTCGGCCGCCGGCATGCCCTCGACCGCGACGCGATCCCGTCCGTTCGAGATCACCGTGGCGCCGGCGTTCGCCAGCACGGTCATCGCGGCCGGCGCCTCGGGCGTCTGCACCTCGACCCGGTCGTCCGAGGCGGCGGCGATCAGCTCGGCAACCGAGAGGTCGGCCAGCAGTCGGCCGCGGCCGATCACGATCAGGTGGTCGGCGGTGCCCTCGAGCTCGCTCATGAGGTGGCTCGACACGAAGACGGTGCGACCTTCCGCTGCCATGGCCCGAAGGGTCTCCCGCATCCACTGCATCCCCTCGGGGTCGAGGCCGATCGTGGGCTCGTCGAGGATGAGGATCGGGGGATCGCCGAGGAGCGCGGCGGCCACGCCGAGGCGCTGGCGCATGCCGAGGGAGAGCGCACGGGCGCGTCTGCGTCGCGCGCCCGAGAGCCCGACGAGCTGCAGGACGTGATCGACCCGGTCGAGCGGGATCCGGTTGCTCCGGGCGAGCCAGCGCAGGTGGTTCCGGGCCGACCGGCTCGGGTGGAGCGCTCCGGCGTCGAGGAGCGCCCCGACGACCGTGAGCGGTCGCTCGATCGACGCGTACCGCCGTCCCGCGACGAGCGCCTCGCCGTCGTCCGCCGCGGCAAGCCCGAGCAGGAGCTGCATCGTGGTCGTCTTGCCCGCGCCGTTCGGGCCGACGAAGCCCGTGACCTGTCCCGGCGGGATCGCGAGCGAGAGGCCGTCGACCGCGAGCGTCCGCCCGTAGCGCTTCGTGAGGCCATGCGTCTCGATCGTCACGTCCACGGCTCCGACGGTACGACGGCGCTGGACGCGACCGCGTCGCGCGTGAGCGGTGTCTTTCGTCCGCCACGCGCCGGTGACCCGCAGCCCCGGCCTCCCCCGCGAGAGGGAGAGGCAAGATCGCGGTCACGCGCGACGCGGTGCGAGGCGAGGGCTCGCGACAATGCCCGCCATGGAGCTCGTCCGGGACGGTCAGCGCGCGTTCGTCGTGGCGCAGCGCGTGTTCTCGGGACGGGACGGCCGGATCGCCCTGACGCTCGCCCTCGCCGTCATCGCGGCGCTGGAGGCGAGCATCTACACGCCCGACGTCGACGAGGGCTTCCCGTTCGAGCAGCAGGGCGACCCGGCGCTGGCCGTCTTCTTCAACGTGCTCGCGGTCGCGCCGCTCCTCGTCGCCTCCCGGTTCCCGCTCATCGCGGCCGGCGCGACCTCGTTCTGCGTCCTCGTGCTGCTCGGCTCCCGGGAGGCGTCGTTGACGCTCACCGCGATCGGCGTCCTCCTCTACCTGGCCGGCCACCTCGTTGCCCGTCGCGGCCTCGTGTACGGCGCCGCGCTCGCGCTGCCGTTCTTCGCTCAACGCCGCGGTCCCGTTCGACGGCGGCTCCGCGCGGCTCTCGAGCGTCGTGCCCTTCCTCCTCGTCGTCGCGGCGGTGATCGTCGGGGAGTCGACCCGGAGGCGGACGGAGATCGTCGACGCGCTCTCCGCCACGCAGGAGCGGATGGCGACGAGCGAGCGCGAGCAGACGGCGATGGAGGAGCGCGCCCGGATCGCCCGCGAGCTGCACGACATCGTCGCCCACCACCTCTCCGTGATCGCGGTGCAGAGCGAGACCGCCCGGCTCACCTCTCCGCGGCTGTCGGCGGACGCACGCGGCCGGTTCGAGGCGATCGCCGCAACGGCCCGCGACGCGCTCACGGAGACGCGGCGCCTGCTCGGCGTGCTGCGCGAGGACGTCGCCGGCGGGGCCGACCGGTCACCGCAGCCGGGGCTCGACCAGCTGCCGGAGCTCGTGGACACCGCCCGCGACGCCGGCGCGCAGATCCGCCTGATCATGCAGGGGAAGGCGGTCCCCCTGCCCGCGGGCATCGACCTCGCCGCGTACCGGATCGTCCAGGAGGCGCTGACGAACGCACGGCGTCACGCGCCCGGGGCGGACGTCGACGTCGAGGTCTCCTACGGCGACGACACGCTGCTCCTCCGGGTGCGGGACCACGGCCCCGGTCTTCCGGACGGCGAGCTCGACGGCCGGGCACGGCCTCGTGGGGATGCGCGACCGCGCGGCGATCGCCGGCGGGACGTTCTCCTGCGGCGCCGCCGAGGGCGGCGGCTTCGTCGTCGAGGTCACGCTGCCCGACGAAGGGGACGATCGCGTGATCCGCGCCGTCGTCGCCGACGACCAGGAGATCGTCCGGGCCGGGTTCTCGGCGCTGCTCGAGACGCAGAAGGACATCACGGTCGTGGGGGCAGCGGCGGACGGCGCCGAGGCCGTTCGGCTCAGCGTCGAGCACCGCCCCGACGTGGTGCTGATGGACGTCCGGATGCCCGTGATGGACGGGATCGAGGCGACGCGGGTGATCTGCGCAGGCGGGGAGGAGCCGCTCCCGCGCATCCTCATCCTCACGACGTTCGACCTCGACGAGTACGTCTACGACGCCCTGCACGCCGGCGCGAGCGGCTTCCTGCTGAAGGACGTCCCGGCCGAGTCCCTCTTCGACGCGGTGCGCGTCATCGCGGCGGGCGACGCGCTCCTCGCACCGGCGATCACACGGCGCCTGATCGCCGAGTTCGCGCGGCTCCGCCCCCGCCGCGAGCTCCGGGCGGAGGAGCTGTCGGTGCTGACACCGCGCGAGAAGGAGATCCTCGGCCTGCTCGCCGAGGGCCTCTCGAACCACGAGATCGCCGAGCGCCTGGTGCTGAGCGACGAGACGGTCAAGACGCACGTGAGCCACGTCCTCCGCAAGCTCGGCCTCCGCGACCGCGCGCAGGCGGTGGTCGTCGCGTACGAGTCGGGCCTCGTCGTCCCGCGCGCGTAGGCGGCCTAGAGCTTCTTGTAGAAGACCGTCGTCGCGCGGAGGCCGCCGCGCGGCTGGATCGAGAAGTCGGGGATCTCGCCGACGCGGATCCAGCCCATCCGGGTGTAGAGGCGCTCCGCGTCGCTGCCCGTGTTCGTGTCGAGCACCAGCAGCGTCTTGCCGCAGTCGCGCGCCGTCTCCTCGGCCGCCTCGAGCAGCGCCGCGCCGAGCCCGCGTCGCCGGCCACGGCGATGGACGAGCATCTTCGACAGGTCGGCGCGGTGCGGCTGGTTCTCCGGCTGGGCGAGCACGAGCTGGACGGTGCCGACGATGCCGGCGTCGTCCTCGGCGACCAGCAGCGCCCGCCGCCCTGCAGCCACGTCGTCGGCGACGCCGCGCCAGAACTCCTGCGCCCGCTCCGGCTCGAGGGGATGGAGGAAGCTGACGCCCGCGTCGCTGTCGATCGCGTCGACGAGGACGCTCGCGAGCGCCGCGATCTGGGCGTCGTCGACCGCGTCGAGCCGGCGGATCCCATTGTCTGGCGTGGTGCTCATCCTCGGCATCCGGACGCATGATCGCGGACTCGGCATCGAGCCACAGTCATACCCTGCCGGTCGTCTCGCTTGACATATTCCTATATCGGAATACAATGATCGCATGGCACGAGCAGCGACGACGGCAGATGCGTTCAACGCGGTCGCCGAGCCACGGCGGAGGCAGATCCTGGATCTCCTCGCCGGCGGCGAGCGTCCCGTGAACGATCTCGTTCGGCTGCTCGGGCTGGCCCAGCCGCAGGTCTCCAAGCACCTGCGGGTGCTCCGTGAGGTGGGGGCGGTCGACGTGCGTGAGGAAGGACGACAACGGCTCTACTCGCTGAACGGCCAGGCGCTCAAGCCGATCCACGACTGGGTGAAGGGCTACGAGCGCATCTGGACGGAGCGATTCGACGCGCTCGACCTCGTCCTCGACGAGCTCGAGCGGAAGGAGGACGACGATGACGACCACGAGTAGCCACTCGGCGACCGTGACGCTCCCGACGGACGAGGAGATCCTCATCACGCGGGAGTTCTCTGCACCGAAGCACCTCGTCTACCGGGCGTACACCGAGCCCGACCTCGTCCGGCGCTGGTGGCACGCGCGCCGCGGCACGATGACGGTGGTCGAGATCGACCTCCGCGTCGGCGGCGGATGGCGCTACGCGATGGTCGCCGACGGCGGCCAGGAGGTCGCGTTCCACGGCACGTACCGCGAGATCGTCCCGGACGAGCGCATCGTCACGACGGAGATCTACGAGGGCGTGCCCGAGCCGGAGCCCGGCGAGGAGGTCGTCGACACGATGACGCTTGCCGAGGCGAACGGGCGGACGACGCTCACGATCCTCGTCGCGTGCCCGAGCCGCGAGGTCCGGGACATGATCATCGCCTCGGGGATGGAGGACGGGCTGCAGGACGCGCTCGACCTCCTCGAGGAGCTCGCCGTCAGCTTGCGCTGACGGACCGGCGTGCGGCCACCGGGCGATCGTGCCCGGTGGCCAACCCTCCCCGCCTCAGACGGCGGCCAGGAGGCGGTCGAGCGGCCGTGGGACGCGGGTGAGGTCGAGCGCCTCCACGAGCAGCGTGGCGTACCGGATCTTCCGGTTCCACATGAACGCCCGCAGCTGCTCCTCGAGCGTCAGATCGCGCTTCTCGGGCTGCTTCTGGAAGGTGCGGAACGCGGAGGTCTCGCCCTCGGCCTCGATGACCCGCTCCACGGCGCCCGGGCCGAGCGACCGGGTCAGCTCGTCCTCGAGGTCGACGTCGCAGACGTAGAAGCCGAGCTCCTCCATGCCGGAGCGCGTGAGGTCGGCGCCGAGCCCGGCCCGCTCGAGCGCACGGCGGACGTACCGCTCCTCGCCGGCGTCGCAGAGGCCCGCGAGCCGGAGGTCGAGCCCGCGCGGGCCGTACCGCTCGAGGCAGCCTCCGATCGCCTGCGCGCCGCCCATCCGGACGACCGCCACGCCCTCCGCGGCGAGATCCCGGCCGAGTCGTCTCGCCAGCGCCTCGAGGGCGTGCTGGTCGCTGGTCCCCTCGACGAGGACGACGGTCCGGGCCTCGGTCATCCCGGAAGTGTGACGTGACTCAGGGCGATACCGCGACGAGCAAGCGCGGGAGAGCCCGGCCGGTCTGCCTAGGTTCTCGCCAGCGAGACGTCGTCGACGTACGACTTGGATCGCCCGAACGGCTCTCGGCCGGGCACACGTCTCGATGTACGTGAAGCGCTGAGCGGGGGCTAGCGCCCGACCTGCTCGATCCAGTCGACCTCCGTGAACCGGTCGGTCGCCGGTCGTTCCCCGCCGAGCCACGACGGGAACCACGCGTTCACGAAGAGGTACATCGCGGAGTTGGTGACGCCGCTCGACCAGCGCTGCATCTCGACGCCGTCGACGAGGAAGCGGACGAAGCGGGCGTCCCAGTCGATCACGTAGTCGTGGAACGCGGCCGTCGCGTCGAACGGCAGGAGCTTGGTGACGGTGTTCGTCATGGCATTGCCGGAGTACGTCGTGAACATCACGCGCCGGGTCGAGTCGTTGAAGAGCTCGATGTCCAGCTCCTGCGCGTAGTCGGGCTGCTTGTAGAGGAAGAACGCCGTCAGAGACGACGGGGCATTTGCGATCTTCATCCGGGCCCTGAACGAGCCGTACCGGTACAGGCTCGTCGACCGAAGCTCGCCCCCGTCGAGGCGTCCAGCCGGCAGCCGGACGCGAAGGGCGCCACCTGCAGCGTCGACGTTCGAGGCGTCGACGGTGCCGTGGCCGAACGGGCGGGTGATCTCGATCCAGCGCCGCGTGTCGAGCGTCGTGAAGTCGTCACGGAAATCGGTGGACCGCGCCGCGGCGGCCGTCGAGACGAGGATCGCGCCCAGCACGACGAGCCCCGTGACCACTCCGCGCCGCAGGAGGTGCACGGGGCAAGTCTGGCACTCCGCGCCGCGTAATCCAAGCGGCGGGCGTGCGAGCCTCGATGGGGCCCGAGACCCG
>CAVQHL010000032.1:0-102914 GCA_963712255.1 uncultured Actinomycetes bacterium
CTAGCCGCGCCGGCCCGCCTGCACGGCTTGCGCCGGGTTGGTACCCGATCCTGGTTCCCCGAGCAGCCTGCGGCCGAGCGCCTCGGCCTCGTCACCGAACAAACTGACGACAGACTGACGGCGTTCGGCTAGCCGCGCGCGCCCCCGAAGCACCCTCTTGCTCGCCGATCGAAAATGGATTAGATGCGACGCGGGGGGAGGGGTGAGGTTGCTCAACTGCGTCGAATGCGGCTGTTGTTCCGATGCGCTCGGGAAGGGCTGGGTCGCGCTGCGCTGCGACGTCCCCGATCGGGACGAACCCGACGACTGGGAGCCCGCCGTCGCGATCTACTGCCCGCGTTGCGCGGCACGCGAGTTCGGCCACCGGCCGGAAGCCGCGGCCGGCAAGCGGAGGGGCCTGGAACCCCCACGAACCTTCAGCGTCACGATGGTTCGGCCGGGAATCGTGCCGTCGTTCGAGGTTGGCGCATACGAGTACTTCGGCCGGGGCCTTCCGCTCGTCGGCGAGACGATTCTCATGCGGCCGACAGACGGCCCTCAGGATGGAGAGGCCCTCCGGGGGTACGTCACACGCGTCAATCCGTTTTCCGACACGCCGATCGCTGTGACGGAAGTACCGCACCCGACCTAGCAGCGACGGCCCGCTTGGCGGCAGCGCGAAGGACTCGTCCAGGCGGCGGACGTGGCGCGGGCGGATCAGCCACGCCAAGTTTCCCCACTCCCCAGCGTGACGCCATGGCGATACCGCCCGCGCCCACACGATACGCGATCGTCAACGCCCGAGTTTGAGAATCGCCGAAGCGGGTAGGACCGCAGCCGAGCGGGTTTGCGCCCCCATCCAGCCGCGCCCTACCCCCAATCGACGCGGCCCCCAGTAAGCCCGCTCCACTCCACACATGATCGCCGGCACCGAGCCCGGGTGGAACCAGGTCCGTGCCCACACCTCCACCCAATTTCGGAAGCGGACGGTCTAGCCGGGCCGAGGGGCCAGCCGGCGGCCGCTACGCGGCCGGACGGCGACGCTTCGCCCGACGGGATGCCGGGTATGGCCGACAGGTCTCGCGGGCCGGCGTCAGCTCGGCGACCGCCGATTCGACGCGGACGTCGCCTTTCGGCTTGGCCGGGCGCTGCGCGGCCCGCGAGACGAGATTCCATCCAGAGGAAACACCCACGCACTCACTTTGCGTACGTCCCGGATTCCTGCATGCCTCGAATGGGGGGTTGTGGCCCCCTTCAGCGGGACCAGACGGGGCGCTCGTCGAGGCCGTCCAGCGCGGGCTCGACTCGGGGATGGTCCCGCAGGGCCGCCTGATGACCGCGAGCGAGCAGCTGATCGCCGACCTCCAGCGCCGCGTGCGCGACGCGCTCGTCGGCTAGACGGGCGAGACGAGGCGCTCCGGCGCGAAGCCGACGGCGCTCCGGACGAACGGACGCCCGCGCGGGAACGTCACGGTCACGGGCGCGTCGTGCTCGACGCAGGTGCCGCCCATCGTGAGCCGCCGGCAGCCTGACACAGGGCACACCGAAAGCATCGGACGCCGTGCGGCGGTGCCGAGGACGAGAGTGTCGAGCTGGGTGCGTCCGGTCATGTGGGCTACCTCCGTCGGCAAACATGGCGGCTCGTACCCACGCCCCCGTGTCGGGAAACCCGACTTGGCTGGACTATCACAGGGGGATTCTCGCAGATTCCGGGCGGCGAAGGCCTGCGCAGCGCGGAAAACCTCGCACGAAGCGGAAATGAGCGACCTCCGACGGCACCAATAGGGTCGAATGGATGCGCCGCAGGCCGCTCGAAAACGAGCCGGGCAGGCACTTGCCGAGTTCGCCCTGATCCTCGCCGGCATTGCGATGGCAGTCATCGTCGCGCTCGCGGCGCTCGGCGGGAGCGTCGGAGACCTCTTCGACTCGAGCGGCCGCCAGATCGTCGGCGCCGCTGGCACGCGCAAGGTGCCGGCGATGCCTCTCGTGTACCCCACGACCCTCGAGGAGTGCGTCGACCCGGGCTGGCACACGTACCCGCAGTTCGCGAGCGAGGAGGAGTGCAAGACGTACGTGGAGGGCCTCTAGGGCACGTCGAGGCCGTCGCGGGACGCACGAAGACGACGGGTTCTCAAACGTCCGCGTCGAGGGAAGCGCCGTGACGAGAGGTACGCACCCGCGCCTCGCTGTACGACTGCCTGACGAGCTGCTTGCCGCCCGTCCACCCGAACGCGAAGGCGACGAGCACGCCGGCAAGACCGACGCTCGGTAGCCGTCGTGATCAGCTGCTGCCCGGCCGAGTAGGCGACATCACACCGGCGCCTTCTCGTCGTGCCCGCCGAACTGCTTGCGCATGGCGGAGAGCACCTTGTTCCCGAAGTCGTCGAGGTCGCGTGAGGCGAAGCGCGAGTAGAGCGCCGTCGTCAACACTGGTGTCGGGACGCCCTCCTCGATTGCCGCGATCGACGTCCAGCGGCCCTCGCCCGAGTCCGAGACGTGGCCGCCGAACTCCACGAGCGTCGGCGACTCGTGCAGCGCTTGCGCGGTGAGGTCGAGGAGCCACGAACCGACGACGCTCCCACGCCGCCAGACCTCCGCGACCTCCGCGGTGTCGATCTCGTACTGGTAGAGCTCGGGGTGCTCGAGCGGAGCCGTCTCGGCATCGGCATCGCGCGCGCGCTTGCCGGCATCCGCGTTGCGGATCACGTTCAGGCCCTCGGCGTACGCGGCCATGAGGCCGTACTCGATGCCGTTGTGGACCATCTTCACGAAGTGGCCGGCGCCGTTCGGGCCGCAGTGGTAGTAGCCGTGCTCCGCCATGCTCGGGTCGCCGGTGCGTCCGGGCGTCCGCGGCGCGGAGTCGACACCCGGCGCGATCGTGCGGAAGATCGGCTCGAGACGGGTGACCACCTCCGTCTCGCCGCCGATCATCAGGCAGAAGCCGCGCCGGAGCCCCCAGACGCCGCCACTCGTGCCGACGTCGAGGTGGTGGATGCCCTTTTCGCGCAGCGCTGCCGCGTGGCGGAGGTCGTCGTGGTAGTAGGTGTTGCCGCCGTCGATCACAACGTCGCCCGGCTCGAGCACCTCGGCGACGGCCTCGATCGTCCTGGTCGTGATCTCGCCGGCCGGGACCATGACCCACACCGCCCGTGGCGTCTCGAGCTTCGCAGCGAGCTCCGAGAGCGACGAGGCACCGTCTGCACCGTCGGCGACAAGGGCCTCGACCGCGTTCTGATGGATGTCGTAGCCGACGCAGTGGTGACCGTCCTGGAGGAGCCGGCGCACGATGCCGGCGCCCATCCGTCCGAGTCCGACCATTCCGAGCTGCATGGGGGTATCCGTAGCCATCGCTCTCTCCTCTCCAGGGCGCCTCGCCTAGGCGTCGTCTCGTGACAGCATGTCCCAAGCGCGAGTCACGCGACCTCCTCGTCGAGCATCCGGTCGCCGCCGACGACCCAGCGCTCCCGAATCTCCTTCAGCGAGCGCCCCTTCCCTTAATGGGATCGGAAGGCCGGGCGTGATGCCTTAGACGGTGCGGCGTTGCCACGGCTCGTGCTCGTGCGTGAGCCAGACGAGCTCGGGGTCGAGCGCAAGGACCCGCTGTCGGCCTTCGGTGGGCGGCTCGTCGAACTCGCCGAACCACACCGCCACGTCGCCGCCGACGATGACCGGGCGCCCGCCAGTCTCGACGACCACCATCTGCATGCCGGGTGTGTGGCCCGGCGCCGGGACGAGTCGAAGCCCGGGAAGCAGCTCGAGCTCACCGTCGACCGGCACGTACTGCACGCCGGGCGCCTCGACCCACTCGCGAATGGTGTAGTCGTCCTCACTGCGCGCGTCGTCGAGCTCCCGACGCTGGACGTAGATCGGCCTGCCGGCGAAGAGGTGGTTGCCGCCGCAGTGGTCGGCGTGCAGGTGTGTGTTGACGACGATGTCGATGCCGGCGAGATCGAAGTCCTGCTCGCTCAGCGGCCGGAGGCGGGGATCCATGTCGGCCATCGCCGGGTGGAGCTCCGTCATGCCGGTGTCGACCAGCACGCGCGCATCGGGATGGTCGATGACGTGCACGTAGACCGGCATCCGCTCGCCCTCGACGGAAAGGTCGGCAACGAAGACTGGCGTGATGGTGATCGAGGTAGGCGCGTTCATCGTGTACCGGGACCGGTCGTGTGGCTGGCACGTTCGCTCCAACGAGCCTAGATCGTTCTTCAAGACCATGCAGTTGAGCGCTCGGCATGTGCCAGGAGCCACAAGCGACTAGCCTCTGACCCGACTCAATGCGGCGAGTCCTCCCTTTCGTGCTTGTCCCCGTCATCCCAGATACGCCGGACCTCCCATGGACGCATCCGACGCACGAGTCGCCGCTCGAGCTCCTTGCCTCCAAGATCGCCTCCGAGATTGCACAGCGTCCGGTGCGGGTCTACTGCAACAGTCAGGCCGAATGGGATGCGCTCAAGCTGCCGGCCGCCGCGGGAGTCGTCCCGTGGCCCCGTTCCTGGACTCCGACGCTTGTCACGTGGACGGATAGCTCCACCCGGGCGCACCTCGCGCCCATCGTGTGCGAGCACCTCTGGCGCTTCGCGAAAGCGACCTCGAAACCGACGAGATGCCCGGCCTCTCGCACCGTCACGACGACCCGCAAGGTGACGGTGCGTTACCGGGCGACGGTGAGCGCGAAGGTGACGCGGAGAGTCAAGGTCGGCGAAGTCTGGGTCAAGAAGCGCGTGATCGTGAGGAAATCTGTCTGGAAGACGAGGACCGAGGACCGCTCCGAGACCACTACGACCGAACTCGATCCCGCGCCGTGCTACCGGCCATCGGTCGGACCGGACGTCGTGGTCCGATCCGGTGATCCGGCGTACCGCAGCTACGTCTTCGCCATTCACGCACTCGCCCACGTAGCGTTCCACCTTGCAGACCTCACCGCAGGCAAGCCCGTGATTACCGCCCCGACCGTACTCGAGTCACGGGCCGAGTGCTTCGGGCTGCAGAACATCGCTCGGGTGGCGCTGGGCCTTGGGGCCGCCGAGGACGATGCGCGCTCGCTGGCGCGTTATTACGCTGAAACGGCCTACCCGGGACGGCAATCAAGCTCGCCGGACTACTGGTCTCCCGAGTGCCGGTCGGGCGGCGCACTCGACCTCGAGCCGGCGACACCTGATTGGCCGACCGGGTAGCCCTACGCGCTCAAGTCAGCGGCGTCGGGCCTGGCCAGGAGCGATGCCTTCGCGGCGGAGAACTCCTCGTCGGTGAGCACGCCTTGCGCGTGAAGCTCTGCCAGCCGAGCGAACTGGCCCGCGATGTCCTGCCCCTGAACCGCAGACTCGTCCGGCAGAGCCGGCATCGCAGCGCGAAGACCCTGCATCCACTGGGCGAACATGGCGTCGTACGCCCTCTGTGCCCGTGGGTTGAGATAGCCGGGCCCCCAGGTTTCCTCGATCCGAGCGCTGATCCGTGTGCCGCTCGGAGCCGCACTCGTTTCGATGAGCGCCCTGCGAGGCAACGAGCTCGCCGGCGTAATCCACAAGCCGAAGGTTCGGGTTATTCCGGGACTGCCACGGCTCATCGCGAATGTGCTCGGGTTCACGCGAGTCAGCCTCATCCGTTCCCTGGCCGCAAACTCCCCGATGACATAGGCGACCCTGTCGTTCGCGAGCGAGGTCGTCCATGCGTCGCTCCGCTCAACTCGTGCCACGTGCGGGACGGTATTGGAATCGCACGCGTGTTGTCGGTGCGCGCGCGCAGTCAAGGGGCGGGTCGCGCGATCGGGACCAGCCCTACCGACCCGTATCCCTGGCGATACGGCTAGCCCGTCGTATCGGGCGCGTGGACAGGATCTGGTCTGCGGGCGGCGCGGAGAGCTGTCGGGGAGAGACTGCGGTCATTCCATCAGCCGAGGGCCGCCCGCACCAGTTCCGCATCGAACCGTTCGGCGCAATGACAGCGTTCATCGCGCCCGCCCGCTTACGATCTGACGATGCGGGATCATGCCGCAGCCGTGTGCGTCATCCTTACCTTCGTCGCCGCAGGATGCGTTTCCGATACGCCGGACGGCGACGCGTCACGATGCGAGTCAGCGCCCACGTCCTACGGGTGTTTTCAGTCCTGAAAAGCGAAACCCCCGGTTTACGGGGGTTTCGGTGATGGGCGCTACTGGACTAGAACGTCCCTGCAAATGCCTCGTTTGTGGCGTAGGTGTGGCATCTGAGACACCTGACCGACCGGGCGGCCTCGTGCCCGTCGCGAGCGCCATCGTCAACCGTACGGATGATCCGTACAGTCGAACTAGGCCGGTGGCACGGCGCGCAGCTTCTGCGCCGGACTCAGTCCGATATCGGCCTGCACGACGGCGGTCGGCGCCGGCCCTCGGTGCTTGATCCTCGCCGCTTCAAGGCGGCGCGCGGTCTCGGCCTCGCACGACTGGAGCGCCTTCAAGAGCGGGTGGACGGTTTGCAGGCCGGACGGGCGCGCCTGCACGAGCGGCTGACCGGCACCCCTCCACTCCTCGCGCGCATGACACGTCCGCGCGTACGCGAGCTCGTAGGACTCGCGGGCGCGGAGGGCGGGGTCGAAGTCAGGCACGCGCGCCGCCTTTCGTTGAGAGCGAAAACCTTTCCGGGGTGCGCGAGTGCGGGGGTCGAGCGGGCTCCCCAGAGATGCTCACGTCCCCCCTATCGGAGGGCCAGGCGCGACATGGCCTCGCGGGTCCACCAGCTAGGGGTCGCCGGTAAGCAGCTTGGAGTGGAGGTCGCCGCCGCTCATGGCGCGCGTGACCTGGATGCGGCCGAGCGGCTGTTGGCTGCCTTGGTGGGCGCGTGCGTTCCGGTCCTGTGTGAAGATCGCGTCGTAGCGCCCGGTCAGCCAGGCGAGCAGGTCGTCGGGGATGCGCGGGTCGTTCGTGCCGTCCTGCCCGTAGTTGCCATACGGGGGAGCGAACGCGAGCGGCTGGAATTCGGGATTATGGTCGGCGAGTGTGTCTTGGCCCCAGTCGATGTCGGAGCGCACGCGCTCCTGCCATCCGACGAACGTCTCGTCCTGCTTCTCGTAGGCGTAGTAGGCGCCGTAGTCGTTCGGGCCGGAGCCGTACTGGATCTGCTGGTGCCCGTGGCCTGAGTGGAGTTCGAGCTGCCAGCGTCCGCTTGACTGGAGCGTCTCTAGCTCCTGCCAGGTCAGGTATTCGGGGTCGCCGTCGTCCACGCGGCCGACGTCAACGAACATGACGGCGTTGAAGCCGAGTTTCTCCAGGATGCCGTCGCTACCGGTCCACGAGTCCGCTCTGGCGTCGTCGAAGGTAAGTAGGAGAGGCCGCGGCGGGAGGTCGACCGGCTCTCCCGTGACAAAGCGCAGAAAGGTCGGCAGGTCGATGGTCTGGTAACCAGCGTGCTTGATCAACGTCATTTGCCTGGCGAAGTCGGCGAAATCGATCCCGTAGGACGCGTCAGCAGGGTCAGAGAACTCGCTCTCCGAGCCGATCCCGTGGTACAGGAGCACGGGCACCGAAGAGCGGTCAGGAGGGAGGGGCGCCCAGACCTTTTTCTCCTCGGCGGTAAGTACGACCTCGGGAGCGGGATGCGGCGTCCGCGACGCGCTCTCGTCGCCCGAGCCACCGCACGCGGACAAGAGCAGACCGATGCCGCAGATAAAGGCAACGAGCGGCACCGCCGATACCTTCATCAGAGGGCCACCGTAACCGCGGACGTTGCTCGTCGCCAAGGCGGGCGGTGAGCATTCTGCCGCACACGATCGCCGGTACCCATGCGCGAGGACGTCGCACGATCATCTGTACGTTTCGAGCCGCTCAATCCGGCCACGCGCTCGAACCTGATTATGGGCGTCGTGATTGGCCCACTCCTGTGGCTGGTCGTCCTCGCCGTAGGCGCGTGGGTCTTTGAGTACAGCTGGGCGATTGCGCTTGGCCTGCTCGTGGTGGTCGTCTCGTTCGTCGTTGCATTGATCGTCCTCAGCCTGCTGTGGGCGTGGCGTGTCCGGCAGGAGAAGCGGTATGTGGACAGTCGCTGAACTGCTGCTGGCGTTCGTCGTGCTCTACCCCGTGTGCACCGCAGCGCTCTGGATCGCCGGAGGAGTGCTCTTCCGAGTGCTCGACGAACCGGCAACGGCTACCGAGCCCGAGGGCGGGTGGCCAGGCGTGACCGTGCTGATCCCCGCCTATAACGAGGAGGCGGTGATCGCGACCAGCGTCGCAGCAGCCATCGGCTCCGACTACCCACAACTCGAAGTGCTTGTGCTCGACGACGGCTCAACCGACGCCACTCAGGCCGCCGCGCTGGAAGCGATCGACGGCGACCCCCGCTGCCGGGTAATCCGCGACCCGGTCAATCGCGGCAAGTCCGCGCAACTGAACGACGGGTTCGCGCAGGCGCGCTACGAGTTGGTCGCCGTCACCGACGCCGACACACACATGCATCCTCTAGCGCTCAAGCTGCTCGTCGCGCGCATGTCCCGCTCGCCCCTCGTGGCCGCGGTCGCGGGCGCGCCGCACGTCACCAACCGCGGCCGCTTCCTGCTTGCAATGCAGACGCTGGAGGCGGCATCGATCATCGGACTGATCCGCCGCACCCAGTCACTGACCGGACGCGTCGGCGTCGTCGCAGGCGTCCTAGCGCTGTTCCGCCGAGACCGCGTGCTCGCCGTCGGCGGCTTCGACCCACGGATGGCGACCGAGGACATCGACCTGACCTGGAAGCTGCTGCTCGACGGCTGGCAAACCGCCTACGAGCCGCGCGCGCTCGTGGGGATGCAGGTTCCCGCATCGCTCCGCGCCCTGTGGCTGCAACGCAAGCGCTGGGCCCGCGGTCAGGGCGAAGTCCTCCACGTCCACTTCGCCGAGGCGAGCCGCTGGCGCAACCATCGCATGTGGCTCCTAAGCGTCGAAGGGCTCGCCTCGCTCATCTGGGTGATCGCCCTTCTCGCGTCACTCGTGTTCGCCGTGCTCGCCGTCCTGCTCGACCAGGGCCAGAACCTGTTCGGCTTCGCGCTTGCATGGGGGATCGCGATCTCCTTCGTCGCGACCATCCAGATGATCGTCGCGCTCAACCTCGAACACAGCTACGACCGCAGCATCTTCCGCGCGCTCGTCGTCGGAGCGCTGTACCCGGTCGCGTTCTGGCTCATCTCCGCGACCGCCGCACTGCACTCCGAGGTCATCGCCCTCGTACGAGGCCCAAGCGGCAACCCGGTCGTCTGGAACATCCCTCGCGAGCGCGGGCGGCAACCCACCGACGTAACCGATCAGCGCAACCCGTAGCCAAACGGCGAGCTCTGAGCGCTCAGCGCACTCCATGGCCGCAGCGTCCACGACCCCGGAAACCGGGAGCGGCTTCAGGCGGGCCGCACCGGCCGCTTCGAGCCGTTCCTCTCGGGCGAGGAGCAGCAGGCGCGAGCGAAGCGCGGCAGCCGACGCTAGTTCGCGGCCTCGCTAGCTAGCAGGCAGCGCAGCAACTCTCGCCGCGGCGATCAGCCGCGGGAGAGCACCCGTACCGGCTGCGGCTACACCCCTGAGCGGAGATCGGCCAGGCGCTCTGGCGTGAAGCCGATCTGCTCGAAGCACGCGGTCGCGCCGTCGCCGCGCGGCGCCTGGGCGAGGAGGCCGGCGCGCAGCCCGCCCGGCGCCGCGAGCGGGAAGTGGCGGACGAAGCGCCACGGCTCGTCGTCGAGTCGCGCGTGCAGCGCGACGGCGCCACCGAGCCGCGCGATCCGCAGCCAGACCGCGTCGCCGGGCACCGCGAACGCGTTCGCGTCGTCCGACAGCCCGTCGGTGATGACCGAGACCACGCCCGGGTCGCCGTCCGGCGAGACCTCGAACGCCAGCTTCGCGTACGACCGCTCGCCCGCCCACAGCAGCAGCGCGCCGGCGTCGAACGCGCCCGCGAACCCGCAGCTCACGCGCGCCGAGAACTGGAAGTCGCCCTCGACCGCGCCGAGCAGTCGCGGCGCGCCGGTCTCCGGCTCGCTCCCGCCGGGGTCGTGGAAGAGGTCGCTGCGCGCGGGCGCCTCGATCGTCAGCACGGGCCCGTCGCCGAGGCTCCAACTCGCGGGCGGCACGTCCCACTCGAGCGCGGACGGCAGCGGCGGGATAGTGATCGCATCCGGCACCGGAATGCGGAGTATGGTCGACACGGGACGCGATGAGCCACCGCCCGGAGAACGACTCGCCCGAGGCGCGCGAGGCCAAGCTCACCGAACTGCCCATGCGGGATTCGAATGCGGCCCAACCTGATTAGCCACCCTCCCGTGGCAAGCAGCCCCACCATGAGGAGCCGGCTTCGAAACTCTGAAAATTGACGTATGCAGGCTCCGGGTTCGCGCCCCGGGGTAGCACCCGCCCCCTCTGCGGTAGCAGCCGGGTTTCCGTCAGTCCCCGAAGGTCGTGCACACCCTCATGCACACCCAAAAGGGAAAAAGACTGTCTATGCAGGGATGTTCGAGTCCGGTAGGGACGCGAACCGCCAGATCGAGCCGTCGTGCCAGGAGCCACTCTAAGCGTCTACCGTCCCGGCTATCTCTCCCGGCAGGCAGAGTTCTTGCAGGCCGCAGAACGCCGTACAACGCGTCTCACAACGGGCCGAGTTCGTGCGTGAGAAACCCAGGGTTCTCCGAGCCGCAGGAGCAATAAGCGTTAGCGGTCTGCCGGGTTAACGGATCCGAGAACGACTACGGGGCGTAAGCCGGGGGGGCGCTGGTGTGGTGTGGGTTGCTTTGGTGCGGTTGGATCAGACGAATCGGGTGTTACCCCTTGTGGACGGTGAGGTTCCCGCTTGTAACGTCGGCGTGGTCGTCGCCGAAGTCATCCACGCAGCTCGCCGTGTCGTTCACATGAATCGCGATCGTGTCCGTCCCTGCCCGGTGACCCTCGTTTCGACGTGGGAGTGGTTGTAAGGTGCATTCCGGTGAGCGAGCCAGCACCCGACAAACAGCAGGGGGTCGTCCGGCATGTCGTCGGCGCGGTTGGGTTGGGAGTGGAGACGGTTGGCTACGAGCTGCTTGCCGGTGCGACCTTGACCACCGCAGCTGCCGCGGCGGGGATGGGCGCTGGGCACCACGTAGCGGGCAGCGCTTTCGACACCGTCGGGGCAACGACTGTGGGGTCGGGCTTCCACCAGGCTGGTGACGCGTTGTACGCGGTGGCACGAAAGAGCTACGCCCTTGCGGGGGACGCGGCTCGCAGTGCGCTGGATAGCGTCGTCGGGCCGCCGCGGACGCAAGTAGACGAACAACCTCCGAACTAGCACGGTCCGCAAGGATCACCCCGAGTGCACTGCGGGATTCGGGTTGTCCGCTTCACGGGCAGCCAGGTCTATGCGGACGTTCAAGGGTGTGTCCGCGAGCTAATTGACGTTGTCCGCGAGAGTCAGGCTCGTCCCTGAGGTAGCGACATGCCGGGTGTGCACCGGGGTGTGCATCACGCGGGCAGACCCGGCACCCCTGACACGTATGACCCAGCATCCATGCGGGTCGTCGCATGGATGCCGGGGTCGAATGGGCGCTACTGGGCTCGAACCAGTGACCCCCAGCTTGTCGAGCTGGTGCTCTCCCAACTGAGCTAAGCGCCCCGGGACGAACGAGTGTACCGAAGCTCGATCGGCCTCAGGGACGCGTCTCCTGGGCAACCGGGCGCGTGAGCGGCATCTCGTCGCGGTGCAGCTCGACGAGCTCGCGGATCGTCAGCGGCTCCTTGCCGGTCAGCCGACGGTAGTCGTCGCCCACGATGCCCGCCTCCCCACGCGCGACGCCGTCGTAGTACGAGATCCCGGCGTCGATCGACCACGCCGGCCGGCCGAGGCCACGGCGGTACGCGAGCCACTCCTCCCGATCGAGGGGCTCGTAGCGGTAGTCGTCACCGGTCACGTCGGACGCGACCGCCGCGAGCTCGGACAGCGTCACCGCCTCCGGCCCCGTGATCGTCACGACCGAGCGCTCGTCGTGTGCGGGCTCGACGAGCAGCTCCGCGATCGCCTCGGCGAGCTCCGGCCGGTACGTGAGGCTCACCGCACCGTCGCCGCCCGGGCCGGTGATGCGGCCGTCCGCGTCGAACCACGTTGCGATCTCGTCCGCGTACATGCCGTTCCGCACGGCGGTGAACGGGATCCCGGACTCGGCGAGCATCCGCTCGGTCGCGCCGTGCGAGCGCGCGTGCAGGAAGGACGCCTCCGGATCGGCCCCGAGGAAGGAGAGGTACACGATCCGCCCCACCCGGCGCTCGATCGCGACGTCGAGGAACGCCTGATGCAGGGGGATCCGCCGCTCGGGCGGCTCGTGCATCGAGACCATGAACACGCGGTCGCCCGGCTGGAGCGCGTCCGCCAGCATCTCCGGCCGGTCGTAGCTCGCGAGGGCGATCTCGACGCCGCCGAGGTCGGGGACCCGCCCGGCGTTCCGCGTCACGGCCCGGAACGGCACGCCGCGGCGCGCGAGCGCTTCCGCGACGAGGCCGCCCACGCGACCGCTGACCCCGGTGACGACGATCATCGCCTTCGAGGGTACTCCGGGTTGGTCGGTGTCAGAAGATCTCGGGGCACCACGGGGCACGCTCGACCCGAAGGAGCGCGTCCGCGCGGGCGAGCCCTCCCCGCGCGCCCTCCTCCGCGCGACCGGCCCGTGCGAGCTGCGCGAACGTGAAGCCTCCGAGCAGCGTCGACCCGAGTCCCTGGACGTCGGTGCGGACGTCCGGTCGCCGCGACGACCGCTTCACGCGCCCGCCGGCCTCGAGCGTCCACGTCCCCACGTTGTCGGGGAACTGCGGATCGGCGGTCACGTCGATCGTCACGCGACCGTCCGACGCCGTCTCCCGCGCCGCGAGTGCGGCCGGGACGTCGATCGGGCGCACCCACAGCCCGTCGTAGATGCGAAGCCCGAGCTCGTTGACCCTGTCGACGAGGAGGGGCAGCGCGTCGTCGACCGCGAGCTGCTCCGCGCGGAGCGTGTCGGTCCAGTCGATCTCGAGCAGGAAGCGCCAGATGTCGCGGCGGGCGGCCTCGTCGATGCCCACGACCTCGAGGACGCGCACCGTCTTCGTCCACTCGGCGAACGTCGCACCATCCTGCGCGATCCGGTACAGCGCGTAGCCGGCCGGCGCGCCGTCGCGCTCGTGCAGCGCGCGGACGAGCGGACCTGCGCCGCGGCGCATCTCGGGCCGGTCACCGATCCGCCGTGCCTCCCACCAGTCGGTCGAGCGCGCGAGGAACCCGGGCGTCCGCTTCCTGACCCGCTCGTACAGCCGTGGCAGGACGCGCCGTGTCTCGTCGTGGTCGATCAGGCGGAAGCTCCCCTCGCGAGGCAGCTCGGGCCGGATGCGAACGCGGTCGCGCTTCGCCTCGACGTGCATGCCCATCGAGGCGAGGCCGTAGCCGAAGCGGCCGTAGATCGTCTCCTCGGACGCCCAGAGCGCCGCCACGGGCTCGCCGCGCTCACGGACGTCGCGAAGCTGCGCCTCCATCATCCGCCGAAGCAGGCCCTTCCGGCGGTGCGACGGCAGGACGCCGACGACGGTGACGCCCGCGCAGGCGACGGGGCCGCCGGGCAGCGTCAGCTCCTGCGGGTACGCGCCGGCGCCCGCGACGATCCGGCCGTCGTCGAAGACGGCGAGCATCCGCTCCAGGGGCAGGATCTTCGAGAATCGCTCCGCGTCCTCCGGTGTCGGCTGCCAGCCGAAGTAGTGGCCGATCGCCCCGATCGCCGGGATGAACTCGTCGAGGTCGCGGACGGTGCGGACGCGGTAGGCCACGGAGCCGATCCTAGCCGGGGCCGTACTCGGCCCTAGAGCTTCTGCAGCGGCGCGTAGTCGAGCATCAGCCGGCGCTCGCTGCCGTCCGAGGCGAAGCGCACCGTGACGACCCCGCCCGGCTCGATCCGGAGGACGACGCCCTCGCCGAGCGTCCCGTGGCGCACCGAGTCGCCCGTCGCGAGCGAGGGCACGTCGCGCTCCTCGCGCGGTGTGACCTGCCGCGCCGACTGTGCGTAGTTCGACCACGACGCGGGCTGCAGCCGCTCCCGCTCGACCGACGCGGGCAGCTCGTCGAGGAAGCGCGATGCGAGGTTGTACTCGCGACGCCCGTACAGCGACCGCGCCGTCGCGTGGGTCATGGTCAGCCGCTCCATCGCGCGGGTCATCCCGACGTACGCGAGCCGCCGCTCCTCCTCGACCTCGTTGTCCTCGATCGAGCGCGAGTGCGGGAAGATCCCCTCCTCCATCCCGATCAGGAACACGAAGCGGTACTCGAGGCCCTTCGCGTTGTGGATCGTCATCAGGGTGACCTGGGCCGCGTCGGAGGCGAGCGTGTCCTGGTCGGACTGGAGCTGCACCTCCTCCAGGAAGCCCGACAGCGCCGGCTCCTCGACGCGCGCGCGGTACTCCTGCGCAGAGCCGACGAGCTCCTCGAGGTTCTCGATCCGGCCGCGCGCCTCGATCGTCCGCTCGGCCTCGTACGCCTCGATCGTCCCCGACCGCTCGAGCACCGCCCGCACGAGCTCGTCGACCTCGAGCTCCTGCGCGGCCGACATCAGCGACTCCATCATCGTCCGGAACGAGCGGAGCGCCCGCGCGCTCGCCGCCGCCACGCCCGCCGCCTCCGGGTCGGCGGTCGCCTCCCAGAGCGAGATGCCGAGCGCGTCCGCGTGCGCGACCAGGCGCTGGATCGAGGTGTCGCCGATCCCGCGCCGCGGCCGGTTCGCGATGCGCATCAGCGAGACCGCGTCCGTCGAGTTGTTCAGCACCGCGAGGTAGGCGACCGCATCCTTGATCTCGGCACGCTCGTAGAACCGCGGGCCGCCGATCACCTGGTACGGGACGCCCTGCCGCACGAGCACGTCCTCCAGCACGCGCGACTGCGCGTTCGTCCGGTAGAAGACGGCGATCTCCGAGGCGGAGTTCCCCGCCTCGACCTGTCGCGCGATCTCGGCGGCGACGAACCGCGCCTCCGCGTGCTCGTCCTCGACCTCGACCACCTCGACGGGGTCTCCCTGGCCGAGGTCCGACCAGAGCCGCTTGGGCTTCCGGTCGCGGTTGTTGTCGATCACCGCGTTGGCCGCCTCGAGGATCGAGTTCGTCGAGCGGTAGTTCTGCTCGAGCGCGATGACGCCCGCACCGCCGAAGTCCCGCTCGAAGTCGAGGATGTTCCTGATGTCGGCGCCCCGGAACGCGTAGATGGACTGGTCGGGGTCGCCGACCGCGAACACGTTCCGGTGCTTCGCCGCCAGGAGCTGCAGGAGGCGGTACTGGGCGTGGTTCGTGTCCTGGTACTCGTCGACGAGGACGTGGCGGAACGTCGTCTGCCAGCGCTCGAGCGCCTCCGGGAAGCGCTCGAGGACCTGCACGGTCAGCATGAGCATGTCGTCGAAGTCGACCGCGTTCGAGGCGAACAGCCGCCGCTGGTAGAGCTCGTACACCTCGGCCACCGTCTGGTCCCAGAACGACGCGACGCGCGAGGCGTACTCCTCCGGCGAGATGAGCTGGTTCTTCGCGTTGGAGATCTGCGAGTGGATGCCGCGCGGCGTGAAGCGCTTGGGGTCCTTGCCCAGCTCCTCGAGGCACGCCTTGACGACCCGGACCTGGTCGGCCTGGTCGTAGATCGTGAACGACGACCGGTAGCCGAGGCGCTCCGCCTCGCGGCGCAGGATGCGGCCGCAGGCGGCGTGGAACGTGAGGATCCAGATCGCGCGCGCCGTGCGTCCGAGCGTCCGCTCGAGGCGCTCCCGCATCTCGGCGGCGGCCTTGTTCGTGAACGTGATCGCGAGGATCTCGTTCGGCTTCACGCCGTGCGCGCGGATCAGGTGCGCGACGCGGTGCGTGAGGACGCGGGTCTTCCCCGACCCCGCTCCCGCGACGACGAGGAGCGGCCCGTCGACGTGGAGCACCGCCTCGCGCTGCGCCGGATTCAGGTCGGCGAGGAGCTCCTCGTGCGGGGTGACGGTCACGCGTCGATGCTAGCCGCGACCCCCGGCGACGATCCGGCCACGTCCGTCCCGGACGCGAGGCTAGTGTGCCGCCGTGATTCGCGAGGGCACACTCGACGACATTCCGAGCGCCGCGGCGATGCGCCAGCGGGCGTGGCCGGACACGATCCTCACCGCCGAGGGCATGCGCCACTCGCTCGAGAACGTCCCGGAGCGGGCCGAGCTCCTGATGCTCGCCTGGGACGAGGGCGGCGAGATCGTCGGCTGGGGCACCGCGGGCCGTGAGTGGTGGGTTGCCGAGCCGAACCGCGGCACCCTGGTGGTCGCCGTCGACCCGAGCCGGCGCGGCGAGGGGATCGGCTCCGCGCTCGCAGCCGCCGGGGACGAGCACCTGACGGCGATCGGCGTGACGACGACGCGGGCCGGCTCGGTCGACGAGCCGGGCGCCCGCGCACTGGCCGACGCGCCTCGGGTTCACCGAGATCGCCGCCGCGTCCACCTCCGCCGTGGATCCGCGCACCGTGACGCCCGAGCCCGTTCCCGACGGCGTCCGCATCGTTCCGTTCGCCGACCTCGACGACCCGCGAGCGCTCTACGAGCTCGACGTGGAGGTGTCGAACGACATCCCGAACGAGGAGTTCGACGGGGTCTCGTTCGAGGAGTGGAGGGACGAGTTCTGGCGCTCGCCGTTGATCGACCAGGACGCGAGCCTCGTGGCCTTCGTCGGCGACGAGCTCGCCGCCCTGACGATGATCCGGATCGACGAGCCGAGCGGCCGCGCCCAGAACAACGTCACCGGCACGCGGCGAGCGTTCCGCGGCCGTGGCCTGGCGCGCCTGCTGAAGACCCACAGCCTCCATCTCGCGGGGCAGCGCGGCGCGACGATCGCGATCACGGACAACGACGAGACGAACGCGCCGATGCTCTCGGTCAACACGCGGCTCGGCTACCGGCCGTTCTCGCGGCGGATCGAGTGGGAGCGCGTCAGACCGGCTGGTTGACCGCGCGGAGGGAGGAACCGACGCGACCCTCGTCGCGTTGGTGCACGATGTCGCCGTGCGACGGATCCTGGTCGGATACGACGGGTCGGAGGGCGCGCGCCGGGCGCTCGACCGAGCGGTCGACGAGGCGCGCGACTCGCGCGGGCGCATCGTCGTGCTGAGCGTCGCGAACCTTCCGCTGAGCCCCGACGGGCCACGCCACTTCGGGACCCTCGACGACATCTCGGCGCACGAAGGAGCAGCGCTGTCGCCGCCGCCCGACGTCGTCGCGCATCTCACGGAGGCGCGCGACGTCCTCGCTGCGGCCGGGCACGACGCCGAGCTGTCCTGGGCCGCGGGTGAGCCCGCGCAGGCGATCGTGGAGACCGCCGCGCGGATCCGGGCGGGGGTGATCGTCCTCGGCGAGCACCACCACGGGTTCCTCTCGAGCCTCTTCGGCGCGGACGTCGCGGCCGAGGTGCAGCGCGCTGCCGGCTGCGACGTGATCCTCGCTTGACCCCGCCCACCAGGAGGCTCTCCCCCGTGGCGCTCGAGCACCCGAGGGCACGAGCTGCAGCGACAGTCCCGCGGCTACATGCACGGCCCGCCCCGCAGCACGACGCGGAGTCCGGCGCCGCCTTCGCTCACTGACCCGAGGACGAGGTCACGCGACCCCTGCCAGTCGTGCCAGCGCCTCCACGTCGAGCCGCTTCTCGACGAGATCGGCGAGGTCGTCGAACACCGTCTCGAGATGCCTCGTCGGCCTCCGGCCGACGAGCGCAGCCACGACGTCCGGCGACTCGAGCGCTCCATGCAGCGTCAGGCCCAGCACGGCGCCGGCGACGTAGCCCCGACCGTCCGGGATCGCCTCCGCCACCGGCCCGGTCGGCGCGACCTCGCCATGGCGGATCTCGTACCCGCTGAACGTCAGCCCGCTCAGCGCCTGCCACGGCTCCGGCAGCGCCGCGACGACCACGTCGACGCGCTCCGTCCGCTTCTCGGCACCGAACACCGTTCGTACCGGAAGCAGCCCAAGACCGGTGCCGAAGCCGTCCACACCCGCGGAATCCTCGATCGCACCACCCAGGAGCTGGAGCCCTCCGCAGATCGCGAGCACCCGCTCGCCGCGCGCGGCACGGTCGGCGATCGCGCGGTCGAGCCCACGCTCCCGCAGCCACGCGAGGTCCGCCGCGACGTGCTTCGACCCCGGGAGGACGACGAGGTCGGCTCCGTCGAGCTCATTCGGGCGGCCCGCCCACACGAGATCGGCGACCTGCTCGAGCAGCTTCAGCTCGTCGAGGTTGGACGCCGTCGGGTACCGGACGACGGCGACGCTCGTCGAGCCGGGGCGCTGCGCGGGCGTGGCCGCACCGTCCTCGTCGGGGAGCCCGTGCTCGACCCAGGGCAGGACGCCGACGAACGTCATCCCCGTGCTCTCCTCCAGGTCGCGCGGAGCGGGCGCCAGCAGGGACTCGTCGCCGCGAAACTTGTTGAGGACGAACGCCTTGAGCGCGGCGCGGTCGGCGTCGTCGACCAGCGCCCAGGTGCCGTGCAGGTGGGCGAAGGCGCCGCCGCGGTCGATGTCGGCGACGAGCACGACGGGCGCCCCGGCGGCATGCGCAGTGCGCATGTTCGCGAGATCGGTCGAGCGCAGGTTCGTCTCGGCCGGGCTCCCGGCGCCCTCGATCAGCACGAGCTCGTACTCGTCCAGCAACTCCCGCAGCGCTGCCTCGGCGACCGGCCAGAGCGGCCCGGGCCGATCGCGCCAGCGGCGCGCACCAAGCTCGTGGTCGACCCGCCCCATCACGACCACCTGGCTGCGATCGTCCGCCTCGGGCTTGACGAGGATCGGGTTCATGCGCACGTCTGGCTCGATGCCCGCGGCGAGCGCCTGGAGATACTGGGCGACGCCGATCTCTCCACCGTCGACCACGCGCGCGTTGTTCGACATGTTCTGGGCCTTGAACGGCGCGACGCGGACGCCGCGGCGGTGGAAGACACGCGCGAGCGCCGTCGTCAGCAGGCTCTTTCCCGCAAAGCTGGAGACACCCTGGATCGCCAGCGCGCTCATCGCGTCGGTCGGGCCGGCACGATCGCGATCCGCCCCGCGACGTCGACCACCTCGATCGACGCGGCGTAGTGCGCCGCGATCAGGCCCTGGGTGAGCACGTCGGCCGGCGGACCGTCCGCCACGATCCGCCCTGCGTCGAGGAGCACCATCCGGTCGGCGTACTGCGCGGCGAGCGTGAGGTCGTGCATCGCGGCGAGGAGCGTCAGCCCCGACTCGCCGCGCAGCTCGTCGAGGAGCTCGAACGCCTGCTGCTGATGTCCGATGTCGAGGGCGGCGGTCGGCTCGTCGAGGATCACGACCTGGGCCTCCTGCGCGAGGGCACGTGCGACGACGGCACGCTGCTTCTCGCCGCCGGAGAGCGTCCCGAGCAATCGGTCCCGGAAACCCAGCAGGTCGAGCCGCTCGAGGGCCCGGGCGGCGGCGAGGTGGTCGGCGGCGCCTTCGCGCGCGAGAGAGCCCAGGTGGGGCGTGCGACCGAGGAGCACGTACTCGCCCACCGTCAGCCACGGTGGCGTCGACGGCGCCTGCGGGACGACAGCGACGGTTCGGGCGATCTCGCGGCGGTGCATCGACCCGGTGGCCGTGCCGTGGAGCGCGATCGCCCCCTCGAACGGGACGAGCCCTGCGATCGCGCGGAGCATCGTCGTCTTCCCGGCCCCGTTCGGCCCGATCAGCGCGACCCACTCCCCCTCGGCAATGCGAACGTCGACGTGGTCGACGACGGGCCGGTCGCCGAGCGTCACCGTGACGCCTTCGAGAGCGATCGCGCTCATCCGCCCCACGTCCGGGTCGTGCGGAGGACGAGCGCGAAGAACGGCGCGCCGATGATGGCCGTGACGACCCCGATCGGGATCTCCGCGGGCGAGACCACCGTCCTGGCGATGACGTCCGCGAGGACGAGGAAACCGGCGCCGACGACGACCGAGAGCGGGAGCAGCGTCCTGTACGTGGCCCCGGTGAGCATCCGGATCGCGTGCGGGACGATGATCCCGACGAACCCGATCAGCCCGGCCACGGCAACTCCGGCCGCCGTCCCGACCGTGGCCGCGACCACGAGGAGCAGACGGACACGGCGCACGTCCACCCCGAGGCTCGTCGCCTCGTCGTCGCCGAGGCTGAGGACGTCGAGAACGCGGCGGTGGGCGAGGATGATCCCCCAGGCGATCGCCATGTATGGGACAACGAGCGCGACGTCCGCCCATCCCGAGGTCGGGATGCCGCCGAGGATCCACGACCAGATCTGCTGCAGCGTGTCGGTGTTTCGCTGCTGGACGAACGTCTGCGCCGCGGTGAAGAACGACGCCACCGTGACACCCGCGAGGACGAGCGTGGCCGCGTCCCGCTCACGTCCGGCGGAGCGTCCGACGGCGTACGCGAGCACGACGGCGACGAGCCCGCCGAGGAACGCCGCGGGTGGAAGCGCCTGCTGCCCCCGGAGCTCGTTCGGCAGGTACACGATCGCGAGCGTCGCCCCCAGACCTGCACCGGACGCAACGCCGAGGAGGTACGGGTCCGCGAGAGGGTTCCGGAACACCCCCTGGTACGTCGCTCCCGCGAGCGCGAGCGTCCCGCCGACGAGCGCGGCGAGGATCACCCGTGGGACGCGGAGCTCCCAGAGGATCGTCTCCTCGACCGGCGTCAGCGAGGTTGCGACTCCCGGGACGCGGAAGCGCTCGCCCATCGAGCGGACGATGTCCCCGACGCCGAGATCGACCGGGCCGGCGGCGATCCCGATGAGCACCGAGACCACGAGGAAGGCCACCGCCGCGACGGCCCAGCCGAGCGGGAGCCCGCGCGGCCGGACCGACTCGGCCTGGGTGTTCGCGGCAGCGGCCTCCATCGCGAGTGCCTACGCGCGCAGGCGGGTGATCGCTCGCGAAACTGCGCGGAAGAAGTCCACGAGCCGCGGCCCCCAGCGGGAGGCGACCGAGTCGTCGATGCGGACGATCGACCCGGTCTTCACCGCCGCGATCGTGCCCCAGCCCGGCCGCGCAGCGACGGTCGACGGCTTCTGTCCGCAGCAGACCGAGTCGGCGAGGACGATCAGGTCGGGGCTTGCGGAGACCACGTACTCGGCCGAGAGCTGCGGATACCCGGTGCCTGCCCGATCCGCGGCGTCGGCGATGTTCCGGAGCCCGAGCATCGCGTACGCGCGGCCGATGAACGTGTTCGAGGTCGCGGAGTACAGGTCCGGCGTGAGCTCGTGGTACACGCTGAGGCCGTTGGCCTTGACCCGGGTCGAGGCGACGATCTTCGCGATCCGGGCCTTCATCCCGGCGACGACCTTCGCAGCGCCCTCACGCTTTCCCGTGACGAGGCCGAGCTGGCGGATCTGCTGGTAGGCGCCGGGCAGCGTCGCGGCGCCGTTGTGATGGATGACCGGGATCCCGAGCCGGCCGAGCGCGTCGACGAGCCCCTTCGGGTCGTACGACACGACGACGAGATCGGGCCGGTAGGCGACGATCGCCTCCACGTTTGGCGTGAACCCGGAGAGCGTCGTCTTCGGGGCGCTCTTCGGGTAGTCCGACTGCTCGTCGACGGCGACGACCTGGGAGCCGGCGCCGATCGCGAAGAGCGACTCGGTTGCGGTGGCCGACAGCGAGACGATGCGCCGCGGCGCCCGCGAGACGGTGATCTTGCCGTTTCCGGCGGTGACCGTGACGGGGAATGCCGGCCCGGGACCTGCGGCCGTGGTCGAGCCGTTGGCGCCGGTTGTAGCGAGCCCGGCGAGCACCGCGCAGGCGGTGACGAGACCGAACAGGAGTCGAGACAACGAATCCTCCCTTCCGCGAGGGGTTCGATTTGCCGGAGGCGGCAGGTCTTCTGACTCGGGGCTCCCCTCTCCACCGCCTTCCCGGCCCGAAGGCCAGTGGCGTCGTGGCGGAGAGGCATCTCCCCTCACAGCGGCGGGACCGTCCCGGACTTGCACCGGGTTCCCTCACCGTGCTCCGTGTGTGTGGCGGCGAGCCTACCATTCCGCCGTGTCCAACCCGGCCGTCCCCGTTCGCCGCTCCGTGCTCGGAGCCTGGGTCCCCGTCGTCGCCTGGGCGGCGGTGATCTTCGTGCTCTCGTCGCTGCCGGGCAGCTCGACGGAGCTCTCCACCTGGGAGGTCGTGCTCCGCAAGCTCGCCCACGTGACCGAGTACGCGATCCTCACCGCGCTGCTCTGCCGCGCGCTTCGCCGCGTCGTCCCTGCAGTCGTGCTCGCCGCCCTCTACGCCGTCACGGACGAGGTGCACCAGACGTTCGTCGACGGACGGCTCGGCACGCCGCGCGACGTCGCGATCGACCTCCTCGGCGTTCTCATCGGCGTCGTCGGCTGGCGGCGCTGGCGCGACCGGCGCTGACGCGGGCCGCGACTACAATCGGCGCATGGAACGCGTCGACGTCCCAGACCGCCAGCTGGACGCGCTGCTCGAACGGCTCGACCGGATCGCCGCCCAGCTCGAGAAGATCGACTCGCGCCTCGAGGCACACGAGGGCCTGATCCAGGTGAGCCGCGAGCTCCGCTCGCTGAACGACTCGCTCAACGCGGTCGCCTACGCGGCACTCGGGCAGAGCCCGCAGGTTCGCCGTCGTGCCGGCTGAGCTTTCCGACGCCGCTGATCCCCGCCTGCGGCGGGGCACATCCCTAATGGCGTCCGCTGTCGCGGCCGCAACTGCCGCGGCGCTACCGCGCGAACCGGTACACCGCGCCCTCGTGCGAGACCGCGTAGAGCTCGCCGCGGAGGCCCTCACCGAACGACGAGAGGCCCGGGAGGCGCACGGACTCGAGGCGCATGGCGCCGCCTGCCGCCGGCATCGACCAGATCGTGCCGCTGCAGTAGTCGCCGAACAGGTAGCGCCCCGAGATCCGCGGGATCGCCGGCCCGCGGTAGACGTAGCCGCCCGTGACCGAGCAGCCCGCCCCACGGCCGTACTGCGCGACGGGCTGGACGAGGCGGCCCGCGCCGAGGTCCTTGTCCTCGAACCGCGCGTTCCCCTCGTAGACGTCCCAGCCGAAGTTGACGAGGCCCGTGCCGGGCCGTGCGAGCCGGTCGATCTCCTCGAGGTTGTTCTGGCCGACGTCGCCGATCCAGAGCACCCCGGTCGCCCGGTCGAAGCTGTAGCGCCACGGGTTGCGGAGCCCGAGCGCGACGATCTCCGGCTGCGGCTGGGCGCGACGGACGTCGAGGCGGATCATCTTGCCGAGCAGCGTGTCCATGCTCTGCGCGCGGTTCTCGGGGTCGCCGCCGGAGCCGCCGTCGCCGAGCCCGACCCACAGCCGCCCGTCCGGGGCGAAGGCGAGGTTGCCGCCGTTGTGGTTCGAGTAGGGCTGGTCGACGCGCAGGATCGTCCGCCCGCTGCCCGCGACGACACGGCCGTTCCGCGCCCGGTAGCGCGCGACGATCGTGTCGCCCTCGCCGCGGAGCGAGTAGTTCACGTAGAACGTCCCGTCCCGCGCGTACCCGGGCGAGAAGGCGAGGCCGAGGAGCCCCTGCTCGTTGCCGCCGCTCTCGACCTGTGAGACGAGGTTGAGGAACGGTGCGGCCCGGAGGCGTCCGTTCTCGACGACCCGGATCCGGCCGGGCTGCTCGACGACGTAGAGCCGCCGGGGCTCTCCGGGCGCCTGCGTCGCGTAGACGGGGCGCTCGAGGCCGCCGACGACCCGCACCAGCCGGAGGCTGGACGGATTCGCCGCGAGCGACGACCCCACCGCGATCGCGCCGCAGACGACCACGGCGAGGACTGCGATCCGACGCACCCGCCGAGGGTACCCATTGGCAACAGAGCGTCCGGTTATGCGCACGTTCAGGGACGCCGACGTACGGAAGGGATACCCTCCGGCGCGCATGCGGATCGTGATCGTCGGCGCGGGGCAGGTGGGGTCGACCATCGTGGAGGCGCTTCACAGCGACCACGACCTCACGGTGATCGACGTCGTGCGCGAGCGCCTCGAGCCGCTCGCCTACCGCTACGACGTCGGGACGATCGAGGCGAACGGCGCCAGCCGCCGCGCGCTGCGCGACGCCGGAGTCGGAGACGCGGACCTCTTCATCGCGTGCACCTCACGCGACGAGGTCAACCTCGTCGCGTGCTCCTTCGCGCGCGTCGAGGCCCCACGCGCGACGTCCGTGATCCGCACGTCGAACATCGAGTACATCGACCTCTGGCGCGAGGGGCGGCTCGACGTCGACTTCGCCGTGTCCTCGGAGCTCGAGACGGCGCACGCCGTCTCACGGTCGATCGGCATGCCCGCGGCGCGCCAGACCGACGTGTTCGCCGGCGGCCAGGTGCAGATCGTCGAGTTCGACGTCCCGGAGGGCGCCGACCCCGCGGTCATCGACCGGCCGCTGCGCGAGGCGAAGCTGCCGGAGGACTCGCGGGTCTTCGGGATCATCCGCGACGACACCCTCACGCTCCCGCGCGGCGGCGAGACGATCCGTCCCGGCGACCGCATCGTCGTGATCGGCTCGCCGACGGCGGCGCGCGCATGGGGAGGCCTGCTCTCGCCGGGCGAGGCAGCCGTGAAGGACGTCGTCGTCTTCGGCGGGGGCCAGATCGGCACCGCGATCGCGCGGCTGCTCGCCGCGCAGGAAATCGGCGTGCGCCTGATCGAGCCGGACCGCGACCGAGCCCGCGCGGTCGCGGAGGAGCTTCCCGAGTGCCGCGTCTACAACGCCACCGGCGTCGACGTCGACTTCCTCGAACGCGAGCTGATCGGGCGGGCGCAGGCGGCCGTGTTCGCGATCAAGAACGACGCCGAGAACCACTACGCGGCCACGCTGGCACGCGTCTACGGAGTCCGGTTCACGATCGCGGTCGTCCACGACACGATCTCGACGAAGGTGTACGAGCAGTCGGGGGTCGACGTGACCGTCAACCCGCGAGGGGTGACCGCCGAGGAGATCGTCCGGTTCGCGCACGACCCGCGCACGCAGCAGGTCGCGATGCTGGAGGGCGACCGCTACGAGGTGCTCGACATGACGACCAAGCCGACGAGCGAGTACGTCGGCCTCCGGTTCCGCGACATGCCGATCCGCGGCGCGATGATCGGGGCGATCGTCCGCGACGGCAAGGCGCGTCTTCCCGCGCAGCGACGAGGTGCTGCAGGCCGGTGACCGCGTGATCGTCTTCACGGAGACGAAGCGCGTCCCGGACGTCGAGCGGGTCCTGTGAGCCCCACGTCCGGCGCGGACCGGCCCGAACGGATCCGCGAACGGACGTACGTGGGGATCGACGTGCGCGGGGCCCTCGGGCTCACCGGGACGATGCTCGCGTACCTCAGCCTGTCGGCGCTGATCCCCCTCGCATCCGCGATCGGATACCGCGAGCCGATCTGGCCGTTCGTCGGAGCGGGGGCGATCGCCGGCGGGGTCGGCCTCGGCCTCCAGCGGCTCGGACGCCGCTCGCCCGGCCCGATCGGCTTCCGCGAGGGCTACCTGGTCGTGTCGCTCACGTGGCTGCTCGCGGCCGCGTACGCCGCGCTCCCCTACCTCCTCTCGGACGAGCGGCAGGTCTCGCGTCCCGTCGACGCGTTCTTCGAGGGCATGTCCGGCTTCTCCACGACCGGGGCGACGGTGATCGTCGACGTCGAGGCGCTCGACCGCTCGCTCCTGCTCTGGCGCCAGCTGAGCCAGTGGCTCGGCGGGATGGGGATCATCGTCCTCGCGCTCGCGGTGCTTCCCCGGCTGCGGATCGGCGGCCGCCAGATGTTCGAGTCGGAGCTGCCGGGGCCCGAGGTGCACCAGCTCGCCGAGCGGATCCGCGACACCGCCCGCCGGCTCTGGCTGCTCTACATCGCGTTGACGGCCGTGCTCATCGGGATCCTGCTCCTGATCGGGGTGAGCGGGCCTCGACGATCGACTGGACCCCTTCAGCGCGGTCGGCAACGCGCTCACGACGATGCCGCTCGGCGGCTTCTCCACCGACCCGCGCTCGCTCGAGCCGTTCGCGCCGGTGACCCAGTGGGTCGTCGCGCTGTTCATGGCGATCGCGGGTCTCAACTTCGCCCTCCTCTACCTCGCGCTCGTCCGTCGCCGGCCCCGCGTCGTCGTCCGCGACGAGGAGGCGCGCCTGTACGGCGCGATGCTCCTGCTCGGCTCGGCGGTGGTCTGCGCCGAGCTGATCCACGCCGGCCTGTTCTCGGGAGAGGAGGCGGTCCGGCAGGCCGTGTTCCAGGTGACGTCGCTGATGACCGGGACGGGCTTCGCGATCACCAACTACGTGAGCTGGCCGACGATCAGCATCATGGCGATGATCGGCCTGATGTTCGTCGGCGCCTCGGCGGGCTCGCCGACGGGGTCGGTGAAGATCGTGCGGCACCTGCTCGTCGGACGCATCCTCCGGCGCGAGCTCCGGCAGACGATCCACCCGGAGCTCGTCCAGCCGATCCGGCTGAACGGCAGGACGGTCGACGAGCGCACCCTGCGGGCCGTCCTCGCGTTCGTGCTCCTCTACATCGGGATCTTCATCGTCGGCGCAGCCCTCCTCGCGATCGACGCTCGCGTCTCGAGCGTCGAGCTCGGCATGACCGAGGCGATCGCCGCCTCCGCCGGCACGCTCGGCAACGTCGGCCCCGCGCTCGGCTTCGCCGGCCCGATGGGGAGCTACGCCCCGTTCAGCGACTTCTCGAAGATCGTGATGGCGGCCCTGATGTGGATCGGGCGCCTCGAGGTGCTGCCGGTGCTCGTGCTCCTGACGCGCAACTACTGGCGCGTCTGACCGTCACGACTCCGACTCTTCGGGCCCGCTCGCAAGCAGCCGCTTGACGGTCGAGAACTGCCCGGCCTTGCCGACGACGACGATCGTGTCGCCCTCGAGGATCACGTCCTCCGGCTGCGCGCCGGCGATCGACTCCGACTCGCGCAGGATCGCGATCACCGTCACGCCGGTGCGCTTGCGGAACGCGCACTCGGCGAGCGTCCGCCCGTGCACCCAGCTGCCCGACGGCACCTTGATCCACTCGATCTGGAACTCGCCGAGCGCCATCTCGAGCTCCTCGACGATCTTCGGCCGCTCGTAGGCACCGCCGAGGAGCACGCCGAGCTGGCGGGCCTCGTCGTCGTGCAGCTCGAGGACGACCGCGGGGTCGTCGTCGCGCGCCCGTCGATGGACGTAGACCTCACGGTCGCCGTCGTTGTGCTGGATGACGGTGATGCGGCTGCCGCTCGCAGTCGTCATCGACCACTTGACCCCGACGCCGGGAAGCCGCGTCTCCTTCAGTTCGACAGGCATCGCCCCTCCTTTGAGGCTCTCTCACAGTCAAGCAGCAGCGGGCACGGTCGCGCGGTCACGGCGGGGCCACCGCCGGCACCAGCATGCGCCCGATGCGCTTGGACTCCTTCATCAAGCAGGACGCCGACCGTCGCCGTCGCGAGGACGTAGAGGCCGGCGAACGCGGCAATGTCCTCCTGGTCGGCGGCCGCGAGCGCTGCGTTGCCCGCGGCGAGCTGCGCGATGATGATCGTGAACTCGCCGTGCGCGACGAGCGCGGCGCCGGCGTTGATCCCCTGCCGCGCCGTGAACCCGCCGAGCCGGCCGGCGACGAGCCCGACGCCGACCTTGCCGACAACCGTCACGACGAGGGCGACGAGCACGATCCAGCCGACCTCGCCGAGCGCGCCGAGGTCGATGGTCAGCGCGAACGCGAAGAAGAACAGGGCGGCGAACACGTCGCGAAACGCGAAGAACCGCTGCTCGATCTCCTCGCGGACGCCGCTCTCGGAGAGGATCACGCCGGCCATCAGGGCGCCGATCGCCTCCGACATGTCGAGCTGGATCGCGAGGGCGCTCATGCCCGCCAGGAAGCCGAACACCGCGAGGAGGAAGAACTCGAGCTCGAGCCGCTGGAGCAGGCGACCGATGTGGGCGCCGAGCCACTTCGACGCGACGAGCGACACGGCGACGAAGAGGATCGCCTTCGTGGACACGGTCGCCGTCGTCGCGAGGTCTCCGCCCCCCGTCGCGACGAACCCGAGCACCGCCGCGATGACGACGTCCTCGAAGAGGAGGATCGCGAGCACCAGGTCGGTCTCGTCGTCGGCGAGACGCCGGAAGTCCGTCAGCGCCTTGACGGCGATCGCGCTCGACGAGACGTAGATGCACGCCGCGACGACGATCGCCGCGAAGCTCACGCCGAACGCCGCGACGCCGACGAGCAGCCCGAGGCCGGCGTTGATGACGAAGTCGCCGGCGCCGCCGAGCCCGACGTGCCGGCCGCTCCGCACGAGACGGTCGACGCTGAACTCGAGGCCGAGGAAGAACAGGAGGAAGATGAGCCCGATCTCCGCGACGAAGTCGGTCACCTCGGAGGGCTGCACGAGGCGGATGAAGTCCGGCTCGTTCGGCCCGAGGATGATCCCGGCGAGGAGGTAGGCGGGGATCGCGGAGAGGCCGAACCGGCTCGCGGTCGAGCCCGAGCGCGCCCAGCAGTGCGATCGTGAGGGCGAGCTCGGCGAGGGTCACGCCGCCATTCTCCCCGAGGGGCGGCTAGGTCGGCGTCACTCGGTGCCGATCAGCGCACGGCGCAGGCGATCCTCGACGCCCGGCTTGAGCACCGCGACGACCTGGTCGCCGGGACGGATCACCGTGGCGTCCCCGATGAGCTCGGCGATCCCGTTCCGGGTCACGGAGACGAGCCGGGCGTCCTCGGGCAGGGCGATCCCGGCGACGCGCTTGCCCGCCGCAGGCGCCTCGGCGGGCACCTGCAGCTCGACGACCTCGAGCCCTTCGCGGCGGAGCTCGAGGAGCCGCACCATGCCGTGCTCGGGCACCTCGTGCTCCACGAGGCCGAGCAGGCCGGACGTCGCGCAGACCGTCTGGGTGATCCCGAGCAGGTCGAAGTGCGTCTGGTTCCGCGGGTCGTTGACCCGCGCGATCGCCTTCCCGACGCGGTAGCCGTCCTGCGCGATCTGCGCGATGACGATGTTGTCCTCGTCGTCGCCCGTGACCGCGAGCACGAGCTCGGGCGGACGTGCGATCCCCGCGCGCTCGAGGATGTGGATCTCGGTGGCATCGCCGGCGAGCGCCACCGGGCCGAACTCGGCCTCGAGCTGCTCGAACCGCTCGCGCCGCTGCTCGACGAGGGTCACCTCGTGCCCCATCCGCAGGAGCGACCGCGTGATGCTCGCGCCGACCTTCCCTCCGCCTGCGACGATCGCGTACATCAGGCTTCCGTCCCGACCGGGCTCGGCTCGCACGAGCGCGCGACGTCGGTGAGCGTCGCGATCGCGGTCTGGGTCGGGCAGACCGTGCGGAGGCCCCGCTCGGCGTAGAAGGCGGCCCGGCGCGGGTCGAGGATCCGCACGACGACGCACGTCGGCTCGTAGCGGCGCTGGACGACCTGGGCGATCACGATGTTCGAGTTGTCGCCGTCCGTCGAGACGACGGCGGCGTCGGCCTTGGCGATCCCGGCCTTCTCGAGCACGTCGAGGTCCATCCCGTGGCCGACGACGAATCCCCCGCGCCACTCGCCGAGCCGCGCGAGCGCTCCCTCGTCCTCGTCGACGCAGGTGACGTCCCAGCCCTCCGCCGCGAGGTTCAGCGCGACCTGTGACCCCGTCCGACCGCACCCGATGACGACGGCCCTCATACGGATGAGGTTACTCGTCGAACACCCCGTCGGGGAACGCGACGACGAGCACCTCGCAGTGCGCGTGCTGGAGCACGTGGTCGACGGTCGGCGAGAAGAAGCGCGACTGCCGCCGCCAGCGCGGCGACGAGCCCATCACGATGAGGTCGACGCGGCGCCGCGCCGCCTCGTCGACGATCGCGTGCCCGATCGAGCGCGCGTTGACGGCGTCGGCGTGCACCGACGACGCCGTTCTCCTCGCCGAGCCCGCGCGCCTCTGCGAGCGACGCGGCGGCGCTCTCCGCCACGTCGGGCGGATAGCTCGGCGTCGAGCGCCCGCTCGCGCGGCACCTTCACCACGGTGATCGCCTCGATGCGGGCGCCCTTCTCCTTCGCGAGCGCAACGGCCGTCGCGACCATCTCCTCGCCGATGTCGCCGAGCTTCATCGGCACGAGGATGCTCCGGAAGGCGGCGCCGACGGGGAACGACGCGCGCGGGTCGACGTCCTCGAGCATGCCGCGGTGCTCGCGCCACCGCGTCCAGGCGAACACCACCAGCCCGAGCGCGAGCCACGCAGGCCCCGCGTAGCGCGCGCCCTCGTGCGTGACCATCGCGAGCACGAAGACGGCCGCGGTCAGCGGCGCCCCGACGAGCGCCGGCAACGGGACGGCCACGCCTCGGATGCGGACGTCGGGACGGGCGCGGAACGGCCGAGCGAGCTCGGGCTCGCGGCGGCGGAGCCGGATGACGGCGAGCTGGGCGAGCGTGAAGGCGAGGAGGACGCCGAAGGAGTAGGCGCTCGCGAGGAACCGTGGGTCGTCTCCGAGCGCGACGTTGATCAGGACGACGACGATCGCGACGATCGTGATCGCGGCGATCGCCTGGCGTGAGACCAGCGTCCGCCGCTCGAGCCGGCCGATCTCGCGCGGCAGCATCCCGTGCGTCCCCATCGAGTGCGCGAGCCGGGCGCAGCCGGACATCGACGTCGTCACCGCCATCATCAGGATGAGGGCTCCGGAGAGCCCGACGGCGACACGGAGGATGTCGACGATCGTCGCGGGGAGCTCGCCGTCGAACGCGGTCACGATGCCGACGAGCGGCGCCTCGAGCCACTCGTCTCCGAGCGCCGTCGACCCGTCGGTCGCCGGGAAGGCGGTCACCCCGACCACGGCGACGAGGACGGTGAGCAGGACGACGAGCCCGATTGCCGAGAAGAGCGAGCGCGGGAGCGTCCTGCCGGGCTCGCGCGCCTCCTCCGCGAGGTTCGCCACGGTCTCGAGCCCGGTGTAGGCGAGGAACCCGAGCGGCACCGCGAAGAGGAGGTCGTCGAGCCAGTCCTGGCCCGGCGCGAGCGAGAGGCCCTCGGACAGCGTGTCCGGCGAGAAGACGAGCGCCAGGCCGATGACGACGATCAGCGACTGCACCACCAGGTCGAGCAGGGCGACGACGAGCGCCGGCGTGTGGAGCCGCGTGCGTCGCACGAGCCGTATCGCCCCGATCGTCGCGATCGCCCCGACCGTCACGACGACGTCCCACGGCGAGTCGCGAAGCGCATCCGTGCCGAGCCCTGCGCCGACGTAGTGCGGCAGGAAGAGCGCGGACAGCGCGATCACGATGAGGTAGTCGAGGAACAGCGCCCAGCCCGTGACGAAGCCGACGAGATCGTTGAACGCCCGTCGCGTGAACGTCTCGGCGCCGCCGGTCTCGGGAATCGCGGCCGTGCCCTCCGCGTACGAGAGCGCGACGAGGAGGAAGACGGCGCCCGTGAGGAGCAGGACGAGCGGCGTCAGCCCGAGCGCGGCCGCGGCGACGATCCCGAGCGCGACGTAGATCGACGAGCCGATCTCGCCGTACGCGATCGCGAAGAGCGCGGGAGCGTCGAGGACGCGCTCGAACCCACGGACCTTCCTCGCCATCAGCGGCTCCGCTTCCGCTCGAGCTGGATCCGCGCGACGCCGAGCGCGACGAACAGCGCGCCCATCACGAACCCGAGGACGCCCCCACCGTTCGCCGCGGTCACGACGAGGAGCGCGAGGCCGATCACGACGAAGAGCGCGCCGAACACGAAGATCGCGTTCCGGTACCAGCCCATGTTCACGCCGTCGCTCCCGCGCGCGACGCGGTGACCATCACCCGGCACGGCGCGTTCCGCATCACGCGGTCGACGGTCGAGCCGAAGACGCTCCGCCGCCGGCCGACGAGGTCCTTGCGGGGCGACCCGAGGACGATGATCTCGGCCTCGCGCCGCTCGGCCTCGCGCACGATCTCGACCGACGCGCTGCGCCCGCGGACGAGTCGCCCGACGACGCGGACGCCGTACGTCTCCCCGATCGCCACCGCCTCGTCGAGCTCGGCGTTCGCGACGCGCTCGTCCTCCGGGAGCTCGGTGTCGAGCGGCAGGTCGAGCGGCACCTCGAGCACCGTGAGCGCGACGACACGGGCCCCGCGCTCCGCCGCGAGGCGGCAGGCGACGTCGAGGGCATCGTCGGAGGGCCGGCCCGGCACGATCGGGACGACGATCCGACGGTACTCGAGGGCGAGCGCGGCGCCGAACGCGGGCGGCGCCTTGACGGTGCTCGTGACCGACGCCTCGACGAAGCGCCTGCGATACACCGCGTAGCGCGACGAGGCCGAGCACCATCCAGCCGAGCCCGACCCAGCGTGTCAGCGGGTTCTGGACGAGGATCACGAGGAACGAGACGCCGGTGGCGATCCCGCCCAGGACCGCGAACACGGGCCAGTCCACGTTCCCGAGGCGGAGGTTCGGACGCGCGCGGAAGTGCGGCTCCCGTACCGTCGTCCTTCGTCCGCAGCCGGACGAGCGAGGCGTGCGCGATCGTGAACGAGAGCGTCGCGCCCAGCGAGTAGAGGGTCCCGACGAAGTTCACGTCGCCCGGCAGGAGGATCAGGATCGGCGCGATCCCGGCGAAGATGACGAGCGCCAGGTACGGCGTCTTGAACCGCGGGTGGAGCCGGCGGAACACCTCCGGGATCTGCCGGTAGGTCGCCATCGAGTACGTGATCCGCGAGGCCCCGATGATCCCGGCGTTCGTGGCGATGACGAGGATCGTCGCCGCGAGCACGCCGACGTAGATCTGCAGGACGTCGAGCAGCGAGCCCTCGACCCCGAGGTTCTCGACGACGCCGAGCATCGGGTCGTTCGCGTACCCGCCTTCCTCGGGCGGGAGCGCGAGGAGCGTCGTCAGCTCGCCGTCGATCTCCTTCACCGGCAGCGCCGACAGCGCGATCAGCGGCAGCGTGAGGTAGATCGTGAACGTGGCCGCGGCGACGAGCTTGAACGCGTTCGGCACGCTGCGCTCCGGCTCGCGCGCCTCCTCCGCGAGGTTGGAGACCGTCTCGACGCCGGTGTACGCGAGCATCGCCACCGGCACGGCGATCGCGAGGTTGGCCCACGTCGGCGCGACGCCCCAGTGGATGTTGTCCGACGAGCGATCTCCGGGCTGAAGACGAGGACGAAGCCGAGGATCACGAGCAGCACCTGGGTCGCGAAGTCGATCACCGCGAGGCTGATCGACAGCCGCGCGGCCTCCTGGACGCCGACCGTGTTCAGCGCGACGAGCACGACGATGACGACGGCGCCGCCGACGATGTCCCAGGGGTTCGTGTTGAGCGGCTCCCAGAAGATCGAGAGGTAGTGCGGCACGAAGAACGCCGAGGTCGCGATGGTGACGATGTAGACGAGCATCTGCGCCCACGCCGCGCCGAAGCTGACGAGCTCGTTGAACGCGTGGCGCGCGAAGCTCGAGGATCCACCGGCCTCGGGATACCGCACCGTCCCCTCGGCGTAGGTCGCCGCGGTCGCCGCGAAGACGATGCCCGCGACGAGGAAGACGAGCGGCGTCAGCCCGAGCGCGAAGACGGCCGTGAGGCCGAGCGCGTAGTAGATCGACGAGCCGACGTTGCCGTACGCGGTGGCGAAGAGCGCAGGTGTGCCGAGCACCCGCTCCATCTGCACTTCGCGCCGCGGCGCCTCCCGGGCACGGCGCGAGTCTATGCCGCGTGCTGGAGCCCATAGAGTCGGTCCTGTGACGAGCTTGCGCCTCATCGTGCCCGCGCGGCTCGTCGAGGCCGTCCTTGCCCTGCTGAGGGAACTGGACGCAGTCACGAACGTCGTTCGCGTCCCCGGCGCGGGCGTCGAGCCCCGGGCGACCTGGTGCTGTGTGACATCGCCCGCGAGGAGGTGAGCGTCGTCGTCGAGCAGCTCGTGGCGCTCGGGCTCTACCGGGAAGGCTCGATCGCGATCGAGGCCGTGGACGCGTCGGTCTCCGCCGGCGCGCGTGCGGCGATGGAGCGCGCGCCTGGATCGTCCGCTGACGCCGTGCTCTGGGAGCAGGTGGAGCAGAACGTCCGCGAGAGCACCGACCTCTCCGCGACGTACGTCCTGTTCATGGCGATCGCGACGATGATCGCCGCAGTCGGGATCCTGACCGACTCCGCGGTCCTGATCGTCGGAGCGATGGTCGTCGGGCCGGAGTTCGGGCCGCTCGCCGCGCTCTGTCTCGCCGTGGTGCGGCGGCGGCCGCGTGTTGCCCGTGCGTCGATCATCGCGCTTCTCGTCGGCTTCGTGATCGCGATCGTCGCCGCGTGGGCGCTGACCCTTGCCCTGAAGGCCTTCGAGCTGACTCCGTCGGCAACCGACCTCGAGGAGCGCTCGCAGACCTTCTTCATCTCCCATCCCGACACCTACTCGGTGGTCGTGGCGCTCCTCGCGGGGGTCGCCGGGATGCTCTCGCTCCAGACGGCGAAGTCGAGCGCGCTGATCGGCGTGCTCATCTCCGTGACGACGATCCCGGCTGCGGCAAACGTCGGCGTTGCCGCCGCGTACCGCGACTGGGACGAGTGGCGCGGCGCGGCGCTCCAGCTCGTGATCAACCTTTCGGCGATCGTCGTCGCCGGCGTCTCCACGCTCGCGGTTGCGCGCTGGCGGCACGCGCGGAGGCGGACGCGCCGTGCGGGCGTCAAGGCACCGTCAAGATCGTCCACGCCGACGTAGCGGATCCGTCAACGCCGGCCCCGACGCCTGATCGCCAGGCGTACAACGGCCCTATGCGAGACATCCTGTTCCCTCTGATCGTGGTCGGGTTCTTCGCCCTTGCGACGCTGCTCGTGAAAGCGTGCGACCGACTCGTCGGAGCCCGCGAGAGCGAGCGCACGGGCGATCTCGACCTACCGTGAGCGCCGGCGACCTGATCGGCCTGGCGCTCGCGCTCGCAGCGCTCGGCTACCTCGTGTGGGCGCTGCTCTTCCCGGAGCGGTTGTAGATGGGCTCCTCCGGCTGGATCCAGCTCGCCGTGCTCGGCGCGGCGATCCTCGTCTCGCGCCCGCGTGCTCGGCGCGTACATCGCCCGTGTCTTCGGCGGCGAGCCGCTCCGCGAGGACCGCGTCTTCGCGCCGGTCGAGCGCACGCATCCACCGCATCACCGGCGTCAACCCGGAGGGCGAGCAGCGCTGGACGGGCTACGCGCGCTCCGTGCTCGCGTTCAGCGCCGTCTCGATCGCTCGGCCTGTACCTGCTCCAGCGCCTGCAGGGCGCGCTGCTTCCTCAACCCGACGGACGTGACGCGGCGTCCCGCCGGCGCTCGCGTTCAACACGGCCGTCGAGCTTCGTCACGAACACGAACTGGCAGAACTACGCCGGCGAGTCGACGATGAGCCACCTCACGCAGATGAGCGGGCTCGCCGTGCAGAACTTCGTCTCGGCGGCGGTCGGCATCGCGGTCGCGATCGCGCTCGTGCGCGGGCTCACGCGGCGGCGCAGCGACGACGATCGGCAACTTCTGGGTCGACCTGACGCGCGCGCGTGACGCGGATCCTGCTTCCCCTCGCGATCGTGCTCGCGCTCGTGCTGGTCGCGCCAGGGCGTCGATCCAGAACCTCGACGGGTTCACCGAGGCGCGACACGCTCGAGGGTGCGACGCAGTCGATCCCGGGCGGGCCCGTTCGCGAGCCAGGAGGCGATCAAGGAGCTCGGCACGAACGGCGGCGGCACGCTACAACGCGAACTCCGCGCATCCGCTCGCGAACCCGACGCCGTTCACCAACCTGCTCGAGATCTTTGCGCTTCTCGCTGATCCCGTTCGCCCTCGCGTACACGTTCGGCCGCCTGGTCGGGAACACGACGCCAGGGCTGGGCGGTCTTCGCCGCGATGGTGGTCCTCTGGGTCGGGGAGCGCCGTGCTCGCGCGGCGACTTCGAGTCGCAGGGCAACCCGCGGCTCGAGGCGCTGGGCGCCGTCGGGCGCCAACATGGAAGGCAAGGAGGTGCGCTTCGGCGCGGCGGCGTCCGGGCTCTTCGCCGCGTCGACGACCGGGACCTCGACCGGCGCCGTCAACAGCGCCCACGACAGCTTCACGCCGCTCGGCGGCGCCGTCCCGCTCGTGAACATGATGCTCGGCGAGGTCTCCCCCGGAGGCGTCGGCGCGGGGCTCTACGGGATGCTCGTGTTCGCGATCCTCGCCGTCTTCGTCGCCGGGCCTCATGGTCGGCCGGACGCCGGAGTACCTCGGCAAGAGGATCCAGGCGCGCTCGAGATGAAGCTCGTCGATGCTCTACATCCTCGCGGTGCCCGCTCGTCGTGCTCGGCTTCTCCGCGGTCGTCTGTCCTGCTCGAAACGGTCAACGAGGTCGTCGATCCTCAACCCCGGCGCCGCACGGCCTCTCGGAGATGGTCTACGCGTACACCTCCGCGGCGAACAACAACGGCTCTGCCTTTGGCGGCCTCACGGGCAACACGGACTGGTTCAACACGACGCTCGGCCTCGCGATGCTCGCGGGCCGGTTCGTCCTGATCGTCCTCGTCCTCGCGCTCGCCGGCGCGCTCGCCCGCGAAGCAGCCCGTGCCCGCCTCCGCCGGCACGTTCCCGACCGGCACGCCGACTCTTCACCGGCCTGCTCGTCGGCGTCGATCCTCGTCGTCGTCGGCCTCACCTACCTCCCGATGCTCGCGCTCGGGCCGATCCTGGAGCACCTGCAGCTGTGAGCCAAGAAGCCGACCCCCCTGTTCGATCCCGCGATCGTCCGCGGCGCCGCGCTGTCGACTCCTTCCGGAAGCTCGACCCGCGCCACGTCGCGCGCAATCCGGTGATGTTCCTCGTCGAGGTCGGGAGCGTGCGTCGTGACGATCCTCTTCGTCAAGGACTTCGGCGACTCGTCCACCCAGGAGAACGTCTTCGCCGGGCTGATCGCAGCCTGGCTCTGGATCACCGTGCTCTTCGCCAACTTCGCCGAGGCGATGGCGGAAGGGCGCGGGAAGGCCCAGGCCGGCGACGTTGCGACGCACGCGTGCGGAGACGCTCGCGCGCAAGCGTCAGGACGACGGCTCGATCGTCGAGGTGCCGAGCGCGCAGCTCGTCGCCGGTGACGTCGTCGTCGTCTCGGCCGGGAACCTCGATCCCCGCGGACGGCGACGTCGTCGAGGGCATCGCAACGCGTCGACGAGTCGGCCATCACGGGCGAGTCGGCGCCCGTGATCCGCGAGTCGGGCGGCGACCGCTCGGCGGTGACCGGCGGCACGCGCGTCCTGTCCGACCGGATCGTCGTGCTCGTCACCGCGAAGCCGGGCGAGTCGTTCCTCGACCGGATGATCGCCCTCGTCGAGGGCGCCGTGCGACGCAAGACGCCGAACGAGATCGCGCTCGACATCCTCCTCGCAGGGCTCACAATCACCTTCCTCGTCGCCGTCGTGACGCTGCAGCCCTTCGCGATCTACTCGGACGCCCGCCAGTCGACGCGTCGTGCTGGTCGCGCTCCTCGTCTGCCTCATCCCGACGACGATCGGCGCACTGCTCTCCGCGATCGGGATCGCCGGGCATGGATCGGCTCGTGCAGCGGAACGTGCTCGCGCTCTCGCGGCCGCGCCGTCGAGGCGGCGGGCGACTGCGACGCGCTCCTGCTCGACAAGACCGGCACGATCACGCTCGGGAACCGTCAGGCGACCGAGTTCTGATCCCTGCGCCGGGGGTCGACCCGGAGCGAGCTCGCGGACGCCGCGCAGCTCTCGAGCCTCGCCGACGAGACGCCGGAAGGGCGCTCGATCGTGGTCCTCGCGAAGGAGCAGTTCGGACTCCGCGAGCGCGACCTCGCACGGCGCGACGCTCGTTCCCTTTTCGGCGAACACGCGGATGAGCGGCATCGACATGGACGGCCGCTCGGTGCGGAAGGGCGCCGCCGACGCGATCGCGAGCGGTGGGTCGACGGAGCCGGCGGCAGCCATTCCGCCCGAGCTCGACAGGCCGCCGTCGACGCAATCGGCACCTCGGGGGGCACTCCTCTCGTCGTGGCCGAGAACGGCCGCGCGGCTCGGCGTCGTCCATCTCAAGGACGTCGTCAAGGAAGGCATGCGCGAGAGGTTCGACGAGATGCGCCGCATGGGGATCCGCACGGTGATGATCACCGGCGACAACCCGCTGACGGCGAAGGCGATCGCCGACGAGTCGGGCGTCGACGACTTCCTCGCAGAGGCCACGCCCGAGGACAAGATGGCGCTGATCCGGCGGGAGCAGGCGTCCGGCCGTCTTGTCGCGATGACCGGCGACGGCACGAACGACGCCCCCGCGCTCGCCCAGGCCGACGTCGGCGTCGCGATGAACACCGGCACGCAGGCGGCGAAAGAGGCCGGGAACATGGTCGACCTCGACTCGAACCCGACGAAGCTCATCGAGATCGTCGAGATCGGCAAGCAGCTCCTGATCACGAGGGGCTCGCTGACGACGTTCTCGATCGCCAACGACGTGGCGAAGTACTTCGCGATCCTCCCCGCGATGTTCGCGGGCGTGTTCCCCGTCGCTCGACCGGCTCAACGTGATGGACCTCTCGAGCTCGCGGACGGCGATCCTCTCCGCCGTGATCTTCAACGCGCTCGTCATCGTCGCGCTCGATGCCGCTCGCTCTCCGGGGCGTGCGGTACCGGCCTGTAGGCGCTGCGGCGCTCCTGCGCCGCAACCTGCTCGATCTACGGCGCTCGGTGGCGTCGTCGCGCCTTTCCTCGGCATCAAGCTCGTCGACCTCGCCCTCACCGGACTCGGAGTCAACTGATGCGTCGCCAGCTCGTTCCCGCCGTTCTCACGTTCCTCGTCTTGACGCTCCTCGTCGGGGTCCTCTACCCGCTCGCCGTGACGGGCGTCGTCGCAGGTCGCGTTCGGCGACCGTGCGGACGGCTCCCTCGTTCGCTCGTGACGGCGTCGTCGTCGGCTCGTCGCTCCTCGGCCAGCCCTTCGCCGACGAGGGGTCGTTCCACCCACGCCCGTCGGCCGCCGGCGACGGGTACGACGGCGCCGCGAGCTCGGCGTCGAACCTCGGCCCGACGAACGCCGACCTCCTCACCGCGATCGAGGAGCGGGTCGCCGCCTACCGCGAGCTGAACGGCCTCGCGGAAGGTGCGACCGTTCCGGTGGACGCTGTCACCTCGTCGGGGTCGGGGCTCGACCCGGACATCTCACCCGCCAACGCCAGGCTCCAGGCGCCCCGCGTGGCACGGGCCCGCGGGCTGGAGCTCGCGCGCGTGCTCGAGCTCGTCGAGGAGCACACACACGATCGCACGCTCGGGTTCATGGGAGAGCCGCGCGTCAACGTGCTCGCGCTCAACCTCGCACTCGACGCCGAGCGCTGAATCGGGTCCACTACAGCGCATGGCGCCCGGGGCACGCTCCGCATCTACCTCGGCGCTGCGCCGGGCGTCGGCAAGACCTACGCGATGCTCGGCGAGGGCCGTCGCGCGCCGCGAGCGCGGCACGGACGTCGTCGTCGGCTCGTCGAGACCCACGGCCGCGCTCAGACCCTCGCGCAGATGGGCGACCTCGAGGTCGTCCCACGCGCGGCCGATCGAGTACCGCGACGCATCGTTCGAGGAGATGGACGTCGACGCCCTGCTCGCCCGCAAGCCCGAGGTCGCGCTCGTCGACGAGCTGGCGCACACGAACGTGCCGGGCTCGCGCAACGAGAAGCGCTGGCAGGACGTCGAGGAGCTGCTCGACGCCGGGATCGACCGTCATCTCGACGCTGAACATCCAGCACCTCGAGTCCCTCAACGACGTCGTGGAGCGGATCACCGGGATCACGCAGCGCGAGACCATTCCCGACGAGATCGCCCGGCGCGCCGATCAGATCGAGCTGGTCGACATGACGCCCGAGGCGCTCCGCCGACGAATGGCCCACGGGAACGTCTACCCGGCCGAGCGAGTCGACGCCGCGCTCGGCAACTACTTCCGGGCCGGGAACCTCGGCGCGCTGCGCGAGCTCGCGCTGCTCTGGGTGGCGGACCGCGTCGACGAGGCGCTCGACGAGTACCGCGCGCGACCACGGGATCGAGCGGCCGTGGGAGACGCGCGAGCGCGTGCTGGTCGCACTGACCGGCGCCGCCGACGGCGACCGGCTCGTCCGGCGCGCCGCGCGCATGGCCCAGCGGGCGAGGGGCGACCTCGTCGCGGTGCACGTCCGCTCGCAGGACGGCCTGACGGCCGAGGCGTCGGACGGCCTGGCACGCCAGACGGACGCTGGTCGAGCGAGCTGGGCGGCACGTACCGGGACGTCGTCGGCGACGACGTCGGCAAAGCGCTCGTCGACACGGCTCGGCGCATGAACGCCACGCAGATCGTGCTCGGCGCCACCCGGCGCTCGAGGCTGACCGAGCTCCTCCGCGGGTCGGTGATCCGCCGCGTGATCCGCGACTCGGGCGAGGAGGTCGACGTCCACGTCATCAGCCATGCGCGAGCGGCGCAACGGAAGACACCGACGGGCGCCGCCGCCCGACAAGCCTTCCCGGGCACCGGGTGGTCGCCGGGGCGCTCCTCGCCGCAGTGGCGCTCCCGGCCCTCACGGTGGTCCTGGCTGCGCTCAGGGACGACCTCGGGCTGCCCAGCGTGCTGCTCCTCTACCTCCTGCTGGTGGTCGTCGTCGCGGCCGTCGGCGGCCTCTGGCCGGCGCTCGCCGCCGCGATCGCGGGCTTCCTCGCGGCGAACTGGTACTTCACGCCTCCCCTCTACACGTTCACGATCGGCGAGGGCGAGAACCTGCTCGCGCTCGCGATCTTCCTCGTCGTCGCCGTGACCGTGAGCGGGCTTGTCTCCATCGCCGCGCGTCGCGCGAACGAGGGGCAGCGCGCGCGTGCCGAGGCCGAGACCCTCGCGCGGCTGGCGGGAACCTCGAGCGTCGTCGAGATCCTCGAGTCGATCCGCAGGACATTCGCGCTCGACGGCGTCACCCTGTGGCACCGGAGACGATCGCGACTGGGTGGTGGAGCGAGGAGGTGGGCGCGCACGCCGAGCGTGGCGAGGAGCCGCTGCGCGTGGACGAGGGCCACGCGCTCGCGATCGTCGGCCCTGCCGTCCCGGACGACGAGCGCCGGTTGCTCGACGCGTTCGTGACGGAGCTCGCGGGCTCCATCCACATCGAGGAGCTCGAAGCGGAGGCCTCCGAGGCCGACGACCTCGAGCGCGTCAACGACCTGCAGGCTCGCCATCCTTTCGGCCGTTTCGCACGACCTCCGCACGCCCCTCGCCGGTATCAAGGCGTCTGTGACGTCGCTGCTCGATGACGAGATCGATTGGCCGGAGGCGGAGCGACGAGGACTTCCTCGCGATGATCGATGCGGAGGCGGACCGCCTCGACGGGCTGGTCGGCAACCTGCTGGACATGAGCCGCCTCCAGACCGGCGCCCTGCAGGTCGCCGCCACGCCCATCGGCCTCGACGAGGTCGTACCCGCCGCGCTCCGGAGCATCGGCCCCCGCGCGGACGAGGTCGACGTCGACGTGGCCGAGACGCTCCCCGAGTCGTCGCAGATCCGGGGCTGCTCGAGCGCGCGATCGCCAACGTCGTACAGAACGCCCTGGTACACGGCGTCGGGGCGCCGGTACGCGTCGTCGCCGGAGCCGTCGACGGCGGCGTCGACCTCCGCGTTGTCGACCGTGGGCCCGGCGTCCCGCAAGCGGATCGCGACCGCATCTTCGTCCCGTTCCAGCGCCTCGGCGACAGCCCGCAGGGCGGGAGCGTCGGGCTCGGGCTGGCCGTCGCGCGCGGCTTCGTCGAGGCGATGGGCGGCGAGCGTCGAGGTCGAGGACACGCCGGGAGGCGGGCTGACGATGATCCTGCGACTGCCGGGGTCGGGATGACGCGCGTGCTCGTCGTCGACGACGAGCCGCAGATCCTACGAGCGCTGGCGGCGAACCTCGCGCGCGAGGCTACTCAGTCGACCTGGCAGGCACGGGCGAGGCGGCGCTCACCCTCGCTCAGCGCCACCGACCCGACGCCGTCATCCTCGATCTCGGCCTCCCGGGCATGGACGGGCTCGACGTGATCGAGGGCCTCCGCGGCTGGACGGATGTGCCGATCGTCGTCCTGTCCGTTCGCGAGCGCGAGGCCGGAAAAGGTCGCTGCGCTCGATGCCGGCGCGGACGACTACGTCACGAAGCCGTTCGGCATGGGCGAGCTGCTCGCGCGCCTGCGCGCCGCACTCCGTCGGGCGGCGCCGACGGACGGAGGACGCGATCGTCGAGACGCCGCACTTCCGCGTCGACCTCGCCGCCAAGAGGGTCACGGACGCCTCAGGGAATGACGTGCGCCTGACACCGACCGAATGGGCGATCGTCGAGCTCCTCGTGCGACACCCGGGAAAGCTCGTCTCCCAGCGCCAGCTGCTGCACGACGTCTGGGGCCCGCAGTACGACGACCGAGACGAACTACCTCCGCGTCTACCTCGCACAGATCCGCCGCAAGCTCGAGCCGGACCCGGCGCGACCTCGGTACTTCCTCACCGAGCCGCGGATGGGATATCGATTCGAGTTCCCCGCTCCGGGCACCGAGGGTCTCGAGGGCGGCTAGGCCCGATCGCCTGCGGTAGCGCACGATCGGATGCGGACCGTTGAACGTCGCGGACGACCGGCCTATGGTGTGGCGGCGTACCGAAATCGCTGGGGAGGCGATTGCGGCGGCACGATCGTCGGATGGACCAGGCGTGCGTGCACGCGCGTGACTGCCTCCTTGCGAGACAAGGGGGATCACGATGTCGAAGTCCAATCGTCCGGCCGGCGCCGTTGCCGCCAAGCGACGGTCGCTCGCCAGCCTGGCCATCGTCGCCGGCGCAGTCGCGGCGGGCGCGATGCTGAGCGCCGGCGCAGAAGCGCGTTCCCAGGCGGCACCGGCGAACGTGACGCCGCCGACGATCTCAGGAACCGCCGTCGTCGCCGAGACGCTGACGGCCTCGCCCGGTTCGTGGACCGGAACGGCGACGCTCTCGTTCGCGTTCGCGTGGCAGCGCTGCGACGCCGCCGGCGCGAGCTGCACACCGATCGGCGGGGCGACGGGGACGACCTACGTCGCGGTGACGGACGACGTCGGCTCGACGCTGCGCGTCGAGGTCACGGTGACGAACAACGAGGGCTCCGCTAGCTCGCTCTCGGCGCAGACCGCGGTCGTCACTCAGCCGACGGTCCCGGTGAACACCGGCGAGCCGCTCATCTCGGGGTCGCCGGTCGAGGGGATGACGCTCAGCACCACGACCGGCACGTGGGCCGGCACGTCGATCACGTTCGCGTACCAGTGGGTGCGCTGCGACACGAGCGGAGGGCTCCCCGACGGCTCGAACTGCCCGACGATCCCATCGGCGACGAGCTCCAGCTACACGCTCACGGCCGACGACATCGGGCGTCGGCTCCGCGTCCAGGTGACGGCGACGAACTCCGCGGGCTCGGCAGCCGCGACGGCGAACCCCACCGACGTCGTCACGGCAGTCGCCGGCCACAGGCCCGCCGCGCAACACCGTCGAGCCGTCGATCAGCGGCACGCCCCAGCAGGGCCTGTCACTGCTTCGCGAGCGTCGGCACGTGGGCGGGCGTGACGCCGATCACCTACACGTACCAGTGGGTTCGGTGCGGCGCGGACGGCGGAAACGCCGACGGATCCAACTGCACCTTCATCTCGGGCGCGACGACGTCCAGCTACATCCCGTCGAGCGACGACGTCGGACAGCGGCTTCGCATCCGCGTGACGGCGACCAACAGCCTCGGCGTCCAGACCGTCGCGTCGAACGCATCCGCGGCGGTCCTGGCGGCAGAGCACCACGACGCCGCAGGCACCACGCAACACGTTCCTGCCCTTCATCTCGGGCACGATGGCGGTCGGCCAGACGCTGTTCGCGAGCCTCGGCGGCTGGACGGGCACGTCGCCGATCGCCTACGCGTACGAGTGGCTGCGATGCGGAACCGACGGAGGCACGTCGAGCGGTTCGGGCTGCACGGCCATCGCCGGCGCGACGAACTCGCAGTACGCCCTGTCGGCCGCCGACCTCGGACAGCGCCTCCGCGTCCGGGTGACGGCGCGGAACTCCCTCGGCACGGCCAACGCGATCTCGAACCCGACCGTGCAGGTGCAGAGCACGGCTCCGCGACCGACGCCTACGCCCCCGACGCCGGACCCCGCGCTTCCGCCGGGCGCCGTCCAGCTGCCGGGCGGGAAGGTCTCGATCCCCGTCACGAGCGTCTCGCCGCCGGAGCGCCTGATCGCCGGCGAGATCGACTTCGTGCCCAACACGGTGCGCTCGCGGCAACAGCCGATCGTGCTCCGTGTCCGGGTCGTCGACACGCGCGGCTACGCGGTGCGTGACGCGCTCGTCTTCGCTCGCTCGACGCCGCTCCTCACCACCTCGTCCGGAGAGGTGCGCACCGGCCGCGACGGCTGGGCACGGCTCCAGCTGACGCCCGCATGCGGACTTCCCGCTCGACGGCCGGAGCGTCCAGTTCTGGATCCGGGTGCGCAAGCAGTCGGATCCGCTGCTCGCGGGCGTCTCGAACCGGAGGCTCGTCCAGGTCGCAACGGGCGGCTGACCGTCGGGCCTCCGGAGGCTTCGGGCCGGCGCGCGCCGGCCCGAAGCCTCCGAGAGCGTTCTCTGCGCTACCCGTGGATCGACGCGATGATCGGGATCAGCAGGATCGCGACGATGTTCGCGATCTTGATCATCGGGTTGATCGCAGGGCCGGCGGTGTCCTTGTAGGGGTCGCCGACCGTGTCGCCCGTCACGCCCGCAGCGTGGGCCTCCGAGCCCTTGCCGCCGTAGGCGCCGTCCTCGATGAGCTTCTTCGCGTTGTCCCAGGCGCCGCCGCCCGAGGTCATCGCGATCGCGAGGAAGAGGCCCGTCACGATCGTGCCGATCAGCAGGCCGCCGAGCATCTCCGGCTTGATGATCCCGACGACGATCGGGATCACGATCGGAATGAGCGCCGGCGCGAGCATGCTCTTGATCGCGGACCCGGTGACGATCGAGATCGACGTCGCGTAGTCGGGTCGCGACGTGCCCTCCATGATGCCCGGGTCCTCGCGGAACTGGCGCCGCACCTCCTCGACGACCTCGCCGCCGACGCGGCCGACGGCCGTCATCGCAAGCGAGGCGAACAGGAACGGCATCATCCCGCCCACGAACAGGCCGGCGATCACCCACGGGTCCTCGAGCGCGAAGGTGACGTCGAGACCCTCGTCGGCGAGGCCGCGGACGTACTCGTCGAACAGGATCAGGGCGGCGAGCCCGGCCGAGCCGATCGCGTAGCCCTTCGTCACGGCCTTCGTGGTGTTGCCGACCGCGTCGAGCGGATCGGTCACCTGCCGCACCGACTCGGGCATCTCCGCCATCTCGGCGATCCCGCCCGCGTTGTCGGTGACGGGCCCGTACGCGTCGAGCGCGACGATCAGGCCGGTCATCGAGAGCTGCGCCATCACGGCGACGCCGATGCCGTAGATCGACTCGTCGGCCGCGTAGTACGCACCCACGACGGAGGCGGCGATGACGAGCACCGGGAAGGCCGTCGCCTGCATGCCGTACGCGAGGCCCGCGATGATGTTCGTCGCGTGCCCCGTCGTCGAGGCCTCGGCGATCTTCTTCACCGGATGCCAGCGCGAGCCCGTGTAGTACTCGGTGATCGCGACGAGCAGGAACGTCACGCCGAGCCCGATCAGGGCAGGCACGTAGAGCTGCCAGAACGAGAACCGGTCGTCGTCGAACGCGAGCGTGACCGGGATGAACCCGATCGCCGACAGCACGGTCGCGACGATCACGCTCCGGTAGAGCGCGTTGATGATCGCGTGCTCGCCCCGCCCGACCCATGCGAAGAACGTGCCGACCACGGAGGCGAGGATCGAGATCCCGCCCAGCGCGAGCGGATAGAGCCACAGCTCGCCCGACGGGAAGGCCGTGCCGAGCAGCATCACCGCGACCGCGGTCACGGCGTACGTCTCGAAGAGATCCGCCGCCATGCCCGCGCAGTCGCCGACGTTGTCGCCGACGTTGTCGGCGATCACGGCCGGGTTCCGCGGGTCGTCCTCCGGGATGCCCGCCTCGATCTTCCCGACGAGGTCGGCACCGACGTCGGCGGCCTTCGTGAAGATGCCGCCGCCGAGCCGGGCGAAGACCGAGATGAGCGAGCCGCCGAAGGCGAGCCCGATCAGGTCGTCGACCGCCGAGTCGGGCGTGTTCTCGAGCCAGCCGGTGAGGATCCAGTAGTAGCCGGCGACCCCGAGCAGGCCGAGGCCCACGACGAGCAGGCCGGTGACCGAGCCGGCGCGGAACGCGACCCGGAACGCCGGGGCGACACCCTCGCGCCCCGCCTCCGCCGTGCGGACGTTCGACCGCACCGCGACGTTCATCCCGATGAAGCCGGCGGCGGCCGACAGAAGCGCCCCGACCAGGAAGCCGATCGCGGTGCCCCAGCCGAGCTCGTTGTAGAAGCCGAGCGCGAGGAACGGCACGACGGCCACGAACGCGACGGTCGTGTACTGCTTGCGGAGGTACGCGGCGGCGCCCTCCTGGACGGCGCGGGAGATCTCCCGCATCCGCTCGTTCCCGGTCGGCTGCTTCATCAGCCACCAGGTCAGGTACAGCCCGTACAGGATCGCGACGCCCGAACAGACGAGCGCGAACAGCACGGCATGGTCAACAAAGAAGTCCATCAATCCTCCGGGTGAACGCACAAAGAAGCGCCGGATCGGCGTCAGCGCGGGGGATTATGCAGCACAAACCCGGACGGCGTCGCGGGTACGGGCACCGCGAAACGGGCCGGATTCAGCCGCGCGCGACCGCGGTGGCGCCGACCTGCTCCGCGTAGATCTCCTCGAAGCTCGCCCCTTCCGCGCGCCGGGCGATCTGGCGCTCGGCGGCGTTCCGCTCGGGAATCCTGAGCCACGGCGTGGCGCCGATCTCGTCGGCGACGGGGAGAACCCACTCGACGAGCCGCTCGATCCGGGCCCGCGCCTGGACCGACGTCGCCCCGCTCGAGGTCGATCAGCTCGCCCGAGAGGCCGTACCGGATCGCACGCCAGGTGTTCTCCTCGATCAGCCGGTGCGGGTGGTCGGGGAGCGGCTCGCCCTCGTCGAGCGCGCGCGCGCACCGCGCCGTGAGCGCGACCATGAGCGCGGTCAACGCCTGCGCCTCCGCGATGTCGGGCTGCCCGTCGCAGATCCGGATCTCGACCGTCGGGAACAGGAGGTGCGGGCGCACGCTCCACCAGAGCTGGGTCGGCTCGTCCGCCGAGCCGGTCTCGTAGAGGAAGCGCACGTAGTCGGCGTACGCGTCCCACGAGCCGAACGTGTCCGGGACGCCGCAGCGCGGGAAGAAGCGGGTGAACACCTGCGTGCGGGCGGAGTGGAGCCCGGTGTCGACTCCCTCGTGGAACGGCGAGCTCGCCGACACGGCGAGGAGCTCCGGGAGCCAGTTGCGGAGCGCGTCGACGACGCGGACGGCGCGGTCGGCGCCACGGATCGCGACGTGCGTGTGGATGCCGAAGGTGTTGTTGCGCCAGACGACGTACCGGAGGATCTCGTCGTTTCGCCGGTAGTGCGGGGTGTCGATGATGCGCTGGTCGCGCCAGCTCGCCCATGGGTGCGTTCCCGTCGCGCCGAGGGTCAGCCCCATCGGCTCGACGAGGGCGGCCAGCTCGGCGCGCCGCTCTGCGAGCGCGGCCGGGACGTCGGCGAACGACTCCTGCTTGCCGGTCTTCACCTCGACCTCGGACGCGATCAGCTCGCCGACGAGGTTCGGCTCGAGGACCGTGCCCTTCGCGGCGGCCTGCACCTCCTCGAAGCGGTTCACGAGGTCGAGCGTGGCGGGGTCGAGGAGGGCGAACTCCTCCTCGACCGAGACGGTGAAGTCCTCGGCGGCGTCGAAGCGCTCGCGGGCCTCGGTGAGGAGCAGTTCCTGTCGCGCGCCGGGGGTCATGGTTCGGGAAGGCTAGTCCACGCCTTCCGTCCGGGAACAGCGGACGGGAGCGACGCTTGTGACGTATCGTCACAAGCTCAGCTCGAGCAGCCGCCGGGCCACCTCCGCCCAGCTCCAGCGCTGCTCCACGGCACGGCGCACGGTCTCCCGGAGCTGCGCGCGGTCGCTCGCAGCGAGCGCGAACAGCGCCTCGAGCCGCTCCCGGAGCGCCGACGCGTCTCCGGTCGGCGTGCCGACGAGCGTCGCGAGGTGCGGCGGGAGCTCCGCCTCGAGCCCGGCCGCGACCTCGGCGAGGCCGGAGTGCCGCGCGACGATCGGCGGGCAGCCGGCCGCCGCTGCCTCCGCCGCGACCATGCCGAACGCCTCCGGGAAGACGGAGGGCACGACGCACGCGTCGGCGAAGGCGAGCAGGTGACGCAGGTGGCGATGCTCGAGCGGCCCCGTGAAGAGCGCGCGGACGCCGTTCGCCGCGGCCCGCCGTTCGAGCGCCGCCCGCTCGGGGCCGAACCCCACGACGACGGCCCGCGCCTCGACTCCCTCCAGCGCGTCGAGGAGCACGTGCACGCCCTTCTGCTCGATCAGCTTGCCGAAGTAGACGACCGTCGGGCAGGTCGCCGGCGAGGAACGCGGCGAGCCGCTCGGCGTTGCCGCCGTCGGGGATCCGCTCCTCGCGGTTCCCCGGGTTCGGCTGGTCGCGCGCGGCCTCCTCGAGCAGGCAGGCGAGGGCGACCTCCCGGGACTCCGGCTGCCAGAGGTCGACGTCGACGCCCGGCGGGACCTCGTGCACGCGGCTCGACGTGCCCGCAGACGTCCTGGAGCACCTGCCGGATGTGCCCGGAGCCGACGAACGTCGCGCGCGCGCCGGCGAGCGACTCCGCTCCCCACGCCGACAGCTCCGGGTTCCCGCGCATCGAGTACTCGAGCTCGGACCCGTGGGCCTTGACGGCGAACGGGGCGCCGGAAGCCGCCCCGACCGGGCCTCCGAGCAGCACGTGGTTCGCGAACACGAGGTCGGCGGGCAGGAGCGCACGCACGGCGGCGGCGTTCGCCTCCACCCACGTGTCGAGCTCGGCGCGGGTGCAGTCCTGGACGAGACGGACCTCGTATCCCTCGTAGTGGTCGAGGACGAAGGTCGGCAGCAGGCCGCCGACGTCGGGGCGGACGGTCGTGGCACCGCCGAGGTCGTACTCGTCGGGCCGGGGATCCTGGCTCAGCACCGTGACGTCGTGCCCTTGCGCGTCGCCACTCGCGCGCGAGCTGGCGCGTGTAGACGTTCGATCCGGTGCCGCCGAGCAGGTAGCCGTGCCAGAGGAGGATCCTCACGCTCCGGGAACCTCACCGGTCGCGACCCCGCTGTTCCGCTTCCCCCGGCCCGCCCCATCGACCGGAAGAGTACGTCGCCGCTCGCGACCGCATCGGTCGGGCCGGCGCCCCACCCGTCCGACTGCCGGCACGGGCGTGGCCGCAGGGCGACACCCGCACCGGCGCGGACGAACGGCGGACGAGCCCGGGCTGCCCGTCCCGGATGATCCGGGAGGGCAGCCGACTCGTCATCGGTGGGAGAGTGCCGCCGGCTCCATCGGCTCGACGCCCCGGCCTCGCCCACGCCCGTCCCGGGAAGGGCGGCGTGCGAGCTCGGTCGTCGCGATCGTGGTTCCGGCACCGGCGGCGTCCCCCGCCGGGAGGGTCGACCGCCCACGACGCCACGCGGCCAGAGTGGCCGGCACGACATGGGCCGTCAGGCGACCTGGTCGTACCGGCGATCTCGAGCGTCATGGTCATCGCAGGCGATCTGTCCCTTCCCTCATCTCGCTGCTACCAGGAGTGCTTCTTCTTGCTGCCGAAGCTCCAGGACGACCACTTGTCGTTGTCCCAGACCTTCATCTCCTGCTCCGAGGACTGCTTGACGAGCGCCACGTTCACGACCTTCGCATCGCCGCTCTTGGCGATGCCGCCGTTGGCCTCCGCCTCGCCGCCGGTGCCTTTCCCACCGTCGGCGCTGCCGTTCCCCGTCTCACTCGCGATGACGTCGCCGCCGATCGCGTAGGTCTCGTTCCCACCGGAGATCGCGTCCCCGGTCCCGTTGTACGCGCCCACCGTGTCACCGCCGCGACCGGTCGACCCGCTCTGGCTCGTGTTCGACGTCGTGTTCGTGTTCGGGTTGGCGTTCTGGGTAGCCGTGAAGCTCCCATTCGTGTTGCCACCGCCATTCGCGGACGCCGACGCGCTCTGCGTCGTGGTGTCCGTCACGTCCCCGGCCGCGCCGCCCGTGGCGATCTGGCCGAGGCCGTTGGTGCCGCCGTCGCCGCCGTACGCGCCGTCTCCGGCGTTGGCCTGCGAGCTGCCAGCGTCACCGTTGTTGGTCGAGTTGGTCGAGCCGCCGGTCCCACCAGGAGCACCCGCTCCTGCTGCTCCACCGGCTCCACCCGGAGCGCCTGCTGCGGCGCCGGCACCGGCTCCTCCTGCAGCACCGCTGCCGGAGGCACCCGATCCGTTCCCGCCGTTGCAGTCCGACCCGCCACCGATACCGCCGATGCAGTCGCCACCGGCTCCACCGGTGCCGGCTCCGCCGGTGCCACTTCCACCTGCGCCACCGGTTCCACCATCGGCCGCGGCAGCGCCGTTCCCGCCGTCACCGGCCGCGCCACCTGCGCCGCCGTTGCCGCCGTTGCCGGCGTTACCCGAATCGGACGAGGTGTCGCCACCACGACCGGAGTCGGCATCGCCGCCCCGGCCGCCGTCGCCGCCGTCCGCGGACTGACAACCGCCCGCCCGGACGCCGCAGTTGTTCTCTGCGTCGCCGCCGACCGACGTGTTGTCGTCCTCGCTGTTGTTCAGGGCCCCGGCGTTACCGCCGTTGGCGTCCTGGTCGACGTCGCTCTTGGCCTCGTTCCCGGCCTTCACGTCGACGTCGGTCGAGTTCCGGTTGGACAGGTCGCCACCGTCGTTCCCGACCGAGCTGGTGTTGCCCCCGCTGATCGAGCCGGAGGTGGCCGCGCCGGTGCCCGACGTGGCCGTCTGGCCCTGGGAGGTGTTGTTGTTGCCGGTGTTCACGTTCCCACCGGCGCCGCCTGTACCGGCCCCACCGTTCGCGGTGCCACCGTTGGCGGTTGCAGGTCCGGACGTCGCGACGCCGGTCTGGACGACCGTCGCGTTCTGGAGCGACGCCTGGACGTTCGCCTTCACACCGTTCTTGTCGAACCCGTTGAAGTCGGCCAATGCGGTCGACGGAAAGGCGAGCCCGACTGCGAGCACTGCGAAAGCGAGCAGTCTGCGTGACACGTATCTCACTTCCTTTCGTCACTGCCGAATGAACATTCGCCCGTCGAGCCCGGGCCCAACGGGTCACGTGGCGTGGCGAAAGGTCAGACCGGAACTTCGACCGGCGCGAAGCTCCCGGTCGGTCGCCTGACGACCGACCCTTCTCGCGCTCGCAGGAGCACCGGCGGCACGAGCACGAAGGCCAGGAGGATCGCTGCGATCCCCGTCGGCCCCGTACCGGACGCGGCGGCTGCGAGGGCGGAGACCCACACGGGTGGGTCCCCCGCCGGCGAGAGCGGCGGCTCCCGGCCGGCGTCTCCGGCTCCCGCGGAGCTCCCCGGGCGCGTGTCGAGGCGCGCTTGCGTGGAGGGCGGGGCGGAAAGCTTCGTCACGAGCGGCCCGAGGGCGGGCTGCCCGAGGTGCGGTGCGACCGGCGCCGACCGTCGCGCGACGGATGTCGCGCGCGACGGGACGGCTGCCGACCCACGACCGTGGAACAACGTCGGCTCCTCCTCCGGGGCGGCGCTCTCGATTCCCGCCGGAACGCCGGTCGAGAACAGAGCGGGCGCGCCCGAGAGGGGCGGCGCCGAGTACGGCGACGGATCCCCGGCTGTCGGAGAGAAGCAGAAGCCCGCCAGATTCGACCCAGCGGCCGTCGCCGGGCCGGCCCCGATGGACTGGGTGGCACCCTGCTGCGTCACTGCGCAGTTCACCACGACGGCCGAGCCGGCGATACCGCCGTTCGAGGTCGAGATTGCGGTCGCGCGCTGGACGACGACCGACTCCTGGAGGGTCTCCTGGAGGTCGTCGGCCGAGCCGAAAGACGCCTGGGAGGCGGCCTGAGCGATCCAGGCGCGGTCGACCGCCGTCGCGTCGCTCGAGGCGAGGGGGAGCGCCGCGGTTCCCGCCCGCTGGGCCGTCGTCGCGTGCGCCGATGCCTCCTGCGAGACGTAGGCCAGCTGGGCGGCGTCCTGGATGCCCGTTCCGCCGTTGCGGAGAGCGGCCTGGTCGGTGGACTGGTCGACATGGGCGAGCCCGCCGGCCGAGGCCGACGCGGAGGCGGTGCCGCCGGTCGCCCTCGAACGCGCCGCTCCTGTCTGGGCGACCGTCGCGTCGGCGTCAGCGGTCTGCTCGACGAGCGCGAGCTGGGCCGCCGACTGCGAGAGCGAGCCGCCGTCGGCGATCCCGGCCTGCGCGGAAACCTGCTCCACGTCCGCGGCGCCGTCGGCGACGGCGTGCCCGAACGCACCGTGCTGGCCCGATCGGGTGAGCACGACGTCGCGCTGCGATGCCGCGGCCGCCGCGTGGCCGACCTGAACGACGTCGATCTGCTGGCCGCTCCACTGGTCGGCTGTCGCGAGGTCGCTCGCGAGCAGGACCTGCTCGACGTCCTGGGCGACGGTCGTCTCCAGGGTCGCCGCCGCCGCGCTCGTCACGACGTTTGCCTGGCTCATCGCGTCGCCCCACGAGACGGCGTCGACGCCGGACTGGACGGCCGTTGCGTGTGCCTCGGCCGTCTGGGCCACCTCGATGAGCTGGCCGGCGTACTGCATGCCCTTTCCGGAGCCGCCCTGCGAGGCGGCCTGACCGGCTTCCGCGACTGCCGTCGCCTCGGCGTCGGCGCGCACCGTGTTGACCTGCCCGGCGGGCCCGTTCCCGACGTCGCCGTTGCCGGCCGCCTGCGCCGAGCTCTCGGTCGGCTCGCCCGTCCAGCCCCACGACCAGTTCCAGATCCAGATGCAGGTGCCGCATGCGAGCGTCGCGTTCCATTCCCACTGCCATGACCATCCGGCCATGCCCTGCCGGTCCCACTCCCAACTCCACGCCCACGACCCTCCGGCGCGATTGCCGTCGTCGTCGCCCGCGGCCCGCGTCGTGACCGTTCCGTGGCCCGTGCCGTCCCACGTCCACGTCCACGAGTCGACCGTCGTGCCGAGCCACGCCTCGAGGCTCTCGGACTCGTCGCGCTGCCAGACCCAGGTCCACTCCCAGACTTCGAGACCGGAGACGCCCGGGCGCTCGAGGCTGTCTCCGTCGACGACAACGGCGACCACGGTGTCCAGTCCGTCGTCGGTCACCCCGACCGCGATCTCCGCCCCCTGCTCGACGACGACCGCGTTCTCGGTGACGCTGTTGCTCTGACTCACCGGCCCCGTCGTGCCGGAGCTCTCGACGCGGATCGACACGCTCGTGTTGCGGGCGCCGTCCTGGGAGGCAGTCGCGTCCTCCGCGCCGCCGGACCCCGCGGCGTCCGCTGCGGCTGATGCCTCGTTGACCTGGGTGACGGGCCCGTCGTCGCCCGGCGAGAAGACTCTGACCGAGACGCTCGAGTTGGCGACGCCGCTCTGCGCCGCGCTCGCCTCCGCCGCCTCCTGAGCCCCAGGCTGGTCGCCGGCGGCGGTCGCCCCGGCCGCCGCGACGTTCGACTGCGAGACCGCGCCGTCGTCGCCGGGGCTCCCCACCCGCACGACGACCGCCGTGTTGGAGACGTCGGACTGCGTCGCGCTCGAGTCGGCGTGGACGTCCTGCGTGATCGACGCCTCGCCGGGCGTCTCCGCGACCGCGGACGTCCCCGCATCCGCCTGCGCCTCTGCACGGTTCTCCTGCCCGACCGGGCTCCCGTTCCCCGGCTCGTCCACCCGCACGGTGACGTGGGTGTTGCCGACGTTTCCCTGGTCGGCCGCGGCGGACGCCGTGGCGCCCTGGTCGATCGACGTGCCCTGGTCCGCCTGGTGGCCCGGGGCGTTCTCGGAGTTCCCGGGACCGTTCGGGTCGTGACCCGGCGCGTCGCCTGAGTTGCCGGGGCCGTCAGCGGCATGTCCCGGTGCTTCACCGGAGTTGCCGGGCCCGTCGGGCGCACTGCCCGGTGCATCCGCGGTGCTCGCCGAAAGCCCGGCATCCGTCGGCGCGGCTTCGCTAGCCGGGCCGGTGTCGGCCCGCCCGCTCGGCGCCGCAGCCAGGAAGACGACCGCCGCGAGAAGACTCACGGCAAAGGTGCGATTCCCCCGTCGGCTGCTGACAGCGGCCGTTGCCCTCACTAGGCTCCTTCTTCATCAGCGGCGGAGCCCCCTCGGTCGCCGCTCCTCTCCCTGACGGCTCCTTGACGTCCGGAGCCGACCCCGTTTCTATGACACCGGGCAACGCGCTACATCACCCGGACGGGGGTCGCCCGTGCGCCGATCAGGTGAGGTGGAAGTAGAGCGCGTAGAGGAGCTCGACGGCGGGGTTCCAGGTCAGGTGGAAGTACAGGGCGTACAGCAGCTCGACCGCGGGGTTGGACGTGTGCACCTGCACGTCCGCCGGTGTGTCGATGAGCGCGGTCGAGTAGTTGAAGACGATCTTGACGCCCGCGTCGACGAGCCGGTCGGCGGCGTCCTGCGCCGACTCGGACGGCACCGCAAGGACGCCGACGACGATGCTGCGGTCGCGCACGATCGCCTCGAGGTCGTCCATCGAGTTGACGTGCACGCCGCCGAGCGACGAGCCCGACCTTGTCCGGATCGTTGTCGAACGCCGCGGCGATCGTGATGCCGTGCTCGGCGAAGATCGGCGAGGACGCGATCGCCGCACCGAGCCTGCCCGCGCCGACGAGCGCGATGTTGTGCTGCCCCTGGGTGCGGAGGATCTTGCGGATCTCGGCCAGCAGCGAGTCGACCGAGTAGCCGACGCCGCGCTTGCCGAAGCGGCCGAACGCCGAGAGGTCGCGGCGGATCTGCGTCGCGTTGATGTTCGTGTACTCCGCGATCTCCTGCGAGGAGATCCGGTCCTTGCCCATCTTCTTCGCCTGCGCGAGGACCTGCAGGTACCGGCTCAGCCGAGCTGCGACACCGACCCCGAGACGTTCCGCCACCGATTCCTCCTGAGGAGCTTGTGACAACGGCGCATAGTGTGCCGACGCCGCCCGAGCCGCCGCGCGGGAACCGTCGCGGCCGCCCGCGCGGTGTTACCGCTACGAGGAGCCGCGCGCAGCTCGTCCGGGTCGACGTGGTAGTGGAACCGCGCGATCCCGTCGACCTCCACGACCGGAATCCGCTCCCGGTACGGCCCGCTCGAGGTCGGCGCTCGAGGTGATGTCGACGACGGCGTAGTCGTCACCGCAGACCGCGCGAACCGCCTCCACGGCCGGCCCGCACAGCGAGCAACCGGGAGCGGTGTAGACGACGACGCGGTGTGCCATGCCTGTTCGGCGGTCTGCCCGGAGCTACGGGTAGAGCCCGCGCGTCGTCGTCGCCTCGGCGACGCGCTGCACCGCGATCCCGTACGCGGCCGTGCGCATGCTCGTCGAGAAGCGCTCGCGCGCCGCCCAGGTCTCCTCGAACGCGCGCACGACGATGTCGTTCAGCTTCGCGTTCACCTCGTACTCCTTCCAGAAGTACTCCTGGAGGCCCTGCACCCACTCGAAGTACGAGACGACGACGCCGCCCGCATTCGCGAGCACGTCGGGCAGGACGAAGATGCCGCGATCCTCGAGGACGTCGTCGGCCGCCGGGGTCGTCGGGCCGTTCGCCGCCTCGCAGATCATGTGCGCCTTGATCCGCGTCGCGTTGTCGGCGTTGATCACCTGCTCGAGCGCCGCGGGCACGAGCACGTCGCACTCGAGCTCGATCAGCTCCTCGTTCGTCGCCTCGTCCGTCCCCGGAAGCCCCGCGAGCGCACCGTGCTCCGACTTGTGGAGGACGGCCGCCGGGACATCGATGCCGTACTTGTTCACGACGGCGCCCTTCGAGTCCGAGAGCGCGACCACCCGCGCACCCTCCTCCGCGAGGAGCCGCGCGAGGTTCTTGCCGACGGTGCCGAAGCCCTGGATCGCGACACGGGTGTCGGGGAACCGACGACCCTCCTTCTGCAGCGCGGTGCGGATGCAGTTCAGGACGCCGCGTGACGTCGCCTCGTCCCGGCCGACCGAGCCGCCGACGGACAGCGGCTTGCCGGTGACGACGCCGAGGACGGAATGGCCGACGTTCATCGAGTACGTATCGAAGATCCAGGCCATCACCTGCGCGTCCGTGCCGACGTCGGGTGCCGGGATGTCCTTCTCGGGGCCGATCTCGTTGATGATCTCGGTCGTGTAGCGGCGCGTCAGCCGCTCGAGCTCGTCCGTGGAGAGGCTCTTCGGGTCGCAGACGACACCGCCCTTCGCGCCGCCGAACGGCAGCCCCATCAGCGCGCACTTCCACGTCATCCACATCGCGAGAGCACGGATCTCGTCGCGCGTCACGGCCGGGTGGTAGCGGATCCCGCCCTTGGCCGGCCCGCGGGTCATGTTGTGCACGACCCGGTAGCCGTCGAAGACGGCGACCGACCCGTCGTCCATCGCGACGGGGACGGAGACCTCGACGGTCTTCTTGCACTCGCCGAGAACCCGGATCAGGTTCGGGTCGACGCCGAACGTCTCCCCCACCCGCGTCAGCTGCGCCCGCGCCAGCCCGTACGGATTCTCGTGCAGGTGGGTCGGCGTCTCGGTCGCGCTCATCGGGTGCGTCGCGCTTCTCGCACGGCGAGCGGACTGTAGCGCAGCATCGCGGAGGGGCCCCTACCGAAGGCGGAACGCGACGTCGACGCTGGTCGGCGGGCCGCCGCCGACCGGCGTCCCGATCACGCGGACGACGTACTCGCCGGGCGGCAGCCGTGCCCCGAGCGGCCCGCGCCCGGTGAGCCCGAACGCGTATCGACCCGGCAGCACGTCTCGCAAACGGGCGAGCTGCCCGATCCGACGGCGGCCGCGGTAGAGCTCGACGTCGAGAAGCTCGAGCGGAAGCAGCTGCGGGCGCTCTCGCGAGCCGTCGACCCGTCCTGCGACGAGCGCGAGCACGGCCGGGCGCGCGTCGCTTGCCCGGAAAGACCTGGACGAGAGCCGAACGCGGCTGACCACGGGCTCGCGGGTGACGGGAACCGCCACGCTCCACGGGATCCGCAGCCGCGGCCCGCCGCGGACGACCGATGCCCGCAGCGCGCCTGCGAGCGCACCCGGAGCCGCCGGGCGCACCGCCGCCTCCACCGTCACGGCGATCTCCGCTGCGGCCCCCGGCTGCAGCACGACGCGCTCACGGCTCGTCGTGACCCTGACCCCTGTCGTGGCGGCCCCCTGCCGCAGGCGAACCACCAGCGGCCTGCGCGACACGTTGCGAAGCCGGACGGTGCCGGTCGCGGGCGTTCCGGCGGCGACGAGCGCGCCCAGCGCGGCGACGGGCGGGTCGGCCACGAGCTCCACGCTGGAGGCGGCCTCGAGGTCGACCAGACCGGTACCGGCGCCGCTGACGCCGCGCCGCGCCGTCGCGACGAGCGCCCCGCGCAGGGCTCCCGCATCGAGGTCCGGACGGGCGTCGGCAAGGAGCGCGGCGGCGCCCGCGACGACCGCTGCGGCCGCGCTCGAGCCGCTGATCGTCCCGTACCGCGCGGCGCCGCCCTCGCTTCGACCCGGCACCGAGGTCACCAGCCCGACACCGGGTGCGGCGAGCGCGGGCCGCGCACCGCCGTCCAGGGCGAGGCCGGTGCTCGAGAACGACGCGACCGCGCGGAGTGCCGGGTTTGCCTCGAACGCGGCCGCGCCGACGGCGAGCTCGACGGGCCGGCCCGCCGCGAGCGCCGCGCGGACCTCGGAGGCGGTCTCGCTGGGGATGCCGACGATCGGCACCTCAACGGGCTCGTCCACGCCGAGCGAGCCCGCCGGAATCGGGCCGTCGACGAGGACGGCGCGAACGCCGGCCGCGGCGAGCTCGCGCACCACCTCGGGCGTCGTCGGCCCGGTCGGAAGAAGCGCCGCCGTACCCGCGACGCGGCTGTACCCCGCGTCGTCGAAGAGCGGGTCGAGCGCGTTCCCCTCGGTGACCGCGACGACCTGCCGGCGCGGAAGCGCCGCGACGGGAGCCGTGACGACTCCGGTCGGCGGGACGGCGCCGCCGAGCGGCGTCTCACCGGACGCGAAGACGCGCAGGCCCGATCGCAGGAGAACGTGCACCGTCGGGCTTCGACGGCGCGAGTCGGCTGCCGCGACTCCGAGCGCCCCGGCAGCGCCGCCGGGAGCGGCGACGCTCCCGAATCCCGGGCCGGCGGCACCGTCGTTCCCCGCGGGCGCGACGACGAGCGTGTCGAGCGCAAGGGCGCCGTCAGACGCCGTCTGCAGCGGCGCGTCCGGGAAGGAGGCGAACGGCTCGACGACCCCGACGAGCGCGATCCGCACCGCATCGTGGGCGTCGCCGTCGGCGTTCGGGTCGACGGCCGCCTCGAGGCCCGCGAGCACCTGGTCCGTGCGCCCGTACACGGACACGCCACCGTCCGAGTCCGGCTGCCAGCCGGCGACCCGGATCGGCAGGATGGACGCGCCCGGCGCGACGCCGTGGATCCCCGCCGGCCCGCGGACGCCCACGACGAGGCCCGCAAGCTCGGTCCCGTGGCGCTCCGGGCGGCCCGGCTGGGTCGGGTTCTGCTCCGCGGACGCGTCGCTCCCGGGGTCGACCATGTCGAGCCCCGGCAGCAGCCTCCCTTGCAGGAACGGGTGCCGCGTGTCGACGCCGGTGTCGAGCAGCGCAACCGTGATGCCGGAGCCGTCGAATCCCGGCAGCTCGATCTCGGGCCGACGTCCGCTCCCGGTGGCGAACACGTCCGTCTCGAGGATCGAGCCGTTCGAGGGGACGGCGGCGGGATAGGCGGCGCGGACGGGGAACACGCCCTGGACAGCCGGGTCGCGCTCCAGCGCGGGAAGCAGGCGCGGGTCGAGCGAGGCGGCGAAGCCGTTCAGGACACGGACGTACGACTGCTCCGGCTGCACCGGGACGCCGCGGAACGCGAGCTTTGCGATCGCGCGGTCCTGCGCGTCGCGGGCGGCGGTCGTCCAGACGCGCATCTGCAGCTCGCTGGCGCGGCCTCCCACCGCGCGCACGCGGTCGGCGAGCGACGGCGCGCGCAGGACGACGATCCAGCGGCCCCCGAGCTCCGGGAGCGGACGGCTTCCCAGCAGCCCCTGCCAGCCCTCGGCTCCGGACGGCTCCTCCGTCGCGCCGGTGGCGCCACCGGCCGCGAGGAGGCCGGCCGCGAGGAGCGCGGCGAGCGCGGCCTCAGATCGACGCAGACGAGTACGCATCCAGGGCAAGGTAGTCCGGAGACGCGAGCGGGCGCCCGAATCGCGCGGCCGACGCGATCATGGCGGCGTTGTCCGTGGCGAGCGAGAGCGGCGCGAAGCGCGCGTCCGGCAGGGCGGCGCGGAGCTCCGAGTTGGCGGCAACGCCGCCGACGACGGCGACCGTCCGGTCGCCCGTGCGCTCGGCCCCGGCTCGCAGCCGGCCGACGAGCGCCGTGACGATCGCACGCTGGTACGACGCCGCGAGATCGGCGCGGCGGAGCAGCGAGCTCGTCGTCCGAGAGCTCGCGCACCGCATAGAGCAGGGCGGTCTTCAGCCCGGAGAACGAGAAGTCGAGCCCGGGCACCCGGGCGACCGGGAACCGGAACGCCTCGGGGTCGCCCTCGCCGGCGAGCCGGTCGATCTCGGCCCCGCCCGGGTACCCGAGACCGAGCAGCCTGGCGCCCTTGTCGAACGCCTCGCCGGCCGCGTCGTCGAGCGTCGAGCCCAGAACGTCGAAGCCCTTCCGGTCGCGCACGGACAGCACGAGCGTGTGGCCGCCGCTCGCGAGCAGGCACGTGAACGGCGGCTCGAGCGGGTCGGGCTCGAGGTAGAGCGACGCCACGTGGCCCTGGAGGTGATCGACGGGGACGAGCGGTAGTCCCCGCGCCCACGCGATCGCCTTCGCCGCCGACAGGCCGACGAGCAGCGCGCCCACGAGGCCCGGGCCCTGCGTCACGCCGACGCGGTCGATGTCGTCGAGCCCGACGCCCGCGTCCTCGAGCGCGGCTCGGACGACCGGCGAGACGAGCTCGAGGTGGCGTCGCGAGGCGACCTCGGGAACGACCCCGCCGAACCGCGCGTGGAGCTCTGCCTGCGAGGCGACGACCGACGACAGCACCGCGCCGTCGCCCGTGACGACCGCGGCCGCGGTCTCGTCGCAGGATGTCTCGATGCCGAGGACGTTCATCCGACGCCCTCCTCGTCGGCAGGAGCGTCTGCGGGGTCCGGGTCGCGCCACATGATGAGCGCGTCCTCGCGGTTGTCCGTGTAGTAGCCGCGCCGGACGCCCTTCGGCCGGAAGCCGAACCCCTCGTAGAGGGCGATCGCGCCGACGTTGGACACGCGCACCTCGAGGGTGTAGCCCCGCTGCGCGTCGTGGCGCGTCTCGTCGAGCAGCCGGCGAAGGAGCGCCGTGGCGACGCCGTGCCGGCGCGACTCGGGCGCGACCGCGACGTTCATCACGTGCCATGCGTCGACGTAGCGGGAGAGGACGAGGTAGCCGACGAGCACCTCGGTCTCGTCGACCGCGCCCAGCGAGAGCGAGCTCGGCTTCGCGAGCTCCGTCGCGAACATCGACCGCGACCACGGCGTCGGGTACGACGCGCGCTCGATCCGCTCGATCGCGTCGAGATCGTCGAGCTCGAGGCGACGCAGCCGCAACGTCACGGGCGCCACCGCTCCGCGTCGGGAGCCCGCACGTAGATCGGCTCGATCGCGTCCACGGGCCCGAACGTCGTGGCAAGCGAGGCGTGGAGGACGGCGCGCGGCACGTGGCGCGGATCGTCGTCGGGTGGGACGACGCCCCCGTTCGCCTCGAGGATCGCCCGGTGGCGGACGGCGCCGTCGCCGAGGCACAGGCGCCCGTCGGCGGGCGCGTCCTCCGGCTTCACGGCGGCAGGCCCGGGAACGAAGACCTCGCCGCGCCGGGCGTCGATCACCGGGAGGGCGTCGTGCTCGCCTGCGGCCAGCGCGTCGAGCGTCGAGACGCCCGCGCCGTCGATCCCGAGCGAGAGCCCGAGCCCGCGGGCGACCGCGAGCCCGATTCGCGTGCTCGTGAAGCTGCCCGGCCCCGTGCCGACGACGAGAGCGTCGATGTCCCCGGGACGCGCGGACGCCTGGCGGAGGAGCGCGTCGACGTCCTCGAGCAGCGTCGACGGACGCGAGGTCCGTTCGCCGAGCACCTCGCCGTCGTCGACGAGCGCGCTGGTCGCGACATCAGTCGCGGTGTCGAACGCCAGGATGAGCACCGGCGACTTCTTGTAGCAGCGCATCCTCGTCCGCGGCGACGATGACCCGTCGTGTCTCGGGCCCGAGGTGCTCCAGCTGGACGCACGCGCGGGCGGGCGGGAGCGCGTCGGCGCCGGCCTCGGGCCACTCGACGAAGACGACGGCACCGTCGAAGTACGGCTCGAGATCGCCCCACTCGGCGGTCGAGAGACCGCGGAAGCGGTAGAGGTCGAGGTGCGACACGTCCACGACGCCCGGGTAGCGATGCCCGATCGTGAACGTCGGGCTCGTCACGCGCGCCGTCACGCCGAGCGCACGCGAGGCACCGCGGACGAACGTCGTCTTGCCGACGCCGAGCTCGCCGGACAGGAGGACGACGTCGCCGGGGGCGAGCTCGCGCGCGAGCCGCGCCGCCAACTGCTCGGTCTCCTCCACCGAGCCGCTCTCGATCTCGAGCGTCGGCATCCGGCGTCAGAAGAGCCCGAGCTGGACGGGCTGGCGAGATCGCGGCTCGACCGGCTCTGCCGTCGCCTCGACGGCGGGAGCCTGAGCCCGCGGCGCCGCCGGAGGCACGGGCGCCTGTGCTCCGAGGAGCTCCGGCAGCCGTGCGACGTCGCGCTCGAGCACCTCGAGCATCGTCGGCGTGTAGAGCGCCGCGGCCGGGTGATACAGCGGATAGAGGGTCACGGTGCGCCCGCCGAGGGTGACGGGCTGCTCCTGGCCGTGGACGCGGGTGATCCCGAGCGCGCGTCCGGAGAGAAGCGCGGTCGCGAAGCTGCCGAGCGGCGCCACGACGCTCGGGCGGACGAGCTCCAGCTGCCGGTAGAGGTACGGCTCGCAGGCTGCGATCTCGGCGGGAAGCGGGTCGCGGTTGCCGGGCGGCCTGCACTTGAGCACCGTCGCGAGGTACGCGTCGTCGAGCGAGAGGCCCACGGATCCGAGCAGCCGCTCGAGGAGCTCTCGCGCGCGACCGGCGAACGGCCTCCCGTCCCGGTCCTCGTGGAACCCCGGCGCCTCGCCCACGAGGACGAGCTCCGCGTCCGGGTTCCCCTCGCCGAAGACGACCTGCGTGCGGCCTTCGGCGAGCGGGCAGCGGACGCAGCCCGCGGCCTCGGCGGCCGCGTCGCGCAACGCTGACGAACGTTCCGGATCGACCATCGGTGCGGTCCAGTCTAGAGCGGGGCCCGGCGACCGCCCCCGGAGCGTCTACGTTCCCGCGATGGAGATCCGGTCGCTCGGCCTGCGCACCGACGTCGCACTGCTCGAGCTCGGAGGGAGCGTCGTCGAGCATCACGACGACCACGTCGTCGTACGGACGCCGGACAACCCGACGTACTGGTGGGGCAACTTCCTGCTCGTCGGATCGGTGCCGGAGCCGGGCGAGACGTCCCGCTGGCTCGAGCGGTTCGCCGAGGCGCACCCCGCCGCGACGCACACGGCGATCGCATTCGACACGACCACGGGACGGACGGAGCAGCTCGGTGGCTTCGCCGACGCCGGGCTGACGGTGGAGACCGCGACGGTGATGACGGCGGGGGCTGTCGACGAGCCGGCGCACCCCCAGCGGGCCGCGGCGTACCGCGCGCTCGACGGCGACGAGGACTGGGTGCAGTGGGTCGACCTTCGCGTCGCATGCCGCGACGAGCGGCAGTCCGAGGCGGGGACTCGCGAGTACAGCCTCCGGCAGAGCGAGGCGTACCGCCGGCTCGTGTCGGACGGCCACGGCCAGTGGTTCGGCGCCTTCGAGAACGGGCGCCTCCTGTCGAGCATGGGGCTCTTTCGCGCGAGCGACGGCCTCGCGCGGTTCCAGTCGGTCGAGACCCACCCGGATGCCCGCCGACGCGGTCTCGCCGGGACGCTCGTCCACCACGTGAGCGGCTTCGGGCTCACGGAGCTCGGCGCGCACACGCTCGTGATGGTCGCCGACCCGACCTACGCGGCGATCCGGCTCTACCGCTCGCTCGGGTTCACGGACAGCGAGTCCGTGCTCCAGGCCGAGCGCGCGCCCCTCGACGCCGCGTAGCCGCGCTTGCGTGACGCGGCCGGCGGCTCAGTGGCAGCCGCAGCCGCCGCCGCAGCATCCACCGCCGCCGCCCGAGCCCGAGGCGAAGCTCGGCTTCTTGGCTGCGCCGTGGACGGCGAACGCGGAGAACTGCCGGAGGACCTTCGCGGCGCCGCAGCTCGGGCAGGTGACGACCTGCTCCTCCGAGCGGACGAGCTCCTCGAAGTGCTCCTCGCACTTCATGCACGCATACTCGTAGATCGGCATCGCCCGTAGTCTAGTGCGCGTGTCTGCGAGCACGTGGGAAGCACCCGTCCTCGAGGGCAGGAACGTCCGGCTGGAGCCGCTCGAGCGCCGCCACGGCGACGGCCTGTGGGAGGCCTCGCGCGACGCACGGACGTGGGCGTGGCTCTCGATCGCCCAGCCCGCCACCCGGGAGGAGCTCGACGTGTTCATCGACGCGGCGCTCGCCGCCTCGGACGCCGGCACGGAGATCCCGCTCGTGACGATCAGCGGGCCGGGGATCGTCGGCTCGACGCGCTTTCTCGCGCTCCGGCCGGAGCACGGCTCGGTGGAGATCGGCTGGACGTGGCTGCACCCGTCGGTGTGGGGCACCGGCGTCAACGTCGAGGCGAAGCTCCTGATGCTCCGTCACGCGTTCGAGACGTGGGGCTGCCGACGGGTCGAGCTGAAGACGGACGCGCTCAACGCGCGCTCCCGCGGCGCGATGGAGGCGATGGGCGCGATCCTTCGAGGGCGTGCACCGAAAGCACATGCTCGTCCGCGGCGGGGAGAACCGCGACTCCGCCTGGTACAGCGTCACGGACGACGACTGGCCCGGTGTTCGCGACGGGCTCGTCGCCCGTTTGGAAACGACGACCGCGGCCTAGACTCGCCGTGTGGCGGAGCGCGAGCCTGCCAACCCGGTCTCCGCGACGGCCTACTGGATGCGTCCTCCCCGCTTCTGCCCGGGCTATTGCGTCTGGGAGCTCCAGCGCGGGAAGTAGCCGACACCGCTCTGCGTTACACTCGTCGAAGAGCCCGGTATCCGAAGGGAACTGGAGCACGGATTGATCGACAGAGTGGTTGTCATCGGAGCGCGTGGGCGCGTCGGGAGCGCGATGAGCGCGCGGCTGCGCGAGCGCGGTGTCGAGATCGACGCCGACCGCGGCGACCTCGTCCTCCTGTGCGTCCCCGACCGGGCCATCGCCGCGGTCGCGGCCGGCATCGAGCCCGGACCATGGGTTGCGCACACGAGCGGCGGGACGCCGCTCGCGGCGCTCGCGCCCCACGCGAGGCGCTTCTCCCTCCACCCGCTGCAGACGTTCACGCACGACCGCGGGCCGGAGCAGCTGGACGGCGCCTGGGCGGCCGTCGCCGGGGAGACCGACGAGGCGATCGCGACCGGCACCTGGCTCGCCGAAACCCTCGGCCTCAGGCCGTTCGTGCTCGACGACTCGCGCCGGGCGCTCTACCACGCGGGCGCCGCCATCGCCTCCAACTACCTCGTCACGCTTCGACGTGCCGCGGGCGAGCTCTTCGACGCGTCCGGCGTCCCCGGTGAGGCGCTCGAGCCGCTCATGCGGCGCGTGATCGAGAACGGCTTCCAGCTCACCGGGCCGATCGAGCGCGGGGACTGGGAGACGGTCGAGCGGCATCGCGCCGCGATCGCCGAGACCGCACCGGACCTGCTGCCGGCCTACGACGCGCTCGCCGCGCTCACCGCGCGGGACACCGTCTCGCAGGGGGCGCCGGCGTGATCGTGACCCGTTCGGTCGACGACACGCGCGCCGCCCTCGCCGGACGCCGCGACGGCCGCATCGGGCTCGTGCCGACGATGGGCGCGCTCCACGACGGCCATCGAGCGCTCCTCGAGGAGGCGCGGACGACCTGCGAGACGGTGGTGATGAGCCTCTTCGTGAACCCGGCGCAGTTCGGGGACGCCGCCGACCTCAACGGCTACCCGCGCGACGAGGCGCGCGACCTGGAGACCGCTCGAGACGCCGGCGTCGACGTCGTCTTCGCGCCCCCTGCTGCCGAGCTCTACCCGCCCGGGTACCAGACCTGGGTCGAGGTCACCGAGCTCGGCGCAGTGCTCGAGGGCGAGCACCGCCCGGGCCACTTCCGCGCCGTGGCGACGGTCTGCCTCAAGCTGTTCACCATCGTCCGGCCGGACGTCGTGTTCTTCGGGCAGAAGGACGCGCAGCAGGTCGAGGTGCTCCGCCGGATGATCTCCGACCTGCACCTCGAGCTCGCGCTCGAGGTCGTGCCGACCGTCCGCGACGCCGACGGGCTCGCGCTCTCGTCGCGCAACGCTCGCCTCTCCGCCGAGGAGCGCGCGAGAGCGCTCGCGCTGCCGCGGGCGCTCGCCACCCACGACCCGGCGACCGCCCGGTCGATCCTCGACGCAGCCGGCCTGGAGGTCGAGTACGTCGCCCTCGCACCGTTCGACCCGCCCACGCTTGCCGCCGCGGTCCGCGTCGGCACCACCCGCCTGATCGACAACCTTCCACTGGAGGAGGACGAATCGTGAGCACACGCCCGCGCACCCCCGCGCCCGGCACGCCGGCCCCCGGCAAGCTCGCCATCACCGAGCTGGCCGGCATGAAGGCACGACGCCAGCCGATCGTCATGGTCACGGCGTACGACGCGCCGTCCGGCCGCCTCGCCGACGAGGCCGGCGCCGACCTCGTCCTCGTGGGCGACTCGGCGGCGATGACCGTCCTCGGCCACGACTCCACCGTCCCCGCGACGATGGACGAGATGATCGTCCTGACGCGCGCGGTGACCCGCGGCGCGCGACGGCCACTCGTGATCGCCGACATGCCGTTCGGCTCGTTCCAGGTCTCGGACACCGACGCACTGGAGAACGCGATCCGCTTCGTCAAGGAGTCCGGCGCAGACGCCGTCAAGCTCGAGGGCGCCGGCCCGACCCTGACCCGCGTCTCGTCGATCGTCGGCGCGGGCATCCCCGTGATGGGTCACGTCGGCCTGACCCCGCAGTCGGCGACGATGCTCGGCGGCTTCAAGGCGCAGGGCCGGTCGGCGGAGAAGGCCGTCCGCCTCCTCGCCGATGCGCTCGCGCTCGAGGCGGCCGGCTGCTTCTCGATCGTGCTCGAGGCCGTGCCGGCGCCCGTCGCGGAGGAGATCACGCGTCGCCTCACGGTGCCGACGATCGGCATCGGCGCCGGCGCCGGGACGGACGGCCAGGTGCTCGTCTGGCACGACCTGCTCGGGCTCTACCAGGGCAGCTCACCGCGGTTCGTCAAGCGCTACGCAGACCTCGCCACGACGATTCGCGATGCCGTCTCGGCCTACGCCGCGGATGTCCGCGAGCGGCGCTTCCCGGAGGACGTCCACACGTACGCGATCCCGGAGGACGAACTGGCGGCGTTCCGTGAGGCCGTCGGCGCTGAGGAGGCCGTCGAGGCGCGACGCAGGTCGTAGCGCGAACCGGCGTCGCCGGGTACCCGACGGCCGCCCGATCGGCGATAGTGCGCCGGTGGGTCTGGTGGAGTGCTCCGCCTGCGGCGAGGCCAACGAGGCGAGCCGGAAGTTCTGCGCCGAGTGCGGCGCGCCGCTGACGCGCGCCTGCGCGGCCTGCGGCACCGCCAACGCTCCGGCTGCGAAGTTCTGCGGGGAGTGTGGCCAGCCACTTGGCGCCTCGTTGGCCGTCGAGGCCCCGCGTCGCAGCCGCTGCCCCACAGGCGGAGCGACGGCTCGTGTCCGTGCTCTTCGCCGACCTCGTCGGCTTCACCGCCGCCTCGGAGAGCCGCGACGCCGAGGACACGCGCGAGCTGCTCTCGCGCTACTTCGACACGTGCCGCCGGCTCATCGAGCTGTACGGCGGGACGGTCGAGAAGTTCATCGGCGACGCGGTGATGGCCGTCTGGGGAACGCCCGTCGCCACGGAGGACGACGCCGAACGGGCCGTCCGGGCGGCGCTCGACCTCGTCGCCGCGGTCTCGGCGCTCGGGGACGAGGTCGGCGCACCCGAGCTGCGCGCACGGGCAGGCGTGCTCACCGGCGAGGCCGCTGTCACCATCGGAGCGAGCGGCGAGGGCATGGTCGCGGGCGACCTCGTCAACACGGCGTCGCGCGTCCAGTCCGTCGCGGAGCCGGGAACCGTCTTCGTGGGCGAGTCGACCCGGCGCGCCACGGAGCAGACGATCGTCTTCGACGTCGCCGGATCGTTCGAGCTGAAGGGCAAGGAAGGGCAGACGCCGCTCTGGCAGGCGCTCCGCGTCGTCTCGGGAGCCCGCGGCACGCTCAAGTCGACCGGCCTCGAGGCGCCGTTCGTCGGACGCGACGGCGAGCTCAGGAGGATCAAGGACCTCTTCCACGCGAGCGCCGACGAAGGTCGCGCGCAGCTCGTCTCGGTGACCGGCGTCGCGGGGATCGGCAAGTCGCGACTCGCGTGGGAGTTCTACAAGTACTTCGACGGCCTGCCGCAGTTCACGTACTGGCATCGCGGCCGCTGTCTCGCCTACGGCGAAGGCGTCGCCTACTGGGCGCTCGCCGACATGGTGCGGATGCGCTGCCGGATCGCCGAGGACGAGGCGCACGACTCCGCGCGCGCGAAGCTGCGCGAGGCGCTCGAGGAGCATCTCACCGACCCGGAGGAGCGGGCCTTCGTCGAGCCGCGGCTCGCACAGCTCCTCGGGCTGGCCGACGGCGAGAACCCCGACCGGCAGGACCTGTTCGCGGCGTGGCGCCTGTTCTTCGAGCGCCTCGCGGAGGTCTACCCCACCGTGCTCGCGTTCGAGGACATGCAGTGGGCAGACGCGAGCCTGCTCGACTTCGTCGAGCACCTGCTCGACTGGTCGCGGAACCATCCGCTGTACGTGATCACCCTGGCTCGCCCGGAGCTGGTCGAGCGGCGCCCGACGTGGGGCGCAGCGCAGCGCAACTTCACGAGCATCCATCTCGACCCGCTGCCGGAGCAGTCGATGGGCGAGCTGCTCGACGGTCTCGTGCCCGGCCTGCCGGCCGGCATGCGCGGGCAGATCCTCGACCGCGCGGAGGGCGTTCCGCTCTACGCCGTCGAGACCGTCCGGATGCTGCTCGACCGGGGCGACCTCGTGCAGGACGGCCCGGTCTACACCCCCACGGGCGAGATCGTGTCGCTCGACGTGCCCGAGACGCTCCACGCGCTCATCGCAGCCCGCCTCGACGGCCTGACACCCGACGAGCGCCGGCTCCTCCAGGACGGCGCCGTGCTCGGGAAGACCTTCACGGAGCGGGGGCTCGCCGCTCTCGGCGGGGTGGAAGGCGCCGAGGTCGGCGCGATCCTGACACGGCTCGTACGCAAGGAGGTGCTCTCCCTCCAGACCGACCCGCGCTCACCCGAGCACGGGCAGTACGGCTTCCTCCAGGACCTCGTCCGGCATGTCGCCTACGAGACGCTCTCGCGCCGGGAGCGCCGAGCAAGGCATCTCGCGGCCGCGGCGTACCTCGACGAGAGCCTAGGAGACGATGAGGTCGCCGAGGTGATCGCCGCGCACTACGTCGCGGCCTACGAGGCGGCGCCCGACGCCGAGGATGCACTGGAGATCCGCGCGAAGGCGAGCGACGCCCTCACCCGGGCGGGAGAGCGCGCTCGAGCGCTCGCGGCGTCGGCCGAGGAGATGCGCTACCTCCGCCGGGCGGCCGAGCTCACGGAGGATCCGGGCGGCCGGGGCATGCTGCTCGATCGCGCCGGGCAGGCAGCGCTTCGCGCCAACGCTCCAACCGAGGCGCGGGAGCTGCTCGAGAGCGCCCATGAGCTCATCGCCGTCGACGATGCGCAGACCGCAGCGCTCGTCACCGCGCGACTCGCGGAGCTCGACTGGCTCGACGGTCACCCACAGAGTGCCGTCGCCCGGCTGGAGCGGGCGCTCGAGGCGCTCTCGGGCCGCGAGTCGGAGGCGCAGCTCGCGGAGGTCGCGGGCCAGCTCGGGCGCTTCCTCATCCTGAGCGGCGAGTTCGAACGCGGTGCGGTGTACGTCGAGCAGGCGCTCGGCATCGCCGAGCTCCTCGACCTGCCGGAGGTGCTCTCGCATTCGCTCAACAGCAAGGCGCAATGGTCGCTGCCAACTCCGGTCGCCCGAACGAGGCCCGCATCCTGCTCGGGGGAGCGCTCGCGATCGCGCTCGAGCACGACCTCCATGCGGCCGCCCTCCGCGCGTACAACAACCTCGGCTGGGCGCTCGAGACCCAGGACCGGCTGAGCGAGGCGGACGAGGTGTCCCGGCGGGCCGTGGAATATGCGCGCCGCGTCGGCGACCGCGGGATCGAGCTGAACTTCCTCTGCGCGAACCTCCACACCCTCTACGTCCTGGGGGAGTGGGACGAGGTGCTCGCACGAGCAGAAGGGGCTCGTCGATTCGGCCGTCATCTTCCAGACGCAGTCGAGCATGCTCGACGTCGTCTACACCATCCTCGCGCGAGGGGACATTGGAAGCGCACGGGCATGGTTCGAGCGGCTCACGGCAGGAGCTGAGCCCGAGGATCCTCAGTCGCTCGCCGCCGCTCGTACGGTCGAGGCCCTCCTGCTGCGTGCCGAGGGAGCAACACGCGAGGCGCTCGGGCTCGCCGAGCTCGCATTCGCCCAACGCGATCGGAACGCCATCACGACCCAGCACTCGAAGCTGGCGGCCGAGGAGATGCTCGAGTGTGCGCTGGAGCTCGGCGAGCTGGCGAAGGCCGAGGAGGTCCTGGCGGTTGTCGACGCCCTGCGGCCTGCGGAGCTGACGCCGGTGTATCGAGGGCTCCGCGGCCGATTCCGCGGGCGGCTCGCCGAGGGTCCCGCGGCGTGGGCGCACTTCCTCGAGGCAGAGGCGGCGTACGAGGGCCTGGGCGCCCCGTTCCACCTCGCGGTCACCAGGCTCGAGCACGCGGAATCGCTTGCCTCCGCCGGGAGGAGCGAAGAAGCCCTGGTGTTGCGTGCGGCGGCAAGCGAGGTGTTCGAGCGTCTCGGCGCGACACCGTGGATCGAGCGCGCCAATGCGGTCGAGACGGGCGAGCGCGTCGCCGCCCAATCGCCCGTCGGGACCTAGAGCGCACTCGGCAGCACCGCGAACGCCGCCACCAGCACGCCGGCGAGCATGCAGCGCGGCGACGACGCCGCGCCACGGCAGGCGGAAGGTCGTCCGCAGCCCGACCGTGACGAGCCCGAGCGACCAGAGGACGAACGCCAGGCCGATGCCCGTGATGACCGTGCGGCCGTTGCCCGCATCGTCGTCTCCGCCCGAGCGGAACCAGTCCTCGCCGTATCCGAGGACGATCGCCGGGACGACGACCGCGAGCGAGAGCGCGAACGGCAGCGCCGCGAAGGCGACGACCTGGCGGGCGATCTTGAAGGGCGGGTCGACCCCGACGGCCTTCGCCCCGAGCCAGAGCGCGAGCCCGAGGAGGAAGTAGCCCGCGGCACCGTAGAACAGGCCACCGATGAACGTGACAACCGCGACGACGAGCCAGTCGACGGTCCAGTCGTCCATCACGTTCCAACCTGGCCCGATCAACATCGCGGCCATGCCCGCGAGGATCGTGAGCGCAAGCACCGGCTCGGCCCGCGCGTCGACGTCGACCTCGTCGGTCTCCGCGAGGGCCGCGAACACCGATTGGGCGCCGTCAGGACGCGAGGCACCCTGCGCCACCACTCGCGCGCCGCCGCCTCCCCGGCCTCGGCGAACCGCGCGCCCTGGCGGTCGGCATGCTCGACGGGCTTGACGCGTGGACGCTCGCTCACGCCGCGAGGGTACGCAACCGGCGCCCGGCGCGCGGTCGGCTGTTAGAAGTTCCCGCATGCCGGTCCACGTGCTCGCCACGGCGCCGATCACGTTCGACGGCGCCGACGGCTCGACGGGGCACGCCCCGCTCGTGGCAGGCTCGGTCGGCGGCATCGACACGCTGCTCGTCCTCGACACCGGCTCGGACGTGCACATCCTCACGAAGGAGCTGGTCGACGAGCTCGGGCTCGACGTCGAGGCGGGCGAGGAAGGCGTCGACCACAGCGGCGCGACGATGCCGAGCTGGTCGGTCGCCGACGTCCCCTTCGCGCTCGGCGGCGCGGAGCTCATGCTCCGCGAGATCGTGTCGATCCCGGCGCCCGGACCGTTCCCCCCGAAGGGAATCGGCGGGATCCTGAGCCCACAGCACCTGCATCCGACCGCGGTCGTGGTGATCGACCTCGCGGCGGACGAGCTGCTGCTCGTCGACGGTGACGACGACGAGGTTGCGGCGTGGCTCGCCGGGCGCACTCCCGGTCTCGAGACGCTCTCGCTCGAGCGCGACCCGGCGTTCACGAGCGTCGTCGTGCCCGCCGCCGTGCGGCCGTTCGCGGAGATGCCGACGCTGCTCAACACGGGCGGCAAGCGGACGGAGTTCTCGAGCGCCGCCGTGCCGGGTCTCGGCGACGGCTCGCCGGAGCGCCTCGGTGGGGGCGTGAGCGACGCCGACGTGATCGGCTCGTCCGGGGGCGCGCAGGTGATCGCGGTCGCAGGGCGCAACGTCCCCGTCGAGCGGCTTGCGGTGCGAGAGACGATGCACGATCCGCAGGGCATGGTGGGCGCCGACGTCCTGCGCGGAACCGTGATCGCGTGCGCGGCCGATCGCAGCCGTCGCGTGGTCTGGCAGATCCCGCAGTAGGTCGAGCTACGCCGGAGCCCAGCAGGGCCGCCATCCGTCGGGCTTCCTCGCGCAGCTCGGGCACGGCGGTGTTCTCCCAGAGCTGCCCCTTGCGAAGCGGCCCGACGAGGAACAGGCGCTCGCTCGGCCGTCCCTCGGCATCGCGCAGCCGCCCGTCCTCGTCCGCGTCGAGCCCGAGGCCGAGCGGGTCGGGGCGGATCAGGCCCGTCCGCCGGAGATCCTGGACGAGCGGGTCGTTCACGCGCGCCAGGTCGGTGTCGGGGCCGGTGCAGTTGACCACCTTGCCGACGCGGAGCTCGTCGGAGCTCGCGGCGCCGCGCCGCCGAAGGGTCACGACGACGGCCTCCGGCTCGTCGGCGTAGCGCTCGACCCGGCCCGCGATCACCTCCAGTGCACCGGACGCGATCAGCGACTCGACCGCGAACGCGGTCTCGGGCGACGACCGGTGGCGATGCGTCTCCCAGTACGGGCGCAGCCGCTCGAGGAACCTGCGGCGCTCGTCGACGTCGAGCCGCTGCCAGAGCGCCGGTGTATCGCCGCGGATCGACGTGACGACCTCGCGCCAGTCGACGGCGGCCGCTGCCTTGTCTCGCACCTCGCGCCGAAGAGCGCGGAGCATGCCGATCGCGGTGTCGGGCCACGCCTGGAGGTCGGAGGGCGCGTCGAGATGCGGCGGCGGCACCGCCGAGACGCGGTGAGGCTGCGGCAGGAGCCCGCGGCGCGACACCGCGTAGATGCGGCCACGATGGTCGAGGTCGCGGAGGGCGAGCGCGACGTCGCACATCGTCAGCCCGGTACCGAGCAGCAGCACGTCGTCCCGACGGTCCAGCTCGAGCGCGTCGGGCGACCACGGATCGCGGGCATAGCGAAGGCTCGCGGAGATCGCGTCTCCGTCGACCCGTGGGTCGGCCGGCGGGAAGTTGCCGATCGCAAGCACGACCTGGTCGACGTCCGGCACGCGCCCGTCCGCGAGCGTCAGCGTCGCCGCCCCTGGCATCCTCGGCGATCGCGACGACGTCGCCGGCGACCCGGACCAGCGGGAGATCGCAGGCGCGGCGCGCCTCGTCGAGCCGCGCCGCGAGGTACTCGCCGTACGTCCGGCGCGGGACGAAGGAGCCACCGGTCAGCGACGGGTCGCTCGCCCGGACGAAGCGGAGGAAGTCGTCGGGATCGTCCTCGAACGCGCTCATCCGCCCCGCCGGCACGTTCAACGTGTGACTGCCGGAGGTCGTCGAGTACGCGACGCCGCCGATCTGCCGCTCGACTCGCTCGACGAGCAGGATGCGGCCGACGGACGCCGGCGATGCGCGCAGAAGGTTGACCGCGACGGTCGTTCCGCAGAATCCGGCCCCGACGATCGCGATCGTGCGCTTCGCGCCCACGCCCGCTGAGGCTAGCGGGGCGCGGCGGCGAGCTCCGAGGGCGTCCGCGCCGCGACGATGCGGCGAAGCTCGTCGTGGCTGAGCTGGTTCCCGGTGACCGCGGCGAGAAACGGCTCGCGGGCGAGCGTCCGAAGGACGACCGGCTCGGTCGCGGTCACGGTTGCCGTCCGCGGCACGTCCAGGATCAGCGCGAGCTCCCCGAAGACGTCGTCGGGCCCGAGCTCGCGGAGAACGTCGCCGTCCCGGCTGACGGACGCGTGTCCCTGCTCGATCACGTAGACGAAGTCACCTGCGTCGCCCTGCCGGACGATCTCCTCGCCCGGCCCGGCGCGACTCTCGCCCAGCGACGCCGTCAGCCCCCGCAGCGCCGCGTACGGCAGCGGCGCGAAGATGGACGTCCGCCGGAGAAGCTCGAGCTCCGCCACGTGGATCTCGGCCTCGTCGTCGATCCGCCGCAGGCTCCGGCTCGCGAGCGCCGCGAGCCCGACCAGGAGGCCTCCCGCCACAACCAGCGCACCCCGTGCGCCGAGCAGGTCGATCGCGAGTGGCGCGAGCAGCGAGCCGGTGCCCACGGTCGCGATCACGACGAGCTCGAACAGGCCGAAGATGCGTCCGATCACGCGCTCGTCCGCGTTCTCCTGCATGATCGTGAACCCCGCGACGTCGAGAAGGCTGTTCGCAAGGCCCGACAGCGCGAGGCACAGGACGGCGACCCACGGCTCGGGCCAGGCGGCGAGCAGGACGAGCGGCAATCCCCAGCCGGCGAGTGAGAGCTGGAAGGGCCGCCCGAGCCGGCCGCGGCCGACGAGCGAGACACCCGCGGTGGCACCGAGGATCCCTCCCACGCCGAACGCGGCGGTGAGGATCCCGACGCCCGACTCGCCCATGTCGAGGACGTCGATGGCCACCACCACGAGCAGCACGTTGAGCGCACCGCGAACGAACGCCTGCGATCCGAACAGGCCGACGACGAGGCGAACGGGTCGGTTGCCGGCGAGCGACCGTGCTCCTTCCCGAAGCTCGTGGAGCACGCCGATCCGCTCCGCCGGCGCCTCCACGGACATCGCCGGCCGGACGCCTGCGATGGCGACGAACGAGAGGAACGAGATGACCGCGCACGCGCCGAAGACCGCCGCGGGGCCGGAGACCGCGAGCAGGAGCGCGGCGATCGCAGGCCCGAGCAGCACGGCAACCGACTCGAACGTCAGCGCGGCGACGTTCGAGGCGGCGAGCTCCCGCGGGGTTCGCACGAGCAGCGGCGTCAGCGCCAGGTGGCTCGGCCGGTGTGCGGCGAGCGGCACGGCGGCGAGCACGGCAAGGACGTAGACGACGGAGATGTTGGCGTCGACCGCAAGTGCGACAGCGGCCCCCAGGCACGCCAGGGCCCGCACGAGATGGACGACGACCAGGATCCGCTCTCGCCGGTAGCGGTCGCCGACGACGGCGACGAACGGCGCCACCAACGCGCTCGGGACCATGCGCGCGAAGAGGACGAGCCCGACGGCGCGCGCGCCGTTCGCCTCGAACGCGACGACGCTCAGAGCGACGAGCGAGGCCCATTCGGCCGCGTGGAACCCGCCCCACGCAAGCTCCGCCCGGCGAAGCGCCGGGTTCTGCCAGAGCTCACGAACGGCGACAAGTCTCGCGCCGACACCACCGGGCCGCATGCGCGCGAGCATCGCAGGGAGCACGGGCGACGTCCAGGGACATCCCCGGCGCCAGGGCGCGGAGTCGATCACAAGGAGACGACAGTGAACGACACCCCGACCTCTTCGACGATGCGTGGCTCGTCGAGCCGACGGTCATCCGGCCGAAGGCCGAGCTGGGCGACGGCCCGCAACTCGTCGGCGAGGAGGGCGGCGAGACCGTCGCCGCGATCTCGCTCTCGGCCGGCGTCTCCCAGCGCAGATCTCGGAGAGACGCATCACGGGGGCAAGCGGCCGGAAGGCCGCCTGCCCCGTCTTTGCGGCTTGGTGGCGACCTGCGAAGCTCTGCGCATGAGCATGGAGCGTCGATGAGCGCGAGCGGCGCGCCGAGCGCACAAGCCGACGAGTCCGGCGAACTCGGCGCCGCGACCGGGATCGCCGGCACGCTGCTCGCCAACCTGGAGCGGGTCGTTTTCGGCAAGGCCGACGTACTCCGGCTCGTCGTCGCAGCCTTCTCGGCGCGCGGCCACGTCCTACTCGAGGACGTGCCCGGCACCGCGAAGACGATGCTCGCGCGCGCCCTCGCCGCGAGCGTCGAGGACACCGAGGCTGTGCGGATCCAGTGCACCCCGGACCTGCAGCCGACCGACGTGACGGGGCTCTCGGTCTGGGATCCGCCGTCGCGCCGATTCGAGTTCAGGCCGGGGCCGGTGTTCGCGAACGTCGTCCTGGTCGACGAGATCAACCGGGCCCTGCCGAAGGCCCAGTCGGCGCTCCTGGAGGCAATGGCCGAGCGACAGGTGACCGTCGACGGAGTGACGCGGCCGTTGCCGGCTCCGTTCTTCGTGATCGCGACTGAGAACCCGATCGAGCTGGACGGCACCTTCCCACTTCCAGAGGCGCAGCTCGACCGGTTCCTCGTACGCACCTCACTCGGATACCCCGGCCTCGACGAGGAGATCCGGATCGTCGAGGGCCAGGTTCACGGCCATCCACTCGACAGCCTGCGGCCGGTCGTCTCGCGGGACGAGCTGGCGCAGCTGCTCGCGGCGGTCGAGCGCGTGTACGTCGATCCGCTTCTCCGCGGCTGGATCGTGGAGATCGTGCGCGCGACGCGCGAGCTCGAGGAGCTCGAGGTGGGCGCCTCCGTCCGTGGCAGCCTCGCGCTCGATCGCATGGTGCGCGCCGTCGCTCTCGTCGATGGTCGTGGATTCGCGACCCCGGACGACGTCGAGCGACTGTTCGTGCCCGTACTCGCCCATCGCTTCGTCCCGAGCGCCGAGACGCTCGCGAGCAGCGACACGAGGTCGGAGCTCCTTCAGCGGATCCAAGCCCGGTGTCTCGAGCATGCGCCGCGGCCGGCGCCACTCTGGGACGCACGCGAGTGACGATCGCGCACGGCTCGACCTTCCCCCTCGTGCCCGTGCGCAGGTTCGCGGGCCAGGCGGCCGGCACCCGGCGGAGCCTCCGCCGCGGCGACGGGGACGAGGTGGTCGGGTCGCGGCCCTATCGACCGGGCGACCCGGTGTCGTCGATCGACTGGGCGGCATCCGCGCGGCTCTCGACGGCACGGAACACGGATGTGTTCGTCGTCCACGAGCTTTTCGCCGCGGAGCGTCCGCGGGTCGCGATCGCCATCGACCACCGATCTGCGATGTCGCTCTACGAGCGTCCGTTCCCATGGCTCGAGAAGGCCGATGCCGTCCGCCTCGTCACCGACCTGATCGTCCGGAGTGCACGAGCTGCGCGGATCGGCGTGCTCGAGGAGCCTCGCACGAGCGGGGATCTCGGTGCGTCGCTCCGCGCACTGGTGCTCCAGAGGGCGAGGCTCCCGACGGGCTCGTTCGTCTTCGTCGTCTCGGACTTCCTCGGCGAGCTGGACCCGCGTCACTGGGTCCGGCTGCGCGCACGCGCGTGGGACGTGACCCCCGTCGTGATCCAGGACCCCACCTGGGAGCAGAGCTTCCCGCCCGTGGGAGGGATCGCGATTCCGTTCGTCGCCGCCGGCGGGGGCGACGTCCGCGAGGCGTGGCTCACACGTCGGGCGGCGACGCGCTGCCGGGAGGCGCACGAGGGTCGGTTCCGGTCGCTGCTCGGCCGCTTTCAGCGGCTCGGACTCGACCCCGTGGTGATCGACAGCTCGGATCCGGGGGTCGTGCTCGGCGCCTTCCTCGACTGGGCGGCGCGACGAGATCGGCTGCGCCGGCGCGCCACATGACTCGTTCGGTCGTCGTCGCCGCACTGGCCGCGTTCGTGATCGCGTCCGGCAGTGAGGCGGCCGGTCCGCCGCCGGGCATCGAGGTGAGTGCCCCTCGCTCGGTCGGATTCGCCGACGCGTTCGACTACGTCGTCGAGGCCACGGTGCCGCCCTCTGACGCGGACACGGCCGAGCTGACTGCGGATGTCGGCCCGTTCACCGTTCTGGACGCGGAGCCGGTCGCCCGGGCGATGCGCGGCGACGCGATCGTCATCCGTCTCGCCCGTCGCCTCGCGTGCATGGACGACGGCTGCGTGGGGAGAGCGGGGTCGCTGCGTACCGTCCTTCCGGCGCCCGTGCTCGTGTCCGCGTCGGGCTCCGTCACGGGGAGGCCGACGGTCGTCAGGGTCGATGGCCGGGTTGCGCCGTCCTCGGTGCGGCCCGCGCCGGACGTGTTCCAGGCGGACACGACCGTGCCGCCGACGAGCGGCACGAGCGCCACGAGGGTCGCCGTCGCACTTACGGCGACTGCCGTCGCGGCGCTGCTCGGCGCTCTGCTCCTCCTGGTCTCGATGCGAGGTCGTGCCGCCGCCGCGGGCGACGACCCGCTGGCGCGCGCGATCCGGCTCCTCCGGGAGTCGGCCGGCAGGCCGGAGGCGGACCGGCGCAGGGCCGCCGATCTTCTCGCGCGTACGGCCGCAGACCGCGACCGCAGTCCGCTCGCGGCGGACGCCACGCGCATCGCGTGGGCGCCCTCCCCGCCGACCGCGCGCACGGTCGCGGAGCTGGCCGCGAGCGCGACCCGGGAGACGACATGACGTCGGGCGCCATCCCGCTCGCGGACGCGAGGCCCTTCGGACGACCTGCGGCGCGCACGCGTCTCGTCCGCCTGACGCTCGCCGTCGGCGCGCTCTGCGCGGCGGCCGCTGCGTTCGCGTTCGCTCTGCGCGACGCCCCGGAGTCCGCGCTTCTGTTGCCGCCCGGCACGGACGGCATCGTCGTGCTCGACGTGTCGGCGAGCGTCTCCACGAGCACGAACCGCCGACTCGCGTCGACGCTCGACCGGCTCGCGCGCTCGAAGGGGCGCTACGGACTCGTGCTGTTCTCCGACACCGCATACCTCGCGCTCCCGCCTGGGTCTCCCGCGGCGGAGCTCCGCCCGTTCGCGCGGTCCTTTCGCGTGACATCAGGCCCGGGATCGCGTCCGAGCACGCCAAGGAACCCGTGGTCGAGCCAGTTCTCGGCGGGGACGCTGATCTCCGCCGGGTCTCGCGCTCGCCCTCGACGCCGTGCGCGGCGGAAGACGGCGAGGGCAGCGCAGTGCTGCTGGTGAGCGATCTCGACGACAGCTCGACCGATGTCGGCCGGCTTGCGACCGTCCTGCTCGAGTATCGCCGAGCCGACGTCCCGCTCCACGTCGTGGCTCTCGACCCCGAGCCGCGCGACCGCGCGACCTTCACCGCGCTTCTCGCCGGTCCTGGCGCACTCACCGTTGCCCCCGATCCCGCGCTGAGCGCGGTCCCCGAAAGTCGTGTGCGGGACCACCGACTGATCGCCGCGTCACTTCTGACGGGCGTCCTGCTCGCGGGGCTCATCGCCGTCTCCGCCCGACTGCGCTGGAGGCACGAGGCGTGAGAGCGAAGCTCGTCGCGACAGCACTCTGCCTTGCACTGGCCGTGGTGGCCGCCCTCGGCGCTGCCGATGCTCGGAGCTGGCGGGACGCCGCCGACCGGGCGGACGGGCGCATTCCGGCGACCCGGCTCCCCGACGACCCTGTCGGACGGTTCCTGGGACACGACGACGACCTCGCGTTCAGACGCGCGGTTCGCGCCTTCACCGCAGCCGAGTACATCCCGTTCGGGTTCGGCGGGAACGAATCGCGGGCAAACGCCCGCGCGCGCGCCGCCGGCTCGCTCGCCGCAGTGGCGGAGAGCGGCACGCCAGGCCTCGCGTCGCGCGCGAACGACCTCCTCGGCGTTCTCGCCGCGACCGACGGCAGCGTCGACGCGGCGCTCGGCCGATTCCAGTCGGCGATCGTCGCTGACCCGACCAACGTGAACGCAAAGCGGAATCTCGAGAAGCTCCTGCGCATCCTCGTCGTGGTGGGCATCCGCATCCCGCCCGGCGGCCCGGCTCCCGGTGGCCTGGGCGGAGCCGGCGTCTTCACCACCGGGCACGGGGTACTGAATCGTGGACCTCGGTCGACTCTCCTTCGAAGACCCACGGGCGGCGCTCGTGGGGCTCGTGGCAATCCTCCCGCTCGTCGCCGCGGTCGTCTCTGCCCATCGGTCGCGCCAGGTTGCGCGGGCGGTCGGGCTCGTTCCCGACTCCACGCGTGCAGCCCCCGCGACCGCGGCCGCCGTGATCGCCTGCCTCGCGCTCGCTGTGGCAGCGGCGCGACCTGTGCTGGAGGCAGGCGAGCACTCGGTGCGCGCCGACTCCGAGGTCGTCTTCATCGTCGATGTCTCTCGCTCGATGCTCGCCGCGTCGTCGCCGGGCGCGCCGACCAGGCTCGACCGGGCCCGGGCCGCGGTGCTTCAGCTCCGGGCCGCGGTGGAGAACGTCCCCTCGGGGGTCGCCGGGCTCACGGATCGCGTTCTTCCGTACTCGTTCCCCTCGCCGGATCGCGCTTCGTTCGCCGAGGTGATCGCCCACTCGGTCGAGATCGAGTCGCCGCCTCCGCGCCTCGGAGGAGGCATCGCGATCGTTGCGACGTCCCTGGAGGCGCTCACCGAGCTCGACCGGGGCTTCTTCTCGGAGGGGATCGGCCGCCGCGCGTGCGTCGTCCTGACGGACGGGGAGAGCCAGTCGTTCACCCAGGCGCCGGACGGGCGAACGTGCGCATTTCTCTTCGTCCGGATAGGCGGCGTCGACGAGCGGATCTTCGCGGAGGAAGGAAGCCGGAGCCCCGATGCGCGTTTTCCTTCCGATGCGGGTTACCGTCCCGATCCGTCCGCCGGGGCGACCCTCGAGCGGCTCGCGGCCGCGACCGGTGGCCGCGTGTGGCCGCTCTCGGGACTCGACGACGCCGCGAATGCGCTTCGCGAGGATGTCGACGCGGGACCGACGACGAGCGTTCCGACCTCCTCCGAGTCGCAGTCCCTCGCGCAGTTCCCCGCCGGTCTCGCGCTTGGCCTGACGGCCGTTCTGGCGGTCGGGGCGGCACGACGACGTCGGATGCATTCAGCCGAGCCTGAAGGTCAGCCGCTTCCGCTCTCCCGCTGAAAGCCGGAAGCGTGGCTAGGCCGACCGCTGCTCAGGCGGCAGCAGCGGCCCGCTCGGCGAGCACGGCGCGGAGGAACTGCCCGGTGTGCGACTCCTCGACCTCGGCGACGTCCTCCGGCGTGCCGACGGCGATCACCTCGCCGCCCGCCTCGCCGCCCTCGGGGCCGAGGTCGACGATCCAGTCGGCCTGCTTGATCACGTCGAGGTTGTGCTCGATCACGAGCACGGTGTTGCCGGAGTCGACCAGCCGCTGCAGCACCTCGAGGAGCTTCTCGATGTCCGCGAAGTGGAGGCCGGTCGTCGGCTCGTCGAGGATGTAGAGCGTCCGCCCCGTTGCGATCTTCGAGAGCTCGGAGGCGAGCTTCACCCGCTGCGCCTCGCCGCCCGAGAGCGTCGTCGCCGGCTGGCCCAGCCGGATGTAGTCGAGCCCGACGTCGTGGAGCGTCTGCAGGCGGCGGCGGATCTTCGGGATCTTCGCGAAGAACTCGAGCGCCTCCTCGACCGACATCTCGAGCACGTCGGCGATCGACTTCCCCTTGAAGCGCACCTCGAGCGTCTCCCGGTTGTAGCGGCGCCCGTGGCACGTCTCGCAGGGCACGTACACGTCGGGAAGGAAGTGCATCTCGATCTTGATCTGGCCGTCGCCCTTGCACGTCTCGCAGCGGCCGCCGCGGACGTTGAACGAGAACCGGCCCGGCTTGTAGCCACGCACCTTCGCCTCGGGCGTCAGCGAGTACAGCTCGCGGACGTGCGTGAAGAGGTCGGTGTACGTCGCCGGGTTCGAGCGGGGCGTGCGGCCGATCGGCGTCTGGTCGATCTCGATCACCTTGTCGAAGCAGTCGATCCCCTCGACCGCGTCGTGCGCGCCAGGCTTCGTCCGCGTCTTGTTGAGCCGGTTTGCAAGCGACTTGAAGACGATCTCGTTCACGAGCGTCGACTTGCCCGACCCGGAGACGCCCGTGACGCAGACGAACTTCCCGACCGGGAACTCGACGTCGATGTCCTTCAGGTTGTGCTCGCGCGCCCCGAGGACGCGGAACGCCCCGCGGTCCTCCTCGCGCCGCGGCGGGACGGCGATCCGGCGCTTGCCGGAGAGGAACTGCCCGGTGACCGACCGCCGGTTGCGCGTCACGTCCCGCGCCGTCCCCTCGGCGACCACCTCTCCCCCGTGCTCGCCCGCTCCGGGGCCCATGTCCACGAGCCAGTCGGCCGTTCGCATCATCTGCTCGTCGTGCTCGACCACGAGCACGGTGTTGCCGAGGTCGCGGAGCCGCTGGAGCGTCCCGATCAGCCTGCCGTTGTCGCGCTGGTGGAGCCCGATCGACGGCTCGTCGAGGATGTAGAGCACGCCGACGAGCTGCGAGCCGATCTGGGTCGCGAGCCGGAGCCGCTGCGCCTCGCCGCCGGAGAGCGTCCGCGCCGCGCGGTCGAGGTTGAGGTACCCGACGCCGACGTCGTCGAGGAACGTCAGCCGCTCCCTGATCTCCTTCAGGATCCGCCGGCCGATGAGCACCTCCGTCGGCGTGAGCTCGAGCCCGTCGACGAAGCGGAGCGCCGCGGTGACGGACAGCTGCGAGAACTCGTGGATCGACCGGTCGCCGACCGTCACCGCGAGCACCTCGGGCTTGAGGCGCGCGCCGTGGCAGACCGGACAGGGCCGCATCGACATGTACTCCTCGATGCGCTCGCGCTGCTGCGACGAGTCGGTCTCGCGGTAGCGGCGCTGCAGGCTCGTCCCGAGCCCCTCGAACGCCATCGTGTACTGGCGCTTGCGGCCCATCCGGTTCCGGTACGTGACGAGGATCCGGTCGCCGCCCGTCCCGTCGAGGAACCTGTCCTGCTGCTCGCTCGTGAGCTCGCGCCACGGCACCGACATCGGGATCTCGTACCGGTCGGCGACCGCCTGGATCACCGACTCGTAGAACCCCTGCCCGCCGAGCGACCAGGGGACGAGCGCGCCCTCCTCGATCGACAGGCTCGGGTCGGGGACGAGCAGGTCGGGGTCGATCTCGAGCTGCGCGCCGAGCCCGGTGCACCGCGGACATGCGCCGTGCGGCGCGTTGAAGGAGAAGATGCGCGGCTCGAGCTCCGGCAGCGAGACGCCGTGCTCGGGGCAGGCGAAGTTCTCCGAGAAGAGGTGGTAGTCGCCGTCGACCTCGTCGATCGCGACCAGCCCTTCCGCCAGCGCGGTCGCGGTCTCGATCGACTGCGTCAGCCGCTGGCGGAGGTCCGGCTTCATCACGAGGCGGTCGACGACGACCTCGATCGTGTGCTTGAACTTCTTGTCGAGGACGATCTCCTCCTCGAGCAGCCGCTGCTCGCCGTCGACCTTCACGCGCGTGAAGCCGTCGCTGCGGAGCTCCTCGAGCACGTCGCGGAACTCGCCCTTCCGGTCGCGCACGACCGGCGCGTTCACGGTGAACTTCGTGCCCTCGGGCAGCGCGAGCACCTGCTCGACGATCTGGTCGAGCGACTGGCCGGCGATCGGCCGCCCGCAGACCGGGCAGTGTGGCCGACCGACGCGCGCGTACAGCAGGCGGAGGTAGTCGTAGATCTCGGTGACGGTCCCGACCGTCGAGCGCGGGTTGCGCGACGTCGTCTTCTGGTCGATCGAGATGGCCGGCGAGAGCCCGTCGATCGAGTCGACGTCGGGCTTCTCCATCATCTGCAGGAACTGGCGCGCGTAGGCGGAGAGCGACTCGACGTACCGGCGCTGCCCCTCCGCGTAGATCGTGTCGAAGGCGAGGCTCGACTTTCCGGAGCCCGAGAGGCCCGTCACGCAGACGAGCGCGTTCCGCGGCAGCCTGACGGTCACGTCCTTCAGGTTGTGCTCGCGGGCGCCGTGGACGATCAGCTCACCGGCTGCCATGCGACCGTCAGTCTAGCCCCGCCGCCGGACGGAACATATGTTCGATCGACTGCCTGCGTGGGTTCCCGGTGTGGGCGCGTTGTGAGGCTTCGATGAGCCGGCGGCGCCACGGTGACGACGTCAATTTCGAGAAGGAGGCCGTCATGCGACGCATCATCTTGTCGGTCGCGATGCTCGCGCTCGTCGCCGCACTCGCGAGCGCCGGCACCGTCCATGCCGACGACGAGCCCGAGTCACAGGATCTCGTCATCGGCCTACCGCCGCCCTGCGGCGACGAAACCGCGGCGACCCTCTCCGCGGTCGATTGCGCCGGCGTCGAGCCGGTGGACTCCCTCGGGCCGATCGCGCCCGAGATCGAGGCCGCAGCCGCCGAGACCGCCCGGGTCGAGACAGCCCTCGTCGCCTCTCAGGGGCCCGAAGCGCTCCGGCGCAACTGCCGGTTCCATGCCGAGGTCTCGCTGTACACGGACTCGGACTGGAACCGGCTGGCGCAGAACCTCGCGGCCCAGGCGTCGCACTGCGCCGACTACTACATCTCGATCCCGGCCCTGACCGCGAACAAGACGATGCCCCGGCCGGATCAGGCCTGGCGGATCCGCGCGCTCGGACCGCGCTTCCACGCGATGGCCGAGGCCCATCTGACCGCATGGCAGACCTGGGTCATCACCAACGGGCGGACGTGGACGGAGGCCGGCCAGGAGTTCCGTCGTCGCATGGCTGCTGCGGGCTACGACGTCGCGGGCGGCGATCTCTGGGCGATGAACGAGGTGCCTTCGCAAGTCAGGCAGAACGCCGGCCAGGCACGACGGAACCTGCTCGACTTCCTGCGCGGGCTGTACGAAGGCGACGCGTCGACCGGCACGGCGAAGGGGCTCGTGTTCGTGGTCGGGCTCGGCCAGCGGACACAGAACCTGTCCGTGTATCTCGGCAACATGCGCGGCTGGCTCTCCGACGCAGCCTTCTGGGTGGAGGCCGACGCCTACGTGCGGTTCTGGGCACAGGAGACGTACGGCGACGTCCGCGCCTGGGGCGTCGCGGACGCGCCCCGAATGACCCGGGCGCGGCATCTGATCGAGTACGTGATGCATCCGTTGAACCTCGCCCGCGCCGGCGGCGAGCGGACGGCGGCAGCCGAGGCGTTCTTCCGCAGGGCGTACCTCCCACTCGCGAATGCCGCCTGGAAGTGGCGGTCGGGGTTCGGGTTCACGGACATCGACCATCTCGTCATGCGGCACTTCCTCTCCGAGCAGGTGCACGCGATCCGGCACGACGCCGGGACGAAGCCCGCCGACGGCCCGAGCGGCCGCCTCGGCTTCGCCTGGGCGCCGGAGAACGTCCCGACCGAGCCGGACTTCCCCGCGAAGACGGCAGGGCTCCAGCAGCGCCTGGCATCGGCGTTCGCAAACGCGTATGCGCAGGGCGGCGGCTCGCAGATGGGCGCCTGCGGCGAGCCCGGTGACCACGACTGGTGCGAGGGCGTCGTCGACGGAGCCGCGTTCAACGAGGCGTGGGCAGCGTTCTCGACCTGGAGCGATGCCTGACGGACGACGTGGATCCGAGCAACGGAGGCGGGGCGTGGCACGACGACGCCTCGCCTCCGACCAGCTTGCGTTGAAGGTCCCCGCTAGGCCTTGCGCGCGCGGCGGCCGAACACGAGGCCGCCGAGGGTGAAGCCAAGGCCGAAGGTGCCGACCGCGAAAGCGCCGACGGCGACGCCCTTCCGCCACATCGACATCTGCTGCCAGCGCCCGATTGCCTCGCGCTCCTCCTCGGTCAGCTCCTCCCCACGCCGCTGCTTGCGCAGGGCGCCACCTGCCTGGAGGCCGAGATAGAGGTCGTCGAAGATCTCGGGGCCGTCGGACATGCAACGAGTGTATAGCCTCGTTCGGCGGTGCCCGAACCCCCGACCACGCGCCCGGTCGTCGCCGCTTTCGACGTCGACGGAACGCTGACGCGCTCGGATTGCGTCCGGCCGTTTCTCTGGAGAGCAGCGGGTCTGCGCGGTCCCTCTCGCGCTCGCCCGGCACCCCGTCGCCGTCGCCAGGGCGCTCGCACGCCGCGATCGGGACGGGCTCAAGGAGCTCGTCTGCTCGGCGCTTCGCGGGATCGACGCCGCCGGCGCTCGACCGGCTCGGCGCGGAGTTCTGCCGCACGTACATCTCGGAGCGTCTCCGAGACGACACGACCGCCCGCCTGCACCGGCACCGCGAGCTCGGGCACACGGTGATCCTCGCGTCCGCGTCGCTCGAGCCGTACGTGACGCCGCTCGGCGAGCTGCTCGGCGTCGACGACGTCGTGTGCACGCGACTCGAGCAGGACCCCGACGGCCGCCTGACGGGGCGGCTGCGAGGCGCCAACTGTCGGGGGCCCGAGAAAGCCCGCCGCGTCGAGGAGTGGCTGCGGCAGGCGGGGCTCGAGGGTGCCGAGCTCTGGGCCTACGGCGACTCTGCGAGCGACGACGAGTTCCTCGCCGCGGCGGACCATCCCGTCCGCGTCGACGGTGTGCGACTCGCGCCGGACCTCGAGTAGGATCCGAGGGTCTTGTCGGACGCTTTGCTCGCCCTGCGGCGCGAACTGGCGCAGATCAACGACCTCTCGGTCGCCGTTCGCGTGCTCGAGTGGGACCAGCTCGTGATGATGCCCCGCGGCGGCGCGGAGACACGCGGCGACCACCTCGCGACCGTCAGCCGGCTCGCGCACGAGCTCTTCGTCCGCGACGAGATCGGCGAGCTGCTCGAACGCGCCGCGCCGGACGTCGCCGGGCTCGATCCCGACTCGGACGACGCCTGCCTCGTCGCCGTGGCGACGCGCGACTGGGAGAAGGCACGGCGCATCCCCGCCGAGCTCCGCGCCGAGATGACGAAGCTCTCGTCCGAGGCGGTCGAGGCGTGGGCGACGGCGCGCGAGAACGACGACTTCGAGGCCTTCCGGCCGTGGCTCGACCGCACCCTCGAGCTGAAGCACGAGTACGTCGCCTGCTTCCCGCCGACGGACGACCCGTACGACCCCCTGCTCGACGACTTCGAGGAGGGAATGCAGACGAGCGAGGTGCGGCGCGTCTTCGACCGTCTCCGCCCCGCGCTCCGTGAGCTCGCTGCGCAGAGCCCGCCGGAGGAGCCGGAGGAGTTCCTCACCGGCCCGTACCCGATCGACATGCAGCACGAGCTGTCGCTCGTCGTCGCACGGGCGTTCGGCGCGGACGAGCGGTCGTTCCGGCTCGACCCGACCGTCCATCCGTTCTGCATCTCGTTTGCGACGCAGGACGTTCGCCTCACGACGCGCTACGCCGAGGACGACCTGCACGGCTCCTCGGTCTTCTCGACGATGCACGAGGTCGGCCACGGCCTCTACGAGCACGGCGGCGACCCCTCGCTCGACCGGAGCCCGCTCGCGACCGGCTGCTCGTCCGCGCTGCACGAGTCGCAGAGCCGTCTCTGGGAGAACGTCATCGGCCGGTCGCTCGAGTTCTGGCGCTGGTTCTACCCGCCGTTCCGCGACGGCTTCGCGAACGTGCTCGCCGACGTCCCGCTCGAGCACTTCCACCGCGCGATCAACCGCCCGCGGCCGTCGCTGATCCGGGTCGACGCCGACGAGACGACGTACGGGCTGCACATCATCCTTCGCTTCGAGCTCGAGCAGGAGCTCCTCTTCGGCGGCCTGGCGACGAAGGACCTGCCGGAGGCGTGGAACGCGAAGCTCGACGAGCTCGTCGGGGTCCGGCCGCCCGACGACCGCCTCGGCTGCCTCCAGGACACGCACTGGGCCGCCGGCCTGTTCGGCTACTTCCCGACGTACCAGCTCGGGAACGTCCTCTCCGTGCAGATCTGGGAGCGCCTGCTCGCCGACCTCCCGGACGCGTACGAGCAGATCGAGCGCGGTGAGTTCGGCGAGATCCACGCCTGGCTCCGCGAGCAGCTGTACCGCCACGGTCGCAAGTTCACGCCGGCCGAGACCATCGCACGGGTGGCCGGCGGCCCGATCGACCCCGAGCCGTACCTCCGCTACCTGGCGGACAAGAACGCGTCGCTCGCCGCCGCGTAGGCGGCTAGGCGGCCGCGCCGAAGCGCTTCTCCGCCCGCGCCCGCGCCTTCTCGGCCTCGGCCTCGCGGTCGCGTGGGGGCGCCGCGGTGACGAGGTCCTCGAGGAGGTGGGACGTGATGTGGGCGATCTCGTCGACCGCGCGCATGAACACCGCCTCGTTCGCCTTCGACGGCTTCGTCGAGCCGCTCACCTTGCGGACGTACTGGAGTGCCGCCGAGTAGACCTCGTCGTCGGTCGCCGGCGGCTCGAAGTTGTGCAGCGTCTTGATGTTCCGGCACATGGGCCTCTCCTCTCGTCTCCATCGAACGTAGCATCGGTCGCCGGTGACGAGCCCGGACGAGCTGCGGGACGTGCTCCGGCGCATGCCGACCGGTGTCGCGGTCCTCACGGTCGACGCGCGCGGGCAGCGGGTCGGGCTCACGGTCGCGACGCTCGTGTCGCTCTCGCTCGAGCCGCCGCTCGTCGGTGTCGCGATCTCGCGTCAGGCTGCGATCCACGAGCTGGTGCGGCAGGCCGGGACGTGCGCGCTCTCGCTGCTCGCGGCCGATCAGCAGGAGGTCGCCGACCACTTCGCGCGCGGTGTGCCGCCGATCGCGATGTGGCACGGGGTGGCGACGGTCGACGGCACGAACGGTGCGCCACTGCTCGAGGGCGCGCTCGGCTGGCTCGAGTGCGGCGTCGCCGACGAGCTGGAGACCGGGACGCACACGCTCTTCATCCTCCAGGTGCTCCGTGCCGAGCCCGGCATCGAGGCGGCGCCGCTCGTGCGGCTCGGCGGCGAGTACGCCTGAGATTCACGGACGCGCAGCGAGCGCGTAGAGCGCGCCGCCGCGCGTCCCGACGTAGATCCGGCCGCGCCAGACGGCAGGGGTCGACTCGATGCAGCCGCCGAGCCGGATCGACCAGAGCGCGCGGGGACGGCGCCCGGTGACGTCGAACGCGCGGAGGTTGCCGCGGCAGTCGCCCTCGACGAGCACGCCGTCGACGACGACCGGCGACCCCCAGGTCGGCCCGGGCAGGGCCAGCTTCCACCGCGTGCGACCGGTGCGGCGGTCGACGGCGACGACGCCGCCGGCGTTCGTCGCGATGTAGACCGTGTCGCCGACGACGGCGGGCGTCGCCCACGAGCCGCCCTTGCCGCCGCGACCGATCGACCGCAGCGGCACCGACCAGACGAGCGGCGAGCGTGGCCGGCGCGGATCGAGCTTCACGAGCTGACCGACCGCGCGCGAGCGACCGGTGAACCGCTCGAGCTCGCTCGCGACGTAGAGGAAGCCCTTCTCGTCGATCACGACCGAGCCGTCGGTGTCGTCGCCCATCCAGAAGCGGAAGACGCGACGCGGCGGCTTTCCGCGGCGGAAGGTCTGCCGCACGTCCCATCCCTGGACGAGGCCCGCGGAGTTCGCGAAGTACGCGATGCCGCGGTCGTACGCGACGGAGGACTCGATCGAGAACGCGCGATCGGAGCGGGCGGCGAGCAGCCGCCCGTCCCAGCTCGGGACGCGGGCGACGACGCGGGGACGGACGCGCACCTTGCCGTGCCGGTCGTAGCCGCGGTTCAGCCGGACGACGTAGAACCACGAGTTCTCGCCGCCGACCAGGAGGTGCCCCTTCACGACGAGCGGCGCGCCGTCCCAGTCGTCGTTCCAGGTGACCGGCCCGCCCGCGTAGCTGTCGAGCTTCCAGAGGACGGTCGGCTGTCGGCGGTCGAGCGCCACGACCCGGAGGCTGTTGTCGCGCGAGCCCGCGTAGTACAGCGGGAACCCGTCGGGATCCGACGTCGCCGAGCCCTTGGCGAGATCGCCGGTGAGCAGCGGCGGGCGCACCTCGCGCGCCGGTCGCCGCGTCGAGGAAGTGGTAGCGGCGGTCGTAGGCGCCGAAGCGGAGCTCGAGCTTGCCCTTCGGCCGCGGGATGACGTTCGGCTGGCCCGTCCAGCCGATGCCGCACCACGTCGACGTCCCCGTCTCGTCGGTCGAGGCCGAGCACATCCCGCCGGTACGCGGGTACCGCCACACGATCCGCGGCGAGCGTCGAGGGACCGGCCCGACGCCGGTGAGGCTCCGCCGCGCGTTCCCGCGGAACGTCCAGAGCCCTGCCTTCGGGGCGTGCGCCTCCACGGCCGGGGCGGCGGCGCGGGCACGCGGCGCCGACGTCGCGCGCTCGGCCTTCGCGGGTGGTGCGCTCCAGGCGACACGGACGGGCGAGGCAGCCTCCGAGAACAGCGCCCGGGCAAGCGCGAGGTCGGCCATGCCGAGGATCAGGACGACCCCGACGAGCCAGGGGAGCAGGCCGCGCGGGTCCGGCACCGAGCGATACCGCCGAACCACGCGGTCGCCGTCCATCCGGACCTCTGCGACGCCGGCGGCCGGATTCCTCTCCGGGGGACGTCAGCCGGGAGCGCCGGCCAGCGCGTTCAGCTCGCGGCGGAGCTCCTTGACCTCGTCGCGGAGCTTCGCCGCGTACTCGAAGCGGAGCTCCTCGGCGGCGACGTACATCTCCTCCTCGAGCGTGACGACGAGCTTCTCGAGCTCCTCGCGGCTCATGCCCGAGACCTCCTGCTTGCCCCGGCGCCGCCGTCCGGGCACGGTCGGCGACTCGAGCGCGAGCAGCTCGGCGATGTCGGAGACGCCCTTGACGATCGACTCCGGCGTGATCCCCTGCTCCTCGTTGTACGCGAGCTGGGCCTCGCGGCGGCGGTTCGTCTCCTCGAGGGCGCCCTGGATCGCCTCGGTCAGCTTGTCCGCGTACATGAGGACGGTGCCGTTCACGTTCCGCGCCGCGCGCCCGATCGTCTGGAGGAGCGCCGTCTTGCCGCGGAGGAAGCCTTCCTTGTCCGCGTCGAGGATCGCGACGAGCGACACCTCCGGCAGGTCGAGGCCCTCGCGCAGCAGGTTGACGCCGACGAGCACGTCGTACTCGCCGAGCCGGAGCTCCCGGATGATCTGGATCCGCTCGAGCGTGTCGATCTCGGAGTGGAGATACCGCGCCTTGACGCCGGACTCGAGGAGGTAGTCGGTGAGGTCCTCGGACATCTTCTTCGTCAGCGTCGTGACGAGGACGCGCTCGTTCACCTGCTCGCGGCGGCGGATCTCGCCGAGCAGGTCGTCGATCTGGTTCTTCGTCGCCCGAAGCTCGACCTCGGGGTCGACGACCCCGGTCGGGCGGATCAGCTGCTCCGCGACGACCTGCGAGTGACGGAGCTCGTACGAGCCCGGCGTCGCCGAGACGAACACCATCTGACCCACCTTGCCGAGGAACTCGTCGAAGCGAAGCGGGCGGTTGTCGAGCGCCGACGGGAGACGGAAGCCGTAGTCCACGAGCGTCTGCTTCCGCGAGCGGTCGCCCTCGTACATCCCGCCGATCTGCGGCACCGTCTGGTGCGACTCGTCGATGAAGACGACGAAGTCCTCGGGGAAGTAGTCGATCAGCGTGAACGGGTGCGACCCCGGCGGGCGCCCCTCGAGGATCCGCGAGTAGTTCTCGATCCCGCTCGTGAAGCCGAGCTCCTTCAGCATCTCCATGTCGTACTCGGTGCGCTGGCGGATGCGGTGGGCCTCGAGCATCCGCCCGTCCGCCTCGAAGCTCGCGACCTGCTCCTCGAGCTCGTGCCGGATCTCGTCGATCGCGCGCTCGACCGTCGGCTTCGACGTGACGTACTCGGTCGCCGGCCAGATCGCGAGGTTGTCGAGCTTCGAGAGCACCTCGCCGGTGAGAGGGTCGAAGTGCGAGATCTGCTCCACCTCGTCGCCGAACATCGAGATCCGGTACGCGGTCTCGGCGTTCGCCGGCTGCACCTCGACGATGTCGCCCCGCACCCGGAAGCGGCCGCGCGCGAGCACCGTGTCGTTCCGGACGTACTGCGAGTCGATCAGCGTCCGGAGCAGCTCGTCGCGGTCGTGCTCCGCGCCGACCTCGAGGATGAGGACGCGCTCGCGCCACTCCTCCGGCGAGCCGAGGCCGTAGATGCACGACACGCTGGCGACGACGACGACGTCGCGCCGCGTCAGGAGCGAGCTCGTCGCGCCGAGCCGCAGGCGCGCGATGTCGTCGTTCTGCGAGGAGTCCTTCTCGATGTAGAGGTCGGCCTGCGGGACGTACGCCTCGGGCTGGTAGTAGTCGTAGTAGGAGACGAAGTACTCGACCGCGTTCTCGGGGAAGAACTCCCGGAACTCGTTGCAGAGCTGCGCGGCGAGCGTCTTGTTGTGGGCGATCACGAGCGCCGGGCGCTTGAGCTCCTCCATCACCCAGGCCATCGTCGCCGTCTTCCCGGTCCCGGTCGCGCCGAGAAGCGTCTGACCGCGGTTGCCGGCGCGAAGCGACTCGGCGAGCTGCGCGATCGCCTTCGGCTGGTCGCCGGTCGGGCGGTAGGCGGAGGTCACGCGAAGCTCGGGCAGTCTCGTCGAGCGTAGCAACGGGCCGAACGCGTGTTCCGCGACGCGACGTTAGGCCGCGATGAGGGCTTGATGAGCGGCTTCCCCGATCGGCGCGTTCAACTCGCGGCGGAGCTCCTTGACCTCGTCGCGGAGCTTCGCTGCGTACTCGAAGCGGAGCTCCTCCGCGGCGACGTACATCTCCTCCTCGAGCGTGACGACGAGCTTCTCGAGCTCCTCGCGGCTCATGCCGGAGACCTCCTGCTTGCCACGGCGCCGCCGTCCGGGCACGGTCGGCGACTCGAGCGCGAGCAGCTCGGCGATGTCGGAGACGCCCTTCACGATCGACTCCGGCGTGATCCCCTGCTCCTCGTTGTAGGCGAGCTGGGCCTCGCGACGTCGGTTCGTCTCCTCGAGGGCGCCCTGGATCGCCTCGGTCAGCTTGTCCGCGTACATGAGGACGGTGCCGTTCACGTTCCGCGCCGCGCGGCCGATCGTCTGGAGGAGCGCGGTCTTGCCGCGGAGGAACCCTTCCTTGTCCGCGTCGAGGATCGCGACGAGCGAGACCTCCGGCAGGTCGAGCCCTTCGCGGAGCAGGTTGACGCCGACGAGCACGTCGTACTCGCCGAGCCGGAGCTCGCGGATGATCTGGATTCGCTCGAGCGTGTCGATCTCGGAGTGGAGATACCGGGCCTTGACGCCGGACTCGAGGAGGTAGTCGGTGAGGTCCTCCGACATCTTCTTCGTCAGCGTCGTGACGAGGACGCGCTCGTTCACCTGCTCGCGGCGGCGGATCTCGCCGAGCAGGTCGTCGATCTGGTTCTTCGTCGCCCGAAGCTCGACCTCGGGGTCGACGACCCCGGTCGGGCGGATCAGCTGCTCCGCGACGACCTGCGAGTGACGGAGCTCGTACGAGCCCGGCGTCGCCGACACGAACACCATCTGACCCACCTTGCCGAGGAACTCGTCGAAGCGAAGCGGGCGGTTGTCGAGCGCCGACGGGAGACGGAAGCCGTAGTCCACGAGCGTCTGCTTCCGCGAGCGGTCGCCCTCGTACATCCCGCCGATCTGCGGCACGGTCTGGTGCGACTCGTCGATGAAGACGACGAAGTCCTCGGGGAAGTAGTCGATCAGCGTGAAGGGGTGCGACCCGGGCGGGCGGCCCTCGAGGATCCGCGAGTAGTTCTCGATCCCGCTCGTGAAGCCGAGCTCCTTCAGCATCTCCATGTCGTACTCGGTGCGCTGGCGGATGCGGTGGGCCTCGAGCATCCGCCCCTCCGCCTCGAATCTCGCGACCTGCTCCTCGAGCTCGTGCCGGATCTCGTCGATCGCGCGCTCGACGGTCGGCTTCGACGTGACGTACTCCGTCGCCGGCCAGATCGCGAGGTTGTCGAGCTTCGAGAGCACCTCGCCGGTGAGAGGGTCGAAATGCGAGATCTGCTCCACCTCGTCGCCGAACATCGAGATCCGGTACGCGGTCTCGGCGTTCGCCGGCTGCACCTCCACGATGTCGCCCCGCACCCGGAAGCGGCCGCGCGCGAGCACCGTGTCGTTCCGGACGTACTGCGAGTCGATCAGCGTCCGGAGCAGCTCGTCGCGGTCGTGCTGCTCGCCGACCTCGAGGATGAGGACGCGCTCGCGCCACTCCTCCGGCGAGCCGAGGCCGTAGATGCACGACACGCTGGCGACGACCACGACGTCACGCCGCGTCAGGAGCGAGCTCGTCGCGCCGAGCCGCAGGCGCGCGATGTCGTCGTTCTGCGAGGAGTCCTTCTCGATGTAGAGGTCGGCCTGCGGGACGTACGCCTCGGGCTGGTAGTAGTCGTAGTAGGAGACGAAGTACTCGACCGCGTTCTCGGGGAAGAACTCCCGGAACTCGTTGCAGAGCTGCGCGGCGAGCGTCTTGTTGTGGGCGATCACGAGCGCCGGGCGCTGGAGCTCCTCCATCACCCAGGCCATCGTCGCCGTCTTCCCGGTCCCGGTCGCGCCGAGAAGCGTCTGACCGCGGTTGCCGGCGCGAAGCGACTCGGCGAGCTGCGCGATCGCCTTCGGCTGGTCGCCGGTCGGGCGGTAGGCGGAGGTCACGCGGAGCTCGGGCATCTCCGTTCGAGCGTAGCAACGGGACGAACGCGTGTTCCGAGGCCGCCGGGCGAGGCCGTTGCCGAGCCGTTGACCGTCCGTTGGGGCAGCCGTTTGCGCGCCCTCCGACCGTGCGCCTCATGGAGACGAGGCGACGAATCGGACTGGCCGCGCTGGCCGCTAGCGCGCGAGCATCGTGCTCGCTGCGCAGGAGCCGGCGCAGGCGGTCGCTGACGGCCGCCGAAGCCCGACCGGCGCGCCGTGCCGGTCCTGATGTACCACGTGATCGACGAGCCGCCGCGTTCGGCGCCGCTACCCGGGCCTGTACGTCTCGCGCGGCGAGCTCCGGGCGCAGGTGCGCCGGCTTGCGCGCGCGGGCTACGAGGCGGTGACGCTCGGCCGCGTCGTTGACGCCTGGAACGGCCGCGCGACGCTTCCCGCCCGACCGATCGTCCTCTCGTTCGACGACGGGTACCGGAGCCACGTCACGCGCGGCGCTCCCGATCCTCGCCGCGCACGACTGGCCCGGTGTCCTGAACCTCGACCTCTCGAACCTCGCGCCGTCGTGGGGGATCCCCCGCGCCGGCGTCCGGCGGCTGGTCGCCGCCGGCTGGGAGATCGACGCCCACTCGATGACGCACGCCGATCTTGCGGTCGCCGGCGGTGCCGCGCTGCGGCACGAGGTCGCCGGCTCGCGGCGGGCGATCCGCCGACTCTTCGGCGTCACGCCGCGCTTCTTCTGCTACCCGGCGGGACGCTACGACGCCGAGACGATCGCGGCCGTCGAGGCGGCCGGGTTCGAGGGAGCGACGACGACCGCAGTTCGGGCTCGCGTCGCCGACCGCCGGCCGCTTCAGCTCGCGGCGGAGCTCCTTGACCTCGTCGCGGAGCTTTGCCGCGTACTCGAAGCGGAGCTCCTCGGCGGCGACGTACATCTCCTCCTCGAGCGTGACGACGAGCTTCTCGAGCTCCTCGCGGCTCATGCCCGAGACCTCCTGCTTGCCCCGGCGCCGCCGTCCGGGCACGGTCGGCGACTCGAGCGCGAGCAGCTCGGCGATGTCGGAGACGCCCTTGACGATCGACTCCGGCGTGATCCCCTGCTCCTCGTTGTACGCGAGCTGGGTCTCGCGGCGTCGGTTCGTCTCCTCGAGGGCGCCCTGGATCGCCTCGGTCAGCTTGTCCGCGTACATGAGAACGGTGCCGTTCACGTTCCGTGCCGCGCGGCCGATCGTCTGGAGGAGCGCGGTCTTGCCGCGGAGGAACCCTTCCTTGTCGGCGTCGAGGATCGCGACGAGCGACACCTCCGGGAGGTCGAGGCCCTCGCGCAGCAGATTGACGCCGACGAGCACGTCGTACTCGCCGAGCCGGAGCTCCCGGATGATCTGGATCCGCTCGAGCGTGTCGATCTCGGAGTGGAGATACCGCGCCTTGACGCCGGACTCGAGGAGGTAGTCGGTGAGGTCCTCCGACATCTTCTTCGTCAGCGTCGTGACGAGGACGCGCTCGTTCACCTGCTCGCGGCGGCGGATCTCGCCGAGCAGGTCGTCGATCTGGTTCTTCGTCGCCCGAAGCTCGACCTCGGGGTCGACGACCCCGGTCGGGCGGATCAGCTGCTCCGCGATGACCTGCGAGTGACGGAGCTCGTACGAGCCCGGCGTCGCCGACACGAACACCATCTGACCCACCTTGCCGAGGAACTCGTCGAAGCGAAGCGGGCGGTTGTCGAGCGCCGACGGGAGACGGAAGCCGTAGTCCACGAGCGTCTGCTTCCGCGAGCGGTCGCCCTCGTACATCCCGCCGATCTGCGGCACCGTCTGGTGCGACTCGTCGATGAAGACGACGAAGTCCTCGGGGAAGTAGTCGATCAGCGTGAACGGGTGCGACCCCGGCGGGCGCCCCTCGAGGATCCGCGAGTAGTTCTCGATCCCGCTCGTGAAGCCGAGCTCCTTCAGCATCTCCATGTCGTACTCCGTGCGCTGGCGGATCCGGTGGGCCTCGAGCATCCGCCCCTCCGCCTCGAAGCTCGCGACCTGCTCCTCGAGCTCGTGCCGGATCTCGTCGATCGCGCGCTCGACGGTCGGCTTCGACGTGACGTACTCGGTCGCCGGCCAGATCGCGAGGTTGTCGAGCTTCGAGAGCACCTCGCCGGTGAGAGGGTCGAAGTGCGAGATCTGCTCCACCTCGTCGCCGAACATCGAGATCCGGTACGCGGTCTCGGCGTTCGCCGGCTGCACCTCGACGATGTCGCCCCGCACCCGGAAGCGGCCGCGCGCGAGCACCGTGTCGTTCCGGACGTACTGCGAGTCGATCAGCGTCCGGAGCAGCTCGTCGCGGTCGTGCTCGCGCGCCGACCTCGAGGATCAGGACGCGCTCGCGCCACTCCTCCGGTGAGCCGAGGCCGTAGATGCACGACACGCTGGCGACGACCACGACGTCGCGCCGCGTCAGGAGCGAGCTCGTCGCGCCGAGCCGCAGGCGCGCGATGTCGTCGTTCTGCGAGGAGTCCTTCTCGATGTAGAGGTCTGCCTGCGGGACGTACGCCTCCGGCTGGTAGTAGTCGTAGTAGGAGACGAAGTACTCGACCGCGTTCTCGGGGAAGAACTCCCGGAACTCGTTGCAGAGCTGCGCGGCGAGCGTCTTGTTGTGGGCGATCACGAGCGCCGGGCGCTTGAGCTCCTCCATCACCCAGGCCATCGTCGCCGTCTTCCCGGTCCCGGTCGCGCCGAGAAGCGTCTGACCGCGGTTGCCGGCGCGAAGCGACTCGGCGAGCTGCGCGATCGCCTTCGGCTGGTCGCCGGTCGGGCGGTAGGCGGAGGTCACGCGGAGCTCGGGCACGTCGTGTCGAGCGTAGCAACGGCACGAACGCGTGTTCCGCGAGCGCGACGTTAGCCCGCGAATGAGGGCTTGATGAGCGCCCTCCCCGATCGTGCGAGCGCGCGGAGTACGGCATCGGGCCGGCTCGCGACGAAGAAGGGGGGACGAAATGCGATGGTTCATGACGCTTCTCGTCGTGATCGGCTCGCTCGCGATCGCGGGTGCCGCCGGCGCGGAGCAGACGTACACCGACGGGACCGGTGACAACGGTGCGGCGCCGGACATCACCCAGGTCGTCGTCACGAACGACAGCACACAGGTCTCGTTCCAGATCGCGGTGCCTTCGCGGCTGCCGGACAACGAGGCGCACCTGCTGCAGATCAACACCGACGGGAACGCCGCAACCGGCGACGAGGGGTTCGATCTGCAGGCGTTCATGCTGTTCCCGGGGATCAGCGTCGAGACCTGGAACGGGTCGGCCTGGGTCGATGCGCCCACGACCGGGCTCAGCGGACGGTTCGAGCTCGGTGCGGCGGCGAGCTGGCGCCTGACACTGCCTCGCACGCTGATCGGCACCGGGACCGCGTTCGACTTCCTGGTCATCTCGGCGAAGTTCAACGGCGACCAGGTCGCGGGCGTCGATGTCGCGCCCGAACAGCGGCACCTGGCGCTACGAGCTGGTGCTGAAGCAGTGCGCGAACGGTCGAGACGACGACGGCGACGGCAAGATCGACTCGGCCGATCTCGGCTGCTCGGGCACGGAGGACGACCTCGAGAGCGACGATCCGTACACGCTCTCGATCGGCCGGGCGACCGCCACGCCGACGTCGGCGAAGTCCGGCAAGCCGGTCGTCGTGCGGGCGCAGGTGCGGCAGGTCGAGACCAGCCAGGCGATCCGGACCGGCACCGTCCGCTGCACGACGAAGGTCGGCTCGACGACGAAGCGCTCGACGGGCCAGCTGAACGCGGGCATGGCGACGTGCCGGCTCATGGCTCCGAAGGTCGCGAAGCCGTCGACCGTCCGCGGCACGATCACGGTCACGTCGAAGGCCGTCACGGTCTCGGCGCCGTACTCGTTCCGCACGACGAAGTAGCGACCGACGAGGAAGCTCGGGGCGGCGGTCGCCGCCCCGAGCAGCGCGGGGCGATGTCGGTGACGCGAGAATTGCTCTAGCGCTTCGCGTCCGCGGCGAGGCGCTCGAGCTTCGTCATCGCGAGCCTGCTCAACCGGTCTGTCCCGCCACAAAGCTGGCAGTCATATCGCCGAAGGGTTCCGTCGAGCCCGCCGGAGAAGACGTGCCAGCCGACGCCGGAGAATGCGACGGACGCGGCGCCGCCTCGATGGCCCGTGAGGTACGAGAGCCGGCTGTCGAGGAGGCTGCTCGTCGCCCGCCTCCCACAGACCGACGCGCGTCGGACCGGCGGTCGCGACCCAACGGCCGTCCGCGCTGAAAGCGGCTCCCCGGACGACGGCAACGTGCCCGACGAGCGACTTCACGCGTTCCCCGGTGGCGACGTTCCAGATCAGCGCGTCGTGGTCGAAGCTGGCGGTCAGAAGACGCCGCCCGTCGGGGCTGAACGTCACGGACGTCAGGGCGTCGCGATGCCCGGCGAAGACAGTCGGCCTTCCCGCCGCGGAGCGGACGAACACGGGCGATCTCGCCCACCGCCGTGGCGACGAGGAGCCCGTCTGGGCTGACGGCGAGGTCGATCACGGCGCCGCCTTCGCGCGCGACGACTCGACTTCGTCCGGTCGAGAGATCCCACGCGCGGACGATCCCGTCGCGTCCGCCCGAGAGCACGATCGATCCATCCGGAAGCAGGGCGCCCGCCTCACCGGAGCGCCGTGGGCGTACCGGGCGATCCGACGTCCGCCCGGAAGCGCCCAGACGACGATGCTTCCGTCCTCGCCGGTCGCGAGGAGCCGGTCGCCTCTCGCAGACAGCGCGACGTCCGTCACCGCGCCGTCGAGCCGGAGGCCGACGATCAGACGGCCGCCTTCCGTCCGCGCGGCGACGGTCCCGTCGGCGCGGCCCTCGGCCACGACGGTGCCGAGCCGGGACACGGCAACCGACGGTGATCGCGCTCGGGCCAGCCGCGAGCTCTCGCAGGACCGGCTCGGCTCCGAGCGACCACGTACGTGCCGTCCCATCCTCGCTCGCGGTGAGCGCCCAGCGTCCGTCCGTGCCGAACGCGACACCGGTCACGCGACCGCGATGCCCGAGGAACTGCGACTGCGGTGCGCCCGTGAGGGCGTTCCAGACCCGCGCTGTCCCGTCGCGGCTGGCCGTGAGTACCTGGCGGCCGTCCGGGCTGAACGTGACCGCCTCGACGAAGCTCGTGTGGCCGATGAGCTGCAGGAGAAGCCGACCGGTCTCGGCGTCCCAGACGCGCGCTGTCCCGTCGGTGCTGGCGGTTGCGAGCCGCTTGCCGTCCGGGGCGTAGGCCGCTCCGAGCACGTTCCCGGAGTGGCCCTCGAGAGTGACGAGGAGCTTGCCTGTGTCGGCATCCCAGATGTGCGGAAGCTCGTCCTGCCCGGTCGTCACGATGCGGCTGCCGCTCGGAGCGAACACGGCTGCAGTCGGCGTGTCGCCCTGGTCGAGGCGGGCGACCTGACGTCCCGTCTGGACGTCGAACACACGGACGAAGCGATCACTCGAGAGGGTGAGCAGGCGCCTGTTGTCCGGGCTGAACGTCGCCGAGCGAACCGCCCGGGGATGGGCGAGCCGATGGACGAGCTCCCCCGTCCCGGCGTCCCAGATCTTCGCCGTCTCGTTCGTCCCGGCGCTCGCGAGATAGCGGCCGTCGTTCGAGAAGGCCACGGACAGGACCGCTCCGACGTGGTCGATCGTCCGAACGAGCTCCCCCGTCGCGAGCGAGAACAGCTGCACGCGTCCGTCCGGGCCGCCGAGCGCGATCGTCGCGCGATCCGGAGTGAGCGCCGCGGTCGCAATCGGGCGACCGGCCCCGAGCGAGCGCCGGAGCGCCCCGGTGCGGCTGTCGAAGACGCGAACGACGCCGTTTGCCGTGGCCGTGACGACCGAGTCACCGGCCGTGGCGGTGGCACCCGAGCGAAGCGGTGAGCTCCCGGTCGTGGCGGCATCGGGGAACGCAGCGACCACCTCTCCACCGCCGGCAGGCAGGACGTCCGTCACGCGCGAGCGCATGAGCCCTTCACGGAGAACCGGCTCGACTGCGGCACCGGGGTCGAGCTCGAGCGACTCGAGCGCGGCCTGGAGCGCCTGCTCCGGGTCGGTCGAGAGGAGCGCGCGAGCCGATGCAAGACGCTCGCGTGCCCGCGCAGTGATGGCGGCGCGCTCGGCACTGTCGGCGGACGCGGCCGCGGCCGTACTCGCCTTCCGGGCGGCGGTCGCCTCCGCGTTGGCGCGGGCGGTCGCGTCACGAGCGATGGTCGGCCTGCTGGTCGGCACGGTCACGCTCGTTGCTCGCGACGGCGGCCTGATCGAGCGCCTCCTGCTCCGCTTCCTCCGCAGCCTGGGCGTTCGCGTCGGCCTGCGCGGTCGCCGCGAGGGCCTGCTCCTCGGCCTCCCGCGCCGCCGCGGCTTCACGGTCGGCCCGGGCGCGCGCGGTCGAGGCCGCAATTGCCTGCTGCTGCGCCTTCTTCTGGGCGGCTCTCGCCAATGCCGCCTGCCTCTGTGCCGTGCTTTCGGCGGCTTGCGCCGCCGACGCCTGCTCCTGTGCGTTCCGTCGCTCCGCCAGCGCCCAGACCGCGAGGCCGGCGGTCAACGCGACGCCGACGAGCGCGATCGCTGCGACGAGGCCGAGTCGCCGTTGGCGACGTCGCGAAGCGGTCCGCTCTCGATCGAGGGCGCGCTCCGTCTCGTGTCGGCGGCGCCAGTCGAGCACCTCGGCGGCGAGGACGTCGTGGAAGATCTCGTAGCGCCCGTGCTCGTCACGCCGGAGGATCCGACGGTCCGCGAGTGCCGTGAGCACGGGCAGCAGCGCGGTGACCGGCACCGCCGCGTACTGCGCGAGATCGTCGGTCGTGTGCGCGATCTTCGTGCCACCCGGCGTGACCAGGTGCCCGAAGACGTCGGCGGCGATCTCCCGGTCGGGCTCGGCGAGCGCGCGCATCGCACGGTCGAGATGGTCGGCAACGATGCGACGAGGCCCACCGAGGCGTCCGAGCGTCGCGAGCCGCAGCTCGTCGGACCGCGCCGCGCGCTCGACCTCCCAGAGACGCTCCATCACGAGCTGGAGATACGGCGCCTCGATCCCGCGTGCCCCATTGAGGCTCCCGCCGTTTCGGGCGTGCTCCTCGGCGCCGATGTGATCCGCGCCGACGCCGTCGAGCACTTCCTCCACAAGCCCGTCCTCGGCCTGCACCCGCTCCCCCTCGAGCTCGTTCCACCGCTCGAGCGGCTTGAGGATGGCAGCCCGGCCCGCTGCCCGGTCGAGACGGTCGAGGCGCAGGACGTTCCCGAACATGCCGGGGACCCGCGCCTTGAGGCGATCGAGCCGAGCGAGCGTGTCCTCGCGGAGCGAGACGAGGACGTTCACGCGGAGGTCACCGGCAAGGAGCTGGACGAGGATCGCCTCGAGCGCGGCGGCGTCGGCCTCGTACGTGAACGACTCCTCGGCCTGGTCGAGGATCACGTACACGTCGCGGTCGACCTGGGCTCGCTCGGCGACCTCGAACAACCCGCCGCTCTCGACGCCGGCACGCCCGGCGAGGGCCTCGGCGAGCGATCGCTCGGCATCGTCGGCCCAGGCGGAGAACACGACGACGAGCGGCTCCTCGGGCAGATCGCGAAGCGATCGCGCGACGCTTGCGAGCAGAAGCGACGACTTTCCGACACCGCTCGGCCCGTAGAGCACGGTCAGGCGCGACGCGATCAGGTTGGCGACGACGATCTCCGTGTCGCGCTCGCGTCCGAAGAAGTAGAGGGCGTCGACATCGGAGTCTGCGAACGGCGACAACCCGCGGTACGGCGACGCGGCGCTCATGCCGCGTCCTCGAGGCGCCGTGCGAGCAGCTCGACGTACGCGTCGGGCTCGACGTCGAGGACGTCGACGTCGAAGCGGCGCCAGAACGCGCGCTCGAGCGCAGTCGGGTTGCGGATCGACGCCCACGACCGGTAGGCGACGGGGCGATCGCCCCAGACGCGCTGCATGACAAGCCGGAGGTTCCAGTCGACCATCTCGTACCCGAGAAACAGGAAGTGACTCCGGCGGAGCCGGGCCGCGAGCGCGACGGGAACCGACGACGCCACGTCCGATCGCCCGAGGTAGTCGATGTAGTCGTCCTCCGTGATCACGAAGCTCTCCCACTCCCGCTCTGGAAGCCGATCGACCGCACCATGAAGGTTGAGCAGGATGGTGCGCCGCTCGAGCGACAGCTCGGTCGCGTACGTGTTGGGAACGTCGATCGGCCGCGGCTCCTCGCCGGGCGGCCGGTGCCAGAACTTCCCGCGGTACGGCCCCGACGCGACGTAGGTCACGACGTCGACCTCCTCGGACGCCTCGTCGAACGCGCGCTCGAGGGCGAGGTCGTACCGTCCGGAGACGATCAGCTGGTGCGGAGCGCCGCGGTCGCGGAGGCGCGGCGGGAGTGAGGCGAGGAACCGGTGGACCGGCTGCGGATCGGTCGCCGCCTGGAAGCGACGGTGGAGCTCGTCGTAGAGCGGGCCGGAGCCGTTCATCGTCGCGGCGTACTGCGAGACCCGGGCGAGGTCCAGCGGACGGTCGCTGGGGTAGCCGAAGGCGGCTGCGAGCTCGGTCGCGAGGTCGACGGCACCGTCGAGCCCGAGCACGGGCACGACACGCCCCGCCGCGATCGCCTTGACGATGTCGGCGTCGGCGTCCCGGTCGCCGCCGCCGTTCCGGCCCGGCGTCAGCCCCGCGTCGTGGCGGAGGATGGAGGCCTGGAGGCGTCGCACCGCCTCGCCCGGCTCGAGGCCGAGCTCGTCGAGCGCCGCCCGGTGCGGCGTCGTAGGCGCCGAGCGCGTCGGCATGGCGACCCGCGGCGTAGAGCGCGCGCATGAGGAGCTCGCAGGGCCGCTCGCGCAGCGGGTGCTCGCGGACGAGCGACTCGAGCTCCGGGACGACGTCGGCCGTCCGCCCGAGCTCGACGTCGGCGGCGAGCCGCTCGTCACCGGCGACCAGCCGGAGCTCGTCGAGGCGCCTGGCCTCACCCTGCGCCCATTCCTCGAAGGCGAACTCGGCGAGCGCCGGGCCGCGCCAGAGTTCGAGCGCGTCCAGGAGGATGCCGCGACGCTCCTCCGCTCCGCTGGCCCTCGCGTCGGCGAGCAGCTGCTCGAAGCGCCGCGCGTCGATCTGCTCCGCCGTGACCGCGAGCACGTAGCCGGGCGGACGCGTGACGATGACGTCGGGTCCGAGCGCCTTCCTGAGCGCGACGACCGCATTCTGCAGCGACGCGGTCGCATTCGGCGGCGGATCGGCGCCGTAGAGCTCGTCGACGAGCTGCTCGGTCGGGACAACACGACCGGCGCGCAGGAGCAGGGCGGCCAGGAGGGCGCGCTGACGCCGCCCCCCGAGGCCGATTGGGCCCTCCTCGCTCCTCACCTCGAGCGGGCCGAGGATCAGGAACTCCTGCATGCAAAGGCGTTTGTACCACCCTTCCCCACCGCGTCCTAATCGATCGCT
>CAVQHL010000033.1:0-14835 GCA_963712255.1 uncultured Actinomycetes bacterium
TCCTCGGCCTCGGCGGGATCGGCGGGATGCTCGTCGCGCGCACCGGCGCGCTCGGGGTCGGCACGGAGGCCACGGTCGAGGCGATCAGCGCAGGCGGCCTGACGCTCGTGCACGACGGCAAGACGATCGTCGCGCACCCCGAGGTCGTCACGCGGCTCGACCGGCCGGTCTCGCTCCTCGTCGTCGCGGTCAAGGCCTTCTCGCTCGAGGCTGCGCTCGAGCGCGTCGAGCCCGGGCTCGCTCGAGGGCGCGGTCGTGCTCCCGCTGCTGAACGGCCTCGAGCACGTCGAGCTCCTGCGGCGAGCGAGTGGACGCCGTCGTCGCGGCCGGGAGCATCGGCGCGGTCGAGGCGTTCTCGCCGGAGCCGGGCTTCGTCGTGCAACGGAGCTCCGCGGCGGCGATCACCGCCGCGTCGGACGAGCTCGGCCGTGAGGCGCTCGAGCACGTGCTCGCGCCGCTCGACCTGCCCGGGATCGAGCTCGTGGTCACCGACGGCGAGCGCGCCGTGCTCTGGGAGAAGGCCGCGCGGCTGGCCGTTCTCGCCGCGGCGGCGATCGCCTCCGGCAAGCCCGTCGGGGAGCTTCGCGACGACCCGGCCTGGCGGCGACGGCTCGAGGCCGCGCTCGTGGAGGCATGCGCCGTCGCGGCGGCGGACGGCGTCGAGCTGGACGCCGCGAGGCAGTGGTCGATCGTCGAGAGCCTCCCCGCGAGCCTCGTCCCCTCGGCCGCGCGAGACGCGTCCGTCGGCCGGCCGACGGAGCTCGACGCGATCACCGGCTCGGTGGTGCGGGCGGCCCGTCGCCTCGACACCTGGACGCCGATGCTCGACGGGCTGCTGGCCGATGCCGCGAGGCACTCTTGAGGACGCCGTGACGACCACGCCCGTCGACGACCCGCGCGGGAGAGCCTCGACGACGTCCGTGGCGACGGCGCATGCCGCCGACGTCGTCGGCCGGGTCGTCCTCGGGGTCGCCGGCCTCTACGCGCTCGTCGTCGGCGCCCTCGCGCTCCTGCGCTACGAGTCGTTCGCCTCGGACTTCGACCACGGCATCTTCTCGCAGTACGTCTGGCTGCTCGGAAACCTGAAGGAGCCCTTCAACACGATCAACCTCCGGACGCTCCTCGGTGACCACGTCGAGCCCGGGATCGCGCTTCTCGCGCCGCTCGGCACGGTAGGCGTCGGCGCGCCGGGGCTGCTCGTCGTCCAGACCCTCGCCCTTGCGGCGACGGCGCCACTCCTCTACCTTCTCGCCCGCGGGCACGGCGCGGTCGGGTGGGTCGCAGCCGTGCCGGCTCTTCTCTGGTGTGCGTCGCCGGTCGTGCTGCGGCCGGCGCTGCACGACTTCCATCCGGAGACCCTGGTGCCGGTGCTGCTCGTCGGCGGCTGCGTCCTGCTCGCGCGGGAACGGGTCGTCTGGTTCCTCGTCACCGCGGCCGTCGCGTTCGCGATGAAGGAGGACGTGGGGCTCACGTATGCCGCGCTCGGGCTGGTGCTCGCCTGGACGGGACGACGGCGGCTCGGCGCGGGGCTCGCCGTCGCCGGTGCGGCGTGGTCGGCCCTGGCGGTCTTCGTCGTGCTCCCGGCCTTCGGGAACGCCGCGGAGAGCGAGTTCGGCCCGCGGTTCGCGGGCGTGCGGGGCGACTCGTTCGCGGACGCGCTCGAGTTCATGGTGCGGAACCCGCTGACGACGGTCGACCAGGCTCTGGGGCCGGCCGAGCTCGGGATCCTCGCGATGCTCGTCCTGACGACGGGCGGGCTCTGCCTGCTCGCGCCGAAGTGGCTGCTGGTCGCGGTGCCGGCGGCGGCCCTCAACCTGCTCTCGGCCTACGACCTGCAGCACACGATCCAGTACCACTACTGGATCGTCGCGGCCGGCGCAGTCGCCGTCGCGGGCGCGATGGGCGCGGGCCGTGTGCCGGCTGCGAGCGCCCGGACGTGGATCGCCTGGGCGGCGGCGGCCGGGTGCCTGCTCGTGCTTCTCTCGGCACAGTGGGTCGGTGCGATCGGGCGGCAGGTCCGGGCCGAGTGGCCGCGCCGGGCGGATCGGCAGGCGATCCTCGACGCGATCCCCGACGGCGCGCGCGTGGCCGCGCCGATGCACGCGCTGCCGCACCTCGCGGAGCGCGAGCACCTGTACGTCGTCCCCGAGCCGCTCCTCGCGGTCCGTGTCGGCACGGAGTGGGGCGACGCCGAGCGCGAGCGGGCGACCGAGCAGCTCGACTACATCGTCTTCGACCCGGGCATGCGCTTCTGGGGCGCGCCGAGCGTCGAGCAGGTCGAGCAGGAGATCGAGCGTCGCGGGTTCGTCGAGGTGATGCGACGCGGCGACACGCGCCTCTACGGCAGGGAGGCCCCGTGAGCCACAGGGTCGTCGCTCTCATCGGCGCGCGCTCGGGCTCCGAGCGCGTGCCGGGGAAGAACGTCCGCCGCCTCGCAGGGCACCCGCTCCTCGCGTACGCGATCGAGACCGCCCGGCAGTCGGGCATCTTCGAGCGCATCGTCGTCTCGACCGACAGCGAGGAGATCGCGAAGGTGGCGCGCTGGTACGGCGCCGATGTGCCGTTCCTCCGCCCGGACGAGTACGCGACCGCGACGTCCCCCGACATCGAGTGGATCGCGTGGACGCTCCCTCGCCTCGAGGAGCGCTACGACCTCTTCGCGATCGTGCGCGCGACCAACCCGTTCAGGGGGCCGGACACGATCCGGCGCGGCCTCGAGCAGCTGCTCGCCACGCCCGAGGCCGACTCGATCCGCGCGGTCGAGCGGGCCAAGCAGCACCCGGGAAAGATGTGGGAGCTCACCATCGACGGACGCACGATGCTGCCGCTCCTCGACCAGTCGCACCTCGACGTCGCCTGGCATGCGGGCCAGTACCAGGCGCTGCCGCCCGTCTACGTCCAGAACAGCGCGCTCGAGATCGCCTGGACACGGGTGGTCAGGGCGACCGGCACGCGGGAGGGGCGCGTCCTCGCACCGTTCCTGACGGAGGGCCACGAGGGCCTCAACATCGACGACGAGGACGACTTCGCCTTCGCGGAGCGGCTCGTCGCCGAGGGCCGCGCGACGCTGCCCGCCGTCGACCGCGCGCCGTATCCTGCGCCCTCGTGAAGCTCGCCTCGCTCGAGACGCTGTCGTGCGACGCCGGCTGGCGGCCGTGGCTCTTCGTCAAGGCGACGACCGAGGACGGGCTCGTCGGCTGGTCGGAGGTCACCGACTCGCACGGCTCGCCGACCGGGCTCGCCGGCGTCGTGCGGGACCTCGCGCCGCTCGTGGTCGGGCGCGACCCGCTCGCGGTGGAGGCGATCCACTGGGACCTCTATCGGCGCACCCGGCAGAGCCCCGGCTCGATCGTCCAGAAGGCGATCGGGGGGATCGAGAACGCGCTCCTCGACCTGAAGGGGAAGGCGCTCGGGGTCTCGGTCGCCGAGCTCTTCGGGGGGCCGACGCGGGAGACGATCCCGCTCTACTGGTCGCACTGCGGCACGACGCGCGCCCGCGCGTGGGAGGTGACCGGCACGCCGAAGCTCGACTCGTACGACGCGGTCGCGGCGCTCGGCCGCGAGGTCGTCGAGCGGGGCTACGGCGCCTTCAAGACGAACATCGTCGTCCCGGGAGACGAGCCGCGCGTGCTCATGCCCGGCTTCGGGCGCGACGGCGGCATCGACCGCAACCCGACGCCCGAGCTGCTCGACGCGCTGACGCGCCTCCTCGAGGCGTTCCGGGAGGGCACGGGAGGCAAGGCGCAGCCGATCGTCGACCTCAACTTCAACCTCACGACGGAAGGGATCGTCCGCGTCGCGCGGGCGCTCGAGCCGTTCGACCTCGCCTGGCTCGAGGTCGACTCGTACGACGCGGCCGCCCTCGCGCATGCCCGGCGCCGCTCGCCGATCCCGCTCTGCTCGGGCGAGAACCTCTACACCCTCCGCGGCTTCAGGCCGTACCTCGAGGCGGGCGCGATGGACGTCGCCTCGGTCGACGTGATCTGGAACGGGTTCGCGCAGTCGCTGAAGATCGCGGCGCTTGCCGAGACCCACGAGGTCGCCTGCGCGCCGCACAACTACTACAGCCACCTCGCGACCTTCATCGCGGCGCAGTGGTGCGCCGCGATCCCGAACGTCCGGCTGCTCGAGATCGACGTCGACGACGTCCCGTGGCGCGAGGAGCTGACGACTGCGGTGCCGGAGATCCGCGAGGGCGAGCTGATGGTGCCGCGTGGGCCGGGATGGGGTTGCGACGTCGTCGAGGACGTCGTTCGCTCGCACCCCCGACGAGAGTGAGGCGACCGTCGAACTCGGGCCTCAGGTCGCCGCCCTTGGGGTTGCTGCTCGTTGGCGCTCGACGTCGTCGTGCGTCTCGCGGTCGGTGGTCCGTATCCGGGGGCGACTGCGCTCCTCGTCCTTGCCTGCGGCGTGTCGATGGCCCCGTTTCTGCCGTCGGAGCTCGACCGCGTCGTTCTTCGTGCGGCCATCGTGCCGGCCCTCGGTCTCGTCTCGTTCGCGGTCATCCTCACGACGATCTCGATCGCAGGGGTTCGCCTCACCGACGTGTCCGTTCGGCTTGCGATCCTCGTCTTCGTCGGGGGATGCGAGGCTCTCGCGCGTGTGCTCGCCGTGCGGGCCGCAGGTCCGAGGCGCGCGATCTCGAGAAGCGATGCTCTGGCGGGCGCGGCGATGGTTCTCGTCCTCGGCTTCGCCCTCGCTACCGCATGGGACATCGTCGGCCCGTTCCCCCCCGATGCGGTGGACTGGGGCCACTACCTCCTCTACGCGGACGAGGTCGAGGTCGAGCGTGCACTCCTCATCGATGATCGGTACGCCGGCGAGGACGGTCGGCTCTTCGCGGACTCGCCGGGCGTCGGCTCGTTGTACGGCGGGGTACGGATCCTCGACGGCACCTCGTCCGAGCGGCTGACGCTCGGGATCGTCGTGATCTCCGGCCTGACCGTGCTGAGCGTCTTCGTCGCGGCGGGCGCCTTGTGGGGCCTTTGGGCAGGCGTGCTCACCGCAGCGGTCTGGGCCGTGGCTCCGAGCCACGTGGACCCGATTCGATGGCATGCGGTCGGGAACCACCTCGCGTTCGTCTTCCTCCCTCTCGTCGTTCTCGCGCTCGCGCTCCTCTACCGCGGTTCGCGGGGTCCCCGAGTGGTCTTCTTCCTCGGTATCTCTGTTCTCGGGGTCGCCGTCATGCACTCGACGAGCGCCGTTGTCGCGGGCGCCGTCGTCGCGATGGCGGTCTTCATCGACCTCGTTCGTCAGGCGGCGAGGCACGGGCTCGATGTCGCCGCATGGTGGCGCGAGGGGGTCACACGACCCGTGCTCGGGGGGCTCGGCGTCGCAGCCATCGCGGGCGTCGGAGTGCTCGTCCACCTCCGCGCCCAGGCGTCCGATCTCGGGCCACCGGTCAGCTTCCGTCAACTGCAGCCGGACTGGCTGAGCTGGGAAGTCGTCGTCGCCCACTATTCGACCGCCTTCCTGCTCCTCTCGGCCGCGGGCGCCATCGCCGTGCTCGCAATCCGAGAGTTGAGGCGAGATCCGGCCATGCTCGCCGTCCTCGCGTTGGCCACGGCGTGTGTTGTCCTGGCGGAACTGTGGCGACTCGAGGTCTCGTTCGAGTACCGTCGCTCCCTCGTCTACGCCGGCTTGGCGATGACCCTGCTGGTCGGCGCTGCCTCGAGCCGACTCGGGCGCGGGCCGGTGTGGGCACTCGGGGCCGTTGTCGTCGTCGCCTACGTCGGACACGTGACGGTCGGCCTGCGATTGCCCGAGCGGCTACTCGCCGGATCAGAGCCGAAGGGGACGGCTGCGCGGACGATCAGAAGCTTTGGTGACTCGCTCGCCAGGGGCGACGTAGAGGATGCATCGGCGGTCGTCACTGACAGCTGTCACACCTTCGTCGTGCCCTATCTCCTACGGCGGCCGACGCTCGTCGCGTTCGCACCCTGGCAGGTCGGGTTCAAGAGCCGTCTGCCGCTTGCAGCGCGAGCGACGGCGATACTCGACGGCGGACCCGAGGGCCGTCGCGTCGCGAAGTCGCTCGGCGTGGGATACGTCGTCGCGAATCCGTCGTGCACGCCGGACTTGCCGAAGCGTCTCGGGGGCACGGTCGTGGTCGAGACTCCCAACGTGATCATCGTCGATCTCACCTGACCAGCGATGCGCTCCCACTTCGAGGTCACTCCCGCCGAGTACGAACGTCAGCGTCAGGGGCATCTCCAGCGACGACGGGTAGCCCTCGTCGCGCGTGACGTGGCGCAGAGAGTCCAGCCCGGCGATCTTGTTCTCGAGGTCGGGTGCGGCCCGGGCGACGTGCTCGCCGCGATCGCGCAGGCCCATCCCGAGGCACGGTTCCTGGGCCTCGACGTCGACACAGGAGATGATCGAGTACGCGGCGGAGGCTCACGCCGCACCGAACATCGGGTTCGAGCAGGTCGACGTCGGCGAGACGCCGCTCCCCATCCACGTCAAGGTGGTTTTCGGCATCGACGTCATTCACCACGTCCACGAGCTTCCAGCGCTTCGTCACGGCGATCGCCGCGGGTGCATGGAGCGCAACGGCGTCTGGACGGTGATCGAGCCGAACAGCCTCAACCCCTACATCTGGCTCCACCAGGAGCGGATGCGTCGCGCCGGACTCGACGAGGATCACTTCCATCGGGCCCGGTTCGAGACGGCCGTGGGCGAGGCCGGGCTCCGAATCGTCGAACGATCAACAGCGTTTCTCGTTCCCGGTGCGGTCGACACCGTCCCCCGCTTCGTCGAGCGCCTCGAAGCGCGGCTGGAGTGCGTTCCGGTGCTGGGCGGCAGCGTCGTCTACCGGATCTCGCCCGCATAACTCCGCGTCACGAGTTCGACCGAGCGCTCGATCCGGAGGTCGTCGCCGTTCTCCACGAACCACCTCAGTGTCGACTCGCGCAACGCCGGGCCCGCCTCCACGACCTGGACGAGTGCTCTGGCGATCGAATCCGGTGTGGCTTCGGGGGCCACCGCACCGTTCACGCCGTTCACGACGAGCTCAGTCGGACGCGTTTTCTCTTCCCGCGACCACCACACTCGGTGTCCCGCGCGCCGCAGCTTCGACGACGATGAGTCCGTACCCCTCGCGTTCGGAGGCGCTCGCGACGCACGCCGCCCGCGCGAACGCGCTCTCCACCTCTTCCTGGGGCCGTCTTCCGAAGAACTCGACCGCACCGGCGACGTCGAGCCGTACCGCCTCCTGCTCGGCCCTCTGCCGGTTCGGGCCGTCGCCGTAGAGGGCGAGCCGGAGTACGGGGACCGCGCGACGGGCAACGCGAAGCCCTCGACGAGCAATGGGACTCGCTTCTCCGGAACATGACGGCCGGCGTACACAACCACCGGATCGACCACACGTCCGGCCGACGGGCGGACCGGACCGGCATAGAGCCCGGGGAGGACCGTGTGCTCGCCGACGAAGCCCTCCTCCAGGAGCCGACGTTCGGTCAGACGGGAGATGCAGAACGCCCGATGCCGAAGGTGCACGCAACGTCGCTGCACCAGCCAGCCAACCGTCCCCACGGGCCGCCCTGCGTAGTGTTGCCAGTACGCCCGGGACCAGACCTCGTACCAGTCCGCGATGAGGCGGTACCGGAAGCGACGACGGGCGAGACCGGCGGCAAGCATCGGAAAGAACGGGAACGCCGCTGTATGCACGACGTCGAAGCGGTGGCCGTGACGGAGCAGGTACCGGGCCACGGCAAGCCCGAAGCGCGCGGGAGGGCCGAGTGAGCGCCGGCCCTCGGCATAGACGGTCCCCGCGGGGACGAGCGCGACGACCTCGACGCCGTCGATCTCAGGCGGCGCATCGACCCAGTGTCTCATCGTGAGATACGTCACGTCGTGACCGGCGGAAGCCAAGGCGACCGCCAAGTCGTGCATCCACCGCTCGCCACCACCGACGGTCGCCGGGTAGAGGTGGTCGTAGACGAGACAGACCCGCACGTCGCGTCAGGCGCCGATCGATCCCGGCTCCGCGAGGTCCTCGGAAGACCGCACCAGCGTGATACGCGACGCTTCATCCGTCCGCATCGTCAACAGGCTCACGAAGAACGAGCCGAGTACGACCTGCAGTCCGACCGCTATGAGGGTGAACCCGATCGCGGTGGCGTACTCGTGCGAGAGCGAGCCGAACCCGTCGAGCGCCCAGCCGACGAAGATCACCGTCAGCGTGATGAGGCCGGCGAGGAGCACGATCCCGCCGAGCCCGAGGCCGTGCTCGAGGCTGATCCGGCCCTTCGCCCACTGCACGAGCCGGTCGGTCTCGCCGAGGTGCGTGGCGGCGAACGCTCGCGCGAAGATGCCGAGCTGGACGATCTGCGTGCCGAGCAGGATCGCCGCGATGCAGGCGAAGAGCGTGTGGATCTGCCACGGCCGGCCGAAGATCGTCACGGGCCCCGCAGCGAGCGCGATCGCGCCGAGCACTCCGAGCACGAGCAGGAGCAAGCCAGGTACGAAGTAGAGCCAGCTCGGGCTGTAGAGGAGCATGAACTTGACGTGTCGCCAGGCGTCGCCGAAGCGGTTCAGCTTCGACTCGCCGACCCTCGGGTAGTAGTCGATCGGGATCTCGCTGACCTTCAGGTCGCGGCGGAACGCCTTGAACACCATCTCCGACGCGAACTCCATGCCGGTCGAGTGGAGGTCGAGCACCGGGAGCGCGTCGCGACGGACCGCGCGCATGCCGCAGTGCGCGTCCGAGATCTTTACCCCGAAGAAGAGGTTGAGCATCCCCGTGAGGATCGGGTTGCCGACGTGGCGGTTCAGCCATGGCATGGCCTCGCCGTGGATCGTCCCCTCGAACCGTGAGCCCATCACGAGGTCGTCGCCCGCCGCGAGGCGGTCGACGAACGGGGCGAGGTCGGCCAGCGGGTACGTCTCGTCCGCATCGCCCATCACCACGTAGTCCCCGCGGACGTTGGCGAGCCCTGCCAGGTAGGCGCTGCCGTAGCCGGGCCGCCCCTCGCGGACGACGATCGCGCCGTGCTCTGCCGCAACCTCGGCGGAGCGGTCCGTGGACGCATTGTCGACCACGATCACCTCGCCCGGCCGTCCCGAGCGCTCGATGCCCTCCCAGGCCTGGTCGACGACTGCGCCGACCGCGTCCTCCTCGTTCAGGCACGGAATGACGACAGAGATCTCCGGGGCCATCGCCGAAAGCTTAGGGTCGGTTCCGGCGGCGCAGCCTGGCGGAAGGTCGAGAACGGCGTCAGACACCGTGTCAGCCATGACCGAGCCGTGTGCGAGCTTCATGTCGGATGGGCGCAAGGAGGGGCTGGGGCGGACGGGGCGGCCCATTGTCATCGGCAGCGTCGTCCCGGCGCATGAGCCGGATGGCCGCAGGTTCGCCTTCCCGCGGGTCGAGTACCGTTCCCGCCGTCGTGACGCGCCCCGAGGTCGATCGGTGAGACTTCCTGCGCCCGTGCGCGCGGTCGGCTGGCGGACGGGCCGTCGGGCGGTCGACTGGAGCGCGAAGCACCTGAAGCTCGCGAGCTATGTCCCGATGTACGACTACCGCGAGCAGCTCGACGCGAACACGACGCTGACGCTCGACGCCCGGCCGATCCGCGACAAGCGCCCGTCCACCGTCTCGGCGGAGGACGTCGACCTGACGCTCACGGTCGAAGGGCTCGAGGACGTGGCCGCCGGACGGGACTGGGCAGGGCGCCGGATGCTCGAGGTCGGCCCGAAGTACGGCATCCACACGCGCTGGGTCGACGAGCACCTGAAGCCCGTCTTCCTCGCGTTCTCGGACTTCGAGGAGGATCGTGGGCTGCACGACAGGTGGGAGGACGACCTCGCCGCCCCGCACGCGTGGGTGTACGGCGACCTCCGTCACGCCGACGAGCTCCGCCGGCACGGCCCGTTCGACCTCGTCTTCTTCCTCGGCGTCCTCTACCACAGCGCCTTCCACCTCGAGCTCCTCGGGATGCTCAACCGGCTCACCCGGGTCGGTGGAGAGATGCTCCTCGAGACCACGACCGACCCGCGACCCGACTCCGCCGTTCGCGTCCGCTGGCAGCGGGGTACGGGCAAGGCGAAGATGGTGCCGACCTTCGACGCGCTCCGGATCGAGCTCGCCTGGACCGGCTGGCGCGACGTGACGGTCCTCACGGACTACCGGCCGGACTCCGACGAGGTGCTCCTGCTCTGCCGCAAGACGGACGAGCTCGCGGAGGGCGCCGACGTCGCCGGTGTCGTGCGTCCGCAGCGCGGGCCCGCCTCGCCCGCGTGACGGCCCGCGCTGCCGCCGGGCTCACGCTCTCGGGGGTCGTTCTCGCGGCGGCAGCGCTCTGGGGCGCGCTCGGGCAGCAGGTCGAGGTGCCGACGGTCTTCGGCGACGAGCTCATCCACTGGGATGCCTCGCGCTCGCTCGCTGCCGGCGACGGCCTCGAGGTGCGGAACGCCGGCTACGGGTTCGGGCCGATCTATCCGGCACTGCTCGCGCCCGTGCACCTTCTCACGGCCGACGATCTGTCCGCCTACCAGTGGGCGCGCCTCTGGAACGCGCTCCTCTTCGCGCTCGCCGCCGTCCCCGTCTACCTCCTCGCGCGCCGCCTCCTCGAGCCGGGCTGGAGCCTCGCGTGCGCGGCGCTCGCGGTCGCGATCCCGTCCGCGCTCTACACGGGCTTCGTGATGACGGAAGGGGCCGCGTACGCCGCGTGCTGCCTCGCCCTGCTCGCGCTGACGCGGTGCCTGGAGCGGCCGACGGTGGCCGCGCAGCTGCTCGCCGTCGGCGCGCTCGTGGTCGCGGCAGGCGTTCGACTCCAGCTCGCGGCGCTCGGCGGAGCGCTCGTCGCGGCGCTCGTCCTCCGCTTCGTCCTCGTCCGCGGGCTGCGCGTGCCGTCGGCGACGGACCTCGCACGCGTGTGGCCGCTGCTCCTCGTGCTCGGCGCCGGGATGCTCGCCGTCGCCGTGCGGATAGCGCTCGGGAACCCGCTCGGCGGCTACGGGGACCTGTGGCGCTCGTATGACCTTCTCGAGGTCGGCCGATGGTCGTGGCGGTCGATCGCGGGGCTCGCCGTCTACCTGGCGCTCGTCCCGCTCGTCCTGGCACCGTCTGCCCTCGCAGCGCTCACGCGCGACGCTCGTCGAGGGAGCGGCGCGGCGGCCGCGTTCGCCGCCGCGTTCCTCTCGGTCAACGTCGTCCTCGTGCTCGTCGTCGGCGCGTTCTCGAGCACCGAGTTCGGCATCGGGTTCCTCCACGACCGCTACCTCTTCTACGTCGTCCCGCTCTGGCTCGTGCTGACCGCCTGGTGGGCAGCCCGCAAGGTCCCGCTCCAGCCGGTCTCGCTCGCCGTCGGCGCTGCGTTGACGATCGCCCTGCTCGCGACGCTCCCGCCCTACCTGCTGAACGACGACGGCGGCCGCCGCTTCGACGCGATCGCCAGCGCGCTGCCGTCGGAGCTCGCGAACCGCCTCGCGTCCGCGTCCGCGCCGACGCGCTGGTCGCTCGTCGCGGCGGCGCTCGCCGCCGTGGCCTTCGCGATCGTCATTGCGCGCCTGCCGCGCTGGCTCGTCCTCGTTCCCGTCGCCGTCGTGTTCGCGCTCGACGGCGTACTCGCCTGGGACGCGCGGATCGACGTCGCGCGGAACACGACGTTCGCCCCGATGAACGCGGCGACGACCGCGTGGGTCGACCGCGTGGTCCCGGACGGCCAGACGGTTGCGACCCTGGCGGGCGGCGTGCCCGTCGAGACGCGCGACGCGCTCCGGCTGACGGAGTTCTTCAATGCCTCCATCGGGCCGGCCTACGACCTCGCCTCCGGCTACGCCCCGACGCTCGCCTCGACGCCGGCGCGCATCGCGGGTGGCGGGCTCGTCATCGCCGACACCGGCCGGATCGGCGCTCCCTGGATCGTGGCCCCGAAGGACGTCGAGCTCGTGGGCGACGTCCGCGCGGAAGGAACGGTCGCCGGCCTCCGGCTCTGGCGCGCCAGGCTGCCGGTGCGCCTCGCCGAGGGCACCCCGTGAGAGCCTGGCTCGCGACAGCGTGGACGCGAGCGACCGATCTCGCGGGCACGCGTCGCGGCGCCCTCGTGCTCGTCGTCGCGGCGCTCGTCGTCTTTGCGGTGCAGAGCGTCGGCTGGCCGGTTGCTCCGGGCCGCGACCTCTCCGCGTACCTCGTCGTGTACGTCGACTTCTGGAACGGCGACCCGGTGCTCCCGTGGTCGATGGCGAACCGGACGCCGGTCACCCCTCTCGTCATCGGCGGGATCCTCGACCTCGGCAGCCCGGTCATCGTCGTCGCAATCGCGGCGCTGCTGTTTGCCGGGACGGTGCTCCTCTACGCGCGCACCGCGCTTCGGTTCGGCCGTGGACCGGCCGTCCTCGTCAGCGTCGCGCTCCTGCTCTTCCCGGGCCTCGGAATCCTCTTCCACGGCCTCTCCGGGGACGTCGTCTTCGCGGCCGCCTTCGCGGTCTGGACGGCGATCGCAGTCGAGGCCGCGCTTCGGCCCAGTGTCTCGCGGTTCGCGCTCCTCGGCGCGGCTACCGCTCTCCTCGCGCTGATCCGGCCGGCGAACCAGGCGTTCCTCGTGGTCGGGCTGCTGCCACTGCTCCTCGCTGCACCGTGGCGCGTCCGGCTCTCGCGGGCGGTCGCGTTCGGCGGGGTCGCCGTCGTCCTGCTCGCGGCGTGGTCGACGGTCGACCTCGTCCGTTACGACGACTTCACCGTGGCGCGAGGCGGGAGCGCCAGCCTGCCGCTCTTCCGCGCGTTCACATCCGACCACATTGTCGGCTCGGGCAACGGGCCTGCGTCGCGCACGCTCGCCGAGGCCGTCGAGCGCGAGCTCCTCGGGGAGGAGCCGTACCGCTCGTACGGGATCGACCTGGAGACGTTCTTCTCCGAGGGAAGCCCCCGGATGCACGAGGACCTGATCAGCCTCTCCGACCGCGTCTGGGGGTGGGACTCGGACTACGAGCAGCTCCGCGAGTCGGCGTGGGAGGGCGTTCGTGCCCACAAGTGGACGTACGCCCGCGGCGTGCTCGGGCGACTTCTGGGAGGAGCTCTCGCAGCCGCTCTTCGCCGGACGGACGGCGCCCGAGGCGGAGGAGGCGCCACCGCCGGCCGAACCGGCCCCGGAGTCGGGCTCCGACGTGCTCCCGACGCCGACCGAGGGCGAGCCGATCCCCTCCGAGCACATGAGCGCCCAGCTCTCGACGCCCGACCAGTCGATCCGGGAGGTGTGGACGTCACCGACCGAACATCACGTCGTGTTCGACGACCCGGCGAAGGCGGCGCAGCAGGCCGTCAACGACCGGCGGCTCGGAGAGCTCTACGACGCGTTCCCCGACCACTGGTGGAGCCCGTGGCTCGGCCTCCAGATGGACCGCTCGTCGAAGCTCTACCCGCCGCCCTGGCTCTGGCTCCTCGTCGGGGCGATCGCCGTTGCCTGGCGGCGACCACGGCATTGGTGGGCGACGCTCACGCCGGTCCTCGGCGGTCTCGCGATGCTCCTCGCGACCGTGATGGCCGTCTGGGCCGAGCCGGCCTACGCCGTGCCCGTCGTCCCCGCGTTCGTGCTGCTCGCAGCGGTGGGCCTGCTCGGCGAGAAGAGGGAGCGGAGCGACGGCGCGGCGAGCACGACGAGCAGCGCGACCAGCACGCCGTTTCGCAGCAGCAGGTAGGCGGTCTCGGGCGCGCCACGCTCGTTCACGTAGTCGCGGTAGAGCTCCGGGAACCACATGTGCGTCAGGACGAGGGCGGCCGCGAGGAGGCCGCTCGCGAGACGTCCGCGGCGACCGGCCACGAGCGGGACGAGGGGCACGAGCCAGAGCACGAACTGCGGCGACAGAACCCGGCCGAGGGCGACCTGGGCCGCGACGACCGCCGCGCAGTCGCGCACGACCCGGGCCGGCTCCGCGTCGCTCCGCCACGCGGCGACCCAGACGGCGACGACCACTGCGACCACGAGGACGCCTGAGAGGGAGCCGACGACCGATCCGAGCGTGCCCGTCACGTCGGCGCTCCGTACGTCGCCGGTACCGCCCTCGGCGACGCCGGTGCCGAGCGCCCCGAGACCGAGCTCGTCCGCCACGCGCCCGAGTGCCAGCACGAAGCTGCCCGGGAGGCTCTCGACCTGGAGCCCGCGCGTGAGCTGCGCGCGGATGGAGAACCACGCCTCGCCGGGCGCGAGCGCGAGAAAGGGCAGCACGACGATCGCGACGGTCGCCGCGGCGATGCCGACGACGGCCACCGCAGCGCGCCCGCCCGCCCGCCGGAGCGCGACGATCGCGAACAGCGGCAGCAGGAGGAGTGGGTACAGCTTTGTGGCGATCGCGAGGCCGAGCACGAGCGCGCCGAGTCGCGCCCGGCCGGCGAGAAGCGCTGCGACCGCGCCGGCCGTCAAGGCGACGGGCAGCGCATCGAAGCGCGTCAGCACGAGCTCGCCGAGGAGGAGCGGCGTGGCGGCGACGAGGCCGAGCCCGAGCGCTGCATGGCCGACCGTCGCGCGCACCGCCTTCAGGGAGACGGCGGTGAGGACGACCGTCGCGGCGAGGAGCAGTGCCATCAGCGCCGCGAACCCGCGTGCGTACCCGCGGGCCGCGTCGTTCAGCTCTGGCTCGTAGACCGGAGTGCCGTCCGCCTGCGAGACGAGCGACGGGATCAGGAAGGCGGGGAGAGCGCCCGGTGGGTACTCGACCCGGAAGTCGCGATACGGCACCTCGCCGTCCGTCATCCGGTCGCCGAACGACTGGTACAGCGGCACGTCCCAGGACGAGCGTCGTCGGCCCGCGACCACTCGAAGGCCGCGGTCGCCGCCAGAACGACAAGCGCGCCGAGCGTGATGAGGACGAGGTCGCGCGCAGTCGCCGTCCTCCGCA
>CAVQHL010000034.1:0-14192 GCA_963712255.1 uncultured Actinomycetes bacterium
CGATGAGCGTCCGCGTTCGCTTCGCCCCGAGCCCGACGGGTCGCTCCACCTCGGAAACGCGCTCACCGCCGTCGCGAACCGGCGCTTCGCCGACGAGCACGGCGGTGTGCTCGTGCTTCGGATCGACGACACGGACCCGACCGGTCGTCGAGGGCGGGGAGGAGGCGATCCTCGACGACCTCCGCTGGCTCGGGCTCGCCTGGGACGAGGGCCCGTTGCGCCAGAGCGAGCGCGGTGACGTCTCCGGGCGGCCTCGAGCGAGCGGAGTCCGACGGTGGCGCGGTTCGGGACCCGGACGGGTCGCTCCGGCTCGGCGGCATCACCCTGCTGCGGGCGGACGGGACGGCGACGTACCAGCTCGCGACTGTTGCCGACGACCTCGACCTCGGCATCACGCACATCATCCGGGGCTCGGATCACCGGCCGAACGAGGAGCCGCAGCGCCGCATCGCGCGCGCGCTCGGCGGCGAGCTGCCCGAGGTGATCCACCACGGCCTGCTCCTCGGTGATGACGGGAAGAAGCTCTCGAAGCGCCACGGCGACGCGTCTGTCGCGGACTCCGGTCGAGGGGATGCCCGCGGCCGCGGTTCGCCGTACCTCGAGGAGCTCGGGCTTCCGGCGCACGACGTCCACCTCGACCGGGCTCGGCTCGGCCGGCTTGCGATCGAGGCGATCGCAGCGATGACGGACGACGAGCTCACTGCCGCGGCCGGGGCAGACGTGTCGCTCGCGCGCGCGCTCCGGGGCGCGCGCACGCTCGTCGAGGCGCGCGAGATCGCGCGGCCCATCCCGGGCCCGCCCCGGTGACGCTCGCGCCCGAGGCGGCAACCGACCCTCGGCCGCTTCGTCGAGCTCCGGACGGGTACGGGCGGTCTCGACGAGGCGGGCGCGCGCGCGATCGTCCGCGAGCTCAAAGCGGTCGGCGGTGACCTGCGCGTCCTGCGGCTGGCGCTGACCGGCGCCGACCGCGGCCCGGAGCTGTGGACCGTCGTCGCTGCGCTGCCGGAGGACGAGGCACTCGCGCGCGCGGCGCGGGCCGAGCGTGTCCGACTGAGGGCGGACACGTCCGTCTACGATCGCTCGATGCGCCTGTTCGACACCCTGACGCGGACGCATGTCGAGTTCCCGCATGCCCCCGGGCCGATCCGGATGTACTTCTGCGGGCCGACCGTGTACCAGCGCATCCACATCGGCAACGCGGTGCCGTTCGTCCTCTCGATGTGGCTCAAGCGCTGGCTCGACCTGGCGGGCTACGAGACGTCGCTCGTCATCAACATCACGGACATCAACGACAAGATCTACGACGCTGCACCCGGCCGGAGCGCCGCGCTCGCCGAGCGCGCGACGGGGTGGTACGTCGAGGACACCGATCGGTTCGGCCTCGGGCGCCCGGACGTCGAGCCGACCGCCGTCGAGACCGTTCCCGATCAGATCCGGATGATCGAGGAGCTCATCGCCGGCGGCTTCGCCTACGAGTCCGACGGCGACGTGTACTTCCGCGTCGGAGCTATCCCGACTACGGGCGCCTCTCCCGCCAGAAGCTCGACGAGGTGCGCGAGCAGGAGCCGAACGCCCGCAAGGAGGATCCACGGGACTTCGCGCTCTGGAAGGCGAACAAGCCCGGTGAGGACACGTCGTGGGAGTCACCCTGGGGGAGCGGCCGCCCGGGCTGGCACATCGAGTGCTCGGCGATGTCCGAGAAGCACCTCGGGACCAGCTTCGAGATCCACGGCGGCGGCCTCGACCTCGTGTTCCCGCACCACGAGAACGAGATCGCGCAGTCACGGGCCCTCGGCCACGACTTCGCGCGGATCTGGATGCACAACGGCATGCTCAGCATGGGCGGGGAGGAGATGCACAAGTCGGCCGGCAACGCCGAGCTCCGACGGAGGTGCTCGACCGGTGGGGGCGGGAGACGGTGCTGCTCTTCTTCCTGACCGGTCACTGGCGGAAGCCGCTCGACTTCTCGGAAGCGACCCTGACCGCGGCGAGCGCGCAGGCCGAGACGCTCCGCAACGCGCTGCGCGGGGAGACGCGCTCGAGCGGCGACTGGGACGCGTTCGCCGCAGCGCTGGAGGACGACTTCAACACGCCGGCGGCGCTCGCGATCCTGCACGAGTGGGCCCGGGCGGGGGCTCTCGAGGAGCTCCGCCGCGGGCTCGACGTGTTCGGGCTCGGCAGCCTCGCCGACCGGGCGCAGGCGCCGCCCGAGGTCGTCGCGCTCGCCGAGGCGCGCATCGGGGCGCGTGCCTCGCGCGACTTCGCCGAGGCCGACCGGCTCCGCGACGAGATCGCGGCGCACGGCTGGGACGTGCGCGACGTGGCCGCGGGCTACGAGCTCGTGCCGCGCGCGTGACCCGCGACCTCGTCTACGGGCGGAACGCCGTGCGCGAGGCGCTCCGCGGCCCGCGCGAGGTGCTCGAGTTGTGGGCCAGCGAGCGTGCGGTCGCCGCCCTCGACTGGCTCGACGAGGGGCCGCGTCCGCGGGTCCACAAGGAGCGCGAGCTCACCGAGGCGGCGGGAACGCCCGATCACCAGGGCGTCGTCGCCTGGTGCGAGCCGTTCCGTACGCCGACGCCTGGGAGCTGGCGGCCGTCGAGCGGCCGCTGATCTGCTGCCTCGACCAGGTGACCGACCCGCGGAATCTCGGCGCGGTCGTCCGGAGCGCGGCAGGTGCCGGGGCGACGGGCGTCGTCGTGCCGGCGCACGGCGCGACGGTCGTCACGCCGTCGTCTGCCGGGCGTCCGCGGGCGCCGTCGAGCATCTCCCGGTCGCCGTCGTCCCGAATCTCGCCCGCTACCTCGCCGACGTCAAGGGCGACCGGCTCTGGGCGTACGCGGCCGCCGCCGACGGCGACGCGCGCCTGTGGGACGTCGATCTCACGGACGGCGTCGCGCTCGTCCTCGGCGCCGAGGGGAAGGGCGTCCGGCCGCTCGTCCGCCGGACGTGCGACGCGACGGTCTCGATCCCGCTCGCGCCCGGTGTCGAGTCGCTGAACGTGAGCGTCGCGGCGGCCGTCGCGCTGTTCGAGGCGCGGCGGCAGCGCTCGAGGCATACCTCGACCTCGACTGGAGGTTGAGGGTGCCCGAGCCGTCGCTCTACCTCTTCGACGGCTCGAATCTCTTCCACGCCGGCGGCTTCGCCGACCGCGACGAGCTCGTCGACCTGCTGTCGAGCTTCGTCGCCGTCCGGGGCGCGCGCGGCATCGTCGTGTTCGACGGGGTCGGCGCGGATCGCTCGGTCGGGCCGCTCGACGTCCGCTTCGCGCCCGACGCCGACACGGCGCTCGAGCGGCTCGCCGCCGAGCGTCGCGCGCACGAGGCGGTGCAGCTCGTCACGTCTGACGCCGCCGTGCGCGGCACGAGCGGCCAGGAGGTGCGCAAGCGCGGCTCGGCCGCGTTCCTCGCCGAGCTCGAGGCGATCGTCCATCGCGAGGAGAAGCCGAGCGGCTCGGCGACCGCGTGGACGACGAGACGCGGGCGCGTCTCGAGCGGCTCCGCCGCGGCCTGGACTGACGGCGCCGACACACTCGAGGTTTCCGCGGGATGCCGTCCCGGCGCGGGATACGAACACCTGTTCCTATCAGACTGGAATTTGCGCAAAGGGTTGTAACGCGTGCAAGATCCTGCTAGCTTCTCCCTCGACTTCAGGGTGAGAGTTCGCTCTGAGGTCGCCTCGGAGACCACGACTCAAGGGGAGAACCACATGGCGGCGCGCCCGGCACTCGCACCGAAGAGCCCACAGAAGCTGCAGCGGGAGCTCGAGGATCTCCAGCTCGTCCTCAAGGCGCGAAACGGGAGCAAGACGGCGCTCGACGAGCTGATGCGCCGCTACCACGGCTTCGTCCGGCTCAAGGCGAGCTCGTACTTCCTCGCCGGCGGGGACGCCGACGACCTCATCCAGGAGGGGATGATCGGCCTCTACAAGGCGATCCGCGACTTCCGCTCCGACAAGGAGACGTCGTTCCGGTCGTTCGCGGAGCTCTGCGTGACCCGCCAGATCATCACCGCGATCAAGTCGGCGACGCGGTACAAGCACGCGCCGCTCAACACCTACGTCTCGTTCAGCCACACGCCGGCCGGTCAGGACTCGGACGGCGAGTGCACGCTCGGCGACGCGCTGCCCGGGCCGAACGTCGACGACCCTTCGGTTCGCGTGATCTCGACCGAGGAGCTCCAGTCGCTCATGGGCTGCCTCGGCACGACGCTCTCCGGGCTCGAGTCGGAGGCGCTCCGGCTCTACCTCGACGGGAACTCGTACGAGTCGATGGCCGAGATCCTCGACTGCGACTGCAAGACGATCGACAACGCCCTGCAGCGCGTCAAGCGCAAGATCCTCGCGCACCAGGCGACGCGCGCCGTGCCTGCCTGAGCGGCGAGAGCTCGCACGAAGCGCGTGCGGTCGTAGGATCGCGTCCCATGGACGAGGTCGGACCCGCACTCAGGCGCGCGGCGGAGATCGTCGCCGCATACCGCGAGGGCCTCCCCGACGCGCGGGTCACCCCGATCGCAGGTCGCGCCGACGTCCGAGCGGCGCTCGGAGCGCTGCCGGACGGGCCAACGCCGCTCGACGACGTGCTGAGCGAGCTCGTCGAGACGGCAACCCCGGGGCTCATGGCCTCATCCGGTCCGCGGTACTTCGGCTTCGTGATCGGTGGATCGCTCGACGCCGCGCTCGTCGCGGACGTGATCACCTCGGGCTGGGAGCAGAACGCGTTCAACGAGGCGCTCTCGCCGGCCGGCATCGCCTTCGAGGACGTCGCCGGCACCTGGCTCAAGGAGATCCTCGGGCTTCCCGCGACCGCGTCCGTCGGGTTCGCCACGGGAGCTCAGGGTGCGAACACGGTCGGTCTGGCCGCGGGCCGCTGGCACGTGCTGAACGAGCTCGGCTGGGACGTCGGGCGGGACGGGCTCCACGGCGCGCCGCAGATCAGGGTCGTCGTGGGCGAGGAGCGCCACGCCACGATCGACCGTGCCGTCCGCCTCCTCGGGCTCGGCGAGAGCGCGATCGTCGCCGTTCCGGCGCTGCCCGACGGTGCGATGGACACCACCGCGCTGGCTCGTGTCCTCCGCGACGGCGACGGGCCGACGATCGTCTGCGCGCAGGCCGGAAACGTCAACACCGGCGCCTGCGACGACCTGGCGCGCGTCGCGGAGGCGGCGCGATCGGTCGGAGCGTGGGTGCACGTCGACGGTGCCTTCGGCCTCTGGGCCGCCGCAGGCCCTCGCACCCGGTCACTCGTGGCGGGTATCGAGCTCGCCGACTCGTGGGCCTGCGACGGGCACAAGTGGCTCAACGTCCCGTACGACTCGGGGTACGCGTTCTGCGCGCATCCGGAGGTGCACGCGACCGCGATGGCATACACCGCCGCCTACCTCACCGGCCAGGTCGCGGGTCGTGAGCTCGGCGGCGGCGACTTCGTCCTCGAGTCGTCTCGACGCGCGCGCGGCTTCGCGACGTGGGCGGCGCTGCGCTCGCTCGGACGCTCGGGTGTCGCCGAGCTCGTCGAGCGCTGCTGCGACCTCGCGCGGGGGCTCGCTGCGGCGCTCTCGGAGGTCGAGGGCGTCGAGATCGTGAACGACGTCGTCCTCAACCAGGTGCTCGTCCGCGTCGGCGATGCCGAGCTGACCGACCGGCTGGAGCGGGCGATCCAGGACGACGGCACGTGCTGGATGGGCGCGACGACGTGGCGGGGTGAGCGCCTGCTCCGGATCGCGGTGTCGAACTGGTCGACGACGCAGGCGGACGTCGACCTCGTCGCGGAGACGGTCGCCCGGCTGCGCGCCGATCTCGTCGCCGGCTCGCGTTGACCTAACCCGCGTCCCAGTGCTCCCAGCGGACGAGCTCGCCGAGCTCGAGCCGGCGCTCCGAGAGACGCGAGACGAGGGCCGTCTCCTGGGGTCCGTCGCGGGACGGCCGATCGTGACGAGGCAGACGAAGTGGACGTCGTCGGGCACGCCGAGGAGCGCCTTCACGTCCGGAACCTGCTTCGGCAGGACCCCGTAGACGCCGCTCGCGAGGCCCTCGTCGATCGCGGCGAGCTGGAGAAGGATGAACGCAGCGCCGGCGTCCACGTACCAGTAGGGCGCCGGCCAGCCGATCTCCTCGCCGTCACGGAGCTTGTCCGGCTTGCGGTACCGCTCGTGGTAGCTCTCCTCGCGCGTTCCGACGAAGACGTGCACCGGCGCGGTCGAGATCCACGCCTGACCGCCCGCCGCGACGTACTCGTCCTCGCCTGCGAGGCGCGCGAGCTCCCTGCGCGTCTCGGCCTCGGTGACGACCACGAGCCGGTGGCCCTGGCTGAACCCGCCGCTCGGCGCGCGGCGCACGGTCGCGACGATCCGCTCGACTGCCTCCCGCGGGACCGGGTCGGGCAGGTAGCTGCGCACCATGCGGCGCCGCTTCAGGATGTCGGCGAGCTCCATCCGATCGAATCATGCCGTGCGTTCGGGGCCCGGCGAGGCTCGGTGGCGATCACGCACGCCGGCTGGTCACGAGGCTCCTCCCCCGGGAGGCCCTGGCGGCGGCCTAGTATCCGACGAACCCACGGAGGAGGAGACGCGTGATCGATGTCCTGGCGTTCCTGACGTTCGGCGAGTCGCTGTTCGTCGCGCTCGCGCTCGCGGTATACGCCGCCGTGATCTGGATGATCGTCGACATCCTCCGACGTCCCGACTTCTCCGGACTGGAGAAGGTGCTCTGGTCCATCGCCGGGCTCGTCTTCAGCATCGCGACGCTGATCGTCTACTTCGTCTGGGTCAGGAAGCGGGACTACTCGCGCTAGGCGCTCCGTTTGGCGAGGTCAGGAGCCGGAGGACGGATTCGAACCGACGACCCCCTGTTTACAAGACAGGTGCTCTGACCAGCTGAGCTACTCCGGCGTGCCCGCATCGTAGAGGTTGCGTCCGTCCGCACTTTCAGCTTTCCTGGAGGGACGAGACGGCGGGCGACGACGCTCCCTCTCAGACCTCGACGAACAAGGGAGGCCTCCATGGCGGAGGAGAACACGCGCCCGGGACGCGGGCGCAAGAAGGCGGACGCGACGACGCGGCCGGCAAGCGGAAGAAGGCGACGACCGCCAAGGCCGCACACGAAGGCCGCCGCGAAGAAGACGACGACGCCCGGCCGCGCCGGCCGAAGCTCGTTGCCGAGCCGACGCGCGAGGCGATCGCAGAGCAGGCCTATCTGCTCTGGGAGCGCGGCGAGCCGGGCGGCGAGACGGATCACTGGCTCCGCGCCGAGGCGGAGCTCCGCGCCGCCTAGGGACAAGGGGCCCCGGCCGAAGCCGGGGCCCCTATGCCGGCCCTCTGTGCGGGGGCCGGCCCGTTGGCCCGGACTGCGGCGCCGGGCCAACGGATCCTGTCTCGCGTCGGCCGCCTCAGGCCCGGCCGGCGCACGTCGCGACGCGCGGCGCGGCCACTCGCCGGACGGGCGTCGTGGCCACGACCGAGCGGGCGACGAGCCAGCCGACGACGACCACGAGCCCGCCGAGCACGGCGTCCACGAAGAAGTGGTTGCCGGTCGCGACGATGATCAGGAGCATCGTGGCCGGATACAGCGCGCCGGCGATCCGCCAGAGCCGCCGCTGGGCGACGACCGCGAGGACGACGCCGACGATCAGCGCGTAGCCGAAGTGCAGGCTCGGGACGGCCGCGAACGGGTTGTACAGGGCGCCGAGGAGGTCGGAGCTCAGGTCGAGCCCGGTCGAGCTGGTCACCGTGTCCGAGAAGCCGCGCGCCGAGAGGCGCGGCGGCGCCGCGGGGAAGAAGACGTAGCCGACGAGCGCCAGCGCGGTGGCGGCGACGAACGTCGTGCGGACGATCGGGAACCGATCGGGATGCTTGCGGTGCACCCACACGAGCGCGACGGCCGTCCCGACGAAGTGCAGCAGGACGTACGCGAGGCCCAGCAGCGTCGGGGCGAACGGGATCGCCTCGAAGCTCTCCTGGACGCCGCGCTCGACGTAGATGCCGATCGCCTGCTCGACGGCGACGATGTCGGCCGTGTTCGCGAGGGCAGCCTGGACGTTCTCGCCGCCCGCGCCGCGCACGACCTCGTAGAGGCCGTAGAGGGCGGCGAGGCCAGCGATCTCGCGGGCGCCGGAGTGGGACTGTGAGAGCCAACTGCGAAGCATGCAGCGAGTCTTGCTCGCGGCGCCGGCCTGCGGAAGGCGGTGGCCCGGTCTCTTGTGGGTGCGGCGAACCGCACTCCGGGACGAGCCGCTCGATCAGCCTCGCAGGTACGCGAGCACGGCGAGCACGCGACGGTGGTCGTCCGTGGACGCCGGGAGCCCGAGCTTCGTGAAGATGCTCGTGACGTGCTTCTCGACGGCGCGGAGGGTGACGAACAGGCGCTCCGCGATCGCCTGGTTGGAGCGCCCCTCGGCCATCAGCCCGAGCACCTCGCGCTCGCGGGCGGTCAGCTGGTCGAGCGGGTCGTCGGCGCGCTTGCGCCCGACGAGCTCGCTCACGACCGCCGGATCGAGCGCCGAGCCGCCGTCCGCGACGCGGCGCACGGCCGTGCCGAACTGCTCGAGGTCGGCGACCCGGTCCTTGAGGAGGTAGCCGACGCCCTCGGCGCTCGTCTCGAGCAGCGCCATCGCGTAGCCGGGCTCGACGTACTGCGAGAGGAGGAGGACGCCGACGTCGGGGTGCCGCTCGCGGATCTCGCGCGCTGCGACGAGCCCCTCGTCGGTGTGCGTCGGCGGCATGCGAATGTCGACCACGGCGACGTCCGGCTTGTGCATCGCGACGTGGCGGAGGAGGTCCTCCGCGTTGCCGGACTGCGCCACGACCTCGAAGCCCGCCTCCTCGAGAAGCCGCGCGACCCCTTCGCGGAGGAGCACCGAGTCGTCCGCGAGCACGACGCGCCGGGCGTCACCGAGCTGGGAGACGGTGCCGCGGAGCGGCGGGAAGTCCCGCGGGAGCCCGTCGACGAGCACCTGGTGGATGCGCTCCGGGTCGGGGAGCCCCTGCAGCCGGTGGGTCTCGAGGTCCTTCGTCTCGACGCCGGCGACGAACGGGGCCGCCGTGGACGAGAGGAGGATCTGGCCGCCGTGGCCGGCGGCCGCGATGCGCGAGGCGCGGATCACGTCGAGCCCGGTGTACCCCTCCTCGCCGAGGTGCGGGACGCCGGTGTGCAGGCCCATTCGCACCTTGACGACGAGGCCGTCGGGCCAGGTGTGGTCGCGGATCTTCTCCTGGCCCGCCACCGCCGCCTGCAGCGCCGGCTGCACCTCGCCGAACACCGCCGAGAGCTCGTCTCCCGTCGCGTCGACCTCGGCGCCGCCGGTCGCGGCGATCTCCGCGCGCAGGAGCCTGCGGACGTCCGCGATCACGCCGGCGTACGCACCGCCGGCGGTCTGGACGAGGCGGGTCGAGCCTTCGACGTCCGCGAACAGGAACGTGACGGTGCCGGTAGGCAGCGACTCCATGCGGGGAGTCTACGGCCCCCCGGAACCTCGTCTCGCCCTGACGGCGATGCGTATCCAGCCCTACAGCGGAAGAGCACGGTGCGCGAGGGGGATGCTCGCCCGGAGCCTCGTGCCGCCGCCCGGGGGGCTCGCGATCGCGAGCCGTCCGTCGAGCGACTCGACGCGGTCCTCGAGCCCTCGGAGGCCGGTTCCGCGCGTCGGATCGGCCCCGCCGACGCCGTCGTCGGTGACCTGGACGACGATCTCGTGCCCGTCCTCCGACTCGAAGATCTCGACGCGCGCCTCGGTGGCGTGCGCGTACTTCGCGACGTTGGCGAGCGATTCGGCGGCGACGTAGTACGCGGCCGCCTCGATCGCGGGCGGGAGGCGCTCCTCGGGCGCGTCGACATGGACGGGGAACGGCGAGCGGAGGACGAGCGCCTCGAGCGCGGGGCCGAGCCCGCGGTCGGTGAGGACGTTGGGGTGAAGGCCGCGCGCGAGCTCCCGGAGCTCCTCGAGCGCGCGCGTGAGCTCCTCGCGGGCCTGGGCGAGGATCTCGGTCGCCTCGTCCACGTCGGTCTCGATCCGCGACTCCGCGAGCCGCAGCGAGAGCGAGAGCGCCGCGAGCCGCTGCTGCGCGCCGTCGTGCAGGTTCCGCTCGAGTCGCCTGCGGGCGGCGTCCGTCGCGTCGACGATCCGCGAGCGGGACGCGCGCAGCTCCTCCTCCTGGCGCTTCCGCTCGCTGACGTCCACGCCGGAGACCAGCACGCGGGCGACGCCCCACTGGTCGAGGATCGGCGTCGCCGTCCACGCCACGGTCAGCTCGCGCCCGTCGCCCGTGACCCAGCGCGTCTCGCGCTCCGCCTGGGGGACGCCGTTCGCGGCGCCCGCGATCGCCATCCGTGCCGCGAACTCGTCGTCGCGCGCGACGATCTCGAGGAACGACCGCCCGCTCAGCTCCTCGAGGCTGCGCCCGACGGCGGCGCAGAACGCGCGGTTCGCGCCGAAGGGGACGACGTTCGCGTCGTGGTCGGTGAGCACGATGAAGCTCGGGATCGTGTCGGCGACCGTGTTCGCGAAGTCCCGCTGGCGCTGGAGGTCGACCTCGCGCCGCTTGCGGTCGGTGATGTCGATCCCTCCCGCGATGATCCGGACGACGTCGCCGCTCTCGTCCACGAGCGGCGCCGAGCGCCAGGCGATGACGCGGTCCTTGCCCCGGGCGTCCGTGAACGCGTTCTCGTACTCGGCGGGGGCGAAGTCCGGCGCAGCGGCGCGGAAGCGCTCGATCATCTCCGCGCGCTCGGCGGGATCGATGAACACGTCCCAGAAGTACGCGCCTTCGAGCCTGCGGCGGTCGTCGTCGTGCCCGCTCGCGACCTCCACCGCGCGGTTGAAGTTGCGGATCCGGCCCTCCGTGTCGACCACGGAGAGCAGGCTCGGTGCGGTGTTGATCACGGTCTCGAGGAACCGGTACTGCGCACGGAGCTCGGCCTGCAGTCGCTCCTTCTCGAAGGCGAGCGCGGCGGTCGCTGCAACGGCGTCGACGAGGTCGCGCTGGTCGGTCAGGCTGGGGTCGTAGAGCAGCGCGGCAACGCGCTTGCCGCCGTGCTCGACGAACGTCGCGGCATTCCCGCTGCCTGCGAGCGGCTCGCTCAGCGTCCGCCCGTCGTCGTCGACCCACGCCTGTCGCTCCGTCGACCAGTACGCGAGGTCGAGCGACGGGTCGCCGAGCGCGTTGGCGAGCGCGTCGCGGAGCGGCGTCCCGTTCCCGAGCGCGATCGCGAGGTCGGCGATACCCGCGCGCGCGAGCCGCGTCCGGAGGATGCCGATCAGGAACGCGATCGGCATCAGCGCCAGCGACGCGAGCGCGAGATGCTCGAGCACGAGCGACGTCGACTCGCTGAACGTCCGCACGATGCTGCTCGCCACCAGCGCCGCCAGCGCCTCGAGGGTGAAGAGGTACACGGGGCCGACGATGCGGCGAAGCGGCGGGGTCGCCCCGCGGTACCGGCGCACGAGCCTGACGAACAGCACGCCGGCGACCGACGCCGCGACGAGCGCATAGACGATCCGCGCCAGCTGCGCCGCGTCGGGCTCGTCCGAGAGCAGCACGGCATTCTCGGGGCAGTCGGCGCAGCCCGGGATCGGCGTCGGGTCGAAGAGGGCCAGCGACAGCGGCCCGAGCACCGCGATCGCCGCGACCGCCAGCACGAGCCAGCGGTCGTCGCGCGGGAGCCGGCCGGTGGGGTAGGAGAGGATCAGCTGGGTGAACGGGATGAACGCGAGCGCGCTCAGCAGGTAGCCGATCGTGAAGGCGATCGAGCCGTTGGCCGCCTGGAGCGAGCCGAGCGACCAGAGGAGGCCGACCGCCAGCATCTGCGCGCCCGTCGGGTTGTCGGGGCGGCGGGCCGCCGCGATCGCGCCCGTGACGGTGAAGATCAGGCCCGCGGCGACGACCATCACGACGAGCGTTCGGCGGTCGCCGAGATCGTCGGCGAGCACGAGCGAGAAGGCGCCCGTGTAGAGGACGGCGCCGAGGCCGACGGCGGCCGCGAGCCGTCGCCGGGTCACCTGAGCAGCGATCGAACGGCGGTGCCGGAGAGCTCGGCCTTCGCGATGAAGCCGCTCGCGCGGCTCTTGCGGATCAGGCCGTCGTAGTCACAGGCGTCCCTGCTCGACACGAGCACGACCGACGGTGCGTTCGAGCCGAGCTGCTCGAGAACGGCGAAGCCGTCCATGTCGGGCAGCTGGATGTCGAGCAGGACGAGGTCCGGTCGGAGCTCCTCGATCGCCGTGAGCGCAGCGGCTCCGTCCTCGGCCTCGCCGATCACCGCGAACCCGTCTGCCTCGAGGATCATGCGCGCGCAGGTGCGAAAGCTCGGGTGGTCGTCGACGATGAGGACCCGGGTGCGCGTCTCCATGGGCGAACTGTGGCAGACGACCGACCAGGCGGGTGGTGTGGCAAACCGCACTGCTTGCGCTCGCAAGCGCGTGGGCTCGAGGCGCTACTCCCAGCGGCCCGCGCAGTTGCGACCGCGGCAGCGGGCGCCTTCAGGGATGTGCCCCGCCGAAGGCGGGGATCGAGCCGCAGGATTCGGCTTCTGCCGAATCCTGCTTGGCGAGGCAAGGCCTGCGCATTGCGAGGGGGATTGCGTTCCATGCCACGCGTTGCTGCGTCATACTCGCGCGCATGACTTCGATAGAGCAGCGTTCGAGCGAGCGGATCCTCGCGGAGCGGCGGCGCTACGTGTCGGGCGGCGTGTCGACTCCGCGGCTCGTCGTGACGCGGGCCGACGGCGTGCGCGTCACCGACGCCGACGGCCGCGTGTTCCTCGACTTCGCCGGCGGCATCGGCTGCCAGAACACCGGTCACCGGTTCGCGCCGGTCGTCGAGGCGATCCAGCGGCAGGCCGACGACTACCTCCACCAGTGCTTCATGGTCGGGGTCTACGAGCCGTACGTCGACACGTGCCGGCTCCTCGCCGAGCTCTCGCCGTGCTCCGGCGCCGACCAGAAGTCGATCCTCGTCAACTCGGGCGCGGAGGCGAACGAGAACGCGGTGAAGATCGCGCGCGCCGCCACCGGCCGCCCCGCCGTCGTCGTGTTCGACAACGCGTTCCACGGACGGACGCTCCTGACGATGACGATGACGAGCAAGGTGCACCCGTACAAGGCGGGCTTCGGCCCGTTCGCGCCCGAGGTCTACCGTGCGCCGGCGCCGTACCCGTACCGCGGGATCACGAGCGACGACGCGCTCGACGGGCTGAAGAAGCTCTTCAAGTCCGAGGTCGACCCCGCGACGGTCGCGTGCGTGCTGCTCGAGCCGGTCCAGGGCGAGGGCGGGTTCGTCGAGATGCCGCCCGACTACCCGGCGCGGCTGGCCGAGCTGTGCCGCGAGCACGGGATCCTCTACGTCGACGACGAGGTCCAGTCCGGGGTCGGCCGGACGGGGAAGATGTGGGCGATCGAGCACTACGACGGCGTCGAGCCGGACCTGCTCGTCTCGGGGAAGTCGATCGGCGGGGGGCTCCCGCTGGCCGCCGTCACGGGACGGGCGGAGCTGATGGACGCGGTGCCGGCCGGCGGGCTCGGCGGGACGTTCGGCGGGAACCCGCTCTCGTGCGCCGCCGCGGTCGCCGTGCTCGAGGCGGTGCGCGAGCCGGAGTTCCTCGCACGCGCGACGGAGGTCGGTGACATCGTTCGCGCGCGGCTCGACGAGCTCGCGAGCCGACACGCCGAGATCGGCGAGGTGCGCGGGCTCGGCCCGATGATCGGCTTCGAGCTCACCGAGCGGACGCCCGACCGCGCGAAGGCGATCGTCGATGCGGCGTTCGACCGCGGGCTTCTGCTCCTCTCCTGCGGCCTGTACGGGAACGTGATCCGGCTGCTGCCGGCGCTGACGATCTCCGACGAGGAGCTCGGCGAGGGGCTCGCGCTGCTCGAGGAATCGTTGACGGCCGCCGCTGCGTGAGCGACACGCCGGACATACGGATCCGCGGCCTCGTCAAGCGCTTCGGCGACGTGACGGCGGTCGACGCCGTCGACCTCGACATCGAGCGGGGCGAGTTCTTCACCATGCTCGGCCCGTCGCGGCTCCGGGAAGACGACGACGCTGCGCATGATCGCCGGCTTCGAGCGACCCGACGAGGGCTCGATCGAGCTCGACGGCCGCGACGTCGCGCGACCTTCCGCCGTACGACCGGCGCCGTCAACACGGTCTTCCAGGACTACGCGCTGTTCCCGCACATGACCGTGACGCCAGAACGTCGAGTACGGCCTG
>CAVQHL010000035.1:0-8544 GCA_963712255.1 uncultured Actinomycetes bacterium
GCAGGGAGCTCGCGCGCCTCGCAGGCGAGGACGAGTACGTCGCCGCCGGCGGTCAGGCGTGGATCTCGACCGCGCCGGTGCACGTCTTCGTCGGAACGCGCGAGGAGAGCTACCACGAGCGATACCGCAAGCCGGACAAGCTCCGTGACGGCGAGGAGATCGGCTGGCCGGCGCCCTACTGGTACGTGGACGCGGGCGCCGCGTTCATCCTCCTCCAGCTCGCCGCGATCGACGAGGGCCTCGCGAGCGGCGTCTACGGCGTCCTGCCGAAGCAGGTCCCCGACGTGAAGGCGCTCCTCGGCGTGCCCGACGACGTCCACTTCGTCTGTCTCGTCACGATCGGCCGTCCCGCGACCGACCCTCAGGAGACGGCGCTCGTCTCGCGTCTCTCGCAGCGCCGGCTCGAGCTCGGCGAGCTCGTCCGCTGGGAGCACTGGGAAGCGCGTCTAGGTCACCGCGAGCCGGCGACGAGATCGGCGCGCAACCGGGCGACCGTCTCCGCGACGAGGTCCACGTCCGCCTGCGTCGTCGACCAGTTCGACACCGCGATCCGGAGCAGGCGCTCGCCCCGCCACGTCGTCGCGCCCATCCAGCACGTGCCGTCGTCCTGGATCGCCCGCTCCAGCCGGTCGGTCAGGTCGGCATCGCCGACGCGGACGAGCACCTGGTTGAGGACGACGTCGTTCACGATCTCGACGCCCTCGATCTCCGAGAGCGCCGCCGCGAGCCCCCGCGCGAGGTCGCAGCAGCGCTCGACGAGCTCGGCGACACCCGAGCGTCCGAGCGAGCGCAGCGCCGCCCACGTCGCGAAGCCGCGCGCGCGTCGAGACGATTCGAGGACGAAGTCGCCGCCGCCGAGCTCACGACCTGCGACCTGGCCGGTGAGGTAGGCGGCGGTGTATGCCATCGCGGTCGCGTGCACCTCCGGATGCGCGCAGAACGCGTAGCCCGAGTCGTACGGGACGTTGAGCCACTTGTGCCCGTCGCAGGCCCACGAGTCGGCGAGCTCGATCCCCGCCACGAGTGACCGGGTGCGCGGGCTGGCGGCGGCCCAGAGGCCGAAGGCACCGTCCACGTGGACCCACGCTCCGACCGATCGCGCCGCCTCCGCGACGTGCGCCAGGTCGTCGCAGGCGCCGGTGTTGACGTTCCCGGCCTGCGCGCAGACGATCGTCGGCCCGTCGCCGTCGCGGAGGACACGAGCCAGCGCGGTGGTGTCCATCGCACCGTCGGGCAGGGCCGGTACGGCGACGATCGCGCTCTCGCCGAGGCCGAGGAGGCGGACGGCACGGTCGATCGTCGCGTGGCGCTCCTCGCCGACGACGACCCTGAGCTTCGGCGCGCCGTGGAGCCCGTCCCGCCCGACGTCCCAGCCGAGCTCGTTCAGCACGTGCCAGCGGCCCGCGGCCAGACCGACCGTGTTCGCACCCTGACCTCCCGTGGCGAACCCGACGGACGCGGTCTCGGGAAGCCCGAGGATCTCCTTGAGCCAGGTCCCGGCGACGTCCTCGAAGGCGATGCCGGCCGGCGAGAGCGCCTCGTTGAACGCGTTCTGCTCCCAGCCCGAGGTGATCACGTCCGCGACGAGCGCGGCGTCGAGCGATCCACCGATCACGAAGCCGAAGTACCGCGGACCGGATGAGGCCATGAGCCCCGGGGTCGCGGTCTCGACGAGCTCGCTCAGCACGTCGCCGAGCGGCGTCGGCCCGTCGGGCAGCGCTCCGAGCGCCGCTCGGACGTCGGCGCGACCTGCGATCGGGGTGACCCGCGCGTCGGGGAGGCCCTCGCGGTACGCGGCGACGATCTCCGCCGCGCGCCTGAGTGCGGGTCCGACCTCGTCCATGGGACGCGATCCTACGACCGCACGCGCTTCGTGCGAGCTCGCGACGTTCAGGCAGGCACGGCGCGCGTCGCCTGGTGCGCGAGGATCTTGCGCTTGACGCGCTGCAGGGCGTTGTCGATCGTCTTGCAGTCGCAGTCGAGGATCTCGGCCATCGACTCGTACGAGTTCCCGTCGAGGTAGAGCCGGAGCGCCTCCGACTCGAGCCCGGAGAGCGTCGTGCCGAGGCAGCCCATGAGCGACTGGAGCTCCTCGGTCGAGATCACGCGAACCGCGGGGTCGTCGACGTTCGGCCCGGGCAGCGCGTCGCCGAGCGTGCACTCGCCGTCCGAGTCCTGACCGGCCGGCGTGTGGCTGAACGAGACGTAGGTGTTGAGCGGCGCGTGCTTGTACCGCGTCGCCGACTTGATCGCCGTGATGATCTGGCGGGTGACGCAGAGCTCCGCGAACGACCGGAACGACGTCTCCTTGTCGGAGCGGAAGTCGCGGATCGCCTTGTAGAGGCCGATCAGCCCCTCCTGGATGAGGTCGTCGGCGTCGCCGCCGGCGAGGAAGTACGAGCTGGCCTTGAGCCGGACGAACCCGTGGTAGCGGCGCATGAGCTCGTCGAGCGCCGTCTTGCTCCCGTTCCGCGCCTTGATGACGAGCTGCAGATCCTCGAGCTCCCGCTGCAGCTTCTGTGGGCTCTTCGGTGCGAGTGCCGGACGCGCCGCCATGTCGTTCTCCCCTTGGGTCGTGGTCTCCGAGTCGACCTCAGAGCCGAACTCTCACCCTGAAGTCGAGGGAGAAGCTAGCAGGATCTTGCAAGCGTTACAACCCTTTGCGCAAATTCCAGTCTGATCGGAACAGGTGTTCGTATCGCCGCTCGGGACGGCGTCTACCCGCGGAACCTCGAAGGACGGCGCCGTCAGTCCTGGCCGCGACGGAGCCGCTCGAGACGCGCCCGCGTCTCGTCGTCCACGCGGTCGCCGAGCCTGCTCGGCTTCTCCTCGCGATGGACGATCGCCTCGAGCTCGGCGAGGAACGCGGCCGAGCCGCGCTTGCGTACCTCCTGCCCGCTCGTGCCCCGCACGGCGGCGTCAGACGTGACCAGCTGGACGGCCTCGTGCCCGCGCCGCTCGGCGGCGAGCCGCTCGAGCGCCGTATCGGCGTCGCGTGCAAAGCGGACGTCGAGCGGCCCCACCGAGCGATCCGCGCCGACCCCGTCGAACACGACGATGCCGCGCGCGCCCCGGACGGCGACGAAGCTCGAGAGCAGGTCGACGAGCTCGTCGCGGTCGGAGAAGCCGCCGGCGTGGAAGAGATTCGAGCCGTCGAACAGGTAGAGCGACGGTTCGGGCACACTCAACCTCCAGTAGAGGTTGAGGTATGCCTCGAACGCTGCCGCCGCGCCTCGAACAGCGCCACCGCTGCTGCGACGCTGACGTTGAGGGATTCGACGCCGGTCGCGAGCGGAATCGAGATCGTCGCGTCGCAGGTGCGGCGGACGAGCGGCCTGACGCCCTTCCCCTCGGCGCCCAGGACGAGAGCGACGCCGTCGGTGAGATCGACGTCCCAGAGGCGTGAATCGCCGTCGGCGGCAGCGGCATACGCCCAGAGCCGGTCGCCCTTGACGTCGGCGAGGTAGCGGGCGAGGTTCGGGACGACGGCGACCGGGAGGTGCTCGACGGCGCCCGCCGATGCCCGGCAGACGACGGCCGTGACGACCGTCGCGCCGTGCGCCGGCACGACGACGCCCGTCGCGCCCGCGCCTGCCGCGCTCCGGACGACCGCCCCGAGGTTCCGCGGATCGGTCACCTGGTCGAGGCAGCAGATCAGCGGCCGCTCGACGGCCGCAAGCTCCCAGGCGTCGGCGTACGCGTACGGCGCGCACCAGGCGACGACGCCCTGGTGATCGGACGTCCCCGCCGCCTCGGTCAGCTCCCGCTCCTTGTGGACGCGAGGACGCGGGCCCTCGGCAAGCCAGTCGAGGGCGGACACCGCACGCTCGCTCGCCCAGACCTCGAGCACCTCGCGCGGTCCGCGGAGCGCCTCGCGCACGGCGTTCCGCCCGTAGACGAGGTCGCGGGTCACGCGCGCGGCACGAGCTCGTAGCCCGCGGCCACGTCGCGCACGTCCCAGCCGTGTGCCGCGATCTCGTCGCGGAGCCGGTCCGCCTCGGCGAAGTCGCGCGAGGCACGCGCCACGATGCGAGCCTCTGCGAGCGTCACGATCTCGGGCGGCGCCTGCGCCCGGTCGGCGAGGCTGCCGAGCCCGAACACGTCGAGCCCGCGACGAAGCTCCTCGAGGGCACCGGTACGCGCCCACTCGTGCAGGATCGCGAGCGCCGCCGGCGTGTTGAAGTCGTCCTCCAGCGCTGCGGCGAACGCGTCCCAGTCGCCGCTCGAGCGCGTCTCCCCCCGCAGCGCGTTGCGGAGCGTCTCGGCCTGCGCCCTCGCCGCGGTCAGGGTCGCTTCCGAGAAGTCGAGAGGCTTCCGCCACTGACCGGTCATGAAGAAGAGCAGCACGGTCTCCCGTCCGAACCGGTCGAGCACCTCCGTCAGGAGGACGGCGTTGCCGGCGGACTTGTGCATCTCCTCGCCGCCCATGCTCAGCATGCCGTTGTGCATCCAGATCCGCGCGAAGTCGTGGCCGAGCGCGCGTGACTGCGCGATCTCGTTCTCGTGGTGCGGGAACACGAGGTCCATGCCGCCGCCGTGGATCTCGAAGCTCGTCCCGAGGTGCTTCTCGGACATCGCCGAGCACTCGATGTGCCAGCCGGGGCGGCCGTTCCCCCAGGGTGACTCCCACGACGTGTCCTCATCGGGCTTGTTCGCCTTCCAGAGCGCGAAGTCCCGTGGATCCTCCTTGCGGGCGTTCGGCTCCTGCTCGCGCACCTCGTCGAGCTTCTGGCGGGAGAGGCGCCCGTAGTCGGGGTAGCTCCTGACGCGGTAGTACACGTCGCCGTCGGACTCGTAGGCGAAGCCGCCGGCGATCAGCTCCTCGATCATCTGGATCTGATCGGGAACGGTCTCGACGGCGGTCGGCTCGACGTCCGGGCGCCCGAGGCCGAGCCGATCGGTGTCCTCCACGTACCACCGTGTCGCGCGCTCTGCGAGCGCGGCGCTCTGGCCGGGCGCCGCGTCGTAGATCTTGTCGTTGATGTCCGTGATGTTGATGACGAGCGACGTCTCGTAGCCCGTCAGCTCGAGCCATCGCTTGAGCCACATCGACAGGACGAAGGGCACGGCGTTGCCGATGTGGATGCGCTGGTAGACGGTCGGCCCGCAGAAGTACATCCGGATGGGCCCGGGGGCATGCGGCAACTCGACATGCGACCGCGTCAGGGTGTCGAACAGGCGCATCGAGCGATCGTAGACGGACGTGTCCGCCCTCAGTCGGACACCCTGGCCCGCCCCACGCGAGCGAGAGCCTCGTCCTCCGGCAGCGCGGCGACGACGGTCCACAGCTCGGGGCCGCGGTCGGCTCCGGTGAGGGCCAGCCGCAGCACGCGCAGGTCGCCGCCGACCGCCTTGAGCTCGCGGACGATCGCTCGCGCGCCGGCCTCGTCGAGGGCGCCCGCGCCGGCCCGAAGCTCGACGAAGCGGACGAGCGTCGGCTCCGCCTCGGGCGCGAGCGACACCGGGGCGGGCGTCGCGATCGTCCGCGCGATCTCGCGCGCCTCGACGAGCGTGCGCGCCCCGCGGAGCGCGCGCGCGAGCGACTCGTCCGCCCCGGCGGCGGCAGCGAGCTCGTCGTCCGGCATCGCCGCGATCGCCTCGATCGCAAGCCGGCCGAGTCGGGCCCGGTCGAGGTGGACGTCGTGCGCCGGTCGCCCGAGCTCCTCGAGGTACGCGCGAACCGCGGCCGCGGGTATTCCCTCGGCGCGGAGGTCCGCGACAGACGCGTGCCCGTGGCGCTTGGAGAGCTTCTTGCCGTCCTCACCGAGGAGAAGGCCGTGGTGGATCACCTCGGGAAGCTCACCGCCGATCGCACGGGCAATGCGGCGCTGCGGCTCCTCGTTGGGCCGGTGATCCGACCCCCGGATGACGTGCGTGACGCCGAGGTCGAGGTCGTCGGCAACCGTCGCGAGCTGGTAGGTCGCCGTCCCGTCCGCCCGCAGCAGGGTGACGCCGCCGAGCCGGAGCGACCCGTCCGGATCCCGGACAGCTCCACCGTCCGACTCCGCGCGCTCCGCCGCCGCCCGGTAGACGTCGCCGCGCTCGCTCTGGCGCACCGGCCCCTCGTCCCAGGCGAGCCCGAGCCAGCGGAGGTCGTCGAGGATCGCGTCCTCCCCGCCCTCGACGACCCTCGTCGGATCCGTGTCGTCGATGCGGAGCAGGAGCACGCCGCCGTGCTCGTCGGCGAAGCGGCGGTTCGCGACGGCCGTGAGCGCGTTGCCGAGGTGGAGCGACCCCGTCGGGCTCGGGGCGAAGCGCACCCGGACGCTCATCGCGTCAGACCCAGCCGCGTTCGCGATAGAGATCGAAGCCGGTCGCGAGCGCTGCGTCGACGTGGCCGGCGAGCTCGTCGTCGAGGCGCTTCACGTGGAAGCACGACTTCCCCTTCAGGAGCGCGAGCAGCTCGGGCGCGAAAACGGCCGTCTGCTCCGAGTGCGTGTACACCGGCATGAAGTAGAAGCCGACGTAGCCCTTCTGGACGATCAGCCCGGCGAAGTAGACCTCGTCGCGCTTCCGCCCTGCGACCTCGACCGCCTTCTCCGACCAGAGCTGGCAGTCGCGCTTCCCCTTCACGCCTCCGGTGCGCGCGGCGAACGGCGGTGCGTACCTGTGCAGGGACGCCTCGAGCCGATCGAAGATCTCGTCGAGATCGGCCGTCTCAGGCATCGATCGGGACGTGCCCCGGCTCGGCGGCGACGCGGTCGAGCCAGGCGCGGATCGCCGGGTACTCCTCGAGGTCGAAGCCGCCCTCGTGGGCGACGTGCGTGTAGGCGTAGAGGGCGATGTCGGCGAGGGTGAGCGAGTCGCCGACGAAGTACGGGTTGCCGTCGAGGTGGCGCTCCATCGAGCCGAGCGCGCGGTAGCCCGTCGCCGTGCGCTGCTCGATCGTCGCGGCGTGGCGCTCTGCGTCGCCGGAGTAGGCCACCAGGAAGCGGACGACCGCGATCGCCGGCTCGTGGGTGTACTGCTCGAAGAACATCCACTGGAGCACCTTCGCCCGCTCGTACGCGTCGGCCGGGACGAAGCGCGTTCCCTCGGCGAAGTACCAGAGGATCGCGCCCGACTCGGCGAGCGGGCGGCCGTCGTCGAGGACGAGCGTCGGCACGCGTAGGTCGGGGTTCAGCTCGCCGAGCACCTCGCCGCGGTTGGAGCGGTCGACGACGTCGAGGTTGCGCCGCTCGTACTCGATCCCGAGGTGGGCGAACAGCAGCCGCACCTTGTAGCAGTTGCCCGAGACCGGCGAGTTGTAGAGCAGCACGACAACGGACGTTACCCACCCGACCTGCAGCCGGTCCTCCACGCGTCGCACCACGGCCATCCCTCGAGCGCGCGCCGCGGCGGCGACTAGGCTCGAGGCGTGGAGGCGCGGCTCATGTCGTGGTTCGAGGAGAACGCGCGCGACCTGCCGTGGCGCCGCACGCGCGACCCGTACGCGATCCTCGTCAGCGAGGTGATGCTCCAGCAGACGCAGGTCGAGCGGGTCGTCCCCCGCTACGAGCGGTGGCTCGCACGCTGGCCGTCGGCGGAGCGACTCGCCGGGGCGACGCCGGCCGAGGTGATCGTGGAGTGGCAGGGGCTCGGATACAACAACCGGGCGCTCGCCCTCCACCGCGCCGCACGCCAGATCGCGGCGACCGGCTGGCCCGACGACCTGACGACGCTGCCCGGTGTCGGCCCGTACACGGCCGCTGCGGTGCGCAACTTCGCGTTCGGCGAGGACGTCCTCCCGCGGGACGTGAACGTCGAGCGCGTCGAGCGACGGACCGGCCACGCGTTCGGCGGCGCCGCCGCGCAGGCGCTCATGGACCTCGGTGCGACGATCTGCCTCGCCCGCATCCCACGCTGCGACGTCTGTCCGCTGGCCGGCGCGTGCCCGTCACGAGGGACACGCGACGAGCCCGCGAGGAAGCAGTCGCGGTTCGAGGGATCCTTCCGCCAGCGCCGCGCGGCGACGCTGCGGCTCGTGGCAGACCGGCCGCGGAAGGCGTCCGGCCTCGATGTGGAGGCCGTTCGTGCCCTCCAGCGCGACGGGCTCGTGGTCGTCGAGCGAGGGATCGCGCGCCTCCCCGCGTAGCTCGTCCGCTACCGGCCGGCGGCGTAGCCGGGCCGCGCCTCGTCGTAGCGCGGCAGGCCGTCGTCCGGGATCGCCTCCCAGCAGGCGGCGTACGCGACGTACTGGTGGGAGCGGGGCCGGATCCCCGGGTCGCCGTCGATTGCACCCAGCCGAACGCCGGTGTGGTCGCTCGAGCCCGGGTCACGGCTGAAGAGCCCGGAGCCGCAGCGGACGCAGAAGACCTTCTCGCGCCCACCCTCGGGCGCCCAGCCGCGCAGCTCGTCCTCTCCCCGCGTGATCCGCACGGTCCCCGGCTCCGCGCGGGCGGTGGCGGCCGCACCGGCACCGGTGCGCCGCTGACAGCGCGTGCAGTGGCAGTACGCGGCCGACACGAACGGCTGCGACACCTCGAACCGAACGGCGCCGCACCCGCAGCCGCCCCTGATGGGGAGCTCCATCCTTCGAGGCTACGTGAGGTGCACGCCCGGAGG
>CAVQHL010000036.1:0-46313 GCA_963712255.1 uncultured Actinomycetes bacterium
GCGATCCGGATCCGGGGACGCCTCCTCGACGGGGCCGGCGACGGGGTCCCCGACGGCTTGATCGAGATCTGGCAGGCGAGCCCCGCGGCGCCTACGGCGGCGACGACTTCCCAGGATCGGCCGTCCGGAACCGTGGACGACGGCCGATTCGAGTTCGTCACGGTCAAGCCCGGGCCGTCGCCTGGCCCGCCGGAGGCCTGCAGGCTCCACACATCGCCGTGGGCATCCTCGCGCGAGGGCTCCTCAAGCGCGTCGTCACACGCCTCGACTTCCCCGACGAGATCGAGGCGAACGACGCGGACCCGGTGCTCTCCGGGCTGCCGCCGGCAGGCGCGAGAGCCTCATCGCGATCGCCGAGGACGGCGCGCTCCGGTTCGACATCCGCTTGCAGGGTCCCCAGGAAACGACATTCTTCGCAGTGTGACGGCGTTCGAGGCCCTGTTCGTCCCCGACGACTTGCGCAAGGCGGTCTCCGGCCGGTCCTGGCTCGAGGCGATGCTGGAGGCCGAGCGGGCGCTCGCGAACGCCGGCGCGCTCGCCGGCATCGTCCCCGAGGAGGCCGCCGCCAAGATCGCCGAGGAGTGCTCCGCCGACGCGTACGACTGGGACGTGCTGCTCCTCGAATGGCGGCGCTCGGGCAGTCCCGCCGACGCACTCGTGCGGACGCTGGTCCGGCGCGCCGGGGAGGACGCCGGAAGGTGGGTGCACCTCGGCGCGACGAGCCAGGACATCGTCGACACGGCCGCGATGCTCGTGGCGCGTCAGGCCCTCGGTCTCGTCGTCGGCCGGCTCACGCTCGCGGCGGACGCCTGCGCGGAGCTGGCCCGAGCGCATCGGGACACGCCGATGGCAGGACGCACCCTCCTCCAGCACGCGGTCCCGACCACGTTCGGGCTCAAGGCGGCCGGGTGGCTCGTCGGGCTTGCCGATGCGCGCGGGCGCCTTGCCGAGCTGCGGGAGACCCTCCCCGCCCAGCTCGGCGGCGCGGCGGGAACCCTCTCGGCGCTCGGCGAGCGAGGCATCGAGGTCTCCGCGCTCTTCGCTCGCGAGCTCGAGCTCGCGGAGCCGACCCTCCCCTGGCACGCGAACCGCACGCCGGTCGCCGAGCTCGGCGCGGCCCTCTCGATCGCCGCCGGCGTGGTCGGGAAGGTCGCCCTCGACCTGCAGCTCCTCGCCCAGACCGAGGTCGCGGAGGTCCAGAGGCAGGCGAGGGCGGCGGCTCGTCCGCGATGCCGCAGAAGCGGAACCCCGTCGGGGCGACGTGGGCGCGGGCCGGGGCAGAGCTCGCGCGCGGGCATGCGTCGGTCCTGATCGGGGCAGCGGCCGTGGAGCACGAGCGCGGCGCGGGAGCGTGGCAGGCCGAGGGGGACGCGCTGTCGGGCGCGCTCTCGACGACGGGCGGTGCGGCCGCCGCGCTCGCCGGCGCACTGGACGTGCTCGAGGTCGATGCGAAGCGCATGCGGGCCAACCTCGAGCTGTCGGGAGGTGCGATCGTCGCCGAGCGGCTCGCCCTCGTCCTCGGCGAGCGGCTCGGGCGTGGCGGGGCGCGCGCGCTCGTCCGGACCGCATCGCTCCGGGCGGCCGAGACCGGCGGGACGTTGCGCGATGCCGTGGCGGGCGAGTCGGGGCTGACCACGGCGGAGCTCGACGCGGTGTTCGACCAAGCGTCGTACCTCGGCTCGGCGGGCGCCCTCGTCGACCGGGCGCTCGCCCGCTACGAGTCCGAACGGGAGGGCACATGAGCGAGAGCCGCGACGAGATCCACGCGCGGGGAATGGAGGTGCGGCGGGCAGTGCTCGGGGACGAGCACGTCGACGGCGCGATCGAGCGCACGACGCCGTTCACCGAGGACTTCCAGGACCTCATCACCCGCTACGCATGGGGGGAGATCTGGACACGGCCCGGCCTCGACCGACGCACGAGGAGCTGCATCACCCTGGCGGCGCTCGTCGCAAGCGGACGGGAGCACGAGCTCGCGCTGCACGTCCGCGCGGCGCGGCGGAACGGCCTCACACCGGACGAGATCGGCGAGGTCCTCCTCCAGTGCGCGGTCTACTGCGGCGTCCCCGCGGCGAACAGCGCGTTCGCGATCGCGCAGCGCGTGCTCGAGGAGACAGAGGCGTCGTGACTCGCGCCGTCGTCCTCTCCGCCGTCCGGACCCCGGTCGGGCGATACGGCGGCGGGCTTGCGGGCGTCCGCCCGGACGACCTCGCGGCGGTCGCGGTCGCGGCGGCGGTCGAGCGTGCCGGCGTGCCTGCGGGCGAGATCGAGGACGTCTGGCTCGGCTGCGCGAACCAGGCGGGCGAGGACAACCGGAACGTCGCGCGGTTCGCGGCGCTCCTCGCGGGCTTGCCGGAATCGGTCGCCGGCGTGACGGTGAACCGCCTCTGCGCCTCCGGTCTCTCCGCGGTGGTCGGTGCCTGTCACGCGGTGATCGCGGGCGACGGCGACCTCTTCGTCGCCGGCGGCGTCGAGTCGATGACGCGCGCGCCACTGGTGACGGCGAAGCCGGACGCCCCCTACGCACGCGGGAACCGGACGATCTACGACACGACCCTCGGCTGGCGCTTCACGAACCCGCGCTACGAGGAGCGGTTCTCGAGCGCGTCGATGGGGGAGACGGGCGAGAACGTCGCCGAGCGGTGGGCCGTGAGCCGCGAGGACCAGGATGCGTTCGCGCTGCGCTCGCAGCAGCGGTGGGCGGAGGCCGACGCGGCAGGGCGCTTCGCCGACGAGCTCGTCCCGGCCGGCGAGCTCGAGCGCGACGAGCACCCGCGCCCGGACACCACCGCGGAGAAGATCGCGTCGCTGAAGCCCGCCTTCCGCTCCGAGGGGACGGTCACGGCCGGGAACGCGAGCGGGATCAACGACGGCGCGGCGGCGCTGGTGATCGCGAGCGAGGAGCGGGCACGCTCGCTCGGCGTGGAGCCGCTCGGAGCGTTCGTCGGCTCGGCGGTCGCAGGCGTCGACCCCGCGGTCATGGGGATCGGCCCGGTGCCCGCCGTCCGCAAGCTGCTCGCGCGGGCGGACCTCACCGCGGCGGACCTCGACCTCGTCGAGCTGAACGAGGCGTTCGCATCGCAGTCGCTCGCCGTCGTCCGCGAGCTCGGGCTCGACGAGGAGCGCGTGAACGTGAACGGCGGCGCGATCGCGATCGGGCATCCGCTCGGCATGAGCGGGGCACGGCTCGTCGTGAGCCTGCTGCACGAGCTGCGGCGGCGGGGCGGCCGCTACGGGGTCGCGACGATGTGCGTCGGCGTCGGGCAGGGGCAGGCGGCGCTGTTCGAGCGACCGGCATGAGCCGCACGCAGGTCGGGATCGTCGGCGCCGGTCCCGCGGGGCTCACGCTCGGTCATCTCCTCCATCGCGAGGGGATCGACTCCGTGATCCTCGAGGCCCGCAGCCAGCGAGTACGTCGCGGCGCGGATCCGCGCCGGCGTCCTCGAGCACGACGTGGCCGAGCTGTTCGACCGCGCCGGGGTCGGGGCGCGGATGCGCCGTGAGGGCCTCGTCCACACGGGGATCGAGCTCCAGTCCGGGCGCGAGCGCCACCGGGTCGCCTTCGACGAGCTGACGGGGAAGTCGATCGTCGTCTACGGGCAGACCGAGGTCGTGAAGGACCTGATCGCGGCGCGGCTGGAGAGCGGCCGGCCGCTCCACTTCGAGGTGTCGGACGTCTCGCTCCACGACCTCGACGGCGACCGGCCGCGGATCCGCTACGTCCACGAGGGAGCCGAGCACGAGCTCGAGTGCGACGTCGTCGCGGGCTGCGACGGGTTTCACGGCGTCTCCCGCCCGAGCATTCCGGCCGGCGTCCTCCGCGAGCACACGCGCGAGTACCCGTACGGGTGGCTGGGGATCCTCGCGGCGGTCGCGCCGTCGCACGACGAGCTGATCTACGCGCAGACCGAGCAGGGGTTCGCGCTGCTCAGCATGCGCTCGCCCGAGCTGTCGCGCCTGTACCTCCAGTGCGCCCCCGACGAGGACCTCGACGAGTGGCCGGACGAGAGGATCTGGGAAGAGCTGCAGGCGCGGCTCGGCGTCGACGGATGGACGCTCCACGAGGGGCCGATCCTCGAGAAGGGCGTGACGCCGATGCGGAGCTTCGTCGTCGAGCCGATGCAGTGGGGACGGCTGTTCCTCGCCGGCGACGCGGCGCACATCGTTCCGCCGACGGGCGCGAAGGGGCTCAATCTCGCGATCCGCGACGTGAGCGTGCTCGCCGAGGCGCTCGTCGAGTGGTACCGCGTCCGGCAACCGCGGGCCGCTCGACGCGTACTCGGAGACCTGCCTGCGCCGGGTCTGGCGCGCCGAGCACTTCTCCTGGTGGATGACGACGATGCTGCACCGGAGCCCGAGCACGACGAGTTCGCGCTCCGGCTGCAGCAGGCGCAGATCCGGTACCTCTCCACGTCGCGGGCCGCCGCGACGGCGCTCGCCGAGAACTACGTCGGCATCGAGCGGGTCTGAGTTACGCCCCACGCGCCTCCTGTGACATGACAGTAGGATCGTCGCGTGGCCTGGGCCCGCGACGACGCCAAGCTCGACCGCGTACGCGCGCTGATGGGGGAGCAGGGGCTCGACGCGATCGTCGCCCGCGCTCCCGACAACGTGCTCTACCTGACGAACTTCTGGGGCATGAAGGGGTTCGACGCGGTCGTCTTCCCGCGCGACGGCGACCCGACGCTCTTCTGCCTCGAGGCGTCGGCAGAGGACGCCGCCCGCGCCGCGTGGACCCCCGACGTCCGCCTGGTCGAGGGGTACCGCGCCGACGACCCGCGCCCGCCGGCGCTCCGGACGCTCGAGCGCGCGGCCGAAGCGGCGCGCGCGCACGGCGTCGTCGGGCTCGAGCTCTCGCTGGGCACGCAGGCCTCCGACCGCATGGTCGGCGAGCCGACGACGTACACGAAGGGCTGGTTCGACGCGTTCCCGGATGCCGTCGACGCGACGCCGCTGCTCGCGGCAGCTCGGGCGATCAAGACGTCGCAGGAGCTCGAGCGCATGCGGCTCGCGAACGACATCGCGGCCGCCGCCATGGACCACGTCGTCGGGGTCGTTCGCCCGGGCACGACCGAGGCGCAGATCGCCTCGGAGTGGCTCGGCTTCGTCCACGGCGAGGGGACGGGCTGGGCGGGGAAGGTCGACCTCGCGCTCGGGTTCTCGCTCGTGTGGGCGGGGCCGGGGATCAAGACGTTCACGGCGACGAGCAACCGGCCGGTCGTCGAGGGCGAGCCGACGCTCTTCGAGATCTGGGTGTGCGCCGACGGCTACTGGTGCGACCACACGAAGAACGTCGTCGTCGGAGAGCTCACCGAGCCTACCGCGAGCTCGAGGCGGGCCTGACCGAGGTCTACGACGCCGCGGTCGCCCACTGCACGGCCCGGCGCGAGCCTCGCCGAGCTCGACCGGCTCGTGCGCGAGGGGATCGAGCGGATCGGGTATCCCGGCCAGCCGTCGCATCCGATCTGCCACGGCGTCGGCGCGCGGGCGCACGAGCCGCCCTACGCGCACCAGGCCGGCGGCGGTGCCGCCGAGACCGGGATGGTGCTTGCAATCGAGCCAGGATGCTACTGGGACGGGGGAGGCGGCCTCCGACTCGAGGACAACTGGCTGATCACCGACGACGCGCCGGAGAAGCTGTGCTCGTTCCCGGACGGCATCGTTCAGGCGGGAGCATGATCGACCGCTCGAAGATCTGGACCGGCGACATCAACCGGCAGGCGCTCGACCCGCAGCCGCACGTCACCGTGGGGCTCTACGACACGACGCTCCGCGACGGCGAGCAGACGATCGGCGTCGTCCTCACGCCCGAGGAGAAGCTCGAGATCGCCCAGGCGCTCGACGCGGCGGGCATCGACCGCATCGAGGCGGGCTTCCCGCGCGTCTCCGACGACGACTTCCGCGCCGTCGAGCTGATCGCCGGCGCCGGGCTCCGGGCCGAGGTCTGGGGCTTCTCGCGCGCCGTCCAGGCGGACGTCGACGCGCTCGTCGAGCTGGGCGTCCGCGCCTCCGTGATCGAGAGCCCGATCTCCGACGGCAAGCTCGAGGCGCTCGGCGTCTCGCGCGACACGATGCTCGAGCGGATCCGGAAGGCGGTGTCGTCCGCGACCGAGAACGGGATCCACGTCGCCTTCTTCGGCGTCGACTCCTCGCGCGCCGACCTCGAGTTCTTCGACCGCGCGTACGCGGCGGCGGTCGAGGCCGGGGCCGCCGAGGTCGTCGTCGTCGACACGCTCGGGATCGCGACGCCCGAGGCCGCCGCGCTGCTCGTGTCCCGCGCGCTCGACCGCCTCGACGTCCCCGTCCACTGGCACGGGCACGACGACTTCGGGCTCGGCACCGCGGCGGCGATCGCTGCCGTCCAGGCCGGCGCGACCTGGGTGCAGGGCACCGTGAACGGGATGGGCGAGCGGGCCGGGAACGCCGACCTCGTCGAGGTCGCACTCGCACTGGAGGCGCTCTACGGCATCCCGACCCGCCTCGACCTGACGCAGGCGCGCGTCCTCTCGCGCCTCGTCGCCGAGAGGTCCGGAACGCCACTCCCGCCGTGGAAGGCGGTGACCGGAGAGGCGCTCTTCACCCGCGAGTCCGGCGCGGTCGCGGCCCAGTTCCACGACCCGCCCGCGATCGAGCCGTACGCATCCGAGCTCGTCGGCGCGGAGCGAGGCATCGTGCTCGGCAAGAAGAGCGGCATCGACTCGATCCGGATCGCCGTCGAACGGCTCGGCCTGGACGTGCCCACCGAGAAGCACGCGGAGCTCCTCGCGGCGGTCAAGGCACTCGGCACGAAGCACCAGCGCCTCGTCACGGACGCCGAGCTGCGACGGCTCGCAAAGAAGACGACAGGAGGCACCGATGGCACGTGAGCTCTCGAACCCGTCCGATCTCCATCCCGCGCCCGGGTTCAGTCACATCGCGATCGCAGAGGGGACGCGCGTCGTCCACTTCGCCGGGCAGCTCGGGCTCGAGACGGACTTCTCGCTCGCGGCGGACGATCTCCGTGGGCAGACGGTGAAGGCGATGCGGAACGTCGAGATCGCGATGCGCGCCGCGGGCGTCGGCTGGGACGACATCGTCCGGCGCACGATCTACACGCTCCACCCGACCGAGTACGAGGTGATCACGAGCGCGATCGACGAGGTGACAGGCGGCGCCGACCATCCCGCGCAGACGATCGTGGGCATCACGGGTCTCGCCGTGCCCGGCTGTCTCATCGAGATCGAGTGCACGGCCGTCGTCGCCTGACGCAGCGCCATGCCGACGATCGACCGGCAGTCCTTCTTCGACGTGATGGCCTCGTTCCCGTCGGGCGTGGCGATCGTCACGACGCTCGCGGAGGACGGAGCGCCGCGCGGGCTGACGACGACGGCCGTCTGCAGCGTCTCGGCCGAGCCGCCGACGATCCTCGTCTGCGTCGACCTCGGGTCGCGCACGCTCGCGGCGCTGCGGGCGAGCCGCCGCTTCGCCGTCAACTTCGTCGGCGAGGGGCGGAGCGAGCTCTGCCTCCTGTTCGCGTCGAAGGCGGAGGACAAGTTCGCCCGCGTCACGTGGCGGCCGACCGACTCCGGCATGCCCCTCCTGGCAGACGACGTGCTCGCCTGGGCCGACTGCGCCACCGAGCACGAGCTCGAGGTGGGCGACCACGTGCTGCTCGTCGCCCGCGTCGAGGCGGGAGGTGTGCAGCCCGAGCTCGAGCCGCCGCTCATGTACTACCGGCGCTCCTGGGGCGTCTGGTCGCCGGCGCACGAGGGCGAGCGAGGCCGACCAGATGTCGATCCCGGCGATCGAGGTCAGCGGCCGCGACCTCCGGTGGCAGGGGGTTGAGTACTGAGGCTTGCTCCCGAGGCAGGATTCGGCAGGAGCCGAATCCTGCGGCTTGATCCCCGCCTTCGGCGGGGCAGATCCCTGAAGGCGCCCGCTGTCGCGGTCGCAACTGCCTTCACGCGCTCGCGTTGACTGTCATGTCAGCGGGAGTGGGATACTCGTTGCTGTTGACATGTCACGAGAGGGAGGGCGGTCGATGCGGTTCAGCCTCTACACGGAGATGCAGCTCCACGACGGGAAGACCCCGCAGCAGCTCTATCGCGAGGTGCTCGAGCAGATCGAGAACGCCGACCGCCTGGGCTACGACTGCTACGCGTCGATCGAGCACTTCTTCTTCCCGAAGTTCTCCATCTCGGCGCATCCGACTGCGCTCTTCGCCGCCGCCGCCCAGCGGACGAAGCAGCATCCGCTTCCGGACGATGCTCCATGCGCTCCCCTACTGGAACCCGATGGTGCTGGCCTCGGCGATCGCCGTGACCGACATCCTCACGGACGGCCGCTACGAGTGGGGCGTCGGCCGCGGGCACGGCTGGATCCCCGAGAAGGCGGGCGTCCCGCTCGACGAGCACGCGCGGCCGCGGTACGAGGAGGCGGTCGACCTCCTGTTCACCGCCCTCGGCAACGAGCGCTTCTCGCACAAGGGCGAGTACTTCGAGGTCGCCGACTCGCACGTCGTCCCGTTCCCGAAGCGGGACTTCCGCGTGTTCCTCGGCGGGACCTCGGACAGGACCTACGAGCTTGCCGCGGAGCACGGCTGGGGCGTCGCCGTTCCGCCGCTGCTTGCCCTACAAGGTGCTCGAGGAGCAGCTCGACCTCTACCGGGCGAAGTGCGCCGAGCACGGCACGACGCCGGACATCGTCTGGATCCATGCCTGCCACCTCGACGAGGATCGCGACACCGCGATGCGCGAGGCGCGCGACTGGGTGACCGGGTTCATCTACGGCAACAGCTCGCCGCTGCTCGAGTACGACAAGCCGGATGCCGAGGCGCTCGGGAAGGCCGGGTACGGCTTCTACGCCGCCGGGATCATGGAGCAGCTCGCCGAGGTGCCGTTCGAGCAGCTCGTCGAGGAGGACTACGTCTGGGTCGGGACGCCCGACGACATCGTCGCGCGGATCGCCGAGACCCGAGAGGTCTGCCCGGGCATCACCGAGATCGGGATCACGGTCAACGCCGGCGGCGCGCCGCACTGGATGGCGATCAAGAACCAGGAGCTGTTCGCCTCCGCCGTGATCCCGCGCGTCCAGGCGGCCGAGCCGGTCGAGGCCGCCCGGGTTGCGTAGCCCGATCGAGCGTGTCTGCGTGATCGGTGCCGGCGCCATCGGGAGCCTCTTCGCCGGGCACCTCGCCCAGGTCGCGGACGTCTCGGTGCTGACGCGCCGTCGCGACCACGCCGAGGCGCTCGAGCGGGACGGCCTCCGCGTCACGGGCCGCAGCGACCTGCATGCGCGCGTCACCGCGACGCCCGACCCGGACGAGCTCGAGCCGTTCGACCTCGGGATCGTCGCGACGAAGGCGAACGGCCTCGAGGACGCTGCCGCCAGCCTCGAAGGGCGGTTTCCGGACGCGATGCTGATGACGACGCTCAACGGGCTCGGCGCGGAGGAGATCGTGCGGGCGCACGGCGACTGGCCGCTCGTCTCGGCGGTGACGTTCATGTCCGGGACGAAGCACTCCGACACCGAGGTCGAGTACATCCTCGACACCGCCACCTGGATGGGGCCCTACGAGGACACGCCCTTCGACCGGGTCGAGGAGATCGGGGATCTCGTCCGGCGTGCCGGGCTCGTGGCGGAGGTGTTCGCCGACCTGCGCCCCGCGCAGTGGTCGAAGCTGATCTTCAACGCGACGGTGAACTCCGTCGCCGCGCTCACCGGCCTTCCCCACGACCCGCACTTCGCGGCAGAGGAGACGCCCGCCGACCTCGGCCACCTCGTTCACGACCTCGTGGACGAGGGCAAGGCGGTCGCGGCCGCAGCGGGGATCGAGCTCTACGAAGACCCGTGGGAGATGAACGTGCTCGCGACGCGTCGCGGGTCGGCCCACTATCCGTCGATGCTGGAGGACGTCCAAGCACACAGGGCGACAGAGATCGACCTCATCACCGGCTCACTCGTCCGCGAGGCGGAGCGACATGGCGTCCCGGTGCCGTTGCACACGGCGCTGTACCGCCTCGTCAAGGCGAGAGAGGAATCGTGGACGGTGTCCACACCCACGCACCAGGAGGCGTGATGACAAGAAGGAAGACAGGGGCGCTCGCAGCGGTCCTCGCGACGGTCACGGCGGTCGTCGCGTTCACCGCCGCATCGGCCCCGGCGGCGCCGAACGACCCGATCGTGATCGGGTGGGCGTACGACGGGAACGGCGCCATGGCCCCGTTCGACGGGCCGGCCCTCGCGGCCGCCCAGATCCGGGTGAAGCAGGTGAACGCCCGGGGCGGGGCGAGCGGCCGGAAGCTCCGCATCGCGACGTGCAACACGCAGGGCAACAAGCCGGCGATCGCGCGTGCCTGCGCGGCGAAGCTGCTCTCGCAGGGCGCGGACGTCATCTTCACGACGTGCGACGTCGACTTCGCGACGCCGGTCGTGCAGGAGACGATCAACCGCGGCGTCCTCGCGGTCGCGCCGTGCATCGGCACGGACCAGATGGGGCCGAAGCGCTTCGGCGCCAAGGGCCGGCTCGCGTTCTCGTTCGGGAACGTGGCGCAGGACGAGGGGTCGGCGATGGCCGAGTTCGCGTGGAGCAAGGGATGGCGGAACGCCAGCCTCGCGACGGACACGGTGATCGTCTACTTCCGCGACGTCGTCAAGGCGTTCAAGGCCCGGTTCACCCAGCTCGGCGGCAAGATCGTCGCCGAGGAGACGTACCAGTCGCTCGGCTCGACGAACATCACGAACGCCGTCACGCGGCTGAACGGCAAGAAGGCCGACGTGATCGTGACCTCGACGGCGGGCGCGTTCGGCGCGCTCCCGCAGATGATCTCGGGGCTCCGCACGCTCGGGAACAACACGGCGGTCCTGAACTCGTGGGCCGGTGACGGGGTCTACTGGGTCACGAAGGAGCCGCAGGTGACGAACTACTACTTCGTCACCTACGCGTCGATCTTCGGCGACGACCCGGTGGCCGGGGTCAACGCGCTCGCGAAGGCCCTCAAGGCCGGCACGGGCGGGTTCGTGACGGGCTCGGCCGCCGTCGACGGCGTGGTGACCGCGATCAAGCGGTCGCGCGGGTCGACGAACGGCGTGGTGCTCGCGGCGACGATGGAGAAGTTCAGGAAGGTCCCGACGCTCTCGGGCCTCGTGAGCTTCTCGCCGTCGCTCCACTCGGTGTTCGGTCGGCAGTACCGGGTGATCCAGATCCAGAACAACAAGGGCAAGCGCGTCGGCTCGGTTGTCGCGAAGGTCGTCCCGAAGATCTAGGGACGGCTCGGATCGGCGCGGAAGAGCAGTCGCAGGACGATCGGCGGCCCGGAGGAGCGCTCCGGGCCGCCGATCTCTCGCGCTCGTTCGACGGCGTCCACGCGGTACAGGGCGTCTCGCTCACGCTGCACCGCAACGAGGTCGTCGGGCTGATCGGCCCGAACGGCGCCGGCAAGTCGACGCTCGTGAACCTGTTGACGGGGTTCGACCTGCCGACCGCGGGGTCGGTCGAGCTCGAGGGTCGGGACATCACCCGCTGGAGCGCGAGCCGGCGGGGCAGGCACGGCCTCGCGCGCACGTTCCAGCACAGCCACCCGTTCCGGTCGCTCTCCGTGCGGGAGAACGTCGAGGTGTCCGCCCTCGGCGTCGGCGCGTCACCGGCGACCGCGCGGCGCACCGCCGGCGAGCTGCTCGGCCTGCTCGGGCTCGACGGCTACGCGGACGGGCCTGCGGGAGCGCTCGCGCACGGCGACGAGCGGCGACTCGGCGTCGCCCGCGCGCTCGCGACGCGACCGAGCTTCGTCCTCATGGACGAGCCGGCGGCGGGGCTGCCGGAGGCCGAGGTGCCGGAGTTCGCCTCGGTCGTGCGGTCGGTTCGCGACGACCACGGCGCCGGCGTCCTCCTGATCGACCACAACATGGCGCTGATCATGGACGTCTGCGACCGGATCCAGGTCCTCGACCAGGGCCGGACGCTCGCGGAGGGCACGCCCGGCGAGATCCGCGCGAACCTCGACGTCGCCGCCGCCTACCTCGGCGAGAGCGCCGTCCAGGAGGGGCCCTCGTGACGGGGCCCGCGCTGGTGGTCTCCGACCTCGAGGTGCGCTACGGCCCGGTCGCCGCGGTGCGCGGCGTCTCGTTCGAGGTGGCGCCCGGCGAGATCGTCGGGCTGATCGGGCCGAACGGCGCAGGGAAGTCCTCGACCCTGCACGCGATCATGGGGCTCGTCCGGGTGTCGGCAGGCGACGTCCGCCTCGGCGATCGCTCTCTCCGTGGACGCCCGCCGGAGGCGGTCGCGCGGAGCGGAATCGCGCTCGTCCCGGAGGGGCGACGGATCTTCGGCGAGCTCACCGTCGACGAGAACCTCCGCCTCGGCCTTTCCGGACGACGCTCGCCGGAGGGCGCGGCCGAGGACGTCGACCGGGTGCTCGAGATGTTCCCGGTCGTGGCCGAGTTCCGCGAGCGCCACGCCGGGGCGCTTGTCCGGCGGTCAGCAGCAGCAGCTCGCGATCGCCCGGGCGCTCGTCGCGGCCCCCGACGTCCTCCTCCTCGACGAGCCATCGCTCGGGCTCTCGCCGACGGTCACCGACGCGGTCTTCGAGGCGCTCGCGGCGATCCGCGAGCGGGGCATCGCCGTGCTCCTCGTCGAGCAGCGCGCGCAGCGCACGGTGGCGCTCGCGAACCGCTCGCTCGTCCTCGCCAACGGCGAGATCCGCCTGACGCTCACCCCCGACGACGCCGGCGACACCGAGCGCATGATCCACGCCTACCTCTCATGAGCGTGCTCGCGAGCGGCCTCACGGACTTCCTGCGCGCGGCGATCGAGCCGCAGGTGCAGGTCGACGCGATCGGCATCGGCGCCGTCTACGCGCTGATGGCCGTCGGCATCGGGCTCGTCTTCGGCGTGCTGCGCCTCATCAACTTCGCCTACGGCCAGCTCGTCATGGCCGGGGCGTTCGCCCTCGCGTTCGCCTCCGACCAGGACTGGCCCGTCTGGGTCGGCATCGTCCTCTGCTTCGCCGTCGTGCTCGCGCTGTCGATGGCGATGGAGCGCGTCGTCTTCCGACCGCTGCGGACGCAGTCGGCCGCCACGATGCTCGTCGCGACGTTCGCCGTGGCGTTCCTCCTGCAGGCGATCGCCCTTCTCATCGACCAGCGCGACGACACGCTCGGGGAGCCGGCCGCCTCCCTCGCGAAGCTCAACCTCCCGTGGACGATCTTCGGGACCGACGTGCGCAAGATCACCGTCGTCGCCATCGTCACCGCGGCCGTCTGCCTGATCGCGCTCGTGCTCTTCCTCGGCCGCACGAAGGTCGGGCTGCAGATGCGCGCCGCCGCGATGGACTTCCAGACCGCCCGGCTCCTCGGCGTCCGCGCGAACCGCGTGATCGGCTCGGCTGTCCTGCTCTCGGGGATCCTCGCCGCGATCGTCGCGGTGATGCTCACGGTGCAGCAGCCGCTCGTCACGTCGACGTTCGCGCTCCGCGAGACGATCGTCGTCCTTGCCGGCGTCGTCGTCGGCGGCATGAACCGGCTGCTCTCGGCGACGCTCGGCGGCTTCGCGATCGGCTACGCCTCCGGGCTGCTCGGCGGGGCGCTCCCGACGGCGCAGAGCCAGTACCTGCCGTCGTTCCTCTTCGGCCTCGTGATCCTGACCCTGCTCCTGCGCCCGGCCGGGCTCTTCACGCGCGGCGGCGGGCCGGTGGAGCGCGTATGAGGCAGCTGCGGACGTTCCTGCCGGTGCTCGCGCCCGTGGCGCTCGTCGTCGTGACGGGCGTCGTCGGGACGTTCTTCGAGCGCTCGACCGAGATCTACTTCATCAACGCGCTCGTCTCGGTGTCCATCGTGGTCGCGCTCTACCTCTTCGTCGGCAACTCGGGCGTCCTCTCGTTCGGGCACATCAGCTTCGTCGCCGTCGGCGCCTGGACGGCGGGCGTCCTCTCGGTTCCGGTGGAGGAGAAGCCGGCCACGATGCCCAACCTCTTCGGGTTCCTCTCGGACACGAACGTCGGCAACGTCCCGTCGCTCCTGCTCGCGGCGCTCGTCGGCGGGGCTCTTCGCGCTCCTCGCGGGCCTGCCGCTGATGCGCCTCTCGGGTCTCGCCGCCGGCATCGCCACCTTCGCCGTGCTCGAGATCACGAGCAACATCCTCCGCTACTACGAGCGGATCGGCCCCGGGCTCAACGTCTTCTCGTCGGTTCCGGAGACGACGGACATGCAGCAGGCCGCGATCGGCGCCGTCGTCGCGATCGGCGTCGCGTTCGCCTACCAGGTGAGCCGCTTCGGACGGCAGCTCCGTGCGGCTCGGGACGACGCGCCCGCGGCGCGCGCGGTCGGGATCTCCGTGTACCGCCAGCGTCTGATCGCGTTCGGGCTCTCCGGGGCGCTGGCGGGGTTCGCGGGCGGGCTCTACGTCCACTACCTCCCGATCAACGTCGACGCCGTCTACCTCGACCTCACGTTCATCACGCTTGCGATGCTCGTGATCGGCGGCATGACGAGCCTCTGGGGCGCCGTCGTCGGCGCCCTCGCCGTGTCGGGCCTCGACTCGCTGCTCGCGGAGGCCGAGAACGGCGCGCGTCGGCATCGACCTCCCGTCGGGGAGCCGGATCGTCGTCGTCGGCGCGCTGATGGCGCTCGTGCTGATCCTGCGGCCGGAGGGCATCACGGGCGGGAAAGAGGTGCGGCTTCGGCGCCTCACGCGCCCACGGGCGGCGAAGGAAGGAGCGACATGAGGATCTGCGTCGTCGGCTGCGGAGCGGTGGGATCCCTGTTCGCGGCGAATCTCGCGACCCTCGACGACGTCGAGGTATGGGCGTTCGATCTGAACAAAGCGCATATCGATGCGATCAAAAAGAACGGATTGCAATTGACCGGCGCGGGCCAGGTCGTCGGCCGGCCGAACGCGACCTCGGACCCCGGCGAGCTGCCGCCGTGCGACTTCGGGATCGTGGCGACGAAGGCGATGCACGCCGACGGCGCGATCGCCGCGACGGCGCACGCGTTCGCGAACGGCGCGGTCGCGTCGGTGATGAACGGCGTCGGCAACGAGGAGACGCTCGCGGCGCACGTGGAGCGCGTGATCCGCGGAACGACGTTCCCCGCGGGCAAGCTGCTCGAGCCGGGCGTCGTGCAGTGGGACGTCAAGGGCGACACGACGTTCGGGCCGTTCGAGCCGCGGCCGATCGACGTCGCGGCGATCGAGCCGCTCGCCGACGCGTGCACGCGGGCGGGCATGCCGACCTCGGCGGTCGGCGACGCGCGCCCGGGCCAGTGGCGCAAGGTGATCTTCAACGCCGCGACGAACCCGATCGGCGCGCTCACGGGCCTCACCCACGGCCGCGTCTGCGAGCGGCCCGATCTCCGCGCGCTCGTCTCGGGGCTCGTCGCCGAGGGCACGGCCGTCGCCACGGCCCAGGGGATCGTGCTCGACGCCGATCCGGAGGAGCTCATCGACCACGCCGCCCGTCCCGACGTGGCGTACGGGCACAAGGCCTCGATGCTGCAGGACGTCGAGGCGCGGCGGGCGACGGAGATCGACTATCTGAACGGCGGCATCGCACGCTTCGGGCGAGAGCTCGGCGTGCCGACGCCGCTCCACGACGCGGTCACCGCATTGATCAAGGGGGTTGAAGCTTCATGGCAACAGTCACAGACGTGAGATCCGACCTCGACCGGCGCTACGCGAACGTCCGCGCCGCGATGGCGGAGCACTCGCTCGACGCGCTCGTCGTGGCGGGCAGCGAGTACTCGGGGTTCGAGGGCGCCGTGACGTACCTGACCGGCTTCCAGATCGTGCACCGGTACGCCTACGCGGTCGTCCCCGCCGACGGAGACCCCTTCGTCGTCTTCCCCTCCGAGGCGCGGTACGTCGGCGAGCACGGGACGGCGCTGATCGAGCAGCGCTTCGACCCGCATCCGGGCGCCGCGATCGCCTCGCACGCGAAGGACGCGGGCTGGCGGCGCATCGGCGTGTACGGGCTCGACTACGTCATGACCGTGCGCGACTACCGGCCGCTCGAGGGCTTCGACATCGTGCCGTTCGACGTCGAGTTCGACCTCGCGCGCGCGGTGAAGAGCGAGCTCGAGCTGGAGAGCGTGCGCGACTCGGTGCGCATCAACCGGCGCGGCTTCGAGGTGTGGGCGGAGGCGTACGCGCCCGGCCGGACCGCGGCCGAGGTGATGGCCGTCGCCGAGGAGTACTTCATCGCCGAGGGCTGCGGCCGCCTCACGATGAACATGGTGCTGACCGCGCCGGGCCGCTCGGGCATCGCGCTCCCGGAGTTCAAGATCGCGCGCAAGGAGGAGATCCTCGGTGACTTCGTCCTGCCGTCGCTCGAGGTGGCGGGCCCCGGGATGCACTGGGTCGAGGTCTCGCGCGCCGTGGCGGCCGAGGGCACGGAGCTCTCGGACGACACGAAGGCGATGGAGGAGGCGTACGTCGAGTACTTCGAGGCTGCCCGGGACGTCGATGCGTGCGGGCGCGACGTGCCACGACGTGCACACGGCGGTCTCGAAGGGCTTCCACGACCGCGGGTACCGCCTCGGCCATGTCACCGGCCACTCGATCGGGATGACCATGATCGAGTTCCCGAAGGTGGGGGAGGGGGTCGAGACGGAGCTCGCGGAGAACATGGTGCTCTCGATGCACCCCCACGCGATCGCCGCGAACGGCGAGGACTGCCTCTACATGCAGGACACCTGGCTCGTCACTGCGGATGGCGGCGTCCCCCTGGCGGACCTGCCGATGGAGATCGTCGTCCGGTGACCCTCGCGGACGGGCTCGTGCGGAACGAGGACGGCGTCACCCGCTGCTGGTGGGGCGGCGGCGACCACCTCGAGTACCGCTCGTACCACGACGACGAGTGGGGGACGCCCGTCACGGACGACATCCGGCTCTTCGAGAAGCTCTCGCTCGAGGGCTTCCAGGCGGGCCTCTCGTGGCTCACGATCCTGCGCAAGCGCGAGGCGTTCCGGCAGGCGTTCGCCGGGTTCGACTTCCACGTCGTCGCGCGGTACGGCGCCCGCGACGTCGAGCGCCTGCTCGAGGACGCCTCGATCGTGCGTCACCGCGGCAAGATCGAGTCCACGATCAACAACGCGCGTCGCGCCCTCGAGCTCGTCGAGGCCGAGGGGTCGATCGCGGCGTTCGCCTGGCGGTTCGAGCCGGGTCCCGAGGATCGTCCGCCGCAGCATGACCCGCGAGGCGCTCATGGAGCTCGCTCAGACGGATGCCTCGCGGGCGCTCGCGAAGGAGCTCAAGCGGCGGGGCTGGTCGTTCGTCGGCCCGACGACGGTGTACGCGTTCATGCAGGCCATGGGCCTCGTGAACGACCATCTGGAGGGCTGCGACGCCCGTTCGCGCGTCGAGGCGGCGCGTGCCGCTTTGACTCGACCGAGCTAGTATCACGAAGGTGAGCTGGCCGTGGATCGTCCTGCTCGCCCTCGGCGTCCTCGTGGTCGTCGCTGCGGAATGGCCGAGGGTGTCCGATGTCGTCGGCGCCGACGCACGGCGTCGTCGCGACCGTGAGCGCCGCAAGGCGAAGCTGCGGGTCGTGAAGACGGACGACGACGACTTCGTCGAGAGCGTGCAGCGGGATCTCGACGCGCTCCCGACGATCGAAGAGCCGCGGACGAAGCGCTAGGCCAGGGCGCTAGCGCCGCGCGACGGTCACGCGCGCGGACACGACGCGCGTGTTCGGGAGGATCCGCCCGACGTTCTCCATGTTCCGTGTCTCCTGGTAGTCCGCGAGCTCGACCCGGAGGCGGTGCTCGCCGACCGCCAGGCCGGCGGTCGAGACGGTGACGATCCCGCCGCGGAGGGTCGCGCGCACCGACCTGCCGTCGACGGTCGCCTCGAGCGACCCCGGATCGACGCCGGCCCCGGCGTCGCGGACGCGGATCCGGACGGCCGAGCCGACGCGGACACGCCGGCTCACGATCGTCGCGGTCGGCGGTGTCACGTCGTTCATCCAGAAGCGGAAGCGGAACGTGCCGGCGCCCGCGGAGCTCGGGCTGTCGAAGACCACGTGGTAGGTGCCCGGCCTCGGGTGGATCGCCCCTGCGACGAGCGTCGGCTCGCCCAGCTCGTCGACGTAGGGGTTGAGGTTGACCGGCAGCGCCGGGTACCCCGTCAGCCGGTTCTCGTTCCCCTCGGCGACGACCCGGGGCTCGACCCGCGAACCCGCGCCGCGCTGGGTGATGACGACGCCGAAGTTCGCGACCCGGCCGGTGACGCGGACGCGGAAGACCTGCTCGGGGCCGTCGAGGCGGGACGAGACCGGCCCCGCGGCAGGCACCTCCGGATAGCGGTAGACGGCGACGCGCGCCGGGCGGCCGCCGCGTGTCGCCTGCGTAGGCGCCGGGCCGCGCCAGCGACTGCGTCGTCGTCCGGAGCTGCGGGACGGCGACCCGGCCCCAGAACGGGACGCGTCGGACGACCGTGTCGCGTCGGAGCACGACGACCCCGGAGATCTCTCCCTCCTCGGTGCCGGTCGTGATCCCGAGCGTCAGCGTCACCGGGGACGACGACCTCGGGTGCGACGGTCGCGGTCGTTCCGACCGGAGCTGCGAGCGACTCGATCGTCGCCGCCCACGGTCCGGCGCCGCCGCCCGCGTCGGCGAGCGTCACGGCGCTGCTCCGCGATCGTGCTCGCGCCCACGAGCCCGAACGAGACCGCGGTCGGGGTCGGACGGACGAGCGGCTGGTCGGCGGCCGCGACGTCGACCAGCCCGGCGCCGGCACGCGTCGTGGGCGAGGCGACGCCGCCGACCGAGACGGGCCGCGCCGTGACGCTGAGGGCCGCCTTCACCTGGTCCGGCGTCCACTCCGGATGCCGCTGGAGCAGGAGCGCGACGGCACCCGAGACGTGGGGCGCGGCCATGCTCGTCCCCGACGACGTCGCCCACCCGTCGGGCTCGGCCGAGAGGATCGACGTGCCCGGGGCGACGAAGTCGGGCTTGAGCCGGAGCGAGACCGGCGTCGGGCCCGAGGAGGAGAAGCTGGCGATGCCCGGTGCGGTGCCGGACGTGCTCGCCCCGACCGTGATCGCGCGTGTGGAGCTCCCGGGCGACGACAGCGAGCCGAGCCCGAAGTCGTCGAAGTCGTTCCCCGCTGCGACGACGGGGACGACTCCGGCCGCCGCCGCGGCGTCCAGTGCGAGCGCGACGACGTCGCGCGACGGCTCGATCTCCGGCTCGCCGATCGAGAGGTTGATGACGTCCATGCCGTCGGTCACGGCAGCCTCGATCGCGGCGACGATCTCCGGGGCGTTGCCGTCGAGCCCCACGTTCGCGTCGGTCGGGACGGTGAGCACCTTGTAGTTCCCGATGTACGCGCGAGACGCGATGCCGCTGATCCGCGCGCCCGCTGCGAGCGTGTCGCGGTTCCCGGCGGCGATCCCGGCGACGTGCGTCCCGTGGCTCGACTGCTCGGGGTCGAACGGCTTGGAGGCGTGGCGCCAGGCGCGCCGGGCGGCGGAAAGGCGCGGGCGACGATGACCTTCGCCGTCGTGTACCCCGCCTGGCCGCGCGGATACCCGGCCGGCATCACGTACCCCGTCGGATCGAAGAACCGGTGCCGCTGGTCGACGCCGTCGTCGATGATCCCGATCTTGATCCCCGCGCCGGCGTTCGGGATGTCGGCGGCGGGAAGCTCGCGCGCGCGGATCGTCACCGCGTCGGGGCCGGCGAGCGCCCGGTACGTCGCCGGCGCGAACACCTCGCGGACGCCGGGAAGGCCGGCCAGCCGTGGCAGGTCGCGCGACGGGAGCACGACGGAGACGCCGTTGGCGACGATCCGGTAGCGCCAGTGCACCGTCGCGCTCGGGATACGGGATCGCAGCGCCTTCTCGAAGCGCCGCTGCTCGTCGTCGATCCGCCGCGCGGCTCCGGCGCCGCCTGCCACGGCCAGCGACGGTGAGCGGAGGAGCACGACGACCTGGCTCCGATCGGCCGCGGCCGCGGTCGGAGCGCGCCCGGACGAGCCGCCGAGCAGTGCGAGGGCTGCGACGAGAAGTGAGAGGGCCAGCGCGCGCGTCACGAGGATTGAGACGCCGACGATCGCCGCTTGTCGGCGGGGTCTGCGCTATGCGGATGATAGGAAGTCATCCCTGCCTACCGCGTGGTCGTGGCACGCCGAATGGCACGCCGATTCTCACGATGCCTTCGTTCGTGTTCACGGCGGGTTAGCTTCCGGCCCCGCCAAGGAGCGGCGCCCGGCACGAGAACGCCACGGTTGACAGTTGTAGCGCGGCCCCGACCCTTACGGTTTGTCTCGTCCCGGACCGGCAGGGCGACGCCGTCTCGTGGCTCAGTCGGTCGACGCCTCGACGCCCACTGCGGGGAGGTCGTCCTGGAGCGCGTTCCGCAGGACCCAGATCCCTTCCGGAAGATCGTCGTAGTTGCCGCTCATCTCGTTCGCCCAGAAGGTGATGACGTTCCGCAATGCGAGCTTCTGCGGATCCGTCAGACGGACGGGCTGCGTCGTCTCGGCGGCAAGGAGCGCGTCGCGGACCTCGCCGACGTCGTTCATCGAATCCCGGTTACCGAGCTGCTCCAGCAGCGCGTCGCGCGACGACCAGGGGATCGACACGATCCCGCGACGTAGCTCTATCCGTACCTCATCGATCTGTGGCCGTTCCATCCGACGATTCTACGACGACGGGCGCGAGTACGGGTGCGCCTGTCGTCGCGCTCGTCGTCGATCGCGCAGAGGCACGGGGCATGACGGCGGATCGCTATGCGGATGAGAGGACTTGAACCTCCACGCCCTTACGGGCACACGGACCTGAACCGTGCGCGTCTACCAATTCCGCCACATCCGCGGGGAGGATCAGTGTAGCCAGGGGTCAGTTCGAGAGCGCTTCGAGAACCTGGTCGGCGTGCTCGGCCGGCTTCACGTCGTGGAACGCCCTGGCGACGTTGCCGTCGGCGCCGATGACGAACGTGGAGCGCTTGACGCCCATGTACGTCTTGCCGGCGTACGACTTCTCGCCCCAGACGCCGTAAGCATCCGCGACCGCGTGGTCCGTGTCGGCGAGCAGCGTGAACGGGAGGTCGTACTTCGCCTTGAACTTCTCGTGCGAGGCCTCGCCGTCCGGGCTGACGCCCAGCACGACCGCGCCGGCCTTCTCGAAGTCGTCCCACGCATCCCGGATCCCGCACGCCTGGGCGGTACAGCCGGGCGTGTCGTCCTTTGGATAGAAGTAGAGGACGACGGGCTTCCCGCGGAGCGACTCGAGCGAGACGTCCTCGCCGGAGTCGGACGTGAGCGTGAACTCCGGAGCGGGCTGTCCTTCGGTGACCATGCCTGGATGCTATCGGGGCGCTGCTCTCTCCGCGACGGCTAGAAGTCGATGCGCATCACGACGCGGCGCGGGGTCGGCTTCGCGACCTCGGCGAACCCGGCCGCGTCGAACATGCTGCGCGTGCCGACGTGGAGCTCTCCCCAGGTGATGTCCTGCCCGGGCTCGGTGAGCATCGGGTATCCCTCGAGCGCGCGGGCGCCGCGCTGCCGGGCGAACTCGGCGGCGGCCCGCACGAGTGCGTAGCCGATGCCGCGGCGCCGGAACCCCGCGCGCGTGAAGACGCAGGTCACCGCCCAGACGCTGTCGTCGCTCTTGTCCTCGTCTCGACCCACCCACGGGACGCGGTAGACGCGCAGCAGGCCCGGGTACGCCGTGCGCGGCTCGACCGCGCACCAGCCGACGGGCTCGCCGTCGCGGTACGCGACGAGGCCGCTGGTCGTGCCGGCGTCGGGATGACCGCAGCTCGTCTGCTCGCGGAGCCGGAAGGCGCGTTCCTCGACGGGAGTCGAGCCGAACGACTCCTTCGGCTGCAGCTTGAACCGCTGGCACTGGCAGATGGCCGCTCCGCCGCGCGTGCCCAGCACGGCCTGGATGTCCTCCCAGCTCGCCTCGTTCGCGGGGACGACCGTGATCTCGGAGGTGGCTGCGGCGTCGGTCACGGGAGAGGGAGACTATTCCGGTCGATCGGCGCCTACGACGACGGCTGACGCGCGAACGCCCGGTCGAGAAGGGTCGCCATGTCCGTCCAGATGCTGGGCGAGCCGAGCACGACGGCGATGACCGCGCGGTCGCCACGGCGCTGGGCGATCACGAGGCAGCCGCCCGCCCTGCGTCGTCCAGCCCGTCTTCACGCCGTACGTGCCGGGCGCCCAGGACAGCATCCTGTTGTGGTTCACCCAGACCTTCGCGTAGGTCGGCGCCGCCCAGCGGGTGCGGTGCGTCCGCGAGGACACGATCCGCGCGAAGAGCGGGTTGCGGAGCGCGGCGCGAGCGAGGCGCGCCTGGTCGAGTGCCGTCGAGAGGTTCGTCGTGTCCTCGAGCCCCGAGGCGCTCGCGTACGTCGTCCCGACCATCCCGAGCGATCGCGCACGGGCGTTCATCGCGGCGTAGAACCGATCGAGCGAGCCGCCGCCCGCGTCGAGCGCGAGGGCGGTGGCGGAGTCGTTGGCCGACGTGAGGAGCGTCGACCAGAGCAACGTGATCCGCTTGTACGAGCGTCCCGCGACGAGGCCCTCGCGGTAGTCCTCGACGGCGACGGCACGGGGCGTGACGAGGACTCTGTCCTGCAGGCCGCCTCGCTCGATGACGAGGAGCCCTGTCATCACCTTCGTCAGCGAGGCGATCGGGCGGCGGAACGGAGGTGTTTCGGCCCATGATCACGCCACCGGTCGCCGCGTCGATCGCGACGTAGGAGGGTGCGGCGATTCGCGACTGCGGCGCGCCGGCGAGGCTCGTCGGCAGGAGGCAGGCGGTCGCGAGAGAAGCGAGAGCGGTGGCGAGGAAGACGCCGCGCATCATCCGCCGATTCGCTCGGCCGTTCTCGCTCCCTGCCATGCAGTGTCCTCCAAAGAGCGCCCGGTGGTCGAGGAACGGAGCTTGAACGCGCGATCGGACGGCGATCGTCTCGGCTACGGTTCGCCGTCCGGCCCGCGCCTTCCCGGGGGCCGTGGACCTGATGGCCTCCGGATCGCCGACCACCGACGAGCGCGCCGACCGCCGCGCGGCGCGTCGGCGTCAGGTTCGACGCCGCCGGGCGGTCGCGTTGTCCGGTGTCGCGACGCTCGTCGTGCTCGGCGGGCTCGTCGTGATCCAGGCGACCGGAGGCGACCAGCCCGCCCGCGCGGCGTCGGCGGCCACCGGCACGCCGGCCATGCCCGTTCGACCGACACCGTCGGCGACCCGGAAGCCCGCCGCGACGACGGTGCCCGCGCGCGACCGCCTCGGCAGCGGCAAGGCCGTGACCCTCGCCTTCGGCGGCGACGTCCACTTCGAGAGCCCGATCCGCGAGCGGAACGCAGCGTCGCCGGCCAGCGTGCTCGCGCCGATCGCCCCGGTCCTCCGGCGCGCCGACGTCGCCATGGTCAATCTCGAGACCGCGGTCACCGACCGTGGCTCGGCGGCCGCGAAGGCGTTCACCTTCCGCGCCCCGACGAGCGCCTTCTCGGCGCTCGCCGCAGGAGGGGTCGACGTCGTGAACGTCGCCAACAACCACGGCATGGACTTCGGGCCGACCGGCCTGCGCGACACGCTGTCGGCCGGGAAGCGGGCCGGGATGCCGATCGTCGGCGCAGGATGGAACGACACGCAGGCGTACGCACCCCATCGCGTGAAGGTCGACGGGCAGCGGATCGCGATCATCGGCGCGACGCAGGTCCTCGACGACCACCTCATCACCGAGTGGACGGCGGGGCCCGGCAAGATCGGGCTCGCGTCGGCGAAGGACGAGCCGCGCCTCCTCCGCGCGGTGCGCGAGGCCCGGGAGACGAGCGATACCGTCGTCGTCTTCCTCCACTGGGGGGTCGAGCTCGCGACGTGCCCGACCGGCGTGCAGACGTCGCTCGCGCGGGCGCTCGTCGGTGCGGGAGCGGACGTCGTCGTCGGCTCCCACGCGCACGTGCTGCAGGGCGCCGGTCGAATGAACCGCGCGCTCGTGGCGTACGGCCTCGGCAACTTCGTCTTCTACGCCTTCCGCGAGCTCACGTCGCAGACCGGCGTGCTCGAGGTGACCGTCACCGGGCGCCGGATCGACGGGTACCGGTGGGTGCCGGCTCGCATCTCCGGCGGCATCCCGTACCCGTTGACGGGAGGCGCACGGTCGCAGGCGCTCGCGAGCTGGCGCGCGCTCCGCGGGTGCACCGGCCTCCGGCCCTGACGCCAGGAGGCGCGACGCGCCCGCCGAATTCCGGCCCGTGTCGCTTACAGATCTCGTACGGGGCCGGTGCTACCGTCGCCGCGTGCGACTCGGAGCCGCAGTCTTCGCCGTGCTCGTCGCCGCCTCCCTCGCCGGCGCGACGGCGGCGGACGCCAAGAGGCCCGCTTGCCGTGACGTTCGTCGGGGACTCGGTGCCCGCGTCGATCTCGTACATTCCCGGCGCCCAGGCCCAGCTCCGGCGGGGCCTGAAGGTGCGCCTCGACCTCCGGGTGTGCCGGCGGCTCGTGCAGCCGAGCTGCACGTATCAGGGCGAGACGCCTCCGTCGGCGCTCCAGGCCGTGCAGGGCTACGGGCGCTCGCTCGGCCAGGTGCTGATCGTCAACGTCGGCTACAACGAGTCGTCCGCCGGCTACCGGCAGGGCATCGACCGGATCATGCGCGCCGCGCTCGCCCAGGGCGCCGCCGGCGTCGTCTGGGTGACGCTTCGGGAGACGCGAAGCATCTACCGCGCGACGAACGTCGTGATCAAGGCGGCGGCGAAGCGCTGGCCGCAGCTCCTCGTCGCCGACTGGAACGCCTTCTCGAGCGGCAAGCCGTGGTTCGGGGACGACGGCTTGCACCTCACCTCGACGGGCGCGACGGCGCTCGCCACATTCCTGCGGCCATACGTCTGGAAGGCCGCGCGGCGCACGCGACCCACTGAGCCGTCGCAGCGTCACGGCCGCAGAGGTGTCAGTATCCGCTCAGCCGTGTCAGACGCCGTCCAGACCGACCAGCCGAGCTCCTCGCCCGAGGACCCGACCGATCGCTTCGCCTCGCTGCTCGCCTCGGGCGAGCGCGTGGTGCTCGTCCGGCAGCGTCACTGGCTGACGTTCCTCGAGGCGGGACGCTGGTTCGTCCTCTCGTTCGGCTGCGGCGTCCTGCTCCTGATCCTCGGCCAGCAATTCGGCGACGACGGCGTGTCGGGCTTCTTCTCGACGCTGCTCAACTGGGGCTTCTGGATCTTCCTGACGATCGGGATCCTCGGCGTCGGCTGGTTCTATCTCGTGTGGCGCGTCGAGCGCTACATCGTGACGACGCGCCGGGTGATCGAGGCCGGCGGCGTGATCAACAAGTACACGCGTGACACGACGCTCTCGATGATCACCGACATGCTCGTCGGCCACCCGTGGCTCGGCCGGATCGTCGGCTACGGCGAGATAGACCTGCTCACGGGGAGCGAGCAGGGAACGAGCAAGATCCGCTTCCTCCCCGACGCGGACGGCTTCAAGAAGGCACTGCTCGACGCGAAGTACGAGCACGAGATGGAGGTCGGCGGAGGTCGCGTCCTGCAGGAGGTCGTCACCGCCGCTGCGCCGCCACCGGCCGCCGCGCCCGCACCGCCGGCATCCGCGGGTCTCACGGCGGAGGAGGTCGACGTGTCGCTCAGCCGGCTCGCCGACATGCGCGACCGCGGCCTGATCACGCAGGCCGAGTTCGAGGAGAAGAAGAAGCAGCTCCTCGATCGGCTCTAGGCCGGCCCGTCCCGTGGTGCCGCTCCGCTACCCTCGCCGCGTGGCGGGGCTCCATCCGTGGCTCGGGGCGGCGGTGATCGCGGTATGCGCGTTCGCCGCATTCTTCGGCGGCGTGCTCTACTGGCGCGGCCGCGGCGCCGGGGCGATCACGACGCATCTCCTCTCCCTCGCCCAGACGCTGCTCGTCGCCCAGGTCGCGGTCGGGCTCCTGCTCCTCGCCGACGACCGCCGTGCGGGTGACGAGCTCCACTACGCGTACGGCTCGCTCGCGCTCGCCGTCGCGCTCGTGCCGTGGTTCTACGCGCCCGAGTCGGGGCCGCGGCGGCTCCTCTGGTTCGCCGCGACCACGGGTGTGGCGGGAGCGCTCGCGATCCGCGCGTTCATGACGGGATCCGCATGAGACGGCTCTGGCAGAACACGTTCCTCCGCGGCATGGTGCTCATCGCGCTCGTGTCGCTCGTGATCGTGCTTCTCTCGCTCGAGGAGTCGCTCGTCACCGCGGGTGCGCTGCTCCAGATCGCGTTCTTCCTCGCGATCGCGTTCTTCCTCTTCCTGCTCTGGCGAGAGCGCCGGTCCGACATCGAGATGTGGAGCACGCTCTCGCAGAGGACGTTCTACGGCGCGATCGTGATCGCGGTGGTCGACGTCGGCGCGGTGCTCGGGCTCCGTCCGACCGGAGCGGACGCCGTCGTGTTCTTCGTCGTCCTCGCCTGCTGCGCCTGGGCGATCTTCCGCGTCTGGCGGCGCGAGCACCGCTACGTCTGACGCGGTCACGCGAAACGCTCGGGGATCCGGCGTATGCAGTTGCGGCCGCGACAGCGGGCGCCTTCAGGGATGTGCCCCGCCGTAGGCGGGGATCAGCGGCGGGATTCCGCTCCTGCGGAATCCCGCTTCGCGAGGAAGCTCAGCGCGAGGGGGCCGGATACTGCGTGCCGTCGGGCGCCCGGTAGAGCGCCTCGGCGCTCGGGATCTCCGCGACTGCGCCGTCGAGCGCATCGAGCGCGACGCGCACGTCGACGAGCTTCCCGACGAAGATCGGCGTGTCCCGCTCGGTCCAGCGGGATGCCTCCGTCTCGCGGAGGGTCATCATCAGGTGCATGAAGTCGGCCGGCTCCTCCGCCTCGAACGCCGGGATGAACTCCTGGTCGTCGATCCCGAAGGAGTAGGTCGTGTGGTTCGTGACGGTGACGAACTTGCCGCCGACCTCGGCGTGCTCGCGCATGGCGTTCGCGCGCTCCTCGAAGGTCAGGAAGTACCAGGGTCGCCGCTTCACGAAGGGGTAGATGACGAGGTACGGGGCGTTCCGCGGCGCGACGCGCCCCTGGCGGATGCGCTTCTTGTCCGTGTAGACCGACGGCTTCGTGGTCCCGAGGTACGAGTACGGCGTCTCGAGCCAGCCGGCGAGCGGCGTCCCGTTCAGCGCCGCACCCAGCTCGAGCAGGTCGTCGTAGCGCTGGGTGATCGTCCAGAGGAAGAAATCGGCCTCGGGGCGGACGCCGACCGTGGAGTAGGCCCGGAGCCCCTCGATCCGACCGGCGAACTCGTCGACGACGTCGGCGAACGCCTCCTTGCCGGCCGCGCGCTCGTCGATCGGAAGCCGTCGCCACGCGGGGTCGACGCGGAAGAAGCGGTAGGCGACGTACTGCCCGACCTCGACGCCCTCGATGCGCTCGTACCCGTCCGCCATCGGCGTGAATGGTACGGGCGCGGCAGGTGATCCGGCACGATGGAGCGATGACGAAGACGCAGTACTTCACGGCGACGACCGTCGACGGCTACATCGCGGACGCCGACAACTCGCTCGAGTGGCTGTTCGAGGTTCCGCGGAACGGCGGCAGCGGGGCGGAGGGGTTCGGCGGCTTCTTCGCCGAGGTCGGTGCGATGGCGATGGGGAGGACGACGTACGAGTGGGTCTACGCCCACGAGCGCCTCGACGAGGAGCCGGAGAAGTGGCGGCGATGGTACGGCGACACGCCCTGCTGGGTCTTCACGCACGGCGAGCTTCCGGCGGTGCCGGACGCCGACATCCGGTTCGTGCAGGGCGACGTGGCGCCCGTGCACGCGGAGATGGTGCGCGCCGCGAACGGCAAGAACGTCTGGCTCGTCGGCGGAGGCGAGCTCGTCGGCGCGTTCGCCGACCGGGGGCTGCTCGACGAGATCCTGCTGGGGATGCAGCCGGTGTTCCTCGGGGCCGGCGCGCCGCTCCTCCCGCGGCGGCTGACGTCGAAGCGGGTCCGGCTCGAGTCGGTCCGGCAGGACGGACAGCAGGTGCAGCTCACCTACTCCGTGCGGCCTCCCGAGAGCTAGAGGCTAGGCGGGGCGGAGCTCGCCGCTCGCGCGCGTGAACGGCACGCCCGGGTTGACCGGGTGCACGACCGTGAGCGAGAGGCGAAGCGGCGCGCGACCGAGCTTGCGGCCCTTCAGCGATGCGACGAGCGGCCGGGCGTAGCGACCGTGGCCGCGGACGCGCGCAGCGACGGCGCCCGTCGTCGTCCGCGTCGCGACGAGCTCCCACGAGCAGTCGTACGAGCAGCGGAAGCGGACGTCGCGCTTGCCCGTGAGGAACTCGCGCGGCCCGGGGAACCGGAGGTTCGTCAGCCGGACGTCGAGCGCGACGCCGTCGCACCGCGCGATCGACCCGCCGCGTGCGCGATCGAGCGAGTCCTTCACGGCCCAGAAGCTCGCCTTCGGCGTCGCGTCCGCGTAGTACACGCCCGACTGCCAGCTCACGAGCGCGCGCTCGTCCTCGGTATGGAAGAGGAGGACGCCCGCGACGGTGGGCTGGCAGAACGCGAGCCGCAGGCCGAGATCGTAGGCGGCCGCCTGCTGGCGCTCGTCGACGGGCCTCGTGGTCGTCGGCTCGGTGCCGGTGTAGAGGCTCTTCTTCCCGTCGGGCACGACCGACTCGATCCCGAACTCGTCGTAGAGGATCGGCAGAGAGGAGCCCTGCTGGGCCGTCCCGTCGAAGGCCTCCGCGAGCAGCGCGACGAGCTTGTCGTAGTCGGCGAGGCCGATCGTCGTCGAGTTCGGGTGCGGGAAGTCCGGGCTCTGCGACGAGTTGTCCGGGTACGGATGGAACGCGAGGCCGTCCATCACGGGCAGCGTCCGGCCGCTGGCGCGGTACGCGACGCCGAGCGCCTTGAGGAAAGCGGTGGGGGAGGACGTCGGGCGAACGCCGCCGGCCCGGTCGCCGCCGCGCGGCGCGAGGGCGCCGCCCCAGACGCGGAGCCCGGGATCGACCGCCTTCAACGCGTCGTACGTCCGGGCGAGCAGCTGCAGGTAGGCCGGCGCCGACGCGTTCGAGCCGTCGGGCGCGAACTGCGGCAGCCAGAAGCGGTTGAGGTTCGGCTCGTTGCCGACGATCACGTCGTCGAACGACGGCAGCGCCCGTGCGATCGCGGCCGCGTACTGCGCGAACTCGGTCTGCGCCGTCGCGTCGAGCGGCGTCGTCGCCGAGCCGGGGTGGTAGACGGAGAGGTAGACCTTCACGCCCGAGAGACGGGCCGCGGCCTCGACGTTGCGGAGGACCTGGAGCTCCCCGGCCGTCGGCGCGAGGAGGCCCGGACGCCAGTTCGACGTCATCCGCACGGACGTGAAGCCGGCGAGCCGGAGCCTGGACATCGCCGCCTTCGCGGTGACGAGATCCGCCGCCCGGACGTTGTCCTCCGCGGCCCCGAGAGCCATCGTCGGCCCTGCAGCCTGGGCGGGAAGCACGAAGACGAGGAACGCGGCGAGGACGCCGATCAGGGTCGAGAGGGGTCGCCGCACGGTCGGGGTACGCTAGCTCGCGTGCATGAAGATTCCGTTCGGAGCCAGCTCGGCAAGCTGCCGCGCGGCCCGGGCGTCTACCTCTTCCGCGGGGATCGCGACGAGGTCCTCTACGTCGGCAAGGCGAAGTCGCTCCGGGCTCGCGTGCGCAGCTACTTCAACCGTGGCGCCGACATGCGCGTCGGCATCGACCGGATGGTCGACCGGATCCGCGCGCATCGAGGTGATCGTCACGCAGAGCGAGGCGGAGGCGCTGCACCTCGAGCAGAACCTCGTCAAGCGCCACCGACCGCCGTTCAACGTCCGCCTGCGGGACGACAAGTCGTTCCCGTACATCGCGGTGACGGTCGCCGATCCGTATCCCCGCGTGATGTTCACCCGCGAGCGTCACCGGCGCGGAACGGTCTACTTCGGGCCGTACGCGAACGCGAAGAAGGTGCGCGAGACGCTCGACGTGCTCAATCGGGTCTTCCAGTTCCGGCCGTGCGAGGGGCCGAAGCCCGGCCGCCACTCGGGCATCCCCTGCCTCGACTTCCACATCGAGCGCTGCACGGCGCCGTGCGTCGGCGCGATCTCCGAGGAGGGGTACGGGGAGATCATCGACGGGGTGATCGAGTTCCTCTCCGGCGAGACGCGTCCGATCCGCCGCGAGCTCGAGCGCCGGATGCGCGAGGCCGTCTGCCGCCGAGCGCTTCGAGGAGGCCGCGCGCTACCGGAACCGCCTGCATGCGGTCGAGAGCCTCGCGCAGCGCCAGGCGGCCGACAAGCGCGCGGTCGGCACGATCGACGTGATCGGGCTCGCCGTCGAGGGCGACCGCGCCGCGGTCCAGCTGTTCCCGATCCGGGACGGGAAGATGTTCGACCGCTTCGCGTTCCACCTCGAGAACGTCGAGGGCCAGGATCGCGAGACGATCCTCGAGTCGTTCTGCGTCGAGCACTACGGCAGCGCGCCGGCCATCCCGCCGCAGGTCGTCGTGCCCTCGGACATCGCGGACACCGAGGCGCTCGCGTCCTTCCTCGGCGACCTCCGCGGCGCGCGGGTCGAGGTGCGCGCGCCGCAGCGCGGCGAGAAGCGACGGCTCGCGGAGCTCGCGGAGGAGAACGCGCGGCTCGCGCTCGAGCACGACGCCTCCGTCACGGAGCAGAAGCGCCGGCGCCGCGTCGAGGCGCTCGAGGAGCTCCGCGAGTCGCTCAACCTCGAGAGCCTGCCGACGCGGATCGAGTGCTTCGACGTGTCGAACATCCAGGGCCGCGAGATCGTCGCCTCGATGGCGGTGTTCGTCGACGCGCAGCCGCGGCGCGCCCACTACCGCACGTTCGCGGTGCGCGGCCTGGAGGGGCAGGACGACTTCGCGGCGATGGCGCAGGTCGTCTCGCGCCGCTTCGCGCGGCTCCGCGACGCCGCCCGCGAGGATCGCTTCGACGAGAGCTTCTCGAGGATCCCGAACCTCGTCGTGATCGACGGCGGCAAGGGGCAGCTGGCGGCCGCGCTCGAGGCGATCCATGCGACGTACGACCTGCCGCGCGTCGCGGTCGTGGCGCTCGCAAAGCGCGAGGAAGAGGTGTTCGTCCCGGGCCGCGCCACGCCGATCCGGCTTCCGCGTCACGACGCGGGCTTGCAACTTCTCCAGCGTGCTCGGGACGAGGCGCACCGCTTCGCGATCGGGTTCCACCGGCGGCGTCGCGACACGCGGGCGTTCGAGTCGATCTTCGACGACCTCGAGGGCATCGGGCCTGCACGCCGGCGGGCGATCCTGAACCACTTCGGCTCGGCCGAGGCGTTCGTCCAGGCGACGCGCGAGGAGCTCGAGGGCGTTCCGGGGCTGCCGTCGAAGACCGCCCGCGCCGTGTACGCCCAGCTGCACAAGGCGGGCCGCGGCTAGGCCCTAGGGCACGGGCGCGTCGGGGTCGACCGGAGGCTGCACGACGCTCTTGAACCGCACCGTCCCGAGCGTGAGGAAGATCGCGGTGAAGCCGATGATGACGTTGACGACCGTGAGCGTCAGCTTCATCCCGACGCTGAACGCGAGCAGGGTCGACCGGGCGACGCCGACATCCCGGAACGCGTAGACGATGAGTGCCTGCTCGGTGCCGATCCCGCCCGGAGTGGCGGGGACGAGCGTCGCGAGGCTCATCGTCGCCTGGGCGAGCAGCGCGTTGCCGATGGTCTGCTCGATGCCGAACGCGCCGAGGAAGAACCAGACCGTCGCGAGCCGGAGCCCCCAGTCGGCGAGCTGCCAGACGACGACCGTGCGGACGTACCGCGAGGGCGGCTCGAAGACGGCGAATGCCTGCGCCACCCGCGCGCGGAGCCGGTTCCAGAAGTGGTGGAGGAGCCACGTGCCCCCGGCGACGACCGCGACGAACGCGATCACCGCGCCGGGGTGGATCACCCCCTCGTCGAACACCCACGAGTAGTCGAAGGCCGGGAGCGCGCCGAGCGCGTCGAGCGACGGGAGCACGCCCTGCGTGAGCGCCCAGGCGAAGACGAGGAGTGCGAGCGTCATGTCCACGAAGATCAGGACGACGGTCGACGCGACGATCGTCGTGTAGGAGCTCCCCGGGATCGCGCGGTGCGCGAGGTAGACGCGCACGACGTCGCCGCCACGCGCCGGCAGGATCGCGTTGACGCCGACGCCCGAGACGTACGCGGCGAGGATCGGCGGCCACCGGACCGTGAGGTCCGGGTATGCGGCAGCGAGGACGTTCCGCCAGGCACGGCTCGTGCAGGCGAGCTTGAGCAGATGGCAGCCGATCGCCGCGAGGAGCGGCAGGATCGCGATGTCGGAGAGGAAGTCCCAGAACTGCTCGATCGCGGTGGTGATCGCGTCGAACATCGCTAGCTCCGCGGAGCAGGGAGCCGCCGGAGCGGATGCCTGCCGCTCGATCCCCGGCTAGCCCCGGGGCAAATGCCTGAAGGCGACCGCTCTGCCGGTCGCAAGCGCCTTCGCATGCAGGGCATCGTGCCCGCCGGCCTGCGTCAGGCGTCGGGCGCGAGGAACGGGTAGCGGTAGTCGGTCGGCGGGGACCAGGGTCTCCTTCACCGTCCGCGGGCTGACCCAGCGGATCAGGTTCCACATCGAGCCGGCCTTGTCGTTCGTCCCCGAGGCGCGTGCGCCGCCGAACGGCTGCTGCCCCACGACGGCGCCGGTCGGCTTGTCGTTGACGTAGAAGTTGCCGGCCGCGTAGCGGAGCGCGTCGTGCGCCTGCCCGATGGCCGCGCGGTCGTTCGAGAAGATCGCGCCGGTCAGCGCGTACGTGCCCGTGCGGTCGACGAGGTCGAGCGTGTCGTCCCACTTCCGCTCGTCGTAGACGTACGCGGTGACGACCGGCCCGAACAGCTCGTCCCGCATCAGGCGGAAGTCGGGATCGTCGGTCTTGATCACCGTCGGCCGGACGAACCAGCCCTCGCTGTCGTCCGTCTCGCCGCCCGCGACGATCTCCGCGCCGGCGCTCTTCGCCTCCGCGATCGCGTCGGCCTGGGTCTTGTACGACGAGCCGTCGATCACGGCCCCCATGAAGTTCGAGAAGTCCCGGACGTCGCCCATCGCGATCGACGAGACGTCCCGCTCGAGCTGCTCGCTCACCTCGGCCCAGAGGTTCGAGGGGATGTAGAGGCGCGACGACGCCGAGCACTTCTGCCCCTGGTACTCGAACGAGCCGCGGACGATGGCCGTCGCGACCGCCTCTGCGTCGGCGGAGGGGTGGGCGATGATGAAGTCCTTGCCGCCGGTCTCGCCGACGATGCGCGGGTAGTTGCGGTACCGGTCGATGCCGCCGCCGATCGTCTTCCAGATCGAGTGGAACACGCCCGTCGAGCCCGTGAAGTGGACGCCCGCGAGCTCGGGGCTCACGAGGGCGGCGTCGCCCAGCTCGGCGCCGGGCCCGAAGACGAGGTTGATCACGCCCGGCGGGAGGCCGGCCTCCTCGAGGATGCGCAGCGTGTACCAGGCGGAGAGCGCCTGGGTCGACGCGGGCTTCCAGACCACGGTGTTGCCCATCAGCGCGGGCGAGGTCGTGAGGTTCGCGCCGATCGCGGTGAAGTTGAACGGGCTGATCGCGAAGACGAACCCCTCGAGCGGCCGGTACTCGAGCCGGTTCCAGACGCCCGGCGACGAGATCGGCTGCTCCTCGTAGATGCGGACGAGGTACTCGCAGTTGAAGCGGAGGAAGTCGATCGTCTCGCACGCAGCGTCGATCTCGGCCTGGTGCGCGGTCTTCGACTGGTTCAGCATCGTCGCCGCCGTGATCGTCGACCGCCACGGGCCCGACAGCAGCTCCGCTGCCCGCAGGAAGACGGCGACCCGCTCGTGCCACGGTGTCGCCGACCACGACGCGTGGGCGTCACGGGCGGCGGCGATCGCGCGCTCGACGTGCGACGCGTCCCCCTTCGCGACCTCTGCGAGGACGTGGTCGTGGTCGTGCGGCATGACGGCCTCGAAGGTCGTCCCCGTCTCGACGCGCTCGCCGCCGATCACGAGCGGGATGTCGATCCGCTCGCCCGCCATCTCCGCGAGCCGCTGCTTGAGCTCGGCGCGCTCCGGGCTGCCCGGCGCGAACCCGCGAACGGGCTCGTTGACAGCGGGCGGCGGACGGAAGATCCCGGGGGCGCTCACGGGGCCGATTGTAGAGTCGGGTGGGTGGACGTGACGCGGGACCTCGATGCGGTCAGGCACCGCTACGAGGTGCCCGGCTGGGGCGTCGGCGAGCTCCTCGTCCACGGCAACGTCCTCGTCGGGCACGCACTTCCGTCGCGGCGCCGCAAGCTCTTCCCCGCCGGAGGGGGCCCCCAGGGGGGAGCGAGCACCCCTGAGGTCACGCTAGCCGCGAAGCCGTCACAGGTGGGTGACGGCTTCGTGCCGGATCTGTGCCGGCGGTTCGCCACGCACCTCGCCGGGACGCCGGTCGGCTACGACGACGTTGCGATCGACGACGGCGGTCTCAGCGACTTCCAGCGGGAGCTGCTCGCTCGCCGTGCGGACCGTCCGGTGGGGCGACGTCGTGTCGTACGGCGGCCTCGCGGCGCTCGCCGGGCGTCCGCGGGCCGCTCGGGCGGCAGGCAGCTTCTGCGCCTCGAACCGCTTCTCGCTCGTCGTGCCCTGCCACCGCGTCGTCGCCGCAGGGCGCGGCGAGCCGTACGAGCTCGGGGGATACGGGCCGTCGGGTCACCGCCTCAAGCGACGGCTGCTCGCGCTCGAGGGAACGCTCCTGTGAGCATCGACTCGCTCGCCGCCGATGCGCGCGCCGAGCTCGCCGCGGTCGCGCCGTCGCGGCGCTGCGACCGGCTGGCCGAGATCTCGGCGCTCTTCCACACCGGCGGCACCGTCCACCTCCTCGGCCGCGGCGCGGTGTCGTTCCACCTCGACTTCGCCGAGTCGGCGGTCGCGCGCCGTGCCTTCGCGATCCTCCGGGCGCTTCGGGTCGAGGCGGAGATCCGGACGTACCGGCGCCGCGCCTTCGACGGCGCCGCGCGCACGCAGCTGCTCGTCGCCGGCTCGGAGCACGCGATCGACGTGCTGGCCCAGGCCGGGGTCGTGAGCCGGGAGGGCCTGCCGCTCGACCGTCCGCCGGGGCACGTCGTCGCCCGGCCGTGCTGCCGCTCGGCCTACCTGCGCGGCGCCTTCCTCGGCGCGGGGTCGCTCAGCGGCCCCCGGTCGCCGCACCTCGAGGTGCGGACGCCCCTTCACGCGGGCGCAGCCTTCGTCCGAAGCGTCGCGTCCGCCGCGGGAGTCCGCATGCGCGTGCTCGACCGCGAGTCGCACTCGGCGGCGTATGCGAAGAGCTGGGACGGCATCGAGGCGTACCTGTCGGTCGCCGGCGCGTCCGAGACCGTCCTCGCACTCGAGGAGCGGGCGCTCGTCGCGGGGCTCCGGGCCGACGCCAATCGGCTGGCGAACGCGGATCACGCGAACCTCGTCCGCCAGAGCCGCTCGGCCCTCGCGCAGCTCGAGGCCGTGCGGATCGCTGCGCGACTCGGGCGAGCTCGAGGACCTCGGCGCGACGCTCCAGGACGCCGCCCACCTCCGCCTCCGGCACCCGTCGCTCTCGCTCCGCGAGCTCGCGGAGCGGGCGGACCCACCCGTGACGAAGGCCGCGATGGCGGGGCGTCTCGCCCGTCTCGTCGCGTACGCCGACGACGTCCGCGAGCGGGTTCCCGAGGCAGGTTGAGCTACGGCACGGCAGGACCCATAATCGCGTCCGTGGGCCGCGCTCCCGGGCGGCGAATCCAGACCCCGTTCGCCGTCTGGTCTCGGAGCGCGTTTCGGGGGAGGGGATCTCCTCGGAGCTCCTCCTCCGCCCACCCTTGCTCGCGAAGCACGAATCCGCGGGAGCGGATTCGTGCCGCTGATCCCCGCCTTCGGCGGGGCACATCCCTGAAGGCGTCCCGCTTCGCGGGCCGCAACTGCATCGGACGTGGCATCGCGCGACCGTCCGATCGCGACGCCACCTCACTAGACTCGATCGCGAACCCACTCACGGATCACGGAGGCGAGCGACGCATGGCAACCCGGGTCGGCATCAACGGCTTCGGCCGGATCGGCCGCAACTTCTTCCGCGCGCAGCAGCAGCGCGGGGCGGACATCGAGATCGTCGCGGTCAACGACCTCGGCGACGCGAAGACGATGGCGCACCTCCTCAAGTACGACTCGGTGCTCGGGCCGTTCCCCGGCGACGTCGAGCTCGGCGACGGCGTGATCAGGGCCGGCGGCGAGGAGATGAAGATGCTCTCCGAGCGCGATCCGGCCGCGCTGCCGTGGGGCGACCTCGGCGTCGACGTCGTCCTCGAGTCGACCGGGTTCTTCACCGACCGCGAGGGCGCGCAGAAGCACCTCGACGCCGGCGCGAAGAAGGTGCTCATCTCCGCGCCCGCCACCGATCCGGACGTCACGCTCGTGCTCGGCGTCAACGACGGCGACTACGACCCGGCCGCGCACCACATCGTCTCGAACGCCTCCTGCACGACGAACTGCGTCGCACCGCTCGCGCGGGTCCTGGACGACCTCGCCGTCATCGAGTCCGGCTTCATGACGACGATCCACGCGTACACGAACGACCAGAACATCCTCGACCTGCCGCACAAGGACCTCCGACGCGCGCGGGCGGCCGCGATCAACCTGATCCCGACCTCGACCGGCGCCGCCAAGGCGATCGGCCTCGTCCTGCCGCATCTGAAGGGGAAGGTCGACGGCGTGTCGGTGCGCGCACCGGTTCCGACCGGGTCGCTCACCGACCTCGTGGTCACGCTCGGTCGCGACGTGACGAAGGACGAGATCAACGAGGCGTACGCCGCGGCCTCGTCGAGCGGGCCGCTCGCCGACGTCCTGCACTACTCGGAGGATCCGCTCGTCTCGACCGACATCGTCGGCAACCCCAACTCGTGCATCTTCGACAGCCAGATGACGATGGCGCACGGCCGCACGGCCAAGGTCTTCGGCTGGTACGACAACGAGTGGGGCTACAGCTGCCGCCTCGTCGACCTCGTCGGGAAGCTGCTCGCGTGAGGCTGCCGCGGTCCGTCGAGACCGCCGACGTCGCCGGCAAGCGCGTCCTCGTCCGCGCCGACCTCAACGTCCCGCTCGACGACGGCCGCGTCGCGGACGACACGCGAATCCGCGCAGCGCTGCCGACGCTCCAGCTGCTGCTGGAGCGCGACGCGTCCGAGATCGCGGTGTGCTCGCACCTCGGGCGCCCGAAGGGGGCCGACCCGGCGTTCGCGATCGCGCCGGTCGCCGAGCGGCTGGCCGAGCTCGTCGCGGACGAGCGGGTGCGCGTGCTGGAGAACACGCGCTTCCTCCCGGGGGAGACCGCGAACGACCCGGAGACGGCCCGCACCCTCGCCGAGGGCATGGACCTCTACGTGAACGACGCGTTCGGCTCCGCGCATCGCGCGCACGCCTCGACCGAGGCGGTCGCGCGCCTCCTGCCCGCATACGCCGGGTTGCTGCTCCTGGCCGAGCTCGAGAGCCTCGGCAGGCTCCTCGGCGACGTCGAGCGGCCGTTCGTGCTCGTCGCAGGCGGCGCCAAGGTCGAGGACAAGCTCGGCGTCCTCGAGAACCTCGGTGACCGGGCCGACACCGTGATCGTCGGAGGCAAGATGGCCGAGGAGCTCCGCGAGGGGGCGACGCTCCCGTTCCCCGTCGAGCTGCCGACCGACGTCGTCGCCGCGGCGTCGTTCGACGCCGACGCGGAGAGCAGGGTCGCGCCGTACGACGACGTCCCGGACGGCTGGCTCGGCCTCGACATCGGGCCGGAGACGCGCGCCCGCTTCGGCGAGCTCATCCGCGGCGCGAAGACGGTGTTCTGGAACGGCCCGATGGGCGTGTTCGAGTGGGAGCGGTTCGCCGAGGGCACGAAGGCCGTCGCCGAGGCGGTTGCGGCCGTGGACGGCTACACGGTCGTCGGCGGCGGCGACTCCGTCCGGGCGATCGCCGAGCTCGGGCTCGACGACGACGTCTCGTGGGTCTCGACGGGCGGCGGCGCGTCGCTCGAGCTGCTCGAGGGCAAGGAGCTGCCCGGGGTCGCGGCGATCCCGCCCGCGTAGGCATCGAGGCGCTCATGCTGGTCGCAGGCAACTGGAAGATGTTCAAGGGCCCGCGGGAGACCGTCGAGTTCCTCGATGCGTTCGAGCCGCCGCCGGGCGTCGACGTCGTCGTCTGCCCACCGTTCGTGTCGCTCGGCGCCGCGGTCGGGCGCGGCGTGCCCGTCTACGCGCAGAACGTGCACTGGGCCGCCGAGGGAGCGTTCACCGGCGAGGTCTCGGCGGGGATGCTCCTCGAGGTCGGCGTCGAGGGCGCGATCGTCGGGCACTCGGAGCGGCGGCAGTACTTCGGCGAGACCGACGAGACCGTGCGGCTGCGCTGCGAGGCGGCGCTCGAGGCGGGGCTGTCGGTCATCGCGTGCGTCGGCGAGACAGACGCGCAGCGCGAGTCCGCGGAGACCGAGGCGGTGCTCCGCCGCCAGGTCGCCGCCATCCCGCGGCACGAGCGCCTCGTGATCGCCTACGAGCCGGTCTGGGCGATCGGGACCGGCAAGACCGCGACACCCGAGATCGCGCAGGACGCGCACGCGCTGATCAAGGAGCTCCACGAGACGCAGGTCCTCTACGGCGGCTCGGTCAAGCCGGAGAACGCTGCCGAGCTGATGGCGCAGCCGGCCGTGGACGGCGCGCTCGTCGGGGGCGCCTCGCTCGAGCCCGAGTCCTTCGCGGCGATCTGCCGCGCCGCCGCTTCGTGAGCCCGAACGGGCTGCCGCTCGTCACGCTCGTGATCCTCGACGGGTGGGGGATCGCTCCTCCCGGGCCGGGGAACGCCGTCGAGCTCGCGCGGACGCCGGTCTTCGACGATCTCGTCGCCCGCTACCCGACGACGCAGCTCGTCGCATCCGGTGCCGCGGTCGGGCTGCCGGACGGCCAGATGGGGAACTCGGAGGTCGGACACCTCACGATCGGGTCGGGGCGGATCCTGTACCAGGACCTCGTCCGCGTGACCCGCGCCGTCGAGGACGGGTCGCTCATGACGAACGATGCCCTCGTCGGCGCCTTCCGTCGCGCCCGCGAGCGAGGCGGCGCGGTCCACCTGCTCGGCCTCGTCTCGCAGGGAGGCGTGCACTCGCACATCGACCACCTCCGGGCGCTGCTCGAGCTCGCCCGGCGCGAGGGGATGGAGGACAGGACCTGGATCCACGCCTTCACCGACGGGCGCGACGTCTCGCCCGAGGCATCGGTGACCGACCTCGCCACGCTGCCTGCCGACCGCATCGCGACGGTCGTCGGCCGGTACTACGCGATGGACCGCGACAAGCGCTGGGAGCGGACGGACCGGGCGCTCGCGGCGATCCTCGGCGGGGTGGGCGAGCAGGCGCACGACCCGGTCGACGCCGTGCGGGCGAGCTACGCGCGCGGGGTCACCGACGAGTTCGTCGAGCCCGTCGTGCTCGAGGGGCGGCCACGGCTCGACCCGGCGCGGGACTGCGCGATCGTCTTCAACTTCCGGCCCGACCGCGTGCGGCAGCTCACCGAGCGGCTGCTCGACAGAGGCGTCGACGTCGTGACGATGACGCGCTACCGCGACGACCTCGACTGCCCGGTCGCGTTCGCGGAGCAGCAGGTCGCCGAGACGCTCGCCGAGGTCCTCGCCACCGCCGGCCGGCGCCAGCTCCACGCCGCCGAGACGGAGAAGTACGCCCACGTGACCTACTTCTTCAACGGCGGGATCGAGGAGCCGTGGCCGGGTGAGGACCGCATCCTCGTGCCGTCGCCGAGAGACGTCCCGAGCTACGACCTGAAGCCCGAGATGTCCGCGGCCGAGGTCAGCGCGCGCGTCTCTGCGGCACTCGCGGAGGGCGTACGGGTTCTGCGTCGTCAACTTCGCGAACCCCGACATGGTCGGCCACACGGGCGTGATCCCCGCCGTCGTTCGCGCCGTCGAGACGGCCGACGCGTGCCTCGGGGAGGTCGTCGCGGCGACGCACCTGCGCGGGGGGCGTCTGCCTCGTGACCGCCGACCACGGGAACGCCGAGAAGCTCCTCACGGACGACGGCGTCAGCCCGCACACCGCCCACACGACGAACCCCGTCCCGCTCATCCTGACGCTCGAGGGAGGCGCAATCCGAGACGGGGGCGAGCTCGCCGATCTCGCCCCGACCGTCCTCGATCTCCTCGATCTGGACGCGCCGTCCGCGATGTCCGGACGGTCGCTCGTTGTCAACAATCGCTGACACGCTACCGAGTCGTAAATTGTTCGTGAAATGACCGTTTTGCGCTGTATGCTCGCGGCGCATTGGCCCTGACGCAGCCCGACCCAGGTGTGCTTCGCAAGGCCCAGCGCGGGGACGAGCGGGCGTTCAACCTCATCGTCCGGGCGTACGAGCAGCCGGTCTACAACTACGTGCTGCGCCTCGTGGGCGACCGAAGCCTCGCGGAGGACCTGACGCAAGAGGTCTTCCTGCGCGTCTACCAGGGGCTCCGCAGCTTCTCCGACCGGTCGCTCTTCACCACCTGGCTCTTCCAGGTCACGAAGAACCGCGTGCTCGACGAGCTGCGGGCGCTGGAGCGCCGGCCGCGGGCAGTCGTCGCGCTCGACGACATCCCGCCGCTCGAGGTGGTCGACCAGCCGTTCGAGCGCTCGGAGACGATCGACGCCATGTGGCGCGCGGTCGAGGCGCTGACGGTCGACCTCAAGATGGCGCTCCTCCTCCGGGACGTCGTCGGCCTCTCCTACACGGAGATCGCCGACTCGCTCGAGATCACGCTCGCGACCGTCAAGTGGCGGATCTACAAGGCACGCGAGGAGGTCGCGACGGCGCTCGCGCGCGAGGGCATCACCGCGAGCACCGCCACGAACACGCGCCCGGTCGCTGCCGCCCACACCCAGTAGCGGACGCGGAACGGCTCTTTCACGGCGGGCCGAAGCCCCGCCGTACGATGCAGCGATGCCGCCGCTCGACCCCGTCCTGACGCTCGAACGCACGCTCGGCGACCTCGCCGGTGCTCCCGTGACGCTCGAGCGCCCGTCCGACCCCCGGCACGGCGACTACGCGACCAACGTCGCGCTTCGGCTCGCGGGCAGCGCGCGCCGGCCACCGCGCGAGGTGGCGGCGGAGCTCGCGGAGCGCGTGGCGTCGCTCGAGGGTGTCGCGGCCGTCGACGTCGCAGGCCCCGGGTTCCTGAACATCACGGTGGACGGGGCCTGGCTCGGACGCGCGCTCGCGGCGGTCGTCGAGCAGGGGAGGCGCTTCGGCGCCGGCTCCGCCGAGACCCCGGAGCGCATCCAGGTCGAGCTCGTCTCGGCGAACCCGACGGGGCCGATCACCGTCGCCTCCGCGCGGAACGGCGCGTACGGCGACGCCGTCGCGCGGCTGCTCGAGTTCGCGGGGAACGACGTCGAGCGCGAGTACTACTACAACGACGCCGGCGCGCAGATGGACCTCTTCCGCGCCTCGGTCGACGCCGTCCGGCGGGGAGAAGACCCGCCGGAGGACGGCTACCGGGGCGAGTACGTCGCGGTGCTCGCCCGCGAGGAGGGCGACCCCGTCGCGCGAGTGCTCGGGCAGATCGAGGCGGCGCTCGAGCGGTTCCGCATCCACTTCGACAGCTTCGAGCGGCAGAGCGTCGTCGAGGCGGAGATCCCGGAGGCACTCGCGGCGCTCGAGACCTACGAGCAGGACGGCGCGCGGTGGGCGCGCACCAGCGCGCACGGCGACGACAAGGACCGCGTCGTCGTCCGGTCCGACGGGACGCCGACGTACTTCGCGGCGGACGCGGCGTACATCCGGCGCAAGTTCGCGAAGGGGTTCGACCGGCTCGTCTACGTGCTCGGAGCCGATCACCACGGCTACGTCGCGCGGCTTCAGGCGCTCGCGGAGCTGCTCGGCCACCCGCGGGACTCCATCGAGGTGCTCATCTACCAGCTCGTGCACCTGACGCGCGGGGGCGAGGCCACGAAGATGGCCAAGCGGCGCGGCGATGTCGTCTTCCTCGACGAGTTCGTCGACGAGATCGGCGTCGACGCCGCTCGCTGGTACCTGCTCTCGCGCGGCCATGACCAGACGATCGAGGTCGACGTCGACGTCGCCGCGGAGCGGAGCCAGAAGAACCCCGTCTACTACGTGCAGTACGCGCACGCGCGAATCGCAGGCGTGCTCCGCAACGCCGGCGACCGGTCGCCCGAGCCGCAGCCGTCCGGTGCGCTCGCCGTCGAGGAGCGCGACCTCGTCAAGCGGCTCCTCGAGCTGCCGGAGGTCGTCCGCGAGGCGACGGCCCGGCGAGCCCCGCACGCCGTCCCGACCTACGCCATCCGCGTCGCGGACGACTTCCACCGCTTCTACCACCAGCATCGCGTGCTCGACTCGGAGGAGGAGTCGTTCCGGCTCGCTCTCTGCGTCGCAACGAGAGACGTGGTCGCGACGTGCCTCGACCTGGTCGGGGTGGAGGCGCCCGACCGGATGTGAGCTCGGTGCCCGGCTCGGCCGGGCACGCGTCACCCGATAATCCCGCGATGCGCTGGAAGCTCGGGCTCGGTGCGCTGACCGCCTCGTGGGGCTTCATCGCCGTCCTCGCCGCGGCCGTCGACCTCGGCGCCGAGCCGCTCGCGTTCTGGCGCCTCGCGCTCGCCGCGGGCACGCTCGCGCTCGGCGCGGTCCTCGTCGGACGGCCGGCGCTCCTCGCGCCACGCGGTCGACTGCCGCAACTGGCGCTCCTCGGCGCCGTGCAGGGGGCGCACTGGCTCCTCTTCTTCCTGGCCGTGAAGCACGGCTCGGTGGCGCTCGCGGTCCTGACGTTCTACGCCGCTCCGCTGATCCTCGCGGTGGCGGCGCCGCTCGTCCTTCCGGAGCGGTGGAGCGCACCCGTTCTCGGTGCGGCGACCGTCGGCGCGGTCGGCATCGCGCTGATCGCGCTCGGCAGCGACGACGGGTCGGCATCCGGGTGGGCCGTCGCTGCGGGCCTCGGGTCGGCGGCCACCTACGCCGCGCTCGTCGTGCTCTCGAAGCGTCTCCTGCTCGCCGCCACGCCGCCCCTCACGGTCGCGTTCTGGGACTGCTTCGTCGGCGCGCTCGTCGTCGCGCCGGCGCTTCTGCTCGCGGACAGGGTCATCCCGACCGACGCCGGAGAGTGGGGCGCGATCCTCGCGCTCGGAATCGTCCTGACGGGCGTCTCGACGCTCCTCTACACGATGCTCCTGCGCCATGTCTCGGCGCAGGCGGCCGGGGTGTTGACCTTCCTCGAGCCCGTCGCCGGCGTCCTGCTCGCGTGGGCGCTCGTCTCCGAGGAGCCCGGGCAGTGGACGCTCGCGGGCGGCGCGCTCGTCCTCGCCGCGGGGCTCGTCGTGGTGCTTCTCGAGCCGTCCGAGACGCGGGTTGCGGACGCGCCGGGCGGGATAGGATCGTCGCAGTGAGCGCCGACCTCGCCCGCACGCCCCCGGACCGGAACCTCGCGCTCGAGCTCGTACGGGTCACCGAGGCGGCCGCGATGGGCGCCTCGCGCTGGATCGGCCGCGGCGACAAGAACGCCGCCGACCAGGCGGCCGTCGATCTCATGCGCCTCATGGTCAACACCGTCTCCATGCGCGGCGTCGTCGTGATCGGCGAGGGGGAGAAGGACGAGGCGCCGATGCTCTTCAACGGCGAGGAGATCGGCGACGGCGACGGCCCCGAGGTCGACGTCGCCGTCGACCCGCTCGAGGGGACGCGTCTCACGGCGCTCGGGATCCCCGGTGCGATCTCCGTGATCGCCGTCGCCGAGCGCGGCTCGATGTTCTTCCCCGGCGCGGCCGTCTACATGGACAAGATCGCCGTCGGGCCGGAGGCCGCGGACGCGATCGACATCGAGCGCTCGCCCACGGAGAACGTCGAGCGGATCGCAAAGGCGAAGGGCGTCGCGACCAACGACCTGACGATCGTCGTGCTCGAGCGCGACCGCCACGACGACCTCATCGCGGAGCTGCGGGCGTCCGGCGCCCGCGTGCGACTCATCCGCGACGGCGACGTCGCACCGTCGATCGCCGCGGCGCAGGATTTCACCGGCATCGACGCGCTGATGGGGATCGGCGGGACGCCCGAGGGCGTGATCTCGGCGGCCGCGATCAAGTGCCTCGGTGGTGCGCTGCAGGGCAGGCTCTGGCCCCGCTCGGACGAGGAGCGCTCCGCTCTCGTCGACGCCGGCTTCGACGTGGACGCCGTCCTCACGCACGACGAGCTCGTCTCGGGCGACGACGTCTTCGTCGCTGCGACGGGCGTCACCGAGGGCGCGCTGCTCCGCGGCGTTCGCACGAGCGCGGCAGGCGTGGAGACGGAGTCACTCGTGATGCGCTCGCGCTCCGGCACCGTTCGGCGGATCGCCGCCTACCATCCGTCCGAGAAGATCAGGCAGTTGCGGAGAGAAGGAGAACGCTGATGGCCTCCCAGGAACTGAACGAGATCGCCCGCTCGATCGTGGCCGACAACAAGGGCGTGCTCGCCGCGGACGAGTCCACGGGCACGATCACGAAGCGGTTCGACTCGATCGGCGTCGAGTCGACCGAGGAGAACCGCCGGGCATACCGGAACCTCCTCTTCACGACGCCGGGCTTCGAGGAGTACGTCGGCGGCGTGATCCTCTACGACGAGACGATCCGCCAGGCGGCCGACGACGGAACGCCGTTCCCCGAGCTCCTCGCGGGAAAGGGCGTCGTCCCCGGGATCAAGGTGGACACGGGCGCCCAGGACCTCGCCGGGCACCCCGGGGAGAAGGTGACCGAGGGCCTCGACGGGCTCCGCGGCCGCTTCGCCGAGTATCACGCGCTCGGCGCCCGCTTCAGCAAGTGGCGCGCCGTGATCACGATCGGCGACGGGATCCCGACGGATGCATGCCTTCACGTCAACGCGCACGCGCTCGCGCGCTACGCCGCGCTCTCGCAGGAGGCCGGAATCGTCCCGATCGTCGAGCCCGAGGTCCTGATGGACGCGGACAACACGATCGAGCGCTGCCGCGAGGTGACGTCCGAGACGCTCCGGCTCGTCTTCGCCGAGCTCGAGCGGCAGGGCGTCGCGCTCGAGGGGATGCTGCTCAAGCCGAACATGGTGATCTCGGGCAAGAAGTGCCCGACACAGGCGGCGTCCGCCCAGGTCGCCGAGCAGACCGTCGAGTGCTTCCTCGAGCATGTGCCCGAGGCGGTGCCCGGCATCGTCTTCCTCTCCGGCGGCCAGTCGGAGGTCGAGGCGACCGAGAACCTCGACGCGATCAACAAGCGGGGCGGGCCGTGGCCGCTCTCGTTCTCGTACGGCCGCGCCCTCCAGGCGTCGGCGCTCGAGAAGTGGGGCGGTGACGCGGCGAACGTCGAGGCGGGCCAGGCCGCGTTCCTGCACCGCGCGCGGATGAACGCGCTCGCGGCGGCCGGCGACTGGAGCGCCGACGTCGAGCAGGCAGTGCCGGCGTAGCTCGTCCCGTAAGGGTTTGTTTGCGGAGAGCCTAAAAAGGGCTCTCCGCGGTTACCCTCGACAGTTGTGCGCCTCCGCGTTCTCGTCCTCGCGGCCGCTCTCGCGCTTTCCGGCGCGCTGACGGCCGCTGCCCTCGCTGCCGATCCAGGGCGGAGCGACGCGACGCGCGTGACGGTGTTCGGTGACTCGTCGGCGACGGCGATGGCGTACGACCCGAAGGCGCGCGCGATCCTGGGCGCCGGCATCGACCTCCGGCTCGAGGTCGCGGCCTGCCGACGACTCGGCGACCTCAGCTGCCCGTACGACGGCGTCCGCCCGCCGAACGTGATCGAGCGCGCGTCGGCGCTCGGGCGTGATCTCGGCCCCGTGGTCGTGGTCGCCGTCGGCTACAACGACTACGAGAACACGTACGCGGAGAACATCGAGGAGACGCTCCGCGTGCTCTCCAAGTCCGGGTCGAGCGCGTTCTCTGGGCGACGCTCATCGAGGAGCGGCAGAGCTGGGCGCGGATGAACGAGATGATCACCGCGGCCGCGAAGAAGCATCCCGAGATGACCGTCCTCGACTGGAACGCCCGCGCGCGGGGGAAGGACGCATGGTTCCAGCCGGACGGCATCCACCTCACTCCGACCGGCGCGCAGAGCATGGCGACGATGATCAACGACGCGCTCGTCACGCTCGGGGTCGCCTCCCGGCCGCAGGCGCCCGCGCGCCAGCTCTCGATCGCCGCGAAGACGCTGCCGAAGGCCCACGTCGGACGCGCGTACGCGACCCGGCTGCAGGCGCGCGGCGGCACCGCCCCGTACCGCTGGACGCGCGTGAGCGGCGCGCTGGCTCCGGGCCTGCGGCTCACCATCGACGGGCGTGGTGACGGGCAAGCCGTCGCGGGCCGGCCGCTACCGCTTCGTCGTCCGGGTCGTCGACCGCACGGGCGCCGCTCGGACAGGCACGTTCGTCCTCGGCGTCACCCGGTA
>CAVQHL010000037.1:0-53648 GCA_963712255.1 uncultured Actinomycetes bacterium
GCCCGGCGCCGCGCCCGGCGCGCGTCGGCGCTTCGAATCTCCGGGCATCCCGAACCGCGGTGCTCGTGCACGCGTGGTGCGCTAGCCGACCAGCGACTCGAGGGCCTCCTCGTCACCCATCGCGACGACCAGGTCACCCGCGTCCAGACGTGTCGAGCCGTCGGGCGACGGGACGAGCTCGGCGCTGGCCTTCCGCACCGCGAGGACGGTCGCGCCGGCGTGCCTCGACGTAGCCTCGTCGACGGTTGCGCCGTCGAGTGTCGAGCCGGGTCGCACGTGGATCTCCTCGAGACGCAGGTTGGGAGCGATCGTGACCATGTCGATGAAGTCGACGACCGCGGGTCGCGTCGAAAGGACGGCCATGCGGCTGCCGCTCAGTGCATACGGCGAGACGACGCGATCCGCGCCTGCCCGCTCGAGCGTCGAGACGGACTCCGCGCGCGAGGCGCGGGCCACGATCGTCAGCTCCGGACTTCAGCGCCCGGGCGGCGATCGTCACGTAGAGGTTGATCGCGTCGGAGTCGATCGCGCACACGAGGCCGCGTGCCCGCTCGATGCCTGCGGTCTGGAGGACGGCCTCGAGCGTCGCGTCGGCGACGAGGTACGGCACGGCCGTTCCCGCGAGCATCGCGGGTCGCCTCCGGATCAGGGTCGATGACGGCGTACGGAACGCCCTCCCGGTCGAACTCCTCCGCCGCTGAGCGACCGACGCGGCCGAATCCGCAGACGAGGAAATGCGCGTGCATGGATCGAAGCCGCCTATGCATGTGCTTGCGCCGGAGCGGCTCCCCGAGCTCGCCGGAGGCGAGCAGCTGTGTGCCGGCGCCGACCGCGGAGAGCAGTGCGACGACGCCGAGGGCGAGCAACGAGATCGTGAACAGCTGGCCGCTCGCGTCCAGTGGCCGCACCTCTCTGAACCCGACCGTCGTCAGCGTGATGACGCTCATGTAGAGCGCGTCCAGGGCGCCCCAGCCCTCGAGGACCATGTAGCCCAGCGTCCCGTAGAGCAGCGTGGCCAGAGCGATCGCGACGGGAAGGCGGAAGCGGGCCACGAGGGGCGGTCCGCCGAGGCGTTCCCCGTCCATCAAGCAGTCCGTCGGGCATCCGGTCGTCCCATGGTCGTGACCAATGCTCTCGCCTGTGGGCGCCGCCCGCGTCCGAGGCAGCTACGGGTGCAGCTCGCGGAAAGACCGCAAGCCGCCACGGCCCGAACGCGATGCAACTCACTGCGTGGGCGCAATCGGCCCCTGTCGAGGCGGCGAGTCGGCGCCAGGCGGCAACGGTCGCTCCCGCCCTGCCTCGGGCGCCGTGCCCTGCTCCGGCGACAGCGACGGCAGCCACTCGAGCCAGCCGGGGAGGTACCAGTTCCACTCGCCCAGCAGCTGCATCGTCGACGGGACGAGCACGGCGCGGACGATGGTGGCGTCGATGAGGACGGCGACGGCGAGCCCGAAGCCCATCTGCTGCAGCATGATCATGCTGAGGCTCGCGAAGAGCCCGAAGACGGCCACCATGATGATCGCGGCGCTCGTGACCGTTCCGGCCGTTCGCGTGATCCCGAGTCGCACGGCGACCTCTGTCGGCTCGCCGCCGTCGTGGAGCTCCTTGATGCGGCTCAGGATGAACACGTGGTAGTCCATCGACAGCCCGAAGAGGACGACGAAGAGGAAGAGCGGCAGCCAGCTGACGATCGCGCCGTTGGTCTGGAAGCCGAAGAGGTCGGCCAGCCACCCGTGCTGGAAGACGGCGACGAGGATCCCGTAGGCCGCGCCGACCGAGAGGAGGTTGAGCGCGATCGCCGTCGCGGCGATCACCAGCGACCTGAACGTCAGCAGGAGGAGGACGGACGCGAGCGCCAGGACGAAGAGGAACACGTAGGGCAGCCGCTCGCGCATCTGCGCGTTGAAGTCATGGGTGCCCGCGGTCACGCCGGTGACGGCCACCTCCACATCGGGCAGCGTCCTCGCGATCGGAGGGATCACCGTCGTGCGAAGTGTCTGCAACGCGTCGAGCGACGCGGCATTGTCCCCGTTTCCCGCGACGGCGAAGTCGATGCGGGCCACCGTTCGGTCGGGGTTGACGATCACGGTGAACGGAGCGAACAGCTCGCCCGTCGCCCGCGCTCGCTCGCGGAAGAGCTCGTAGGCGCGGCGCATCTGGGGTGTGTCGACGCGGTCCGCCTTGACGACGAGGACCGCGGGTGTCTGCGAGCCCGGGAAGGCCTGTTGGATGCGCTCGTACGTCCGCACGATCTTGAGGTCGTGAGGGAGATCGGTGAGGTTCGGCAGCTTCGTGTGCATGCCGAGCGCCGGGAGCGCGAGGACGACGAGCACGCCGCCGGAGACGAGCAGCGAGACGAGCGGACGGCGCAGGACCGCTGCGATGAAGCGGCCCCACGCGCCGTCGTCTCGCGCTGCCGGACCTGAAGAACGGGATCCGCCCGAGCTCGACCCTGTCTCCGAGACGGTGCAGGAGGGCGGGGAGCACGGTCAGCGACCCGATCATCGCCGCGAGGACGACGATCATCGTTCCCAGGCCGATCGTGCTGAAGAGCGAGTTGCCCGACACGAACATGCCGGCCATCGCGATGAGCACCGTGGCTCCGGAGATGAGCACGGCCTGCCCGGACGTCCGCGCCGCCTCGAGCAGCGCCTCGTGCGCCGAACGGCCCTTCCGACGCTCCTCGCGCTCGCGCCGGAGGTAGAACAGCGAGTAGTCGATCCCGACCGCCATCCCGATCATCAGGATGATCGCGCTCAGGGTCTGCTGCTCCGTCGGGACGACGTGGCTCGCCAGCGTGTTCACGCCGGTGGCGACGAGCACGGCGGAGAAGGCGAGCAGGACGGGAAGACCCGCGGCGACGAGGGAGCCGAAGGCGACGACGAGGATCGCGATCGTCAGCGGAAGCGACGTCAGCTCGGCGCGCGTCAGGTCCTGCTCGAAGCGCTCAGACAGCTCATGGTCGGCGGAGGCCTGCCCGAACTCCTCGATGATGAGGCTCGGATTGCCGGACTGGACATCGTCGATCGCCGCCAGGATCGGCCCGATCTTCCCCTCGGCATCCTCCGCGTCGCCCTTCACCTCGAACTGGACGAGGACGGAGTGCTGGTCCGCAGACACCAGGCCGGCGCCGGGCTGCTCGACCGGGGAGACGATGTTCGCGACGTTCGGCTGCCGGGACAGTGCCTGGACGACGTTCGCGACCGCGGACGAGAACGATGGATGCTCGAACGTCGCCCACGCCGACTGGATCAGCACGCTCTCGCGCGCCGGAATCTCGAAGTTGCCCTCATCGAGGATCTGCTCGGCCCGCCGGGACTCGCCGTTTGCGATCGCCCAGGGCTCCATCTCGCGCCCGCCGACCGCGCCCGACACGAACACGATGAGCACGCCGAATGCGATCCAGCCGAAGGCCGCGGTCTTCCAGTGGGCCGCGCTCCAGCGGCCCGCCCGGCCCGCGAGGTTCGTGGTGGCCATCGCCAACCTCCAGCTTCGACGGTACGGCTTCCACGATGTGCCGTCCGGCGAGTCGCGCCGCGTCGCGACAATTACGGGATCGACCTGCGGGAAACACCGGATCCTGTCTCGGCGTGGGGCGTAGTTCCCCACGGTCGCGTCAGGCCCGTCGCGGATGTCGATCGCGGGCGCGCGGGCGCACGCTGGAGGCGTGAACGGACATCGACAGGTGGCGTGAATGGTCGCGGCCGTCAGCGCGTGGCCGCTCCTGCACCGCACCGCGGCGGCGCGTGCGCAGGCGAGTGCGCCCCCGCTCACGGTCCCGGCCGCCTCGGACCGCCCCGCCTACCCACCGCCCCAGGTCACCCTCGAAGCGCTGTGCGAGCAGTGGCGCATTGCGTTCGATGCGGCCGACTCGGCGCTTCGCGCCGCTCGCGACCTGCCCGCCGACGAGCTCGGGCGCCGGTCGAAGCAGTTGGCCGCCGAGCGCGCGACGACGCTCGACCTGCTCAGGGCCACGGCCCGGGCCCATGGCGTGAACGGGCGCTACCTCCATCTCACCCCGCGCCGCGACGCGAAGCGGCTGCTCGGGCTCCCCGCCCACCTCGAGGCCTGCGTCTTCAACCTCGACGGTGTGCTGATCGAGAGCGCGACACTGCATGCCGCGGCATGGCAGCGGACGTTCGACGAGTTCATCTGGGAGAGGATCGAGCGGACGAAGGGGCAGTTCCCACCGTTCGACCCGAGGGCAGACTATGCGCGGTATCTCCACGGCAGGCCCAGGCTGGATGGCGTCCGCGCGTTTCTCGCGAGTCGCGGCATCAGCCTGGCCGAGGGAGCAGCAGACGACCGACCCGGCCTCGAGACCGTCCATGGCCTCGCGAACCGGAAGAACGAGGTGCTCCGCCGTCGGATCGAGGAAGGCGGGGTGAACGCCTACGAAGGCTCGCTCACGTACCTGAGGACCGTGCTCGACGCCGGCGTCCACACGGCGGTCGTGTCCGCGAGCGCGAACACGGCACGGATCCTGGAGCGGGCAGGGCTCGCGCCGTTCATCGAGCGCTCCGTCGACGGGAACGCCATGGTCGCGAATCGTCTCCGCGCGAAGCCCGAACCGGACACGCTCCTGCGCGCATGCGACGAGCTCGGGGTCGCACCCGATCACGCCGCGGCGTTCGAGACGACCCGCGCGGGGGTCGAGGCGGCGCGCGCAGCGCGGTTCGCCGTCGTGATCGGCATCGACCAGTTCGGCCAGGAAGCGGCGCTGCGTGCGGCGGGTGCCTCGCCCGTCGTCCCCGGGCTGGCGGAGATCCTCGACGAGCGGCTCGCTGCGTGAGCACGGCATGACGAGGACCGGCCCGACCGGCGTCGCGCGTCGAACCAGACTCGGCCTGCCTCCCGAGATCCGCGCGTGCCTCTTCGATCTGGACGGCGTCCTCACGAGGACGGAACGCGTCCACGCCGCCGCGTGGAAGGAGATGTTCGACGACTACCTGCGCGCGCGGGCCGGGCCGGGCCTCCCGTTCACCCCGTTCGACGAGCACGACGACTACCTCCGCTTCGTCGACGGCAAGACCCGTGCAGACGGAGTGCGCTCGTTCCTCGGCTCGAGGGGCATCGAGCTGCCCGACGGCCAGCCGGACGACCCGGTCGCGCGAGAGACCGTGCACGGGCTCGGGAACCGCAAGAACGAGATCGTGCTCGCGGTCATCGCCAGAATCGGAGTCGAGGTGTACGAGGGCTCCGTCCGCTACGTGCACGCCGTCCGCGAGGCGGGGCTTCGCTGCGGGGTCGTCTCCTCGAGCGCCAACTGCCGCGACGTGCTCGCGAGGGCGGATCTCGCCCGCCTCTTCGACGTCGTGGTCGACGGCGCCGACGCCGTTGCGAAGCGCCTGAGCGGGAAGCCGGCTCCGGACGCATACTGGGCCGCGGCAGACGGGCTCGGCGTCGAGCCGGCCGTCGCCGCGGTCTTCGAAGACGCCGAGGCAGGCGTGGAGGCCGGTCGGATGGGAGGATTCGGCTTCGTGGTGGGAGTCGATCGGAGCAACCGGCCGCATGCCCTTCGAGACCATGGCGCCGACGTCGTCGTCGGAGATCTCGAGGAGCTCCTCACGGAGCGCTGAGTGCCGTCGACGTATGCAGTCGAGCCCTGGTCCGTGCGGGAGACCGGGCTGGACCTCGCGACACTCGCGCGCTCCGAGTCGGTCTTCGCCCTCTCGAACGGACACATCGGCCTGCGCGCGAACCTCGACGAAGGTGAGCCGTTCGAGGTGCCCGGGACGTACCTGAACTCCTTCTACGAGCTACGGCCGTTGCCCTACGCCGAGGCCGGATACGGCGACCCGGAGTCCGGCCAGACGATCGTCAACGTGACGAACGGGAAGCTGATCCGGCTGCGCGTCGACGACGAGCCGCTCGACCTCCGCTACGGGGAGCTCGTGACGCACGAGCGCGAGCTCGACCTGCGCGGCGGTGTCCTGCGGCGCTCCCTGACGTGGCGGTCGACCGCAGGGTCCGCGGTCCGCGTCCGGTCGACCCGGCTCGTCTCGTTCGCGCAACGGTCGGTCGCGGCGATCGAGTACGTGGTCGAGCCCGTCGACGCGCCGATTCGCGTCGTCGTCCAGTCGGAGCTCCTGGCGAACGAGCCCGCCCCCGCGCAGTCCTTGGATCCGCGTGCCGCCGCCGTGCTCGAGTCGCCCCTGGCAGCCGAGGAGTCGTCGCGCCACGGCCTCCGGGTCGTGCTCGTCCATGCGACGCGCCGGAGCAAGCTCGGCCTGGCCGCCGGCATGGACCATGTCGTGAGCGGTCCCGAGCGCATCGACGCCGACGGTGAGGGCGCGGGGGACCTCGGACGCGTGACGGTCGCGGCCAACCTGGCCGTCGGCGAGACGCTGCGCGTCGTCAAGTTCCTCGCCTACGCATGGTCGAGCCAGCGATCCCTGCCTGCGCTCCGAGACGAGGTCGTGGGCGCGCTCGCGGAGGCCCGGCACACTGGCTGGGAGGGGCTGGTCGAGGGCCAGCGGGCGTACCTCGAGCGGTTCTGGGATCACGCGGACGTTGAGCTCGAAGGTGATCCCGAGCTGCAGCAAGCCGTGCGGTTCGGGATCTTCAACACGCTGCAGGCCGGCGCGAGAGCCGAGCGCCGGGCGATCGGGGCGAAAGGGCTGACCGGCACGGGGTACGACGGTCACACGTTCTGGGACACCGAGCGGTTCGTGCTTCCCGTGCTCACGTACACCGCTCCGAGCGCTGCGGCCGACGCGCTCCGCTGGCGGCACTCGACGCTCGATCTCGCCCGCGAGCGGGCGGCACAGCTCGGGCTCGCAGGCGCGGCGTTCCCCTGGCGGACGATTCGTGGGCACGAGTGCTCCGGATACTGGCCGGCGAGCACGGCGGCGTTCCACATCGGCGCCGACGTCGCGGATGCCGTCCTCCGGTACCAGGCCGCCACCGGAGACGAGGAGTTCGAGCGCGACGTCGGGCTCGAGCTCCTGGTCGAGACGGCGCGTCTCTGGCGCTCGCTCGGGCACTACGACCCCCAGGGACGTTTCCGCATCGACGGCGTCACAGGCCCCGACGAGTACAGCGCCCTTGCCGACAACAACGTCTACACGAACCTCGTCGCCCAGCAGAATCTCCGGGCCGCTGCAGATGCCGTCGCACGGCATCCTCGCCACGCCGCGTCCTTCGGCGCCGACTACGAGGAGGCGGCGGGGTGGCGCGACGCTGCGCGCGACATCGTCATCCCGTGGGACGACGATCTCGGCGTCCACCCGCAGTCGGAGGGGTTCACCAGCCATCGGCTCTGGGACTTCGAGCGCACGGCTGCGGACCGGTATCCGCTCCTCCTGCACTACCCCTACTTCGACCTCTATCGGAAGCAGGTCGTCAAGCAGGCCGACCTCGTGCTCGCCCTTCACGTCCGCGGCGACGCGTTCACCGACGAGGAGAAGGCGCGCGACTTCGCCTACTACGAGCAGCTGACGGTCAGGGACTCGTCGCTGTCCGCCTGCACGCAGGCCGTCGTGGCCGCCGAGGTCGGCCACCTCGAGCTCGCATACGACTACTTCGCCGAGGCAGCCCTCATGGACCTCCACGACCTCGAGGGAACCACGCGAGACGGCCTCCACATCGCGTGCCTCGCCGGCGCGTGGATCGCCGCGGTGGCCGGGTTCGGCGGCATGCGCGACCACGACGGCGTGCTCGCGTTCGCGCCGCGCCTGCCCCCGCGACTCGAGCGGCTCGCCTTCGGGCTGCGCTTTCGCGGACGGCTCGTCCGCGTCGTCGTCACCAGGGACGCCGCGACGTACGATGTCCAGAGCGGGAACGACCTCGAGCTGCGTCACCACGGCTCGGCGATCGTCGTCAAGACCGGTGAGCCCGTCACCGAGCCGATCCCGCCGAGCCCGGTGAGGCCGACCCCGACACAGCCGGCGGGCCGCGAGCCGGCTCGGCGCCGCAACCCGCGCTGAGCCGGCCTTACGGCCCTGGACGTACGAAGGGCGGGCAGTGACGCCCGCCCTTCGCGCTCCGGGAGGAGCACCTAGTGGCCGGTCGCGACCCGGCCCGCGCTAGCGGCCGACTCGCTCGCCTGCTCCCGGAATCGCCCTCCGAGCACTGCCAGGGCGAGGATGATCAGCCCTACTCCCGTGAGCAGGAGAGCGATCCCGACCACGATCCCGAAGACCGACAGCTGCTCCGCCATGTAGCTCGTGTTGAGCGCGGTCGTGAGCGCCGTCTCGGTCACCCAGATGTTGCGGGCGCCGTTCGCGATGGGCTGGCCGGCCTCGTCCTTCGCGGCCGCTGCCTCGTCGCTCGTGCCTGCCGGATCGTCGGGCTTCGCGGCCGAGACGAACCGCCCCATCTGCGCGTAGGTCAGACCCTCGGTGGACTCGAGCGTGTGCTCACGCATGACCAGGGCGAACGCGCGCGCCTGGTCGCCGGTCTGCACCTGCTCGCCGGCCCACTGGTCGGCGTGCTCCGCGACGGCGGGATCCGTCGCCTCGGCGAAGAAGATCTGCTCCTGCTTGAGGCTGTCGCGAACCGTGCTGCGACCGTCGATGCCGAGGTAGAGCGCACCGACGCCGAACGCGATCAGCACGACGCCTGCCGCGAGCCCGCCCCATTCGAGAATCCTTCTTGCGTTCATGGTTCCTCCTCCCGGACCTGTTTCTGCTGTCGCGGCCCACCTTCGTCCGGCCCGGCAGACGCAACATCGGGAAAAGAGCGGCGAGTCGTCGCTGCGAACCCGCCGCGCCCGTGCGGGAAAGTACGCAGCGCGAGCCGCCTTGCGGAGAGTCCGCACGCCCGTTCCGCGAGTCTCCCGACTCCCGCAGGTCTCCGGCGCGCGAGGCTCGGCGGGCTACCGACGGAAGGCAGCCGGATGTCGCTCGGCGCTCGGAGAACCACCCAGGTGTGCGTCGCCCTCGCGATCGGAGCCGCATGTTCGACGGTGCCGTCACCCGCCGCCCCCGGCCGCGCGCCGCTGCTGCGGAAATGCACCGTGCAGGGGATCGAGGCGCGGTGTGGGTCACTCGCGGTCCCGGAGAATCGCGACCGGCCGGGAGGGAGGCAGATCCGGCTCCGGGTCGTCGTCCTTCCGTCGCGGGCCGAGAAGCCGCTCCGCGACGCCTTCACCTACCTCGCCGGCGGGCCAGGCGGGGCGGCGACCGATCACGTCTCGGCAGCGGCGAGCATCTGGGGAGACGTGCTCGCGCGCAGGGACATCGTCCTCGTCGACCAGCGCGGGACCGGCGGGTCGAACCCCCTCGAGTGCCCGCTCCCGACGACCCCACCCGAGACGGACGAGGCCCGACGCGCCTATGTCCGAGACTGCCTCGCCGGCCTCGATGCGGACCCGACGCGCTACGGCACGAGCCAGGCCGCCGATGACCTCGAGGCCGTGCGGAAGGCGCTCGGCTACCGCTCCTTGAACGTGTACGGGACCTCGTACGGCGCAACCGTCGCGCAGGTCTTCGTCAATCGCCATTCCCGCTCGGTCCGGACCGTCGTGCTCGACGGCGGGACGCTGCTCGACATCCCGTTCTACGAGCGATATGCCGCGAACGGCGCGGCGGCGCTCGAGCAGGTCCGGCGACGCTGCGCCACCGACCGTGCGTGCCGCAGCGCCTTCCCCGACTGGAGCGCCACCCTCCTGGAACTCATCGAGCGCTGGAACGAGACGCCCGTGCAGCTCTCGCGCTCGGTGACGCTCAGCGGCGACGGGCTCGCAAGCGTGGTGCAGTCGATGACGCTCAGCGCGCACTCGGCCGCCTCGATCCCGCTCGCGGTGAGCCGGGCCGCCGCGGGGGACTATCGAACGCTGACGCGCTTCGTCGGCGCCGGTGGCTCGTCCCGCTCGGTCATGTACTGGACGATCATGTGCAGCGAGCCCTGGGTGGGGCTGGACGCACGAGGCCCAGGGGGCACGTACCTCGACGGCGCGACGACAGCGGCGCTCGAGTCGTTCGCGACCGTGTGCCCCCTCCTCCCGAGGGCGACGCAGCGGGCCTCCGACTGGCGACGGCCGACGACGAAGGCTCCGGTGCTCGCGCTCGTCGGTGGCGCCGATCCCCAGGACCCGGTCTCGAACCTGGCGGGGATCGCCGCCGCGATGCCTCGCTCGCGCGTCGTCGTCGTTCCCGGCTACGGCCACGCGATCGGCCAGTACGGCTGCCTCGGCCGGCTCGCCGTGCGGTTCGTCGAGCGCGGCACGGCGGCCGGCCTGGACGCGAGCTGCGCCCGAAAGATCCCGATCCCGCGCTTCTCACTCGGATAGCGCTTCCACGTTCCTCGTGCGCACAGCGCGTGGCCGGCGGTCGTTCCTGCTCCGTAGTTCGCCGCATCGAGCGCGGGTGGCTTTGCGGATGGCGGGAGGGTCGAACGGCTGCAGTCTCCCTGCGACGGACGGCGAACCCTAGGGCCGTGCATCGAGCCTCGGCCGGGGCGCCGAGCGAGAGGAGGAACGATGGACGATTCCCGCACCCATGTCCTGATCGCAGGCGGCGGCGTGGCCGCGCTCGAAGCGGCGCTCGCGCTGCAGTCGTTCGCGGGCGGGGAGCTCGACGTCGAGCTCGTCGCGCCCGAGACGCAGTTCTGGTATCGGCCCCTCGCCGTCGCAGAGCCGTTCGGCCGGGGCGAGGTACGCCATTTCGACCTCCCGGAGCTCGTGGCGGGCGCCGGTGCCTCGTTCTCGCTCGGCGAGCTCGTGTCCGTCGACACGGACCGGAAGCTCGCCTACACCGCTGCGACGGGGCTCTCGTACGACGTCCTCCTGCTCGCGTGCGGCACGCTGCCCCAGCCGGCAGTGCCCGGCGCGCTCACGTTCCGCGGCCCGGCCGACACGGGCGCCCTCGAACGCCTGCTCGGAGAGCTGGGCGCCGGGACGGTGAGACGCGTCGTGTTCGCAGTCCCCGCCGGCGCGGTCTGGAGCCTGCCCGCGTACGAGCTGGCGCTCCTGACCGCCGCCCACCTCAGCGCGCACAAGGTGTACGGGGTGACGCTCGAGCTGGTCACCCCCGAGACCGCGCCGCTCGAGCTCTTCGGCGAGGCGGCGAGCGAGGCAGTTGCCACGATGCTCGCCGAGGCGGGAATCGGGTTCCGACCGCGTGTGTATCCCGCCGAGGCGCGGCGAAGCGAGCTTCTCCTCGTCGGGGGCGAGATCGTCCCCGCGGATCGGGTCGTGGCCATGCCACGTCTCCAGGGCCCACGCATCGGGGGCATCCCGCAGAGCTTCGACGGCTTCGTCCCGGTGGACGAGCACGGGCGCGTGAAGGGCCTGGACGACGTCTACGCCGCGGGGGACATCACCGACTTCGCCACGAAAGCAGGGCGGCCTCGCGACCCAGCAGGCCGACGCCGCCGCGGAGGCGATCGCCGCGGCTGCGGGCGCCGACCTGACGCCGAAGCCGTTCCGCCCGGTGCTTCGCGGCATCCTCCTGACGGGCTCCGGCCAGCGCTACATCCGACGTGGCGCCGCGGGAGACGCGAGCGACTCGATCGAGAGCCATGAGCCCATCTGGTGGCCGCCCGCGAAGATCGCGGGCCGGTTCCTGGCGCCCTACCTCGCGCGGATCGCCGACGAGGCGGACGCGCCCGAGCCATCCGAGGAGGACGGCGTCGTCGTGGAGGAGGAGCTCGAGCGCCGCCCCGCTGATCGGATCGACCGGCTGATCGCCGAGGCGGTCGACGACGCGATAGCCGACGACACGTCGCTGCGGGTCGCCGACGTCATGACGACCACGCCGCTGATCGTCGCGCCGGAGGACACGATCGGCGAGGTGGCGGAAGGGATGCGGCGGGAGGACGTCGGGGTCCGCGCTCGTCGCGGAGTACGGCCGCTTGATCGGGATCATGACCTCGCGAGACATGCTCAACGCGCTCGCAGGTCGCGTGCACTCGAGCGAGGCACGCGTCCGACAGTGGATGACCGCCGACCCGGTCACGGTCACGCCGACGACCACGCTGCAGGCGGCCTCGTACCTGATGAGCTCGCACGGCTTCCACCACCTGCCGGTGGTGGCCGGCGAGCAGCCGATCGGCACGGTCGGGCATGCGGGACGTCCTCGCGCAGGCACATCTCGCGGACGCACCGATCGGCATCGGGCTCGGCTTCTGAGCCGCACGCACCCGCGCCGGCGGCATCGTCGGCCGGCGCGGGTGCGGGAAACCCGCAGCGCGGTTCGGTGGCGAGGCGGATGGCCGCCGCCCCGGCGGCGCCTACGGTCCGGCGAGAACTCTGAGAGGAGAGACCCTTGACCAGCTATTCCGAATCGACGCGCACCCGGACGGATCGGGGCTCCCGCCCCACCGGCGATGGATCCGGTGCGTTCCTGAAGGTCGTCGCGCTACTCCTGGGAATCGCCGTCGGCGTTCTCTTGCTGGCTGCCGTCGTCCTGACGAAGGTCGCGGACGACGCGCGCGACGACGCGAACGCATCCGCTGTCGCGACCGACCACTCGAGTCACCCGGCCGACACGAGCTCGAATGTCAGCCTGCCGCTGGAGAGCTTCGCCGGGAAGACCGCGGCGGACGCGGAGGCCCTCGCGAAGGCGCACGCGGCGACCGACGCCAGGCTGCCCGCCGTGCCCGCGGGCGACGTCGTCAAGGTGCACATGACGCTGAAGGACATGGTCGTCGAGATCGCGCCGGGCGTGAGGTACAACACCTGGGCCTTCGACGGCCACGGCGCTCCCGGGCCGATCGTCCACGTCCGTGAGGGGCAGACGGTCGAGATGACGCTGACGAACGGCGGTGCGATCCCGCACTCGATCGACTTCCACGCCGCGCGGATCGCCCCGAACGTCGCGTTCCGCGACGTCGACCCGGGCGAGTCGTTCACGTTCCGCTTCGTCGCAACGGATCCAGGCGTCTTCATGTACCACTGCGGCACCAAGCCCGTGCTGGCCCACATCGCGAACGGCATGTACGGCGCGATCGTGGTCGACCCGGCCACGCCGCTCCCGAAGGCCGACCGCGAGTACGTGCTCGTGGCGAGCGAGTGGTACCTCAACGGCGACGGCATCGCGCAGCCCGCCTCCCTCGACATGGCGAAGGCGCGAACGACGCAGCCGGATTGGACGACGTTCAACGGCTACGCCAACCAGTACGTCACCCATCCCCTGGTTGCCGATCCCGGAGAGACCGTGCGATTCTACGTCGTGGCCGCAGGCCCGACCCTCGACACGAACTTCCACATCGTCGGCACGATCTTCGACCGCGCCTGGGTGAACGGCGACATGACGCAGTTCCAGCGCGGCGTGCAGACGGTCGGCGTCCCGGCGGGCGGCGGGGCCGTGTTCGACGTCAAGATCGACGAGCCGGGCCTCTATCCCTTCGTGTCGCATGCCTTCGCCCACGTCGACCTCGGCCAGGTCGGGCTGCTCAAGGTCGGCAAGCCTGCCGGGACGATGAGCCATTGACCCGGCGCCGGCGAGCGCACGCATGACCGCTGCCGGAGCCCCTCCCGTCGACGTCATCCTCCGCGACGGGAGCACGCTCCGGCTCCGGCCGCCGCTCGCGGCCGACGGGGAGGCGGTCCTCGAGTTCTTCGAGGCTCTCTCCCCGACGAGCCGCTACTCGCGCTTCCACGGGCTCCCGGCGCTGAACCGAGCGCTCGTCGAGCCGCTGCTCGACCCCGACTGGGAGGAGCGCGGCGCCTTCGTGGGCACGCTCGGACAGGACGACGGCGAGCGAATCGTCGCGGTCGCGAACTACGCGCGGCTGCGCGATCCCGCACTCGCCGAGGCGGCCTTCGCGGTCGCGGACGACCTCCAGGGCAAGGGCATCGGCACCCGCCTCCTCGAGAGCCTCGCCGACCGGGCCGCGCAGGTCGGCATCCAGCGGTTCGTCGCCGACGTGATGGCCGACAACCGCAAGATGCTCGGCGTCTTCGTGGCCGCCGGCTTCGAGCTCACGCGCGAGTTCGAGCACGGCACGGTCGAGGTGCAGTTCCCGATCGCGTCGACGGAGAGCTACCGGCGGCACGTCGACGAGCGCGACCACACGGCCGTCGTGGCGTCCCTTCGCCCGTTCTTCGAGCCGCGCACCGTCGCCGTGATCGGGGCCTCCCGGAGACGCCGGTCGATCGGCGGCGAGCTCTTCCGGAACATCCTCGCGGGCGACTTCCGCGGCGCCGCCTACCCGGTCAACAGGGGCGCAGAGCCGGTGGCGGGCGTGCGCGCGTACACGTCCGTGGCCGAGATCCCCGACACGGTCGACCTGGCCGTGATCGCCGTCGCGGCCGATGCGGTCGTGCCGGCCGCCGAGGAGGCGCTGCGTGCAGGTGTGCGCGCGCTCGTCGTCATCTCCGCCGGCTTCGCCGAGACCGGGCAGGCGGGCGTCGAGCGGCAAGAGCAGCTGCTGGCGGCCGTGCGCGCGCACGGGGCGCGGCTCATCGGCCCGAACTGCCTGGGCCTCGCATCGGCGGCGCCGAGCCTGAATGCCACCTTCGCCGCGCGGAGCGCGGCGCCGGGCTCGATCGGGTTCTCGTCGCAGAGCGGCGCCCTCGGTCTCGCGCTGCTCGAGGCGGCGGAGCCCCGGGGCCTCGGCCTCTCCGCGTTCGTCTCCATCGGGAACAAGGCCGACGTCTCGTCGAACGACCTGCTCGAGTGGTGGGAGGACGACCCGGCCACCTCGCTCGTGTTGCTCTACGTCGAGTCGTTCGGCAACCCGCGCCGGTTCGGGCGGATCGCGCGGCGCGTCGCCCGCCGCAAGCCGGTGCTGGCCCTCAAGAGCGGCGTCACGACGACCGGGCAGCGCGCCGCGAGCTCGCACACGGCGGCGCTCGCGGGCTCGGACGCCGCAGTCGACACGCTCTTCCGTCAGGCCGGCGTGATCCGCGCGAGGTCCCTGGAGGAGCTGATCGACGTCGCCGCGCTGCTCTCGAGCCAGCCCGAACCGAAGGGCCGGCGGGTCGCGATCCTCACCAACGCGGGCGGCCTCGGGATCCTGTGCGCGGACGCCTGCGACGCCGCGGGTCTCGAGCTGCCGGAGCTCGACGTGGCGACACGCGAGCGCCTCGGCGCCCATCTCTCCCCGGAGGCGAGCCTCGCGAACCCCGTCGACATGCTCGGCGGCGCGACCGCGGAGACGTACGAGCGCGTGCTGCCGATCCTCCTCGAGTCGACCCAGGTCGACGCCGTCATCGTCCTCTTCGTTCCCACCGTGACCGCGTCCGCGCACGAGGTGGCCGACGCCCTCGAGCGCGCCGCCGCGGCCGCCTCCGCCGGCAAGCCGACGCTCGCGGTCGCGCTGTCGTCGGACGGGCTCCCCGAGCCGCTCCGGCGCCTGGGCGGACACGTCGCCGGCTTCACCTACCCGGAGTCCGCTGCGCGCGCGCTCGGCCGGGCGGCGGAGCGGGCGGACTGGCTCCGCCGGCCGCACGGCGTCGCGCCGGCGCTCGACCGCGTCGACCGCGCGGCGGCGCAGCGGGTTGTGGCCGACGCCCTGGCCGAGGCCGACGACACGTGGTTGGGGCCGGACGAGGTGCGCATGCTCCTCGACGCGTACGGGCTCCCGCTCGTCCCCGAGCGCGTCGCTGCGACGGCGGACGACGCGGCGACCGCGGCTGCGGAGCTCGGCTTCCCCGTCGTCGTCAAGTCCGCCGAGCCGGGTGCTCACAAGACGGAGACCGGCGGCGTGGCGCTCGGGCTCGAGGACGAGGACGCCGCGCGCGCTGCGGCGAAGCGGATCGGCTGTCCCGTCGTCGTACAGCCGTTCGTCGAGGGAGGCGTCGAGCTGCTCGGCGGCGTCGTGCAGGACGCGGTCTTCGGTCCGCTCGTCGCCTTCGGCCCGGGCGGAGTCCTCGCCGAGCTGATCGGAGAGGCGTCGTTCCGGACCTCGCCGCTCACGGACGTCGACGCGCTCGAGCTCGTCACCGGCGGCAAGGCGGGCCGGCTCGTCGCCGGGTTCCGCGGTGCCCCGCCCGCGGACACCGCCGCCCTCGTCGATCTCGTGCTGCGGCTCGCGCTCCTCGGCGAGGAGCGGCCCGAGGTCGCCGAGCTCGACCTGAACCCGATCATCGCCCTCCCCGATCGCTGTGTCGTGGTCGACGCCCGCGTGCGCGTGCAGGCGCCGTCACGCCCAGTTAGCGCCAAGTCCTGGTAGCCGAGACCGCTTCGGGTTTCCCGCGAGCGGGATCCGCAGCCGTCCCGATGCGCGCCCGTCGACCGGCCACGAGGATGGCATGGAGAAGCGCAGCCGCCTTCGGGGCGGCGCGGACGAAAGGAGTCGACATGAAGATCAGCCAGCTGATGCAACCCGAGGTCGTGGTGGCGCGCGAAACGCAGTCGCTGAAGGAGGCGGCCGCGGCGCTCGTGGCGCACGGAATCTCCGGCATGCCCGTGTGCAGCGAGAGCGGGGAGGTCGTCGGCGTGCTCTCGGAGGCCGACGTCCTCTACAAGGAGCGCGGTCGCACGGAACGGCGAGGCGGCGCCCTCGCGTGGCTGTTCGAGGACGACACCACCGAGGCTCGTGCGAAGGCCCGGGCCCAGACGGTCGCGGACGCCATGACGACCCCGGCCATCACGATCGGCCCCAGCGCCACCGCCGCCGGCGCGGCGCGACTGATGCTCGAGCAGGGCGTCAACAGGCTGCCGGTGGTCGCAGAGGGCGGCCGGCTGGTCGGCATCGTCACGCGAGCCGACCTCGTGCGCGCCTTCACCAGGGCCGACCACGAGATCGCCGCCGAGATCCGCGACGACATCCTCGAGCGCGTGCTCTGGGTGAGCCCGAGCGCGTTCACGATCTCGGTGCGGGACGGCGACGTGGAGCTGACCGGCGAGCTCGAGACGGTGGCGCAGGTCGAGCTGCTCGAGAGCCTGGTCGAGCGGGTGCCGGGCGTCGTCTCGGTGCGCGCGAACGTGGGCCATAGCGACCACGACCGCGTCGGCGGGCGGCGCTGACTTCGCGGGCCCCGTATCTCGGCACGTCGTTCGAGGTGGAACGTGTGCGCGCGCGGCTCGAGGCGGGGCCGGGCGGATACGAGATCGTCCATTCGTCGCCGGGGCTCGAGCTCGGTGTCTACGTCCTCGTCGCCCCGGAGCCCGATCGGCAGCAGCCCCACGAGGACGACGAGGTCTACTACGTGCTCGAAGGCCAGGGTGTCCTCGAGATCGAGGGCACCCCGGTCCCGCTCGAGCAGGGTCAGGGCGTCTTCGTCCCGGCAGGCGCCCACCACGTCTTCACGGCGTACGAGCGGCTGAGCCTGCTCGTCCTCTTCCACCGGCGCGGTGGCCGCAGGGCCTCCGGCAGCGCGAACGTCCCGGCCTAGACCCGTACCCGGCAGACTGCGGGCATGGACGGCACGACGAGCTCCGGCGGACAGGCCGCCGGCCCCCTCGGCGACGAGGAGCTCCGGCTCCTCGACGCGTACTGGCGCGCGGCGAACTACCTCTCCGTCGGACAGATCTACCTCCTCGACAACCCGCTCCTCCGCGAGGCGCTGACGCGGGAGCACGTGAAGCCGCGGCTGCTCGGCCACTTCGGCACGGCGCCGGGCCTCAACCTCGTCTACGCGCACCTGAACCGGGCCATCCGGGCGCGGGAGCTCGACGCGATCTTCGTCACAGGTCCCGGGCACGGTGGGCCGGCGAACGTCGCGAACGCGTACCTCGAGGGAACGTACGCGGAGCTCTACCCCGGGATCTCCGAGGACGAGGAAGGGCTGCGGAAGCTGTTCCGGCAGTTCTCGTTCCCCGGCGGCATCCCGAGCCACGCGGCGCCCGAGACACCGGGCTCGATCCACGAGGGCGGCGAGCTCGGGTACGCGCTCGCCCACGCGTTCGGCGCGGCGTTCGACAACCCAGACCTCCTGGTGGCGTGCGTCGTCGGTGACGGCGAGGCCGAGACGGGGCCGCTCGCCGCGAGCTGGCACTCGAACAAGTTCCTCAACCCCCGCAGGGACGGCGCCGTCCTCCCGATCCTCCACCTGAACGGCTACAAGATCGCGAACCCGACCGTGCTCGCGCGGATCCCGGAGACGGAGCTCGTCGCGCTCTTCGAGGGGCACGGCTACGAGCCGCTCCTCGTCACCGGCGGCTTCGACGGCGAGGACCCGGGGCATGTGCACCAGCGGCTCGCCGCCGCGCTCGACAGCGCCCTCGACACGATCGCCCGTGTCCAGCGGGAGGCCCGCGAGGGATCCGCGACCGGGCGCCCGCGCTGGCCGATGCTCGTCCTGCGGACGCCCAAGGGCTGGACGGGGCCGAGGGAGGTCGACGGCAAGCCCATGGAGGGCACCTGGCGCTCGCACCAGGTCCCGCTCGCAGGCGTCCGGGACGACCCCGACCACCTGCGGCAGCTCGAGGAGTGGCTTCGGAGCTACCGGCCCGAGGAGCTCTTCGACGAGCAGGGTCGCGTCGTGCCCGAGCTCCGGCAGCTCGCGCCGGCCGGCCGCCTGCGGATGAGCGCCAACCCGCACGCCAACGGCGGGGAGCTGCTCCGGGACCTCGTGCTGCCCGATTTCCGCGACTACGCGGTCGAGGTGCCCCGGCCGGGCACCGAGACGGCCGAGGCCACCCGCGTCCTGGGCGGCTACCTGCGTGACGTGATCGAGCGGAACCCGGAGACGTTCCGGCTCTTCGGGCCCGACGAGACCGCCTCGAACAGGCTGGGCGACGTCTTCAGCGTGACCGGGCGGGCCTGGGTCGCGGAGACGGCGCCGACCGACGAGGGGCTCTCGCCAGACGGCCGCGTGATGGAGATCCTCTCCGAGCACCTGTGCCAGGGCTGGCTCGAGGGGTACCTGCTCACCGGGCGGCACGGGCTGTTCTCGAGCTACGAGGCGTTCATCCACGTCGTCGACTCGATGTTCAACCAGCATGCGAAATGGTTGAAGACGACGCCGGAGATCCCGTGGCGCCGACCCATCGCGTCGCTCAACTACCTCCTCAGCTCGCACGTCTGGCGCCAGGACCACAACGGCTTCTCGCACCAGGACCCGGGGTTCATCGACCACGTCGTGAACAAGAGGGCCGAGGTGATCCGCGTCTACCTGCCGCCGGACGCCAACACGCTCCTCTCCGTCGCCGACCACTGCCTGCGCAGCCGGAACTACGTCAACGTCGTCGTCGCGGGCAAGCAGCCCGCGCTCACCTACCTCTCGGTGGAGGAAGCGATCGCGCACTGCACGCGCGGTCTCGGGATCTGGGACTGGGCGTCGACCGACGAGGGCGACGAGCCCGACGTCGTGCTCGGCTGCTGCGGTGACGTACCGACGCTCGAGACGCTCGCCGCGGCCGCGATCCTGCGCGAGCGCCTGCCCGAGCTGAAGGTGCGCGTCGTGAACGTCGTCGACCTGATGCGCCTGCAGCCCGAGAGCGAGCACCCGCACGGCGCCTCCGACGCCGAGTACGACGCGCTCTTCACGAGCGACAGACCGATCGTCTTCGCGTACCACGGCTACCCGTGGCTCCTGCACCGCCTCACGTACCGGCGCACGAACCACCGGAACCTGCACGTCCGGGGCTACAAGGAGGAGGGGACGACCACGACGCCGTTCGACATGGTGATGCTGAACGACCTCGACCGCTTCCACCTCGTCAAGGACGTCATCGACCGCGTGCCCGGCCTCGCGGGGCGGGCCGCGCACCTCCGGCAGGAGATGGACGCGCGGCGGCTCGAGGCGCGTGCCTGGACGCGCGCGCACGGCGAGGACCACCCCGACGTGCGCGACTGGACCTGGCCCTTCTGACCCGCGTCCTCGTCGTCAACGCAGGGTCCACGAGTCTCAAGCTCGACGTGCTCGACGAGCACGGCGGGGTGGAGCGCCGAGGCTCGCTCGACGACCTGCCGGCGGGGATCACGGCGGTCGGGCATCGCATCGTCCACGGAGGGGCGCGGTTCCGCGAGCCGGTCGTGGTCGACGACGGCGTCGCCGCGGCCATCGCCGAGCTCACGCCCCTCGCCCCGTTGCACAACGCACCCGCGCTTCGCGCGCTCGAGGCGGCACGCAGGGCTCTCCCCGCCGTGCCGCACGTCGCGGTCTTCGACACGGCCTTCCATGCCACGATCCCCGTCGCCGCTGCGACCTATGCCGTCCCACGTTCCTGGAGGGACGACTGGGGCGTCCGTCGCTTCGGGTTCCATGGGATCGCCGTGCAGTCGGTAGCCGAGCGGCTCGCCGTTCGCCGTCTCGTCGTCTGCCACCTGGGCGGCGGCTCCTCGGCGACGGCCGTGCTCGACGGACGCTCCGTCGACACGACGATGGGCTTCACGCCGCTCGAGGGGCTGCCGATGGCGACGCGCTCCGGGAGCGTCGACCCGGGGATCCTCCTGTACGCGCTCCGAGAGCGAGGACTCGACCCGACGAGGCTGGACGACGCGCTCGAGCACGAGTCGGGGCTCGAGGCGCTCGGTGGCCTCGACGACCCGCTCGGCTTCGCGGTGTTCACGTACCGCGTGGCGCAGGCGGTCGCAGCGATGGGCGTCGCCCTCGGCGGCGTGGACGTCATCGCGTTCTCGGGGGGCATCGGCGAGAACCGTGACGACGTCCGGCGGGCGATCGCCGACCTGCTCGGCTTCCTCGGCGGTGTGCGGGTGGAGGTCGTGCCGGCCCGCGAGGAGCTCGTCATCGCCCGGGCGACGCGTCAGCTCCTCGCGGCACGGTAGGTCACCGCACGCCCCGTCAGGCGAACGCGGGGATCGGCGCGAAGACGCTCTGGGCGAGCTCGACGAGCCGGTTCGAGTAGCCCCACTCGTTGTCGTACCAGGCGACGACCTTGACCAGCGATCCGTCGATCACGGTCGTGAGCGGCGCGTCGAAGATCGACGAGTAGGGCGAGCCGACGATGTCGGACGAGACGAGCGGCTCCTCGCTGTACCGGAGGATGCCGCGCAGCTCGCCCGCGTCCGCTCGGGACTCGAACAGCGCGTTCACCTCGTCGACCGTCGTGGCGCGCTCCACCTCGACGGTCAGGTCGACGAGCGACCCCGTCGGCACCGGGACGCGAACCGCGAACCCGTGGAGCTTGCCGGCGAGCGCCGGCAGGACGAGGCCGAGCGCCTTCGCGGCGCCGGTGGAGGTGGGCACGAGGTTGGCCGCAGCCGCCCGTGCACGGCGGGGATCCTTGTGAGGGCCGTCGAGCAGCGACTGGTCGGAGGTGTACGCGTGCACGGTCGTCATCAGCCCGTGCCGGATGCCGACCGTCTCGTGCAGCACCTTCGCCACGGGTGCGAGGCAGTTCGTCGTGCACGACGCGTTGGAGATGATGTGGTGGACGTCCGGGTCGTACTGCTCGAAGTTGACACCGAGCGCGACCGTGATGTCGGGCTCCTTCGCGGGCGCGGAGACGATCACCTTCTTGGCCCCTGCCCGGAGGTGCTTCTCGGCGTCCGCGCGCGCGCGGAACCGACCGCTGGACTCGATCACGACGTCCACGTCGAGCTCGCCCCACGGCAGCGCGGCCGGGTCGCGCTCCATCGGCGTCCGAACGTGCACGCCGTCGACGAGGATGCCTCCCTCGACAGCCTCCACGGAGCCCCGGAAAGGCCCGTAGACCGTGTCGTACTTGAGCAGCCGGGCGAGGGTCGGCGCGTCGACGACGTCGTTGACGGCGACCCACTCGATGTCGGCGCCGGACTCGATCGCCGCGCGGAACGCGGCGCGTCCCGTTCGCCCGAAGCCGTTGATGGCGACGCGGATGGCCATGGTGCCTCCTTCTGGTCTGGTGGTCCGACGGTAGACCGGTCGCCATCCGCCGGCATCGGCAGTTCGCGACCGGGCGCTTGCGGCTTTTCCGCACGCCACCGGCGACGTCCCGGGCGTCGTAGTTTCCCCGCGCGAACGGCGGCCAATTCCCGATGGCGGCCACGTTCCGACCGGGCAGCGTTCGACTCGGAGCGATGACGCAGGCGACCGCAGCCCCCAGCACGACCGTCGAGCACGCGCCCGGTCGTCCGGGACGCACCGCCTTGCTCGAGTGCCGTGGCGTCTGCAAGCGGTTCGGGCCTGTGCAGGCGCTGACGGACGTCGACTTCGACGTCTACCCCGGCGAGGTGGTGGCGCTCGTCGGCGACAACGGCGCGGGGAAGTCGACGCTCATCAAGGCCATCGCCGGGATCGAGCCGGCGGACGCCGGGACGTTCTCGTTCGACGGCGTCCCCGTCGCGATTCGGAGCCCCGGCGACGCGACGCGGCTCGGGATCGAGACCGTCTACCAGGATCTCGCGCTCTGCGACAACCTCGACACGGCCGGCAACCTCTTCCTCGGCCGGGAGCCGGTCGGGCCTGCACGACTCTCGTCCTTGCTCCAGGTGCTCGACGAGCCCGCGATGGAGGAACGGGCGGTCGCGCAGATGGACCGGCTCGGGGTGACGACGCTCGCGAGCGTCAGGACTCCGGTCGCGACGCTGTCGGGAGGGCAACGCCAGGCGGTCGCGGTCGCCCGCGCCACGCTGTGGGACGCGAGACTCGTGATCCTCGACGAGCCGACGGCGGCGCTCGGAGTGACGCAGACCGCGCTCGTCCTCGACCTGATCCGGCATCTCCGGGCGCAGGGACTCGGCGTCGTCGTGATCTCGCACAACATCGACGTCGTCTTCGAGGTGGCCGACCGCATCGTCGTCCTCTACGTCGGGCGACACGTGGCCACGTTCGAGCGCGAGACGACGACACGCGAGGAAGTCATCGGCGCGATCGTGGGACTCGCCCCGGGCGAGTGGCCGCAGGCAGCCGCGGCCCGACCCTAGCTCAGGGGGATCTCGGCGACGATGGCCGTCTTGCCGTTCGCGCTCGACTCGATCCGAAGCCGGCCGCCGACGAGCGCGACGCGCTCTCGCATGCCGGCCAGGCCGAGCGAGGTGTCCGTGACGGCAGAGGGCTCGAAGCCCCTGCCGTCGTCCTCGATCACGGCGACGAGGGATGCTCCTCGCTGGACGAGCAGGATGCTGACCCGGGTGGCGTCGGCGTGCTTCGCGACGTTCGTCAACGCCTCCTGGACGATCCGGTAGACGGTCGTCTCGACGTCGCCGGGCACGCGCTCCGTGGCGAGCTGCTCCTCGAGATCGACCTGGAGTCCCGACCGCTCGCGGAACGTCTCCACCAGCCGCTCCACGGCCGTCCCCAGGCCGAAGTCGTCGAGCGCCGAGGGGCGAAGCTCGACCGCGAGCCGGCGTACGTCCTGGAGCGTCGAGACGACGAGGTCGCGCACGCCGGCGATCGAGGCGCGGGTCTCGTCGTCGGACGCCGACTGCTCGAGCGGCTTCAGCCCGAGCAGGATGGACGTGAGTGCCTGTCCCGTCTCGTCGTGGAGCTCGCGCGCCAGCCGCGCACGCTCCAGCTCCTGTGCCTCGAGCACGCGCCGGACGGCGTCGCGGCTGACGCGTTCCGAGAGGTCGACGGCGACCGCGGCGCGCGCGGCGAGCGTCTCGGCAAGGCGGAGCTCCTCGTCGGTGAAGGTTCTGACCGGTCCGAGGCGGTCGTGTGCGATGACCACCCCGACGCTCTTCCCTCGCGTGACGAGCGGAACGTAGAGCGCCGAGCTGACTCCGAGCAGTCGCGCCGCCTGCTGGTCGACCTCGGAATCCTCGACGAGCGCATCGATCCGTTCGCTCCGTGCGCGGTCGAGGACGCGGCCGGCCTTGGAGCCCGCGCGCTCGAGCAGCATTCCCGCGACGCCCTCATCCGCCTCGCCGGCCACCGCGGCGACGCGAAGCCCGTCGGCCTCGGGCAGGGCGATGAGGACGAGCCGCGCGTCCACGAGCTCGCGCAGGCGGCGGGCCACGAGCTCCAGCAGCGGCTCGAGCTCGAGCTCCGACACCATCGCGTTGCCGATCTCGTTGATCGACTCGAGCTGGCGGACCCAGCGCAGCGACGACTCGTAGAGCCGCGCGTTCTCGATCGCGACGGCCGCCTGCGCGGCGAGCAACTGCGTGAACTCCTCGTCCTCGTCCGAGAAGTCGACGTCGCCCTGCTTCTCCGTGAGGTAGAGGTTTCCGTAGGCGACGCCGCGCAGGACGATCGGGACGCCGAGGAACGTCTTCATCGGCGGGTGGTTCCGTGGAAAGCCGACCGACCGCGGATCGTCCGCGAGGTCGTGGAGCCGGAGCGTCCGGGCCTCGCGGATCAGCACGCCCAGGATCCCGCGGCCGCGCGGCAGGTCGCCGATCGCCGCGTGCGTCTCGGGATCGACGCCGGTCGTGAGGAAGCGCTCGAGCGTCTGCCCCGAGCGATCGATGACGCCGAGCGCCGCGTACCGAGCACCCGTCAGCTGCGCCGCGGTCTCGACGATTCGCTGCAGGAGCGCGTCGAGCGACAGCTCGGAGCTCAGCGCGATGCCCGCGTCGACGAGGATCCGCAGGCGCTCGAGTCCGGTCGATTGCGTCATCGCGGGGAGGCCGGGGAAGCCACACGGCATGATCCCGGCTCGCGGGGTGCGACCGCAACCCGGACGGCGAGCGGCCGACGGCAAAGGACGCGGAGGCGACGCCTCAGTCGAGGAGCGCCCGGGCGAAGAATCGTGTCACGCGCCGCTCGTACTCGTGCGGGCGAGCCGCGTACCCGCCGATATGGCCAGCCTCGTCGATCCTCCACATCTGCTTCGGCCTGCCCGCGGCGGCGAAGTAGTCCGCGTTCAACTCCTCGCCGCCGCCGCCGCGGCCCGCGTAGACGAGGAAGACGGCGCGCGGCGCGATGCGCGCGACGAGGCTCTCGAGCGACGGCGGCGGGGCGGTGCCGCTCATCAGGGCCACGGCCGCCGTCTGGAGGGCCGACTCCGGAAGCGCGAGCCAGCCCTTCGGCCCGCGGATGAGATCCTCCCGCACCGAGCGAACGCCCGCGCCCTCCGACACGATCGCCCGCAATGCCGGGTTCGAGGCGGCTGCCTGGAGCATCATCTCACCGCCGACGGAGAAGCCGATGCCGCCGATCCTGGCCCCACGCACGTCCGGACGCCGACGGAGCCACGCCACCGCCGCGTCGATGTCGGGCTCTCCGCCCCAGCCGAGCACGTTCGGGTCGCCGTCGCTCCCGTCGTAGCCGCGGGCGTCGACGAGGAGCACGCCGTAGCCGTGGCGGACGAGCATCCGCGCCTCGGGCAGGGCGCCCTGGCGCGTCGGGTAGGAGACCACCGCCGCGCCGTTGCGGGACGGCACGTACCAGGCGGCCAGATCGAGACCATCCTGCGTCCGGATCGTGACCCGCTCGTGGGGGCGACCGAGATCGACCGCCACGACCGCCTCGCGCGGTCGATGCGTGGCGAGGATCGAGATCGCGATCGGCATCACGACGAGGTACGCGCCGACCACGACCCCGAGCGCAACTGCGGCGCGGCGGAGATAGCGGTACCGCCCTCCTTTGCGCGAGCCCCAGAGCAGTGCGACGGCCAGTCCGCAGAGGCCGAGCCCGAGCGGAAGCAGCAGGAACCCGGTCCAGTCCTCCCCGCGCGCTCCGACGCCGCGGGCGTCCGCGATCGCGAGCGCGGCCCCTTCCAGCGCCAGCACGCCCAGCACGCCGGCGACGACGGCCCGGGCTCCCGGTCGCAGCCGGGGGTAGGCGAGCGCCGCCGCCGCGAGGACCGCGAGCGAGGTCACCGCCCGGGACAGGTGATCGCCGATCCCGGTGCCCGGCTCGGGCGCGACCGACCGAGTCGACCACGACGTGGAGGGCGACGAACCCGATCGCGCACCGGACGAGCAGCACCTCGGGACGTCGGTCGACGATCGCGTGCCGATGCGCGCGATCGGCGGGGGTGATGGCGTTCACGGCCATGGTCTGCCTCTACCGTGCTCACCCGACGTGCTCGCGCCATCGGGGCGAGCGCTGAGCCGGGTGTGGCGGACTACGCAGAGATCGCGTAGCGGCACCGTCTCGACCGGCGCATGGTGGATACTGGCGCCGCGGCGCGCTCCTGCGCCCGCCTGACGCCAACGGTGGTGCGGAAGCCATGACGACCATCCGGGTTCTCGTCGTCGACGACCATTCCGTCGTCCGCTCTGGCCTCCGCCGCGTTCTGGACGCGGAACCGGACATCGAGACGGTCGGCGAGGCGCCGAACGCGGAGCGCGCCGTGTTCGAGGCGATGGAGCACAAGCCGGACGTCGTGCTGATGGACGTCGTGATGCCCGGGAAGAGCGGCATCGAGGGAACCCCCGCCGTGCTCCAGGCCGTGCCGGAGACGCGCGTGCTGGTGCTCTCGATGCAGGACGATCCGCGCTACGTGCGCGAGGCGTTCGAGGCGGGGGCGAGCGGCTACGTGCTCAAGGAGGCAGCCGACACCGAGGTCGTCGCCGCGGTCCGCGCCGTCGCCGCCGGCGAGCGCTACGTCCATCCGGCGCTCGGCGCGCGTCTGGTCGCCGCCGAGGCGGAGGAACGGCGCCGGGCGGAGGCGGATCCACTGTCCGACCGAGAGCGCGAGGTGCTGAGCCTCCTCGCGCTGGGGCATACGAACCAGGAGATCGCGCAGAAGCTCTTCATCTCCGTCCGCACCGCGGAGACGCATCGGGCGCACATCATGCAGAAGCTCCGGCTCTCGAGCCGGGCCGAGCTGGTGCGCCATGCGCTCGCCGAGGGCCTCCTCGACGAGCCGTCGTAGTCCGGTCCGGCCGTACGCCCGCGCCGCCGGTTCGATCCCGCGAAGAAGCGGCTAGCGCACGACGAGCACGGACGTCTTGGCGCGATGGGCGATCCGCTCGGACACCGACCCGAGGGCCTTCACGCCGTGGAGGCCGCGGCTCCCGACGACGACGCAGGTCAGCGGCTGCGGCCGCCGCAAGCAGGGCGGAGACGGGATGGTCGTCGACGTGCTCGAGCGCGTGGCCCACCATGAGGTCGGCCCCGATGACGTCGACGTCCTTGCCTCCGTACGCCACGACGGCTCGGAGGCGCGACCCGAAGCGGCCCGCCAGGTGCCGCGCGGCCTCGTACGCGAGGCGCGAGGACGGTGAGCCGTCCACGCCGACGACGATCGTCCGCGGCGGGTGGCCCGCGAAGCTGCGCGCGACGAGCACGGAGGTGGGGGAGTTGTGCACCACTTCCGTCGTGGTCGACCCGACGAGCAGACCGTGGGCGCGGCCGAGCCCCCGGGCGCCGACGGCGACGAGCGTCGCGCCCCGGCGCTCGGCCTCCGCGAGCAGCGCTTCCCACGGCCGGCCCTGCAGGGCCACCTCCTGTGCGGCGATCCCGTCGGGGAGCTCGCGCCGAGCGCTCGTCACTGCGTCCTGGGCCGCGCGCCGGAACGGCTCGATGTCCGTCAGGTAGCTCGGGATGCCCGCCAGCTCGGCGCCGCCGACGTTCGGAGGAAGGTCGTAGGCCGCCAGCAGGACGAGCTCGCCGGCGGGAGCGAGCATCGCCGCGCTCTCGCGGACCGCGGCGATGCTCTCCGCGTGGCCGTCGACCCCGACCAGGATTCGGTCGAAGATCGTCACGGCCGGCGCGCCGGCGCTCCCTGTCAGGGTCTCCGTCACGCGCGAGCCTCCACCCCTGCGTCCGTCCAGGAACTCGATGGGGAGCAGCTGACGGTGCTTCTTGCCCTCGAGGACGACCTTGAACGCGCCGGAGTCCTTCGCCGCCGCGAAGGCGTCGTAGGCCACCATTGCCTCGTCCAGCGAGAAGCGGTGTGTGGCGAAGACCGACGGGTCGAGCTTGCCGGCCGCGATCAGCTGCATCAGGCGCGGCGTCGACTGCGTGTCGACGAGCCCGGTCGTGATCGTGATGTCCTTGATCCAGAGCCGCTCGAGATGGAGCGTCGCCGGCTTCCCGTGCACGCCGACGTTCGCGACGTGGCCGCCCGCGCGCACGATGTCGGTGCACAGCTCGAACGACTCCGGGATGCCGACTGCCTCGATCGCCACGTCGACGCCGTCACCCCCGGTCAGCTCGAGCACGCGCTGGCGGGCCTCGTCGCCCGACTCGCCGACCGCCGCGGTCGCACCGCAGGCGAGGGCGCGATCGAGGCGCGAGCGATCGGGATCGACGACGATCACCTCGCGGGGCGTGTACAAGCCTGCGGTCAGGACCGCGGCGAGACCGATCGGACCGGCGCCGACGATCGCGACCGTATCCCCCGGCTTGACCTGCCCCGCGAGGACTCCGACCTCGTACGAGGTCGGAAGGATGTCGGCGAGGAAGAGCACCTGCTCGTCCGTGAGCGTCGCTGGGATCTTGTGGACCGACGTGTCCGCGAACGGGATGCGCGCGTACTCCGCCTGGACGCCGTCGATCAGGTGGCCGAGGATCCAGCCGCCTCCTCCCTCGCAGAGGCCGTACCGGCCGATCCGACACTGGGCGCAGCGGCCGCAGGACGTGATGCAGGACGCGAGGACGCGGTCTCCGACGTCGACCGTCGTGACGGCGTCGCCTCGCTCCACCACGGTTCCGACAGCCTCGTGGCCCAGGATCGTGCCGGGCTGGACCTCGGGCACGTCACCCTTGAGGATGTGGAGGTCGGTTCCGCAGATCGTGACCGCGTCCACGCTCATGACGATGTCCGTGGAGGCCGTGATGGAAGGATCCGGGACCTCGTCCCAGGATCGTGAGCCGGGGCCGTGGTAGACGAGAGCCTTCATCGGAGACCTCCTGCGCCGGCCGATGTCTCGACGAATCGGGTGGCTCCGCGGTCCGCCAGGACATCTTCGTGGCGCGCTGTCGTGGATGGGACGCTTCGACCGTACGAGCAGCGACGTTCGCGGACATCGGGCGCCTCACCGACACGCCGTGCGGCTTTTCCGCAGAACCTGCGGCGTCAGCCGACGGCGGCGAAGCCTGCGCGGGCTCGCCTGACGCGCGCTCGAAGCTCCTCGACCGGCCTCTCGGGGCGGAGCAGCGGGCTCTCGACGACGTCCGTCAGGAGCTGCGCGCAGACGACGGCGGCCACGGGGTCGAGCGCGAGACGGGCGTCCTCGAGCTCCGCGACCAGGGCCCGAAGCTCCGGCTCGACCTCGACGAGACGTTCGTCGGAGGCGCCTTCGACGAGAGCGCGGATCCGCGCCGCGGCGCACCGGCGCCGGGCCAGCGTGGCCTCCCGCTCGGCGCGCTTCCGCACCTCGCGGATCGCGTACGCGTCGCGATCGCCCCACAGCTGCTGGACGAGCTCGAAGCGGCGGATCGTCGCTCGGAGGCCGAGCACCGCGACCCAGACCGCACCGAGGAAGAGCGGCAGCGCGATGGAGGGAGCCGCGTGGGTGGCGACCAGCGAGGCCGCGAGCGCGACCAGGGCGAGGCCGAGGTCCTCGCGCTCCGTTGCCCTGAGCTCGCGCAGCTCGGCTGCGGCGTCGTCGATCGCTCGCGCGTACATCGTGAGTCGACGATGGCCGTCGTGGCGCCGGCACGCATCCGCGCGCTCCCGCGGCGCCACCGCGGGTTTTCCGTAGACCTGGCGGCCTAGTGGACGAGCAGGACGTCGTGGTCGACCGTGGCGCCCGAGCTCGAGGACGCAGAGTCGACCTGCCCCGGTCGAGGACGACGAGGTCCGCGCCGAGGGACGCGACCGCCTCTGCGACCCCCTCGCCCAGGTCGCCGGCGAACTCGACGAAGCGGGCGAGCACCTGACGATGCAGCAGCCGCTGCCTGGCCTGGTCGACGAGCTGGCGAAGGTGCGCCGGGCCCTCGCGTCGAGGTGCTCACGACGACGAGGGTGGACCCGTAGCCGACCAGCTCGGCGGCCGCGTCGAGCGCACGCAGCGAGCCGTCGCTCCCGTCGTAGCCCGTGACGATCCGTCTCGGTGACCCGGCCATGACCCTGCATGGTCGTCGGTCACGCCGGCCACGACGTCCGGACTACCTCCGCGACTCACCTACGGGGAACTACGGATTGGATGCCGTCTCGGCGGGCGTCTCGGTCGATCGACGCCGGCCCCACCGGCCGTCCGCGCGTAGCCGCGCAGGAGATCGGATCTCGAGAGGATCCCGACCAACCGACCCCCCGCGACGACGGGGAGCCGAGCGACGTCGTGCTCCGTCATCACCCGGGCGGCGGTCGCGGCGTCCTCCGACGGCCCGATCGTGATCGGATGCGAGGACATGACCGACTGCGCCGTTTGGGAGGACGACGGCGACGGTGGCCGCTCCGCGGGACCCAGCAGGCGGGAGAGCCGTCCTCGCGTCGTCGGCGAGCCGGTCGGGACGATGTCGGACTCCGAGACGATGCCGACGACCTCGTCCCCGCGGACGACCGGCACACCCGAGATGCGTCTCGTGACGAGCAGTGCCGCCACCTCCTCGAGAGGCGTCTCCGGCCCGACCGTGTACACCGGCGTCGTCATGAGGCCGGAGACGAGCGAGGGGTCGGTCGCAGGTGGAAGGCTCGCCAGCCCGCCCATCACGGCCGCGACGTCGAGCGTCGAGACGACACCGACCGGCCTGTCGCCGGACGTGACGACCAGGTGCGTGACCCCGTGCTCGGCCATGACCTCGGCCGCCTGCCGCACCGATCGTTCCGGGCCGATCGTCAGTGCCTCCGTGCAGGCGGAGCCCCCGGCGGTCCGGTACCCGGATTCGGTGGCGGCGGCGGCGACGATGTCCCGGTCGGAGATGACGCCCCACATCCGGGTGTCGTCCTCGGTCACGTCGCCGAGTCCGATCACGCAATGGACGCGATGGGACGCCATCGTCCGGGCGACGGCCTCGAGCGCCATCTCCGAGGGACACGAGACGACGCCTCGATGCATCACGTCTTCGACGCGGGCAGAGTCGAGTGTCAAGGTCGTTGGCGCGGGGCTGTGTGGCACGGACATGACGAGCTCCTCTTCTCGGTCACTCGCAGCATCGTCCGACGCTCTCGCCGGCGCATCCGGTCTGGCGCCCCCGTGACGTGCGGACAAGTACGGACACCCCGCATTCGTCCGGGTGTCCGGGGTCAGAACGCCGCGGGATGGCGCTCGGGGAAGCCTGCCAGCGCCCGCGCCACGTCGAGCGTCGAGAGCACGCCGATCGGCTTCGACGTCTTGTGCTCGACCACGACGAGGTGCGCGACGCCGAGCGTCAGCATCAGGCGAGCTGCGCCGCCGAGGTCGTCCTCGCTGTCGACCGTGATGCCGGGGCTCACCGCCGTCGCTCCGGCAAGGCCGGTCTCGAACTCCCCGTGGAATGCGCCACGGAGCAGGTCGGCATCGGTGATCACGCGCCACGCGTCCGTCGTCGCCTCCGCGGTCGGGTCAGGGACGAGGATCGCGTGCACGCGATAGGTCGCCATCATGCGGGCGACGGTTCGCAGCGGCGTGGTCGGCGGGCACGAGACCAGCCCGACGTGCATCGCGTCCGCGACCCGCAGCCGCGTGAGGGCCGCGATGGTCGTTCGGTCCACCGTCGGCGACGCCTGGGGATCGTGCTCCGCGCCGGTCGAGTTCTTCCCGCTGGTCATGGCTCACCTCGCGTTTCGCTCGTAGTCAGCGTCCCGCCCGGCGGCATCACGCGCATCGGTGGCTCACCGGATCCGGCTCAGCGGTTTCCCCCGAGCCGAATCGGCGAGAGCCACGATGGCCGGCGCGTCGGCGTGCTGTCAACCTGCGGCAAACGGGAGGTGGCGATGGAGCTCGCAGCAGCCGTGGGCCAGGATGACCGATGGGTGACGTGTCTCTTCGACCGGATCGTCTGCGGTGTCGACGGCAGCCCGAGCAGCCGGATCGCCGTCGCGCAGGCGAGGCGGGTGGCCACGCCCGGCGCGATCGTCGACCTCGTCAGCATCGTCGAACGGTCGCCCGACGGGTGGCCCCGTCACGCCCCGGACGAGGAGCGCCAGTACTACGAGGCGCAGCTGGCGCTCGAGGCCGCCCGCGAGCGCGCCGCCCCGTCCCGGTCCCAACTCCTGTTCGGGGCGCCGGGCACGGTGCTCGTCGATGCCGCTGCACGCCGTGACGCGTCGTTGCTCGTCGTCGGCGACCCACCCGGCGGGCGACTCGGACGGACGGTCCTCGGCGGCGTGGGCACCTACCTGCTCGAGGCCGCCCCGTGCTCGCTGCTGATCGCACGGGACGGTGACGGGCAGGCGTCGTTCCCCGGGAGAATCGCCGTCGGGCACGACGGATCGGCGGGTGCGACCTACGCGTCCGCCGCCGCCGACGCGCTCGCGCAGCGACTCGATGCGTCCCTGCAGATCCTCGTGGCGCGGGGCGGAGACCCCGTCCGTGAGGACGGGCTTCCGCTCCGAGAGGAGCTGGAGTCGTCGCCGCTCTCGCCGGTCGACGCACTCTCCGACGCTGCGACCCACCTCGACCTCCTGGTCGTCGGCGCTCGCGGCGTGCGGAACCTCGCGCCGCTGGGCGAGGTCGCCGAGCGGATCGCACACCTCGCCCGTTGCTCGGTGCTCGTCGTGCGCGAGCCGGCCGACGTCGGCGCTTCATCCGGCGACGGCGACGCTAGAGGATCGCGACCGCGATCGTGAAGTAGGCGACGATCGAGAGCAGGTCCTGCACGACCGTCGCGAGTGGCCCCGAGCCGAACGCGGGGTCGCGACCGAAGCGCGCCAGGAGGTAGGGCAGCGCCATCGCGACCGCCGTCGCCAGCGACGTGCTGACCAGCAGCGAGAGCGAGACGACGAGCGCGACGGCGGGCTCCTCCCACAGCGCGAGAGCGAAGACGAGGAAGCTGAGCGCGATGAGCACGCCGATGACGAGCCCCGTGAGGAGCTCGCGGACCGCGATCCGTCCGATCGGGACTCCCAGCGACATCCCCCTGATGACGACCGCCTCCGTCTGCGTCCCCACCGCGTCCGCCATGTAGACGACGGCCGGCAGGAAGAATGCGAGCAGCACCTCGTCGCGGAGCTCGGTCTCGAAGGACGCGACGACCCCCGTCGACAGCATCGCCCCGGCGAGGCCGAGCACGAGCCACGGGATCCGATGCCAGAGGCGTCTCGGGACGGCCTCGACGGAGGCCTCGAGGGCCTGGGCGCTCCGCGCGAGCGATCCGCCGAGACGCGCCAGGTCCTCCTCGTGCGCCTCGAACAGGACGCGCGTGAGGCGCTGCCGCCGGGACGAGGCCGTCGAAGCGACCGTCCCGGCCGAAGACCGCGACCGTCCGCGCACCGCGCTGCGCCGCCTGTGCCGCGGCCCGCTCTCTGTCGAGGTCCTCCGGGACGGCGACGAACGACGGATCGGCGAGCTCTCGGACCGGCAGCTCCGGATCGGACGCAACGAGTGCCTCGAGCGAGACCAGCCCGATCAGCCGCTCGCCGTCGAGGACCGCGAGGTCGGTCGAGCACTCGAACGCTCGGCCGCGGAGCGCCGCCAGCGCCTCACGCGTCGAGGTGGACGGCGCGACGCGCGGCACGTCGTGCGCGACGAGCCCGCTGACCGTGTCGCCGTCCACCGAGTACTCCCGCGAGGCTCACGCCTCCGTCTGGGAGAGCGCCCTCGCGATGTCGAGCGTCGAGAGCACGCCGACCGGCCGATGGTCCCGATCGACCACCACGAGGTGGGTGGCGCCGTGCTCGGTCATCAGCTGCGCCGCGCGCTGCAGGGTCTCGGGCGCCCCGATCGTGAGCGCCGCCGTCGCAGCGGTGGCATCGGCCGTCTGCTCGGCGAGGTCGCGGACGCTCGCGGCTGCGACGAGGTCCAGGTCGGACACGATCCCCCAGACCGCGTTCACGTCGTCGTCGGTCACGACCACGCAGTGCACGTGCTGGTTTGCCATCAACGCGGCGACCTCGTCGAGCGAGGTGTCGCGCGAGCACGTCAGGACGCCCTCGTGCATCGCCTCGAAGACCCTGATGCGAGCCGACTGCGGAAGGGGGCGGTAGCGGGGCGTGTTTCGCACGGTGTTCACTTTTGACTCCCTTCGCCGTCGTTGTGCAACGACCATCCTCCGCTGCCGGCTTCCCGGCGTCCGCGAGCGACCGGATCACCGTGCGGGGAACTACGCCGTCGGGGCCGGCGGGCGATCAGGCCCCGATCGCTGTGGGAAAGCCGCAGCAGCCGCCGGGCAGAGCGCGGATGCCCCGCCGCCTCGGCGGCGGCAACACTCGACGCATGGGAGCGACGACCCCCCCGGCCACGGCTCGCCCGCGCGTTCGCAGCGCTCCGGGCGATCGCCGCGCCGCGCCGCACGCACGCCCGGCGGACGCAGTCGCGAGGGAGCTCGGTAGTCATCTCGAGCACGGTCTCACCGCCGAGGGTGCCGCGGCGCGCCTCGCGACGCACGGAGCGAACCGGCTTCCCCGGCCGGAGCGCCCCGCTTACGTGCGGCTCGCCGCGCGACAGTTCCTCGACCCGCTGAGCGGATTGCTGGTTCTTGCGGCCGCTGTCTCGTTCGCGATCGGCGAGCACCTCGAGGCGGGCGTGATCGCAGCGATCGTCGTGCTCAACGCGGTGCTGGGCTTCGTCCAGGAGCTCGGGGCGGAGCGAGCACTCCTCGCCCTGAGGAGCGCGGTGGAGCCCGTCGCCTCCGTCGTTCGCGGCGGGCACGAGCTCCGGATCCCGGCCCACGGTCTCGTCCCCGGCGACCTCGTCGTCCTCCGGGAGGGCGACCGCGTGCCCGCCGACGGGCGGCTCGCCCAGGCCGAGCGTCTCCAGGTGGACGAGTCGGCGTTGACGGGCGAGTCCGCACCCGTCGGGAAGCAGGTCGCCGCGGTGCCGCCGACGAGCCCGCTGGCCGAGCGCTCGTCGATGGTCTACGCGGGCACCGGGATCACCCGCGGCCGGGGCCTCGCCCTCGTGACGGCCACCGGGCCGGAGACGGAGATGGGCTCGATCGCGGCCCTCGCGGCGGCCGCCAGACCGCCGGCGACGCCGCTGCAACGACGGTTGGCAGGACTCTCACGGCTCATGGTCGGGGTGGGCCTCGGACTCACTGCGGCATTGACGGCGGGCATGCTCGCGCGTGACGCGCCGCTCGAGGAGGCGTTTCTCGTCGGCGTCTCGGTCGCGATCGCCGCGGTGCCCGAGGGCCTGGCGGCGACGGTGACGATCGCGCTGGCTCAGGGTGCGCGGGCCATGACCGCGCGTGGGGCGATCGTGCGCAGGCTCGGCGCGGTCGAGACGCTCGGCGCCGCCACGCTGATCGCGACCGACAAGACCGGCACGCTCACCGTCAACCAGCTCCGTGTCACGGACGTCTACCCGTGCCCCGGCCGAAGCCGCACGGACGTCCTCGAGGCGGGTGTTCTCGCCTCGACGGCGACGCTCGTCGACGACGGCGACGGGCTTCGCGTCGCCGGCGACTCGGTCGACGGCGCACTCTTGCTCGCCCTGCGGGCCGAGACGGGCGACGACCCACGCACCTCGAGCGTCCGCAGCTCCGTCCTCGAGGTGCCGTTCGACCCCGACCGGAAGCGGCAGGCATCCGTCTACCGCGAGCCAGACGGCTTCCGCGTCGTCGTCAAGGGCGCCCCCGAGCTGCTGCTCGAGCGCGGCCACGTCGCGTCCGAGCTGCGAGACGAGCTCGAGCGCCGGCTCGATCGGTGGGCGTCGAAGGGGCTCCGGGTCCTCGCCGTCGCCGAACGCCGGGTCGACGCCGCTCCGGAGGAGGCAAGTCTCGACGACGAGGTCGAGCTGGTCGGTCTCGTCGCCCTCGGCGATCCGCTTCGCCCGACGGCCAGGGAGTCGCTGCACCGCGCACGGGATGCAGGCATCGACGTCGCGATGCTGACGGGGGATCACCCGTTGACGGCGACGGCGATCGCGCAGGCACTCGACCTGGCGGGCGGGGAGCCGCTCACGGGGCCCGAGCTCGCGGCGCTCGACGACGACGCGCTGTGTGCGACGGTCGCCGGCCGAGACGTCTTCGCGCGGGTCACGCCCGCGGACAAGCTGCGTCTCGTCCGGGCGTGGCAGTCGGGTGGGCACGTCGTCGCGGTGACCGGCGACGGGGTGAACGACACCCCCGCCCTCCGCCAGGCCGATGTCGGCGTCGCGATGGGCGAGAGCGGCACCGAGGCGGCGCGCGAGGCGGCCGACGTCGTGCTCACGGACGACGACTTCGCGACGATCGTTCGCGCGGTTCGCGAGGGCCGCCGGATCGACGACAACGTCCGCACCTTCATCGCGTTCCTGCTCTCCGCGAACTTCGGCGAGGTCTTCCTGTTCGTCGTCGCGGTGCTCGCCGGGATCGGCGTGCCGCTGACCGTCGTCCAGGTCCTCGTCGTGAACCTCCTCACGGACGGGCTCCCGGCCGTGGCGCTTGCCGGCGACCCGGCCTCGGACGAGACGATGCGGCGCCCACCGCGCGCCCACGGCAGCCTGTTCTCGCGCGCGCTCGGATCCACGCTCGTCGTCGCCGGTCTCGGCGTCGGTCTCACCGCGACGGCTGCGTACGTCGCCGGCCGCGAGCTCGCTCCGGCCGCCGCGCAGACGATGGCGTTCGCGACGCTGGCGCTCGCGGAGCTGCTCCTCGTGTACGCGATCCGGTCGCCGTCCGTGCCGGCGTGGCGCGGTGGCCGCAATCCCATGCTCGGGTGGAGCGTGCTCGCGTCGCTCGCCGTCGTGGCGGCGGTCGTCTACATCCCGGCGCTCCGCGAGCCGTTCGGGACGGTGGCGCTCGCCGCGCGCGAGCTCGGGCTCGTCGCCGTGCTGGCCGTCCTGCCCGCCGCCGTGCTCGAGGCGATCAAGTGGCGCAGGCGACGACGGCCGGCAATCCGCTGAAACCCGAAGCCTCCGATCCGTTGACTCCCCGATGCACCGTCACGCGCGGTAGGCGAGGCTGGCTCGCATGAGCAGGAAGCCGAAGTCCGATGCAGCGAGCGGTCAGCGTGCCGTCCCGGGCGACTGGGTCGTCATCCACGGCCACACGGTCGGGGAGCCGGCCAGGAGGGGATTGATCGTCGAGGTCCTCGGTGAGCCGAGCCACGAGCACTACCTCGTTCGCTGGGACGAGGAGCACGTCTCGATCTTCTACCCCGGCTCGGACGCGTCGATCGTCAAGGACGTGCCCTGACGCTCGTCCGGTTCGACCTTCGTCCGGTCGCTACGGCATGAACCACTCGAAGTGCAGCCAGGTCGCCAGATCGACGGCGATCGCGGCGACGACGAGCGCGGTGACGACCAGCCACAGAAGCGTCTGATGCTGATCGCCTCGATGGGGTGTGTGGAGGTTGATCATCGTCCGCTCCTTTCCGACCCGACGATGCCTCCTCCGCGCGCGATCGGCATCAGCGGAACCGCTGCACCGGCAGGCGGCAAGGTACGGAGCGCCTGTACGTGCCCTGCGGACGCTTCCGTCACCCGGTCAGCGCGGCGGCGACGGCTCCGATGGCGTAGGCGACGGCGGCGGCGGCGGCGCCGACCGCGAGCATCTCGGCGCCGCTCCTGAACCATCCCAGCCGGGTCACGAGCGAGCGCGATGCACCCACCGCGAAGAGCGTTCCCGCGGTCAGCGCCACCGCCGCGAGGAACTGCACGTCGTCCGGGATCGGCGCGAGGTACGCGACGAGCGGGATCATGCCCGCCGAGAGGAAGCCGACCAGCGTCGCCACCCCGTGCTTGGCCGCGGTCGGTCGGTCGGCTCGATCCCTCGCCTCGGCGTACGAGCGCCGCGCGAGGAAGTTGCTCGCGCCCATCGAGAACCCGTCGGCGACCAGGTTGGCGAACCCGAGGATGAGGATGATCCTGGCCGAGAGCTGTGCTCCGACGACACCGCAGACGACCGCGAAGGTCGTGATGACGCCGTCGTTGGAGCCGTAGACGAGGTCGGGCAGGTAGTAGCGCGCGGCCGCCGGAACCCGGCGCGTGGCGCTCCCGTCGACGGGAGCCGGACGCACCCGTGCTTCGGTCTCGCGATCCATGTCCCAAGGCTCGACGTGCTCGGACGAGCCCGCATCCGCGGGCGGGCCGATCCGGGTGCGGATTCACCGCAAGCAGCGCGACGAGCAGGCACACACGGTGCGCGACGACCCGGCGTGGAGCTCGCCTCCCGTCGATCGGTAGTTCGCCGCACGCGATCACGGGCGGATTCCAGATGCGCGAGGGGCCTGCACGAGGGATCGTCACCCCACACGACCAGGGAGGCGCCCATGAGCGAGACATCCGCACCCAAGTCACCGATCAAGACCATCGTCGTCGGCTACGACGACACCGAGCCCGCGAAGCGGGCGCTCGGGAGGGCCGCGGAGCTCGCCAAGGCGTTCGGCGCCGGCATCGTGGTCACGAGCGTCGCGCGCCCGCTCGCGCTCTCCAACCGCGGCGTCGGCCCCGTCGACCCGGCGGATCCTCCCTCGCTGCATCGGGAGGAGCTCGAGCGTGCCGAGCACGAGCTCTCCGAGCTCGGGCTCGAGGCGGAGCTCGAGGTCTGCGTTCGGCCCGCCGGCCGAGCGGATCGTGGCGCTCGCCGAGCGCCGTCACGCAGACCTGATCGTCGTCGGGACGCGCGAGCCCGACCTGCTCGAGCGACTCTTCGGGCTCAGCGTCAGCGACGCCGTCGAGCATCGCGCGCACTGCGACGTCCTGATCGTCCACTGAGACCAGGATCGTGGGCGCCGACGCGACGTTCGTCGGTGCCCACTACCGGCGCTGGCGCGACGTGGCGGGCCTCCGCACGCGTCCCTGGACCGACCCACCGGCGGCCACGTGCGGACAAGTACGGAGCCGGTGACCGCGCCGGCTCGGATGTCGCTCCCCGCTGCAGGCTGCGACCGTGCGGGCATGTTCCAGGTTCGCATCCATGGACGCGGCGGCCAGGGCGTCGTCACGGCGGCCGAGCTGCTCTCGGTGGCGGCGTTCCTCGAAGGACGCGAGGCGCAGGCATTCCCGACGTTCGGCTCCGAGCGGACCGGCGCGCCGGTCGTCGCGTTCTGCCGCATCGACGACAGCGTCATCCGGGTCCGGGAGCCGATCACGGAGCCCGACGCGTTGATCGTCCAGGATCCGACGCTGCTCCACCAGGTCGACCTCTTCGCGGGTCTCTCCGACGACGGCTACCTGCTGCTCAACACGGGCCGCGTCGTTCGACGACCTGGGGCTCGGAGCGTTCGTGGAGCGATTCGACGTCGGCCGGTGCGTGACGGTGCCGGCGACGGAGATCGCGCGCGAGCACCTCGGGCGGCCGCTCCCGAACGCCGCGCTGCTCGGCGCGTTCGCCGCGCTCACGGGCGCAGGTCTCCGTGGACTCCGTCGCGGCCGCGATCCGCGAGCGATTCTCGGGCCCAACGGCCGAGGGCAACGTCGCCGCGGCCGAGCACGCCCACGCACGCGTTCTTCAGGCGGGGAGGGCGATCGCATGCGTAGCCAGATCGAGGGCTCGCAGGCAGTCGCCCGGGCGGTCGCGCTTTGCCGCCCCGAGGTCGTGTCGGCCTACCCGATCTCCCCGCAGACGCACATCGTCGAGGCGCTCTCGGACCTCGTCCGGACCGGGGAGCTCGCCCCGTGCGAGTACCTCATGGTCGAGTCGGAGTTCGCGGCGCTCTCGGCGGCGATCGGTGCGTCGGCCGCCGGCGCGCGCACGTACACCGCGACGGCGAGCCAGGGCCTGCTCTACATGGCAGAGGCGCTCTACAACGCCTCCGGGCTCGGCCTCCCGATCGTGATGACGGTCGCGAATCGTGCGATCGGCGCGCCGATCAACATCTGGAACGACCACTCCGACGTGATGTCGCAGCGCGACTGCGGCTGGATCCAGCTCTTCGCCGAGTCGAACCAGGAGGCCGTCGACCTCCACGTCCAGGCGTTCGCGCTCGCCGAGGAGCTCTCGCTCCCCGTGATGGTGTGCATGGACGGGTTCGTCCTCACCCACGCGGTCGAGCCCGTCGACCTTCCCAGCCAGGCTCAGGTGGACGCGTTCCTGCCCGCCTTCGAGCCGAGACAGGTGCTCGACCCGGACGAGCCGGTGACGATCGGGGCGATGGTCGGCCCCGAGGCGTTCACGGAGGTCAAGTACCTCATGCACGCGAAGCAGATGCAGGCGCTCGACCTCGTGCCGAGGATCGCCGCCGAGTTCGAGGACGCGTTCGGGCGGGGCTCCGGCGGGCCTGCTGCGCACGTACCCGGCGTGAGGGCGCGGACACGGTGGTCGTCGCCCTCGGCTCGGTGCTCGGGAACGATCGACGAGGTAGTCGACGAGCTCCGCGCCGAGGACGTCGACATCGCCGCGCTCGGCATCAGGTGCTTCCGGCCCTAGCCGCTCGAAGAGATCCGGCAGGCGCTCCAGGGAGCGCGAAGGGTGATCGTGATCGAGAAGGCGTTCGCGGTCGGCATCGGGGGAATCGTCGGCCAGAACGTCCGCCTCGCGCTCTCCGGCCTGCCGGTGCCCGTCTTCGACGTCGTCGCCGGCCTGGGCGGCCGATCCGATCACGAAGCGCTCGCTGCACACGCTCCTCGCCGATGTCCTCGCACGAGCGGATCGAGCCGGACCAGCTGACGTTCCTCGACCTCGATCGGGAGCTCGTCGAGTCCGAGCTGCGCCGCGTCGCCGCAGAGCCGCACGCTCGGTCCCGCACGCCGAGAACATCCTGCGCGACGTCGGCACCGTCGCGGCGGGGTCCGCACTGAGGAGGCGGAGATGGCCGAGGAGACGATCAAGCTCTACCAACTCGGAACCTTCGCAGTCGGCAACCGGCTGCTCGATCCCGACGAGCGAAGCGTCCAGGCAGACGTCGAGCGCTCGAACACGCTCACGTCGGGTCACCGCGCCTGCCAGGGCTGCGGCGAGGCGCTCGGCGCGCGCTACGTCCTCGACGCGGCGATGCGCGCCACGGCCGGGAAGCTGGTCGCGGCGAACGCGACGGGCTGCCTGGAGGTCTTCTCGACTCCCTATCCGGAGTCGTCGTGGCAGCTTCCCTGGCTGCACTCGCTGTTCGGGAACGCGCCTGCCGTCGGCTCGGGCATCGCTGCCGCGCTGAGGGCGAAGGGTCGCACCGACATGCGCGTGGTCGCACAGGGCGGCGACGGCGGCACGCTCGACATCGGCTTCGCCTGCCTCTCGGGGATGTTCGAGCGGAACGACGACGTGCTCTACGTCTGCTACGACAACGAGGCGTACATGAACACCGGCGTGCAGCGCTCCGGCGCGACGCCACCTGCAGCGCGGACCGCCAACACGAAGCCTGTCGGCGACGAGCCGGGGAACGTGTTCGGCCAAGGGAAGAGCGCCCCGCTCATCGCGATGGCGCACGAGATCCCGTACGTCGCGACCGCGACCGTCGCCGACCTCCACGATCTCGAGCGCAAGGTCGAGCGCGCGATGGAGTTCCGCGGCGCCCGCTACCTCCACGTCCTCGTGCCGTGCCCGCTCGGATGGGGCTCGGCTGCGGCGGACACGATCAGGATCGCGCGCCTCGCACGCGAGACCGGCCTCTTCCCCGTGTTCGAGGCGGAGCGCGGCGAGGTGGTCAACGTGTCGAAGATTCGCGGGAGGGTTCCCGTCGAGGAGTACCTGCGCGCGCAACGACGGTTCGCGCACCTGTTCGGCGAGCCGCCCCGGACGGACGTCATCGAACGGATCCAGGCCGGTGCCGACCGGAACATCCGGCGCTTCGGCCTCCTCGAGGAGATGTGATGGAGAAGCCGTTCGCAATCACGCTGGACGTCGGCTCGAGCCTCGCCAACAAGACGGGCTGCTGGCGGACCGAGCGACCCGTCTACGTCGACCGGCTGCCGCCGTGCGCGAACGCCTGCCCGGCCGGCGAGAACGTGCAGCAATGGCTCTACGACGCCGAGGAGGGCGGCGACGGCTACGAGCGCGCCTGGCGCCGGATCATGGAGGACAACCCCTTCCCGGCCGTGATGGGCAGGGTCTGCTACCACCCGTGCGAGCGCGCCTGCAACCGCGCGCAGCTGGACGAGTCCGTCGGGATCAACTCGGTCGAGCGGTTCCTGGGTGACGAGGCGATCGCGCAGGGCTGGCGCGTCGAGGTCACGGCGCCGCCTTCGGGCAAGCGCATCCTCGTCGTCGGCGCAGGGCCGTCCGGGCTCTCCGCCGCCTACCACCTCGCGCGCCTCGGACACGCCGTGACGGTCGTGGACTCCGGGCCCGCCGCCGGCGGCATGATGCGGTTCGGGATCCCTCGTTACCGCTTGCCGCGTGAGGTTCTCGACGCCGAGATCCAGCGGCTCGTCGAGCTCGGGGTCACGATCGAGCTGAACCGGCGGGTGACGAGGATCCTCGACGCGATGCGGGAAGGCGGCTTCGACGCCGCGTTCCTCGCCGTCGGGGCGCACCTCGGCAAGCGTGCGTACATCCCGGCCGGGTCGGCCGCCAAGGTGCTCGACGCGGTCTCGCTCCTCCGGAGCATGGAGGGGGAGAATCCGCCCCGGCTCGGCCGCCGGGTCGCCGTCTACGGAGGCGGAAACACGGCGATGGACGCAGCGAGGACGGCGAAGCGGCTCGGGGCCGAGGAGGCGATCGTCGTCTACCGGCGGACCCGCGAGCGGATGCCTGCGCACGAGTTCGAGGTCGAGGAGGCGGAGCAGGAGGGCGTGCTGATGAAGTGGCTCTCCACGGTCAAGCAGGCGGACGGCGAGAAACTCGTCATCGAGCGCATGGAGCTCGACGCAGACGGCTTCCCGCAGCCGACGGGCGAGCTCGAGGAGCTGGAGGCCGACACCCTCGTCCTCGCGCTCGGCCAGGAGACCGATCTGAGCCTGCTCGAGGGGGTGCCGGGACTCGGCGTCGAGGACGGCGTTCTCACCGTCGGGCCGAACATGATGTCCGGCTACCCCGGGATCTTCGCGGGGGGCGACATGGTTCCCGCCGAGCGCACCGTCACGGTCGCGGTCGGGCACGGCAAGAAGGCGGCACGCAACATCGACGCCTGGCTCCGCGGCGAAGAGGACGTCCGTCCACCGAAGCACGAGCTCGCGGCCTTCGAGCAGCTGAACACCTGGTACTACGCGGACGCGCCGCGCTCGGTGCAGCCGCAGCTCGAGCTCGTCCGCAGGCAGTCGACGTTCGACGAGGTCGTCGGCGGTCTCGACGGAGCCACCGCGCTGTACGAGGCGCGTCGCTGCCTCTCCTGCGGCAACTGCTTCTCGTGCGACAACTGCTACGGCGTCTGCCCCGACAACGCGGTCATCAAGCTGGGCGCCCCGGGCGAGCCGTACGCGATCGACTACGACTTCTGCAAGGGCTGCGGGATCTGCGCCGCCGAATGCCCCTGCGGCGCGATCGAGATGGTTCCCGAGGAGATCTGATCTCGTGCTCGCGGTTCTCGCGGCCCGCGCTGCTGCCGTCGTGATGGTAGGCATCGCAGCCTTTCAGGTCGCACTGGTTCTCGGTGCACCGTGGGGCGCGTACACACAAGGAGGCGAGCCGAGAGGCGCGCTCGACACCTCTGGACGAGTGATCGCCGTGGTCTCCTGCGCGATCCTGCTCGGCATGGCCGCAGCCGTGTTGGCGCGAGTGCGCGAGGGTCCCGCTCAAGAACGCTCCGAGGGGACTCATTACCGCCCTCTCCTGGTTCACGACGATGTACTCCGCGGTCGCAGTTGTCCTCAACCTGGCTACACAGAGCTCGTCAGAGCGCGCCGTGTTCGCGCCGACCTCGATCCTCCTCTTCGTCCTGGTTGTGACCACGATGGTCGGCTCTCGACAAGCGAGCCAAGCCTTGTCTTGAGAAACGTCCCCGAACGCTCCGCGTCCCCGGGGGTCGCGGCAACGCAAGACGCCAATCCGTAGCGGCGCGGCCTCGTTGCGGAGAACCCGCAACAGCCTTGCCTGTTCGTGCCGATGCGTCAAGCCCGTGGGTGCGCGAGCCTGGCGTGGAAAGGAGCGAAAGCGTGGCAGCCGTTCTGTCCGCAGTCGAGCTCACGAAGCGGTTCGGCGACATCACGGCCGTCGACGATCTGTCGTTCGAGGTCGACGCGGGCACGGTCACGGGCTTCCTCGGGCCGAATGGGGCAGGCAAGACGACGACGATGCGGATGCTGCTCGGGCTGGCAGCGCCGACGCAGGGCCGAGCGCTCGTCTTCGGCCAACCGTTCGCCCAGCTCGGTCGGCCAGGGACCCGTGTCGGCGCAGCGCTGGAGGCTGCAGACCTCCACCCCGGACGCACAGGGCGCGACCACCTGAGGGTTCTGGCTCCCGTCGCCCACGTGCCCGTCAGCCGGGTGGACGAGGTGTTGGCGCTCGTCGACCTGAAGTCCGCGGCCGGACGCCGAGCGAAGGGCTACTCCCTCGGCATGCGGCAGCGGCTGAGCCTCGCCGCGGCGCTGCTCGGCGATCCCGAGATCCTGATTCTGGACGAGCCGGCCAACGGGCTCGACCCCGAGGGGGTGCGCTGGCTGCGGGAATTCCTCCGCGGAGTTTGCGGCGGAGGGCAGGACGGTCCTCATCTCCAGTCACCTGCTGGCGGAAGTCGCCCAGACGGTCGACCACGTCGTGATCATCAGCCGCGGCCGACTGGTCGTCGAGTCGCCGCTCGATGAGCTCACAGCCCGTCTCACCGGAACGATCCGCGTGGACACCACGACTCCCGACGCGCTCGAACTCGCCCTGCGCGACGCAGGGGTCGCCGCTGACCGCAAGAACGGAGTGCTCCTCGTGCACGGCGTCACGGCCGACCGGATCGGAGAGATCGCTCTGGCGGCGCACGTCGAGTTGCGCCAGCTGGTGACCGAGTCCTCGACGCTCGAGGACGTGTTCCTCGAGCTGACTGCGGGGCCGCCGTCATGAAAGCGCAGCTGCACTCCGAGTTGCTCAAGCTCCGCACGACCCGGATCGTGGCGGCTTTCCTGCTCGCGGTCGTAGCCTTGACCCTGCTGACCGTTCCCGTCGAAGGGTTCTCCACCGACCTCGGCGAGCTGGCGACGGAGAACATGCAGCGCACCCTGATCGGCGACTACGGGGCGTCCAACGCGGTGCTGCTGTCGACGTTCGTCGGGCTGCTGCTCGTCACGGGCGAGTTCCGCTACGGGACGATCCGCCCGACGCTGCTCTTCGAGCCGCGCCGTCGCGTCTTCCTCGCAGCGAAGCTCATCGCGGCCGCGCTCACCGGCATGGTGTTCGGTGTCGTCTGCGTCGTCTTGTCGTTCGGCGCCGGTCTCGCCGTTCTCGCTGCACGCGACGTCGATGTCGCGCTCACGGGCACCCATGTGGTGGTGCTCGTCTTCGGACCCGTCGCCGCCAGCGCAGGCACCGCCATGCTGGGCGTGGCCATCGGAGCACTGATCCGCAACCAGGTCGGAGCCATCATCGCCGTGGTCGTCTACACCCTCGCGATCGAAGCCCTGATCTTCGCTGCGATTCCGTCGGTCGGCCGCTATCTCCCGGGACAGGCAAGCAGCGCGCTGGGAGGGATGCCCGACGAAGGCCTTCTCGTGCCGGGCCTTGCCGCCGTCGTCGTGGCGGGATGGACGCTCGCCTTCGTCGCTGCAGCGATCGTGCGAACGGATCACAGCGACGTGTAGAGGCGCAGGACGACGCCACAACCGACGGCGTATCGTCACGACTCGGGGGCGGACCGCACCTGTTCCATTCAGCAAGCGATGGATTCCCGACGACCTGCGATCGCCGTCTCCGACCTTCGCGTCAGACGCGGCGGCGCTTTGGTGCTGCCAGGCCTCTCTCTGACCGTCTCGGCCGGGATCGTCACTGGCCTGCTCGGACCGAGCGGTTCGGGCAAGACCACGCTGATGCGCGCAATCGTGGGCGTCCAACTGGTGGAGAGCGGGAACGTGACTGCGCTCGGCCGGCCGGCCGGGTCGCCCGAGAACCGGAGACGCGTGGGCTACGTGACTCAGGCGCCGTCGCTGTACGGCGACCTGACGGTGCGCGAGAACCTCCACTACTTCGCACGGATCCTCGACGTGCCCGCCGACCGCGTCAGCGACGCACTGTCGATCGTCGACCTGGTCAACCACGCCGACCAGGTCGCAGGGACCCTCTCCGGCGGCGAGCGCTCGCGCGCGTCGCTGGCCGGCGCGCTGCTCGGGCAGCCGGAGCTCCTCATCCTCGACGAACCGACCGTCGGCCTCGACCCGGTGCTCCGACGCGACCTGTGGGGAACCTTCCACTCGCTCGCAGATGCCGGCGCAACCGTGCTCGTGTCGAGCCACGTGATGGACGAGGCGAAGCGGTGCGACCACCTCCTCCTGATGCGCGAAGGCCGGCTCGTCGACAGCGGTGCACCCGACGAGTTGCGGAGGAAGACCGGCACGCGTGACCTCGAGGAGGCATTTCTCGCGCTGGTGGAGTCGGTGTGAGCCTCCGCATCACCCTCGCGACGGCCCGGCGTGTGATCCGGCAGATTCGCCGCGACCGGCGGACGTTGGCGCTCGTCCTCGTCGTGCCACCGGCATTGCTGACGCTCTTCAAGTACGTGTTCGCGGGGCAGGAGGAGACGTTCAATCGCATCGGCCCCCCGATGGTGGGGCTCTTCCCGTTCATCTCCATGTTCCTGATCACGTCGATCGCGATGCTGCGCGAGCGGACGAGCGGGACGCTCGAGCGATTGATGTCGTTGCCGCTGGCCAAGCTCGACCTGCTGCTCGGCTACGGCATTGCGTTCGCGGCGCTTGCCGTCCTGCAGGCGAGCCTCACATCGCTGGTGGCCTTCGGCGGGCTCGGCCTCGAGACGGACGGCCCCGTGTGGCTCATCGTGGCGCTCGCGACGGGAAACGCGCTGCTCGGGATGGCGCTCGGCCTCTTCCTCAGCGCATTCGCCGCGACAGAGTTCCAGGCAGTGCAGTTCATGCCCGCTTTCGTCCTGCCCCAGATCCTGCTCTGTGGCCTTCTGATCCCGCGCGACGAGATGGCGGCCGTTCTCGAATGGCTGTCCACCCTGCTGCCGCTGACCTACGCCTACGACGCGCTCGCACGGGCGACCGTCGACGAGCTCGATGCCCGCCTCGCTGCCGACGTCATCGTCGTCGCGGGCGCGATCGTCGCGGCACTGGTCCTCGGCGCGACGACCCTTCGCCGACGAACCCCCTAGGAGCGTGCCTCGGGCCGCCGCGGCCCCTCCTGTGAAGAGCAGCAGGAGGATCACGATTCTCCAACGCCGGCACCACTGCTAGGACGTCTCCTGGCGCTCGCTCTCCGGCTCGTCCTCCCAGTCGACCCACGGGACGCCCGTCTCCTCGACGAACGTGTGGACTCCGACGCCGATCGTGGGGTGGAACCGATCCCGCCCGATCCGGTCCATCAGCCCGTAGCGGTCGAGTCGGTCCTTCACGGGGCCCTTCATCTCCGCGAAGGCGAGCTCGATGCCCATGCCCGAGAGCTCCCCGTGCAGCTCCTCGAGCATCTCCGCTGCCGTCGTGTCGACGTCTGTGATCGGCTCGGCCGCCACGAGGACGCGCCGCACGGGCGCGTCGGCGGCGGCCACGAGGTCGAGCACCCGCTCGCGGAACACGTCGGCATTGGCGAAGAACAGGGGCGCGTCGAAGCGGAACAACAGCAGGCCGGGCACGAGGCGCGCGTCCGGATGCCGGATCGTGTCGTGGTAGCCCTTGAGCCCACGAACCCGGCCGAGCACGGCGTCGTGGGGGCGCCAGGCGCGGTGCACGAACGCTGCGACGGAGAGCCCGACGGCGATCCCGACGCCCCAGAGGACGCCCGCGGCGCCGACCCCGACGACCGCGGAGAGCGCGAGCCCGAACTCCGAGCGGCGAGTGCGCCACGCGCGCCGGAGCCAGGTCACGTCGATCAGCGAGATCACCGCCACGGTCACGACCCCGGCCAGAGCGCTGGTGGGAAGGTCTCGGGTGATCCCGGGCAGCGAGACCAGAATCACGGCGATCGCGGCCGCGCCGACGAGCCCCGTGAGCTGCGTCCGTGCGCCGGCCGCCTCCGCGGCGGGCGTGCGCGACGAGCTGCTCGAGAGGGGGAAGCCCTGGAACAGCCCGGCGGTCGCGTTCGCCGCGCCGAGGGCGACCAGCTCCTGGTTCTGGTCGACCCGCTCGCCCAGCCGCGACGCGTAGCTCCGAGAGAGGACGCTCGTGTCCGCGAAGGCAACGACCGAGATGCCCACGGCAGCGAGCAGGAGCGGCCCCAGGTCGCCGAGGGAGGGCAGGGAGAGAGCGGGGAGGCCGGCGGGGAGTGCGCCGACGACGTCGACGCCACGGTCGGCCAGGTCGAAGACGGCGACGACGAGCGTTGCGCCGACGACCGCGATCAGCACGGCCGGAGCGTGCCGCGAGACGGCGCGAACGGCGACGATGACCGCGATCGTGCCGGCTCCGATCGCGAGCGACCACGCGTTGGCCTGGTCGAGACCCGAGACGAGCGCCTGCAGCGCGTCGACCATGTTGCTGCCATCGCCGGAGAAGCCGAGGAGCCGCGAGAGCTGCGTCGCGATCACGGTGAGCGCGATGCCCGCGAGGTAGCCGACGCGCACAGGCTTCGAGATCAGGTCGGTGAACGCGCCGAGGCGAGCCAGACCCGCGACCATGCAGACGACGCCGACGAGCACGGCGAGCGTCGCCGCGGTCATGACCCGCTCGTCGGGATCGGCGCCTGCGACCGGCACGATCGCGGCGAGGACGAGCGGGGCGACGGCCGAGTCGGGTGCGAGCACGAGGATCCGCGAGGGCCCCACCAACGCGTAGACCACGAGCGGCACCATCGTCGCGTACAGCCCGGTGACCGCGGGCAGGCCGGCGAGCTCCGCGTAGGCCATGCCCTGCGGAACGAGCAGAGCCGTGAGCACGATCCCGGCGACGAGGTCACGGTGCAGCCAGGCTCTCTCGTACGTGCGCGCGACACGGAGGCCGGGCAGCCAGCGCTCCAGCCTGACCCGTACCGGGTGCGAGCCGTCAGCCGTCACCGAAACGCTCCGGCGTCACCGTGTACACACCTGCCTCCGACCTCGACACGCCCGGGGCGATCCTACGACGCGCCCGGCTGCGTACTAGTCCGCACCCGGGTCGGTGGGGTCCGGATGGCGCACCGGATGCGGCAGCAGCGGCGTCCTCGGCGTCTCGGTAGTTCCCCGCGTCGCGACTCGGCGATCCACCCGATGCCGGTCGCCAACGCGCCCGGCAAGCTCGAAGCGAGACGAGACGGAGAGGTCGAGATGAACAAGATCCTGATCGCAACGGACGGTTCGCCCGCGGCGACCGACGCGCTGACGTTCGGTCTCGAGTTGGCGACGGCCGACGACGCCGAGGCGGTGATCGTGCATGTCGTCCCCGCTATCGACGTCGTGCCGGCGTTCGCCGGCTACGGCCTGGTCGGAGCGCAGGAGCACGAGCTGACCGCGTACGACACGACGATCCTCGAGGACGCTGCGAGCCTGGCGGCGAAGCTCGACGTGCCCGCCGAAACCAAGCTCCTGAGGGGCGACACGGTCGAGGAGATCGTCGCCTGTGCCGACTCGGATGACGTCGACCTCGTCGTCGTCGGCTCGAGAGGCCACGGAGCCGTCGGGAGCGCGCTGCTCGGCAGCGTCTCCCTCGGCGTCTTGCACAACGCGCGTCGTCCCGTGCTCGTGTTCCGGCATGCCCGCGTCCCGAGGTCGAGGCAACCGCTGCGGCCACGTGACCGATCACCCCGTGCGTCGAACGAGACGCACGGGGGTTGGTGACGCCGCGCGCCGAAGGCGCGACGATCACCCGGAGACTGCCCTTGCCCGAGAAGGCCGAGCGCTGTCGCGCGCGCGACGGCGTCCGGGCGGCCACGCGACGCCGTGATCCTCATCGACGAGGTCGGCGCTACCACCCGCCGATCGCGCCGACGGCGGGGCGGCCGCGCTCGCGGCCGCCCCATCCGCTTCGGCGCGCGAACGTCAGCCTCGGTCGTCGCGCCGATTGCCGAAGCCGTACTTCGCGGCCGCCCACGTCGCGAGAGACGCGAACAGCGCCACGGCGATCACCGACGGGATGGTCGCCTGGTCGCTCCCTCCACTGCTGTAGGCGACGAAGTCGCCGCCCCAGGCCGCGGTCGCCACTACGGCGATCCACATCGCCACGATCGCGACGGACGCCCACATCTCTCTGACGAGGAGTCGCGCCGACCAGCCTCGCGGCGTCTGCACGACCTCAGACGGCTCGTGCGAAAGAGTGGTCATGCCACACCTCCTTCCGCGGAAAGGTTCGCAGTACCGACGACGCCACACATCCGCGTAACCACTGCTCACACGTGCCTCGAAGTACGCGTCCGCCGAGCGAGCACGTCGGTGCGTCCATCGGCCCGAGCAACCACGTGCCGCCGGTCTTACGCCGACGTGCCAAAACCACCAACCTGTCCCCCGCACGGCGGCGCTCCGGTGCGCTCGCCACGAGTCGGGCTCCGGCGCCGGGTGCTCGCCATCTGCGGTGGCTCAGGCCGGCGCGAAGCGGTAGTGCGAGACGCCCCACTCGCGGCCGCCGCGGAAGCCCCAGAGCTCCGCGCAGGCCATGAAGAAGACGCGCCACATCTGGAGCCGGCGCCGCGCCTCGGCCCCGTAGCGGTCGGCGAGGACGCGCAGGACCTCCGCCTGACGTCCGTCCAGGCGCTCGAGCCAGGCCTCCGAGGTTCGCGCGTAGTGCTCGCCGCCGACGGCCCAGCGCCGCTCGAGCGCGAGCCCGTCGGCGAGCGACGGCAGGAGGTCGTGCGAGGGCATCGTCCCGGCCGTGAAGAAGTTCCGCGCCATCCACCCCGAGCTGAACGGGTACGCGAACCGCCGGTGGGAGAAGACGTGCACGAAGAGCCGACCGTCGGGCTCGAGCCACCCGGCGACGCGTCGGAGGAGCGCGGGGTAGTTGCGGGCGTGCTCCAGCATCTCGACCGAGAGCACGCGGTCGAACCGGCGACCCGGCTCGAAGACGTTGGCGTCGGCCGTCCGCACCTCGATCCGGTCGAGGCCGCGGCGGGCGGCCTCGGACTCGATCCACGCGCGCTGGAGCGTCGAGTTCGAGACGGCGAGCACGCGGGACGACGGGTAGCGCTCGGCGAGCCAGAAGCTGAGGGAGCCCCAGCCGCACCCGAGGTCGAGGAGCTCCATCCCGTCCTCGACCCCGGCCCGCGCGCACGTCAGCGCGAGCATCGCGTCCTCCGCCTCTGCGAGCGTCGCGACCCCGGCCGGCCAGTGGCAGCACGAGTACTTGAGCCGCGGGCCGAGCACGAGCCGGAAGAGCTCGACGGGGACCTCGTAGTGCTGCTCGTTCGCCTTCTCGACGTCGAGCGCGATCGGCGCGGCCCGCAACTGGCGACGGAAGGCGCGCTGCCCGGCCTCTCCGCGCACGCGCTCCCGGGCGAGGCGGCGGACGCAGTTGGCGCGGATCGCCCCTCGCAGCACCGGGTCGGGGACGTGCTCGATCATGCCGATCGCTTCGGCAGCGGGACGAAGACGCTCGTCCGCCGCTGGTAGGCGCGGTAGGCGTCGCCCCGGGTCGCGAGCATGCGCTCCTCCATCGGCGGCACGCCCGTGACGCGCAGGATCAGGTAGAGCATGAGGGCGGGCGAGAGGAGACCGACCCAGCCCCACGGCGCGGCGAGCCCGATCAAGCCGTAGCCGCACCAGGTGAGCCATTGACCGAAGTAGTTGGGGTGCCGGGAGTAGCGCCAGAGGCCGACGTCGATCACCGTGCCGCGGTTGGCCTCGTCGCGCCGGAACGCGGTCATCTGGTGGTCGGCGACCGCCTCCAGCGCGGCGCCGAGGAGCCAGACGCCGAGCCCCGCCCACTCGAGCGCCTCGAGGCCGTCGTGCTCGTTGTAGGCGGCCGCGAGGAGCGGCAGCGAGAGGAGGACGGCCACGGCCGCCTGGGCCTGGTAGAAGACGAAGAAGCGCAGCTGCTCGTTGCCGCGCTCGCGCCAGCGACGGCGCAGCTCCTGGTAGCGCGGGTCCTCCTCCCCGCCGACGCGCTGCGCGATCAGCCACGTCAGGCGCCCGAACGCGAGCCCGCCCGTGACACCGACGAGCAGGCGGTGCTCCGGCCCGCCCTGGCCGAGCAGCGCGTAGAGGACGGCCATCCCCGCGAGGGACGCGGCCCAGCCGGCGTCGACGGCCGTCGCCGTCCCGGTCCGCCGCTGCCAGAGCCAGAGACCGAGCTGGAGCGCGGCCGTCAGTGCCCACGCGAGCAGGAGGAGCGCCCACCAGCTCACCGGGTCAGCACCACCTGCGCGTCGCGGAGCCAGCGCGTGCGGAAGCCGGCCTCGCAGACCGCGAGGTAGAAGTCCCACGTCCGCACGAAGCGGTCGTCGTAGCCGAGCCGCCGCACCTCCCCGAGCCTGCCGAGGAAGCTCGAGCGCCAGCGACGGAGCGTCTCCGCGTAGCTCGGTCCGATCTCCTCGAGGCTCGCGACGGTGAGCCGCGAGCTCCTGGACATCGCCGACGTGAGCGCCGCGAGCGAGGGGATCAGGCAGCCCGGGAAGACGTGCCGCTCGATCCAGTCCGGCGTCGCGCGGTAGCGCGGCCAGCGCTCGTCGGGGACGAGGATCGTCTGCACGCAGGCGCGCCCGCCGGGCACGAGGAGGCGGTCGAGCGCTGCGAAGAAGACCGGGAACTGCTTCTCGCCGATGGCCTCGATCATCTCGATCGACGCAACCCGGTGGTAGCTCCCGTCGTGGACGCGGTAGTCCTCCTCGAGGATCCGCACGCGGTCGTCGAGCCCCGCCGCCGCAACGCGCGCCCGCGCGAGGCGCGCCTGCTCGGCCGACAGCGTCAGGCCGGTCACGTGGGCGCCGAACTCCCCGGCGGCGACGAGGGCGAACGAGCCCCAGCCGCAGCCGATCTCGAGCACCCGGTGGCCAGGCCCGAGCCCGAGCTTCTCGCAGACGCGCCGCAGCTTCCGCAGCTGCGCCTCCTCGAGCGAGTCGTCGGCATGCTCGAAGAGCGCGCACGAGTAGGTCATCGTCGGGTCGAGCATCAGCTCGAAGAGCTCGTTGCCGAGGTCGTAGTGCGCGGCGATGTTGCGGCGCGCGGCGCGGAGTCCCTGCCGGCGGTTGGACCGCGGCCGCGCCTGGACGAGCCGCGTGAGCCGCGGGTGGCGCTCGCGGCCGCGCTCCGCGTTCGCCAGCAGGAGCTCCAGCAGGCGCACGAGGTCCTCCGAGCGCCACCAGCCCTCCTGGTACGCCTCGCCGAGCCCCACCGAGCCGTGCGTCGCGACGCGCGAGAGGAGCCGGAGGTCGAGGACGTCGAGTCGCACGACCGGGCCGCAGCCGAACCGTCGCACCGACCCGTCCGGCAGCGTCGCCTCGAGGGTGCCGCCCTCGAGCCCCTCGAAGGCGCGCTCGAGGAGCGGGAGCGCCACGCGCGCCAGGAGGGGGCGTCGCGGTGCGCCGCGCGCCAGGGCGTCGCCCGCCGTGCTCATTCCCTCACCGACCCGATGCCCGGGACGAAGGGCGGCTTGTGATGGAACGGCACGCGCTTCGCGTAGAGCTTCAGCGCCTGCCAGTGGATGAGCCCGATCACCTGCACCGGCATCAGCGGGTACCGGACGAGGAAGCCGGCGAGGCTGCGGTTCGTGAGCGGGACGCGGCGGCCGTGGAGCACCGCGGTCAGCGGCCGCCGCCCCTCCTCGCGCACGTGGATCCGCGCCCACACCTCGTCCTCCGGCTCGGAGAACGCGTACTCGTAGCTCTGGTCGAGGCCGAAGAACGGCGACACGTGGAGCCGCTTCGCCTGCTCGTAGCGATGGTCGCCCCCGTCGAGGAGCTCGGGCAGCCGCTCGCCGAAGGTGTTCGAGAGCTCGGCGACGATGCACGCGAGCCCGCCGTCCGGGCCGTAGCACCAGTGGAACGTGACGGGGTTGAAGACGTAGCCGAGCACGCGGAGCTGCGTCAGCGTCAGGACGCGCTCCACCGCCCGCCCCCGCTCCGCGCAGAAGCGCACGACCGCCTGCTTGAGCGGCGTCCCGTCGCCGTCGAGGTAGTCCTCGTCGTGGAACGAGACCGCGTTCGGCCGGTTGACGGAGAGGAACCGGAGCCGCCGGTCGAGCTCGGGCAGCTCGTCGAGGTCGAGCAGGAAGTAGGCGACCGG
>CAVQHL010000038.1:0-80254 GCA_963712255.1 uncultured Actinomycetes bacterium
CCGCGCGTGGCGGGGCGCACGTTCCACTTCACGTCCGAGTCGGTGACCGAGGGGCACCCGGACAAGATCGCGGACCAGATCTCGGACGCCGTGCTGGACGCGGTGCTCGCGGACGACGCGAACGGGCGTGTCGCGTGCGAGACGCTGATCACGACCGGGCTCGTCGTCGTCGCCGGCGAGATCACGACCGAGACCTACGTCGACGTCCGCTCGATCGTCCGCGACACGATCAAGGAGATCGGCTACACGCGCGCCAAGTACGGGTTCGACGCGGAGACGTGCGGCGTCATGGTCGCGATCGACGGGCAGTCGCCCGACATCGCGCAGGGCGTCGACGAGTCCTTCGAGGCGCAGCACGGCGACATCGACCCGATCGACCGGATCGGCGCCGGGGATCAGGGGATGATGTTCGGGTACGCCTCGAACGAGACGGACGAGCTCATGCCGCTGCCGATCATGCTCGCGCACAAGCTCGCGCGGCGGCTCGCGCAGGTCCGCAAGGCCGAGGTGCTGCCGTACCTGCGGCCGGACGGGAAGTCGCAGGTGACCGTCCGCTACGAGGTCGACGAGCGCGGGATCCAGCGGCCGGTCGAGATCGAGCGGGTGCTCATCTCGACGCAGCATCGCGACGGCCTCGACGCCGAGTCCCTGATCAAGCCCGACCTGCTCGAGCACGTCGTCGAGCCGATCCTGCACGCGGACTATCCGCATCTCTACGACCCGACACGGCTGCGCTCGAAGGACTTCCTCTACGTGAACCCGACCGGGAAGTTCGTGATCGGCGGGCCGATGGGGGACACGGGCCTCACGGGGCGCAAGATCATCGTCGACACCTACGGCGGCGCGGCGCCGCACGGCGGCGGCGCCTTCTCGGGCAAGGACCCGACGAAGGTCGACCGCTCCGCCGCCTACGCGGCCCGGTACGTCGCGAAGAACGTCGTCGCGGCGGGGCTCGCCGCGCGGTGTCAGGTGCAGGTCGCCTACGCGATCGGTGTCGCACACCCGATGAGCGTGCTCGTCGACACGTTCGGCACCGAGGCCGAGGGCCTGACGAACGAGCGGATCTCGGAGCTCGTGCGCGAGCACTTCGACCTCCGGCCCGGCGCGATCGTCCGCGATCTCGACCTGTTCCGCCCGATCTACCGGAAGACCGCGGCCTACGGGCACTTCGGCCGCACCGACTCGGCCGACTACACCTGGGAGCGCACGGACAAGGCGGACGCCCTCCGTGACGCCGCCGGGTTGGCCGCTCCGGCCTCCGTCTAGCTTCCGCAGCGCGGCGGTTGATCCCCGCCTTCGGCGGGGCGCATCCCTGAAGGCGTCGCCTTCGGCGCCGCAAGCGTGCGCTTCGCCGGCGCCGCCGGCCGGAAGGGGGAGGCCGGCCGGCGGCGCGGGTGCGGTGCCGGCTACGCCGGCCGCTCGCCGAGCGTGACGCTCAGCTCCTGGCGGTCGCCGCTGCGCTTCACGGTGAGCGTCACCTTCGCGCCGACCTCGTGGGCCGCGATCGCGTCGCGGAGGTCGTCGGAGGAGGCGACCGGGTCGCCGTCGATCGAGACGATCACGTCGCCGACCCGGACGCCGCCGGAGGCGGCAGGGCTCCCGGCGTTGACGGCCGCGACGCGGGGTCCGCCGTCGGCGTCCTCGAGCGAGACGCCGAGGTACGCGTGGTCGACCTGCTCGCCGGCGGCGAGGGCGGTCGCGACGCTCTTCACCGTGTCGACGCCGATCGCGAAGCCGACGCCGTCGTTGCCGCCCGACTCGCTCGCGATCTGCGCGTTGACGCCGATGACGGCGCCCGACGCGTCCAGCAGCGGGCCGCCGGAGTTGCCGTGGTTGATCGCGGCGTCGGTCTGGATCGCGCCGTCGATCGCGTAGCCGTTCGGCGCCTCGATCGTCCGGTCGAGCGCGCTCACGATGCCCGCGGTGACGGTGCTCTCGAGCCCGAAGGGGCTGCCGATCGCGACGACCGCGTCGCCGACCTCGACCGTCGACTCGTCCGCGAACGAGAGCGGCGTGAGCTCGGAGGCGGGAACGTCGACGTCGATCACCGCGAGGTCGGTGGACGGATCGGTGCCGACGAGCGTCGCGGCGACCTCGTCCCCGTCGGCGAAGCGCACGCTGAGGGAGCTCGCGCCCTCGACGACGTGCGCGTTCGTGACGATGTGCCCCTCGTCGTCGAGGACGAAGCCGGAGCCCGTCGCCTGACCTTCCTGGGCGGGGCCGAACGCGCCTGCCGCGTCGCTCGCGACGCCGCTCGCCGTGATCTCGACGACCCCTGGCGACGCCTTGGCGTAGATCTGGCCGGCCGTCAGCGTGCTCGACGCCGCGATCGGAGTGCCGACGCTCGCCGCGGACGCGGTCGAGTCGTCGGTGGCCCGAACCGCGGCGACCGTCGCGCCCGTGCCGACGGTGACGCCGACGAGGAGCGTCGCGGCGAGCGGCGCGATCCTGCGGCGGCGTGGCTCTGGGGTCGTGGGGGTGGTGCTCATGCTCGTTTCCTCCTGGTCGGGTCTTCGTCCTGCGACCAGTGCAGCTGCCGCTCACAAGAGCACCCTCAACGCCGGTGAAGAGTCCGGTAAGAACCTGCGTGGCCCGGACCACCGACGAGGGGCCGGCCCGGAGGCCGACCCCTCGTCGTGCTCGGCTGCGGCCCGCGTCACATCGGCATGCCGCCGGGCGCGTGGTCGAAGCCGGCGGGACGGTTGTCGCCCCCGCCTCGCGGGCCGACTCCCTCGCGCGCGACGAAGTCGTCGAGCCGCTCCTTGAAGCGGTCGAGCGCCTCGTCGCGCTGGGCGTCCGTGAGCCGGCCGGCTTCGACGGCCTCGCCCAGCTTCTCCTCGACCGCGTCGACGAGGGCGGCCTTCAAGCCGGCGACCGACTTGCCCTCGGCCTCGGCCACGTCGGCGAGCGACTTCCCCGCCTCGAGCTGCGTGCGGAGCTCGGCCTCGGTGACGCCGAGGAACGTCGCGGCAGCACCGAACAGCTCCGGCCCGTGGAGCCCGAAGCCCGTGGCCGTGGTGCCCGCGCCCGCCGAACAGCGGGAGGGTCCCGTCCTTCAGGCGCTCCTTCAGCTCGGCCGCCTGCTCCTCGGTGAGCCGGCCCTCCTTCACCGCCTCGTCGAGGCGGGCGCCGAGCGCGCCCTCCAGGGCGTTCTCGAGCGCCTCGGGCTCGACGCCGAGTCGCTTCGCGGCGTCGTCGATGACCGCCTGCTGCTCCTCCTCGGAGCCGAGCCCACCCGCCGCGAGTGCGGCACCGCCTCCGGCGAGCGCGGCCACCGCGACCGCTCCGGCTGCGAGCTTCTTCTTCGTCCCGTCCATCACGTTCGTCTCCTCTCGTCGGTCGATCCGGACGAGAGCCATGCCATCACCCCACCTTCAGAAGTGGCTGAGAGTCCCTTCGGAGCTCCGGAAGAACGGCGGACGGGTCTTACGCGGCTCTGAACCGTGATTGCGATCATCCGACGTGTGCTGAAGCTGCTGATCGTCGAGGACGAGCCCGCCGTGCGGAACGCGCTGGTGCGGGCACTCGAGACCGAGGGCTACGAGCTGTCGGTCGCCGAGGACGGGGCGCAGGCGCTCGCGACGATGGCGCAGTCGCCTGCGGACGCGCTCGTGCTCGATGTGATGCTGCCCGGCGTCGACGGGCTCGAGGTCGCCCGGCGGCTCCGCGCGCAGGGCTCGGACGTGCCGATCCTGATGCTGACGGCGCGAGGCGCCGTCGGAGACCGCGTCGCGGGCCTGGACGCCGGGGCGGACGACTACCTCGTCAAGCCGTTCGCGCTCGACGAGCTCCTCGCGCGCCTGCGCGCGCTCCTGCGCCGCACCGGCCAGACCGGCGAGCTGCGCTTCTCCGACCTGTCCCTCGATCCCGCGACGCGCGACGTGCGACGCGGCGAGCGGAAGGTGGAGCTCACCGTGACCGAGTTCAACCTGCTCGAGCTGTTCCTCCGGAACCCGCGGCAGGTGCTCCGCCGCTCGCTCATCTACGACCGGGTCTGGGGCTACGACTTCGGCCCGGACTCCCACGCGCTCGACGTGTACGTCGGGTACCTGCGCCGCAAGCTCGAGGCCTCCGGCGAGCCGCGCCTCATCCACACCGTGCGCGGTGTCGGCTACGCGCTGCGCGAGTCGTGAGCTTCCGCGCCCGGCTCACCCTCGCGGCCGCGGCTGCCGTCGCCGTCGCGATCGCGCTCGCGTCGGGCCTCGTCTACGTGCTCGTTCGCGAGCAGCTCCGCGGCGAGGTCGAGTCGACGCTCGAGGAGCGCGCGTCGCTCTTGACCTCGGGGCCGCTCAGCGTCCGCCGTGGGCCGAACGGGTCACGGGTGCTCGAGACGCCGTACCGCGGCCTCGCGGCAGGGCGACGTCTTCGTCCAGGCGGTCGACGCCCAGGGCAGCGATTGCGAAGCCGGATCCGCGGCAGGTGGCGTTACCCGTGACGGACGAGGTGAAGCAGGCCGCGGCGGAGGGAGGCGATCCGTTCTTCGCGGACGCGGTGATCGAGGGCACGCACGTGCTCCAGCTCGTCGTGCCCGTCGGGGACGGGTACGCGCTCCAGCTCGTACGGCCGCTCGAGGAGGTCGACCGCCTGCTCGACCGGATCGGGATCGTCCTCATCCTCGTGTCGCTCGGCGGCATCGCCGCCGCGGCCGCCTTCGGCGCGCTCGTCGCGCGAACGGCCCTTCGACCGGTGACGCAGCTCACGCGCGAGGCCGAGGTCGTCGCCGAGACGCGCGACCTCTCGCATCGGATCGGCCTCGAGGGGAACGACGAGCTGGCACGCCTCGGCGCGAGCTTCGACACGATGCTCGCGGCGCTCGACGAGTCCCAGCGGCAGCAGCGCCAGCTCGTCGCGGACGCCTCGCACGAGCTCGGGACGCCGCTGACGAGCATCCGCACGAACGTCGAGGTGCTCGCGCGGAGGAACGACCTCGCGCCCGAGGCGCGCGAGGCGCTGCTCGGCGACCTCGTCGGCCAGCTGGGGGAGATGAGCGGGCTCGTGACCGGGCTCGTGGAGCTCGCGAGCGAGGCGCCGACCGAGCTCGAGGTGGGCGACGTGCAGCTCGACGAGCTCGTCGAGGACGCGGTCGCGCGGGCCGCGCGGCTCGCGCCCCAGATCACGTTCACGAGCGAGCTCGAGCCCACCGTGGTCCGCGGCGTCCCCGGCCGGCTCGAGCGCGCCGTCTCGAACGTGCTCGACAACGCCGTCAAGTGGAGCGAGCCGGGAGCGACCGTGGAGGTCGCCGTGCAGCACGGCGCCGTGACCGTTCGCGACCACGGGCCGGGGATCGCCGAGGAGGACGTCCCGCACATCTTCGACCGCTTCTACCGCTCGGCCCAGGCGCGGGCGATGCCCGGCTCGGGGCTCGGGCTCGCAATCGTCAAGCGCGTCGTCGACGAGCACGGCGGCACCGCCACCGTCTCACGCGCGGACGGCGGCGGCACCATCGTGCGCCTCGGCTTTCCCGAGGTCGTCCCGGCCGACTGACGTCAGGCGGCGCGCGGCGCGAACGTGCGCTGGACGAGCCGCTCCAGCCGGTCCGTGATCCGCTCGAGGAGCGCGTCGGCACGCTGCTGCGTCAGTCGCTTGCTCGCGACCGCCTTCGCGAGCCGCTCCTTCACGGGCGCGACCATGGCCGCGACGAGGCCGTCGACGCTCTTGCCGCGCGCCCGGGCGATCTGGGCGAGCGACTGGCCCTTGCGCAGCTCGGCGCGGAGCGCCTCACGCGTCATGCCGAGGTACTCGGCTGCCGGGCCGCGGCGCTTCGCGCTCTTGGCGAGGCGATCGCCGAACGCCTTGCGCTTCTCGGCGAAAGCCCTCCGCGCGCCGAGCCCGAGCCCGTTCGCCTTCGCGATCCGCTCCTTCAGGCGAGCGCCCTGCTCGGGAGTCAGCTTGCCTGCGGCGACGGCTGCGTCCACGCGGGCGACGAGCGCGGCCTTGAACGCTGCACGCAGCTTCTCGGGTGAGACGCCGAGCTGCGCCGCGATCTCGTCGGTGAGCGTCGGGCGGTCGGCGGCGAGGGCGCCGGTCGCGCCGGCTCCCAGGACGAGTGCCGCAAGCGCTGCGGCGACGAAGGCGGGTACGCGCATGTGTCGTTCTCCTTCTCGAAAGTGGGCGCCGCGAAGTCAAGCGGCGGTTCGTGTGTCGTCGGTGAGTGCTCCGTAAGCCCGATGTAAGCCCGTGCGGCGGCGGGTCAGGCGGCGAGGCGGACGTACAGGCCCTGCGCGGCCTTCTCGGCGATCGCGCGCTCGCCCTTGTCCAGCACGACGGACAGCTGGCCGGCGGCCGGGTGCGTCGCGCGCATCTCCACCTTGGAGCCGGGCACGTAGCCCTCGTCGTAGAACCAGTGCAGGAGGTCGCCGTCGTGCTCCGCGAGCCGCACGATCTCGCCGGCCTGGCCGGGCTCGAGCTCCGCGAGGGCGACGAGGCCCTGGTTCTCCGACTGCTCGAACTCGGTGGAGATCGGCCAGCCGTGCGGGCAGCGGTCGGGCCGCCCGAGGCGCTCGTAGATGCGGTCGATCATCTCGTCCGTGAACGTGTCGCCCATCTCGTCCGCGTGGACGTGCGACTCGGACGCCGTGTAGCCCATGAAGTCGGTGAGGAAGCGCTCGATGATCCGGTGCTTGCGGACGACGCGCTCCGCCCGCTCGATCCCGGTGTCGGTGAGGATCGCCTCCTTGGACTCGCCGCGCTCGACGAGGCCCTCCGCCTCGAGCCGCTTGAGCATCTCACCGGCGGACGCGCGCGAGACGCCGAGCATCTCCGCCACTCTCGCCGCGATGGCGCTCTCGCCGGCCGGGCGGTACTCGCCGATCGGGAAGGCGAGGAAGTAGATGACCTCGAGGTAGTCGTCGATCGAATGCCCGTGCGTGCCCGCCACGCGAGGCATCCTACCCGCGCCGCCCGGGCCCAACCGGGCGAGCATCTACGCTCGCCGGAGTGCCGCTCGCGTCGGTGTACCCGCTCGTCTCGACCCGCTCGCTCGCGCGGCCGTTCACGTACGAGGTTCCGGAGGGCACGGGCAAGGGTGCCGTGGTCTCCGTCCGGCTCGGGCGCCGCTCGGTGCGCGGGGTGGTCGCCGACGTCGGGGTGACCGCGCCGCCGGGCGTCGAGCCGGTCGCCGTCGGGGCACAGCTCGACGAGGTTCCGGCCACGCTCGTCGACCTCGCGCTCTGGCTCGCCGACTACTACGGCTCGACGCCGGCACGCGCCCTCGAGCTCGTCGCCCCGACGCGCAGGAAGCCGCGCGGCGAGCGGCCGTCGCCGGCCGTCCGGGAGTCGCTCGCGGGCGAGCCGGAGCCGGCGTCGCTCACTCCCGACCAGCGGGCGGCCGTCGAGCGGATCGTCGCCGCGCTCGACGAGGGGGTCGGCGAGCACGTCCTCCTCGAGGGGCCGACCGGCAGCGGCAAGACCGAGGTCTACCTCCAGGCCTGCGCCGCGGCGCTCGAGCGCGGCCTGGGGACGATCGTCCTCGTCCCCGAGATCGCGCTCGCGCCGCAGACCGTCGGGCGCTTCCGGCAGCGGTTCGGAGACATCGTCGCGATCCTCCACTCGTCGCTCGGCGACGCGGAGCGCCGCGACGAGCGCGACCGCATCGCCCGAGGCGAGGCGCGGATCGTCGTCGGGGCCCGCTCGGCGATCTTCGCGGGCATGCGCGGGGTCGGGCTGATCGTCGTCGACGAGGAGCACGACGCGGCCTTCAAGCAGGAGTCCGACCCGCGGTACGACGCGCGCACGGTCGCGGCGAAGCGCGCGGCGCTGGAAGGCGCGGTTGCCGTCTACGGGTCCGCGACCCCGCGGCCCGAGAGCTGGTCGCGGCTCCGGCGGTCGTCCCTCTCGGCGCGCATCGGCGTCGCCATGCCGCGCGTGCGGCTGGTCGATCTCCGGCGGGAGAAGGGCTACCCGCTGTCGGCTCCGCTGCTCGGCGCGCTCGGCCGTCTCGTCGAGGACGGCGGGCGCGCGGTCCTCCTCCTGAACCGCCGCGGCGTCGCACCGGCGGTCCACTGCCGCGCGTGCGGCGTGTCGCGCCGTTGCGAGCTCTGCGACGTCGCCCTGACGCTCCACTCGGACGACGTCCTCCACTGCCACCACTGCGGTCGCGCGGAGAGCGTCCCGCAGGCGTGCCCCGCCTGCGGCTCCGTCGAGCTCGCCCGAATCGGCGCAGGGACGCAGCGGCTCGAGACGGAGCTCGAGAGGAGCCTTCCCGAGCTCGAGCGGATCCGGCTCGACGCGGACGTCACGGCGCGGCCGGGCGCACTCCGTGACGCGATCGAGCGCTTCCGGAACGCGGACCGGGCCGATCCTGATCGGCACGCAGATCGTCGCGAAGGGCCATCACTTCCCGGGCGTCTCGCTCGCCGCGGTCGTCGACGCCGACACCGGCCTCTCGATCCCCGACTTCCGCGCCGAGGAGCGGACGTTCCAGCTCGTGACCCAGCTCGCGGGGCGCAGCGGCCGTGACGCGCCCGGGCGCGTGCTCGTCCAGACCTTCCAGCCGGACGCGACGCCGCTGCGGCACGCGGTCAACCACGACGTCGCCGGGTTCCTCGCCGGGGAGCTCGAGCGCCGCGAGGCACTGGGCTACCCGCCGTTCCGGCATCTCGTCTCGATCCTCGTCTCGGGCCCCGAGGCCGGCGCGCCGCTCGCGGCGCTGCAGGAGCTCCGCGAGCGCCTCACGGCGTCCGGCGTCGAGGCCGACCTGCTCGGGCCTGCGCCCGTGCTTCGGCTGCGGGGGCGCCATCGCGCGCAGCTCATCGCCAAGACCACGCAGCCGCGCTCCGTCGCCCGGCGCGTCTCCGGGCTCCTCGCCGCCGCCGTGCCGACGATGCGTCGCGACGGTCTCAACGTCGTCGTCGACGTCGACCCGCAATCCCTGTAGAACGACGTCCGTGGACCAGGGGCTGACCGCGACGATCCGCGACGCGATGCCGCTCGCCGCGCACCTCGGCTTCGAGGGCGTCGAAGGCGGCACCGAGGCGGTCGTCGTCCGCGGGGTCTGGGCGCCCGAGCACTGCACCGCCGCCGGCGTGCTCCACGGTGGCTACCTGATGTCGCTCGCGGATGTCGCCGCCGCGACACTCGCCTTCCTCAACCTCCCGTCCGGCGCGACCACCGCCACGATCGAGGCGAAGACGAACTTCCTCGCCGCCGTCCGGGAGGGCGCGGTGACGGCGCGAGCCGAGCTCGTCCACGCAGGCAAGCGGACGATCGTCCTGCAGGTGGACATCCGCGACGACGCGGGCAGGCTGGTCTCGCGGACGCTCCAGACGCAGGCCGTGATCGCGACCTGACGTCTACACTCGCGCCGTGGCACACGACCATCACGACCACGACCACGACCACGAGCACGAGCACGACGACGGCCACGAGCACGAGCTGACGGACGCCGAGGCGCGCGCCGAGGCCGAGCGGCTCGTCCGGCGCGATGTCGCGCTCGCCCAGATCCGGCAGTACGGGGATCCCGTGCTGCGGATGCGCGGCGCGGAGGTCGAGACGTTCGACGACGAGCTCGTCCGGGTCACCGAGCGGATGAAGCTGCTGATGCACGACGCCGACGGCGTCGGGCTCGCCGCGACGCAGGTCGGGATCCTCCGCCGCTTCTTCGTCGCCACGCTCGACGGCGAGGATCGCGTCCTGGTCAACCCGGTCGTCACCCCGGTCGGGAGCGACGTCGAGGTCGAGCAGGAGGGGTGCCTCTCCCTCGGGCCGATCCGCCTGCCGGTCGAGCGGGCCGCGCGGGTCAAGGTGGAGGCGAAGGACGAGACGGGCGAGCCGGTCTCCCTCGAGCTGGAGGGCGCCGACGCGCGGGTCGTCCAGCACGAGCTCGACCACCTGGACGGCACGCTCATCATCGACCGCACCGACCCGGACGCGCGCCGCGAGGCGCTCGGGCAGCTGCGCCCGCGCCTCGTCCTCGCGTAAGCACCCGGTGGCGCGCATCGCGGTCGCCGCGACGGCGCCGTTCGGGGCGGACGTGCTCGAGCGGCTTGCCGAGCGGCACGACGTCGCCGTCCTGCTCACGCGTCCCGACGCTCCCGCGGGCCGGGGCCGCCGCCTCGCCGCGCCGCCGGCGAAGCTCGTCGCAGAGCGTCTCGGCATCCCCGTGCTCCAGCCCGAGCGGCTGGACGCAGGGCTCGACCTCGGCGCGCCGACCGTCGTCGTGTGCGCGTACGGGCTGCTCGTCCCGGAGGAGCTGCTCGGCGAGCGCGCGTGGCTCAACGTCCATCCCTCGCTCCTTCCACGCTGGCGCGGCGCGGCACCCGTCGAGCGGGCGATCATGGCCGGAGACGACGAGACGGGCGTCACGATCCACGAGACGGTCGCCGAGCTCGACGCCGGCCCGGTGGCCGCGCAGGAGGCGTTTGCGATCGGCCCGGACGACGATGCCGGGGCGGTCTACGAGCGGTCCGGCCGAGGTCGCGGCGCGCCTCCTCGACGGCGTCCTCGCCGACCCCGCCCCGCACTTCGCGCCGCAGGCCGGAGCGCCGACCTACGCCGAGAAGATCCGCTCGTCCGACCGGCAGCTCGATCTCGACGCGGCCGGCCGAGGAGCTCGTCCGCGTCGTCCGTGCCCTGAGCCCGCACATCGGCGCCCGCGCGGTGCTCGAGGGCCGTCCCGTCACCGTGTGGCGCGCGCGGATCGGCGACGACGGGTCGTTCGAGCCGGTCGAGGTGCAGCCCGACGGCGGGCGCCGGATGAGCGCCGAGGCCTGGCGGCGCGGTCTTCGGTGAGCACCGTGGCGCCGGCCCGGCAGGTCGCGTTCACCGTCGTGCGGCGCGTCTTCGAGGACGACGCCTATGCCGACCGCGTGCTGCGGGCCGAGTCGCGATCGCTCGACGATCGCGACCGCGCCCTCGCCCGGCGGCTCGCGTTCGGCACCGTTCAGCGGGCGCGCACGCTCGACCACGCGATCGAGACGCTCGGCAAGCGCCCGGTGCGGAAGCTCGACGGCCCGTCCGTGACGCGCTCCGACTCGGCGCGTACCAGCTCGCCTTCATGGACGGCGTGCCGCGCTACGCGGCCGTCAACGAGTCGGTCGAGCTCGTGCGGCAGGCGCGGCTCGAGCGGGCGGTGCCGTTCGCCAATGCGGTGCTCCGGCGGCTCGCGGACGGCGCGCGCGACCTCTGCGCGTCGCTTCCCGAGGGCACGCCCGCCGAGGCGGCACTCCGCCACTCGTACCCCGACTGGGTCGCGGAGACGTGGTGGCGCGAGCTCGGGCCGGACGCCGCACGCGCGCTGATGGCCGCGCAGAACGAGGAGCCGGAGACCGCCGTGCGGCTCGTTCGCGGCGCGATCGACGGGCGCGAGGACACGCTGATCCCCGGCGCCTGGATCGTCGACCGCGTCGACGAGGCGGCGCTCGCCGAGGGCCGCATCTGGCCGCAGAGCCGCGGCTCGCAGCTCGTCGGTCACGTCGTCGGGTCGGAGCCCGGGGAGCGGACGCTCGACCTCTGCGCCGCGCCCGGCGGCAAGGCGACGATGCTCGCGGGCGAGGTCGTGGCGGTCGAGGTCGACCCGTCGCGCGCGGAGCAGCTCGAGGAGAACGCGCGCCGCCTCGGCGCGACCGGGGTGCGCGTGGTCGTCGCGGACGGCCGTGACCTGCCGGACGAGCTCGACGGCTTCGACCGCGCGCTCGTCGACGCCCCCTGCTCGGGGCTCGGCGTCCTCGCGTCGCGCCCCGACCTCCGCTGGCGCGCCGATGCCGCTGCCGGGGCTCCAGCTCGAGCTCCTCCGCTCCGCGGTCTCGCGCACGAGGCCCGGCGGGACGGTCGTCTACTCGACGTGCACGATCAACGCGGAGGAGTGCGAGGACGTCGTCGACGCCGTCGTCTCGGAGGGCATCGTCGAGGTCGACCGGGGCCTCGGCGACGAGTGGCCCGCGTTCCGGCACGACTCGCGTCCCGAGTTCCTCCAGACGCTGCCGCATGTCCACGGAACGAGCGGCTTCTTCGTCGCCCGCCTGCGCGTCCCGTCCCCCTAGGATCGCATCCGTGGGCTGGGGCGACTGGATTCGGGACGGGGTCGAGGTCGAGCCGTCGCTCTACGCCGCGGACTTCCGCCGGCTGGGCGCGCAGGTGGACGAGCTCCTCGCGGCCGGCTGCCGCGTCTTCCACTTCGACTGCGGCGACGGGCACTTCGTCCCGCCGGTGACGATCGGGCCGGTGGTGCTCCGCTCCATCGCGCCGGGCATCCACGCCGCCGGAGGAGTCCTCGACTGCCACCTGATGGTCGACGACCCGGTTCACCACTTCGAGGAGTTCGCGGCGTCGGGTGCGGACTCGGTCACGTTCCACGTCGAGGCCGCGGACGACCCGGCCGCCGTGGCCGACGCGGCCCGCTCACGCGGGCTCGCGGTCGGCGTCGCCTTCAATCCCGCGACGAGCCCGTCCGACGCCGCCGACGCCGCGAGCGCGGCCGGGGCGGACATCGTGCTCTGCATGAGCATCGTCCCCGGCTACTCCGGGCAGGCGTTCATGCCCGAGGCCCTCGACCGGATCGCCGAGCTCGCGACGCTCGTCGACGTCCCGATCCAGGTGGACGGGGGCATCGGGGACGAGAACGCAGCCCGCGTGCGCGAGGCGGGCGCATCGCTCCTCGTCGCCGGGAGCGCCGTCTTCGCAGACCCTGCGCCGGCCGAGGCGTACCGCCGGCTCCGCGCGGCCGTCGCATGAGCCTCGAGCGCGCGCTCGCGCTGGTCGCGGCGGCGCCGCGAAGCGGCTACCCGAACCCGACCGTCGGCGCGGTGGTCGTCGCAGCGGACGGCGCGATCCTCGGCGAGGGCGTCAGCGAGCCGGCCGGCGGCAGGCACGCCGAGGTGGTCGCGCTCGACGAGGCAGGCGCCGGCGCCGGCGGCGCGACGCTCTTCGTGACGATGGAGCCGTGCGCGCACCACGGCCGCACGCCGCCGTGCGTCGACGCGATCCTCGCCGTCGGGGATCGCCCGCGTCGTCGCCGCATGCCCCGACCCGAGCCCCAAGGCGGGCGGAGGAGCCGAGGCGCTTCGCGCCGCGGGCGTCGAGGTGGAGCTCCTCGACCTGCCGGAGGCCAGGACGCAGAACGAGGCCTGGCGCACCTGGGCTGCTCGCGGGCGCCCGTACGTCGTCCTCAAGCTCGCCGTCTCGCTCGACGGCCGCGCGGTCGTCCCCGGCCGGCGCTGGGTGACCGGCGAGGAGTCGCGGCGCCGGGTTCACGAGCTCCGGGCGGAGGTCGACGCGGTCGCGGTGGGGATGGGCACCGTGCGCGCGGATGCGCCGCGCCTGGATGCGCGCGACGTCGGCGCGACACGCCAGCCGCGTCGGCTCGCGTTCGGCCGTGGGCCGCTCCCGGAGGGATCCGAGCTCGAGCTCAGACCCGGCTCGATCGACGACGAGCTCGCCGCGCTGGCCGCGGAAGGCGTCCAGTCGCTCCTCCTCGAGGGCGGGCCGACGATCGGGGCGGCGTTCCTCGCCGCGGGGCTCGTCGACCGGCTGCTCGTCTTCGTCGCGCCGGTGCTCGCCGGCGACGGGCCGCCGATGCTCGGGCCGCTCCCGGCGCCCCTCGACCTCGGTCGGCCGGACGTCGAGCAGGTGGGAGACGACGTGCTGCTCGACTGGCGGCTCCACGACGCGTGAGCCGGGCACCGCTCACCCGGTAGCCTCGATCGGGTGTTCACCGGGATCGTGCGCGAGCTGGGCAGCGTCGTCGGCGCCGACGGCGACGAGGACGGCGTCACGCTGCGGGTCGACGCGCCCGTCACGGCCGCCACGACCGGGATCGGCGACTCGATCTCGATCGACGGCGTGTGCCTCACGGCCGAGGCCGTCGACGACGAGACGATCCGCTTCCACGCCGTCTCCGAGACGCTCGAGCCGGTCGACCCTCGGACGGCTCGGCGTGGGCGACGCGGTCAACGTGGAGCCCGCGCTCCGGGCGGGCGAGCCGCTCGGCGGTCACATCGTCCAGGGCCACGTCGACGGGGTCGGCGCCGTGCGTGCGGTCGAGCCCGAGGGCGACGGGACGCGCGTGACCTTCGAGGCGTCGCCGGACGTGCTGCGGTACTGCGTGGAGAAGGGCTCGATCACCGTCTCGGGCGTCTCGCTGACCGTCGCGGCGCTCGACGACGAGTCGTTCTCGGTCGCGCTCGTCCCCCACACGCTGTCGGTGACGACGCTCGGCACCCTCGCCGTGGGGACGCCGGTGAACCTCGAGGTCGACGTCCTCGCGAAGTACGTCGAACGGCTCGTCCGGCCGTCTACGATGACCCCGTGACCGCCGTGACGGAGCCCACGACCAGCCCGTTCGCCTCGATCGAGGAGGCGATCGAGGAGATCCGCTCGGGCCGGTTCGTCGTGGTCGTCGACGACGAGGATCGCGAGAACGAGGGCGACCTCACGATCGCGGCGCAGTTCGTCACGCCGGATGCGGTCAACTTCATGGCGATCCACGGCCGCGGGCTGATCTGCCTGTGCCTCACCCCGGAGCGCTGCGACGAGCTCGGGCTCCGGCAGATGACCGACCAGAACGAGGCGCAGTTCGGCACCGCCTTCACCGTCTCGATCGAGGCGCGCGACGGCGTCTCGACCGGCATCTCGGCGGCCGACCGGGCCCACACGATCCAGGTCGCCGTCGACCCCACCGCCGAGCCGCGCGACCTGGTCAGCCCCGGCCACGTGTTCCCGCTCCGCGCCCGCCCCGGCGGTGTCCTGAAGCGCTCGGGCCAGACGGAGGCGGCGGTCGACCTCGCGCGGCTCGCCGGGCTCCAGTCGGCCGGCGTCGTCTGCGAGATCATGAAGGACGACGGGACGATGGCCCGCGTCCCGGACCTCGTCGAGTTCTGCGAGCGCCACGGGCTGAAGCTCGTCACCGTCGCCGACCTGATCGAGTACCGCAAGCGCACCGAGAAGCTCGTCGAGCGCGTCGTCACGGTGCGGCTCCCGACCGACTACGGGGACTTCGACGCGGTCGCGTACCGCGAGACGCTCACCGGCAAGCAGCACATCGCGCTCGTGAAGGGCGAGGTGGCGGGGCGCGAGAACGTCCTGGTCCGCGTCCATTCGGAGTGCCTCACGGGTGACGTCTTCCACTCGCGCCGCTGCGACTGCGGTGAGCAGCTCGAGGGCGCCCTCGCCAGCATCGAGGCGGAGGGCGCCGGCGTGCTCCTCTACCTCGCGCAGGAGGGCCGCGGGATCGGGCTCCTGAACAAGCTCCGCGCGTACGAGCTCCAGGAGCAGGGCCTCGACACGGTCGAGGCCAACATCGAGCTCGGCTTCAAGGCCGATCCGCGCGAGTACGGCATCGGGTCGCAGATCCTCGCCGACCTCGGGCTGTCGACGATCCGTGTCCTCACGAACAACCCGAGGAAGATCTCCGGGATCAGCGGCTTCGGGATCACGGCCGTCTCCCAGGAGCCGATCGAGATCGAGCCGAACGACCACAATCGCGACTACCTCGAGACGAAGCGCGACAAGCTCGGCCACACCATCGGTCGACGGCTCCACCACCAGGACGAGCGGTACGGTTCCGACGAGCACTAGGAAGGTGGGTGGATGAACCGGATCGACGAGCCTGAAGGGCAAGGCGACGAGCGCACATGGACGCCCGAGTCGGGGGAGGACCTCGAGCGGGCGAGCGAGAACGTGCTCGACGGCTGGCCGGCGTCGCCCCCCGCCACGACCGGGGACGAGGAGTCGGTCGAGCTGCCCGCTTCCTACGAGGCGGAGGCTGACGCCGAGCCGGACGTCGACGATCCCGACGCCCACGGAGCGCTGCCGGACGCGCTCGACGAGGAGGACGCCGTCGAGCCGGCCCTGACGTCCACGGTGATCGACGAGCCGGCTCCCGGCGAGGTCGCAGAGACGAGCTCCGAGCATGCTCCCGGGCGAGCTGGTCATCCCGCCGGGCTACGCCGTGCTCGAGGGGCAGCCGCAGGGACGTCGCCGCGCGGTGGGGATCGTCGTCAGCCGCTTCAACGGCGAGGTGACCGGTGCCCTGCTCTCCTCGGCGCTCGAGGAGCTCGGCGCACGAGGGGTCGGGCCCGACTCGATCACCGTCATGCCGGTCCCCGGCGCCTTCGAGCTTCCGATCGCCGCGATGGCGCTCGCGAAGACCCGGCGCTTCGCCTGCATCGTCGCGCTCGGCTGCGTGATCCGCGGCGACACCCCGCACTTCGACTACGTCGCGAGCGAGGCCGCATCCGGTCTCCAGCTCGCGGCGATCGAGACCGGCGTGCCCGTCGCGTTCGGCGTCCTGACGCTCGATCGCGCCGACCAGGCCGAGCCGCGCTTCGCAAAGGGCGCCGAGACCGTCGTGACGGCGCTCGAGATGGCGGACCTGTTCGCCAACCTCCGCGCCGCCGCCGCAAGGTGAGCTGCTCGCCAGGCAGGATTCCGCAGAAGCGGAATCCTGCGGCTTGATCCCCGCCTTCGGCGGGGCAGATCCCTGAAGGCGTCCGCCTTCGCGGCCGCAACAACGCGTCGGTCTGCTCGCGGCATCCGCGGATGCCGAGTCCCGCAGGCTTGCTACACTCCGCGGCCGCATGTCGAGGGTTTGCGCAATCTGCGGGAAGAAGCCGTCGACCGGGAACAGCCGGTCGCACTCGATGGTCGCCACGAAGCGGCGCTTCAACCCGAACCTGCAGCGCGTCCGACTCGTCCTCGACGGCAAGCCGACCCGGGACTACGTGTGCACGCGGTGTCTCAAGGCCGGCAAGGTCGTCAAGGCCGTCTGACGCGACCGCCCGGCGTCGGCTCGCCGAGCCTCGTCCCTTAGACTCGCGCCCGTGAAGAAGGGGAGCATCGTGCTCGTCGAGAACGAGCTCGGTCGCGTGTCGATGACGGCGGACGCGATCGCCGCGATTGCCGGACGGGCCGTCGACGAGTCGTTCGGCGTGGTCGATCAGGCCGGCCGCCGCGGGCCGCTCCGGCTCCTGACCCGCGGTCGCCAGTCGGGGGTTCGCGTCCGCGAGGCGGACGGCGGGATCGCGCTCGAGCTCCACGTCGTCGTGGACTACGGCATCAACCTCGGCGAGGTGAGCGCGATGGTCCAGTCGCGTGTCAGCTACGAGGTGGAGCGGCACACGGGCCTGTCCGTCAAGGCGGTCGACGTCCACGTCGACAGCGCGCGGAGAGCCGAGTGATCCCGGTCGAGACGGTCCGTGCGCTCGCCGGGTCCGGGCTCGAGAACGTCGAGCGGCACCGCCGGCGGATCAACGCGCTCAACGTCTACCCGGTGCCCGACGGCGACACCGGGACGAACCTCACGCTGACGATGCAGGGCATCGTGGACGAGCTCGACCGCTCGACGGCGAAGACCACCGCCGAGCTCGCGGCAGACGTCCAGCGGGCCGCGACGATGGAGGCGAAGGGGAACTCGGGCGTCATCCTGAGCACGATCGTGCGGGGCATGGCGCGCGTGCTCGGCGAGCACGAGGCGGTCGACGGCGAGATCCTCGCCGTCGCGATCCGATCCGGGGCGACGAGCGCGTACCAGGCCGTGAAGGTGCCGGTCGAGGGGACGATGCTGACCGTCATCCGCGAGATGGCCGAGGAGGCGGAGCTGCCCGAGGTGCGCGCGCTCCCGGTCGCCGAGGCGCTCGCCCGGGCGATCGCACGCGGTGACGACGCGGTCGAGCGGACGCCGGAGATGCTCGACAAGCTCCGCGAGTCGGGCGTCGTCGACGCGGGCGGGGCAGGGCTCGTCGAGCTGTTCCGCGGCATCCTCCACGGGCTGACCGGCGAGCCGCTCCCCGAGGTGCCGATCGTTGCCGAGGAGATCGCCGAGGAGTCGATCCACCACGAGGAGTCCGAGTACCGCTACTGCACCGTGTTCGTGGTGGAGGGCGCCGAGCTCGACCTCGACGCGATCCACGCCCGTCTCGAGCCGCTCGGCGACTCGCTGCTCGTCACCGGGGACGAGTCCATCGCGAAGGTCCACGTCCACACCGACGAGCCGGAGGACGCGCTCGCAGTCGGGCGCGCGGTCGGAGTCGTCGACGCATCCCACGTCGAGATCGGCGACATGCACAGCCAGGCCGCCGAGCGCGAGCGGTGGCTGGCGCAGCTCCACGCCGCGGCGCAGGCGCCGCACGCCACGACGGGGCTCGTCGCGGTCGCCCAGGGCGCGGGCAACCGGGACATCCTGCGCAGCGAGGGCGCGACGGTCGTGATCGAGGGCGGCCAGACGATGAACCCGTCCGTCGGGCAGATCCTCGAGGCGATCACCGCCGCCAACGCGGAGCACGTCATCGTCCTGCCGAACAACCCGAACGTGCGGCTCGCGGCCGAGAACGCCGCGAGCGAATCGACGAAGGACGTGCGCGTCGTCCCGACGGCATCGGTGCCGGAGGGCATCGCCGCGGCCTTCGCCTTCGACGCCGGCGCGGACGTGGACGCGAACGAGGCCGCGATCCAGGAGGCGCTCGCGCCGGTCGTGGCGGCGGAGGTCACCGTCGCGTCGCGCGATGCGACGGTCGACGGCCTCGCCGTGACCGAGGGGCAGTACCTCGCGATCGTCGACGGGCGCGCCTTCGCGACGGGGGACGACCTCTGGACGGTGCTCGACGCCCTTCTCGGGCACTTCGCGGACGAGGGGCTGTCGCTCGTCCACGCCTACCGCGGCGAGGACGCGCCCGACGAGGGCGAGCTCGCCGCCCGGATCGAGCAGCACGGGCTCGAGGCGGCCGTGCTGTGGGGTGGGCAGCCCCACTACCCGCTGCTCCTCTCGGCCGAGTGACGCCGACGCCGCCGGTCGTGCGGGTCCTGCTCGTCGAGGACAACGACGTGTACCGCTCGTCGCTCGAGCTGCTCCTCGGCCTCCAGCAGGGGCTCGAGGTCGTCGGTGCGGTCGGCACCGGGAGCGAGGCGGCGGACGCCGCGACGCGGCTCCGCGCCGACGTCGTGCTGATGGACTTCCGGCTGCCGGGCCTCGACGGGGCATCCGCGACGCGCGAGGTGATCGCGACCTCCGGGGCCGCCGTCGTGTGTCTCACCGCGGAGGCGAGCGCGGAGGAGCGCGAGGAGATCCTCCGCGCGGGAGCGCGGGGTCTCGTGGAGAAGGGCGACGCCGTCGAGGCGCTCGCCGCCGCGATCCGCTCCGCGGCCGACCCGGAATCGATCGTCTAGGGTCCCCTGCCGTGGACCTCACGCGCGACAACACGGCGATCGTCCTCGACTCGACGTCCGACTTCTTCGACGCGCGCGAGCGGCACGCGAACATGCGGATCGTCCCGCTCTACGTCCTCTTCGACGGCGAGGCGCTCCGCGACCACGTCGACATCGGGCCCGCCGCGTTCTACGAGCGGCTCGCGAGCTCGAAGACGCTCCCGACCACCTCCCAGCCGACCCCGGCCGACTTCCTCGCCTGCTACGAGGAGCTCCGCGCCGCCGGGTACCAGCGCATCTGGTCGCTCCACCTGACGTCGAAGCTGTCGGGCACGCACGAGTCCGCGGTGCGGGCCGCCGAGCAGCTCGGCGGCGACATCGTCCGCGTCGTCGACACCGAGACCGCCTCGCTCGCCTGCGCGCTGCTCGCCGAGGCGATCGACCGCCGGCTCGAGGAGGGAACGACCGACGAGGCCGTCGAGGCGCTCGTCGATCGGTTCAAGGAAGAGAACCGCGTCGTGTTCACGGTCGACACGCTCGAGTACCTCCAGAAGGGCGGGCGGATCGGCAAGGCCCAGGCGCTCGCCGGCTCGCTTCTCCACGTCAAGCCGATCCTCTCGGTGCGCGACGGGGTGATCGAGCCCGTCGGGCGGGTCCGCGGCCGCCAGAAGGCGGTGGCCGAGTTCGCGAAGCTGTTCGAGGAGAAGAGCGAGGATCGCGACGGGCTCCGGGTTGCGATCGCCCACGCGAACGCGCCGGAGTGGATCGAGACCCTGACCGACATGGCGCTGGAGATCCGGCCGAGCGCCAGCGTCGAGCTCGTCGAGACGCTCGGCGCGGTCGTCGGGACCCACGCAGGCCCCGGCGCCGTCGGCTTCTTCTGGTTCCAGGACTGAGCCCACTCGGCTTCGGCCGGGACTGCTCCTAGACTCGCAGGGGTGTCTCGCTCGACGGGAACGACCCGGCAGCACGCCGGATTCGGCGGCCTGGACCCACCGGAGCCGTGGCCGCCGAGCGGCGCGGTCCCGCGGCCGGAGACGCTCGAGCGGCCGGTCGAGACCCTCCCGGGCGTCGGCCCCGCCGTCCGGCGCAAGCTCGGCCGGCTGGGGATCGCGACCGTGGGCGACCTGCTCGCGCACCGTCCGCGCCGGTACGAGACCGCCGCGGAGGAGCGGACGATCGCGACCCTGTTCGGCGAGGACGAGGCGGTGCTCGACGTCGTCGTCCGCCGCGTGTCCGCCCGGCGTCGCGGCCGGCTCCACATCCTGACCGCGCACGTCGCCGACGCGACCGGCGAGATCCGCGCGACGTGGTTCAACCAGCCCTGGCTCGAGCCGCAGCTGACGCCCGGCACCCGCGTCCGCATGCGGGGGAAGCAGAACCGGTTCGGCTTCCAGGTGTCGAGCTTCGACCTCGGTGACGCCGCGGAGACGGCGGACTTCGCGCCCGTCTACCCGTCGACCGCCGACCTCGCGCAGAAGACGCTCCGGACGTTGACCGACGAGGTGCTCGCGTTCGCCCGCGACGTCGGTGAGCCGCTCCCCGCGGACGTCCGCGCGGGCGACGCGCTGCCGCTCCGTGCGGATGCCTTCGTCCGGCTCCACCGGCCGCGCGGCGAGGACGACGCGGAGCGCGCCCGGCGCAGGCTGGCGCTCGACGAGCTGCTCACGCTCCAGCTCGCGCTCCGGCGTCGTGCCCGGGAGCGCGAGGAGCTCGTGGCCGAGCCGCTCCCGCCGCCTGCCGAGCTCGCCGTGCGATACCGCGACGTGCTGCCCTTCACGCTCACCGCCGCACAGGAGCACGCGATCGAGGAGATCGACGGCGACCTCGCGCGGCCGACGCCGATGCAGCGCCTCCTGCAGGGCGACGTCGGATCCGGGAAGACCGCGGTCGCGCTGTACACGCTGCTTCGCGCCGTCGAGGCGGGGCGCCAGGGCGCGCTGATGGCGCCGACGGAGACCCTCGCCGAGCAGCACTTCCTCACGATCGAGGGCCTCTGCGCCGAGCTCGGCGTGCGGGTCGCGCTCCTCACCTCGAGCATCACCGCCCGCGAGCGCCGTGCCGCGCATCAGCTCGTCGCCTCGGGCGACGTCGGGATCGCGGTCGGCACGCACGCGCTGATCCAGCGCGAGGTGGAGTTCGCCGACCTCGCCGTCGCCGTCGTCGACGAGCAGCACCGCTTCGGCGTCGAGCAGCGCGCCGCCCTCGCCGAGGGACGCAGCCCGCACGTCCTCCACATGACCGCCACGCCGATCCCGCGGACGCTCGCGCTGACGGTCTACGGCGACCTCGCCGTCTCGGAGATCTCGGCGCCTCCGGCGAACCGCAGGCCGATCGTGACCGCCTGGGTGACCGAGGAGCGAAGCTCGGAGGCGTACACGCGCCTGTGCGCGCACCTCGACGAGGGACGCCAGGCGTACGTCGTCTGTCCGCTCGTCGAGGGCTCCGAGACGAAGCTCGCCCGTGCGGCCGAGGACGAGGCGGAGCGCCTGCGCGCGCACGAGCTCCGCGGGTACCGCGTCGGTTGCGCCCACGGCCGCCTGAAGACGGCCGACCGCCGGGCGGTGATGGCGGCCTTCAAGGCGGGAGAGCTCGACGTGCTCGTCGCGACGACCGTGATCGAGGTCGGGGTCGACGTGCCGAACGCGACGATCATGATCGTCCAGGAGGCCGACCGCTTCGGGCTCGCGCAGCTCCACCAGCTCCGCGGCCGGGTCGGCCGGGGAGCGGAGCAGTCGTACTGCCTCCTCGTGTCGCGCCACCGGGACGAGCTGTCCGAGACGGCGATCGAGCGGCTCGAGGCGATGGTCGCGACGACGGACGGCTTCGAGCTGGCCGAGCGGGACCTCGAGATCCGCGGCGAGGGCCAGCTCGTCGGCGCGCGCCAGTCGGGGCTGACCGACCTCCGCTTCACGCGCCTTCGCGCCGACCGCGACCTGCTCGAGCGCGCGAAGGAGCTCGCCGACGCGGGCGCGGGGGAGGAGCTCCTCGCCGCGGCCGTCGATCGGCTCCTCGGCGAGGCAGAGCACGTCGGCGAGTCCTGAGCCCCGGCGCCGTCGTATGGTCCCGCGATGCGCATCATCGCCGGCACGCACCGCGGCCGCCGGATCGCGGCGCCGAAGGGCGAGCAGACGCGCCCGACCGGCGACCGCGTCCGCGAGGCGCTCTTCAACCTCGTCGGTCCCGTCGACGACGCCTCGGTGCTCGACCTCTACGCCGGCTCGGGCGCGCTCGGGCTCGAGGCGCTCTCCCGCGGCGCGCGACGCTGCGTGTTCGCCGAGACGGACCCGGCCGCGAGCCGCGTGATCCGGCAGAACCTCGAGTCGCTCGGGCTGACCGGCGCGCTCGTGCTGCAGCGCGACGCGGTGTCCGTCCTCCGCGAGGAGCGGACGGCCGGACGACGGCACGAGCTGATCCTCCTCGACCCGCCCTACGAGGCGTGGGCCGGCGCTCGAGCCCGTGCTCGCCGACCTCCTTCCCGAGGTCGTGAGCGACACGGGCCTCGTCGTCGTCGAGACCGACGCGCCGCACGGAGCCTGCGCTCCCCCTCGACCTCGTGACGACGCGGCGGTACGGTTCCGCCCGGCTCACCCTCTTCGCGCCATGACCACCGACCGCCACCCGATCGTCGCCATCAACCCGGGCACCTTCGACCCCGTGACCCTCGGGCACGTCGACGTGATCCGGCGCGCGGCCGCGATCTTCGACCGCGTGGTGGTCGGCGTCGTGCGCGACCCGCAGCACAAGCAGACGACGTTCACGGTCGAGGAGCGGGTCGCGTTCCTCGAGGACGCCCTCTCCGAGCTCGACAACGTCATCGTCGACGTCTTCAGCGAGCTGGTCGTCGACTTCGCGCGCAAGCACCACGCACGGACGATGGTGAAGGGGCTGCGCGTGATCGCGGACTTCGAGTGGGAGTTCCAGATGAACCGGCTCAACCACCTGCTCGCCCCCGAGGTCGAGACGATGTACGTCATGTCGAGCCCCGAGTTCGCGTTCGTCTCCTCGAGCGGCGTGAAGGAGATCGCGTCCTTCGGCGGCAACGTCGAGGGTCTGGTGACCGCCGCCGTCGCGAAGCGCTTCCGCGAGATGTACCCGAACGGGCGGCCGGGGGCGCCCCTGAGCCCGCAGGACTGAGCACACGTCGGCCGCCGACGCCAGTACCATCCCCGGCATGGACGTCCTCGTACTCATCGACAAGCTCGACGATCTCGTGCACAACGCCAAGGCGGTGCCGCTCACCGACCAGGTTCGCATCGACCGCGAGGAGATCTACGACATCCTCGACCAGATGCGCGCGACGATCCCCGAGGAGATCAAGCAGGCGCGCTGGATCGTCAAGGAGCGGCAGGAGATGCTCGCCGAGGCGAAGCGCGAGTGCGACCGCCTGATCGGCGAGGCGCGCGAGCAGGCGGTTCGCGAGGCCTCGCAGACCGAGATCGTGAAGCTCGCCGAGCGCCAGGCGCAGGACATCGTCGAGGAGGCTCGCCGGAACGCCCGCGAGACGCGGCTCGAGATGGAGGACTGGGCCGACGGGATCCTCTCGACCCTCGAGGTGAACCTCGACAAGTTCCTCGGCGCCGTGCGCCGCGGTCGCGAGCGGCTCCACGAGCGCTCGCAGGAGACGGTCGTCGCCGGGATCGGCCCGCTCGACCGCGACGGCGCCGCGCCGGACGTCGAGAGCTACCAGTAGCGCCAGGCGTGTGACGGCGGCCGCCTCGGCGGCCGCCGTCCACGGCGGCCGCCCGGCATCGCCTCGTCGGCGGCACCCCGGTGCGTCTCAGCCGAGCTGGACCTGGACGAGCCGGTACCCGGCGATGCCGGCGAGCTCGGGGTCACCCTGGCGCGACGCCTTCACGAAGAACTGCACCGCGTACGCGGGCCGGAGCTCCGGGAAGTCCCGCTCGGGCGTCACGGTCAGCTGCAGCCAACCGTCCTGGCCGGTCCGCTGGTCCTGCGCGTTCCGGGTCACGAGCGGCGTGGAGCGCAGGAAGATGATCGCGTCGCGGACGACGAAGCCGCGCGTGTCCTTCACCTTGACCCGCACCGTGATCGGCTCGGTGCGCGAGCGGATCGGGTTGGGCGAGAACGTCACCTGGTCGACGACCAGACGCTCGCTCGACGGAACGCTCGCCGCCGGGATCGACTTCTCCCCGTTCGGCAGCGTGATCACGCCGGGCGGGCCCTGCGGGCCGGTCACGACGGCGGTCTGCGCGGTGAGGCGGCTCGCCTCCCCACGGCTGTTGCGGGCGTTGACCCGTGCGCGGATCGTCTTGCCGACGTCGCCTTCACGGACGACGTAGGAGTCGTCGTTGAAGCCGGGCTGCTGGACGCAGTTGTTCCCCGCGGTGTCGCAGCGGAGCCAGTTGAACGTGAACGTGATCGGCTGGCGACCGTTCCACGTCCCGGGCGAGACGCGGAGCGTCGCGCCCTGCGTCGCGGAGCCCGAGATCGTCGGCGGCTGGGCGTTGACGGGGCGCCCGGCGTCGGGGTTGGAGATCACGGCCGTCGCGTTGGAGGCGACGGTCGCGCTGCCGTCGGCGTTCGACGCCGTCACGCGGACGCGCAGCCGGCGATCGACGTCACCCGCTGCGACGACGTAGCTCGACGTGGTCGCACCGCCGATGGCCGCGCAGTCGGCCCCGTTCGCCTGACCGCCCGAGCGTGGGCAGCGCACCCACTGGTAGGCGAAGCCGGTCGGCGAGCTCGTCCACGAGCCGCTCGTCGCGGTCAGGGTCGACCCGACGGACGCGGTACCGGAGATCCGCGGCTCGACGGTGTTGGAGGGCCGCTCCTGGACGACGGCGCCGCCGCCGGCCGGGAGGGCGAGGACGGTCGCGAGCGACGCAAGCGCCGCCGCGAGCAGCGTCGAGACGATCGTCGTTCGACGTGTCGTGCGCATCGCGTGAGTCCTTTCGTCGGATGACACGACGACGGTCTATCCCGGATCGCGAGAAGCAGACGTATTGCTTACGGAAGCCTGACCCGTCTTACGAATCGCTCACGCCCCGCTCATCCGCTGCTCACGAACACCGCCTGGCGCTACGCTCGCACCATGGCGCGGTTCCCTCTTCGCAGGCTGCGGCTCCGGCCCGGCGAGGAGCATCGCGAGACGGTCCGCCTCTCGGTCGAGCCGTTCTCGCTCGGGGGCCAGCTGTACGCGCTGTCGGCCGACGAGATCCCGGCGGAGCTCGTGGTCCAGCGGGCGTCGACCGGCGACGTCTTCCGCCTCGGCTTCGAGGCGACGGTGGAGGGGCCCTGCATGCGGTGCCTCGCAGCCGCCGTGGCCGTTGTCGACGTCGAGGCCCGCGAGTACCAGGCGACGGATCGCGGCGCGGACGACGAGCTGCGCTCCGAGTACGTCGTCGAGGGGGACCTCGACCTCGACGCGTGGGCGCGCGACCTGATCGGGCTGGGCCTCCCGGACCAGATCCTCTGCCGCGCCGACTGTGCCGGCCTGTGCCCGGTCTGCGGGAAGGACCTCAACGTCGAGCCGCACGAGCACGACGAGGCGGCCGTCGACTCCCGCTGGGCCGCCCTCGAGGCGCTGCGCGGCGACGGCGCGGCGGAGTGACCGAAACGGTGTAGCCTTCGCGTCGCGCTCCGGCGCACGCCCATGACGGACTGACCGACCGCCCATCGCCTCGCAGCGGAGCCTCCGGCGCCGCTGCCGTCGTCCCGGTCAGGAGGTCCCGCGCCATGCGCGCACAGCTCGTCGGCGTCACGATGCATCACGGTGGTCAGGTCGTCCTCGACGGCGCGTCGCTGGCCGTCGGGCCGCGCGCCCGGATCGGGCTCGTCGGCCCGAACGGCGTCGGGAAGTCGACGGTGCTCCGCCTGCTCGCCGGAGAGGAGGTGCCGGACGGCGGTGCCGTCGTCCTCGACCCGCCCGACCTGACCGTGGCGCACATGCCGCAGGAGCACGATGCGCGGCCCGGCGAGACGTTGCTCGAGCGGCTCGCTCGGCGGACCGGGATCGCCGCCGCGGAGCGCGAGCTGGAAGCCGCTGCGGCGACGCTCGCCGACGGCGACGACGCTGGCGCGGCTGCCGGGCGCTATGACCGTGCCCTGAGCCGGTTCCTCGCGCTCGGTGGGGGCGACCTCGAGCCGCGCGCGGCGAAGCTGTGCAACGCCCTGCGGCTGGGCGTCGACCTCGGGCGGCCGCTCGACGGGCTGTCGGGCGGCGAGGCCGGGCGTGCCTCGCTCGCCGCCGCTCTGCTCGCGCGCGCCGATCTCCTGCTCCTCGACGAGCCGACGAACGACCTCGACGCCGACGGGCTCGAGCGCCTCGAGGCCTTCGTCGCCTCGTATCCGGGCGCGGTCGTCCTCGTCTCGCACGACCGGGCGTTCCTCGACGCCTCCGTCGACCGCGTCGCCGAGATCGACCCGCGCTCGCGCCGGATCGTGGAGTGGTCGGGCGGCTGGTCGGAGTACGCGGAGCGTCGCGACGCTGCCCGCGCCGCCGCGTACGACACGCTCGCGCGGGCCCAGGAGCGCCGTCGCGAGCTGACGACGCTCCTCTCGAGTCGCCGGACCGAGGCGCGGGCGGGCGGTGCCGCGGCCGACCGCCGGGGCACGCACGCGCTGATGACGAAGGTGCGGCAGGCGGAGCGGCTGCTCGAGCGCAATCCGCTGCCGGAGAAGCCATTCGAGCCCTGGGAGCTGCGACTCGAGCTCCGGTCATCCGGTCGCGTCTCCGCGCCCGCGGCGCGACTCGACCGAGCGGTCGTCGCGCGCGGGACGACGACCGTCGGCCCGCTGCACCTCGAGGTGCAGCCCGGCGAGCGGGTCGCGGTGACCGGACGGAACGGATCCGGCAAGACGACGCTCCTCCGGGCGCTGCTCGGCGAGCTGGAGCTCACGTCGGGGACGAGGGCGCTCGGGCGAGGCGCCGTCCCGGGCGTGATCACCCAGGAGCGTCGCTCGTACACGTCCGACGAGCCGCTCCTCGAGGCGTTCGTCCGCGCCACGGGGCTGACCGCCCGTCGACGCACGGACGCTGCTCGCGAAGTTCGGGCTCGGCGCGGACCACGTCTCGCGTTCGTGCGCGACGCTCTCCCCGGGCGAGCGCACCCGGGCGCACCTCGCGGAGCTGCAGGCGGCCGGCGTCAACCTGCTCGTCCTCGACGAGCCGACCAACCACCTCGATCTCGAGGCGGTCGAGCAGCTCGAGCAGGCGCTGGCGGGGTACGACGGCACGCTCCTCGTCGTGTCGCACGACCGACGCTTCCTCGAGGCGGTCGCCCCGACGCGGGTCGTGAGCCTCGACCCACCGGCGCCGGGCGGATCAGCCGGTGACGGCGATCCCGAGGATCCAGCAGACCGCCGCGACGGCGACGCACGGAGACGCCGATCGCGACCGGCCAGGAGAACCGCGCCGGAAGAAGCGCCCGCCAGAGGACGAGCGGTAGCGCGAGCGAGGCAGCCATGCCGACTGCGAGCGCGAGCAGGTACCCGGTGCTCGGATCTCCGTCGCGATCGCCGAACCCGTCGCGCTCGAAGAGCGCCGCGACGAGGAAGCCGACGGCGAAGAGGCTGCCGACGGCCATGCCCACGACAACGGTCAGCACCCTGACGGCGGCCACGTGCGCATTGTCGGACCCGTTCTCCGGAGTGGCAAGAGCCAGTCCGCTACACTGGCGGCCGCTCATGGCCGTCCCGAAGCGAAAGACCTCCAAGTCGCGCCGCGACAAGCGCCGCGCACAGCACGCCATCTCGGCGCCGCGCGTCTCGACCTGCGAGCAGTGCGGGTCGCCCAAGCAGGCGCACCACGTCTGCCCGACGTGCAGGACGTATCGCGGTCGCGAGATCTCGCCGCTCCGGGCACCCGCCCCGTAGCGGGAGGGGCCATGACGGTTCGTGTCGCGGTCGACGCCCTCGGCGGCGACCACGCACCGGACGAGGTCGTGGCCGGTGCCGTCGCCGCCGCGTCCGAGACGCTCGAGCCCGTGCTCTTCGGGCCCGCCGGCCTCGACGCCCAGGGCCTCGACCTCGTCGTCTGCTCCGAGGCGATCGGAATGGGTGAGAAGCCCGCCGAGGCGGTGCGCGGGAAGCCCGACTCGTCGCTCGTGCGTGCCGTCCGCGCCGTGGGCGACGGGGAGGCGGATGCAGTCGTCTCGGCCGGGAACACCGGCGCGGCCCTCGCCGCATCGCTGCTCCATGTCCGACGCCTCCCGGGCGTCCACCGGCCGGGGATCGCGATCGTCATCCCGTCCCGCCGCGGCCCGACGGTCCTGATCGACGCAGGCGCGAACGCCGACGCGCGCCCGGAGCATCTCGTCCAGTTCGCGCACATGGGCGTCGTCTTCGCGCAGGAGCTGCTCGACGTCCCGGAGCCGTCCGTCCGGTTGCTCTCGATCGGCGAGGAGCCCGAGAAGGGGAACCAGCTGACGCTCGAGGCGCACGCGCTCCTCGCCGAGGCCGATCTCCGCTTCGAGGGCAACACCGAGGGGCGCTCCCTCCTCGAGGGCGAGGCCGATGTCGTCGTCTGCGACGGGTTCACCGGAAACGTGGCGCTGAAGACGCTCGAGGGGACGATCCGCGGCGTGCTCGGCGCGCTCCGCGACGAGATCTCGGCGTCGAGCCGGGCGCGGCTCGGCGGGTGGCTCATCCGCCCCGCCGCCCGCGGGCTCCGGGCGCGCCTCGATCCCGACACGTACGGCGGCGGCTACCTGCTCGGGCTCCGCGGCCTCGTCGTGATCGCGCACGGCTCCAGCTCGCGAATCGCGATCGCGAATGCCACCCGGATGGCTGCCCGCGGGGTCGACCACCGGCTCGTCGAGCGCCTTGCCGCGCGGCTGCCGACCGAGCGGCGCGAGCCCGCCGGCGTGCCCGGCGAGACGGCCGACCGGTCCTGAAGGCCCGGCTGTTATTGTCCTGCGCTCAATCCACCCCGCAGGCGACCAGTGAGGTTTCGACGTGGCACTTTCCCGCGATGAGGTCTATGAGCGCGTCAAGTCGGCGCTCGGCGAGCAGCTCGGCGTCGACGAGACGGAGATCACGAACGAGGCGTCGTTCCAGGAGGACCTCGATGCCGACTCGCTCGACCTCGTCGAGCTGATCATGGAGCTCGAGGACCAGTTCGGGATCAAGATCCCGGACGAGGACGCGCAGAAGCTGACGACCGTCGGTCAGGCGGTCGACTACGTCGTCGAGCATCAGTGAGCTCGTAGGCGTGCCCGAGGGGAAGGGCGAGGCGCTCGCGCGCCTGATCGACGCCCTTCCCCCGGAGCGCCGCGAGCAGGTCTTCACGCACACCTCCTGGGCGCCCGACCGCTCCTCGTCCTACGAGCGCCTGGAGTTCCTCGGGGACTCGGTCCTCGAGCTCGCGATCGCCCGGGCGCTGTTCGACCGCTTCCCGGAGGCGTCCGAGGGGCGGCTCGCGAAGATCCGGGCGCACGTCGTCTCGCGCCAGAGCTGTGCCGCCGTCGCGCGTGAGCTCGAGCTCGGCGCGACGCTCGTGGCGCGCGCGCAGGACATCCCGGAGCCCGAGCTCCACCGGATCTCGCTCAGCCGGAACGTCCTCGCGGCGCTGCTGGAGGCGGCGATCGCCGCGGTCTACCTCGAGGACGGCTTCGAGGCGGTCGAGGCTGCGATCGTGGATGCGTTCGACGGGCGCATCGAGTACGCGCGCACCGGGCACGTCGACTCGAAGACCGAGCTCCAGGAGGCGCTCGCGCGAAGCGGTCGCGCCGTCCAGTACAACGTGCTCGCGGTCGAGGGCCCACCGCACGAGCGTCGGTTCGTCTGCGCCGCGCTCATCGACGGCGTCCAGCTCGGCGTGGGGCGCGGGTCGACGAAGAAGGCGGCGGAGCAGGAGGCGGCGGAGCAGGCCATGGCCACCCTCGGCGCGCCGCAGTCAGGTGATCCGCCGGAGCGGGCTCCCGCGGCTCCCTGAGCCGTCGGCCGTCGGCGGCTCGGGCGTCGTCTCGCGACGGGCGAGCTCCGTGCGAGACCTGATGCCGAGCTTCCAAGGTGGCGGCAGGCAAGTCGACCGTCATCGAGATCCCGCTCGCGAAGGCGCCGGCCGGCGGTGCGTCGGCGACGTTCAAGATCGTGCTCAAGACGAACGGCCGTCCGACGACGCAGACGGCGTCGGTGCGGCTCGGCTGACCCGACACTCCGTCCGAGCGGTGCGACGGCGACCCCGTGGGTGGTGGGGTCGCCGTCGCCGTCCGCTGCGACGGCTAGTTTCGTCCTCGCATGCACCTGCGGAGCATCAAGCTGCGCGGCTTCAAGTCGTTCCCCGACCCCGTCGAGGTGACCCTCGAGCCCGGGGTCGCGGTCGTGGTCGGACCGAACGGCTCCGGGAAGTCGAACGTGTCGGACGCCATCGTCTGGGCGGCGGGCTCGCTGACGCCGTCGGAGATGCGCGCCGAGAAGCCCGACGACGTCCTCTTCGCCGGCGGCGGCGATCGCGCGGCCGCCGAGCACTGCGAGGTCGAGCTCGTCTTCGACAACGAGGACGGCGGCTTCGGCGAGGAGCTCGACTTCAGCGAGATCTCGATCCAGCGCCGCCTCGTCCGCGGCGGCGAGGGGCAGTACCTCGTCAACCGCGCGCCCGTGCGGCGCACCGACCTCGTCGAGCTGCTCGCCGACGTCGGGCTCGGCGGATCGATGCACTCGATCGTCTCGCAGGGCAAGGTCGACGCCGTCCTCGCGTCGAGGCCCGAGGACAGGCGGGCGCTCGTCGAGGAGGCCGCAGGGCTCGGGAAGTTCAAGCGTCGCCGGCACCGCGCCGAGCTGAAGCTCGCACGGGTCGCGACGCAGGTCGAGCGGGCGCGGGACGTCGAGGACGAGGTCCGCAAGCGGCTCCGTCCGCTGGCGCTGCAGGCGACCGCCGCCGAGCGTGCCGAGAAGCTCGCGGGCGAGATCGTCGCGCTGCATGCCCGGATCGCGCGGATCGACCTCGGGGCGCTCGACGAGCGGCGCACCGAGGCCGAGGAGCGGCGGAGCGCCGCCGCGCTCGCCCGTCGCTCGACGCAGGACCGGCTCTCGTCCGTCCTCGCCGACCGCGAGCGTGCGGAGGTCGAGCTGTCCGACGCCGCCGGGGCGCGCGAGGCGGCCGTCGGCGCCCTCTACCGGCTCCAGGGCGCGGGGGAGCGGCTCGCCGTTCGCGCGGAGTCGACGGCCGCGCTCGCCGCGAGGCTGCGGGACGACCTGACGGAGGCCGAGCGTGCCCAGGGCGCCCGAACGGACGAGACGCTCCGCGCGCTGGAGCACGCGGCGCGCGAGGCCGCCGTCGCGGCGCGCGACGCGTCCGCGGAGAGCGGCCAGGCCTCCGAGCGCGCGCGGCACGCCCATGCGCTGGTGGCGGCCGTCGAGCGGTCGGCGGCGGTCGAGGCGGAGGCGCGGCTCGAGGCGATCCGGCTCGAGCGGGAGGGCGTCGACCGTGCCCTCGGCGAGCTCACGGGCGGCTCCGGCGACGCGAATCGCGGGCTGGTGGCCCTCGGCGCGGCACGCGAGCGCCTCGGGGCCCGTCGCGAGAGCGCGACGACGCTCGCAGCTCGCCTCGCAGACGAGCATGCCGCCGCGCGTGCACACGCGCGCGCGGGGGCGCCGAGCCCGGCCGAGCTCGAGCACCACGCGAACGAGGCCCGTGCGGCGGCGCGGGCTGCCTCGACCGAGCGCGACGATCTCGCCGAGCGCGCGCGCTCCGCGCGCGACCGCCTGGCCGCGCTCGAGCGCTCGCTCGGAGAGCGGGAGGGCGTCGCCCCCGCAGCGCGGGCGCTGGCGGCCGAAGGCGAGCGGCTCGTCGTCAGCGAGCTCGAGGTGGAGCCGGGCCATGAGAAGGCCGTCGCCGCGGCGCTCGCATGGCGTGCTTCCGCGCTTCTCGCGACGGACGTCCGCCACGCACTCGCGCTGCTCGAGCGAGCCCGCGACGGGGGTCTCGGCCGCCTCGACGTCCTGCTCGACAGGGACGCGCCGGCGGCGGCCGAGCCGCCGGTGCCGGGCGCGCAACCGCTCCGCTCGCTCGCGAGTGGCACCCGACGACGTCCTCAAGCTGCTCGACGGCATCTGGCTCGTCGACGCCGACCGGCTGCTCGACGTCTCGGCCGGAACCGCGATCACGATCGACGGCTACGGCTACGACGCGACGCGCGGCGAGCTCTGGTTCGCGGGAGAGACGGGCGAAGCCGTTCTCCTCGAGCTCGATGCGCGTCGCCGGGCGCTGACGGACGAGGCGGACGAGCTGGCCGCCCGCGCCGAGGCCGCCGCCCGCGAGGCCGATGACGCTGCAGCAGCGGCCGAGACGGCCGAAGCGGCGTACGCCGAGGTCGCGCATCTCCGCTCGATGCCGCTCGACGCGTCGCTCCTCGAGCGGCTCGTTGCGATCGCCTCCGGGCTCGCCGACGCCGCCGCGCGTGCGCAGACGGCGATCGACGGGATCGAGGCGCCGCTCAATGCGCGACTGACGTCCGGGCAACGGCGCTCCACCGAGCTCCGAGCCGAGGTCGAGCGGCTCGCCGCGCTCGAGGCCGAGGCGCGCCGTGACGCCGGAGACGCCGTCCGTCGCGCGGCCGACGCGGACATCGTGGTCGCGCGCCTTGGCGGCGTCGCCACGGTCGCCGGCAGCTGCGGAGACGCGCGATCGGGACGAGCTCCTTGCAGCGGCCGCGGACGCCCTCCGGGAGGCCGACGACGCAGCCGCCCGCGCCCGGAGCGCCGCCGATGCCGCGCATGCGGCAGATGCCGCGCTCGTCGAGCGGGCGCCGCGTCGAAGCCGCCTCGACGTCGACCTCCTCCGTCGCCTCGTGGGTGCCACCGACGCGCTCGGCGACGCGCTCGCCCGCGCGTCCGCGGGCGCGACGCGGTTCGAGCCGCCGGTCCGCGCGCGTGTCGATGCCGGCGCGACGCGGGCGTCGGAGCTCGGCGCCGAGCTGCGCCGCCTCGGCGCCGCCGAGGTCGAGCTCCGGCAGGCGGCCGAGGCCGCGGCGGAGACCGTCACCGGGATCGAGGTCGACCTCGCGCGGCTGGAGGGCGAGGCGGCCGAGGCACGCCGCAGGCTGGACGAGGCCGTCTCGGCCGGAGCCGACGCCGAGACCGGCCAGGAGGACGACGCCGAGGCGGTCGATCGCGACGAGCTCGCCGCTCGCGTGACACGGCTCGAGGCCCGCCGCGAGTCCCTCGGCCGGGTGAACCCCCTGGCGAAGGAGGAGTACGAGACGGAGAAGGTCCGGCTCGAGGAGCTGTCGACGCAGCGTGCGGATCTCGAGGCGTCGCTCCACGAGCTCGAGGCGCTCCGCGACGAGCTGACGGAGACCGTCAACAGGCGGTTCGACGAGACGTTCGCCGCCGTCGCTGCGAACTTCGAGGAGGTCGCGACGACGCTGTTCCCCGGTGGCGAGGGCCGGCTGCGGCTCGTGGAGCCGGAGGAAGGGGAGGAGGCCGAGCCGGGCGTCGAGGTGGAGCTGCGCCCGGCCGGCAAGAAGATCACGCGCCTCACGCTGCTCTCCGGGGGCGAGAAGGCCCTCGGCGCGATCTCGTTCCTCTTCGCGCTCTTCCTCGCGAAGCCGTGCCCGTTCTACCTCCTCGACGAGGTCGAGGCGGCGCTCGACGACACGAACATCGCCCGGTTCGTGGAGCTGCTCCGCCGGTACTCCGACCGCGCGCAGTTCGTCGTGATCACGCACCAGAAGCGGACGATGGAGGCGGCGGACGTCCTCTACGGCGTGACGATGGGCGGCGACGGCGTCTCCCAGATCGTCTCGCGCCGCCTGCCGCGCGAGGAGCGCGCGGCCGCCAGCGCGTAGCGCAGCCCGCGCGGCACCGCAGCGACAGACCGCTAGCGTTCGCCACCGATGTCGCGGACGTGGGCCGAGCTACTGGGGGACGCCGAGGACGGCGACCGCGAGGGAGAGGAGCGCGCCGGGTTCCTCGGGCGGCTGCGCGAGTCGCTCTCGAAGAGCCGTCGCGCGCTCGTGGCGGAGCTCGGGGCGTCGTTCGACCCGGGCGACGAGGAGGCATGGGAGCGCCTCGAGGAGGCGCTGATCCGAGCGGACGTCGGCGTCCCCGCCACCGCCGAGCTCGTGCGACGGCTGGAAGCGCGCGGCGGCCTGACCGACCTCTCGGCCGCGCTCGCCGACGAGGTCGAGACGCTCTTCGGCGAGCCGCCCGTGCTCGCCGTCGGCCCCGGAGGCGCCGACCGTCGTCCTCGTCGTCGGGGTCAACGGGACGGGGAAGACGACGACGATCGGGAAGCTCGCGCAGAAGCTCTCGGAGCACGGCCGCTCGGTGCTCGTCGGCGCCGCGGACACCTTCCGCGCCGCCGCCGAGGAGCAGCTCGAGATCTGGGCGGAGCGCGCCGGCGCCGACTTCGTCGGCGCGTCGCGCGGCGCCGACCCGGCTGCGGTCGCCTTCGACGCGGTCGAGGCGGGACGCGCCCGCGGCAAGGACGTCGTCCTCGTCGACACCGCGGGGCGCCTCCACACGCAGGGGAACCTGATGGAGGAGCTCGCGAAGGTCCGCCGCGTGATCGCGGGTCGCATCGACGGCGCCCCCCACGAGACGCTGCTGGTGGTCGACGCGACAACGGGGCAGAACGGGCTCCAGCAGGCGCGCCTGTTCGCCGAGGCGGCGGGCGTGACGGGCGTCGCGTTGACGAAGCTCGACGGCTCGGCGAAGGGCGGCGTCGCGATCGCGATCGCGCACGAGCTCGCGCTACCCGTTAAGCTCGTCGGCGTCGGTGAGGGTCTCGACGACCTTCGACCGTTCGACGCGAGTGACTACGCACACGCGCTCATCGGTACCGATTCCTGACTGCTCAGGTGGCGATTTGCGGCCGCTCCGCGAGGGCGATACCCTCGTTCGAGTGATTGCCCGACCCTCATCCGAGGGACTACGGTCACCTTGAAGGGTGAAAAGAAAGGAGACGCCTCCGCATGGCTGTCGCAGTCATCGCCCGGTATCCCGACCTGACTCCCGAGACGTACGGGCAGGTCATCGCGTCCCTCGAGCTCGACGTGAATCCGCCCGCCGGTGCGATCTTCCACATGGCCGGGGACAGCGTCGGCGGGGTCGTTGCCTCCGAGATCTGGCAGACCGAGCAGACGTTCCGCGCCTTCCTGGACTACCGGCTCAGGCCCGCGCTCCGGATGCACGGCGTCCACCGGGATCCGATCGTCGAGATCTCGGCGCTGCACAACGTCTACGCGCCCGAGATGTTCACGATCGAGCGGATGGGAGCGGTCTCGCTCCCGGCGCACGTGTCGGGTGCGGCGCTCTAGGAGCGCCGCACCATCCGATCGCATGCTTCGCGCCGCGCGGCTCAGGCGCCAGCCGTGGTGATCGCTGAGGAACGCCCTGTAGTCGGTGGGCGGGTTGATCCCTCGACGTAGATCTCCACGACCTTGAACCGGAACACTCGCCGCGTGCCGTCCGGTGGAGCCGCTCCTCGTCCGTCTTCGCCGCAAGTCCCTTCTTGTACGCATTCGCGATCGCGTACTTCAGCGCCGGCTCGAGATCGGGTTCCTCCTCCTTGCTGCTGCCCGGGTACCACCCCTCCTGGCCCTGCACGAACTGTCGACACACCGCACCTCCTGTGGGACTCGTGATCGTACGACGTCGCGCGACGAAAAGGGAAGCCTCACGACGCGGATCCGCGCGCGGACATGAGCACCGCATCGCGGCGATGTTTCCCTTGCGCTCGTGCAGCTCCCACGCGTCGTTCGCGCTGGCCGAAGCGGCGTCGCTCGTCGCCCGCCTCGAGGAGCAACTCCGCGAGCACGACCTGCGAGCCCGCCCGCAGGTCGAGGCAGTCCGTCTCCTCCGCGAGCGCGACCGCCTCCCGTCCGAGCGCCTCTGCCGCCTCGGGCATGCCGCGCCGCGCAGTCACTCGCGCGAGCGCCCGTCGCCAGAGCACCTGCGGCCACGACATCGGACGTCGGCGGCGGTCTCACGGGAGATCGCGACAAAGCGCTCGGCCTCGACGTCGTCCTCCTGCATCGACAGTACGTCGGCCAGCACGGCCGCGACCGTCGAGCGCGCGGCGCGCTCGCCCATCTCCTCGAGCATCGAGTAGCCCGTGCGGAGCTCGCGCTCGGCTGCACCCAGGTCTCCTGCGAGGATTTCGATCTGGCGCGCCGATGATGGTGCGGACGGCACGCCGGAAGCGAAGACCGAATTCCTCGTACACAGCGACCGAGTCGGCGTACAGCTCACGCGCCTCGGCGAAACGACCTTCCATCGCATGGAGCCCGGCGAGCGTCGTGGCCAGGCCGGCCTCGAATGTCGGCGTCCCGGGAGCCTCGGCGAGCAGCTCCGTGCACCTGCGGACTGCGTCCGCAACCGGAGTCGGGCCGTAGTACAGCGCCTGCGCGTACTGCACGACGAGAACGTGGAGCTGCCCCTCGTCCGCCAGCTGGCGAGCGTGGAGGATCGCCCGCTCGAGCGCATCCGTTCGTGCGCCCCAGCGGCTCGCAATGGCATGGGACTCGCTCAGGAGCCACCAGGCCTTCGCGAGCCCGAGGTGGTCGCCGATCTCCTCCAGCTGCGGGATGACGGACTCGGCGACTCTCCGGTCGTCCTCCGCGGCGCTCGCGGGCTCGATGTACGAACGCCGCCACTGGAGCTCGATCGTCGCGCGGAGCTCCGACCGACGGTCGCCTGCCCTCCTTGCGTACGTCGATCGCCTCCTCGAGCAATGTCTGGGCGCGGTCCCACTCTCCGGCACGGATCGCCGCGCTGCCCAGCTCCGTGAGCAGCGCGCTGCGGCTGGGGTCTTCCTCGGGGCAGCAGCGCCAGGGCGCGCTCGAACATCACTACCGCCGCGGGCAGGTCCTCGCGCCCGAGCGCGCGACGGCCCGCAATGGCCAGGAGCGCACCCGCGTCGGCGGCGAGGGTCAGCGGCGTGCCTCGTCGGCGGGGACGAGCTCTGTGCGGTAGCGATACGCCTGCTCCAGGTGGTAGCCGACGATCTCGTCGTGCTCGCCGAAGCCTCGTCCCTCTCGGGCCTGCGCCTGGAGCCAGCGCGCAAATCGCTCGTGGAGCTCGGCGCGCACCGCCTTCGGGATGCCGGCGTACGTCTCGTCGCAGATCAGCGAGTGGCGGAAGCGATACGCGTCCTCTCCCGGCACCTCGCCGCGCGAAGGCTTCACGAGGCCCTTGCGCACGAGCGTCATGAGCCGCCCGGTGACGGGCGGGCTGATCCGCGTATGACGACAGGGCCGCCGAGCGCGCGCGGCCAGAACTCCTTCCCGACGATCGACGCGCGCTCCAGCAGCCGTCGCTCGGCGGGCTCGAGGCTGTCGATGCGGGCGGCGAGGAGCGCGTGGATGGACGCCGGGAGCTCGATCGCGTCGGTCGGCTCCGCATCCGCCATCATCGCGGCGAGCTGCTCGGCGAAGAGCGGGTTGCCCTCGGAGGTCGACGTGATCCGTCTCACGGAGATCCGCGTCCTCGACGCCGAGCGCCTCGACGAGCTCGGCAGTCTCGTCGTCCGCGAGCTGCTCCAGCTCGAGCTTCGCTGAGGCGAGGCCCGGCCGCGACTCGAGCAGCTCCGGGCGCGCGATGCAGAGCAGCACGAGCGGGCCCGGCGGCGAACGCTGCGATGTACTCGACGAGGTCGAGCATCGTCGGCTCGGCCCAGTGGAGGTCCTCGAATGCGACGAGCAGCGGGCGCGCGCTCCGAGATCCGCTCGAGGAGCCGCCGCACCGCCCAGAACACCTCGGTGCTCGGCGCCCCGGCATCGGTGGCACTCGTCACGGCTCGCAGGCGGTCGAGGACGACCTCTGCGTCGGTCGGTCCCGGCGAGAGCGACGGTCGCAGCCTCGAGACCGCCGAGGTCGGCGACGAGCTGCTGCAGGGGCCAGAACGTGATGCCGCTTCCGTACGGGAGGCATCGTCCCGTGCGCGACGTCCGCGACGTCCTCGAGCTCCGACGCCAGCTCCCGTGCGAGCCGGGACTTTCCGATCCCTGCCGTGCCGAGGACGGTGACGATCTGGCAGCCGTCGCTCGGCGAACGCGGCGTCGACGAGCGTCCGGAGCGCGTCGAGCTCCGCCGTCCGGTTGACGAGCGGGGCGTCGAGGCGCCGCGCGTAGCCGGCGGCCGCGGCGTCCACCTCGTCGAGCCGGAACCGGGAGACGGCCTCGCTCTTGCCCTTCGCCGTGAACCGCTCCCGGGGGCCGACCTTGACCGCGTCCTTCACGAGCGGGTACGTCGCCGTCCCGATCAGGATCGTCCCCGGGCTCTGCGGCCTGCTCGAGCCGCTTGGCGAGGTTGACCGCGTCGCCGGTCACGAACCCCTCGCCCGGGCCGGGGTCGCCTGCGACGACCTCGCCCGTGTTGATGCCGATCCGGCAGGCGAGCTCGACGCCCCACGTCGCCTTCAGCTCCGCGTTGAGCTCGGCGAGGTGCCGCTGCATCTCCGTGCCGGTGCGGACGGCGCGAAGTGCGTCGTCCTCGTGCGCGACCGGCACGCCGAAGACGGCCATGACCTCGTCGCCGCGGAACCGCTCGACCGTCCCTCCGTGCTGCCGGACGATCTCCGCCATCGACTCCGCGTAGCGCGTCATGACCCGACGCGTCGTCTCCGGGTCGGTCGCCTCGCCGAGCGACGTCGAGCCGACGACGTCGCAGAAGAGGATCGTCACGGTCTTCCGGACCTCGAGGCCTTCCTGGACGCGCTCCGGGAGCGTGGCGCCGCAGCGAGCTGCAGAACCGCGCAGCGCCGGGCGTTCGCCTGGCCGCAACGCATCACATTCCGACACCGCTCGAGTCTAGGGCGCCCGAGGCCATGTCCGAAAAGGGCGTGGCCAGGCCATGCCGGGTACGCTGACGGGCCATGTTCGACACGCTCGCCAACCGGCTCCAGGACGCCCTCGGCGACCTCGGGCGCAAGTCCCGCCTCGACGAGGAGACCGTCACACGCGCCACGCGCGAGATCCGCCTCGCGCTCCTCGAGGCCGACGTCGACTTCGAGGTCGTCAAGCAGTTCGTCGGCGCGGTGCGGGAGCGCGCGCTCGGGCAGGACGTCCTCAAGGGGCTCGAGCCGGGCCAGCAGGTCGTGAAGATCGTCCACGAGGAGCTCACGGACCTGATGGGCTCGAGCGACTCGAAGCTCGTCTTCGGCCGCCCTCCGGTCGTGGTCCTCCTCTGTGGGCTGCAGGGCTCGGGCAAGACGACGACCGCCGCGAAGCTCGCGCTCCATCTCCGCAAGCACGAGGGAAAGACGCCGGGCCTCGTCCCCGCAGATCTCCAGCGGCCGGCGGCGATCGACCAGCTGGAGCAGCTCGGCCGGCAGATCCAGGTGCCGGTCTACCGGACCGAGACGAGCGACGCGGTCGTCGCCGCGCGGGAGGGTCTCGCGCGCGCCGCGGCCGACGGCTGCGACGTGGTGATCGTGGACACCGCCGGCCGGCTCCAGATCGACGAGGCGCTGATGGACGAGCTCGCGCACGTCCGCGACGCGGTGAAGCCGATGAACGTCCTCCTCGTCGTCGACGCGATGACGGGGCAGGAGGCGGTCGCGGTCGCGCGCGCGTTCCAGGAGCGAATCGCGTTCGACGGCGTCGTGCTGACGAAGCTCGACGGCGACGCGCGCGGCGGCGCTGCGCTCTCCGTCAAGGCCGTCACCGGGCGGCCGGTGAAGTTCGCGTCCGTCGGCGAGAAGCTCGACCAGCTCGAGGTCTTCCATCCCGACCGCATGGCGTCCCGGATCCTCGGGATGGGCGACGTGCTCACGCTCATCGAGAAGGCGGAGCAGGCCGTCGAGGAGGACGAGCAGGCGGAGATGGAGCGCCGGCTGCTGACGGGGCAGTTCACCTTCGACGACTTCCTCGCGTCCTCGCGGATGCTCAAGAAGATGGGCCCGCTGAAGGGCGTGATGAAGCTCATGCCGGGGATGGGGCGCCAGCTCGACGGGCTCGAGATCGACGACCGCCAGATGGCCCGCGTCGAGGCGATCGTCCTCTCGATGACCCCGCACGAGCGCCGCACGCCGCACCTCATCAACGGCCCCCGACGCCGACGGATCGCCGCCGGCAGCGGCACGACGATCGAGGACGTCAACCGGCTGCTCCAGGCGCGGAAGCAGATGGAGAAGGTCATGAAGCAGATGGGCAAGGGGAAGATGCCGACTCTCCCGCCCGAGCTGACCGGCGAGCGCAGCCGGCCCCAAGCGCGGCCGTCGCTAGCCCGCGTTTCCGCCGCTTCGCGGCGCGAATGCAGGCACAATCCTCCCTCAACGACGAGAAAGGCTGGTAATGGCAGTACGCATGAGACTGACGCGCGTCGGGTCGAAGAAGAACCCGATCTACCGCGTCGTGGTTGCCGACTCGCGCTCCCCGCGCGACGGCCGGTTCATCGAGATCGTCGGTCGGTACAACCCGCAGACCGACCCGTCCACGATCGACCTCGACGCCGACAAGGTGAAGGACTGGCTCGCCAAGGGCGCGCAGCCGTCCGAGCCGGTCTCCCGGCTCATCAGGGCCGCGGGCATCGAGTAGATCGCATGGAGGAGCTGCTCACCTGGATCGCACGGGGGCTCGTCGACGAGCCCGACGCCGTCCGGGTCGAGCGCGTCGACGAGGGTGACGTCGTCGTCCTGCGCCTCAGCGTGGCGCCCGACGACGTCGGGAAGGTGATCGGCAGGCAGGGCCGCATCGCGCGTGCTCTCCGGACGGTCGTGCGGTCGGCAGGGGCCCGCAGCGATCGCCGTCTGATGCTCGAGATCGCCGACTGAGCCTCCGAGCCCGTCCCATGGATGATCCCGATCAGCTCGTGCAGGTCGGCAGGGTCGGACGCCCGCACGGCACCGACGGCGCATTCGTCGTGGAGCAGGCGAGCGACGACGACCGGCGCTGGGATGTCGGTGCCGTCGTCATCGTGGACGGCGCGCCTGCGCGCGTCACGTTGATGCGTCGCGTGGGCAGCGGACGACGGGCGATCCGGCTCGACCGGCCCGTCCCGCGCGGGGCAGAGCTCTCGGTCCGGCTCCGCGACCTTCCGCCGCCGGAGCCGGACAGCTACTACGCCTTCCAGCTCGTCGGCCTCGACGTGGTCGACGACGAGGGCACGCCGGTCGGCGTCGTGGCCGAGGTGATGCCCGGCCCGGCGAACGACAACCTGGAGCTCGGCGACGGTCGGCTCGTCCCGATGATCGAGGACGCGATCCGGGAGATCGACCTCGAGGGGCGCAGGATCGTGGTCGCCAAGGGCTTCCTCCCCGGCTAGGGGTACCCTGGACAGCCCGTGCGCGTCGACGTCTTCACCCAGGTCCCGCACGCCTTCGGCTGGCTCACGGAGCAGAAGCCGCTCGCGACCGTGCTCGGCACCGAGCTCGAGCTGCGCCTCTTCAACTACCGCGACACGACGCCGCTCCGCGCGGGGCAGGTGGACGACGACCCCTACGGCGGCGGCGCCGGCATGGTGCTCCGCGTCGACGTCGTCGACGCCGCGCTCCGGGCCACGTACGGCGACGACCGTCCGACGCGGGTGGTCGCGCTCACCCCGCAGGGGCGACAGCTCGACCAGCCGCTCGTCGAGGAGCTCGCGGCGGAGCCCGCCATCGCCGTCCTGTCGTCGCGGTTCGAGGGCTTCGACGAGCGGATCGTGTCCCAGCTCTGCACGGACGCGGTCTCGATCGGCCCCTATGTCCTCTCGGGCGGCGAGCTTCCCGCGATGGTGCTGCTCGACGCGATCGCACGCAGGCTGCCGGGGGCGCTCAGCGACGGCTCCGGCGAGCTCGAGAGCTTCTCGAGCGCGCTCGACGGCGGCATCGAGTACCCGCACTACACCCGGCCGGCGGAGTACCGCGGCTGGGACGTGCCCCAGGTGCTGCTCTCCGGCGACCACGGGCGGATCGAGTCCTGGCGGCGGGAGCAGAGCCGGGTCAGGAGCGGTGGGTGAGCGGCATCGACGAGCGCGACCTGCCGCCCGGGACCGAGCCCGACGCCGACGGCACGCCGACGGCGCCGACCGAGCGCCCGACCGGCTTCTGGGACACCGACGATCACGGCCCGCCCGCAGGGGCCGGCTCCGGCTGGCCGACGACCCCGGCCGAGATCCCACTCGTCGACCAGGCGCCGATCGACCAGGGAGGAAACCGGTGGTCGGAGGTCACGCCGCCTCCGCCTCCTCGACACCGGCACTCGCGGAACCCGGTCGATCGCCTGACGCGGAGGCTCCCGGACCCGCTCCGCGTGATCGTCGACTGGGTCGTCACGATCGTGGGCGCGGTCGCGATCGTGCTGCTCGTCAAGGCGTACGTCGTCAACCCGTATCGCATCCCGTCCTCGTCGATGGAGCCCACTCTCCACTGCGCCCAGCCCGCCTCCGGCTGCGAGGCGCGCTTCTCCGACCGCGTGCTCGCCAACCGGTTCATCTACCACCTGCGCGACCCGCGTCGCGGCGAGATCGTCGTGTTCGAGACGCCCGACGCGGCGCGTGTGAAGTGCGGCGCGGGCGGGACGTTCGTGAAGCGCATCGTCGGGCTCCCCGGCGAGACCGTGGAGGTCAGGCTCCAGCAGGGCGAGGGCTACGTCTACGTCAACGGCCGGAAGCTGGACGAGCCGTACGTGAAGGACGGACGCCGCGCGGTGCGCGAGTTCGGGCCGACGAAGGTGGCGAAGAACGGCTACTTCATGATGGGCGACAACCGCTCGTCGTCGTGCGACTCGCGCGACTGGGGCTCGGTCCCGCGCGGCAATCTCATCGGCAAGGTCTTCGCGACCTACTGGCCGCCGAACCGCATCAGCCTGCGTTGACTCGCGAAGCAGGATTCCGCAGTCGCGGAATCCTGCCGCTGATCCCCGCCTGCGGCGGGGCAGATCCCTGAAGGCGTCCGCTTCGCGGCCGCAACTGCGCTTCGGGCGGCGTTCGTCCCCTCTGAGCCGTTCCGACGCCGCTCGTCCGCTATCATCCGTCGCCGGCCGACGGCCGACCCTTTGTCATGAGCACGATCATCGAGAGCATCGAGCAGCGGCAGCTGCGTGAGGTGCCGCCGTTCAAGGCAGGCGACACCGTGCGCGTGCACTTCAAGGTGATCGAGGGCAATCGCCAGCGCCTCCAGGTCTTCGAGGGAATCTGCATCAAGCGCCAGGGCTCCGGCGTCCGCGAGACCTTCACGGTTCGCAAGAACTCGTTCGGCGTCGGCGTCGAGCGGACGTTCCCGCTGCACTCGCCGAAGATCGAGAAGCTCGAGGTCGCCATGGTCGGCGACGTCAACCGGGCGAAGCTCTACTACCTCCGCGGCCGGGTCGGCAAGAAGGCACGCATCCGGGAGCTCCGGCAGGGGTAGCTCCTTCTCGCGATTCGGATTCCGCAGAAGCGGAACCCGAATCGCGTGGCTCCCCGCTCTGCGAGCGGGGCACATCCCTGAAGGCGTCCGCTTCGCGGCCGCAACTGCCTCCCTCGGTGCCGCTGCGTCCGAAGCAACGTAGATTCACGTTCGTGCGCTGGGTCGTTGCGTTCGGCATCTCTGCCGTCCTGCCTGTTCTCGCCGGCTGCGGCGGGCCGGAGGATCCCACGCAGCAGTTCGCACGCGAGGCGACCGAGTCGCGCCTGGCCTCGAACCCGTCGTACGACACCGACGAGATCCACTGCACGGGGAATCCGCGCCCGTGGTTCGTCGAGCGGCAGTCGCGCGTCGTCATCTGCGCCGCGCGACGCGTCGAGGGAGGCTGCGACTGGTTCCGCGTCGAGCTGACGCCGACCGTGACCGGCGCCCGCACGCGGATCCGACTCGAGTCCGAGAACGCCGGCTGCGTGCTGCCGGCCTAGCGCGCGCACTCGGCACGAAGGCGGCACGGTCCCGTCCGGGTTGGAGGGCTATCCTCGCGACGTGGCGCTCTCGACCGGACAGCGACTCCTTCGCCACGACCGGCGGCTCGGAGCGCGGTACGTCGCGGGGGCGGACGAGGCGGGGCGGGGGTCGCTCGCGGGGCCCCTCGTCGTCGCGGGCGTCCTGCTCGACTACGGCACCCTTCGCGGCCACAGCGTCCGGCCGCTGGCGTGCCTGAACGACTCGAAGCAGGTCGATCCCGAGGAGCGCGAGCGGCTCTACCGCGCGGTCCTCGCCGCCGCGACCTCGATCGCCGTGCGGGTGATCCCGTCGACCGACATCGACCGCTCCGGGCCTCCACCGCTCGAACCTCTGGGGGCTCCGCACCGTCCTGGCGGAGCTCCACCCGCCGGCGGAGGCGTGCCTCGTCGACGGGTTCCGGCTCGGGCCGCTCGCGCCGCCGCACACCGCCGTCGTCGACGGCGACACGAAGAGCGCGGCGATCGCCGCGGCCTCGATCATCGCGAAGGTGACGCGCGACCGCCTCATGCGGAGGCTCGACGCGCTCTACCCGCGGTACGGGTTCTCGTCGCACGTCGGCTACATCACGCCCGAGCACACCCGCGCCGTCCAGGCACACGGACCGTGCCCGCAGCACCGCCGCTCCTTCGCGGCACGCGCCTACATCGGGATGTGAACCGCGGCGAGCGAATCGCCGCCCGCCACTATCGCCTGCGCGGCTACCGGATCCTCGGCACCAACGTCCGGGCGGGCGGCAACGAGCTCGACCTCATCGTCCGGCGCGGCTCGCGGCTGGTCTTCGTCGAGGTGAAGGAGCGCGCAGGCGAGAGCTTCGGCGGCCCGATCGCGGCAGTCGACCGCGAGAAGCGCCGTCGCGTGAGGCGTGCCGCGGCCGCCTGGCTCCACGCGAACCCGCAACGCGCCGGGCTCGACGTCGTCTTCGAGGTCGTGGCCATCACCCGCCACCGCCTCGAGCGCCTCGAGCTCGATTCGGAGCCGGAATGAGCGATCCAGGCCCGTCGTTACAGTAGGGACACCAACAGAGCCGGGGGGCACTATCCCCCAACGGACGCGCTCGTCAGGACGGCCGGCGGTGGCGACACCTCCGTGCCCGGGCGCGTCGGCCTCGCGAGAGGCGGGAGAAACCTCCGGCTGACAGCGACACGAACGTCAGCCGGAAAGGACACGAAACACCTCATGACCACGCGTATGCGCACCTGGATCCTGCTTGCGGGCCTGTCGGCGCTCTTCGTCGCCGTCGGCGGCCTCGTCGGAGGCACGAGCGGGATCATCCTCTTCCTCGTCATCGCCGTCGGCTTCAACTTCGCGATGTTCTGGTTCTCGGACCGGCTCGCGCTGAAGATGAGCCGGGCGCGGCCGCTCGAGCCGGGTCAGGCGCCCGACCTCGTCGCGGACGTCGAGGACCTCGCACAGCGGGCGCGGATTCCCGTCCCCCGCCTGTACCTCATCCCGTCGCAGCAGCCGAATGCCTTCGCCACCGGACGGAGCCCGAAGCACTCCGCGGTCGCCGTGACCGAGGGGCTGCTCGCGCTCATGCCGCGCGACCAGGTGCGCGGCGTGCTCGCGCACGAGCTCGCGCACATCCGGAACCGCGACGTGCTCGTGACGACGATCGCCGCGATGATCGGCGCCGCGATCTCCGCGGTCGCGAACTTCCTCCAGTTCCAGTGGCTGTTCGGCGGAGGCGACGACGACGAGAGCCCGCTCGGGCTCGTCGGCACGATCGCCGCCGTCCTGATCGCCCCGATCGCGGCGATGCTGCTCCAGTTCGCGGTCTCGCGCCAGCGCGAGTTCCTCGCCGACGCGACCGCGGCCGAGCTCCTCGGCACCGGCCGACCGCTTGCGGACGCACTCGGGACGCTCCAGCGTGGGGTGGAGGTGCTCCCGATGCAGGTGAACCCGGCAGCGTCGTCCCTGTACATCGTGAACCCGCTCTCGGGTCACGGCATGTCCGCGCTGTTCTCGACCCACCCGCCGATCCCGTCCCGGATCGAGCGGCTGCTGGCGTTCGACGCGAGCCGCGGGCTGTAGCGGACGTCGCCTGGCGGCGACGCAAGGACAGTGGGCCATGGGCGCCGAATAGGCGCCCATGGCGGCCACGCAGGAGGCGCTCTACGGCCGGCTCGACATGGCGCTCTCCTGGTCGGAGCAGCAGCTGCCGGAGCGGGAGCGGACGAAGCACGTCCATCGCCTGCATCCGTACCTCGGGAAGTTCGTGCCGCAGCTCGTCGAGACGCTCCTCGACCGGTACGTGGTTCCCGGCGGGAACGTCCTCGACCCGTTCGCCGGCTCGGGGACGACGCTCGTGCAGTCGCTCGAGTCGGGCCGCGATGCGGTCGGCGTCGACGTCGCGGGCTTCAACTGCCTCCTCATGCGCGTGAAGACGCGTCGCCACAACCTCGATGCGATTCGCCGAGACCTGCTCTGGGCGCACGAGCAGGTCTCCGCCTTCGAGCCGGACGGGCGCTATCCGGCGGAGGCCTCGCCGTTCGTCCGCGCCTGGTACGCACCGCGGGCCGCCGCCGAGCTGCTCCACTTCCGCGCGCTCGCCGAGAGCGTCGCGTCGGTCGACGTGCTCCGCGTCGTCCTCGCGCGAGCCGCGCGCTCGGCCCGGCGCACGACCCATTTCGACCTCGACTTCCCGCGCGCGCCGCAGCTCGAGCCGTACTGGTGCCACAAGCACCGACGCGAGTGCCGGCCGGTCGAGGAGGCGCGGCGGTTCCTCCTCCGCTACACGCTCGACACGCTCGATCGGATCGAGAGCTTCGCCGACGCCCGCGACCCGGCGGCGAGCGCGTTCGTGCACCACGGCGACGCACGCGAGCTCGAGCTCGGAGGCCCCTTCGACGCCGTGATCACGTCGCCGCCGTACCCGGGGCTGATCGACTACCACGAGCAGCACCGCTACGCCTACGAGCTTCTCGGGCTCGAGGAGCGTCGCGCCGAGGAGCTCGGGCGCCCTGCCCGCGGCGTCGGGCGCGAGGCGATCGCGCGTACATCGACGGTGTGGCGGACGTCCTGGCGAACGCCCGAAGCCGACTCGCCCCGGGCGCGCCCGTCTGCGTGGTTGTAAACGATCGGCGTGGGTTGTATTCGGAAATCTTGGGCCGTGCAAGGCTTCGCCTCGATGAGCGACTCGAGCGACACGTGAACCGCCGAACGGGACGACGGGCGGGCGAGTACTACGAGTCGATTCTCATCTGCAGGGCCGCCTGAGCATCCGGCTCGGGTCGCCGTCGTCGAGACAGGAGGGCTTCATGCGCACACTGATCGCACATCGTCCGTCGCCTGCGATGGTCGTCGCCTGCATCGCGCTGCTCGTCGCGCTCGGAGGGACGAGCATCGCGGCCGTCACGGCAATCGCGCCGAACTCGGTCGGAACCGCCCAGATCAGGGCGAGCGCGGTCACCGCCGCGAAGATCAGGAACAACAACGTGACCGGCGCGAAGATCGCGCCGAACGCCGTCACCGGCTCGGACGTCCGGAACGGCTCCCTGTCGCGCGACGACTTCGCGTCGAACTCGCTCCCGGCAGGCCCCGCAGGCCCCGCCGGCCCGGCCGGCCCCGCGGGTCCCGCCGGCACCATCGGGCCGATCACCGTCCGCCAGGCGGGCGTGGTCGTCGGCGGAGGCGTCGCCCACAACTCGCAGTACTCGACCGGGACCGTCACGGTCAACTGCAACGCGAACGAGAAGGCGATCTCCGCCGGCACGGGCTGGAGCGACGACGCTGCGGACCGCGAGCTCTGGACGCAGCGGATCACGCCGATCATCACGAACAACGCCGTCACGGGCTACCGAGGGACGGGCGGCAACGACAGCGGCAACTCGAGCACCTTCACGCTGTACGTCCTCTGCTACGTCGGCTGACCTTGACTCGCCGTGGTGGGGCCGCTTGCGGCCCCACCACGACACTTCCGGCACGGAGTCGGCACAGTCGCGTGACGTGATCGGCCGTACGGTCGAGGGATGCTCGGCCGCGCGGTCACGTTCGCGCTCGTCGGCCTCGAGCCGCGGCGCGTCGAGGTCGAGGCGCACCTGCGCTCGAGCACGCTCCCGTCGTTCTCGATCGTCGGGCTCGCCGACCGCGCCTGCCAGGAGGCGAAGCACCGCGTCCGGAGCGGCGTCGACTCCGCGCTCCTCGAGTGGCCCAACCGCGCGATCACGGTCAACCTCGCGCCTGCGGCGCTGCGCAAGGAGGGGACCGGATTCGACCTGGCGATCGCGCTGACGGTGCTCGCCGCGTCGGCGCAGGTCCCGCGCGAGCGGCTCGAGGAGCACGCCTGCATCGGCGAGCTCGGCCTCGACGGTCGCATCCGACCGGTCGCCGGCACGATCGCGGCCGCCGAGGGCGCTGCCCGTGCCGGGCTCGCTCGCGTGCTGTGCCACGTCGACTCGTCCCAGGAGGCTGCGCTCGCAGGCGTCGAGGCGGTCGGCGTCCGACACCTCGCCGAGGCGGTCGGCTACCTCCTCGGCCACGACGCGATCGCGCCGGCCGAGCCTCCGGAGCGGGCGCCGCCCGGCGTGGCGCTGCCGGACCTCGCCGACGTCCGCGGACAGGAACGTGGTCGGCGGGCGCTCGAGATCGCGGCTGCGGGGTCGCACAACCTGCTGCTCGCCGGCCCGCCGGGCACCGGGAAGACGATGCTGGCGCGCCGGTTGCCGTCCATCCTGCCGCCGCTCTCCCGTGCGGAGGCGCTCGAGGTGACGCGGATCCACTCCGTCGCGGGAACGCTCAGCGCCGCCGCCGGGCTCGTCGACACGCCCCCGTTCCGCGCGCCGCACCACGGCGCGTCGGCAGCGGCGGTCGTCGGCGGCGGGTCTGTCCCGCGGCCGGGCGAGGTCAGCCTCGCCCATCGCGGCGTCCTTCTCCTGGACGAGCTGCCGGAGTTCCCGCGGCCGGTGCTCGAGGCGCTCCGGCAGCCGCTCGAGGACGGCGTCGTGTCGGTCTCGCGCGTCGGTGGCCGCTCGCTGTTCCCGGCCCGGTTCCGGCTCGTCGCGACGATGAATCTCTGCCCGTGCGGCGGTCGTGGCGACCCGCGCCTCGACTGCTCGTGCACTCCGGCACGGGTCGCCGCGTACCGCGACAAGGTGTCGCGGGCACTGCTCGACCGCTTCGACCTCGTCGTCGCGATGCCGCGCCCGCAGGCGGAGGAGCTCGCCGCGGGGCCGTCGGAGGCGTCGTCGGCCGTGCGTGATCGCGTGCTCGCCGGAGCGGGGCGGCTCGCCCGCTCGACGCCGCGTCGAACGGCTGCCGCCTCGGAGCTCCTCGATCGCGCCGTCGACCGGCTGCCGTTGAGCGGTCGCGGGCGAGCGCGGGTCGCCCGCGTCGCCCGCACCATCGCCGCGCTCGCCGGCTCCTCCGATGTCCAGCCCGAGCACGTCGCGGAGGCGCTCTCGTACCGGTCGCCGGCGGAGCTGTCCCTTCCGTGACCGTTCGGCGTCTCCGTCGAGGCGACAAGGGCTACCCGACGCTGCTCGGCCAGATCCCCGATCCGCCGTCCTCGCTGTGGCTCCGTGGGGAGGCGGACGTCGAGCTGCTCGCGTCGCCTGCCGTCGCGATCGTCGGTGCTCGCGCGTGCTCCGGCTACGGGAGATCGGTCGCCCGCATGCTCGCGAGCGAGGCGGCCGCAGCCGGCGTCGTCGTCGTGAGCGGGCTCGCACGCGGCGTCGACGGGGAGGCGCACCGGGGCGCGCTCGCCGCAGGCGGGCTGACCGTCGCGGTGCTCGGATGCGGGATCGACCGCGACTACCCGGCCGCGCACGCCGAGCTCGCCCGCTCGATCGTCGCGACGGGCGGCCTGATCGTCTCCGAGTACGAGCCGGGGGTGGAGCCCGCTCCGTGGCGCTTCCCGGCCAGGAATCGGATCATCGCCGGGCTTGCTCGCGCGACCGTCGTCGTCGAGGCGCGCGAGCGCTCGGGCGCGCTGATCACCGCTGACTTCGCGCTCGAGGACGGGCGCGAGGTTCTCGTCGTCCCCGGAGAGATCACGAGCGCTCTGAGCGCCGGGGCGAACGGCCTCCTGCGGCAGGGCGCGACTCCGGTGACGTGCGCGGCAGACGTCCTCGAGGCGATCGGCGTCGAGCGGGTCTCGGCCGCGCCGGAGATCCCCGACGTGGCGGGTGCGGCGGCGGTCGTCGAGGCGCTCTCGGGTGGAGCGGCGACGCCGGACGAGCTCGTACGGGCGACATCGCTCTCGGCGGGCGCGGTTGCCGCGGCACTGGTCGAGCTCGAGCTCGCGGGCGTGGTCGCGGTGGAGGAGGGGGTGGTGCGCAGTACGATCGCGCGGTGACGCCCTACTGGCTGGACGAGCCCGCTCCCGCGCTGTCGCCCGGCAACGGCGGTCCGGTCGACGTCGGCATCGTCGGCGCCGGCATCACGGGCTGCGCGTGCGCGCTCGCGCTCGCCGAGGCCGGCCTCCGCGTCCGCGTCGTCGACGAGCGTCGCGTCGCCGAGGGCGCGAGCGGCCGCAACGGCGGATTCGCGCTCCGCGGCATGGCCGGGCCCTACGACCAGGTCGTCGCGGATCACGGCCGGGACCGGGCGCTCGCGCTGTGGCGCTGGACGGAGGCCGAGCTCGCCGAGATGGCACGTCTCGCGGGCGACTCGTTCCGTCCGCTCGGCAGCCTCCGGCTCGCCGCCGACGGCGAGGAGCGAGAGGACCTGCGCGAGGAGATCGAGGCGCTGTGGGCGGACGGGATCGAGGCCGAGTGGATCGACGCCCCGGACGGCGTGCTCGCCGGGCGCTTCACGGCGGGGATCCGACACCCGACCGACGGCGCACTGCAGCCGGCGCGCTGGGTCCGCGCTCTCGCGGCGCGAGCCGCCGACGCGGGCGTCGAGCTCGTCGAGGGACGGCGGGTGAACGACCCGTCCGAGCTCGAGGCCGAGACCGTGGTCGTTGCGACCGACGGGTATCCCAGCGGCCTCCTCGGCGAGCTCGAGGGGCTGATCGTGCCGACGCGCGGTCAGGTGATCGCGACGGAGCCGCTCTCGGAGCGGCTGTTCGAGGCGCCGCACTACGGACGCCATGGCTTCGATTACTGGCACCAGGCCGAGGACGGCCGGATCGTCGCGGGCGGCTTCCGAGACGTGTCCCTCGATCGCGAGTTCACGGACGAGGAGGCGATCACCGACGACGTGCAGGACGCGCTGTCGTCGTTCGTGAACGGTCTCGTCGGCCGCGAGCTCCGGGTCGACTACCGCTGGGCGGGCATCTTCGGCCTCGTCCTCGACTTCCTGCCGGTGGTCGGCGAGGTACCGGGCATGCCGGGAACCTGGGTCGCCGCCGGGTACTCGGGACACGGGAACGTGCTCGGGTTCGCGTGCGGCCGGCTGGCCGCACGGGCGATCCTCGGCGACCGCGACCCTCTGCTGGATCTCTTCGAGCCGGCGCGGTTGCTCGGCGTCTGAGCCGGTCTCAGAGCTCGATCGTCGGCAGGTCGAGCTGGTCCGCCTTCGCGAACGCCGCGCGCGCGATCGCGAGATCCTGGATCGCGAGGCCGGTGGAGTCGAACAGCGTCACGTCCTCCGCGCTCCTCCGGCCTTCCGCGTCTCCCGCGAGAACCCGGCCGAGCTCGGTCACCCGCTCGCGCGTCACGACGCCGGCCGCGACACCTGCCGCGAGCTCGCCGCCGTGGCTCGCCTGCTCCCAGTCGTCGCAGAACAGGTGCGCGCGGCCGAGCTCCTCGACCGCGACCTCCGCCTTGCCGGGGCCGTCCGCGCCCATCAGGGAGACGTGCTGGCCGGTCTCGGAGCGAGCCTGACGGGTAGAGCACCGCCGCACCGGGCGTCACGGTGATCACGACGTCGGCCCCGAGCGCCTCGTCGGCGGACGAGGCGGCGCGCGCCCCGAGGCGTCTCCGCGACGAGCTCACGTCGCGCCTGGTCGACGTCCCAGACGGCCGGGACGACGCCGCGCGCGACGAGCATCCGCGCCGTCTCGGCCCCGTTCACGCCGCACCCGATCACGGCGTACGACGTCGCGCCCGCGCGGCCGAGCGTGTCGGCCGCGAGCACGCCGGCCGCGGCGGTACGGAGCGCCGTCACCGCAGCCGCGTCGAGGACCGCCTGGAGCTGCCCGGTCTCCGCGTCGGAGAGCAGCACGAGACCCGTGACCGTCGGCAGCCCACGCGCCGGGTTGCCGGGGAACGACGTGACCCACTTGAGCAGGGCGTGGCCGCCGCCGAGCGCCGGCATCGCGCGGAAGTCGCCCGCCGGGTAGTTCGTCACGTAGAGCTTCGGCTGCATCGTCCACTCGCCGCGCGCGTGCGCGACGAACGCCTCGCGCACTGCGTCGTACGCCTCGTGGGGCGTGACCGCCTCCATCACGGCGGCGCCCGAGAAGAACGGGACGCTCACGCCGTCTTGACGGCGCTGATCAGCTTGACGACCGAGTCCTTGGCGTCGCCGAAGAGCATCGTCGTGCGCGGATCGAGGTACAGCTCGTTGTCGATCCCCGCGAAGCCGGGGTTCATGCTGCGCTTCATCACGATCACGCTCGTCGCCCGGTCGACGTCGAGGATGGGCATGCCGTAGATCGGGCTCGACGTGTCGGTGCGGGCGGCGGGGTTCGTCACGTCGTTGGCCCCGATGACGAGCGCGACGTCGGTCTGCGCGAACTCGGGGTTGATCTCGTCCATCTCCTTGAGCTGGTCGTAGGGGACGTTCGCCTCGGCGAGGAGCACGTTCATGTGGCCGGGCATGCGGCCCGCCACCGGGTGGATCGCGTAGACGACGTCGACGCCCTTCGCCTCGAGGACCTCGGCGAGCTGGCGGACGTCGTGCTGCGCCTGCGCGACCGCCATGCCGTAGCCGGGGACGACGATCACCTTGCGGGCGAAGGAGAGCTGGACGGCGACGTCCTCGGGGGTCGTCGCGCGGACGGTGCGCCCATCGTCTTCGCGCGGAGCGCCCGCGCCCGCCTGCACCTGGCCGAAGGCGCCGAACAGGACGTTGGCGACCGACCGGTTCATGGCCTTCGCCATCATCAGCGTGAGCAGCGTGCCCGAGGCGCCGACGAGCATGCCCGCGACGATCAGGACGGTCGAGTCGAGGACGAAGCCGGTCGCGGACGCCGCGAGGCCCGTGAAGGCGTTGAGCAGCGAGATGACGACGGGCATGTCGGCTCCGCCGATCGGGAGCACGAACATGACGCCGAACACGAGCGCGAGCACGATGAGCGCGACGAGCGCCCACTGCTCGTCCAGCCCGGCGATGAGCGCGATCCCGAGCCCGGCGCCGCCGAGCAGGATCGCCGTGTTGACGATGTTCTGGCCGCGGAACACGATCGGCCGGCCGGAGAGGAGCTCCTGCAGCTTCGCGAACGCGACGAGCGAGCCGGAGAACGAGATCGAGCCGATCAGCGCCGAGAGGACGATCGAGACGACCTCGTCGTCGGCCACGTCGCCGACGCGCGATGTGGAACTCGGCGAGCGCCACGAGCGCCGCCGCACCGCCGCCCACCCCGTTGAACAGGGCGACCATCTGCGGCATCGCGGTCATCTTCACCGTGCGCGCGCCGACGAGCCCGACGATCGCGCCGATCACGCCGCCCGCGATGATCAGGCCCCAGTTGCCGATCCCGTCCAGCGCGAGCGTCGTCGCGATCGCGACGAGCATTCCGACGCCGCCGACCCAGTTCCCCTTGCGCGCGTGCTTCGGCGAGGAGAGGAAGCGCAGCGCGACGATGAAGCAGACGATCGCGACGAGGTAGAGAAGCCCGATGACGTCCGGGTCGGAGATCACGCGCGCCTCTGCATCGCCTCGAGAGGCACTCAGTCGTCCTTCCGCGGGTCGGGGCGGCGCTTGAACATCTCGAGCATCCGGTCGGTCACGAACCAGCCGCCGACGACGTTCGCGGTCGCGAGCACCATCGCCGTGAAGCCGATCGCCTTCGTCACGCCGTCGTCGGCGTAGCCGAGGACGATGATCGCTCCCACGATCACGATCCCGTGGATGAAGTTCGTGCCCGACATCAGCGGCGTGTGCAACATCGTCGGCACCTTCGAGATCACCTCGAAGCCGAGGAAGATCGAGAGAACGAGGATCGTCAGCTCGACGACGAGCCCGAGGTCGGTCATGCAGCCACCTCGGCCGGCGCGCCGGTGACGCAGGCGCCCGCCGTGATCTCGTCCTCGAAGTCGAGCGTGAGCGTGCCGCCCGGGGCGAGGTGCTCGAGCAGCGCCGCGACGTTCCGGGAGTAGAGCCGGCTCGCGTCGGCGGGCATCAGGGACGGGACGTTCGTGAGGCCGACGATCGTGACGCCCGTGTGCGCGATCTCGTGGCCCGGCGACGTCAGCTCGCAGTTGCCGCCCGTCTCCGCCGCCAGGTCCACGATCACCGACCCGGGACGCATCGACTCGACGGCCGACGCGGGAATCAGCCGCGGCGCCGGACGTCCCGGTACGGCCGCCGTCGTGACGACGACGTCGAACTCGGGGATCCGCTCCTCGAGCGCCGCCTGCTGCGCCCGCTGCTGCTCCTCCGTCAGCTCGCGCGCGTAGCCGCCCTCGGTCTCCTCACCGCGAATCCCGAGGTCGAGGAACGACGCACCCAGCGACTCGACCTGCTCCGCGACCGCGGGCCGCACGTCGAACGCCGACACCACCGCGCCGAGACGCCGCGCCGTCGCGATCGCCTGCAGGCCGGCGACCCCGGCGCCGAGCACGAGGACGCGCGCAGGAGCGATCGTCCCCGCCGCGGTCATCATCATCGGGAACAGCTTCGGGCTGCGATCCGCCGCCAGCAGCACGGCCTTGTACCCGGCGACGGTCGCCTGCGAGGACAGCGCGTCCATCGACTGCGCGCGCGTGATCCGCGGGATCGACTCCATCGCGAACGCGACGACGCCTCGCTCGCGCAAACGCGAGATCCCGTCGAGGTCGGTCAGCGGCTCGAGGAAGCCGACGAGCACCATGCCGCGCCGGTAGGCGCCGACCTCGTCGGCGTTCGGCGAGCCGACGCGGAGGACGCCCTCGACGCCGTCGAGTGCACCGGGGAAGTCTGCGAGCTGCGCTCCTGCGTCCGAGTACCGCTCGTCCGGGAACCCGGCGAGGACGCCGGCGCCGCGCTCGACGACCACCTCGAACCCGTTCGCACCGAGCTTCGCGACCGTCTCGGGCACGAGAGCGACGCGGTGCTCTCCGGGCCCGGACTCCCTCGGGACACAGACTCGCATCGCGGAGAGAATCTACGGGAAGGGTTCTGGGCGCGCGGCGGGAACCAGACAGCCCGTGGTTCGACTCGCCGCCTTTGCAACCGCGATGGAGGTCTGTGACCCCGCGCTCGCCGCGCACGCTGCGCGCGTCGCGACGAACGCCGAGGCCGTGGCGGTGAGGCTCGGCTGGACGGACGACGAGCTGGAGGCGCTCCGGCTCGGAGCCGCGCTCCACGACGTCGGGAAGGTGAACGTCCGCCACGACGTGCTCACGAAGCCCGGGCGGCTCGAGGACTGGGAGCTCGCCGAGATCCGGACGCATCCGGTCGAGGGCCTCTGGCTGCTCTCGGGCGTCACCTCGCTCGCGCCGGCGCTCCCGTTCGTGCTCTTCCATCACGAGCGCTGGGACGGGCACGGCTACCCGACGCGCCGCGCGGGGGAGTCCATCCCGATCCAGGGACGCATCCTCGCGGTCGCCGACGCGTTCGACGCCATGACGTCGCTCCGGCCCGTACCGGCCGTCGCTCTCGCCGGACGAGGCGGCTCAGGAGATCCGCCGCTGTGCCGGTACCCAGTTCGATCCGACCGTCGCCGCCGCGTTCCTCGACGCATTCGAGGCCGGCGAGATCGTGTACGGCCCCGCGGCCGTCGCGGCCTAGCGTCGTCCTAGAGCGAGGACCAGACCTCGATCTTCGTCCGCGTGCGGCGGATCACCTCGTCCGTGAACGCCGTCGTGCCGTGGTGGCCGCCGAGGTCCGCGGTCCGGATGCCCTCCGCGACGGCCTCGAGCGTCGCCTCGCGGATCGCGCGTCCCGCGCGCTGGCACTCCTCGTCGTCGGTGAGCGACAGGAGCGCGGCCGCGGCGAGGATCATCGCCATCGGGTTCGCGACGTCCTTGCCCTCGAGCGCCGGCGCGGTCCCGTGCGCGGCCTCGGCCATCAGCGCCGTCGGCTGGTCGATCCCGCCCGCGCCGAACGCGACGAGCAGGGACTCGGAGCCTGCGATCGAGCCGAACAGCGGCAACACGAGGTCGGAGAGGATGTCTCCGTCGCGATTCAGCGCGGGAATCACCATCGGTGCGCCGCTCGACGAGATGAGCAGCGCGAACGTCGCGTCGATCAGCTGCGGCTCGTACGGCACGTCGGGATGGCGCGCCGCGGCGGCGTCCATCTCCTCCTTCAACATGCCCTCGTAGACGGGGCTGACCGTGTACTTCGGCCCTCCGAAGACCTTGGCGCCCGTGCGCTCCGCCTGACGGAAGGCGAACTCGGCGACCGCCCGGCAGACGCTCCGCTCGATGCGCTCGGTGCGGAACGCGACCTCGTCGTCGCCCTCGCCCTCGCGCCACTCCTTTGCGCCGTATGCGTCGCCGACCGCCATGCGAACGACGGAGATCGGCGCGTGCACCCCGCCCACGGGGAGGACGCCGGGAATGCGCCGGCCGGTTCGCACGATCACCTTGCCGCCGATCTCCTCGCGGAGGATCCGGTTCGGGGACCCGACGTCGTCGCGGCCCTCGGGTGTGACCGTCGCAGCCTTGAGGCCGAGGCCGTGGGCGGCGATCGCGCGTGCTGCCTCGTGCACGACGCCGTTGGCGGTCGCGCGCCGGCTGGCGAGCGACAGGTCGAAGCGCGGCAGCGCGAGCTCGAACCCGAGGACGTCCGGCTGCAGCACGCGGACGGCCGCCTCGAGCAGCTCCTGCCCCGTCTGGTCGCCCTCGAGGACGACGATCGTGCGCGGGTCCATGACGCGGGAGTGTAATGACGGATCTGCCGGTGTAGCTCCACTAGAAATATCGAGCAATGAATGCGTACAATTCTTCGCAGATCAGAAAAGCTCGAGACGTGGAAATCGCGAAGGTGATTTCCACGACGGAAGGAGAATCATGGCTCGAAAGACCGTCCTCGTTTGCGACTCGTGCGGCACGGAGGTCGGAGAAGGAAAGGGCGCCGTTCTTCGCGTGACGTTCAACGACGCGCGGAGAGGCGCAAAGCAGGCGGATCTCTGCGACTCGTGTGCCGGTGGAATGCCCGGCGCAGCGGTCGCGCGGCGCGGCCGCAAGCCGAAGTCGCTCGCCTAGGCGCGACATGGACCGCCGGCGCACCCGCGTCGGTTTCCCGCTCGGAGCGGGTTTCCCGTCCGGCCCGTAAGCGAGGGCGGGAAACCGGCCCGACTACCATGCACCGGTGGGTCTCTCTCTCGTCGTCGGTCCGGCGCATGCCGGAAAGGTCGCGGCGCTTCTCGACCGTTTCGTCGCCGCGATCGACCGCGATCCCTGGCTGATCGTCCCGAACCGCGGCGACGTCGAGCGGGTCGAGCGCGAGCTCGTTCGGCGCGAGGGAGGGCTGCTCGCGGGCACGATCGGCACGTTCGACTCGCTCTTCGAGGCGCTCGCGCGTGGCGACGGGCTCGGCCGGCGGCTGGTGGGCGAAGCGGAGCGCGCGGTGGTCGTTCGGCGGGTCGTCGATGCCGGCCCGGAGACGCCGGGCGCGCGGTTCCCCGGGTATGCCGACGCCCTCGGACGGGCACTCGCGGAGCTCGACGGCGCGCTCCTCGACGCCGACGACCTCGACGAGCCTCTCGCATCGTTCGTCCGCGCCTACCGACGACGAGCTCGACCGGCTCGATGCGTGGGATCGCGGGATGCTCCGTCGCCGGGGCATCGAGCGGCTGACCGGCGACCTCGGGTCGTGGGGGGACAGCCCGGTGCTCGCGCACGGCTTCGAGGACCTCACCGGCGCCGAGTGGCGCCTCCTCGAGGCGCTCTCGGCGCGCACCGACGTCCATGTCTCGCTGCCGTACGAGCCGGGCCGCGCCGTCTACGCCTCGCTCGCGCGCACGGCCGTGGATCTCGCGGCGCTCGCCGGAGACGACATCGTCGACCTGCCTCCGCGCGCCGCCGAGTACCTGCCGACGGCGCTGGCGCACGTCGAGCGCGAGCTGTTCGCACCGACGTCGGAGCGCGTGCCGCTCGACGGTGCAATCCGCTTCCTCGAAGGAGCGGGAACCCGCGGGACGCTCGAGCTCGTGGCCGAGGAGGCGCTGGGCGCGATCCGTTCCGGGATCGCCCCGGACGAGATCGCGGTGGTCTGCCCGTCGCTGGACGCGATTCGCGTCCCGCTCGAGACGGCGTTCGCCGCGCTCGGCGTGCCGCTGGCGTTCGAGGGTCGGACGGCGCTCCGCGCGACGCCCTTCGGGCACTCGCTGATCTCGCTCCTTCGCTTCGCCTGGCTCGGCGGCGAGCGACCCGAGCTCTACGCCCACCTGCGCTCGCCGTACTCGGGGCTCCAGCGGCGCGAGGTGGACTGGGTCGAGGGAAAGCTGCGCGGCCGCGGCGTCGTCCGCGGAGACCGCACGGTCGAGGTCACCGCCGAGCTCCGCGGCGGGCGAGCGCTCCTCCTGCTCGACCGCGCGCTCGCGGACGACGCACCCGTCGAGACGGTGCGCGCGGTCGGCGCGTCCATGCTTCGGAACGCTCACGGCGTCGTCGCCCCACCCGCTCGGCGCGCGGTCGCGGTTGGACCTCGCCGCCCACGACGCCGTCTCCCGCACGCTCGACGAGCTCGATGCGCTCGCGCGCGCAGGCTGGGACATCGGCCGCCGGGACGTGCTCGCAGCGCTCGACCGGGCGTCCGTCGCGGGCGAGCGCACCGGCGCACCGGGCCGGGTGGCCGTCATCGACCTTCTCCGGGCGCGCACGCGGCGGTTCGACACCGTGTTCGTGCTCGGGCTCGAGCAGGGGACGCTCCCCCGCCGCGCCCGCGTGGAGCCGTTCCTCGACGAGGACTCGCGCCGCAGCCTGGAGGATCGCCGCGGCGCCCGTCTCGAGCGGCCCGATCCCGCGAGCCGCGACCGGTACCTCTTCGCGACCGCGTGCAGCACGGCCGCGGCGGCGGCTCGTGCTCGTGCGCCAGGCCGTCGGTGACGAGGGCACGCCGCGCGAGCCCAGCCCGTTCTGGGAGGCAGTGCGCGAGCTCTTCGACGAGGACGACGTTCGCCACCAGACCCTCCGCAGGCCACTCTCTGCGCTGACCCGCGATATCGAAGCGGCTCCGACCGACCGGGAGCGCCTGCGGGCGCTCGCCCGTGCCGCGGCAACCGAGCCCACCGAAGCCGCGGCGCTCGCCGTGCAGAACGGCTGGGACAGGCGCCTCCGCCGTGCGACACGCGCCTTCGACCGGCCGACCCGTCTGACGCACGAGCGCGCGCTGCAACTCGTGGGAAGCCGTGACTCCTACTCCGTGTCCGACCTCGAGCGGATGGCGTCGTGCTCGTCGGCGTGGTTCGTCGAGCGCTACCTCCGGCCCGGGACGATCGACCGCGAGGTCGACCGGATGCTCCGCGGCTCGATCCTCCACAGCGCGCTGCAGCGCTTCTACCAGCAGCTGCCGAGCGCGATCCCGGGAGCCGACCGGGTGACGCCCGAGAACCTCGAGCAGGCGATCGCCCTGATGCGTGGCTGCGTCGCGCAGGCAGTCGAGACAGGGCTCAGGATCGACGCCGGCGACCTCGACCGGCGCGAGCTCGAGCAGGGACTGCAGCGCGACCTCGAGCAGCTCGTGCGCGACGAGGCGGCGTCGAAGTCCCCGTTCGTCCCGCGTGAGCTCGAGGTGTCGTTCCGGACGTTCGAGCTCGAGCCCGGCGTGATGGTCAGCGGCAAGATCGACCGGATCGACCGCGATCCGATGGGAGCGCTCGGGATCGTCGTGGACTACAAGTCGGGCGCGGCCTCGTCGGCGGCGGATATCCGGGAGAAGGACCTCCTCCAGCTGCCGCTCTACATGCTCGTCCTCCGCGATCAGCTCGGCCTCGAGCCCGTCGGCGGGATCTACATGCCGGTCGGCGGCGGTCGCCGCCCGCGCGGGATGCTCCGCGCCGGTCCCGAGTCGATCCCCGGCTTCAGCTCGCGCGACTACCTCGAGCCCGACGAGTTCACCGAAGCGATCGACACGGCGCGTTCCACGGCGGTGGGACTGGTCGAGCGGATCCGGGAGGGAGACGTCCGCCACGACCCGAAGGGCGGCGAATGCCCGCACTGGTGCGACCTCTGGCGCATGTGCCGCAAGGAGCGACCGTGAGGCCGGCGCCGAACGAGCAGCAGCGCGCAGCGACCGAGGCACACGGCACCGTGTTCGTCGCCGCCGGCGCGGGCACCGGGAAGACCGCGGTGCTCGTCGAGCGGTTCGTCCGCGCCGTCGTCGACGACGGCCTCGACGTCGACTCCGTTCTCGTCATCACGTATACGGAGCGGGCGGCCGGAGAGCTTCGCGCGCGCATCCGGGCGAGCCTCATCGAACGGGGGCGGCCCGACCTCGCGCTCGAGCTCGACGGCGCCTGGGTCTCGACGATCCACGGCTTCTGCCGGCGGCTCCTCGGCGCGCATCCCCTCGCTGCCGGGATCGATCCGGGCTTCCGCGTGCTCGACGAGTCGCAGGCGCTCGTCCTCCAGGCCGAGGCGTTCACGGCCGCGCTCGAGGCGTTCTGCGCCGCCGACGAGCCCGACCGGTGGCAGCTCCTCGCCACCTACGGCGCCGACGGTCTCCGCCGCATGCTCGTCGAGGTCTACGCGACGCTCCGCTCGGCGGGTCGAGAGCTCGTCCTCGAGCCGGGTCCCCGCGCCGGCCTCGGCGAGCGCGTGGACGGCGTCCGAGAGGCGGCCGAATGCCTCGTCGCCGACACCAAGGCGACCGAGCTGCAGCGTGACGCGGCCCAGGCGGCCCTCGACCTGCTCGGCACGTCGACGCTCCCCGAGCGGCTCCTCGCCCTCGGCGAGCTCAAGGTGCGCGGCCCTCGCGCGGCGAGCTTCGCGGAGGCGCGCGACGCCGACCGTCGCGGCGGCGCTCGAGGAGCTCGCCGCCAGGGACCGCGAGCTTCTGCAGGAGCTGCTCACGACCTTCGCGGCCGCCTACGCGGACGCGAAGGACCGCGAGTCCGCGCTCGACTTCGAGGACCTCCAGCTCCGCGCCCGCGATCTCCTCGGGAACCACCCGGAGATCAGGGAGCGCGAGCGGCAGCGGTTCCGCTCCATCATGGTCGACGAGTTCCAGGACACGAACCGCCTGCAGACGGAGCTCCTCGACCTGCTCGAGCCGATCGAGGGCGGCGACCTCTTCGTCGTCGGCGACGAGTTCCAGTCGATCTACGGGTTCCGTCACGCCGACGTGGCGGTGTTCCGCGAGCGGCGCGAGGCAGCGTCCACCGTCCTCCCGCTGACCCGGAACCACCGCTCGCGTCCCGAGGTGCTCGCGGTCGTGAACGAGCTCTTCGCGGCAGAGTTCGGCGACGAGTTCCAGCGCCTCGAGCCGGCGGCGGCGTCCGACCAGCCGGCGCTCCGGAACGCCGTGGAGCTCCTCGTCACGGACAAGGCAGCGGCCGCCGAGACGGGCGTCCACTGGCGCCGCTCCGAGGCCCGTCACGTCGCCCGTCGCGTCCGGGAGCTCGTCGATGCCGGCGTCGCGACGCCGGGGCAGATCGTCCTCCTCTTCGCCGCGGGCACCGACGCCGAGTGGTTCGAGGAGGAGCTCCGTGCCCTCGACCTGCCGACCTACCGTGCCGCCGGCCGCAGCTACTTCGGCCAGCAGCAGGTCGTCGACCTCCTCGCGTACCTGCGCCTCCTCCGCAACCGCTACGACGACGAGGCGCTGCTCACCGTGCTCACGTCGCCGTTCGTCGGCGTCTCGAACGACGCGCTCGTCCTCATCCGGGCGGAGGCGCAGCGCCAGCCGATCTTCCGCGGCATCGAGCGCGGCATCCCCGCCGATCTCTCGGATGACGACCGCCGCCTCGTCCTGGCCTTCCGCCAGCGGTACGACCGCCTGCTCGAGCTCGCGGCGTACGCGCCGCTCGAGCTCCTCTGCGAGCGCGTGCTGAGCGAGCACGACTACGACCTCGCCGTTCTCGCGCGCCACGACGGCAAGCGCCGGTATGCCAACCTCCGCAAGCTCGCCCGCCTCGCCCGCTCCTACGAGGAGCTGCGCGGCGCCGACATCGAGGGGTTCGTGCGCTTCATCGAGGGGCAGGAGGACGTCGGCGCCAAGGAGTCGGATGCCGTGTCGGAGGAGGAAGGCGCCGACGCCGTGCGGCTCCTCACGATCCACGCCGCGAAGGGCCTCGAGTTCGAGGTCGTCGTCGTCGCAGACGCCGGCCGCAGCCGTCCGCCGGTCTCGGACATCCTCGCGCTGTCGGACGGGCGCTTCGGGTTCAAGGTCGCGCATCCCGCGACGGGCACGCGGGTCGGCACCGAGTCGTACCGGGACGTCAAGGAGCACCGCGAGCAGGCCGAGCGGGCAGAACGGCTGCGCCTGTACTACGTGGCGATGACGCGTGCACGTGAGCGCCTGATCGTCTCCGGGTCGATCGGGACGGCGGGGGACGCGGGCGAGGAGACGCCGATCAGCTGGGTGCTCGGGCGGCTCGGGCTCGAGGAGGAGGCGCGGCAGCCGAGCACCGACGGCCCGTTCGAGATCGAGCGCGGCGCCGCGACGGTCGTCCTGCGGGTCGACCACGGCCAGCCGGCGCCTGCCCGGCCGCCCGCCGTCGTGGCGGAGCCCGTCGTTCTCGCGACCGAGGCCGGGCCAGCTTGCGCTGTTCGAGGGGAGCGGCGAGGCGCTGCCGCCGCCCGCGCCGCGACTGCGCGAGCTCACCGTCGTGCCGGACCCGCCGCTCCACCGCGTCGCGCGCCTGTCGTTCAGCGCGCTCTCCCTGTTCGAGCGCTGCTCGTACCGCTACTACGCCGAGCGGGTCGTCGGGATGCGTCCCGACCGCCTGGGCGGAAGGTCCGGGAGGCGGTGCCGGCGCCTTGCACCCGACCGAGATCGGGGACGCCGTCCATCGGGCGCTCGAGCTCGTCGACCTCTCCCGTCCGGCCCGCCCCGAGGGTCTCGAGGCGCTCGTTCGCTCGTGGTATCCGGCCATCACGGATCCGGAGCTCGCACACGTGACGTCGCTCGTCGACGCGTACTGCGGGTCGTCGCTGGCCCGGCGGATCGCCGGGCTGGAGGGGGTTCGCATCGAGCGGCCGTTCGCCTTCGAGCTCGACGACGTGCTGCTGAACGGCCGCCTCGACGTGCTGTGGAGGTCGGACGGCGAGGCGCTCGTCGTGGACTACAAGACGAACGTGCTCGACGGGCGTGATCCCGACGAGATCGTGGAGGCCGAGTACCGGGCGCAGCGGAGCGTCTACGCCCTTGCCTGCCTGCGCGTGGGCGCCGAGCGCGTGGAGGTCGCCTACCAGTTCCTCGAGGCACCCGAAGCGGTGGTCTCGGCCTCGTTCAGCGGCGCCGACCTCGAGATGCTCGAGCGAGAGCTCCGGGAGACGATCGCGCGGATCCGCGAGGGCGACTTCCGCCCGACTCCGAGCCCGTTCGCCTGCTCGGGGTGCCCTGCGCTCAACCGCGTCTGCGCCGGGCCTGACCTCGGTGCCTACCCCGACGAGCTGGCGCTCCCCGAGCTGACCTCGGCCGGATAGCGTCCGCGACGTGCGCGTCGCGGCGCTCTACGACATCCACGGCAACCTGCCGGCGCTCGAGGCGGTGCTCGCCGACGTCGACGCGCAAGGAGTCGACGAGATCGTCGTCGGCGGCGACGTCCTGTGGGGGCCGATGCAGGTCGAATGCATCGCGCGCCTTCGAGACGCCGGCGCACGCTTCGTCGTCGGGAACTGCGAGCGCGACGTCCTGCAGCCGACGACCGAGGTCGCCCACTGGTGCTCCGACCGCCTCGACGACGACACGCGCTCGTTCGTCCGCTCGTGGCCGCAGACGATCGAGCGCGACCTCGATTCGCTCGGCCGCGTCGTCTTCTGCCACGCGACGCCCCGGGACGTCGAGGAGATCGTCACGGTGCTCACGCCCGACGACGCCGTCCACGAAGCGCTCTCGGGGGTCGACGGCCGACGTCGTCGTGAGCGGCCACACGCACGTCCGACTCGACCGGACGGTGACGGGCGCCCCGCGGCTGCTCAACCCCGGCAGCGTCGGCCTGCCGTACGAGGGCGCGACGGGCGCGTTCTGGGCGCTCCTCGACGGGGGAGTCGAGCTGCAGCGGAGCGACTACGACGTCGAACCGGCGCTCGAGGTCCTCGCCGCCACCGGGTTCCCGTCGTTCGACGACGTCTTCCCGGAGGCCCTGCGCGGTCTCGTCAGCGCCGAGTCGGCGAGCGCCCACTTCGAGCGCCGGCGTGGCGCGTAGCTACGTCGGCGAGGCGCGCCGGCGCGGGCTCGGCCGTCGTCGCGACCGGATCGGGCCGATCGTCGAGCGCCTCGCACGAGAGCACGCCGACGCGACGATCGCGCTGCGCTTCCGGAGCGACGTCGAGCTGCTGATCTCCGTGATGCTCTCGGCGCAGACGACCGACGTGAACGTGAATCGCGTCACGGAGCGGCTCTTCGAGAAGTACCGGCGGCCCGAGGACTACCTCGCCGTGCCGGTCGGAGGAGCTCGAGCAGGACATCTTCGCGACCGGCTTCTACCGCCAGAAGACGAAGTCGATCCGCGGCGCGATGCGCGTCCTGCTCGAGGAGTTCGACGGCGAGGTGCCTCGACGTCTCGAGGACCTGCTGCGCCTTCCCGGCGTCGCGCGCAAGACGGCCAACGTCGTCGCGGCCGAGCTCGGGCACGCCCAGGGCATCGTCGTGGACACCCACGTCCGGCGTCTCTCGCAGCGACTCGGCCTGACGCGGAACGAGGATCCGGTGAAGATCGAGCGCGACCTGCAGCGCGTCGTCCCGCGTGCCGACTGGGCGCGGTTCCCGCACCTGCTGATCTGGCACGGGCGACGGATCTGCGACGCACGGAGGCCGCTGTGCGAGGAGTGTGTGCTCGCCGACCTGTGCCCCGCGGCCCGCGTCGTTGACCTCGTCAGGCCCCGGGACGGACCCAGCGCTGGACGACGAGCCTGCGGCCGCTCGCGTCCTGTGAGAGCAGCGCGTAGCGGGGTGGAGAGACGACGGCGCGGGCGGTCGCCGTCGCGTCGCCCGGCTCTCCCGCGACGACCACGCTGACGGCCTCGCCGCGGCCCACGCGGCCGACCCGGAGGTCGGGCGCGTAGTACGCGAACGCGGGTCGCGCCCGCTCGGGAAGCACGACGATCGTGTCGCTCGGCGACTGCTGGCGGCGGACGAGGGCCACTGCAGCCCGCCAGTCCTCGGGATCCTCGCGCACCGCGCCGGCGACGACCGCCCCGAGCGCGATGGCTGCCAGGCCGGCGCCTGCGGCGAGCTGCAGCCGCCGGTCGGGAATCGCGACGAGGCCGATACCGGCGGCGAGCGCAACGCCACCGGCGCACACGGCCAGCGCGGCACGGGGGTAGACGGGGAGCGCGACGCCCGCGACCAGCACGGCTGCGAGCGGCGCGAGCGCCAGGCACCCGACGAGCACCGGCTTCCAGCGGCCCTCGCCGTCCGAGGTGCGCCGGACGAGCACCACGATGCCCCACACCGACAGCGCCACGACGATCGCGTTCCAGCCGACCCCGCGGGCGAGCCCCATCGCGATGTCGCCGAGCTCCAGCGACCCGGCGCCATCCGGGGCGTCTGCCCGGTCGATCACCGCGGCGGTGAGGAAGAGGCCGGACTCGACCACCGCGATCGCGGCCGCGGGGAGCGCGAGCCGGAGATCGATCTCCCGCCGCCCGACGGCGATCGCCGCGAGATGGGCGACGAGTGCGCTCGCCGCGATCGGATGCGTGAGCGGGAGAAGCGCCGCGCTGACCGCATAGACGGCCCACCAGACCGCGTTCCCGCGCTCCATCGCGCGCGCGAAGAGCGCGGTCGAGAGGAGCATCGCCGCAAGCGCCATCGCGAGCGGCTCGACCGCACGGGAGATCCCGACGACGCCGAAGGACGACGCCAGCACGAGCGAGCCGGCGGCGCCCGCGTGCCGGCCTGCCAGCCTGCGTCCGAGGCGGTACGTCGCGACGGCCGCGACGACGGCGGCGACGACGGAGGGGAGCCGCACCCACTCCTCGGCGTCGTTCCAGGCGACGAGTGGCTGCAGGACCGCGAGGTATCCCGCACGGGCGGGATCGTCCGAGAACGCCCGGTCGAGGACGTCGGTGAACGATCCGTGCGCCGCGGCGACGATCGCGGCCTCGTCGACGTCGAGCGAGCGTCGCCCGAGCCCGACGAGACCCACGATCAGCGCGAGCGCGGGGCCGAGGTAGGGCAGCGCCCGATCGGTGACGGCGATGAGTCGTCTCACGAGGTCGTCCGAGCGGCCTGTCGGATCAGCGGTGTGTGCCGGGACACTCACCGCCCATCACGCTAGCGGCGGCTCCGGCTGACGCCACCGCGCGGTTCAGAGCCATCCTGTCCAGCGAACCAGTCCCCGGCTCCTGCAACCTCGTGCCAGCACGACCGCGCCGCTGACCGCACCCGCCGATGAACCAAGAGAGGGCGTTGCGGCTTTCCCTGGTCAGTCGTGCCCGTGCGGCATCTCGTACGGCTGGCCTGGTTCGACGGACAGCGTCACCGGCTGGGTATGCCAGCTTCGAACGTTCGGCGCTCGGGCAAGCGCTCACGCGTCGTCCGGCGTCGTCAGCCTGACGCGTCATGCCGACGGCCCGGCACGAACACGCACGAACCTAGCGCCGGCGCACCGAGACCGCACCAGAGGAGCAGCGCGTACACCGCCACCAGATCGGCCGTAATAGTCGAGACCCCACAGCGCGAGCAGCAGCAGCCAAGCTGGCGACACGCGAGGCCGCTGGATCGCGAGGGGTACGAGCGCGGCGACCAGGTAGAACCCCCAGAGCACCTGACTCGCAGTAAGCATCGCGAGTGATGCGAACGCGAACGAATCCGCGGGTCGGTTGCGTCTAAGCCACATGCCTGCGAGGGCGAGTCCAGTGAGAACGACCTGTATCTCGAACGGCAACACCCCCGAGTCGCTGCGGGCATGCGACGTGATCTCGCGAGCGACGCCCACGTAGCGATCAAGTCCGTCCAGGCCGATCAACAGCCCACGGCACGATGATTGCGGTTGCTGCTACGAGGCCACCGACGGCGAAGTCGCGCCGCCCGCGGGTCACGAGACCCCAGAGCAGGATCGGCCACGCGTAGAGCTTCAAGGCGACCGCCACGCCGACAGGGATGCTTCCGTAGCGGTACGCAAGCGCGACGAGCAGCGTGACGACAGCCGTCGGATTGCCGACGGTGATGACCAGGATGACGGGGCCTGAACAGAACGCGATCGCATAGCAGTACGGATCTCGCAGCCCAACCGCCCATAGCGCTCCGGCTATCGCCAAGGCACAGAGAAGTCCGGCGGCATACTGCGCGGCGACGGGTGCGAGGAGAAGCAGCGGCGTTACGAGCATGGCCCAGATCGGCGGATAGGGATAGTCGCCATTGCCCGTGCCGACTGGTGGGTAAAGAGTTTGTCCGTCGATCAGCCGTTGGGCGGCAGCAAGCTTGAAGTCCGACGCGAAGAATCCGTCCGAGTGCGCCTGGATCAGGTGTCCGACAACGAATACGGCCGCCAGCGCAAGCGCCGCGACGGGGGCGAGTCGCCGAGCCGCGGCGACCGTCGTGCTCAGGTCGGGCAACACACCGTCAAGCTATGCGTTGGCTCCCAACGTGTCCCTAGCCGAACAGTAGGAGGTGTGTGGGCTTCCAGCTGCGAGCGCCCGCAGACCCATGAATGCTCAGAGCCAGCGCTTCCAGCGGAAGAACGCGAGCTGGGCGAGCGTCGTCGTCACGATCAGGCCGACCGAGACGCCGAGCGTCCAGTAGCCCTGCTGGAACACGCCGGCGAAGTTCTGGCCGTAGAAGCCCGTGATGAGCGTCGGCACGAGGACGAGCGACGCGACCATCGTCAGCTTCTTCACGATCTCGCTCTGGCTCTCCGCGATCTTCGACTGGAGGTAGTCGCGGAGGCTCGAGAGGAGATCACGCGCGACGTCGAGCTCCTCGATCGCCCGGACGAGCGTGTCGTACGTGTCGGCGAACGCCCTCTCGGCCTCCCGGGGGAAGAGCGCATCGTCCGCGCCGAGATCGAGCCGGCCGTCGACGACGCGGCGCACCGCGGCCCGGGTCGCGCTCGCGTTCCGGCGCGCGTGAAGCATCTCGTGGCGCAGGGTCGAGAGCCGCTGTCGAAGCGTCGCCGACGGGATCTCGTCGACGTGGTCCTCGAGCTCGTCGATCTCGGAGTAGAGCGCGTCGACGAGATCGAGGTAGGACTCCGCGGCGGCGTCGACGACCCGGTGGACGAGGAGGCCCGGCGCGACGGATCCGTCGACGTGCTCCAGGCCGCCGAGGTCGGCGACGTTCCCGTCCGACGCCGTCTTCCTGACGGTGACGACGACCTCGGGGGTCGCGATGACGTCGAGCTCGTGGTACACGACCCGGTCGTCCCCGCCGAGGCGGCCGGGGAGGAGGAGGACGCCCAGCACGTAGGTGCCGTGCGACTCGAGCGTCGGTCGGGCGTCCCGCCCGTCGCCGGCGACCGCGCACAGGGACTCGACCGCCTCGGGGTCGAGGCGCGCAGGCACGAGCGAGACGAGATCGTGCGCCGACGGGTCTACGAGGTCGATCCTGCGTGGCGCAGACACGCCTGCGAGCGTAGTCCTCGAGCGCGACGGAGGCGCCGGGCGCCTCTCGGGGCTACGCCCCGCTGGCGACGGCAGCGAGTGCGGCGTGCCGCTGCTCGCTGAGCCACCGCTCGGCGTCGAGCGCGGCGGCGCAGCCGGAGCCGGCCGCGGTCACGGCCTGCCGGTACACGTGGTCCTGGACGTCGCCCGGCGGCGAACACGCCGTCCACGTTCGTCGCGGTCGACTTCCCGCGCGTCACGAGGTAGCCGGTGTCGTGCTCGTGGTCGAGCTGGTCGAGGAAGAGCGCGGTGTTCGGGTCGTGGCCGATCGCGACGAAGAGGCCGTCCGTCTCGAGCTCGCTCTGCTCGCCGGTGATCGCGTCCTCGAGCCGAACGCCGGTGACGGACGGGTCGCCCAGCACCTCGGTGACGACCTTGTTCAGCACGAACTCGACCTTCTCGTTCGCGCGAGCGCGGTCGACCATGATCGGCGAGGCGCGGAACTCCTCACGGCGGTGGACGAGGTAGACCTTGCTCGCGAAGCGCGAGATGAACAGCGCCTCCTCCATCGCCGAGTCGCCGCCACCGACGACGACGACGACCTTCTCCCGGAAGAACGCGGCGTCGCACGTCGCGCAGTAGGAGACGCCGCGGCCCTGGAGGCGCCGCTCGGAGTCGAGCCCGATCTGGCGCGCGGACGCGCCCGTCGCGACGATCACGGACTCGGCGCGGTACTCGTCGTCGCCCACCCAGACGCGGAAGGGACGCTGCGAGAAGTCGACGCGCGTGACGTCGTCGGTGATGAACTCGGTGCCGAAGCGCTCCGCCTGGCGGCGGAAGTCCTGCATCATCGCGGGGCCGAGGACGCCGTCTGCGTAGCCCGGATAGTTCTCCACGTCGGACGTGATCATCAGCTGGCCGCCCCAGTTGAAGCCTTCGATCACGAGCGGCTCGAGGTTCGCGCGCGCCGCGTAGAGCGCGGCGGTGTAGCCGGCGGGGCCTCCGCCGATCACGATCACGTTGCGGACGTCAGTCACGTTCTTCCAGTGCTCCCTTGGTTCCGTGTGTACCCCTCACTGTAGAAACGGATCGCGCCTCGCGGATGTTCCAGTGTCAGGCGGCGTTCGCGTCGCGGGGGAGGATCTCGAGCGTCCGCTGCTCGAACTCGGGCGCCTGCAAGGGGGCCGTCTGGCTGGTGACGGGCTCGAGTTGCTCGATGGCCTTGTCGGAGACGACATGCTCGGAAAGCTTGCGCGCCGGGGGAAAGACACGTCGCTCCGTCGAGGCGACCGCCTGGTTGTACGCGGTGACCGCGCGGTCGAGGCTGCGTTCCGATCTTGGCGAAGTGCCCGCCCATGACGCTCAGCGACTCGTAGAGCTTGCGCCCGAGGTCGTGCACGGTCTGCGCGTCTTTCGCGAGTCGTTCCTGTTGCCAGCCGTAGGCGATCGCCTGGAGCAGCGCGATCAGCGTCGTCGGCGAGGCGATGTGGACGCGTGACCGGACGCCGAGCTCGACCAGGCCGTTGTCCTGCTCCCAGGCGGCGCGGAAGAACCCCTCGTCCGGCAGGAACATGATCACGTAGTCGGGGCTGTCGGCGAACTGCTGCCAGTAGGCCTTCTGGCTCAGCTTCCCGACGTGGTCGCGCACCTGGCGGGCGTGGTCTGCGAGCTTCTGCGCCCGGACGCCGTCGTCCTTCGCCTCGATCGCATCCAGGTACGCCGTGAGCGGCACCTTGGCGTCGACCACGACCTGCTTGCCGCCGGGCAGCTGCACGACGAGGTCGGGGCGCAGCCGCCCGTCCTCTGTCGTCGCCGTGACCTGTTCCGCGAAGTCGCAGTAGGGGAGCATCCCGGCGAGCTCGACCACACGCTTCAGCTGCATCTCCCCCCAGCGCCCGCGCACGTGAGGCGACCGCAACGCCGTTGCGAGGGTCGAGGTGCGGTCGCTGAGATCGGTGAGCTGCCGCGTCACGTCGCCGTAGGACTGCGCGCGGGCACGGTCGGCCTCCTCGACCCGCCGATTGATCAGCTTGAGCGACTCGTTGAGCGGTGCCACCGTCGTCTCGAACCGTCCCTTGGCGAGCTCGACCAGCTGCGCATTGCTCTCCGCGTAGGCCGCCGCCGAGGCCGCCTTGACGGCGTTCGTGACCCGCGCGTCGAGCGTGCCGCGCTCGGCGTCGAGCTGCGCCTCGGCCTCGATCGCCCGGCGTTCGAGGCCGCGCATCTCCTGCTCGAGGGCGAGGGCTCTCGCGCCCGCCTCCGCCGACGCCCGAAGTCGGTCGCGGACCGCGAGCCAGACAGCGGCCGCTCCCACGGCGAGGCCGACGAGACCGATGATCAGCGATCCGATCGTCATGAGGGCGAGGGACCGTAGCTCGCACGTCGGACGGACCGGATGTGGCCGTCGGTATCGTTCCGCGACCATGCCTCCGAAGCCGCGCCCGCACGGAAAGCCGAAGCATCCGGGCCCTCCGAAGGGGACCGATCGCCGGCTCCTCGCCATCGCCGCGGCTGCCGGCGTGGCCGTCGTCGTGGTGGCCGGTGTCGCGCTCGCGCTCGCGAACGGGGGCGACGACGGGCCCGGAGACGCGCGCGCGGCGCTCGAGGCCGCGGGCTGCACGCTGACCACCACGGCCGCGATCCGCGGCGTTCACTCGATCACGACGCCCGACGGCTCGTCGGACGAGTGGAACACCGACCCGCCCACGAGCGGCCCGCACTACGAGGTGCCGGTGATCTGGGGCTCGTACGACGAGCCCGTCAACCAGGCGCAGCTCGTCCACAACCTCGAGCACGGTGGCATCGCGATCCAGTACGGCGACGACGTGCCGCCCGCGACCGTCGAGGAGCTCGAGAGCTTCGTCCAGGAGAATCCGCGCGGCACGGTCCTCGCGCCGTATCCCTCGCTCGGGAACCAGATCGCGCTCGGCGCCTGGGTCACCGAGAGCGCATCGGAGCCGGAGAAGGGCACCGCGTACCTCGCGAAGTGCACCGCGTTCGACGAGGACGCGTTCCAGGCGTTCCTCGACGCGTACCAGTTCCAGGGCCCCGAGCGGTTCCCGCCGGACTCGCTGCTGCCCGGCAGCACCTAGGGCTGCCCGCCGGCGCCGATACGCTGGGCGCGCCGCCGGGGTGGCGGAACTGGTCAGACGCGGCCGGCTTAAAACCGGCTGTCCCTCTGGGACATCTGGGTTCGACTCCCAGCCCCGGCACCTGACGCCACCGGCCGCGGCGGGCTCTCGCGCGGCGCGAGCCGGCTGCCGCCGGGAGCGCGCCGAGGCCGCCCTCGACTGCCCGCGGATACACTCCACGCCGCGATGGCGAGCACCGAGCACGTCCCGTCGTTCGCGCACCTCGAGTTCGACACGCCGCTCTACCGGACAGCGATCGCGCAGTTCGACCAGGCCGTGCCGCACGCGAACGTCGACGACGGGGTCGCCGAGCGGCTGCGGCATCCCGAGCGCTCGATCATCGTCTCCTGTCCCGTCAAGCTCGACGACGGGCGCCGGGTCGTGTTCCCCGGCTACCGCGTGCAGCACTCGAGCGTGCTCGGGCCGACGAAGGGCGGGATCCGCTACGACCCCGAGGTCTCGCTCGGCGAGTGCGCCGCGCTCGCCGTCTGGATGACGTGGAAGTGCGCGTTGCTGCGCCTCCCGTACGGCGGGGCGAAGGGCGGCGTCCGCTGCAACCCACGCGAGATGTCGTCGGCGGAGATCGAGCGTCTCACGCGCCGCTTCACGTCCGAGCTTCTGCCGTTCATCGGGCCGCAGGAGGACATCCCCGCGCCCGACATGGCGACGAACGAGCAGACGATGGCGTGGATGATGGACACGTACTCGATGCAGCGCGGTCATGCCGTCCCGGAGATCGTCACGGGCAAGCCGATCTCGATCGGCGGATCGGTCTTCCGGCACGAGGCCACCGGCGCCGGCGTCGTGATGGTCATCGCCCGCGCCTGCGAGCGGCTCGGGTGGAGGCTCGCCGAGCAGCGCTGCGTCGTCCAGGGCTTCGGCAACGTCGGCGGCATCGCCGCGCAGGAGCTCGTCGACCGCGGCGCGACCGTCGTCGGCGTCTCGGACATCTCCGGCGGCATCCACGACCCCGCCGGCCTCGACATCCCGACCATGAGCGCCTACGCGATCGAGAACCGGCTCGCTCGAGGGCTGGCCGACCGGGACGCGGATCACGAACGAGGAGCTGCTCGAGCTCGAGTGCGACATCCTCGTGCTCGCCGCGCGAGAGGATCAGATCCACGCGGACAACGCGGCGCGGCTCCGCTGCCGCATGGTCGCCGAGGGCGCGAACGGCCCGACCTCGCTGGACGGAGACGCCATCCTGCGCGAGCGGGAGATCCCCGTGCTCCCGGACATCCTCACGAACGCCGGCGGCGTGACCGTCTCGTACTTCGAGTGGGTCCAGGACCTCGGCCGCCTCTTCTGGGGACGCGACGAGATCCGCGCCAAGCTCGCCGAGAAGCTGAACGACGCCTTCGACCGCGTCTGGGAGATCTCGCACGAGCGCGCCGTTCCCATGCGGACCGCGGCCCTGGTGGCCGGGATCCGCGACGTCTCCCAGGCGCTCGAGGCGCGCGGCCTCTACCCGTGACCGAGCAGACCCCTCGCGTCCGCGACGCGATGATCGCCGAGCCGCGCTCGCTCCCCGCGACGGCGACCGCCCGCGAGGCGGGTGAGGTTCTCACGCCCGCCGAGGTGCGCGCCGTCTACGTCGTGGACGACGACGGCGGCCTCGTCGGCGTCGTCACGCGCAAGACGCTCGTCGCGCGGATCGTGGCCGCGGGGCTCGACCCGAGCACGACGCCGCTCGGCGCGCTCGCCGAGCCCCCGTACTACACGATCGATGCGGAGACGCCCCTCGACGAGGCCTTCCGGTTCATCGAGGAGAACGACGCCGAGCGCGTCCCGGTCGTCGACGACGGCCGCCTCGTCGGAGTGGTCTCCCGCGCCGTCCTGCAGCGGCGGCTCGCGGAGGACGAGGAGCCCGCGGTCGACGAGACGTAGCCGGGATGGGGGCAGAGTCACTGACCGGCAAGGTCGCCGCGGTCACGGGAGCGGGCTCCGGGATCGGACGCGGGATCGCGGTCGCGCTCGCCGCGGCAGGCGCGCGCGTCGTCGCGAACGACGTCCGCGGCGACGGGCTCGACGAGACGCTCGGCCTCGTACGCGAGGCGGGCTCGGAGGGCGTCGCCTCGCTCGGCGACGTCCGGCGGCGTGAGGACGTCCGGCGCCTCGTCGACGACGCCGTGGGCACGTTCGGCGGTCTCGACGTGATGGTCGCCAACGCGGCCGTCGGGCTGTACTCCGACCTCGAGGAGATGGCCGAGGAGGAGATCGACCGGGTGCTCGACGTCAACCTGAAGGGCGCGCTGACCTGCGCGCAGCTCGCGATCCCGGCGCTCCGCGCCCGCGGAGGGGGCAGCATCGTCTTCGTCTCCTCCGTGCAGGCGTACGAGACGCTGCGCGGCTGCGTGGTCTACGGCGCCGCGAAGGCGGGGCTCGTCGCGGCCGCCCGGGCGCTCGCGGTGGAGGTCGGCGAGCACGGCATCCGGGTCAACGCGATCGCCCCGGGCACGATCGACACGCCGATGCTCGCAGCGCGACCTCGAGGGCATGAACACGGCCGACGCCGACGGCTTCCTCGACCGGGTTCGCGGGGCGAACGCGCTCGGCCGCATCGGCACCGTGGAGGAGGTCGCGGACGTGGTCGTCTTCCTCGTCTCGGATGCGGCTCGATACGTGACCGGGACGACGGTCGTCGCCGACGGCGGCTTCCTGGCCGTGAGGACCTTCTGACCATGCTGCGCCTCGCCGAGATCCTGCTGGAGCCCCGGTTCGACCCGACGTGGGCGCAGCTCCGCCAGATCGGCGTCGACGAGGCGGTCGGCGTGCTTCCGCGAGGGATGACGGACTGGCGCGGGCACGCGGCGGAGGCGCCGTGGAGCTACGGGCCGCTCGCGCTGCTCCGGCAGGAGGTGGAGGACGCGGGCATGCGCCTGACCGTGATCGAGGACAACCCGCCGATGGACCGTCTGCGCCTGGGGCTGCCCGGACGGGAGGAGGAGCTCGACGCCGTGCTCGAGCTCCTGCGGGCGATGGGGCGGCTCGGCATCGAGGCGTGGTGTTACAACTGGATGGCGGTGGTCCCGTGGTCGCGGACGTCGACAGCGGTCCCGACCCGGGGCGGCGCGACCGCGACGGCGTTCGACGCGGCGGTGTGGGCCGACGGCCCGGACGCGCCCGAGGCGCCGGTCGCCGAGGAGCGCCTGTGGGAGACCCTCGCGTGGTTCCTCGAGCGGGTGGTGCCGGTCGCCGAGGAGGCAGGCGTGCGGCTCGCGCTGCATCCCGACGACCCGCCGCTCTCGCCGCTCCGTGGGATCGGCAGGATCATCCGCTCGCTCGACGCGTACGACCGCGTCTTCGAGCTCCACCCGAGCCCGGCGAACGGGATGACGATGTGCCAGGGCAACGTCGCGCTGATGACGGACGACCTTCCCGGCGCGATCCGACGATTCGGCGCGCAGGGCCGGATCCACTTCGTCCACTTCCGCGACGTCCGGGGAACGCCCGAGCGGTTCGTCGAGACGTTCGTCGACGACGGCCCGACGGACATGGCGGCCTGCATCCGCGCGTACGTCGAGACCGGGGTGGACGCGCCCCTTCGCACCGACCACTCGCCCGCGCTCGCAGGAGACGGCTGGGTCGTGCCCGGGTATCCGACCCTCGCCCGGCTCCACGCCGTCGGCTACGTGCAGGGGCTGCTCGCGGCCACGAGCAGCGGCTGATCAGAACGCGCCCGCGTACCCGTTGAGCGCCGGCTGCCCGCCGAGGTGGGCGTAGAGCACCCGCGACCCGGGCTCGATGCGGCCGTCGCGGACGAGGTCGATCGTCGCGGCCATCGACTTCCCCTCGTACACCGGGTCGGTCAACATCCCCTCGAGCCGGGCGCAGAGCCGGATCGCCTCGATCGTCTTCTCGTCCGGGATGCCGTACGTGCCCGCGTGCCACTCGTCGAGGAGCACGATCTCGTCGTCGGCGAGCTCGCGCCCGAGGCCGATCGCCTCCGCTGTTCGGCGCGCGATCCGCGCGATCTGCTCCCACGTCTGCCGGACGGTCGCCGAGCCGTCGATCCCGAGCACGCGCCGCGGCCGCTCCTGGCCCGCGAAGCCGGCGATCATCCCGGCCTGCGTCGATCCGGTGACCGAGCACACGACGATCGTGTCGAAGAACACGCCGAGCTCGGCCTCCTGCGCGGCGACCTCGTCGGCCCAGCGGGCGAAGCCGTGCCCGCCGAGCGGGTGGTCGGAGGCGCCCGCCGGGATGGCGTACGGCTTCCCACCCGCTGCCTCGACCGACGCGAGCGCGTCCTCCCAGCTCGGCCGGACGCCGATGTCGAATCCGGCATCGGAGAGGCGGACGTCCGCGCCCATGATCCGGGACAGGAGGATGTTCCCGACGCGCTCGTAGCCCGGGTCGTCCCAGTCGACCCAGTGCTCCTGGACGAGCACGCACCCGAGCCCGAGCCGAGCGGCGACCGCGGCGACCTGGCGCGTGTGGTTCGACTGGACGCCGCCGATCGAGACGAGCGTGTCGCATCCCCGCTCGAGGGCGTCGGCGGCGAGGTACTCGAGCTTGCGCACCTTGTTGCCGCCGTACGCGAGCCCCGAGTTGCAGTCCTCGCGCTTCGCCCAGATCTCCACCGCTCCGCCGAGGTGCTCGCTCAGGCGCTCCAGGCGATGGACGGGCGACGGCCCGAACGTGAGCTCGACGCGCGGGTAGTCGGCGAGCGACGGCACGCGCCGGACGCTATCGCTTCCGCCTCAGCAGCACGTGTAGGCGCCGGGAGGCGCGGGGCCTTCCTCCGGCTCGGGCAGCGCGGCTGCCTCGAGCGCCGCGCCGTCGAGCACGTCCCGCTCGCTGACGGTCAGCGCGGCGATGTCGTACCGCGCGAGGATCTGCGCGAGCACGACGAGCCCTGCGACGATCACGGGTGCGCGCGCCGGTGCGAGGCCGGCGACCCGCTCGCGGTCGTGGAGCGGGAGGGATGCGAGCCGCTCGAGCGTCTCGTCGACCGATCCTCGCGTCAGGCGATGGCCGTGCACCGCCGGAGAGCCGCCGAGCGCGATCGACGCCGCCGTCGTCACCGTGCCTGCGACGCCGATCGCAGTCCTGGATCTCGAGCGGAGGCAACAGCGCACGAACGTGTGCCGCGCAGGCGTCGAGCTCCTCGCGGGTCGGCGGGTCGGCGTGCAGGAACCGCTCTGTCAGCCGAACGCTTCCGGCCTCGGTGCTGACCGCCGACTCGACGCCGTTCGGCCCGGCGACGACGAGCTCGGTCGATCCGCCGCCGATGTCGACGACGAGCGTGCGCGCGGCCAGGCGTCGTGTCGCTCAGGACGCCCCGCAGCATCGTCGCCGCCTCCTCGTCGCCGCTCAGCAGTCGCGTGACGAAGCCGTAGCTCCACTCGATCTCGCCGAGGAACGCCTCGCCGTTCTCCGCATCGCGAACCGCGCTCGTCGCCACCGCGAGGATGCGCTCCGCGCCGTGCTCCTCCGCCTCGCGGCGGTAGTCGACGAGGACGTTGCGGACCCGGGCGATCGCGGTCGGGAGGAGGATTCCTCGACGGTCGACGGACTCGCCGAGTCGCGTGATCTCCTCGCGCCTCACGACCGCGCTCGAGCCCGCCGTCGACGACGTCCGCGACGAGGAGCCGCGTCGTGTTCGTCCCGAGGTCGATCGCTGCGACGCGCACGGAGCGAACGCCGGCGGCGTCAGACGCCGGGCAGGAACCAGAGAAGGCGGCGCATCGCGTGCCGCGCCTCGCGGATCGCCTGGAGCTGGACGTCGAGCTTCGCCCGCGACACGGCGAGGCGCTCCGCGACGGCGCGGAGCCGCTCCGAGGAGGCGCTCGCGCGGTCGAGGTGGACCTGGATCTGCTCCGACGCCTCCGCGATCCGCGCGGTCTCCTCGCTGAACGCGCCGCCTGTCCGCTTGACCTGCCGCCAGAGCGAGAGACCGCGGAAAACGACGTACGCGAGCCCCGCAACGAGCCCGACGAGGTAGAACGCGAGCGCGATCCAGACTGCCACGATGCGCTACGATAGTGATCGCGACGCGGGGTGGAGCAGTCAGGTAGCTCGCCGGGCTCATAACCCGGAGGTCGCAGGTTCAAATCCTGCCCCCGCTATGGAAAGGGCCTGCAAAAGCAGGGCCTTTCGTCGTTCCGCAGGGCGCCGGGCAGTGCGTGCGGTACCCGTCTTGGTACCCGGTCAGCGGAACAGCCGGGCCTCGGCAAGCTCGGCGGCGTCCGGGTAGGCGGTCCTGGGCTCGGAGGGATGGGAAGTCGTTGCGCCACGTCGGCTATGAGGTGTTCGATTCGATCGTTCTCAAGCGCCCGCGGGCGGCCGCGGGGAAGCTGCGCGGGCCGAGGGACGGAGCTTCCGCGGGGTGACCTGGCTCCGCGCTGCTAGTCGACGAGGTTTCAAACCAGGCGAATCGGGCTATACGGGTCACGCGCGTTGGTTGTCTTTGACGGACAAGATCACGAGCGGCAAGGTCATCGCTCACAGCAACCGCGTTCTGGTCGCCGCGTAACTCGACCGCACCGCGGTTCGGACGAGAAGGGCCTGGCTTGCCGGGCCCTTCTCTCGTTCCGCCCCCTCGACCGCGCTGCGCGGGAGCGCACGTCCGATGGCGCGTCGAGCAGCAAGAGAATCGGGTGCACGAGTGTGCGTGAGCAGCAAGAGAATCGGGTGCACGAGTGTGCGTGAATGTCCCTCGAGCTCAGGGCGAACTCACGTGCGCACGATCAGAGCTTGTGAACCTTTGAGCCGCCTGCGGGAAAGTACAAGGTGATGTTCCGGCGTTCTCGGAATGCAGCTGCGATCGCGACGCTATTCGCAGATCACTTCGATCCGATCTACCGGTTCGCTACAAGCCGAGTCGGGCGCGACGCCGCGACCGACATCGCGGCCGAGACGTTCGCGCAGGCCTTGCGAAGCGTCGACCGCATGGATCCCGCACGAGACGCGCGACCATGGCTGTTCGGTATCGCGAACAACGTGATCCGCCACCATCACCGTGCCGAGAAACGCCGGCTCCGTGCTTACGCAGCCCTCGAGCGTCAGTCGGACGTGGCTGGGCCGAACGGCCACCCTGAATCCGAAACGCTCATGAGAGCAAGCCTCGTCGATGCTCTCGTTCGACTCGATGCTCGCGACCGGGACGCACTGCTGCTTTTCGCATGGGCGGAGCTGACGTACGAGGAAGTGGCAACGGCTCTGGACATCCCGATCGGGACGGTCCGTTCGCGGATTCATCGCGCGCGTCGCGCGCTGCGCGAGAGCCTCGGGGATAGCAGCGTGAGCAGCGGTCAGCTCGCGATCGTCACCAGGAACGAGGCATGAACGTGGATGAGCTGACGCTACTTCGGAGACTCGCCGTCGACGAGCCGGCCGACGCGAATGCAGCGCGGGCCGAGGTCTGGCGACGACTGAACGGAGGCGAGCTGCAGGCGAGCGATCGCCGTCCAGATGGCCGCACGCGGTTGCCGTCGAGGCGTGTTGTCGCCATCGCCTCGCTAGTCGTTGTCACCGGACTTCTCGTTGCTCCCGCCCTCGCGATCGGGGATCGCCTCCTCGAGCTGATCAACGGCAAGTCCACATCGCGTGACGTGCAGACACCTGCCTGGTCGCCCGACGGACGGAAGCTCGCGTTCGTGAGCCGACGCGATGACAGCTCCGAGATCTACGTGATGAACGCCGATGGCAGCGCACAAGAGAACCTGACCCGGCAGCCGGCAAGCGACAGCCATCCCAGCTGGTCGCCCGACGGACGGAAGTCGCGTTCGTCAGCCGACGCGACGGCAACGCCGAGATCTACGTGATGAACACCGACGGCAGCGGGCTGCGCAACCTGACCCGGACGCCGTCGGACGATCTCGATCCGGCCTGGTCGCCTGATGGGCGGGCGATTGCGTTTGTCCAGAAGAAGTGCACGGGGGGCCGACGCGACCCTCCGTGCGCGACCGCCTCCGAGACGTCCCTCTACGTCGTGAATGCCGACGGGAGCGGGCTGCGGCGACTGACGACACGCCGGGCGCATGTGTTCAACCAAGCTGGTCGGCGGACGGGAAGACGATCCGGTACGGGCGCTCGCTCGTGAATGCCGACGGCAGCGGCCACAGCGAGCTCCGAGGAACGTTCCGCTCGCAGGAGCGTGGTCGCCCGACGGGCAGCGGATCGCCGTCGTGCAGGTGGCGCATAGCTTTGCTGACGCCCGGAACCCAACCAAACTCGGGCTGTTTGTCATGAACGCCGACGGAAGCAACGCTCGGCGGGTGGCAGCCAAGGCCACCTCGGGCGATCCCGCGTGGTCGCCGAACGGCCGCCGGATCGCCTTCAGAAGGTACGACGGCAACTCGGATCGGTCGGGGAACTCAGACCTCTTTGTCGTGAACGCCGACGGGAGCGGGCTACGACGGCTGACACGCCATGCGGAGAACATGCGTTGGTTCGCATGGTCACCCGACGGGCGGACGATCGCCTTCCTCCGCAACAGCGAGGTGTACATCGTGAAAGCCGACGGAAGCGGGGAACGAAGACTCACGTAGCTCAACGACGAGTCGAGGGGCCAAGCAACGTAACCCCACTGGCCGCAACACGGGCGACGGCTTGACGGAGTCGTAGATCCGGTCGGCGGACAGACCGCTCACATG
>CAVQHL010000039.1:0-21851 GCA_963712255.1 uncultured Actinomycetes bacterium
CGGCTCACGAAGCGTGCGACGGCGTCGATCGAGGCCGAGGGGCGGCGGCTCGCCCGCTTCCTCGCGGACGGCGTGGCGGGCGACGTTCGCGTCTCGACCTAGCGGACGACGTCGCGGAGCCACCCGCCGATCGCGGCGCGCACGGTCTCGAGGTCGGTCCGGAGGCTGTGGTCGGCGCTCACCTCGACGACGGCTCGCGTCGGGCCGGCCGGCGGGATCCCGAACGGGTCGCGCGCGCCCTGCACGACGAGCACCGGGACGGTCACGGCGTCGAGCTCGTCCAGGCGGCTCGGCGGCTCCGGGCCCTGTTTCCGGCGCGGAGGCCGCAGCGGGAAGGCGAGGCAGAGGACGCCGGCCGCATCCGTCGCCGCGGCCGTCCGACACGCGACGCGCGCGCCCGAAGAGCGACCGCCGACGACGAGCGGGAGCCCTTCGACAACGGCTCCCCGTAGCTCGTCGACGACGGCGACCCAGGCGGCGTCGAGCTGGTGCGCCGGAGCGGGGGAGCGGCGTCCGGCGACGCGATACGGCTGCTCGACGAGCGCGACGCCCACGCCCACGGTGTGCGCTGCGTCGGTCGCCGCGACGAGGTCGCGCGCCTCGACGCCGCCTCCTGCACCGTGCCCGAGCACGAGCCATGCACGTGGGTCGTCGGCCGGGTGCACGTGGGCGCGGGCCGGCCCGTGCGGAGTCTCGATCTCATGCATCGAGCTCGAGGCTGCCTCCTTCGGAGAGGATCCGCACCTCCACGTCCGGGGCGACCGCGGCGGCCTCCCGCGCGAACTGCTCGGCAGGCGTCCTGTCTCCTCGCACGCCCCGCAGGACGATGCCGTACGTCCCCCAGTGGATCGGCACGGCGATCGACGGGCGCAGGAGCCCGAGCGCCTCTGCTGCACCACGCGGGTCCATGTGCCCCGGCCCCACCTTCGGGCCCCACCCGGCGACGGGGACGAGGGCGACGTCGAGAGGCGCGAGCGCCGCCATCCCGTCGAACAGGTCCGTGTCGCCGGCGAAGTAGATCGAGCGGGAGCCGCGAAGGACGAAACCGAGCGCCGGGATGGTCTTCCCGACCGGCCACCGTCGCCCGTCGTGCACCGCCTCGACGACGTCGATCCGGACGCCGCCCACCTCCAGCGTCTCGCCCGGCGCGACCTCCTCGACGGCGGTGAAGCCGCGGAGGTGGCGCCGGGCGCCGCGGGGCACGACCAGGCGCACATCGCGCCCGATGCGCCTGAGCGACGGCAGGTCGAGGTGGTCGTAGTGCAGGTGCGAGACGAGGACGGCGTCCGGCCGCTCCGGCGCCGTGGCCGACGCGTCGCGCCTCAGGTGCGCGATCCGCCTGCGAAGGACGGGATCGGTGACGAGCACGATCCCGTCGAGCTCGATCCCGACGGTCGAGTGGCCGAGCCAGGTGACGCGGGCGCCCACCCGTCCAGGCTACGGGGACGGGTCCGGCTCTGCCGCCTCGTCCTCGTCGTGGCGCTGCTCCTTGCGCTGCCGCTTCAGCTCCCGCTTCTCCTGCCGCTTCTCCTTGCGCTGTTCCTTCATGTCGGCTGCTCGTTCCTTGGCGTCGCCGTATGAGTCCCCGACGATCTGCTTGCCGCCCGTCCAGCCGAAGATCGCGATGACGAGGATCGTCGCGAAGAGGACGTTCCACGCCGTGATGATCAGCTGCTGGGCGGTCGAATAGGCAACCGCCGTGTCCGTCGGCACGTCGCAGCACGTGTCGAGCGCGAGGGCGTTCGTCGCCTGCGTGACCCCGGCCGCCCCCGGTGTGACCGAGACGACGTTCGCGAGCGAGCCCGACCCGGTCACCCACATGACCGACTCGAACGTGACGGGAATCGCGAACCCCGCGAGGAAGATCGCGATGACACCGAGCTTGCAGAGCCAGGAGAGGAACGAGGGGAGGAACGCCCGGAGCATGTACTCGCCCGGGCGCTTCAGAATCGCCCCGCCCTGCTTCGCCTGGTCCCAGAGCTTCTTCACCTGTCGCCAGAAGATCCGCGCGAGCATGACGACGAGCAGTGCGCCGCCGACGACCACGATGACGGCGGAGACCGGATGCTCCTTCAGGCCGCCGAGGTTGACGTCGAAGCTGTTCGGCACCGACAGGAACAGGTAGAGGTACACGAACGTCCCGGCGATGGTGAAGAAGATCTTCTGGACGAGGTACGCGGCGATCGAGCCGGCAAACGTCGCGGACGGGATGATGGTTGTGAACATGATCAGCGTCACGAACGTCCCGATGTTCGCCGGCAGGAAGCCGTTCATCGCGACGCCCACGGCGTAGGCGGCGACGATCGGCGCGATCTGCACTTCGCCGGGATAGGCGGCGCGGAGGATTCCGTAGTACGAGAGGCCCGCGAGCGTCGTCCCCATCGTCTGAACCGCTACTCCGCCGACGATCGTCTTCGCCTGGAGGTCGGAGATCTGGTCCCACAGATCCCGCAGCCAGCCGCCGACATCGACGCCGATGACGTGGAGGAACGCCACCACGACCACCGTCGCGACGATCGCGGCGCCGACCTTCATCATCCGGCGCGCGCGACTCTCCGGCGGCGGAGCTCGACCGCCGTGGTTCCCGCGATCGCTTCGCTCACCGTGCAGGCGCTCCTTCCGGCTCGGACGACTGGCGTCGACACCGTAAACGTTCGGTCGGGCGGAGGAGGATCGGGTCGTCGACGGTGCGCGAGCGAGTCTGGACTATCGTCACGCGTCCGGCCACCCGGCGAGAGATACTTCGCGCGGACGCCGCATGAGCAAGGCCAAACCGATTACGGCCGAGGCCGCCGCCGATCGGGCGCCGGACGACGGGCCGGGGCCTGTTCGCGGCATCAGGCGCCTCGTCGCCACCGGCATGATCGCGGCGCCGTCGTTCTTCCGGCACCGGGGAACGCAGCTGGCTGCGGCGATCTCCTATCGGGTGCTCTTCTCGCTCGTTCCATTCCTTGCCCTCTCCCTCTCCGTGCTGGATCTCGTGCTAACCGCCGAGGCCGAGAAGAACATCGACGAGTGGCTCGCGGGGCTCGCGCCCGGCAACGCCAACCTGGAGGCAAGCATCGTCCGAACCCTGTCGAACACCGGGACGGCCGCGTCCGTCACCGGCCTCATCGCGCTCGCCGGCCTCCTCTGGACGGCCAGCGGCATGGCCGCCTCCGTTCGGCTCGCGCTCGCGGTCGTCTGGGAGGAGGGACAGCCCAGGCCGTACCTACGCGCCAAGCTCCTCGACCTCGTGCTCGTGTTCTTCGGCGTCGGTCTTCTGCTGGCCGCGTTCGTCGCGAACGTCACGCTGCAGCTGGTGACGAGCTACGGGACCGAGATCGCCGATCGCCTCGGCCTGAAGCGGTTCGACGGCCAGGCCCTCGGGACGTTCGGCCAGACGGCGATCACGCTCGCGCTCACGATCGTCGCCCTGATCGTCCTCTTCCGCCTGGCCCCGACCGCCCCGCCGATCCGCGAACTGCTCCCGGGCGCGATCGTCGGAGGGATCGGCGTCCACGTCGCCGTCCTCGGGTTCTCGGTCTACGTCGGCGTGATGGCCGGGTTCGAGGAGATCTACGGCGCGCTCGCCGGGCTCTTCGGCTTCCTGTTCCTCGTCTACCTCGTCGCGTCGGCAATCGTGTTCGGCGCGGAGGTCGTTCGCGCGTGGCCCGAAGCCGCGCTCCCCCGCGAAGAGGAGGACGCGCCGCCGCTGTCGGTCCGCGAACGCGTCGCCGGCGCCGTGCGCGGGCAGTTCAGCTCGCCGCGCGATCCGTCGCCCTAGGCGAGCCGACGGCAATCGCACTAGGGTTTGCGGCGCATGGATCTGCCGTCAGACCAGGCGTCGCGCTGTCCCTCATCGACGAAGGAGTGATCATGGCTGTTGGTCCTGTTGACGTGTACATCATTGGGTTTCCGGGCAACAAGTTCAGTGGGCGGATCGTGCCGGCGATCATGGATTTGACGGAGAGCGGGACGATTCGGGTGCTTGATCTGTTGTTTGTGATGAAGGACGGGGATGGTGTGGTGACGACGATCGAGGCGGCGGATATCGATGAGGAGGGGACGGCGTTTCTGGCGATTGATGTGACGCAGCCGGGTGCGTTGGGGGATGAGGACGCGGAGGAGGTTGCTGATGATCTGCCCGCGAACAGCTCGGCGTTGTTGATCGCGTACGAGAATTTGTGGGTGGGGAAGGTGGTTGAGGCGTTGCGGGAGGCGGATGCGGTGTTGATCGACTCGATCCGGATCCCGGCTGATGTGGTTGAGGCGTTCGAGGCGAGCTAGAGAGAGGAACCGGAATGGGACTTGTTCGGATGGCGGCGCGGACGGCGGTTGTGGCGGGGACTGCGACGGCGGTCTCGGGGCGTGTGCAGCGCAGGCAGGCCGCGAAGTACGACGAGCAGGACGCGCAGCAGTACGCGCAGCAGGCACCCCCACCGCCCGCGGCGGCGGCGCCGGCGGAGGATGACGCGACCGCGCAGCTGCAGAACCTGGCGCAGCTGCACCAGCAGGGCGTGTTGACCGATGAGGAGTTCGCGGCCGCAAAGGCCAAGATCCTCGGGATCTGACCCACACCAGCCCAAAGCGGTGAGCCCGCTCGAGCCGTACACGCGGCTGGCAGGGGTCTACGACGAGATGGTCGTCGACCCCTGCTCGCCCTGGCTCGCAAGCGGCTCGGCGCATCGACGCGGCCGATAGGAGATACTGGCCCGGCATGTGTTGCTTCGCGCTCCTCTTCGTGTTCCTCGGCCCGCGGTTCGCGGTGCTGATGATCTGGCTCTTCGGCGACCGCGTGGAGCTGGCCTTCGACGGCTGGTTCCTGCCGCTCCTGGGTCTTCTGTTCCTCCCGTGGACGACGCTGATGTACCTGCTGATGTGGTCGTTCCCCGGCGGGGTCAGCGGCGCCGAGTGGATCATCGTCGGCCTGGGCGTCGTCTTCGACCTCGTGACGTACTCCGCACGTAGCGCGCAGACGCGTTACGCGACGAACTAGGCGCCGTGTCCACGAGTCCGTCGAGCTCGGGCAAGGGACGCGCGATCGCGGCGCGCATCCTCACGGTCGTCGCGGTCCTGCTCTTCCTCGTCGGCGCGATCGCGTTCTACCTCGAGCGAACTGTCCTCGACGAGGACGGATTCGAGACGATCGCGACCGAGCTGATCCAGCTCCGACGACATCCGCGCCCAGGTGGCGGCGACGGCGGTCGAGCAGCTGTACGCGAACGTCGACGTCGAGCAGGCGCTCGCCGAGCGCCTGCCGGAGGCGCAGAAGGCGCTCGCTCCGGTGCTGGCGGGGATCACCCGGCAGGGGGCGGAGGAGGCCGCGAATCGGCTCCTCGAGCGGCCCCGCCTGCAGGAGGCATGGGTGCGCGTGGCGACGGCGACGCAGCGCCAGCTCGTCGAGCTCCTCGAGGACGAGGGCGAGTTCGTCTCGACGACCGGCGGGGAGGTGGTGCTCGACCTCCGACCCATCATCATCGACCTCGGCGAGGAGGTGGCGATCATCGGGCGGATCGCCGCAGCAGCTTCCCGAGTCGACCGGCCGCATCGCGATCGTCAGCTCCGACCAGCTCGAGGCGGCACAGACCGGAGCCCGCATCCTCCAGGCTCTCGCGAACTGGCTCTGGCTCGTCGCGATCGCTGTTCGCCGTGCTGGCCGTCTGGCTCGCGCGCGGCAGGCGGCGTATCGAGCTCCGGGCGCTCGCGGTCGGCCTCCTGGTCGCGGGAGTCCTGCTGCTGTTCGTCCGCCGGTACCTCGGCGACTACCTGATCGACGCGCTGACGACGGACGCGACCGAGCCGGCGGGGTCCGACACGTGGCGCATCGTCACCCAGGGGCTCGCCGACCGTGCGTGGCTCGGGATCACCCTCGGGCTCCTCGCGCTCCTGGGCATCTGGCTCGCGGGATCGACACGGCTCGCTGTCCGGGCACGCCGTCACGTCGCTCCCGTCGCCGCACGCCCGCTCTGGACATACGGCGCCGTTCTCGGGCTCGTCGTGCTCGTCGCGGCGCTCGTCCCGCTCTTCCAGCGTGGGCTCATCTCGGTTCTCGTCTTCCTCGTGCTCATCGTCGTGGGGGTCGAGGCGCTCCGCCGGGTCGTCCTGAGCGAGACCGGCACGCCTGCCTGACCCGACGGCCGCCGAGGCGCGACAATCGGCGGCGATGCTCCTCGACGAGATCGCCCGGACGTCCGCCGCCGTCTCGGAGACGTCGGCGCGCTCCGCCAAGATCGCTGCCCTCGCCGCATGCCTTCGCGCTGCGCGCCCGGACGAGGCGCCCGATCGCCGTCGCGTACCTGTCCGGCACCCTTCCGCATGGGCCGATCGGCGTCGGCTGGGCGGCGCTCCGCGACCTCCCGCCGCCGGCCGGTAGCCCGTCGCTCGAGCTTCTCGAGGTCGACGCGGCGCTCCGGGCGATCGGGGCTGCGAGCGGCTCCGGATCGCAGGCGGCGCGCCGTCGCGCGGTCGCCGAGCTCTTCTCCCGTGCGACCGAGCCCGAGCAGCGGTTCCTCCGCGCACTCCTCCACGGCGAGCTCCGTCAGGGCGCGCTCGAGAGCGTCGTCGCCGACGCGGTGGCGCGCGCCTCCGGCGTCCCCGTCGCGGACGTGCGGCGCGCCCTCATGCTCACGGGCGATCTCGGCGTGGTCGCGACCGCCGCCCTCTCCGATGGGCAGGCGGGGCTGGCGCGGTTCGGGCTCGAGGTCCTGCGGCCCCTGAAGCCGATGCTGGCGCAGACCGCCGAGAGCCCGGGCGAGGCGCTCGCGCGGGTCGGCGCTGCGGCGGTGGAGTGGAAGCTCGACGGCGCCCGCCTCCAGGTGCACCGCCGCGGCGACGAGGTGCGCGCCTTCACGCGCAACCTCGCGGACATCACCGACCGCGTGCCCGAGGTCGTCGAAGCGGTCCTCGCGCTGCCGGTCGACGCCGTCGTCCTCGACGGAGAGGCGATCGCGCTCCGGTCGGACGGTCGCCCCGAGCCGTTCCAGGTGACGATGAGCCGCTTCGGGAGCAGGACGCTCGATGCGCGCATCGCGCTCTCCCCGTTCTTCTTCGACTGCCTCCACCTCGACGGCGAGGACCTCCTCGACCTGCCGCTCGCGGAGCGCCGTGCGTCGCTCGTCGCGAGCGTGCCGGAGTCGATGCGCCCGGCGACCCTCGAGACGACCGACGCCGAGGAGGCAGAGCGCTTCCTCGAAGACGCGATCGCGCACGGCCACGAGGGCGTGATGGTGAAGGCGCTCGCCGCCCCCTACGAGGCGGGGCGGCGCGGCGCGGGCTGGCTCAAGGTGAAGCCCGTCCACACGCTCGACCTCGTCGTCCTGGCCGCAGAGTGGGGTCACGGGCGGCGCCAGGGGCGCCTGTCGAACCTCCACCTCGGCGCGCGCGACCCCGAGACCGGGGGCTTCGTGATGCTCGGCAAGACGTTCAAGGGGATGACGGACGCCATGCTCGCCTGGCAGACCGAGCGGCTGCTCGAGCTCGAGGCCGGCCGTGACGGGCACGTCGTCCACGTGCGCCCGGAGCTCGTCGTCGAGATCGCGCTCGACGGCGTGCAGGCGAGCTCGCGCTACCCGGGCGGCGTCGCGCTGCGCTTCGCGCGGGTGAAGGGCTACCGCCCCGACAAGTCCGCCGCCGAGGCGGACACGATCGACCGGGTGCGGGCGCTCCACATGCGCGCGTAGAGCGGCGTTTCGAGACCGGCAGGCCCGGGTACCGCCTCACGGTGGCCGAGGTCGCGTTCCAGAACGTGGCGAAGGTGTACCCGGACGGAACGCGAGCGGTCAGCGGTCTGGACCTCGGGATCGACGACGGCGAGTTCATGGTCCTCGTCGGACCGTCGGGGTGCGGGAAGACGACCGCCCTTCGCATGGTCGCCGGCCTCGAGGAGATCAGCGAGGGCATCGTCCGCATCGGCGAGCGGGTCGTGAACCGCGTCCCGGCGCGGGACCGGGACATCGCGATGGTCTTCCAGAGCTACGCGCTCTACCCGCACCTCTCCGTCTACGACAACATCGCGTTCGGCCTGCGGCTCCGGAAGGTGCCGAAGGAGGAGATCGACCGGCGCGTGCGCGACGCCGCGCGCGTCCTCGGGCTCGAGGAGTTCCTCGAGCGCAAGCCGCGCGCCCTCTCCGGCGGCCAGCGACAGCGGGTCGCGATGGGGCGCGCGATCGTGCGCGAGCCGGCCGCCTACCTCATGGACGAGCCGCTCTCGAACCTCGACGCCAAGCTCCGCGTCCACATGCGCACGGAGATCGCGGGCCTCCAGCACGACCTCGGCGTGACGACGCTCTACGTGACGCACGACCAGGTCGAGGCGATGACGATGGGCGACCGCGTCGCCGTGATGCGAAAGGGCGAGCTGCAGCAGGTGGCGCCGCCCCAGGAGCTCTACGAGCGCCCGGTCAACCTCTTCGTCGGCGGCTTCATCGGCTCGCCCGCGATGAACATGCTCGAGGCGACCATCGAGCGCCGCAACGGCACGCTGACCGCGCTCGTCGGCTCGCAGGCGATCGCGCTCGGGCCCGAGGTGCTCCGGACGCGCCCCGGCCTCGAGTCGTACGTCGGCAAGCGGGTCGTCCTCGGAATTCGCCCCGAGGGCCTCGAGGACGCCTCGCTCGAGCCCGACGTGCCGGCCGAGCAACGGATCAAGGGCGTGCTCGTCCTGCGTGAGCCGCTCGGCTCGGAGATCGTCGCGCACTTCGAGGTCGACGCTCCGCCCGCGCTGACCGAGGACGTCCGCGAGCTCGCACGCGACGTCGGGCGGGAGGGGACCGTCGCGGCGACGACGGACGAGGGCGGGGGAAGGACGACCGTCGTCGGCCGGTTCGGCCCGCGCTCACGCGTGAAGAACGGCGACGTGATCGACGTCGCGGTCGACACGAGCGCCATCCACGTCTTCGACCTGGACACGGGTCTGGGGATCTACGACTGACCAAGCAACCCGAGGAGGAGACCGATGAGACACCGATGGGTCGCACTGGCGCTCGCCGTGGGCGCGCTCGCGCTCGTGGCGGCAGGTTGCGGCGGTGACGACGGCGGTGGCGGCGGCGCCGAGGGGAGCGAGGACGTCACCGGAGCGCTCTCGGTCATGGCGATCTGGGGCGGCGACGAGCAGGCGTCGTTCCAGGCCGTGATCGACGGCTTCACGGAGCTGTATCCGAACGTCAGCGTCAAGTACACGTCCGGCGGCGACAACCTCGCGCCGCTCCTCTCGACCGCGGTCGAGGGCGGGAACCCGCCCGACATCGCCGCGATCGGCCAGCCAGGGCTGATGGCCGACTTCGCCGAGAAGGACGCGATCCAGCCGATCGACGACCTTCGCGAGCCGATCGTCGACGCGTTCGGCGAGTCGGTGGCCGACGTCGGCTCGGTCGACGGCACGCAGTACGGCGTCATGTTCAAGGGCGCCAACAAGTCGACCATCTGGTACAACGTCGCGTCCTTCGACGAGGCCGGAGTCGAGCCGCCCGAGACCTGGGAGGACCTGCAGGAGGCCGCATCGACGATCCAGGCCGCGGGCATCACGCCGTACTCGGTCGGCGTGGACGTCGGATGGCCGATCACCGACCTCTTCGAGAACGTCTACATCCGCACGGCAGGCGTGGAGAAGTACGACCAGCTGACGCGTCACGAGATCCCATGGACGGATCAGTCGGTCAAGGATGCGCTTGCGGTGATGGCCGACATCCTCGGCAACCCCGACAACCTGGCCGGCGGGACCGATGAATCGCTGGAGACGGAGATGCCGGCGTCGGTCGCCAAGGTCTTCTCGGACGAGCCCGAGGCCTCGATGGTGATCATCGGCGACTTCGCGCCCGGCGTGACCGAGACGACGCTCGAGCCCGAGACGGGCTTCAACGTCTTCGCGTTCCCCTCGATCGAGGGCTCCGAGCCCGCGGTCGTCGGCGGCGGCGACATCTTCGTCGAGTTCAAGGACAGCCCGGCCGCGGACGCGTTCCTCGAGTACCTCACCACGACGGACGCGGCCGAGATCTGGGCGTCGCGCGGCGGGTTCTCGTCGCCGAACAAGAACCTCGACACGAGCGTGTACCCCGACGAGATCACGCAGACGACGGCCGGGGCGCTGGGCGAGGCGGAGATCTTCCGCTTCGACATGTCCGACCTCCAGCCGTCCGCGTTCGGCGGCACGCCGGGGCAGGGCCTCTTCAAGGCCTTCACCGACTTCGTCGCCAACCCGGACGACATCGACGGGATCACGCAGCAGATGGAGACGGCGGCGGCCAAGGCGTTCGGTGAGGGCCCGTAGCACCGATGCAGGAGACGGCGTCGACGGTGGAAGCCCCCGGAGGGGGGCTTCCACCTGCAGAGGGCGAGCCGAGCCTCTGGCAGCGCTACGGCGTCGTCGCCGTGTTCCTGGCGCCGGCGCTCCTTCTCCTCGGCGTCTGGGTCGTCTACCCGACGATCAGCACGGTCATCCGGAGCTTCTACGACCGGAGCGGCGACGAGTTCGTCGGGCTCGACAACTACGAGACGCTCTTCAGCGACGAGACGCTGCGGACCGCGATCCGCAACAACTTCCTCTGGCTCCTCGTCGTCCCGGCGTTCGTGACGGCGGTCGGGCTCGTGTTCGCCGTTCTCCTGGAGCGGATCCGCTTCTCGACCGCCTTCAAGGTCGCCGTCTTCATGCCGATGGCGATCTCGCTCTTCGCGGCCGGCGTGATCTGGCGGTTCATGTACGAGAAGGACCCGAGCCAGGGCACGATCAACGCCGCGATCGGGGTGGTGAAGGACGCCGTCAGCCCGGCGGGCGTGCTCTCGTCGGCGCGTCCCTCGACGGACGCGCTCGCCGGCGGCCCGGAGGGAGGCCTCGTCCTGCAAGAGCCGCTCGAGCCGGGCGCCGTCGCGCAGCTCGGGCTGACCGCGATCCGGACGTCGGACGTCCCCGCCGACGCCCAGCAGGCCGTCGTCCCGGAGGCGCTCGCTGGCGGCATCTCCGGGGTCGTGTGGCGGGACTTCAAGCCGGGCGGCGGCACGCCGGGCGAGGTCGAGGACGAGGAGCTCGGGCTTCCCGGGGTCACGGTCGAGCTCCGGCAGGAGTCGGGCGGCGGTGTCGTCGCGACGACGGAGACCGAGGCGGACGGCACCTTCGCCTTCGAGGAGCTCGAGGGCGACGGTCCCTACCTCGCCGCGATCGGGCCGGACACGTTCTCGCAGGCCTACGAGGGCGTCTCGTGGCTCGGGCCGAGCCTCATCACCCCGTCGATCATGATGGCGTACGTCTGGGTGTGGGCCGGCTTCGCGATGGTCGTGATCGCCGCCGGGCTCGCCGCGATCCCGCGCGACCTCCTCGAGGCCGCGCGGACGGACGGCGCCTCCGAGTGGGCGGTCTTCCGTCGCGTCACGGTCCCGCTCCTCGCGCCCGTCCTCACGGTCGTGTTCATCACGATGCTGATCTACGTCCTCAAGGTGTTCGACATCGTGATCTCGATCGCGCCGGGGTCGACACAGGACGACGCGAACGTGATCGCCCTCGCGATGTGGCGCACGTCGTTCGGCGGGGTCAACGACTTCGGGCTCGGCGCGGCGATCGCCGTCTTCCTCTTCCTGCTCGTCATCCCGATCCTCGCGCTCAACATCCGCCGGTTCCGGAGGGAGGTCTAGCCGTGTCCACCGTCGCCGCGACCGGGGCCGCAACCGACGCCTCCGTGGAGGAGCCGCTGTCGTCGAGGATCGTCCGGGTCCTCGGTCGGACGCCCGTCTACCTCGTCCTCGTCCTCATCGGCCTGCTCTGGCTCGTGCCGACGCTCGGCCTCTTCTTCACCTCGCTGCTCGAGCCGGCGCAGATCGGTCGCTCGGGATGGTGGGAGGTCTTCTCCGAGCCGAGCATCGCGACGCTCGAGAACTACCGGCAGGTCTTCGCCAACGACGCCATCACGTCGGCGATCTGGACGACGCTGTGGGTCTCGCTCGGAGCGACCTTCCTGCCGATCGCGTTCGCCTCGCTCGCGGCGTATGCGTTCGCGTGGCTCGAGTTCCCGGGCCGCGACTGGCTCTTCCTGATCGTCGTCGCGCTCCTGGTCGTCCCCATCCAGATGGCGCTGATCCCGATCTTCTCGCTCTACAACGACCTCGGCCTGTTCGACACGATCCTCGGGCTCGTGCTCTTCCACACCGCGTTCGGGCTGCCGTTCGCGATCTTCCTCCTACGGAACTTCTTCATCGGGATCCCCCGCGACCTCCTCGAGGCGGCCCGGATCGACGGCGCCTCGGAGTTCCGGATCTTCTTCCGGGTGATCCTCCCGCTGGGGCTGCCGGCGATCGCCTCGCTGGCGATCTTCCAGTTCCTCTGGGTGTGGAACGACCTCCTGGTCGCGCTGACGTTCGCGCGCGACACGCAGCCGATCACCGTCGCGATCTTCTCGCAGATGCGGCAGTTCAGCGCCAACATCGAGCTGATCGCGCCCGCCGCGTTCATCTCGCTCGCGATCCCGCTCGTCGTCTTCTTCGCCTTCCAGCGGTACTTCGTGCAGGGCCTGCTCGCGGGTTCCGTGAAGTAGGGCGCCGCCGCACGGTTAGGCTCGTCTCACCCGAGCGAAACGGAGCCGTCATGGCGGAGCGAGACGAGATCCAGCGACAGGTCCTACCGATCCCGGACGTGCCCTACGCCGGTCTGGTCACGTACGACGCGAAGGATCCGTCGACGTCGTTCCCGCCGATCGAGCCGCTCCGGCCGCCCACGGGCGCGCCGAACGTGCTGGTCGTGCTCATCGACGACGTCGGCTTCAGCGCCTCGAGCGCCTTCGGCGGCCCGTGCTCGACGCCGACCGCAGAGCGCCTCGCCGCGAACGGGCTCAAGTACAACCGCTTCCACACGACGGCGCTCTGCTCCCCGACGCGCCAGGCACTGCTCACCGGACGCAACCACCACTCGGTCGGCATGGGTGGGATCACCGAGATCGCCACCTCGGCCCCGGGCTACAACTCGATCCGGCCGAACACCTGCGCGCCGCTCGCCGAGACGCTGAAGCTCAACGGCTACGCCACAGCGCAGTTCGGGAAGTGCCACGAGGTGCCCGTCTGGGAGACGAGCCCGCTCGGCCCGTTCCACGCATGGCCGACCGGCTCGGGGTTCGAGCACTTCTACGGCTTCATCGGCGGCGAGACGAACCAGTACGCCCCCGCGATCTACCGCGACACGGTGCCGATCGAGCAGCCGAAGACCGCGGAGGAGGGCTACCACTTCACCGAGGACATGACCGATCAGGCGATCGACTGGGTCAAGCAGCAGAAGGCGCTGATGCCGGACAAGCCGTTCTTCGTCTACTTCGCGCCGGGCGCCACCCATGCCCCGCACCACGTCCCGAAGGAGTGGTCGGACAAGTACAAGGGCACGTTCGACGACGGCTGGGACGCCCTCCGTGAGCGGACCTTCGCGAAGCAGAAGGCGCTCGGTGTGATCCCCGCCGACGCGGAGCTCACGGATCGGCCGGCCGAGATCCCCGCCTGGGACGACATGCCGGACGACCTGAAGCCGGTGCTGGCGCGCCAGATGGAGGTCTACGCGGGCTTCCTCGAGCACACCGACCACCACGTGGGACGGCTCGTCGACGCGCTCTCCGAGCTCGAGATCCTCGAGAACACGCTCGTCTACTACGTGATCGGCGACAACGGCGCCTCGGCGGAGGGCACGCCGAACGGCTGCTTCAACGAGCTCGTCGTCCTGAACGGCGCGGCCGGGCTCGAGACGACCGAGTTCATGGTCTCCAGGATCGACGACTTCGGGACGCCCGATGCGTACAACCACTACGCGGTCGGCTGGGCGCACGCGATGGACACGCCGTACCAGTGGACGAAGCAGGTTGCCTCGCACTGGGGCGGCACGAGGAACGGCACGGTCGTGCACTGGCCGTCCGGCATCGCGGCGAGGGGTGAGATTCGCTCGCAGTTCCACCACGTGATCGACGTCGCGCCGACGGTGCTCGAGGCCGCCGGCCTTCCCGCGCCGCTCAGCGTGAACGGCGTGCAGCAGCGCCCGCTCGAGGGAGTCTCGATGGCGTACTCGTTCGACGACGCCGTGGCAGCCGACCGTCACACGACGCAGTACTTCGAGATGTTCTGCAACCGCGGCATCTACCACGAGGGCTGGACCGCATGCACCCGGCACTCGACCCCGTGGGTCGCGACGGAGATGCCGGCGTTCGACGACGACGTCTGGGAGCTCTACGGACCCGACGACTGGACGCAGGCGCACGACATCGCGGCCGAGCAGCCGGGGAAGCTCGCCGAGCTCCAGCGGCTGTTCCTGATCGAGGCCGGCAAGTACAACGTCCTGCCCCTCGACGACCGCCGGTTCGAGCGGTTCAACCCCGACCTCGCGGGCCGGCCACAGCTCGTCCGCGGGAACTCGCAGCTCCTGTTCGGCCGCATGGGCCGGCTGACGGAGAACTCGATCGTCGTGATGAAGAACAAGTCGCACTCGATCACGGCGGAGATCGAGGTGCCGGACGGCGGGGCCAACGGCGTGATCATCTCGCAGGGTGGCGCCTTCGGAGGGCTCGCGCTCTACGCGAAGGACGGCAAGCTCGCGTACTGCTACAACCTCTTCGGCCTCGAGCGCTTCAAGGTGTACGGCGCCGAGGCGATCCCCGCCGGCGAGCACCAGGTGCGGATGGAGTTCACCTACGACGGCGGCGGCGTCGGCAAGGGCGGCGACGTGGCGCTGTTCGTCGACGGCGAGCAGGTCGGCGAGGGGCGCGTCGACGGGACGGTGCCGATGCTGTTCTCCGCCGACGAGACGACGGACGTCGGGAGCGACACGGCGACACCCGTGAGCGACGACTACGGCACCCGGGACAGCGAGTTCACCGGCACGGTGCGGTGGGTCCAGATCGACCTCGACGCGGCAGCGGAGGACACCGACCATCTGATCACGCCGGAGGAGCGGCTGCGGGTCGCGATGGCGCGGCAGTAGGAAGCGCGCGGGGCGCGGCTCATGCCGCGCCCCGCAACGACGAGCAGTGGCCTCGCTATCGGTCGGTTGCGCCGGGGCGGGTCAGTGCCCAGATCACCCAGACGCAGAGCGCGATCACGAGGATCGACCAGAACGGGTAGTACGGGATGAAGAAGAAGTTCTCCACCGCGGTGAGGACAGCCATCACGATCGCGACTGCCGCACCCCACGTCGCTCCGGAGTAGAGCCCGTAGCTGGCGAGCACGAGCAGGATCCCGAGCAGCAGGTGGATCCAGCCCCAGGCGCTGGTGTCGATGTCGAACGTGTAGTTCTGCGTGACGACGTAGAAGTCGTCGTCGACGATCGCGACCAGACCGGCGATGATCTGGAAGAGGCCGATCATGGCCATCATGACGACGGCGAAGGTGATGCCGCCGATCGCCCACCCCGAGGGGGGCGAGCTAGGGGCCTGCTGGGACATGAGATGCTCCTTTCCGAGGTCCGCGCATCTGGTTCGGGCGCGCGGCCGCGATTCCTGCGCGTCCAGAGCACGAGGTACGCGAGGAATCGCCGCCGGCGGCATCGCGTTGCACCTCTCGGTGGGAGCACCACGATGACCGATCCCGAGCGCCTGTTCGGCGACGAGCACGTCCGTGTCTACCGCGAGACCGACGGCGAGGTCGGGCACATCTGGCGGCGTGGCTCGAAGATCCTGCTGCTGACGACGCGCGGGAGGACGACGGGCGAGCCACGCACGGCTCCGCTGATCTACGAGAACGCGGGGGATGCGCTACGTCATCGTCGCCTCGAACGGCGGCGCGCACGAGCATCCCGGCTGGTACCGGAACCTGCTCGCCGAGCCGCAGGTCGAGGTGCAGGTGCTCGGCGACCGCTTCCCCGCGACCGCCCGGACGGCCTCGGGCGAGGAGCGCGAGCGGCTCTGGCGGCTCGCGGCGGTGCAGTGGCCGCCGTACGACGAGTACAAGACGCGGACGGACCGCGAGATCCCGGTCGTCGTCCTCGAGCGGCGCTGAGCCGCCCGGATCAGGCGACCACGACGAGCTCGCGGAACAGCTCGTCGAGCTCGTCGGCCGGTGGGCCGCAGAGCCCGGTGTGCACGACCGACGGCTGGATGATCGTGCTCGACGGCGCGACGAGCCAGTGGAAGCGGGCCGTCGTGTCCAGCCCGGCGATCGGGCCGGCGGTCGGGTCGCCCGCAGCCACCCGCTCGATCGCGGCGAGATGGGCGCGGACCGACTCCACGTCCAGGTCGGGCCAGAGGACGAGCGCCCGCGCATCGTCGAGCGCGGTGCGCGCCTCGAGGTACTGGAGCGGGCGGCAGAACACGACGACGCCGACGTTGATCCGCTCACCACGCTCGACCCGCGGCACGAGGCGCAGCACGGCGTAGGAGAACGCGTTATCCCCGGGCACGCTCGGCCTCCTCGGCGAACCGGCGCGGCGACGCGAGCCGCCGTGCGAGGTAGTCGACGTACATCCCTCGATCCTCCCCGTCGAGCCAGACGTCGGGGACGTCCGCGACGACCCGCTCGAGGAGGTCCCCCGTCACGAGCGGCGCGAGCCGCGCGTCCGCGTCCGCGACGGACGACGCGTACGGCAGGAGCACGTGGTCGGCGATCTGCGCGAAGGGTGCCTGTGGATCGGCAGCCGGGCCGTCGGGCGAGTGATGCCAGTAGAGCGCCGCGCCGTGGTCGATGAGCCAGAGCCGGCGGTGCCACCACAGGAGGTTCGGGTTCTGCGGCGTGCGATCGACGTTCGTCACGAAGCGCGTCGAGCCACACGACGGCCGCGGCAAGATCCGGGATCCGGCGGCGGCCCGGCCGCGGGGGAGAAGGGCAAGCGCGCCCGGGAGGAAGTCGACGCCGAGGTTCGTCCCGCCGCTCGCGAGCAGCAGGTCCTGGATCTCCGGGTCGGGCTCCGCCCGGCCGATCGCCGGGTCGAGCTCGACGAGCACGAGCTCCGGGACGGGGAGGCCGAGCGCGCGACCCAGCTCGCCCGCGACGACCTCCGCGACGAGCGCCTTCGGGCCTTGCCCCGCCCCGAAGAACTTCAGGACGTAGAGGCCGTCGTCGTCCGCCTCGACGAGAGCGGGGAGCGACCCGCCTTCGCGAAGCGGCGTCACGTACCGGGTCGCGGCGACCGCTCGCACGCGCGCAGCCTAACCGGGTCGTCCTACTGACTCTCCGGCCGATCCGACGTCTCATTGGCGAGGGTCATCGTGCAGGGGTCTGAGGAGACAACCGGGCAGTCGCCCGACGAGTTGCGCGCGCAGCAGGAGCGCGATCTCGCCGTGGGCTACGCGCTCGCGACGATGGAGTTCGCGCTCGCGGAGGAGGCGTTCCACGTCGGCACGACGATGCGCGACGCCGGAATCGGCTTCGACGCGCTCACGTTCGTCGCGCTGCGGATCCTCGAGGCCGGCGCCGACGAGAGCGTCGACCCGTCGGGCCTGCTCTCCACGCTCGCCGACAACGGCACGCTCGAGCGGTCGGTCGAGCTCGCGACGGACTGGCTCGACGACGACGACGACGCGGCCGAGGCCGCCTAGCGCGTCCGCGAGAAGCGCTGGACGGCCGCGAGGAGATCCTCGCTCTTCTGCTCGGCCACCTCGGCGTCGCCGGCCGCGAGCGCGTCCGCGACGCAGTGGCGGACGTGATCCTCGAGGAGCTTCACCGAGACGCTCTCGAGCGCGGTCGACACCGCGGCGATCTGCGTGAGGATGTCGATGCAGTACCGCTCGTCCTCGACCATCCGCTCGATGCCGCGCACCTGGCCCTCGATGCGGTGCAGTCGCTTGATCAGCGCGTCCTTCTCCGAGACGTAGCCGTGAGTCATTCGGTCTCTCCCTCCGTGGCTTCACGACGGCTGCGAAAGCGCCGCAGCCGCAGGCTGTTGGTGACGACGAACAGGCTCGAGCACGCCATCGCCGCGGCCGCGACGATCGGGCTCAGCAGGCCGGCGACCGCAAGCGGGATCGCGGCGACGTTGTAGGCGAACGCCCAGAAGAGGTTCCCCTCGATCGTCCGGAGCGTGCGACGTGCGAGCCGGATCGCGTCTGCCGCCGCCCGCAGGTCGCCCGAGACGAGCGTCAGGTCGGACGCCTCGATGGCGACGTCCGTGCCCGTCCCGATCGCGAGGCCGAGATCTGCCTGGGCGAGCGCCGGCGCGTCGTTGACGCCGTCGCCGACCATGGCGACGACCTCTCCCGCCTCCTGGAGGCGCGCGACCTCTGCGACCTTGCCCTCGGGAAGCACGTCGGCGAGGACGCGCTCGATCCCGACGGCGTCGGCGACCGACCGGGCCGTCCGCCGGTTGTCTCCGGTCAGGAGGACCGGCGTCAGGTCGAGCCCCTCGAGCTCGGCGACGGCGTCTGCGCTCGTCGGCTTGACGCGGTCGCCGACGACCAGCAGTCCCCGAACGGCGCCGTCCCAGGCGGCGGCAACGACCGTTCGTCCCTCGTCCTCCGCCGCCGACCGCGCCTCCGCGAGCACGGGCGGGAGGTCGATTCCCCACTCGACCAGCAGCTCGGGCCGGCCGACGACCGTCGCGCGCCCCTCGACGACCGCTTCGACGCCGAGTCCGGCGCGGCTGGTGAAGCGCTCGACGGGAGGCAGCGCGCCGAGCTCCGTGCGCGCACCGTCCGCGATCGCTCGGGCGATCGGGTGCTCGCTCGCGTCCTCGGCGCCCCCGGCGAGCCGAAGGAGCTCGGCGCGCGAGACGCCGTCGGCGGGGATCGCCTCCTCGAGCCACATCCGCCCTTCGGTGACCGTCCCCGTCTTGTCGAGGACGATCGTCGTGATTCGGCGCGTTCGCTCCAGCACCTCGGGGCCCTTGATCACGATCCCGAGCTGCGCGCCGCGGCCGGTCCCGACCATCAGGGCCGTCGGTGTCGCAAGGCCGAGCGCGCAGGGGCACGCGATGATGAGCACGGCGACGGAGGCGGTGAAGGCGTCGGTCGGGTCGCCGGTGAGCGCGAGCCAGCCGACGAGCGTCACGAGCGAGAGCGCCAGCACGATCGGGACGAAGACGGCGGAGACCCGGTCGACGAGCCGCTGGATGGGCGCCTTGCCCGCCTGCGCCTCCTCGACGAGCCGGGCGATCTGAGCGACCGCGGTCTCGCCGCCGACCCGTGTCGCACGGACGAGCAGCCGCCCGAACGTGTTGACCGTTCCTCCCGCCACGTCGTCGCCGGGACCGACCTCGACGGGGACGGGCTCCCCCGTGAGCATCGAGCGGTCGACGGCGGAGAGCCCGTCCTCGATCACGCCGTCCGTCGCGAACCTCTCGCCCGGTCGCACGATGAAGCGGTCGCCCGTCGCGATCGCCTCGACGGGGACGACCACCTCCTGCCCGTCGCGGAGCACGCGCGCCTCCTTCGCCCCGAGCTCCAGCAGGGCCCGGATCGCGGCGCCCGACCGTCGGCGGGCGCCCGTCTCGAGGAAGCGGCCGAGCAGGATCAACGTCGTGATCACGGCTCCGACCTCGAAGTACGTGTGCGCGTCGTCGAGCGCGACGAGCCCGACCACGGACCAGGTCCAGGCGGCCAGGGTGCCGATCGAGATCAGCGTGTCCATCGTGACGGCGCCGTGGCGCGCGTTCAGGGCGGCCGCGCGGTGGAACGGCCAGCCGGCCCACCAGACGACAGGGGTCGCGAGCGCGAGTGCGAGCCACTCCCACCCGTCGAACTGGAGTGGGGGAGCCATCGCGAGCACCACGAGCGGCGCGCTCAGGGCGGCGGCGAGGGCGAGTCGGGTCCGGAGCCGGTCGGGCGGCGTGTCGTCGGTTGCCGCGCGCGTGCCGACGCCGGCGCGGTATCCGGCGGCCTCGACGGCGCGGATCAGGTCCTCCACGGCGGCCTGGCTCGGGTCGTAGTCGACGCTCGCCTGCTCGGTCGCGAAGTTGACCGCCGCGGCGACGCCGTCGAGCCGGTTCAGCTTCCGCTCGATGCGGGTCGCGCACGCGGCACAGGTCATGCCCTCGAGCGAGAGCCGGACGCTCGTCCGCGGGGTGGTCGGTCGTCGTCACGCCACCTCGTATCCGGCCTCGGCGATCGCCTCGCGCACGTCGCCGTCCGAGAGCCCTCGCCCGCGCACGGTGACGGCCTTGGCCGGGAGGTCGACGTCGACCGTCTCGACGCCCCCGATCTCGGAGACCTCCTCGCGGATCGCTCGCGCGCAGTGCTCGCAGTGGATCCCGGGGACGCTGTACGTGATCGTGTCGGTCATCTCATCGCCTCCGGCCGTGAGGATCATACCCCATCGGGGTATTACAGGCCCGCATTCTTTGATCGGCCAGGGCCGATCGGGGGTACACCCATGCGGATGCTGGACAGACATCGGAGCCGAGCCCGGGATGCCGGGGCGGGTGGCGTCGCCGCCGCCGTCTGGGCGCTGCAGGAGCCAGTCGACCGCCGGGTCTTCCGCTGCGACTACTCGGACGTCGCGATCCTCGGGAAGGCGGTCACGGGAGGGCGCCGCTGGTGGCTCGCGGGGTCTGCGCTCCACGTGGCCAACGGCATGCTGTTCGGCCTCGCGTTCCACGAGGTGCGCCGACGGCGCGCCCTCGATCCGCGCGTGCTCGCGCTCGCGATGGCGCTCGGCGAGCACCTGGCGCTCTACCCGCTCGGGGGCCTCGTCGACCGCTTCCACCCGCGGCGTGGGACTCCCGGCATCCCGCCGCTCCTGGCGAACCGCCGCGCCTTCGCCCAGGCGACGTGGCGGCACGCACTCTTCGGCGCCGTCCTGGGCGCGCTCGCCTCGGTCAGCGCGGAGGAAGGAGCTCGACCGCGACGGGCTTCTCCATCCGGACAAGCGGCACGGAGGCGCCGCCGGTCGCGTCCTCGAGCCGCTCGAGCGGCCGGAAGCCGTATGCGGCGTAGAGCGGCTCGCCGGACAGGGTGGACATGAGCTCGAGGCGCGTGAAGCCCTCGGCTGCCGCAGCCGTCTCGCAGAGCGAGAGGATCAGGCGGCCGACGCCGCGTCGTGCAAAGGCCGGCGCGGTGTACATGGCCCGGACCCGCGCAGGATCGACCGACGGATCGAGCAGCGTGCTGTTGCGTCCGGGCGCCTGGTTCCCGCCGTAGAGGGTCGCTCGACGGCTCCAGCCGCCGCACCCGGCGAGCGCGCCGTCCGCCTCGACGACGAAGTACGTGCCGTCGTCGATGAGCTGGGTGTCGATGCCCATGATCGCCCGGCTCGACTCGATCTGATCGTCGTCGAGGTACGCGCGCTGCAGCTCGGCGATCGCCGCGTCCATCAGCGCGGTCAGGTCGGGGACGTCCGCCCGGACGGCGAGCCGGCTCGTGAGCTCGGTCATCGAGAGGTCAGGTGAGCTCGCGCGGCACCACGAACCGCCTCAGGGTCGCCGCGCCGGCCGACACGTCGGGCCAGCGGCGCGCGTCGAGATCGAGCACCGCGAGCGCGCCGGTGGGGACGTTCTCGGACGCGCGATCGCGGAGCGAGCCCGGCCGGGCGAGCAGGAGGACGAGATCCATGACGCCGGGGTTGTGGCCCACGAGCATCGCATCGTCGACCTCGTCGGGGAATGCCCCGATGCGCTCGAGCAGCGTGTCGGCCGAGGCTGCGTAGAGCGTGACCTCGACCCACACCTCGGGCTCGCCCAGTGCGGGGAGCATGCGCTGCAGGGTCTCTCGCGCTCGCACCGCGCTCGAGCAGACGACGAGCTGGGGCCGGACGTCGTGCTTCCTCGCCCAGCGGCCCATCCGCTTCGCCGCCTTCCGGCCGCGCGGCGCGAGCGGGCGGTCGCGGTCGCGCAGCGACGGGTCGTCCCAGGCCGACTTCGCGTGGCGCAGCAGGTAGACGCGCTTCACGCCCGCACGATACGAAGCACGCCGGCATCGTGCCGTCTGTCGCGGTTCTCTCGGCCACACACGCCGGCGCGAGCCGGCCGAGCTCGACTCTACGCGGCGGTGGATTCGCGG
>CAVQHL010000040.1:0-28193 GCA_963712255.1 uncultured Actinomycetes bacterium
GATGGCCGGCGATGTTCGTCGGCCGGAGGGCGCGTCAGGCGTTCGGGGCGATACCGCCGCTCCGCGCGCTCGACTCGGCCGGCGGGGTCATGCTCGGCGCGCTGACCGGGCTCGCGCTCTGCTGGGCCGTCGGCGCCGCGCTGCTCTACGTCCCCGGGCAGAGCGAGCTGCGTCGGATGGCACAGGAGTCCGCCGTCGTCTCGGCGCTGACCGAGGCCCTGCCGCCGGAGCGCGTGATGGACGCCGTCGGGCGGATCGACCCGTTCACGGCGTTCGCGGGGCCCGACGTCGAGGTGGCCGAGCCGGACCCGGCGATCGCCGCGCTCCCAGCGGTACGAGCCGCGAGGCGTTCGGTCCTTCGCATCCACGGCGTCGCCTGCGGGGTCGGCGTGGAGGGCTCCGGCTGGATCGTCCGTCCCGGGCTCGTCGTCACGAACGCCCACGTCGTCGCTGGGATCCCGGCGCCGCTCGTCGATCGCGGCGGCGGGAACGCCGTCCGCGGCGAGGTGGTTGCGTTCGACGCCGCGAACGACGTGGCGCTCATCCGCGCCGACGGGCTCGACGGCCGGCCGCTTCGCCTCGCGGAGGCGGGGCGCGGCACCCCGGGCGCGCTCCTCGGCTTCCCGCTCAACGGGCCCTTCGTGGTGACTCCCGTCCGGATCGGCGGCACGGCCACCGTCGCCGCCCGTGACGCCTACGGCCGTGTGCAGCTCCGTCGCTCGGTCATCGGCGTGCGCGGAGACGTCAACCGCGGCAACTCGGGCGGCCCGATCGTCGACGAAGGCGGCCGCGTGATCGCGACCGTATTCGCCAAGCGGGCCGGCGCTCCCGACCAGGCGTACGCGCTTCCGAACGACAAGGTCCTCGCGGCGCTCGCGAACGTCGGCCCGCCGCTCCGGACCGCCTGCGTCGAGCGATAGCCCTCAGGCGAGCAGGTCGAGCGCGCCGAGCGGCTGCTTGAACGGCGGGATCACGTAGATCCCGGCGACGCGGCCGCGTGACTCGTCCACGAGCGCGCGCGCGAGCTCGAGGCCAACGGCCGGGGCGTCGGGGCCGGCGTTCCTCAGCGCGTCGAGCACCCGGTCTGGCACGGAGATCCCCGGGCACCTCGTTGTGGAGGCGGAGCGCCATCGCCGAGCTCCGGAGCGGCCAGACGCCGAGCAGCACCGGGATCGGCCAGCTCGCCGCCGAGCCGCTCGACGAACCGGTCGAGCAGCTCGAGATCGAAGATCGCCTGCGTCATCGCGAAATGGGCTCCCGCATCGACCTTCCGGCGGAACCGGTCGAGCTCGAGGTCGAGGTCGTCGGCCGACGGGTTGACGGCCACGCCGACGAAGAACTCGGTGGGGGCGTCGAGGCCCTTGCCGACGTAGTCCTCGCCGCGGTTCAGGCCGGCGAGAAGCTGGACGAGGCCGATCGAGTCCACCTCGTACACGCCGCGCGAGCCGGGGTAGTCGCCGACGTGGGGCGGGTCGCCGGTCACGGCGAGCACGTTGCGGACGCCGTCGGCGTGAGCGCCGAGCAGGACGCCCTCGAGCCCCATCACGCTCGTGTCGCGCGGCGTGACGTGCGGGATCGTCTCGATCCCCACCTCGCGCTGGAGCGTCGACGCGGTCATCAGCGCGTTCATCCGCGCCCGGGCCATCGGGTTGTCGTTGATGTCGACGAAGCCGACCTTGCCGGAGCCGTGCAGCGCGCGTGTGACCTCGACGAGACCGTCGAGCGAGCCGCCCTTCGGCGGGTCGAGCTCGACGCTCACGACCCACTCCTGCTCGCGGAGCGCCCGGGCGAGGCGCGTCTCGCCTGCCTTCGCCGGACGGCGCCAGGGGGATCGACGGCTCGTCGGCCTCGAGCACGGCGGCAGGAACGCGGCCGCCCTCGAACGCGTCGTGGATCGCCTGGATCTGCGCAGGCGTCGTGCCGCAGCAGCCGCCGACGATTCGCGCACCGAGCGCGACCGCCTGGACGGCGAACTCGGCGAAGTAGTCGGGCGTGGAATGGGGGTACACGACCCGTCCGCCGGCGAGGCTCGCGAGGCCGATGTTGGGGAGCGCCGCGAGCGGAAGCCCGGCGTCGCGCATCCCGCGGAGGGCGCGGAGCGCGACGGTGGGGCCTGCGCCGTGGTTCGTCCCGATCGCGGCGACGCCGAGGGGCGTCAGCCGCCGGGCGGCTGCGCGCGGCATCGACGCCGCCGGTCACCTCCGCCTCGTCGTCGAAGGTGAGGAGCGCGACGATGGGCAGCGACGAGACCGAGCGCACGGCCTCGACGGCGACGACGAGCTCGTCGAGGTCGAAGAACGTCTCGACCATGAACAGGTCGACGCCGCGGCCCTCGAGCACGCTCGCCTGTGCCGCGTAGAGCGGTCCGTGCTCCGAGAGGTCGAACACCTCGAGCTCGCCGAGCGGCCCGATCGAGCCGGCGATGAAGACATCGCGGCCGGCGACCTCTCGCGCCTCGCGCGCGAGCCGTACGCCGGCGGAGTTGATCTCCTCGAACGCGTCCTCGAGGAGCACGCGTCCCAGCTTGCGGCGGTTTGCGCCGAAGGTGTTCGTCTCGATCAGCTCGGCCCCTGCCGCGATGTAGCCGGCGTGGACCGCGACGACGCTCTCGGGCGCGCGGAGGTTCGCCTCCTCCGGGCAGCGGAGGCCCGGCACGGCGCCCGAGATCAGCGCGCCCATGCCGCCGTCCGCGACGAGCGGCGGGCCAGAGCGGAGACGTTCGAGGAAGCGGCTCACGGACAGATCGCCACTGTAGTGGCGATTCGCCCGGCCGAAGCGGAGCCGCCGCCAGGCTCCGCCTCACGGCCGGGCAACCCCCCCGAGAGGGAGAGACGCCCACCGTCGCGCGCCGCGCGGCCGGTGAGCTCACCGGATCATCGGCGCGGCCCCTACCCCGCCATATCACCCTTCCGGTGGGTGCCGAGAAACGGAGAGGGGCGGCTCTCGCCGCCCCACTCTCCACTCCGCGGCCATGGAAGTGATTGCCGTCAGTTCCCGACCGGAGGAGGTACTCCCCCCATCGGCAGAACCCCGGATCGGCTGTAGCGAGACGGCCCGCGCCCTACGAGTCGTGGACGACGCGCCCCTCCATGCCGCCGGCGACGGTGACGAGCTCGCCCGTGACGTGGCCGGAGAGCCGCTCGCTCGCGAGCACGACGACCTGCGCCGCGACGTCCTCGGGCGTCGCGACCTTCCGGAGCGGCATCGTGCGCGTGATGCGGCGGACATCGTCCTCCTCGAGCAGCCCGCGTGTCATCGGGGAGGCCGTCCAGCCGGGCGCGACGGCGTTCACCCGGACACGCGGGCCGAGGCGCGCCACCTCGTTCTTCAGCGAGAGGAGCAGCCCGCCCTGGATCGCCGCCTTCGCGGCTGCGTAGTCGGCGTGCCCGGCCTCGCCGAACCGACCGGCCGTGGAGCCGACGAGGACGAGCGCGCCGGGGCCGTCGCCGGCCAGGCCGCGGAGGAACGCGCGAGCGGTGAGGAACGTCGCCGTCAGGTTCTCGGCGATCGTTCGCTCGAAGCGATCGAGCCCGAGCTCCCACACCGGCGCGTCGTCGCGCGGGTAGACGCCGGCGACGGCGGCGCAGACCTCGACCGAGCCGAGCGCGTCGCGTGCCTCGGCGAAGAGCCGCTCGACGTCGTCCTCGTTCGTCAGGTCGGCCTGCGAGACGGCGGCTCCGCCGAGCTCCTCGGCGAGCGCCCGTGCCCGGTCCTCGCCGCGGTGGTAGTGGACGAGCACCCGCGCGCCCTCGGCCGCGAAGGCACGGGCACACGCAGCGCCGATGCCGCCCGACGCCCCGGTGACGACGACGCCCGCGCCCGCGAGTCCCGTGTCCACGGAAGGAACCTAGTACGTCTCGAGCGAGGCGCGGCGCCTGCCTTCCGCCTCGAACACGCGGAAGAGCGTGTACGCAGCCGTCGCGTACACGAGCCCGATCCCCGCCTCGGTGGCGAGCAGGCCGGAGACGTCCGCGAGCGGCGCACCGGCGACGATCTCCCGGGCCGCCTCGATCCCGTGGGTCAGCGGGAGGCAGTTGCCGATCGCGCCGAGCCAGCCGGGCAGCTCGTCGTTCGGGATGTTGACGCCGCAGACGAGGAGCATCAGGAAGTAGACGAGGTTCGCGCCGAAGAAGACGTCGCGGGCACGAAGGCCGATCGAGCCGATCAGCATCCCGAGCGCGACGCACGAGCAGGTCGTGATGACGACGGCGACGATCAGCGGCGGGATGCTGCCGTCGGCCACGCGGAAGTCGAGCAGCAGCCAGGAGGCGGCGAAGCCGAAGGCCGAGACGAACAGGCCGTTCACGATGAACGGCAGCGCGCGGCCGGAGAAGATCGCGAGCCGGTTCGCCGGCGTCGCGAGCAGCGGTTGCAGCGTGCCGTACTGCCGCTCGTTCGCGATCCCCATCGTCATCCCGTAGATCCCGGCCATCGCCGCGACCTGGATGGCGTTCCCGACGATGAAGAACGAGTCGTCCTCGGAGCCCGCGTAGCGCCCGAGGTAGGTGAAGAACAGGATCTGGAACAGCGGGCTGCCGAGCATGGTCGTCACGTACATCCCCGGCGAGATCCAGTTGAACAGGGCGCGGTACGAGATGGCCCCGCCGACGAAGAAGACGCGGAGGGACGCGCTCACGTGAGCGAGAGCGTCGCGCGGCTGCGCGCGAGGCGTTCGAAGTTGCGGAGCGCGACCGCGCCGAGACCGAGGTAGACGATGCCGAGGCCGACGCAGAGCGCCGATCTCGGGCCAGGCGTTGCCCCCGAAGGCCGCGTCGCGGATCGCGCGCATGCCCCAGGTGGGCGAGAGCACCCAGGAGATGGGGGTGACCCAGCCGGGGAGCAGCGACAGCGGCACGAGGAGCCCGGTCGCGAGCCAGACGGGATACTCGAGGAGGTTCGAGAACGCGTTCGCGTTGCGGTACAGCACGAACGTCGAGGCGAGGAGCAGCCCCAGCATGCCGAGGCTCAGGATCGTCGCCGGGAGCGCGACCGCCAGCTGGAGCGGGTGCTCGAACTCGAGCGGCGTGCCGAAGAAGATGCGTCCCCAGAGGAGCGTCGCGAACACGGAGTAGACGCCGATCGTCGACGTCGCGACCGTGAGCGGGAAGAGGATCGCGACGAAGGGCGGCGGGGCGCCCACCATCAGCTCGAGCGTGCCCTGCCACCGCTGCCACTGGATGGCGCCGCCCGAGCCGAACAGCGTCGCCGACCAGATGCCCATCAGCCCGGCGCCGAGGGCGACGTACAGGAGCGTGCCCGACTGGCTGCCCGTGCCGACCATGAAGAACGCGATCGACGCGAAGATCACGGGCTGCAGGACGGAGACGAGGAGGAAGAACATGGAGTTCGTCAGTCCCTTGAGGTGGAACAGCCACCCCGCCCAGAACAGCCGCGCGGTCATGCCATCACGCTACCGACCCGCGTCGAGGCGGTCGATGCGCGCGGCGAAGCAGCCGGGTCCGGCGTTGTGGACGTGGAGGTACGAGACGGCGTCGTCGCCGAGGAGCCCGTCGACGGTCGTCTCGAGCTCCGCGCCCTGGACGACGACCCCGCCGAGCATCAGGTGGTCGTCCCCGAAGCTCCGGACCGAGAGCAGGCGGCGCGTCAGCTGATCCGGAAGCTCCTCCGAGGGCTCGTAGGCGCAGGGGCCGGCGTGGACGAAGATCGGCCCGGGCTGGCGGTACGGCGTGTCGGCGCCGTCGACGAACGGGTCGTACGAGAGGAGCACGACCGTCTCACCCTCTGCGGCGTCGCGCAGGCAGCGCCGGCACGGGTAGGAGTCGGGCTCGTCGACGACGATCGTCCTCGCATCGGCCGGGAGCGACGGGGACGACGGGCAGCGGAGCGGGGAGCGGGCGGACGGCGAACGTGGGCATGCGGGCCTCCTCGTGGGGTCGAGAGGGGAAACGCCGCGCGCGGCCGTCGTGTGAGACGGCTACCCCGCGGCGCCGCGGCTGCCACTCGAAGACCGCGATCACGCACCCGTGTCGGTCCACGAGTGGTGCACGCCGCGTACTGACGACGGCGAGGTCTCGGGCATGGGGCTCCTCGGCTCGGGTCAGGCGCGAAGGCCGGCTGCGGCCTCGCGGTCGAGGATGACGATCGTGCGACCCGGTGTCGAGCGGACGAGCGACGCAGGCGTCGCCCGCGACGGCGGCTCTCCGAACGCGCGCCGGGCCGCGTCCGCCTTGTCCGCGCCGACGGCGAGGAAGACGATCTCGCGCGCGTCAGAGAGCATCGGGATGGTCATCGTGACCCGCTCGACCCACGGCGGAAGCCCCGCCGGCACGGCGACGGCGCGGGTCTCGTCCTCGTCGAGCGACGGCGCGCCCGGGAACAGCGACGCGGTGTGACCGTCGGCCCCGAGCCCGAGGAAGGCGAGGTCGAGGACGATGCCCTCGAGCGCCTGTGAGTAGGACGCGGCAGCGTCCTTCGGCGGCAGCTCGGTCTGGACCGCGCGGAGGAACGGGGGCCGTTCGAGGTGCTCGACGAGGGACTCGCGGACGAGCCGGTGGTTCGAGCGCTCGTCGTCGGCGGGCACGCACCGCTCGTCGCCGAACCACGCGGAGACCCGCGACCAGTCGGGCTCGAGGGATGCGGCGAGCTCGTAGGCACGGCGGGGGGTCGACCCACCGGCGAGCGCGACGTGACCGCCGCGTCCGGCGGCCTCCGCGAGATGCCTCGCTGCCGCGCGGGCGGCGTCCTCGGCGGTCTCGGTGACGACGACGTCCACGGGCGTCATTGTCGCGCGGCGCGCCAGAGCGCGAGGGCCGCGTCCACGAGCGGCACGCGCGGGAGCCCGGGCACGTCGGCGAGGGGGAACCAGCGCGCCTCGTCGGTCGTGCCGTCGACCTCGTTCGCCAGCTCGCCGGCGACGACGCGTCCCTCGAAGACGACCCGCACGGACTTGAACGGGCGCCCGCCGCCGTCCGCCGTCCTCCGCCGGGAGCGACGAACGAGTCCACGCCCAGCAGCCGGACGAGCTCGATCTCGTACCCGGTCTCCTCGCGCACCTCGCGGACGGCTGCCTCCGAGGCCGTCTCGTCGAGGTCGACGCCGCCGCCGGGCAGCGTCCAGAGACGCTGGGGCTCCTCGTTCCACAGCGCGAGAAGCACCCGCCCCTCGTCGTCGAAGAGCAGCGGCGTAGGCCGCGAGCCGCGTGTCGTAGTCGCGGAAGTCCACGGGCTACTGCCAGCTCCGAGTCGACGGGTCGCATGACGGAGGCTCAGGCGCTCCGCGTGCCGGATGAAGGAGAAGCCCGAGCGCCGCGTAGAGCGACGCCGATCGCCGCTTCGCGTCGAGGAGCAGGCCGCGACGTCGGCGAGCGACGCGCCGTCGCGCGATCTCCCGCGCTGCCTCGATCCCGTGCGTGAACGGCAGCACCGACGAGATCGCCTGCATCCAGCCCGGGAAGCTGGTCGATCGGCACGTTGGCGCCGGTGAAGACGAGGAGGATCCCGAACATGATGTTGGCGAGCACGCGCCTGCTCGCGCATGCAGCAGGCCGAGCGCCCGCGCCGATCAGCCCGAAGCCCGTGCACGAAGAAGGTGCAGATCGCCGTCGCGAGCAGGAGAGGCGCGAAGCGGGCCGGCCGGGATGTCGATCCCGACGATCAGCCCGCCGACGACGAGCGAGAAGGCGGCGACGAAGAAGCCGTTGACCATGACCGGGCACGGCGCGGCCGAGGAAGAGCGGGAGCCGCGCGGCGGGGCTGACGAGGATGTAGCCGAGCGTCTCTGGAAGCGCTCGCCCGCGACCGTGAAGATCATCGCGAAGAGGCACGGGACCGCGCCGCGTACTGCACGGCGTTCCCGATCACGTAGAACTCGTCGGACTCGAGCGCCGCCGAGCGGCCGACGTACACGAAGAGCAGGATCTGGAAGATCGGCGCGACGAGCATCGACGGGATGTAGATCTCGGGCCGGAGGAACGAGAAGAGCGCGCGGAAGCTGATCAGCCCGCCGATCGCGAAGATCCGGAGCGACGTCATGCGAGCGCGAGCGTCCCCGCCCTGCGCGCGCTGCGCAGGACGTTCTCGAGCACCGCGACCCCGATCGCGACGTAGAGGACCGCCGAGCGCGAGCGCGGCGGCGATCTCGGCCCCGGCGCGCCGCCCGAGGCGGCCTCCCGGATCGCGTCGACGCCCCAGGTGGGCGCGAGCACCCACGAGATCGGCTGCACCCAGGCCGGCAGCAGCGTGATCGGGACGAGGAAGCCGGCGACGAGCCAGACCGGGATACTCGAGGAGGTTCCCGAGTGCCCAGGCGGTGCGGTAGCGGACGAACGAGACCGGCGAGGAGGAACCCGAGCGCGCCGATCGAGACGACCGTCGCGACGAGTGCGACGGCGAGGAGCGCCGGCTGCTCGAACGGCAGGTCGACGCCGAAGGCGAACCGGCTCACGAGGAGCGTGGCCACCATGCTGTAGAGCCCGATCGCCGACATCGCGACGGTCACCGGCAGCGAGCACGGCGGCGAAGTGGACCGGGCGCGCAGCACGAGCAGCTCGAGCGTCCCGTTCCAGCGCTCCCGCTGCATCGCCGAGCCGGCGCGACGTGCTCGTCGACGACCAGATGCCCATCACGGGCGGCGGCGCGCCGAAGGACGCGAAGACGAGCGCCTCGCCTGCCCGCTCCGGCCTGGAACATGAAGAAGGCGACGGTCGAGAAGAAGAGCGGCCAGAGGACGTTCAGGAACCCGTCGAACGACGAGCGCGTCATCATCTTCAGGTGGAGCGCGAAGCCGCGCGCGAGGACGCGGGCGAGGCTGGCGCCTCGGTGCACCTCGGCGGTCGTCGGGGGTCGAGTCGCCTCGGCCTCAGCCATCCGCTGCGACCGGCTGCTCCGTGACGAGCGCCACGTACGCGTCCTCGAGCGTCGGCTCGCGCGTCGTGACGCGGCCGAGCGAGACGCCCTGCAGCCGCTCGAGGATCGCGTGGGTGGGCTCGTGGCCCTCGGCCGCCTGGACGACCACGACCTGCGCCTGGTCCTGGTCCTCGACGGCCACCGAGGTGACGCCCTCGATCCCGCGGAGCGCCTCGACGGCGCGGTCCTCGATGCCGTAGACCTCGACCTCGACGACGATGCCGTCCGAGACCTGCGCCTTCAGGTCCCGCGGCGTCCCCTCGGCGACGATCTTCCCCTTCGCGACGACCGCGATCCGGTCGCAGAGGCTGTCCGCCTCGAACATGTAGTGCGTCGTCAGCAGCACCGTCTTGCCGGCCGCCTTGAGGTTGCCGATCGTGGCGCGGAGCTCACGGGCGCCGACCGGGTCGACCCCGATCGTCGGCTCGTCGAGGAAGATCACCGGGGGATCGTGGAGCAGGCCCCGCGCGATGTGGAGGCGCTGCCGCATGCCGCGCGAGTACCCCTCGACGCGCTCCTTCTCACGGCCGTCGAGCCCGACCATCTCGAGCAGCTCGTCGATCCGCGGCCGCTGGCGCTTCGGGTCGACGCCGTAGAGCTCGGCGAAGTAGCGCAGGTTGTCGAGGGCCGAGAGCCGCTCGTAGAGCCCGCGGTCGCCGCCGAAGACGTACCCGATCCGCTCGCGCACCCAGTGCGCGTCGTCGACGACGTCGCGTCCGAGGACGAGCGCCTTCCCCGACGTCGGGATCAGCAGCGTGATCAGCATCTTGATCGTCGTGGTCTTGCCCGCGCCGTTCGGCCCGAGCAGCCCGAAGAGCTCGCCCTGCTGGATCTCGAAGCTGACGCCGCGGACCGCCTCGACCTCGAGCGACCGTCGGCGGAACGTCCCGGTCGTCGTCCGGTACGTGCGGTGGAGGTCGATCGCTTCGACGACGGCCGGCACGGGCGCGCACGATAGCCCGCCACCCCGAAAAGGAGGGTGCGGTCTACACCACCTGTTGACATGTCAGCGCGCCGACTGCGACAGTTCACCCGCTCTGCGGTGCGACGCGATGCGTCGCGGCAACAAGGGCGGGAGGACGACGTCTCACATGGGGATACCACAAGGAGGAGCAGGAATGAAGGCACGCGCAGTAGCGGTGCTCGCGCTCGTTGCCGCAGTGGCGGCGGCAATCGCGGCATCAACTGCGGGAGCGGGCTCGTCGTCCGCCACCGCATCGCAGGCCGTGAACTGCAGCGGCCCGCTCAAGATCGGCATCATCACGCCGCTCACGGGCGGCGCCGGCTTCCTCGGCCAGGAGCAGCTGACGTGGACGCAGTACGCCATCTCGCGGCTCGCACGGGGCCTCGGGCTGCAGCGTGCAGCTCGTGCGCGGTGACACGCCGGTCGAGAAGGGCCCGGGCGAGGGTCTCGTCGTCGCCCAGAAGATGATCGCCGACTCTCGCCTCGTCGCGGTGATCGGCCCGGCGACGTCGGGCGCGGCCGCGTCCGCCAGCCAGGCGCTCTTCGCCGCGGGCATCGCGCACATCTCGCCGTCGGCGACGCGCACGTCGCTCACTAAGGGTCGGAACAAGGAGGCGACGCCGGCGTTCTTCCGCGTCGTCCCGGACGACAACATCCAGGGGCCGACGGACGCGAACTTCATGGCCGACAAGCTCAACGCGAAGAAGGTCGTGCTGATCGACTTCCAGGAGCCGTACTCGGTGGGTCTCGCCGACTCCACCGAGGCGGCGCTGAAGAGGAAGGGCGTCACGACGATCCGGCAGTCGACGTCGGTGAACACGACCGACTTCTCGTCGCTCGTCACGCGTGTGCCGAGTGACGCGGACATCGTGTTCTTCCCGACGCAGCAGCCGCCGGACGCGCAGACGTTCGGCCAGCAGCTGCTCGAGCAGGGCAAGCGGGCGAAGGTGTTCGGCGGTGACGGGGCGAACAACCCGACGCAGTTCAAGCTCGCCGGCTCGTACGTCTCGAACTTCGCGCCGGACATCAGCGGCATCGCCTCGTCGAAGGCGCTGGTCGACGGGTGGAAGAAGGCGAACCCGAGCGCGACAGCTCGGCTCGTTCGGGCCGCCCGCCTACCTCGCAACGCAGGTCGCGCTGCTGGCGATCAAGCGGGCGTGCGTCGCCGGCAAGGGCAAGCTGAACACCCGCCGGGACGTCATCAGAGCAGGTCAAGAAGGTGCGGGTTCCCGTCTCGATCCTCGGGGGCTCGTTCCGCTTCTCGACGAAGACGAACGACCCGCTGAACGCGAAGTTCTACATCTTCCAGATCCAGCCGAACGGCACGTACAAGCTCGTCAGCTAGTCGGAAGACGCACCACCGGAGCGGCCCGGCTCGACGCCGGGCCGCTCCCGCTCCGATGACGGAATAGACTCGCGCTCCGCGTGGACACGTTCATCCAGCTGACGCTCAACGGCCTCACGCTCGGGAGCGTGTACGCGCTCATCGCGCTCGGCTACTCGCTCGTCTACGGCATCCTCAAGCTCCTGAACTTCGCCCACGGCGACGTCTTCATGGTGGGCTCGTTCATCGGGTTCGGCGCGCTGCAGCTCCTCGGAGGCTCGGCCGACCCCGTCGTCCCGGTCTGGCTCCTGCTCATCCTCATCACCCTCGCGGCGATGGCGGGGTGCGCGGTGCTCGGCGTGGCCATCGAGCGATTCGCGTACCGCCCCTTGCGGGACGCGCCCCGGATCGCGCCGCTCATCAGCGCGCTCGGGGTCTCCTTCTTCATCGCCTACTCGATGCAGCTCCTCTTCGGCGCCGACCAGCGTGACTACGACGCCTTCTCGATGTCCGAGGGCGCCCTCTTCTTCAACGGCTTCGACATCGGCAACGTGCGCGTGCCGCTCCTGCGGATCATCATCATCGTCTCGGCGTTCGTGCTCATGGCGCTGCTCTGGGTGCTCGTCACGCGAACGAGGACCGGGAAGGCGATGCAGGCGACCTCGCACGACCGCGAGGCGGCCGCGATGATGGGCATCGACATCGACCGCGTGATCGTCTTCGCGTTCGTGCTCGGCTCCGCGCTGGCCGGGGCCGCCGGGGTGCTGTTCGCGCTCCGCGCGCCGACGTTCGCCGCGATCGGCTTCCTCGCAGGGCTGAAGGGGTTCACCGCCGCGGTGATCGGCGGGATCGGGTCGATCCCGGGCGCGATGGCCGGCGGGCTGATCCTCGGCTTCGCCGAGGCGTACACGCAGGGCTACATCTCGACGAAGTGGTCCGACCTGCTCGTGTTCGTGATCCTGATCGGGTTCATGCTCTTCCGACCCCAGGGCCTGTTCGGCAAGGCCGACATCCGGAAGGTCTGAGTGTGTGAGCGACTACGACGACGAGCTGACCCGGCCGCTCGAGGGCGCCGCCGAGGCGTCGGCCGCCGAGGGCCCGACGAGCCCGCAGGTCGGTCGCGACGAGTGGGTCGCGCGCCACGGCGAGCGCCGCAGCAGCCGAGGAGGGGTTCTCGGGACGATCGAGCAGCGGCTCGCCGCCGTTCCCTGGTGGGCCTGGCTCGCGCTGTTCGTCGCCGTCATCTGCGCGCTGCCCGGCGTCTTCGAGAGCGGCTACGTGCGCCGGGTCGCGTTCGACACCGTCGTCTTCATGCTCCTCGCGCTCGGGCTCAACATCGTCGTCGGGTGGGGCGGCCTGCTCGACCTCGGCTACGTCGCGTTCTTCGGCGTGGGTGCGTACGCGTACGCGCTCCTCAGCTCGGACCAGTTCGACGTCCACCTGCCGACCATCGTCGTGATCCCGCTCGTCGCGGTCATCGGCGGGATCGTCGGCTGGCTCGTGGGACTGCCGTCGAGACGTCTCACGGGCGACTACCTCGCGATCGTGACGCTGTTCTTCTTCCAGGTCTTCCTCACGTTCACGAACAACGGCGACAACATCCGCGGGCACAGCCTCACCAACGGCCCCAACGGGATCCTGAACGTCGACGAGTTCGAGTTCTTCGGCTGGAGGCTGCCCCGCGCGACGTCGGAGGGGCTCTTCAACGTGAAGTACCTGTACGTCGCGCTGGCGTTCTTCGTCGTCGTCTACGTCGCGCTCCATCTCCTGAACGACTCGCGCACCGGCCGCGCCTGGCGCTCGCTCCGCGAGGACCCGCTCGCCGCCGAGGTGATGGGCATGCCCGTCGCCCGGCTCAAGCTGATGGCGTTCGCGTTCGGCGCCGCGGTCGCGGCGCTGACGGGGACGTTCGCGACGGCGCTGAACGGCAGCGTGTTCCCGCAGAACTTCGAGTTCCCGCTCCTGATCACCGTGTACACGATGGTGATCCTCGGAGGCGCGGGGAGCCAGGCGGGCGTCGTGCTCGGCGCGGTGATCGTCAGCGTCCTGCTCGAGGCGCTCCGCGATCCCGGCGACTCGCGCGGCATGTTCTACGTGCTGATCCTCCTCTCCCTCGTCGCCGTCTACCGGACGTCGCTCAAGCTCGCCGTCCTCGTCGGCGGGACGATCGTCTTCGGCGTCGTCGCGCGGCTCGTCGCGGGCGCAATCGACGACCGCTGGACGACGGGGCCGGTCGAGGAGAGCGGACGGCTCGCGGACTGGGCGGCGGACTGGGTGATCGTGCCGGCGCGGCTCGCCGAGTGGGTCGGCCCGGTGACGTACATCTCGCTCGTCGCGCTCGCGCTCCTGCTGACGCTCGTCAGCGGGTGGGTGCGGATCGCGCTGCTCGTGCCGACGCTCTACCTCGCCTCGTTCGTGTGGGAGAACGTGATGCTCCCGCAGCCCGAGTCGGCGCGCTACATCGTCCTCGGCGCGCTCCTCGTCGCGATGATGATCGCGCGGCCGCAGGGGCTCCTCGGCGAGAAGCGCGTGGAGATCGTCTGATGGCCGACACCGCCGAGAAGCTGCTCGAGCTCCGCGGCGTCTCGATGGCGTTCGGCGGGCTCGCGGTCGTCAGCGGCCTCGACCTGCACGTCGACGAGGGCGAGATCGTGAGCGTGATCGGCCCGAACGGCGCCGGCAAGACGACGCTCTTCAACCTCATCACCGGGATCTACGAGCCGACGGACGGCGACATCCTCTTTGCGGGCGAGAGCATCAAGGGGCTCGATCCGCACAGGATCACGCACAAGGGCATCGCGCGGACGTTCCAGACGCTCCGCCTCTTCCTCAACATGACCGTGCGGGAGAACGTGATGGCGGCGGCCTACGGCCACACCCGCGCAGGCCCGGCGCGGTCGATCTTCCGGACGCCGGGCCAGCGCCGCGAGGAGCGGGAGATCCGCGCCCTCGCCGAGAAGCGCCTCGCCTTCTTCGGCGACCGGCTGATGGGCTACCGCTGGGACCAGCCCGCCTACTCGCTCTCCTACGCGAACCGGCGCCGGCTCGAGATCGCCCGCGCCACGGCGACGAACCCGAGGCTCCTCCTGCTGGACGAGCCCGCCGCGGGGATGAACCCGAAGGAGACGCAGGAGATCACCGACCTCATCGGCAAGCTCCGCACCGAGGGCGGCTACACGATCCTCGTCATCGAGCACGACATGCACGTGGTGGAGGGCATCTCGGACAGGGTCGTCGCGCTCGACCACGGCGTGAGGATCGCCGAGGGCTCGTTCGAGGCGGTCGCGACCGACCCGCGCGTGGTGGAGGCGTACCTCGGGACCGGAGGGATGGCCCGCAAGTGAGCGCTGCCGCCGAGACCGGGCACGGGACGCCGCTCCTCGAGCTCGAGGGGATCAACACCTTCTACGGGCCGATCCACATCCTCCAGGACTCGAACCTCGTCGTCGGCGAGGGCGAGCTCGTCTGCCTCCTCGGCGGGAACGCGTCGGGCAAGTCGACCACCCTGAAGACGATCCTCGGGCTCGTGCGGCCCCGGACGGGGACGGTGCGCCTCGCGGGCGAGGACGTGACGCGCATGCCGACCGCCCACCGGATCCGCCGCGGCCTCGCGATCGTCCCGGAGAACCGCCGGCTGTTCGGGCCGATGACCGTCCTCCAGAACCTCGAGATGGGCGCCTACCTGCGGCCCCGCGCAGATCTGAAGGAGGAGTTCGAGCGCGTCTACTCGCTGTTCCCGCTCCTCTACGAGCGGCGCTCGCAGCTCGCGGGCACGCTCTCGGGAGGCGAGCAGCAGATGGTCGCCATGGGGCGGGCGCTGATGTCGAAGCCGCGGCTGCTGCTGATGGACGAGCCGTCGATGGGCCTGGCGCCGATCCTCGTCGAGAAGAGCTTCGAGATCATCGAGCAGGTGAACGACTCCGGCGTCGCGATGCTCGTCGTCGAGCAGAACGCGAACGTCTCGCTCTCGATCGCCGACCGCGGCTACGTCCTGTCGACGGGCCGCGTCGTGCTCGAGGGCACGGCCGGCGACCTGCTCGAGAACGAGGAGCTCCGGAAGGCGTACCTTGGCCGTTGAGATGGCCCGCGTCGGAGCCGCGATCCGCGGCGAGTTCCCGATCTTCGAGACGGCGACGTACCTCAACTCCTGCTCGCAGGGTGCGCTCTCGCACGGCGTCCGCGCGGCGGTCGAGCAGTGGCTCTCCGGCTGGGACGCGAACGGGGCGGAGTGGGACTTCTGGGTCGAGCGGAACGAGGAGTTCCGCGCGAGCGTGGCGCGCCTGCTCCACGCCGAGGCCGACGACGTCGCGGTCACGACGTCCGTGTCGCAGGGCGTGAGCGCGCTCGTCTCGGCGCTTCCCCTCGACGCCGGGCGGAACCGGATCGTGATCAGCGAGTACGAGTTCCCCACGATCGGTCAGATCGCGCACGCGCAGGAGCTCCGGGGCGCCGAGGTCGTGCACGTCCGGCCGGACGAGGACGGTGGGATCTCGCCCGAGCGCTTCGCGGAGGCGATCGACGAGCGAACGGCGCTCGTCTGCTGCACGACGGTGTCCTACCGCTCGGGCCACCGGCACGACGTCGCCGCGATCGCCGAGGCCGCGCACGCCGCGGGCGCGCTCGTGCTCGCCGACAGCTACCAGGCCTGCGGCGCGGTGGAGCTCGACGTGCGGACGCTCGGCGCCGACGTCGTCACGGGCGGCACCGTCAAGTACCTGCTCGGGACGGCCGGCCTCGGGTTCATGTGGCTCCGGCCCGAGGTCTACGAGCGGCTCGTCCCGACGCAGACCGGCTGGTTCGCCGACGAGGACATCTTCGCGATGTCGATCGCCGACTACTCGCCGCACCGGAGCGCGCGGCGCTTCGACTCCGGCACGCCGCCCGTGCCCGCGCTCTACGCGGGGGTCGCCGGCACCGCGATCGTCGAAGAGGTGGGGGTGGCCGCCATCGAGGCGCACGTCGCCGCCCTCGTCGATCGCCTTCTCGCAGGGCTCGACGAGCTCGCGGCCGACGTCGCGACGCCACGCGACCCCGCTCGGCGCGGCCCGCTCGTGTGCGTTCGCTCGACCGACGTCGACGCTCTCGTCGCCGCGCTCGCCGCCGAGGCGATCGTCGTCTCCCAACGGGAGGACAAGCTCCGCGTCGCGCTCCACCTCTACAACGTCGAGGACGACGTCGACCGGCTGCTCGAGGCGCTGACCCGCCACCGCGCACTGCTCGCCTGACGACTCCGCCGTGAGTCGACACATGGTTCCTCCCGCGCCCTGCATCGCCTACGGCGAGCACCCAGACCAGGTGGCGAACCTCCACCTTCCGGCCCGGGAGGGCGGCCCGTGGCCGTGCGTCGTCCTCCTGCACGGCGGCTTCTGGCGGACGGGCTGGGACCGCACGCTGATGACGCCCCTCGCGATCGACCTCGCGGCGCGCGGGATCGCGGCGTGGAACGTCGAGTACCGGCGCGTCGGGCAGGAGGGAGGCGGCTGGCCCGGGACGCTCGAGGACGTCGCCGCGGCCGTCGACCGGCTGCGGATCGGTCGACGAGGTCGATGCGGCGCGGGTCGTCACCTGCGGGCACTCGGCAGGTGGGCACCTCGCGCTCTGGCTCGCCGCGCGCCCGCGCATCCCGGCCGGGTATGCCCGGGGCGGATCCCGTCGTCACGCCGGTCGCGGCGGTCGCCCAGGCCGGCGTCTGCGATCTCGAGCGAGCGCGGCACGACGACCTCGGGCGGCGGTGCGGTCGAAGGCCTGCTCGGCCCGCCCGACCCCACGCGTGACGCCGCCGCCTCGCCCGCGGCGCTCGCGCCGCTCGGCGTCCCGCAGCTCCTCGTCCACGGCGACGCGGACGACATCGTGCCGGTGTCGCAGAGCCGCGACTACGCCTCGCTCGACCCCGACGCCGAGCTCGTCGAGCTCGCCGGCGTCGACCACTTCGGGGTGATCGAGCCGGCGAGTCCCGCCTGGGCTGCGGTCCTCGGCCGGCTCGACGTGTATCTCGGAGGCTGAAGAAGCGGAGGGCCTGCGGGCGCAGCCCCTCCGCTTCCGACTAGCCGCTGCTCTTGCCGCCTCCGGCTCGGAACTGCTGCCAGGCGTCGCTCATCCGGTCGGCCTGGCCCTGCGTGAACATCCACATGCAGGAGTCCTGGGAGTAGTCCATGAAGTTGTGGATCGGATCGTCCCCGGGTGCGGCACACGTGTCCGCGCCCACGGGGCAGTCGAACTGCGGGATCGCCTCGGGCGCCGTGTCGACGACCCAGTCGCCGGAGGCCGAGCACCCGTGGGCGAACGTGTGCTCGAGCATCAGCCAGTGGCCGACCTCGTGCGTGAGCGTGTCGCCGAGCGAGTACTTCCCGATGGTCCCGCCGGGCATCGACTCGTCGAGGATGACGACGCCGTCGATGTAGTCCCGCCCGTTGTTGTAGCCCTTGGGGAAGTACGCCCACCCGAGGAGCCCGCCGCCGATGTTCGCGGCATAGATGTCGAGCGTCCTCGCGTCGCCCTCGTACAGCGCCTGCTTCATGTCCTTCTCGACGCCGCCCTTGCCCGGGACGACCGTGTACCACTCCGCGTTCACCGTCCAGGTCGTCTTCTGCAGCACGAACCGGAAAGGCGTGTTGGCCGCACCCGGCCCGGTCAGGCCCGAGAACGAGTCGTTGAGCACCTTCATCTGGGCGGCGATCATCGTGTTCCACCGCGCCATCTCCGCGTCGCTGAACGCCTCGCCGCCGATCATGTGGAACACGACGGGGATCGTGACGCTCCCGAGCGGCAGCGTCGGCAGGTCCTTGAGCACGCCGTAGGCGTTGGCCTGGTTCTTCGCATAGAGCTCTGGCTCGGCGGCCGTCGCGCCCGGTTTGATGCGGGCGAGGCCGGCCGGCTCGGAGCACGCTGCGGCGCCCGGAGACGCGGCGGCTGCCAGTCCGCCCATACCACTCGCTGCCTCCCCCGCGAGCATGGCCGCCGCGATCACGGCGGCGAGCACGCCCGCGTGAAGCGAGATGCGCTTACGCATGTTGTCTGCCCTTTCGGTCGGTTCCGGAACGGGGCTGCGCGTCAGGACCGTACCCACTCCACCGCCCCCCAAATCGGGGGTTCGCGGCCGGTGGAACGGACGTCCCGCCGGTCCCTCAGTCGAGTGGTGGAGCGTCTCGCGCGGGGTCACCCGCGGGCAGCGCGTCCTGCGACCACGAGCGGCGCTTCCAGTCGGGGATCGGCGCCGGACGCCCGTCGCGCGGCGTGAAGCGCGACCGCTCGACGAGCTCCATCTTGTGGATGTAGCGCGGGCAGTTCGGGAACACCTCGGTCACCCGCACCCGGACGATCAGCTGCGCCTGCGGGTAATGGGGGAGGAGGGGGTCGTCGTCCGCGATCGAGGCGACGCCGTTGAGTCGCAGCCGCTTCTGCCCGACGAAGTCGACGAAGAGCAGACCGACGTGGGGGTTCGCGAGCGCGTTGCCGAGCGAGAGGTACATGCCGTTCCCGTCCCAGCTCGGGAACGCGATCGTCCGGTCGTCGACGACGCGGACGAAGCCCGGCTCGCCGCCCTTGTACGAGCATTGCGGCCGGCCCTCGTCGTCGGCCGTGGCGAGGAACAGCATGTCCATTCGCTCGATGAACGCGCGATCGTCGTCGTCGATCCGGTCCCGCACGGTGCGCTCGGTCAGCCGATCGGCGATCCGGCGAGTGTCGAATCGATCCTGGAGGGAGCGCGACTGCTCGTGGTAGCGCTCGGCCATTCGGAGATGATGCGCGTCGTGCGCCCCCGCGTCCACGTCACAGAGGCGGTTCTCGACGAGGTGAGCGCCGCGCTGGCGGCGGACTTCGAGCTCGTCGACGGCCCCGAGGGCGCGGACGGCATCCTCTCGCTGCTGACGACGACCGTCGACGACGCGCTTCTGGACCGTGCCGGCCCGCAGCTCCGCGTCGTCGCGAACTACGCGGTCGGCGTCAACAACATCGACCTCGGAGCCGCGACGGCGCGCGGCGTCGTCGTCGCCAACACACCCGATGTCCTGACCCGGACCACGGCGGAGCTCGCGGTCGGGCTGATGCTCGCGCTCCTCCGGCGGATCGCCGAAGGCGACCGGTTCGTCCGACGCGGAGACGAGTGGGAGTTCTCGCTCGAGTTCATGCTCGGGGCGAGCCTCGACGGTAAGCAGCTCCTCGTCGTCGGCCCGGGTCGGATCGGTCGCGAGACCGCGCGCCTGGCGGAGGCCTTCGGCGCGACCGCGCGCTTCGCCTCCAGGGCCGACGACCTCCGCTCGCTGCTTGCCGAGGCGGACGTCGTCAGCCTCCACGTGCCGCTGACCGCCGAGTCGCGGCACCTCATCGGTGCGGCGGAGCTCGAGGCGATGCGCCCGAGCGCCGTCCTCGTGAACACGGCGCGCGGGCCGATCGTGGACGAGCGCGCGCTCGTCGAGGCGCTTCGCGCCGGTGTCATCGCAGGCGCCGCGCTCGACGTCTTCGAGCGGGAGCCCGAGGTCGAGGAGGGGCTCCTCTCCCTGGAGAACGTCGTGCTGACTCCTCATCTCGGGAGCGCGACGCGGGACACGCGGGTCGCGATGGGGATGCTGTGCGTCGAGGCGCTCCGCGCCGTCCTCCTGGAGGGGCGGCGGCCGGCGAACGCCGTCGGGTAGCGTGCCGCGCCGTGAGCCGGTACGGCAGCGCATCGATGTGGGGCGACCTCCGGCGGGTCCTCGTCCGGCGCCCGCTGCCCGAGGACGCGGCGGCGTGGCAGGAGTACGGATGGCGTGCCGCACCCGACGTCGCAGCCGCGCAGGCAGAGCACGAGGCGCTCTGCGCGCTGCTCGAGAGCGCGGGCGCAGAGGTCGTCGTCTCCGAGCACGACCGCGGGAACCCGGACGCGATCTACACGTACGACCCGACGCTCGTCGGTCAGGGCGGCGCGGTGCTTCTCCTCCCCGGGAAGGAAGGTCGCCGGCGGGAGCCGGAGGCGACCGCAGCCGCGCTCGAGGGGGCGGGCGTCCCGATCGCAGCGCGGATCGAGCTTCCCGCCACCGTCGAGGGAGGCGACACCGTCTGGCTCGACGAGCAGACGCTCCTCGTCGGGATCGGGTACCGCACGAACCCCGAGGCGATCGACGCTCTCGCCGGCGCGTTCCCGGGCGTCGAGGTGATCGCCTTCGATCTCCCGCACTGGAACGGTGCGGGCGAGGTCATGCACCTCATGTCGTTCATCTCGCCGCTCGACCGCGACCTGGCGCTCGTCTACCCGCGCATCGCCCCGACGCGGCTCATGTGGCTGCTGGCCGAGCGCGGCATCGAGGTCGTCGAGGTGCCCGACGACGAGTTCGAGACCCAGGGGACGAACGTGCTCGCGCTCGGGCCACGACGGGCACTCGCGCTCGAGGGCAACGACGAGACGCGACGCCGCATGGAGCGGGCCGGTGTCGACGTCGTCACCTACCGCGGCGACGAGATCTCCCGCAAGGGAGACGGCGGGCCGACGTGCCTGACGCGCCCGCTGCTTCGCGGCTGAGCGTCAGAGCTCGTCGAGCGTCAGCTGCCGCACGGTCGTCAGGCCCGAGACGCCGACGCCCACGAGCCGGAGCGCACCCGGGCGGTCACGGAGGCCGCGGTCGAGGAGCTCGCAGGCCAGGTCGCCGATGCGCTCGGGCTCGTCGATCGGCGTCTGGAGCGTCGTCGAGCGCGACCGGAGCGAGAAGTCGGCGTAGCGGAGCTTCGCCGTCACCGTCCGGGCGGAGAGGCCGTCGCGACGCAGGTACGACGAGACCTCACCCGCCATCCGCCGCAGCTCGGCGTGGAGAGCCGCGCGGTCGACGAGGTCGCGCTCGAAGGTCTCCTCCGTCGAGATCGAGACGCGCTCCGCGTCGAGCTCGAGGTCGCGGGGATCGATTCCGCGCGCGCGGTCGCGGAGCAGCCGACCCACCTGGCCGGGGAGCACGGCGCGCAGCGCGACGTCCGACAGCGACGCGAGCCCCCCGATCGTGACGATTCCGGCGGCGGCGAGCCGCTCCTCCGCGCGCGGTCCGACACCCGGCAGAACGCGGGTCGCGAGCGGAGCGAGGAACCGGGCCTCCCGTCCCGGAGGGACGACCGTGATCCCGCCCGGCTTGCGGCGTTCGGAGGCGACCTTGCAGACGACCTTGGCCGTCGACACGCCCAGCGAGCACGACAGGGACGTGGCGCCGCGGACCGCGACCTGCACCGCCTCCGCCAGGCGCCGCGCCCCGGAGAACGACGTCAGCACCGATCCGAGGTCGAGGTAGCCCTCGTCGAGCCCGGTGCGCTCCACGCGGGGAACGACCTCGCCGATCGCCGACCAGACGGCAACCGAGTACTGCCGGTAGAGGCTGTGGCGCGGCCGGACGAAGACCGCCTCGGGGCAGCGGCGCATGGCCTCGGCCGCACTCATCGCCGAGCGGATCCCGTACTGCCGCGCAACGTAGTTCGCCGTCGCCACGACGCCTCGCCCGCGAGGGTCGCCGCCCACGACGAGCGGCCGGGCGCGGAGCGACGGGTCCTCGAGCTCCTCGACCGCCGCGTAGAACGCGTCGAGATCGAGGTGGGCGAGGATCGGCGCCATGAGCGACAAGGCTACGGTTCGTCCGTGATCGACACCCCGCCGCCTCCGGCCACGCCGCCACGGCCTCCGGTCGTCGAGCGGCCGGCGGCGTACCAGGTCTCGTACGGCCTCGTCCAGGGCAGCGTCGCACCGGGAACGCGCCGCGTCGTGATCCGTGTCGACGGTCGCATCGTGCGCGCCCTGCGGCTCCGCGGCGGGACGACGTTCTCCGTCGACGTCCCCCTTCCGCCGCGCGATACGCGCGTCCGGGTGGAGACGATCGATCGGAGCGGACGCCGGGCCGGTCGAACGGTCGACCACGTCTTCGGCCTGCCGCGCGCGGCCCGCCCGCGGGTGCGACCCCTCCGTCTCGATCCTCTGCTCCAGCGTGACGTCGTCCGGCTGGCGCGCGCCTACCCGGGCACGTCCGCCGCCTACGTCGAGAACCTCGCCACCGGAGCCGGCGCCGCGTGGAACGCGCGTGCGACGTTCCCGGCGGCGTCGACGCTCAAGCTCGCGATCGGGGTGACGCTGCTCACCCGCCTCGAGCGGCCGCCCGCCCCTGGCAGCCAGCTCGACCGGCTGTTCCGGGCGATGCTGATCCCGTCCGACAACGAGGCGGCGAACCGCATGCTCGTCATGCTCGGCGGCTCGACGAGCGGCGGGGGCGCCGTCGTCAACGCCACGATGCGGTCGATCGGGCTCGAGCGCACCGAGATGTACGGCGGCTACATCCTCGGCACGTCGCTCGCCCCTGCCCCGACGCGCGACATCGCCGCGCGCGGCGTGCCGCTCGACGTCGTGGCACAGCCGTCCTGGGGGATCGGGAAGGCGACGACGGCGCTCGACCTCGCGCGGCTGTTTCGCGCGATCTGGCTCGGAAGCGGAGGGCTCGGGCCGCTGACGTCCGGCGCGGGGGTCAGTCCAGCCGAGTCGCGGTACCTCCTCTACGTGCTCGCGCACGGACGCGACCGCGAGAAGCTCGGGCGCCTCGTCGGCAAGCGCACGGGCGTCGTCCTCATGCACAAGGCCGGCTGGGTGAACGCGGCGCGCCACGACGCGGGGCTGATCGTCTGGCGAGGAGGCCTGTTCGTCGCCGCCGTGATGACCCACCGCGCCGGCGACGCGGGGGTCCGCTCGGACGTGCTCGCAGGCCGGGTCGCGGACGCGGCCTTTCGCCGCTTCCGCGGCTAGCCGCAAAGAGCGCGAGGGCGCCGGGGGGCGCCCTCGCTACGAGCCGGCGAGCGCCCTCGGAGTGCGCTGCCTGCCCATCCTGCGATCCGCGGGAGGCGGTTGGGATCGCTGAATGGCTCGTGGCCCATTGGAGCGGACATCTGAGAGGGCTTTGTGAACCTTCGGTTCGGGTGGGATCAAGATCCGCACGCACCAGAAGCGAGTAGCTATATTTTTGATACCAACTGACGTGACTGACACGACTGACACGAGGAGCGTGAACCCCGTCGTGAGCAAGCTGTTGCTCGTCCCACTCGACGACATCGTCGTCTTCCCCCAGATGAACGTGACGCTGACGGTCGACGTCGGCGATGAGGAGCGCGTGCTGCTCGTTCCGAAGCACGACGGCGAGTACGCCGCCGTCGGCACGGTTGCGCGCGTCACCGACCGCGTCCGGCTTCCCGGAGGCTCGACCGCGGTCGCGCTCGAAGGGCTGCACCGTGGAGTCGCCGGCGCGGCCGAGACCGACACGAGGGGGCGGCTCTTCGTCGAGGTCGAGGAGCGCCGCGACAGCGAGCGCACCGACGAGCGGATCCGCGAGCTCGAGACGGAGTACCGCGCGGTCGTCGAGGAGATCCTCGAGCTGCGCGGCGACGACGGGCGCATCCAGGCGTTCGTCCGCTCCATCACGGAGCCGGGCGCGCTCGCGGACACCTCGGGCTACGCGCCCGACCTGAGCTTTGCCCAGAAGGTGCAGCTACTCGAGACCGTGGACATCGCCGAGAGGCTCGGGCTCGCTCTCGCGTTCCAGCGCGAGCGGCTCTCGACGATGCAGATCCGACAGCGGATCCGCGAGGACGTCAACGCGGGCATGGAGAAGCAGCAGCGCGAGTACCTCCTCCGCAAGCAGATGGACTCGATCCGGAAGGAGCTCGGCGAGGACGACGCGTCCGTCGTCGAGGAGTACCGGACGAAGATCGAGGAGGCGGGGATGCCCGAGGCCGTGCGCGAGCAGGCCGACAAGGAGCTCGCCCGCTTCGAGCGGATGGGCGAGAGCTCGCCCGAGTCGCAGATGATCCGCAGCTACATCGACTGGCTCCTCGCGGTGCCCTGGGGCGTCACCTCCGAGGAGGTGCTCGACCCCGAGCGCACACGTGAGGTGCTCGACGCCGACCACGCCGGCCTCGAGGACGTCAAGGACCGGATCGTCGAGTACATCGCCGTCGCGAAGCTGCGCAAGGAGCGCGGGATCGAGGTCGACAAGCGCGCGGGCGCGATCCTGACGCTGATCGGGCCTCCCGGCACGGGCAAGACCTCGATCGGCGAGTCGGTCGCGAAGGCGCTCAACCGCGAGTTCGTCCGGATGTCGCTCGGCGGCCTCCGCGACGAGGCCGAGATCCGCGGCCACCGGCGGACGTACATCGGCGCGCTGCCGGGCCGGCTCGTCCGCGCCCTCCGCGACGCGAAGACGATGAACCCCGTGATCCTCCTCGACGAGGTCGACAAGGTCGGCGCCGACTGGCGCGGCGATCCGTCGGCCGCGCTGCTCGAGGTGCTCGACCCGGCGCAGAACTCGACGTTCCGCGACCACTACCTCGACGTCGAGGTCGACCTGTCGCAGGTCTTCTTCATCGCGACCGCCAACATGGCGGAGACGATCCCCGGGCCGCTTCTCGACCGCATGGAGGTGATCCGCTTCGACGGATACACCTCGGACGAGAAGGTCGCGATCGCCCGCGGCTACCTCTGGCCGCGGCAGCGCGAGCGTGCGGGCCTCCACGAGGAGGAGGTCGCGGTCTCGGACGACGTCCTCGAGACGGTGATCTCGGAGTACACGCGCGAGGCGGGTGTCCGTCAGCTCGAGCGCGAGCTCGGGTCGATCCTGCGCAAGACCGCGACGAAGATCGTCAGCGACGTGGTGGAGGCGCCCGTCGAGGTCGACATCGAGTCGGTGCGTGACGCTCTCGGCCGCCAGAAGTTCTTCCGCGAGGCGGCGGAGCGGACGGCCGTGCCGGGCGTCGCGACCGGGCTCGCGGTCAACATCACCGGCGGCGACGTGCTCTTCGTCGAGGCGACGGCGATCCCCGGCGAGGGGCTCGTGCTCACCGGCCAGCTCGGTGACGTGATGAAGGAGTCCGCGCAGATCGCGCTCTCCGCGGTTCGCTCGCAGGCCGACCGGCTCGGGATCGAGCAGCCCGACTTCGACCGGAAGTTCCACGTCCACGTGCCTGCCGGCGCGATCCCGAAGGACGGCCCGAGCGCGGGCATCACGATGGCGACCGCGCTCGCGTCGCTCCTCTCGGGGCGGCCGGTCAAGCACACGGTCGGCATGACCGGCGAGCTGACGCTCCAGGGGCGCGTTCTCCCGATCGGCGGCCTCAAGCAGAAGGTGCTCGCCGCGCACGCGGCCGGGCTGACCGACGTCGTGATCCCCGAGCGGAACCGCGCCGACCTCGACGACGTGCCCGAGCACGTGCGCGACGAGCTCAAGTTCCATCCGGTCATGTCGCTCGACGAGGTGCTCGGCATCGCGCTCGAGCCGACGCCGGCGACGCAGCACCACGCCACGCTCTGATGCGCTGTCGGCAGTGCACCCCGGTACCCGAGGAGGTCCGCCGCGCGGCGGGCCTCCTCGAGGGCCGCTGGACGGTCTCGATCCTCTGGGCGTCCGTCGAGGGCGCGAGCCGCTTCAACGAGTTCAAGCAGGCGGTCGGGGAGATCCCGCCGCGGACGCTTGCGCAGCGGCTCCTCGAGCTCGAGGACGCCGGCCTGCTGGAGCGGCGCGTGATCGATGCGCGCCCGCCCCGCGTCGAGTACATCCTCACCGACGAGGGGCTCCGGCTGCGCAACGTGCTCGACGCGCTCGCGGTGTACGCCGGCGCGCTAGGAGCTAGGCCGCGGCTGCGAGCGCGCGGGCGAGCGCGGCGCGGCCGTCCGCGAGAACCGGCGGCCCGTGCGACGTCAGCACCCGCTCGACCGGCAGGTCGAGGAGCGGCGTCAGGCTCCGAGCGAGCTCGTCGATGCTGCCGCGGTCGTCGAACCAGGAGGCCGGGCAGAGGGTGAGGCCGTCGGGCGTCCCCAGCAGCGTGTCGCCCGGAACGAGCGCCCGCGCCTCGGGAAGCCAGTAGACGACCTCCTCGGGCACGTCGAGAGCGGTCGCGTTGCCCGGCAGCCGCTCGGCGGTCGGCGGCGCGAAGACGCGGGCGTCGTAGCGCTCGGCGAGCTCCGCCTGGCTGCGGCCGTGCCACTCGCACGTGAGGAGAATCGCGACGGGCAGCGCGACGCGCTCGACGTCGCGGTCGAGCGCCTCGAGGAAGCGGGCGCGGTCGGCCTCGTCCGTCGGGACGAGCGGATCGACGAGCACGACCGCGTCGTCCGCCTCCCAGTACACGCAGCCGACGTCCCGTTCCCAGTCGTCGCCGGGCTTCCAGTCGGGGTGCGGCGCCGTCCAGCGCCAGAGCCCGTCGTCGATGCGCTGCACCTCCACGGCGGCCACCGTAGCGCTAGCGTCCCCCGGATGGAAAGGGCCCGCATCAGCCCGAGCAGGACCCGGTCGCCGCGGCAGACCGCGCCGTCGCGGAGGAGCGCCAGAGGATCGCGCGCGAGCTCCACGACGTCGTCGCGCACTCGGTCTCGGTGATGACGGTGCAGGCCGGAGCGGTCCGGCGGCTGCTCCGCCCCGAGCAGGAGCGGGAGCGGCAGGCGCTCGAGGTGATCGAGGCGACCGGACGCGAGGCGCTCACCGAGATGCGGCGCCTCGTCGGCCTGCTCCGCGAGCAGGGCGCGATGCCCGAGTTCGCGCCGCAGCCGTCGATGCGAACGGTGGACGTGCTGGTCGGCACGGTGCGCGAGGCCGGCCTTCCGGTCGAGCTCGAGATCGAGGGCGAGCCGCAGGAGCTGCCGCCGGGCGTCGACCTCTCCGCGTACCGCGTGATCCAGGAGGCGCTGACGAACGCGCTGCGATACGCCGGCCCGGCGCACGCGTGGGTCACGGTGCGCTGGATCGAGGACGCGCTGGAGCTCGAGATCGCCAACGACGGCCGGTCGGAGCCGGGGAACGGCGGCGGCGGCCACGGGCTCGCCGGGCTGCAGGAGCGCGTCGCGCTCGTCGGCGGCTCGGTCGACTCCGGGCCACGGACCGGCGGCGGCTTCGTCGTCCGGGCGCACCTGCCGCTCGGGGCGGGCGCGTGACGACGCGGGTCCTGATCGCCGACGACCAGGCGCTCGTCCGCGACGGCTTCCGGATGATCCTCGAGGCCGAGGACGGCTTCGAGATCGTCGGCGAGGCGGCCGACGGCCTCAAGGCCGTGCTCGCGGCGCGCGAGACGAGCCCCGACGTGATCCTGATGGACGTCCGGATGCCGAACGTCGACGGCCTGCAGGCGACCCGCAAGCTGCTCGAGCGGAACGACACGGGCCGCGGGTGCTGATCCTGACGACGTTCGACCTCGACGAGTACGTCTACGAGGCGCTGCGGGCCGGTGCGAGCGGCTTCCTGCTCAAGGACACACCGCCGGAGCAGCTCGTCGACGCGATCCGCCTGGTGGTGACAGGGGACGCGCTCCTCTCGCCCGAGATCACGTGGCGCATCGTCGCCGAGTTCGCGCGTCGGGCGGACGGCGGCGAGCGGCCGCCGGAGATCGAGGAGCTCGAGCCGGACGAGCTCGAGCTGCTCGCGCGGGTCGCCCGTGGGCTCTCGAACGCGGAGATCGCGGAGGAGGACGTCGAGGAGGCGAGCGCGTCGACGACGTCGCCGGGATCCTCGCGAAGCTCCGGCTCCGCGACCGCGTCCACGCGGTCGTCTTCGCGTACGAGCAGGGCTTGTCGAGCGCAAGGAGCCGCCGCCCACGATTGGCCGATTCCTCTATAGCTCGAATGAGTGACTGCCGATACGGTGACGTGAATGCCGCCGAGACCATCACGGCTCGCCTGATCGGCTCGCTGTTCGTCGAACGCGGTCTCGTCTCGGAGAGCCAGCTTCGTGTCGCGCTCGAGATCCAGCGCGAGACCGGGGAGCAGCTCGGTCAGATCCTCGTCTAGCGATTCGGCGTCTCGCGGCAGGAGCTCGCAAGGGTCGTCGCCGAGCAGTGGCGGAGATGGGCCGGCGGGGACGGACACCGAGCCGGCGCGAACGAGTCGTGGCGCCCGCTCGGAGAGATCTTCATCACGCGGGGTTCGTCTCCGCGGAGCAGCTCGACCAGGCGCTGCGGCGCCAGCGGAAGACCGGCGAGCGGGTCGGCGAGGCGCTCGTCGCGCTAGGGGTGATCAGCAAGTTCGAGCTCGCGGGAGCCCTCGGCGAGCAGGCCGCGGCGCTCGATCAGGCGG